>DAOKZI010000010.1:0-160201 GCA_035325705.1 Gammaproteobacteria bacterium
CGGCGAGATCACCTACGGCCTCGAGCGCATCGCGATGTACCTGCAGGGCGTCGACTCGGTCTATGACCTCACCTGGACGCGTCACGACGGCCGCACGATCACCTACGGCGACGTCTACCACCAGAACGAGGTCGAGATGTCGACCTACAACTTCGAGCAGGCGAACGTCGAAATCCTCTTCGGCTGGTTCAATCACTGCGAGGCGGAGGCGACCCGCCTGATCGCCGCGAACCTGCCGCTGCCGGCCTACGAAATGATGGTGAAGGCCTCGCACACCTTCAATCTGCTCGATGCGCGCCGCGCGATCTCGGTGACCGAGCGCCAGCGCTACATCCTGCGCGTGCGCACGCTCGCGCGAGCCGTCGCCGAAGCCTATTACGCCGCGCGCGAGGCGCTCGGCTTTCCGATGCTGCCGGCCGCGGCCGCGCGCGCCGCAGGGGCGAGCCCATGAGCGACGGCCGCGATCTGCCGCGCGATCTCCTGATCGAGATCGGTACCGAGGAGCTCCCGCCGAAGGCCCTGCCGGTACTGTCGGCGGCGCTGCACACCGAGCTCGTCGCGCGCCTCGGCAACGCCCGCTTCGCCTTCATCGCCAGCCGTGCCTATGCGACGCCGCGTCGCCTCGCGGTGCTGGTCGAAGGACTCGCCGCGACGCAGCCCGCGCAGCAGATCGAAAAGCGCGGGCCGGCCAAGGCCGCCGCTTTCGATCGGGACGGCCGGCCGACGCCGGCCGCACTCGGTTTCGCGCGCGCTTGCGGCGTGGACTTCGCGGCACTTTCCCTGCTCGCGACCGATAGGGGCGAGTGGCTGATCTACCGCGCGCTGGCGCCCGGCCGCCCGCTCGCCGAGCTCCTGCCCGAGTTTCTGCGCGAGGCCCTGGCCGCGCTGCCGATCCCCAAGCGCATGCGCTGGGGCAGCGGCGAGGCCGAGTTCGTGCGCCCGGTGCACTGGCTGGTCGCGCTCCACGGCAGCGAAGTGATCCCGATGGAAGTGTTCGGGATCCCGGCCGGACGACTCACGCAGGGGCATCGCTATCTGGGCGAGCAGATCTTTGCGATTCCGGCGCCGGCCGACTACGTCGCGCTGCTGGAGACGCGCGGCAAGGTGATCGCGGACTTCGCGACCCGCCGCGAGCGCGTGCGGGCGCTGGTGCACGACGCGGCCGCGGCTGCCGGCGGCCGCCCGCTGATCGACGAAGCGCTGCTGACCGAAGTCACCGCGCTGGTCGAATGGCCCTCGCCGATCGTCGGCAGCTTCGAGACGCATTTTCTCGAGCTGCCGCGCGAGGCGCTGGTCGCGAGCATGCAGGGACATCAGAAATACTTTCCCTTGGAGAATGCCGACGGCAGCCTGCAGAACCGTTTCATCACCATCGCGAACATCGACAGCCCGCGCCCCGAAGCGATCCGCGACGGCAACGAGCGCGTGATCCGACCGCGGCTCAGCGATGCCGCGTTCTTCTGGCGCAAGGACCGCAGCCAGCCGCTCGCCGCGCGTCTGCCGCGGCTCGGCGAGATGGTATTCGAACGTCGCCTCGGCTCGCTGCTCGACAAGACCGCCCGCGTCGCCGCGCTCGCCGCCGGCCTCGCGCCCGCTTTCGGCGCCGATCCCGCGCTCGCGCGCCGGGCCGGCGAGCTGTCGCGCTGCGATCTGCTGTCGGAGATGGTCGGCGAGTTTCCGGAGCTGCAGGGCACGATGGGCGCGTACTATGCCGCCCACGACGGCGAGCCCGCCGCCGTCGCGACCGCGCTGGGCGAGTTCTACCAGCCGCGCTACGCCGGCGACGCGATCCCGGCCTCGCCGGCCGGCCGCGCCGTCGCGCTGGCCGAGAAACTCGACTCGCTGGTCGGCATCTTCGGCATCGGCGCCGCGCCGACCGGCGACAAGGACCCCTATGCGCTGCGCCGCGCGGCGCTGGGCGCGCTGCGCATCTGCATCGAGGGCGAGTCGCCGCTCGATCTCGCGGCGGCCCTGGACGAGGCCGCGACGGCCTATGCGGAGAAGATCGCAGCCGGCACCGCGGCCGAGGTCTTCGATTTCGTGCTCGAACGCTCGCGCGCTTACTTCGCCGAGCGCGGGACGCGCGCGGACGTCGTCGATGCAGTGCTCGCGGTCAAGCCGACGAGCCCGCTCGATCTCGCGCGTCGCGTCGCGGCGGTCGAGTCCTTCCTGGCGCTGCCGGAGGCCCAAGCCCTGGCCGCCGCCAACAAGCGCATCTCCAATCTCTTGAAGAAATCGGCGCGCGCCGAGGCCGGCAGCGTGGATCCCGCGCTGTTCGTCGCCGCGGCCGAGCAGCGCCTCGGCGCCGAGCTCGCGACCCTGGCGCAGACGCTGGACGCGGGCGCGATCGAGACGGATTACGGCGCGTGGCTCGCGCGGCTCGCGGCCCTGCGCGAGCCGGTCGACGCGTTCTTCGACGGCGTGCTCGTGATGGCGGACGACGCCGCGCTGCGCGAGAACCGCCTGCGCCTGCTCGCGCGGCTACAGGGGCTGTTCCTGCGCGTCGCCGACGTCGGGCTCATCGGTGCTCAACAGTAACCCGATATGCGGCTCCTGATCGTCGATCGCGACGGCGTCATCAACGAGGACTCGCCGGAGTTCATCAAGTCGCCGGAGGAGTGGCGCGCGATCCCCGGCAGCATCGAGGCGCTCGCCGCGGCCTCGCAGATGGGCTTCACGATCTACGTGGTGTCTAACCAGTCCGGTCTTGCCCGCGGCCTCGTCGACATCGAACAACTCCACCGCATCCACGCCAAGCTGCACGCCGAGGTCAAGCGCTGCGGCGGGCGCATCGACGGCATCCTGTTCTGCCCGCACGGCCCGGACGACGGCTGCCACTGCCGCAAGCCGAAGCCCGGCCTGCTCGAAAGCATCGCGGAACGCACCGGCACCTCGCTGCACGACGCGATCTTCATCGGCGATCGCTTGAGCGACATGCAGGCCGCGCGCGCGGTCGGTGCGCGCGCCGTGCTGGTCGAGACCGGTCACGGCCGCGAGACCGCCACCAAGCTGCCGGCGCACGAGCGCCTCGCGGTCTACCCCGATCTCGCGGCGGTCGTGAACCGCCTGCGCTGCCCGGGACCCTGAACATGCTGACGACGCTGCGTTCGCTGCTCTTCTATCTCGGCGTCGCGCCGGTCACCGTGTTCTTCGGTCTCGTCGGCATCCTGATCCTGCCGCTGCCGCGACGCTGGCGCTACTACGTGATCACGCGCTGGTCGCGCTTCGCGATCTGGTGGCTGCGCGTGACCTGCGGCCTGGGCTGGCGCGTGACCGGCACCGAGCACATCCCGGATCGGGCGAGCGTGATCCTGTGCAAGCACCAGTCGGCGTGGGAGACGATCACCCTGCAGATGATCTTTCCCCCGCAGTCCCAGGTACTGAAGAAGGAGCTGCTGCACATGCCGTTCTTCGGCTGGGGACTGGCGAGCCTGAACCCGATCGCCATCGATCGCGCGGCCGGCGCGAAGGCGCTGCGCCATCTACTCGTCGAAGGCAAGCGCCGCATCGAGGCCGGCTGGTTCGTGCTGATTTTTCCCGAAGGCACGCGCATACCGGTCGGCCAGCGCGGGCGCTACAGCGCCGGCGGCGCCGCGCTCGCCCTGCAGGCCGGCTGCCCGATCGTGCCCGTCGCGCACAACGCCGGCGTGTTCTGGCCGCGCAACACGATGCGCAAGCAAGCCGGCATGATCGACGTCGTGATCGGCCCGGCACTGGATCCGACGGGCCGCAGCGCCGCCGAGCTGACGAACGAAGTCGAGGCCTGGATCGAAGCGCGCTGCGCCGAACTGCCGCAGCAAGCGGGTCGCAGCGAGCCGTAGCCCGGAAGAAGCGCGGTGGAATCCGGCCTGCAAGCGACTGCAGCCGGATAGGCCGTTCTTGCCACCGAGAACACAGAGAACACCGAGGGAAAGGAATTGCTCGAAGCCCACGGGCGATCTTTTGTACCCCGGATGAAGCGCAGCGAATCCGGGATCGGGCATGTCAGGGGACTCCGCGAGACGTTGGGCTTCCTGCGTCAGCCCAATCTACATTTCCATCTTCCTCTGTGTTCTCGGTGTTCTCGGTGGCAAAGACAACCTATCCAGTGTCACCGACCCGTCCGGATACCGGCGGGATCCGTATACTGGCGGCGTCGTTCGCTGCCCGGGAGATTTCGATGCCGATGCACCCGCCTGCCGCCTTTCCCCGTCATCGCCCGCGCCGCATGCGGGCGGACGCGTTCACGCGTCGCCTGATGCGCGAGCACACGCTGAGCGTCGACGATCTGATCTGTCCGCTGTTCGTCTGCGAGGGACGCGGCCAGCGCGAGCCGATCGGCAGCATGCCGGGCATCGAGCGGCTCAGCATCGATCTGCTGGTCGAGCACGTGAAGGAGCTCGCGGCGCTCGGCATTCCCGCCGTCGCTTTGTTTCCGGTGACGCCGCCAGCGCGCAAGACCGAGGACGGGCGCGAGGCCTTCAATCCCGATGGCCTGGCGCAGCGCGCGACGCGCGCAATCAAGGACGCGGTGCCGGCGATCGGCGTAATGACCGACGTCGCCCTCGATCCCTTCACCACCCACGGCCACGACGGCGTGCTCGACGCGAACGGCTACGTCCTGAACGAAGTGACGGTCGAGGTGCTGGTCAAGCAGGCCGTGTCGCAGGCGCGCGCCGGCGTCGACATCGTTGCGCCTTCGGACATGATGGACGGCCGCATCGGCGCCATTCGCGACGCGCTGGAGCACGAAGGCTTCGTCAACACTCGCATCATGGCCTATTCGGCGAAGTACGCCTCGGCGTTCTACGGTCCTTTTCGCGACGCCGTCGGCTCGGCGGCGAACATCGGCAAGGGCGGCAAGCACACCTACCAGATGGATCCCGGCAACGGCAACGAGGCGCTGCGCGAAGTCGCGCTCGACATCGCCGAGGGGGCCGATATGGTAATGGTCAAACCCGGCATGCCCTATCTCGACGTCGTGCGCCGCGTGAAGGACGAGTTCGGCATGCCGACCTTCGCCTATCAGGTCAGCGGCGAATACGCGATGCTGATGGCCGCCGCGCAGAACGGCTGGCTCGACGAGCGCGCCGTCGCACTCGAATCCCTGCTCGCCTTCAAGCGCGCCGGCGCCGACGGCGTCCTGAGCTACTTCGCGCCGCGCGTCGCGCGCTGGCTGCGCGAGGTTTGAAGAAAAAAATCTAGCCACGGAGGACACGGAGGGAAGAGATTGATTGAGCCGATGCCTCCGCGATGCTTGCGCCTCATTCAGCGACTGCGTTACGGAGCCTCTCGGTCAATTCCTTTTTTTCCTCCGTGTCCTCCGTGCCCTCCGTGGCTAGATTCTTTCTTTACTTCAAACCTCCAAGCCCAATTCCTTGATCTTCCGGGTCAGCGTGTTGCGGCCCCAGCCGAGGAGGCGGGCGGCGTCGTGGCGGCGGCCGTGGGTGCGCGCGAGTGCGACGCGGATCATCGTCTTCTCGAACTTCGGGACGGCTTCGTCGAGGATCGGCACGGGCGAGGACTGTGCGTGGTGCTCGGCCCAGCGGCGCAGCGCCACTTCCCAGTCGGTGCCGAGCCGATCGACCTGCACGGTCTCGGTCGCGGGATCGACGGTGAGCTCGCGCGGCAGGTCGTGGACCTCGATGGCCTGCGTCGGCGCCATGATCGTCACGCGCCGGCACACGTTCTCGAGCTGGCGCACATTGCCCGGCCAGGCGTAGGCACGGAAGGCTTCCAGCGCCTTCGGCGACAGGCGCTTCGGCTCCACGTCGAGCTCCTTTGCGGTCATGCGCAGGAAATGCTCGGCGAGCTCGGGGATGTCCTCGACGCGCTCGCGCAGCGGCGGTAGCTGCAGGCGGATCACGTTCAGGCGATGGAACAGGTCTTCGCGGAAAGTGTTCTCCTTGACGCGCCGCTCGAGATCCTGATGCGTCGCCGCGATCACGCGCACGTCGACGTGCACCGGGTGATGGCCGCCGACGCGGTAGAAATCGCCTTCGGCCAGCACGCGCAGGAGGCGGGTCTGCAGCTCGGCCGGCATGTCGCCGATTTCATCGAGGAACAAGGTACCGCCGTCCGCCTGTTCGAAGCGTCCGACGCGCTGCGCCGTCGCGCCGGTGAAGGAGCCGCGTTCATGGCCGAAGAGCTCGGATTCGAGCAGCTCGCGCGGGATCGCCGCCGTGTTCAGCGCGATGAAGGGCTGCGCCGCGCGCGGCGAATGCCGGTGCAGCGCGCGAGCCACGAGCTCCTTGCCGGTGCCGGATTCGCCGGTCAGCAGCACCGTCATGTTCGACTTCGACAGGCGACCGATCGCGCGGAAGACTTCCTGCATCGCCGGGGCGGCACCGATGATCTCGGCCGACACGCGCGGCGCTTCGGCGGCCGGCGGCGGCAGCAGGCTTTCGTCCGCTTTCGCGAGCGCGCGGCGCACGATCGCGACCGCTTCGTCGACGTCGAAGGGCTTGGGCAGATACTCGAAGGCGCCGCCCTGATAGGCCGCGACCGCGCGATCGAGATCGGCATAGGCCGTCATGACGATCACCGGCAGCGCGGGCGCGGACTGCTGGACCTGGTCGAGCAGCGCGAGCCCGTCCGTGCCCGGCATGCGGATGTCGGTGATGATGACGTCGGGTCGTTCGCGCTTCAGGCGCGCGAGCGCCTTGTCGGCGCTCTCGAAACTGTGAGTGGCGATCGTCGCCTGTGACAGCGCTTTCTCGAGGACCCAGCGGATCGATCTGTCGTCGTCGATGATCCACACTTCCGGCTGCCTGTTCATGGCACATTCCTCATGGGTAGCCAAACCGTGAAAACCGTATTGCCCGGCGCGCTCGTGAAATCGATGAGGCCGCCCTGACGATTCACCAGCGACTGCGCGATCGGCAGCCCGAGCCCGGAGCCCTCGGCTCGCCCGGACACCATCGGGAAGAAGATGCTGCCGGCAAGCGCCGGATCGACGCCTGGCCCGTCATCGAGGACCTCCACTCGGATCACGAGCCGGTGCAGCCGGCTGCCGATGGTGAATTTGCGCTGCGCGCGCGTGCGCAGCGTGATGTTGCCGCCTCTCTCGCCGAGCGCCTGCACGGAGTTGCGCACGAGATTGAGGAAAGCCTGAATCAGCAGATCGCGATCGGCCTGTAGATCGGGCAGGCTCGGATCGTAGTCGCGATGGATCGCGATGCGTCCCCTCGCCTCCATTTCCACGACCTGGCGCACGTGTTCGAGCACCTCGTGCACGTTGAATTCCGTCGGCTGCAGCACGCTGCGCGGCCCGAGCATGCGATCGACGAGCTTACGCAGCCGGTCGGCCTCGCCGATGATGATCTGCGTGTACTCGCGCTGCTGCGGATCGGTCAGCTCGCGCTCGAGCAACTGTGCCGCGCCGCGGATGCCGCCGAGCGGATTCTTCACTTCGTGCGCGAGCCCCTGCATCAGCGCCGTGCTGATCTGATTCTGGATCAGCTTGTTCTCTTCGGCCTGGATGCGCTGCTGGCGCTCCGTGCTCGTCAATTCGAGCACCACGCCGTGGGCGCCGTCGCCGCTCTGGCGCGGCGAGACGATGCAATCCACGCGCATCGGTTCCAGGTTGGGCCGGGTCAACTGCAAATCGCGTTCGGTGAAGGAACGATGATCGCGGACGGCCTGGGTCACCGCGGCGAGGAAGTCGTGCTGACCCGGAAAGAGCTTCTCGAGGCACAGGCCGCGCAGCTTGTGGATGCTCGTCATGATCAAGTTCTCGGCGGCAGGGTTCGCTTCGCGCACGCGTAGCTGCGCGTCGAGCTGGATGACGGCGGTCGCGAGCTGGTTCAGTACGGCAATGCCGTCGTGCTCGTTGAACATGCGTGCCCGAAAGGTCATGAGCCAATATGGTGCAATATTGCTACGGGGTCCCTGTCTCCGAGTCCATCAGCGTTCGCGCTGGCCCTGAAAAGACAAGCAGTTGGCGTCATTTCGGGTCGGATTCACCGGCAGCGCTGCCCGTGCCGGGGCGTCAGTCGAGAAAGGCTGCACGAAACGGACCAATCCAAGCAGACTCTGCAAGCGCGGCGCTTCGCAGGTCACGGATGCCCCGCTCGCGAGGCGCCGGGCTCGCCGACGCTCGATGAATCCAGCACGAACCCGTTCGGCGCTTCCCTAAACGCGCGGCCGCGGCGCGATCAGCGCTGCGCGTCCTTGGCCTTGTCCGCGGCCTTCTTCGCGGCGCGCTGGCGTTCGAGCTGAAGGATCGAGGTCCGGTGCAAATGAAAGGTCACGGGCGCCGAGCTTGCGAGCGGCGCACCGTCGAGGCCTAGCACCACGGCCTGCACCGTGTGCGTGCCGCGGTCGAGCTCGGTAATCGCAAAGTTGCTCACCGCTCCGGTCGCGTAGACCGCACCGTCGAGCAGCAGTTGCAGGCGATGGCCGAACTGCTTCTGCAGCGCCGGCTTCAAGCGCACGGACACGAGGAGATTGCCGCCGTTGTCGCGCAAGGTGTCGTCATTGGCGGGATCGACGATCGCGATCTCGCGATAAGCGACCGCATTGCGCGGCAGCTCCCGCGTGGTTTCCTCGGCCGTCGCCGGCAGCGTCTCTGCGACCGGCTCGGGCAGGCGGGCGGGCACCGTGCGCGGCTCGGGCAACTCGATGCGGACCGCGCCGGGACGCGGGGTGTCCGAGTATTCGACGTTGCCCTCTGCGTCGATCGAGCGCCAGGCGTCGGCCGCCTGCGTGCCAGGCAGCGACAGGCAGAACAGCAGCAGCAGCAGCGTTAGCGTCGCGCGCATGCGGCCGAGGATAGTCGCGCGCGGCCATGGCAACAAGGCATCGCAGGACCTGGCTTCGCCGCGGCGGAGCCAGGCCGCGGTCACGCGCGGACGCGCTCAACAGCTATAGTACATCTCGAATTCGACCGGATGCGGCGTCATGCGGAAACGCGTGACTTCGGCCATCTTCAGCTCGATGTACGCATCGATCATGTCGTCGGAGAATACGCCGCCGGCTTTCAGGAACTCGCGATCGCGATCGAGGTAATCCAGCGCCATGTCGAGCGAATGGCTCACGGTCGGGATGTGTTTGGCTTCCTCCGGTTCCAGATCGTAGAGATCCTTGTCCATCGGCGCGCCGGGATCGATCTTGTTCTTGATGCCGTCCAGGCCCGCCATCATCATCGCGGCGAAGGCCAGATAAGGGTTCGCCGTCGGATCCGGGAAGCGCACCTCGATGCGCCGGCCCTTCGGATTGCTGATCCACGGAATGCGAATCGAAGCCGAGCGATTGCGCGCGGAATACGCGAGCATGATCGGCGCTTCGAAGCCCGGCACCAGACGCTTGTAGCTGTTCGTGCTCGCATTGGTGAAGGCGTTCAAGGTGCGCGCGTGCTTGATGATGCCGCCGATGTAGTGCAGCGCCGTTTCGGACAGACCGCCGTAGCCGTCGCCCGCGAACAGATTGGTGCCGCCTCTCGCGAGAGACTGGTGCACGTGCATGCCGCTGCCGTTGTCGCCGACCAGCGGCTTCGGCATGAAGGTCACGGTCTTGCCGAAGCTGTGCGCGACGTTGTGCACGACGTATTTCAGGAGCTGCGTGGAATCGGCGCGCTTCACCAGCGTGTCGAAGCGCGTGCCGATTTCGCACTGGCCGGCCGTTGCCACCTCATGATGATGGACTTCGACCGGCAGCCCCATCTGCTCCAGCACGTTGCACATCGCGGAGCGGATGTCCTGCAGCGAATCGACCGGGGGCACGGGGAAATAGCCGCCCTTGATGCCCGGACGGTGACCGGGATTGCCGCCGTCCATCTTTTTCGCCGAGCTCCAGTAGCCCTCGTCGGAATCGATCTCGTAGAACCCGCCGCGCATCTCCTGCTTGTAGCGGACGTCGTCGAAGATGAAGAACTCGGGCTCGGGCCCGAAGTAGGCGGTGTCCGCGATGCCGCTGGCCTTCAGATAGGCCTCGGCACGCTTGGCGACCGAGCGCGGGTCGCGCCCGTAGCCCTGGCCGGTCGAGGGCTCGAGGATGTCGCAGCGGATGATTATCGTCTTGTCTTCGAAGAAGGGATCGACGACCGCCGTCGACGCATCGAGCGAGAGGATCATGTCGGACTCGTGGATGCCCTTCCAACCGGCGATCGAGGAACCGTCGAACATCTTGCCGTCCTCGAAGACGTCGGCGTCGATCTGATGCGCCGGCACCGTGACGTGCTGGTCCTTGCCGCGCGTGTCGGTGAAACGCAGGTCGACGTACCTGATCTCCTCGTCTTTGATTGTCTTCAGAACCGTTTCAACGGACATGTGCTATTTCCTCCAGACCATGGCTTGATTCGAGAGTCGACCCCGGCTCGTCCCGCTGCGCGTATAGGGCTGTCCAGCGCTTTCCGCCGGTGCCTGCCCGGCGGAGCTGAGCGTATGAAACGAATGCGTTCGCCGAAAAATTGGACCGCACGCCGGCGCGGCGCGTGTGCGCCGAAAGTGCATTTTGTATGCCAGCCGTAAGGAATTGATTTACGGATGACTGCGGCCAGCGGCCGGCATTATTGCACCCCGGCGGTGCCCGCCGACGCCGAATCGCACTTTCATGGGGCATCCGGCAGCAGGACCTCGCTCGAATACAGGGCGGCCAGCGACTCCCGTGGCCGCACGAGACGGGCGGCACCCCCGTCGACGATGACTTCGGGGGGGCGCGGCCGGGCGTTGTAATTCGAAGCCATCACGTGGCCATAGGCCCCGGCGCTCAGCACGGCGAGGCGGGTGCCGGGGCGCAGGCGCAGCGCGCGATCCTGGGCGAGAAAATCGCCGCTTTCACACACCGGGCCGACGAGGTCGTAGCGGTCTTCGGGAATGCCGGGCGCCGCCTCCAGCGGCAGCACCTCGTGCCAGGCCTCGTAGAGCGCCGGCCGGATCAAGTCGTTCATCGCGGCGTCCACGATCGCGAAATGCCGCTTCGGCGTGCGCTTTAGATATTCGACCGTGGTGAGCAGGACGCCGGCCGCCCCGACCAGCGAGCGGCCCGGTTCGATGTGGATCTCGTACGGCGGCGGGATTGCCCGACACAGCGTCGCGACGTAGTCCGCGACGGCGGGCGGCGTCTCGTCGCGATAGCGGATGCCGAGCCCGCCGCCCGCATCGACGTGGGCAAGCGGAATACCGGCATCGACGAGACGGCCGACGAGCACCATGATCCGCGCCATCGCGTCCGCGAAGGGGGCCAGCGTCGTGAGCTGCGAGCCGATGTGGCAGGCGACGCCGACCACCTCCAGATGCGGGCGCCGCGCCGCCGTGCGATAGACCTCGAGCGCATCGGCCATCGGTACGCCGAACTTGTTCTCGTCGAGGCCGGTGGAAATATAGGGATGCGTCCGCGCGTCGACGTCGGGATTGACGCGCACGGCGATGCGCGCGCGGCGGCCGAGCCGGCCGGCGACGGCGTCGAGGCGCTCGAGTTCGGCGGCCGACTCGACGTTGAACACGTCGATGTCGGCTGCGAGTGCCGCCTCCATGTCGGCGATCGTCTTGCCGACTCCGGAAAAGACGATGCCGCGCGGGCTGCCGCGGGCCGCGAGCACCCGCGCGAGCTCGCCCGCCGAGACGATGTCGAAACCCGAGCCGAGACGGGCGAGCAGGTTCAGCACGGCGAGATTCGCATTCGCCTTCACCGCGTAGTGAATGTGGTGCGGCCGCGTGCCGAAGGCCTCATCGTAGGCGCGGTACGCGGCTTCGATGTCGGCGCGAGAATAGACGTAGCAAGGCGTGCCGTAGCGCGCGGCGATTTCCGCCAGCGGCATACCGTCCATCAGCAGACGACCGTTCCGGTACTCGTACATCGCGGGGACTTCGCTCTCGGCTTGCGGGCACGGATGTGCCGGCGGAAAGGCCCGGATCAGCGCCGGGCGGCGTCTTCGGGAGACTCGTCGGGCAGGTAGAGATCGCCCTTTTGACCGCAGCCGGCGAGCAGCGCAAGGAGCAGCGCGAGCACCAGCCACAGAGTGAAACGGGGCGTGGCGCCGCAGCCCGGCAGCGTACTTGCGCTGGAGCGGGCCTTGGGCAGACAATCCTTCAACATTCCCCCCACTGGAGCGCTTCGATTACATGAGCAGCGAGCACATCGTCTATGTCACGGACGACTCGTTCGAGACCGACGTACTGAAATCCGCAAAGCCCGTGCTGGTGGACTACTGGGCAGAATGGTGTGGCCCGTGCCGAATGATCGCCCCCATTCTAGACGAGGTCTCCAGCGAATATCACGACAAATTGACCATCGCCAAACTCGACGTCGACGACAACCATCAGACCTCGATGAAGTACGGCATCCGCGGCGTCCCGACGCTGATGCTGTTCAAGGACGGCAACGTCGTCGCCACCCACGTCGGCGCGCTGACCAAATCCCAGCTCACCACTTTCATCGACAGCAACGTCTGATCGAGGGCCGCAGCGGCGGCCCGTTTCCAGCGCCCGGTCCCGCCTGGACTGCCCCGGCCGGGACCGCCTAGACGGCACCGGGGGCGCGTGCTATTTTTCGCAGCACAAGCATCTGAACAGCCGTTCCAGGCTCTTCAACCTACCCGTTAAACCTCTTTCACGCCGACCTGCCGGTTGCGGCCTCGCGTGTCACCCAAGCTATCCGTACATGCAATGAATCTGACCGAATTGAAGCAGAAGCCCGCCTCTGAGCTGATTGCGATCGCCGACGAGCTCGGCCTCGAAGGGGTCGCCCGCTCGCGCAAGCAGGACGTCATCTTCGGCATCCTGAAAGCCCAGGCGAAAAAGGGGGAGGACATCTCCGGCGACGGAGTCCTCGAAATCCTGCAGGACGGTTTCGGCTTCCTACGCTCGGCCGACTGTTCCTATCTCGCGGGTCCCGACGACATCTACGTCTCCCCGAGTCAGATTCGACGCTTCAATCTGCGGACCGGTGACACCATCTCCGGCAAGATTCGCCCGCCGAAGGATGGAGAACGCTATTTCGCGCTGCTGAAGGTCAGCGAAATCAACTTCGAACCGCCGGAGAATGCGAAGAACAAAGTCCTGTTCGAGAACCTGACGCCGCTGTTCGCGCAGAAGCGGCTGAACCTCGAGCTCGGCAACGGCAGCACCGAAGATCTCTCGCCGCGCGTGATCGATCTGGTCGCGCCGATCGGCAAGGGCCAGCGCGGTCTGATCATTTCGCCGCCGAAGGCCGGCAAGACGATGATTCTGCAGAGCATCGCGCACTCGATCGCGATCAACCACCCCGAGTGCTACCTGATCGTGCTGCTGATCGACGAGCGCCCGGAAGAAGTGACGGAGATGCAGCGCTCGGTGCGCGGCGAGGTGATCTCCAGCACCTTCGACGAACCGGCCAGCCGGCACGTGCAGGTCGCGGAAATGGTGATCGACAAGGCGAAGCGCCTCGTCGAGCACAAGCGCGACGTCGTCATCCTGCTCGACTCGATCACGCGTCTCGCCCGCGCCTACAACACCGTCGTGCCCGCCTCCGGCAAGGTGCTGACGGGCGGCGTCGACGCCAATGCGCTGCAGCGCCCGAAGCGCTTCTTCGGTGCCGCACGCAACATCGAGGAAGGCGGCAGCCTCACGATCATCGCGACCGCCCTGATCGACACCGGCTCGCGCATGGACGACGTGATCTACGAAGAGTTCAAGGGCACCGGCAACATGGAGCTGCACCTCGATCGCAAGATCGCGGAAAAGCGCATCTTCCCCGCCGTGAACATCAACCGTTCCGGCACGCGTCGCGAAGAGCTGCTGACGCATCCGGATGAGCTGCAGAAGATGTGGATCCTGCGCAAGCTGCTCCACCCGATGGAGGAGCTGGCGGCGATGGAGTTTCTGCTCGAGCGCCTGAAGGCGACGAAGAACAACGCCGAGTTCTTCGATTCGATGAAGCGCTGAGGGTTTCTTCGCTTCCCCACCGCCCGCCGACGGCCGCCTGCGCGGCCGTCGCCACGTTCAGGCCCCGGGCACGCTGCTCAGCCCGGCGGCCAGCTAAAGCTTCGGCCTGCCAGCACGTGCACGTGCAGATGGAAGACCGTCTGTCCGGCTGCTGCGCCGTTGTTCACCGTGAGCCGGAACGCATCGCCATGACCGTGCCGGCGCGCGACCTCCGCGGCCGCGATCAGCAACCGGCCGAGCACCTCGGCATGCGCCGCCGTCGCGTCCGCGACCTTCGCAATAGGCTGGCGCGGCACCACCAGCACGTGAAACGGCGCCTGCGGATTGATGTCGCGAAACGCCACGCAGTGCTCGTCCTCGTAGATGATGTCGGCCGGGATCTCGCGCTCGATGATCCGCGTGAACAGGGTCTTCTCGCTCATGGCTTTTTACCTCGTTGCTGCATTCGGCGCGGTGCCGGTCGTCGAGTTCGCGTCATTGCCACCGAGAACACAGAGAACACCGAGAAAAGGAGAGATTGTTCGCGGTCTCTGCCGCGTCGGCGCCAATAATCGTGATCTAGTCACGGAGGCGCGGGCCCAATCAATCCGCCCTCGGTATTCTCCGTGGCAGCGCGAAGCACATTCATTGCCTCTGTGTTCTCTGTGTTCTCTGTGGCAAAAATAACAGCGCCTAATCCCGCGGGCGCCGCCGGATGAAGCGTTTGTCGCGCCAGTCCGGGCCGATGTCGCCGAGATGGACGCCGAACTCGGCGCGGCGCCGATCTTCGAAATAGAGCCGCAGCGTCTGCTCGATGGTCGGGAACGCCAGTTGGCTCCAAGGCACGTCCTCCTCGCGGAACAGCTCGACTTCGAGGCTTTCGCTGCCGGGGCTGTAGTCGAGATCGAGCAGGCGCGAGCGGAACATCATGTACACCTGGTTGGTGTGCGGGATGTTGAGCACCGTGTACAGATGCAGGATTTCCACGCGCGCGTTCGCTTCCTCCAGCGTCTCGCGTTCGGCAGCCTCGGGCGTCGTCTCGCCGTTCTCCATGAATCCTGCCGGCAGCGTCCAGTAGCCGTGCCGCGGCGCGATCGCGCGGCGACAGAGCAGGATGCGGTCCTCCCACTCCGGAATGCTGCCGACGACGATTTTCGGGTTCTGGTAATGGACCGCATTGCAGTCCAGGCAGATGTGGCGCGGACGGTTGTCGCCGTCCGGCACCTGCCAGGCGATGGAGGCCGATCCGCATTCGCTGCAAAACTTCATGGCGACTCCCGCTGTCGCAAGCTGGCCTCGATGGTCGGCCACACGGTCTCCAGCATCCGTGACTGCGCGGCGGCGGTCGGATGCAGGCCGTCGGCCTGCAGCAGCGTCGGCTCGAGCATCACGTCCTTCAGAAAGAAGGGCGCCAATGATACGCCATCGAAGCGCCTCGGCAGGTCCGCATAAACGGCGCGGAAGCCTTCGCTGTAGGCGCGACCATAGTTCGGCGGGACTTCCATCGGCAGCACCACGACGCCCGCCCCGGCCGCCTGGGCACGTTCGACCAAGGCTTGCATGTTGCGCGCGAACTCCTCGAGCGGCAGCCCGCGCAGGCCATCGTTGGCGCCGAGCTCGAGCACGACGAGCGCGGGCCGGTGCGCCTCGAGCAAGCCCGGCAGTCGCGTCAAGCCGCCGCGCGTGGTCTCGCCGCTGATGCTCGCGTTGACCACGGATACCGCTTGGCCCAGGCTGTCGAACTTTCGCTGCAGCAGACTCGGCCAGGCCTCGTCCGGATCGATGCCGTAACCTGCGCTGAGACTGTCGCCCAGCACGAGCAGCACCGGCACTGGGGCCGCTGCCATGACCGCCACACTGAAACAGAATCCCGCCAGCAGCGACGAGATGCGCGACACCATCCTCACCGTAGAGCACCTGACCATGCGCTATGCGAGCCCCGGCGGCTCGCTGACGGTCCTCGATGATATCAATTTCACGGTCGCGCGCCCGGCCGCGGTCGCCGTCGTCGGCGCCTCGGGCTCGGGCAAATCGACGCTGCTCGCGCTGCTCGCCGGGCTCGAGCTGCCGACGGCCGGCCGCGTCCTGCTCGCGGGTCACGATCTCGGCGCGCTCGATGAGGACGGTCGCGCGCGCGTGCGCCGCGGCCACGTCGGCTTCGTGTTCCAACAGTTCCATCTGCTGCCGGCGTTCACGGCGCTGGAGAACGTGATGCTGCCGCTCGAGCTCGGCGGCGCCGCCGATGCCCGCGAGCGGGCGACCGCGACGCTCGTCGAGGTCGGCCTCGGCGGCCGGCTCGCGCACTACCCGCGCCAACTGTCCGGCGGCGAGCAGCAGCGCGTCGCCCTGGCGCGCGCCTACTGCATGCGGCCGGCGCTGCTGCTCGCCGATGAGCCGACCGGCAATCTCGACGAGCGCACGGCCGAGACCGTCATCGAGCTGATGCTCCGCCTGCATCGCGAGGCCGCCACGACGCTGGTGCTGGTCACGCACGACGAGCGGCTCGCGCGCCGCTGCGAGCGCCGCATTCGCCTGCACAACGGGCAGATCCAGGATGACTGAAGCGGGCCCCGCGCCGTCCGTCGCCGCGACGCTGCGCCTCGCCGCCCGCCTCTGCCGGCGCGATCTGCGCAGCGCCCCCTGCCTCGTCATCGTGCTGGCCGCCCTCGTCGCCGTCGCCGCGATCACGGCCGTCGGCGCCTTCACCGATCGCGTGCGCCTCGCGCTGGACGCGCAGGCCAGCGCGCTGCTCGCCGGCGATCTCGCGCTGATGTCGAGCGAGCCGCTGCCGGCAGCCGCGCGCGACGCGGCGCAGGCAGCGGGACTTGCGAGCAGCGAGATCCTCGCGATGCGCAGCGTCGTCGCCCACGGCAAGGACCTGCAGCTCATAGAGCTGAAGGCGGTCGGCGCGGGCTATCCGCTGCGCGGCGAGCTCCTCGTCGGCGATGCGCCGTTCGCGCCCGGTCATCGCGCCGGCGGCATCCCGCCGCGCGGCGAAGCCTGGGTCGAGCCGCGTCTGCTGAGCCGCCTCGGGCTTGCGCTGGGCGACGAGCTCGCGATCGGCGAGGCCAGGCTGCGGGCGACGAAGCTCGTCCTGCTCGAACCCGATCGCGCCGGCAGCTTTTTCGCGATCGCGCCGCGCGTGCTGATGAACCTCGCCGATCTGCCGGCGACGGGCCTAATTGCCCCGGGCAGCCGCGTGCAGCACGGCCTGCTCGTCGCCGGTGAGCGCGCTGCGGTCGCGCGCTTTCGCCACACGGTCGAGCCCGGGCCGCACGCGCGCTGGCAGACGCCCGGCGACGCGCGGCCCGAGATCCGCGCGGCGATGACTCACGCGAGCCAGTTCCTCGGGCTCGCGACGCTGGTCGCGACGACGCTGTCCGGGGTCGCGATCCTGCTCGCCGCGCGCAGCTTCGCGCGCGCCCGCTTCGACGGCATCGCGCTATTGCGCACGCTGGGCGCCACGCGCGCTCAGCTCGCCTGGCTGCTCGGCGGCGAGTTCCTGCTGCTCGGCCTGCTCGCCGCTGCGCTCGGCACGATCGCGGGCTACCTGCTGCAGTTCGTGCTCGCGGGGCTGCTCGCGGACTGGACGCAGACGGCGCTGCCGCCGCCTTCGTGGCGACCGGCGCTGCAGGGCCTCTTCGGCGGCATCGCCGCCGTCACCGGCTTCGCGCTCGCGCCTCTCTTGGAGCTGCGCGAGGTGCCGCCCGTGCGCATCTTGCGCGCGGAGATCGAACCGCCGCGGACGCGCGCCGCCTCGACTTTGCTCTACGCCGCGCTCGCGCTCGGCCTGCTCGCGCCCTGGGGCAGCGGCGACTGGCGGCTCACGGCCTGGGCGCTCGCCGGTTTCGGCGCGACGCTGGCCGCGCTCGCGCTCGCCGGCCACGGCCTGCTCGCGCTCGTCGCGCGGCTGCGCCGGCGCGTCGGAATCGCCTGGCGCGCGGGACTCGCGAACCTCGTGCGCCGGCGCCGGCACAGTCTGTGGCAGATCGTCGCGCTCGGCCTCGGCGTGCTCGCCCTGCTGCTGCTCGGCGTTCTGCGCGGCGATCTGCTCGCGCAGTGGCGCGCGACGCTGCCGGCGGACGCGCCGGATCAATTCCTGATCAACATCCAACAGGACGAGACGCGGCCGCTCGCGGCGTTCCTGTCCGCGCGCGGGCTCGCGGGATCCCAGCTCTATCCGATGTACCGCGGCCGCCTGCTCGCCATCGCGGGCAAGCCAATCGATCCCGATACGTATCCGGATCCGCGCGCGCGCCGGCTCGCCGATCGCGAGTTCAATCTGTCGACGGCAACGGCGCTCAAGGCCGACAACCGCATCGTCGCGGGTCGCTTCTGGGCAGGCGAGGCCGCCCCGCAGTTCTCGGTCGAGACCGAGATCGCGCAGACGCTGGGCATCCGCCTCGGCGACACGCTGCGCTTCGGGATCGCCGATCGTGAAGTCGAAGCGCGCGTGACCAGCCTGCGCGAAGTCGACTGGGACACGATGCAGGCGAACTTCTTCGTGCTCGCGCCGCCCGGCCTGCTGGCCGATCAGCCGGCGACCTATATCACGAGCTTCCGCCTGCCGCCGGGCGATGCGACGCTGCTTCCCGAGCTCGTCGCGCGTTTCCCCAGCGTCACGGTGATCGACGTCGGCGCGCTGTTCGGCCAGGTGCGCTCGATCATGACGCGCGCGACCGGCGCCGTGGAGTTCGTGTTCATATTCACGCTCGCCGCCGGTCTCGTCGTGCTCTTCGCCGCGCTGCAGGCGACGCAGGCCGAGCGTCTCTACGACGCGACGATCATGAAGACGCTGGGAGCGTCGCGGCGCACCGTCGCGCAGGCCATCGCCGTCGAGTTCACGGTGCTCGGCGTCTGCGCCGGCCTCGTCGGCGCGGCCGGCGCCTGGGGCACCGGCTGGCTGATCGCGACGCGGGTGATGCGCGTGGACTACGGTTTCGATCCCATGCTCTTCATCGCGGGAATCGCCCTCGGCGTGGGCGGCATCGTCGGCGTCGGCGTGTACGCGATCCTGCGCGCCCTGCGCGAGCCGGTGGCGAATCTCCTGCGCCGAGTGTGAGCGCTCAGCCGACGCGCGTGTCGCCGGCCGCGGTCCACGGCGGACTGACGATCGCCGCGAAGCGCAGCGTCTCAGAGCCGAGGTTTTCGATCCACTGCACGCCGTGCGCGGGGATCAGTGCGGCGGCGCCGGCGGCGACCAGCGCCGTTTCGGCGTCGACGTGCAGGCGCGCATCACCCTGCAGGATCAGATAGACCTCGTCGCGATCGAGCCGGTGCGGGTGCGTCTTGCCGCCGACGGCGACCTCCGCGATCGCGAGCGAATACGGCAGCGTGCAATCGCCGTGCGCCGGATGTAGCAGTTCGCGCAGCGCGCAACCATCGATGGCGACGAAGGGCACGCAGTCCGCCGCGCGTTTGACCAGCATGCGTATGCCGCCTGTTAAGATTTCTACTTCGGGAAGCGCTGCTGTTGCAGAGCTCCCTTAACTATACAGCAGGCGCGTCGACCCGCCGGGGACGCCGCGACGATGGACGCGGAGAATCGACCGGCCATGAGCGCCTATTTCGGCACGAGCGACTTCAGGCACGGCGCCGCGACGCCGCTCGGTGTCGTCGTCTGCAACCTGGGCACGCCCGCGGCGCCGACGACCGCCGCCGTGCGCCGCTATCTCGCGGAGTTCCTGTCCGATCCGCGCGTGGTCGAACTGCCGCGCTGGCTGTGGCTGCCGCTGCTGCACGGGATCATTTTGAACGTCCGGCCGCGGCGCTCGGCGCGCGCCTATCAGAAAATCTGGACCGACGCGGGCTCGCCGCTGCTGCTGCAGGCGACGGCCCAGCGCGAAGGGCTCGCGACGAGGCTCGCGGCCCGCGTGCCGGGCGGCTGTGTCGTCGCCCTCGGCATGCGCTACGGCGCGCCATCGATCGCGAGCGCGATGCGCGCGCTCGCGCAGGCGAATGTGCGCCGGCTGCTCGTCCTGCCGCTGTATCCGCAGTATTCGGCGCCGTCCACGGCGAGCGTGCTCGATGCGGTGTACCGGGAATTGCAGCGGTGGCGCTGGATGCCCGCGCTGCGCACGATCAACGATTATCACGCCGAGCCCGACTACATCGCCGCGCTCGCCGCGTCGGTGCGCGAACACTGGGCCGCGCACGGCCGCGGCGAGAAGCTGCTGATGTCTTTTCACGGCATCCCGCGCGCCTACTTCCTCGCCGGCGATCCCTACTACTGCCAGTGCCAGGCAACGGGCCGCCTGCTCGCCGCAGCGCTGGGGCTAGACCGCGACGGGTGGCTGCTGAGCTTTCAATCGCGCTTCGGTCGTGAGGCCTGGCTCGAGCCCTATACCGATCGCACGCTCCAAACCCTCGCGCGCGAGGGCCTGCGCACCGTCGACGTGGTATGTCCCGGCTTCGCCGCCGATTGCCTCGAGACCTTGGAAGAGATCGCCGTGCAGAACGCCGAAGCCTTCGTCGCCCGCGGCGGTGAAGCTCTGCGTTACATCCCTGCGCTCAACGCGCGCGGAGATCATCTCGACATGCTGGCGGCGCTGGTGCTGCGCCATGCGCAGGGCTGGCCCGAGCTCGAATGCGCCTACGATGCGAAGGACGGCGCCACGGCGGCGGCGCGTGCCCAGACGCTGGGCGCGAAGTCCTGAGCCGCCGCTTTGATTTTCGTAGCCCGGGTGCAGCGTAGCGGAACCCGGGATCGGCGCCCGCCGTCCTCTCATGCATTCGAGAAGACCTCGCGCGGTGCGCGCCGAGCAGGGTCGAAAGTCCTTGCATATCGGGCATGCCGGATCCCGGGTTCCGCTACGCTGCACCCGGGCTACGAAAACGGGGGCGCCCTTTTTCACAGCAGCCCACGGCGCTACGCCCCGTGCGATTCCGTGCTCAGGCGAGCACTTCGACGCCGCGCCAGAACGCGACGTAGCCTTCGATCTCTTTCGCCGCCGGCTTGCATTCGGGGTAGTACCAGCACGCGTCGCGATTGACCTCGCCGTCGACGACCACGTCGTAATAGCTTGCCGTGCCCTTCCAGCCGCAGACCGTGTGCGTTTCGCTGGGCCGCAGGTATTGGCGATTCAGCGCCGACGGCGGGAAATAATGATTGCCCTCGACGACGCGCGTCACGTCCGACTCGGCGATGACGGCGCCCTTCCACGTTGCTCTGGCCATGTGCGTCCTCCGTGGCGCGCCGCGATCAGGCGCGCGGTATACCCTGCACGGTCACGACGATCTCGCGCCGGTGACCGTGGCGACGATGTTCCCAGAGATAGAGCCCTTGCCAAGTGCCCAGCGCGCAGCGCCCCTCGCCGACGGGAACGGTCAGCGCGACGTCGCCGACCACGCTGCGGATGTGAGCCGGCATGTCGTCCGGCCCTTCGTCGTCGTGATGCCACAGCGGATCGCCGTCCGGCGCGATGCGCGCCATGAAGCGCTCCAGATCTTCGCGCACACGCGGATCGGCGTTCTCCGTGATCACGAGGCCGGCGCTGGTGTGGCGCAGGAAGACGTGGCAGAGCCCGGTCGCGATCCCGCTGTCGCGCACCACGGCCTGCACCTCGCGCGTGATGTCCTGTGTGCCGCGCCCACGCGTGGTGATCGCGAAGCTCGCCTGATGCACGCGGAACGCCTCAGCCGACATCGCGCAGCACCTCCGCGAGCGGCCGCCGCGACTGCGCGGGCACCTCGGCCGCATAGCCGTACCACACGAGGCCGACGCAGAATTCGTGCTGTGCGTCGGCGCCGATCGCGGCCAGGAAGCGCGGATCGCGCGTGACTTTGCCGGTCGACCACTTGCTGCCGACACCGGCGGCCCACAGCACGAGCGCAAAATTCTGCACGGCACAGCAGCAGGCGGCATAGTCCTCGCGCTCGCGCACGGCGTCCTCGCTGCGCACGCAAGTGACGACCAGCCAGCCCGGCACCGCTGCCCAGCGCTCGCGTTTGCGCTCCGCCGCGGCATCACCGTTCTTCGCGCGCACGAGCTCGGTGTTGAGATCGATCACGCGTGCAATCGCCTGCGGCCCCAGCAGCGTGAAACGCCAGGGTTCGCTGCGATGGTGATTCGGCGCCCAGCGCGCCGCGTCCAGCGCGTCGAGCACGAGCGCGCGCGGCGGCAGGCGCGCCGTGAAATCGTGGATCGTGCGGCGCGTTCGGATCGCGGCCGCGACGGCGGCGGCGTCCGCATCCGCCCGTTCGGCTGCGGTCATCGACGGTCTCCTTCGCCCGCGTTCGCGTATCGACTGCGATCGCGGCGCGGGGTCATTGCACGAGCTTCTGGCTGTGGCCACAATGCGGGCTCACGCCATGAAGTTTCGCACACTGTTCGTCCTGCTGCTGGCTGGCTTCGCCACTGCGCGCGCGGCCGAGCCCGTCGCCGAACGCGCGCGCTTCCGCACGGCCTACGATGCCGCGCTCGCCGGACGCGATGCGCAGGCGCTCGCGCACGGACTCGAGCACTATCCGCTCTATCCCTACCTCGAATACCTACGCTTGCGCAGTCGGCTCGCGTCGCTGCCGGTCGCGCAGATCGAAGATTTCTTGAAGCGCGAAGGCAGCACCTACCTCGGTGAACGCCTGCGCGGCGAGTGGCTGCGCCAGCTCGGCCAGCTCCATCAGTGGGCGCTGCTCGTGCGCTACGCCGCGCCGACCGACAACGCCATCCTCGGCTGCCTGCAACTGCGGGCGCGACTCGAGACCGGCCGCCTGAACGCCGTGACGCCGGACGTCGAGAAGCTGTGGCTGGTCGGCAATTCGCAGATCGACGCCTGCGACGAGCCCTTCGAACACCTGCGCCGGATCGGCGCGCTCGACGAGTCGCTGGCGCTGAAGCGCGCCTGGCTCGCGCTCGGCCAGCAGCGCACGAAGCTCGCCGGTTTCTTGTTGCGGCGCTTCGCCGGCTTGCCTTTGAAGGATCTCGACGCGGTGCTGAAGTCCGTCAAGCTCACGCCGGCGAGCTTCCTTGCCCAGCCGGCGCTGCAACGCGCGACGCCGCGCACGCGCGCGCTGATCGGCGTCGCGCTGGTGGATCTCGCGGGCAGCGATGCCGGGCGCGCGCAGGCGCTGTGGCGCGCGGCCCGCCTGCGTCACACCTACGCCGAGCAGGAAGCGGCCGTCATTCTGCGTGCAATCGCGCTGGGCGCGACCAATCGCCAGCACCCCGAACGGCGCGCGATGCTCGCGAACGTGCCGGCCAGCGGGCTCGATGCCATCGTCGAGCGGGCGCGGATCCGCGAGGCGCTGCTCGCCCGCGACTGGCACCGGCTCGCCGACTGGACCGCCGCGCCCGCGGCGACGCCGTCCAATGCCTTGCGCTGGCGCTACTGGCACGCCCGCGCCATCGAGGCGCTGGGCGAGGAGGCGGCGGCAATGGAGGCCTATCGCGCCGTCGCCGGCGAACGCGACTACTACGGCTTCCTCGCCAGCGACAGGCTGGGCGTCGATTACACGTTGAATCATCGCGCGGTCGCGGCCGATGCCGCCGATCGCGCGCGTCTCGCGGTGAATCCCGGCCTTTTGCGCGCCCGCGAATTCTACCGGCTGGGCTTGAGACAGCAGGCGAACCAGGAATGGCAGTGGCTCATCACGCATCTGCCCAGGCGCGACGTCGAGATCGCCGCGCGTCTCGCGCACGAGTGGGGCTGGCACGATCGCGCGATCGTCGCGCTGGGCGCGGTGCAGTCCTACGACGATCTCGAGCTGCGCTTTCCGCTGCTGTTCGAGCGCGACGTGCGCAGCGCCGCCCAGCGCCGCGGCCTGCCGCCGGCACTGGTCTACAGCATCATCCGCGGCGAGAGCGCCTTCGTCGTCGATGCGCGCTCGAGCGCGGGCGCGCTGGGGCTGATGCAGATGCTGCCGACGACGGGCGAGGAAACCGCGCGGCATCTCGGCCTGCCGTGGAAGAGTGAATCCGAGCTGCTCATGCCCGGGAAGAACATCCAGCTCGGCTCGGAATATCTCCGGCGCGTGCTGCGCCAGTTCGGCGGCAGTTTTCCGCTCGCCGCCGCCGCCTACAACGCGGGGCCGGGCCGGGTAAAGTCGTGGCTGCCGAAATCCGGCTGCGTACCGGCCGACGTGTGGGTCGAATTGATTCCTTTCGTCGAGACCGAAGGCTACGTGCGGCGCGCATTGTTCTATGCTGCGGTCTACGAACATCGCATGGGCGAACGTCTGACGCCACTGTCGACCCGGCTCGCGGATCTCACGCCGGACGGTGCCAACGGTAGCTGCAGCGTGCAACGAATGACCGCAACGGCAGAAAGACCATGAACGGATCCTCGCGTAGCGTCGCCGTGCTCGGCGGCAGCGGCTTCATCGGCAGCGTGCTCGCCGAACATTTGACGCGCGCGGGCCACGTCCCGGTGATCCTGACGCGTGCGCGCGAACATTCGCGCAGCGTGTGGGCGCTGCCGACGGTGCGCTGCGTCGAATGCAATCCCTACGATACGGCCGCGCTCACCGCGGCGATCGCGGGCTGCGACGCGGTGGTGAATCTCGTCGGCATCCTCAACGAGAAGGGCGACAGCGGCGAGGGCTACCGCCGTGTGCACGTCGAGCTCACGCGCGGCGCGCTGGAGGCCTGCGCCGCGGCCGGCATCTCGCGCTATCTGCACATGAGCGCCTTGAACGCGGCGCCGGTCGCCGTCAGCCACTACCAGCGCACCAAAGGCGAAGCCGAGATGCTAGTGCGCGGTTCCGCGCTCGAATGGACGATCTTCCGGCCCTCGGTCGTGTTCGGCCCGGGCGACGGCCTGTTCAACCGCTTCGAGGCGTTGACGCGCTATACGCCGGTGCTGCCCCTCGCCTGCGGCCATACGCGCTTTCAGCCGGTCTATGTCGGCGACGTCGCCGAGGCCTTCGTGCGCGCGCTCGAAGATCGGCGCTGCATCGGCCAGTCCTACGATCTCGGTGGCCCGGCGGTGATGACGCTCGCCGAAATCGTCGACAAGCTGCTCGCGACGCTGAACCGCAAGCGCCTCGTACTGCCGCTCGGGCTCACGGCTTCGCGCCTGCAGGCCGAGATCTGCGAGCACCTGCCGGGCAAGCCCTTCTCGCGCGACAACTTCCGCTCGGCGAGCGAGGACAGCGTGGTCACCGGCGAAAACGGCCTCGAACGGCTCGGCATCGTGCCGGTCGCGGTCGACGGCATGATCGCGCGCTGCCTGGGCGGCGGTGGCGGCGAGCGCCAGCGCTACGATCGCCTGCGGCGGCAAGCGGGCCGCTGATCGCGCGATGCAGATCTACCGCGTCGGCGGCGCCGTGCGCGATCGGCTGCTCGGCTTGCCGACCGTCGATTGCGATTGGGTCGTGGTCGGCGCCAGCGAAGAAGAAATGCTCGCGCTCGGCTACCGGCGCGTCGGCAAGGACTTCCCGGTCTTCTTGCACCCGACGACGCAGGAGGAGTACGCGCTCGCGCGCACCGAGCGCAAGCAGGGCCGCGGCTATACGGGCTTTGCCGTGGACGCGGCGCGCAGCGTGACGCTGGAGGAGGATCTCGCGCGTCGCGATCTGACGATCAACGCGATGGCCGAAGACGCCGAGGGTCGGCTCATCGATCCCTACGGCGGACAGCGCGATCTCGCCGCGCGCGTGCTGCGCCATGTGACCGCCGCCTTCGTCGAAGACCCGCTGCGCACGCTGCGCGTCGCGCGCTTCGCCGCCCGCCTCAACTTCACCGTCGCGCCCGAGACCCTGGCGTTGATGCGCGAAATCACCGCGAGCGGCGAGCTCGCGACCCTGACGCCGGAGCGCGTGTGGCGCGAGCTCGAGCGCGCGCTCGGCGAGCCCTACCCGGCGCGCTTCTTCGAGGTACTGCGCGACTGCGGCGCGCTGGCCGCGGTGCTGCCGGAAGTCGACGCGCTGTTCGGCGTGCCCCAGCCGGCGCAGCATCATCCGGAAATCGACTGCGGCGTGCATCTCCTGCTGTGTCTCACGCAGGCCGTCCGGCTGGGCGCCTCCACGCGCGTACGCTTCGCAGTACTGATGCACGATCTCGGCAAGGGCACGACGCCGCCAGCGCTGCTGCCCGGACACATCGGCCATGAGGATCGCTCGGTGCGCCTGCTCAACGCGCTGTGCGATCGCCTGCGCGTACCGCAGGCCCTGCGCGAGCTCGCCGTCGTCGTCGCGCGAGAGCACACCAATGTGCATCGCGGACTGGAGCTGCGGCAGTCGACGCTCGTCGATCTGCTCGAACGTATGGACGCCTTCCGCCGCCCCGAGCGCTTGGCCGACATCCTGCTCGCCTGCGAGATCGACGCCCGCGGCCGCGCCGGTTTGGAGAATCGCGACTATCCTCAAGCCGCGCGCCTGCGCCGCGCCTTCGACATCGCCCGCGCCGTCGACGTCGCCCCCCTGGTCGCCGCCCACGGCCCGGGCCCCGAGATCAAAAGCCTCCTGCGCGACGCGCGCATCGCGGCTTTGAAGAGCGCCGGGGTTTGATGGTTTTCTTCCGGATATTCCAAGAGGGCCACCGAGAACACAGAGAACACCGAGGGCAGATGAGAGAAGAACTTCTCTCACCGATTCGACGTCCCTGACTCGGACGTATGAGTACGCGATGAGCGTGACCTGCTGACGAGCCACCCTTCCCTCTGTGTTCTCGGTGTTCTCGGTGGCGATTCCAGGCGCCAGGCTGGCCCCGGGTTCTCGGGGAGCCTCACTTGCAGACGTACTGAATCGCCACCACGTCGCCGTCTTGCAGCGGGGAGCCGAGGATGATGACGCCGCTGCCGTTCAGGGGAAAGGTGTCGCGGCGGACTTCGTGGCGGCCGCCGCCGGCGGGCGCGACGAAGGTGCCGTTGGTGCTCTTGTCGGTGATCGTGCAGCGGCCGCGACTGAACTGCGCGGTGAAGTGCTGGCGCGAGACGAGATCGTTTTTGACCGTCAGATCGTTCTGCGTGCCGCGGCCGATCGAGATCACGGGGCGCTCGGCGTTGACCACGATGGTGTCCCCGCCGACGGCGAAACTGACGAGCTCGTAGCGCTGATGATCGGGCCGGCCTTGGTCGACCGAGGCGGCGGTGACGGCTTCGACGTCCCAGATGATCTCGTACAGCGCGACGTGCTCGTAGGACACGAAGTTCCAGGTCTCGTCGTCGACGTAGCGCGAGACTGCGCGATAGATGCGCGGCAGCGCGTCGATCAGGGGCACCGTCGCGAGCGTCTGCTCCGCCTTCGCGTTGCGCGCGGCCCAGTGCGCGATCTTCGCCGTCTCGCTCATCAAGTCTTCGGTCTCGCCGACGACGCTGCCGTAGTGCATACCGATGCGCAGCTTGAGCGCGGGTCCGCCGTCGTTGCCCGCAAAGGCTTCGGCGACCATCGCATGCAGCTCGCAGGCCGCGGCGGCGGCCTCGGCGGGCTCGGCGAGAAAGCCCATGATCTCGTCGCCGAGCTCGGCCGCGACGCGCCCGCGGTGCGCCCGCACTATCTCGCTCATGCGCGCCATGCAGCGCGCGGTCAGCTCGCGGGCGGCCTCGTCGCCGATTTCCTCGTACAGCGCAGTGCTGCCGACGATGTCCGCGAACATGATGACCTGCTGCGCCGGCCCGGGACCGGATGACGATGTCATGGTGGCTTTCCTACCCGACACGGTAATGGCCGGTTAGCGGCCGATCGGGGCGCTCGCTTCATTTTCCTCGGCACGGCGGTCCTCGTGCGGCCACGCCGCTCCCAGGAAATCGCTCCAGACGCGCCCGCCGCCCTTCCTTCACAGGCGATGGCGCTCGTCGCGCAGCCGGAAGCCGCGCAGCGGCTCGGCATAGTCGCGGCCCAGCGCGAGCACCTTGCAGCGCGTGCCCATCTCCTGCGGCAAGAGCAGGATGCGGGCCTCGAGCGCGAGCCGCGCGTGCTCGGCCGGCGCGGCCAGCCGTGCCTGCAGGCAGTCCTCGATGCCGCAGGCGAGCAGGAAGCTCGCCTGCGTCGCATAGCCGAGCACCGCGAAGCCGGCGTCGCCGGCCTCCTCGGCGACGCGCGTGAAGTCCACCGAGGCCGTGATGTCCTGCAGACCGGGATGCCGCAAGGGATCGTCGAGCACGCGATGGCGGAAATAGCAGCGCAGGCTGCCGCCGTCGTTGTGCGGATGGTAGCGCTCACGGCGCGTGTCGCCGTAGTCGATGAGCAACACGACGCCGCGGCGAAGGAAGCGCGGCAGATCGGCGAGCCACAGGCGCAGGCGCAGATTGACTTCGGAGACGTAGTCGGCCGGCGGCGGCGACGGCGCGAAACACTGCGCAATCGCGGCGGACAAAGCCGCGTCCGCGGGCCAGCGCGTCCATGCCAGCGCACCCGAGGCTTCATGCGTCACGCCGCGTTCGAAGTCCGCCCCCTGCGCGCGCGCGAAGAGCCGCACCGGCAGCGCGTCGAGCACCTCGTTGGCGACGACGACGCCGTCGAGCGGCGCGACGGGCGCGTCCGTCAGCCAGCGCACCCGCGCCAGCGCGTCGGGCGCAGCGGCCGCGATCGTCTCGCGCTGCCGGGCGCGCAGCGCCGGACTCAGCTCGAGGATGCAGTAGGATTCCGGCAGTGCATCGCGCGCGGCGAGCTCGGCGAGCAGGGCCGCCGCGAGCCGGCCGCTGCCGCCGCCGAATTCGAGTATCGAACCGCCGGTGCGTTCGAGCACTTCCGCGCACTGCCGCGCGAGCGTCGCGCCGAACAGCGGCGAAAGCTCGGGTGCGGTGATGAAATCCCCGTCGCGACCGAAGCTGCGCGCACCGGCGAGGTAGTAGCCGAGACCCGGCGCGTACAGCGCGAGATCCATGTAGCGCTCGAAGGACAGGCGGCCGCCGGCCTCGTCGATCGCTGCGATGATGCGCGCGCGGACCGCGGCGACGTGCGCTAACTCGTCGGCATCCGGTTCGGGTAAGCTCGGGCGGGATTCCATGGCAATCCTTCACGCGGCGGCGATCGCGTCGCCGCGGCGTATCGTACGTTATCGATGGACAAAGTCGCTCTCGTCACCGGCGGCGCGCGCAGACTGGGCGCCGCGATTACGCACCGCCTGCACGCGGACGGTTGGCGCGTCGTGGTCCATTGCCAGCACTCCACGGCAGAGGCGGACGCGCTCGCCGCGCACTTGGAGGCGGCGCGCGCGGACTCGGCCTGCGTCGTGCAGGCCGATCTCGCCGACGCCGCGGCCGCCGCCCGCCTCGTCGCCGCCGCCTGCTCGCGCTGGGGCCGCCTCGATGCGCTGGTCAACAACGCGGCGGTATTCGAGTCCGTGCCGCTCGCGGAGGTCGATTTGGCGGCCTGGCAGCAGACGCTGGACGTGAATCTCCGCGCACCTTTCTTGCTCGCACAGGCCGCAGCCGGCGCGCTCGCAGCGCACGGCGGCGCGATCGTCAATCTCACCGACATCTATGCGGACCGCCCGAAAACGGGCTTCGCGGTCTACTGCGTCTCCAAGGCGGGGCTCGCGGGATTGACGCGCGTGCTGGCGCGCGAGCTCGCCCCGGCGGTGCGCGTCAACGCCGTCGCCCCCGGCGCCATTCTATGGCCGGCCGGCGCCGCGCCCGCCGATAAACAGGCGCTGATTGAACGCACGCCGCTCGCCCGCTGCGGCGTAGCCGCGGACATCGCCGACGCCGTCGCCTATCTCCTCGGCGCCGGCTTCGTCACCGGCCAGATCCTCGCCGTCGACGGCGGCCGCAGTCTCAACGACTGAGAAGCGGCTCCGGGCTTTTGTGCCAGCTCGTGCGCTGAATGAATCCAGCCACGGAGAACACGGAGAAGAAAGAGCACACCCCCGTTTTCGTAGCCCGGATGCAGCGTAGCGGAACCCGGGATCCGGCATGCCCAATACGCAAGGGCCGGCTCTGCTCGGCGCGCACCGCGCCGGGTCTTCTCGAATGCAGGAGACGTCGGCGGGCGCCGATCCCGGGTTCCGCGCTGCGCGCTCCACCCGGGCTACGACACCGCCGTTCACGTTGGAAGAACTATGTCTCTTTCATGATTGAAGGTGATCAGCGCTCGATCACCCGCACCTGTGGGCCGACGGTGAAGCTCGGCATCGGCGAGCCGAGGTACCAGCGCGCCGCGTCCTCGTCGTACCACCAGTATTGGATGTCGCGCACGGCGCCCGCGACATGGGAGTCGATCTCGTAGTATTCGATTTGCGCTTGCACGCGCGCTTCGTTGCCGTCGTTGCTCTCCATTTCTTCGCCGACGTCGTAGCCCGTCACCTTGAAGCGGCGGTAGGCCGCGAAATCGGGCGGCGGCAGCGGCGCGTCCTTGCCCTTCAGATATTGCGCGGCCTCCTCGAAGTAGCCCCAGCGGATGAGCTTGCGATAGGTGTCGGTGGCCGCGGTGAAGGCCTTGTCGCGCCGCTCGGCGCCCGGCCCTTTCACCATCGCGCAGCCCGCCAGCAGCCATCCTGCGAGCAGCAGCAGACAGATCTTTCGCACCCTTTCCCCCTTTTCGTTCTCGGCGTCGTTTCAGCGCACGCGGCCGGCCCGTTTCAGCGCGGCCAGCGCCGGCAGCGCGACCGGCGTCAGCGGCGGCGCCTTCATCGCGCGCCACAGCGTGGCATACGTCTGGCGGCGCAGCGGGTGCAGCTCGTTCGGTGCGACGTCCGCCAGCGGACCCAGCACGAAAGCCTGCTCCAGGATCTCCGGCCGCGGCAGCACGAGCCCGTCGGCGTCCAGTACGCGATCGTCGTAGCTCAGCAGATCGAGATCTAGCGTACGCGCGGAAAATCGCGCTTCGCCGCGCACGCGGCCGCAGCGCTCTTCGATTTCGCGCAGGCGCTGCGCGAGCGCCTGCGGCGGCAGCTCGGTATCGATGCCGACGACCATGTTGAGAAAATCCTCGCCCGCGAAGCCGACCGCGGGCGTGCGGTAGACGGGCGAGCAGATGAGCGTGCCGAAGTCCGCGGCGAGGAGCTCGAGCGCCGCGCCGACGTGGCGCTCGGGCGCGATGTTGCTGCCGAGGCTGATCCAGGCGCGGCTCATGCGACGCGGCGTGCGCGTTCGATGAGCACACCGACTTCGCGCACTTGGCGCACGGCCGATTTCTTGTTGATGCGGATGCGCGTCCAGTGCACGTCGAATTCGGTCAGCACGGCCTGCGCGATCGCTTCGGCGAGCGCCTCGACGAGCAGGAAGCCGCCGGTCTCGGCGAGCTGCATGATGCGCTTGGTGACGGCCTTGTAGTCGACGGTGTCGTCGATCGAGTCGCTCTGCGCGGCCTTGCGAATGTCCGTGCCGAGATCGACGTCGATCTCCAGCGTCTGCGCGAACTGGCGCTCCCAGTCCCAGATCCCGATCACGCAGTCGACTTCGAGCCCGTGCAGGAACACGGTGTCCATTGCGTGCGCCGGGCGCGCGTGCGGGACAATGTCCGAGCCCTTCTTCGTCACCGGCGCTGCGGCCTCTCGCGAACCAATGCCATGATTGACGCCGCAGTATACGTGCAATCGTTCGCACGCGGCCGCGTTGGGGGGGCCGCCGCCGCCCGTTTCTTGATCCGACCGATCGCATCGATTCCAATACGGCGATGATCCTCGCACTGCTGTTCGCCGCCGCCGGCTATCTGCTCGGCTCCGTATCCTCCGCGATCCTCGTCTGTCGCGTGCTCGGCAAGGCCGATCCGCGCACCACGGGCTCCGGCAATCCGGGCGCGACCAATGTGCTGCGCGCCCACGGCCGCGGACCCGCCGCGGCGACGCTCGCCGGCGACGTCGCGAAAGGCCTCCTGCCCGTCGCGCTCGCGCAGGCCTGGGGTTTCTCGCCGCTGGTCGTCGCGCTGACGGGGCTCGGCGCCTTCCTCGGCCACCTGTTTCCGATCTTCTTCGACTTTCGCGGCGGCAAAGGGGTCGCGACCTACATCGGCGTGCTGTTCGGCTTCTCGCCCTGGCTGGGCCTCGCGTTCTGCGCGGCCTGGCTCGCCACCGCCTCCATCACCCGCTATTCCTCGCTCGCCGCGCTGGTCGCGACCGCCGTGACGCCCTTCGCCGCCCTCGCCGGCGGCATGCCGGCGCCGATGGTCTTCGTCCTCCTCGTCATGGCCCTCGCCGTCTTCCACCGCCACCGCGACAACATCGCGCGCCTGCGCGCCGGTACCGAGAGCCGGATCGGGCGGAAAAAAACTTGAAGCTTGTGCCTGGGTTGCGGTTTTTTTTGCCACAGAGAACACCGAGAACACAGAGGAAGAGAGAGATCGGGGGCGAGTGAACTGAAGCGGCAACTCGCGTCGTCGGCGTCGATCTCCCGAGCCTAGCCATGGCGCCGCCGCGTCGGCGGGCACCGCCCCAATCTCATTCTTCCTCTGTGTTCTCGGTGTTCTCTGTGGCAAAAAGCCCCCTTACGGAGGCACAAGCTCCGACAAAGACCACCGCGGCCGCACCGCGAAGGCCTCGCTCGCGCGCTCGCCCGCCGCGAGGCGGAGGTAGCCGGCATAGGCGATCATTGCGCCGTTGTCGGTGCAGAACTCGAGCGCGGGATAGCGCACCGTCACGCCGAGCTCGGCGCCCAGCACGTCCAGCGCCGCGCGCAGCATGCGGTTCGCGCTGACGCCGCCGGCAACGACGAGCGTGCGTCGAGCGCTCAGTCGCAGCGCGCGGCGGCATTTGATGACGAAAGTGTTGACGACCGCGTCGGAGAAGGCGCGGGCGATGTCGGCCGGGGCGCTAGGGTCCTCGGCGTGCGCGCGGACCGTGGTCGCGGTGTAGGTCTTGAGCCCGCTGAAGCTGAAATCGAGGCCGGGCCGATCCGTCATCGGGCGCGGGAAGCGGAAGCGATCCGCGCGGCCGTCACGGGCAAGGCGCTCGATCGCGGGCCCGCCCGGATAGCCGAGCCCCAGCAGTTTCGCCGCCTTGTCGAAGGCTTCGCCGGCCGCGTCGTCCAGCGATTCCCCGAGCAGCGTGTAGCGGCCGAGGCCGGCGACGTCGACGAGCAGGCTGTGCCCGCCGGAGACGAGCAGGGCCAGGAACGGGAAATCCGGCGGGTCCGGCTCGAGCAGCGGCGCGAGCAGATGCGCCTCCATGTGGTGCACGCCGACCACCGGCAAGCCCAGTCCGCAGGCGAGGCCCTGGGCGACGCCGGCGCCGACCAGCAGCGCGCCGATCAGGCCGGGCCCGGCGGTATAGGCGATGCCGTCCAGATCGGCGAGCTCGAGATCCGCGGCGGCGAGCACCTCGGACACCAGCGGCAGCACGCGGCGCACGTGATCGCGCGAGGCGAGCTCGGGCACGACGCCGCCGTGCACGCGGTGCATGTCGACCTGGCTGTAGAGCGCATGCGCGAGCAGGCCGCGGTCGCCGGCATAGACGGCGACACCTGTTTCGTCGCAGGAGGTTTCGATGCCGAGCACACGCATGGGCCGAGGATTCCGCGCAGGGGTGGTAAGGTCGCCGGCAGGCGATTCGGTGGTGGACAAGAACGGGGGCGGGTCGTTACGATTCGCAGCTTGACGCGGTTCGCCGTCCGGCGGTCGCCCAACCCTAACGAGACGCCCAGCCTATGCCTTCAGTGCGAGTCCGCGAAAACGAGCCCTTCGACGTTGCCATGCGCCGCTTCAAGCGCGCCTGCGAAAAAGCGGGTGTGCTGGCCGAGGTCCACAAGCGCGAATATTACGAGAAGCCGACGCAGGAACGTAAGCGCAAGGCCGCGGCCGCGGTGAAGCGCTGGCAGAAGAAGGCCGCCCGCCAGATGGCGCGCCGTACTCGCCCGTACTAGAGATCCGCGCGGCGCCGGCTCGAGCGGCGTCCGCAAGCCCGTCAGCAATGCCGTCCGCTCTCAAAGATCGCCTGTCGGAAGACGTCAAGACCGCGATGAAGGCGGGCGACAAGTCGCGCCTCGGCACGCTGCGCTTCGTCCTCGCCGCGGTCAAGCAGCAGGAAATCGACACGCGCAAGGAGCTCGACGACGCCGCCGTCATCGCCATCCTCACTAAGCTCGCGAACCAGCGTCGCGAGTCGATCGGCCAGTTCGAGAGCGCGCAGCGCGAGGATCTCGCCGCCAAGGAGCGGGAGGAACTCGCCCTCGTCGAGAGCTATCTGCCGGCGCCGCTGAGCGCGGCTGAAATCGATGAGCTCGTCACCGCCGCGATCGCGAAGCTCGGCGCCGCCAGCATCAAGGACATGGGCAAGGTGATGGCGGAACTGCGGCCCGCGCTCACCGGTCGCGCCGATCTCGGCGCCGTCAGCGCCCAGGTGAAAGCCCGCCTCGGCGGCTGAATTCTCGCCGGCCGGCGCGCCCGCTGCGCCGTGCTCCCCGCCTTCTTGTAGGCTAGCGCCTCTGAGCCCACGCCGCGCGCGTGGCGCCAACTCCTCGCCTTCCCAACTCCGGAACAACAGCGTGGCCGGCAAGATCGCGAAGTCCTTCATCGATGAGCTGCTCGCACGGGCGAACATCGTCGAGATCGTCGAGCGCGCCGTGCCCTTGAAGCGAGCCGGGCGGGATTTTCAAGGCCTTTGCCCCTTCCATCACGAGAAGACGCCGTCCTTCACCGTCAGCCCCGACAAGCAGTTCTATCACTGCTTCGGCTGCGGCGCGCACGGCTCGGCGATCGGCTTCCTGATGAACCACGAGGGCTTCGCCTTCGTCGAGGCGGTCGAGGAGCTGGCGGGCATGCTCGGACTCGAGGTGCAGTACGAGGCCGGCGGCGCGGCCGGTGCGCCGGCCGCGGATTACAGCGGCCTCTACCGGGTGATGGAAGAAGCACAGCAGTTCTATGCGCGGATGCTGCGCGAACATCCCGCCCGCGCGCGCGCCGTCGACTACCTGAAAGGCCGCGGCCTGACCGGCGAGATCGCCAAGCGCTTCGGGATCGGCTATGCGCCGCCCGGCTGGGACACGCTGAGCACCGCCCTCGCGAGCGATCCCGCCGGCCGCAAGCTGCTCGTCGAGGCGGGCCTCACCGTCGAGAAGGAGGACGAGGACAAGTTCTACGATCGCTTCCGCGACCGCGTGATGTTCCCGATCCGCGATCGCCGCGGCCGCTGCGTCGCCTTCGGCGGTCGCATCATCGATGCCGGCGAGCCGAAGTACCTGAACTCGCCGGAAACGCCGATTTTCCACAAGCGCCAGGAGCTCTACGGCCTCGATCAGGTGCTCAAGCGCGGCCGGCCCGACAAGGTGCTGATCGTCGAAGGCTACATGGACGTCGTCGCCCTCGCCCAGTTCGGCGTCGACAACGCCGTCGCGACGCTGGGCACGGCGACGACCGGCGAGCAGATCGAGCAGCTCTACCGCTACGTGCCGGAGATCGTGTTCTGCTTCGACGGCGACAATGCCGGCCGCCGCGCCGCGTGGCGGGCGCTCGAGACCGTGCTGCCGCTGCTGAAGGAAGGCCGCCGCGCGGGCTTCCTGTTCCTGCCGCAGGGCCACGATCCGGACAGCCTCGTCCGCACCCAGGGCCCGGCTGTGTTCGGCGCGAAAGAGAGCGTGACGACGCTGTCGAGCTTTCTATTCGACGAGCTCGCGGCAAAGGCCGATCCGAGCACGATCGACGGCAAGGCCCAGCTCGTCGCCCTCGCCCGCCCGCTGATCGCGAAAATCCCGCCGGGCCCGCTGCGGCAGCTACTGTCGCAGCACCTGCAAGCCCTGTCGGGCGCGACCGTACGGCTGCCGGACGCCCCGCAGGCGCTGCGGCCGCGCGCCGAGGGCGCGCCGCGCGAGGCCCGGCCGGGACGGCCGCAGCGGCCGCGACGGCAGGTCGCGCGGCCCGAGACTCGCCTCATCGAGCTCTTGGTACGCAAGCCCGCGCTGGCCGCGCTGGCCCGCGATCTGCCCGCACTGGACGTCGCGGCCAGCCCCGAGGCCGCGCTGCTCGTCACGCTGCTTGAAACCCTCGAGCACGACCCCGATTTACACGCTGGTGCCCTGCTCGAACGTTTCCGCGACGGGCCGCATGCGGCCCTGCTCGGTGAGCTCCTCGCACGCGAGTTCGTGCTCGACGAGAGCCGCTGGGAAAGTGAGTTCAGCACCACGGTCGAGAAGCTCACGACCCCCGATCCCCGCAAGCTGGCCCTGCGCCGTAGCGGTTATCGGCGGCCGGCGCCGGACCCGGATCCGTCCGCGGCAGATTGAGGCCGCGCCGGGCGATAGGGCTACGCGTGCGCCCCAGGGCTGCCGGAAACGGCCTCGATGATCTATCATTCGCGGTCATTCGCCGCGTCTGGCGAAACATCGACGCTGAACTACACTCTAAAGCCGAGCGCAGGGACACCCGGTCGCCCGCGATCGGCTTCATCTTCGCGCAGGCGATGGCCTCGCCGAGACCCGTACGTTTCGACAGGGACCGGGCAACGACCGACCAACCTACGACGGCCGACCAAAGGTGACTTGAACACGATGGAACCCCTCGAAGAACTGGAAACCAACGACGAACAGTCGCAACTGAAGCGGCTGATCGCGAAGGGCAAGGAACAAGGTTTTCTGACCTATCACGAGGTCAACGATCACCTGCCCGACGACATCGTCGATCCGGAACAGATCGAAGACATCATCAATATGATCAACGACATGGGTATCACGGTGCACGAGACCGCGCCGGATATCGATGCGTTGCTGCTGACCGAGACCGACGTCGACGAGGAAGCCGCCGAGGAAGCCGCGGCCGCGATCGCCGCGGTCGATACCGAATTCGGCCGCACCACCGATCCCGTGCGCATGTACATGCGCGAAATGGGCACGGTCGACCTGCTGACGCGCGAGGGTGAAATCAAGATCGCCAAGCGCATCGAGGACGGCCTGAACCAGGTGCTGTCCGCACTGGCCGATTTCCCGGCCGTGTCGGAGATGTTCCTATCCGAATACGACCGCGCCGATCGCGGCGAAATCAAGATCACCGATCTCATCAGCGGCTTCATCAACTTCAACGAAGAAACGACCGAGCTGCGCGAGGACGTGGAGATCGCCGAGATCGCCGAGCCGGCCGCGGCGGGCGAGGACGAGGAAGCGAACGGCGAGGAGAACAGCGATCCGATTCCCAATCAGCTCGATCCGGAAGAAGTCCGCGCGCGCTTCGATGAATACCGCAAGCTCTTCAAGAAGGTGCAGACGGCGACCAAGAAGAACGGCCGCGCGCACGCGAAGACCGATCAGGCGCGCAAGGAGCTGCAGGAGAAGTTCCTCGAGTTCAAGCTGATCCCGCGCGTGTCCGAGCAGCTCGCGAGCCTGGTGCGCAACGTCGTCGAAGAGATCCGCCAGCAGGAAAAGATCATCATGGACATCTGCGTCAAGCAGTGCCGGATGCCGCGCAAGGATTTCCTCGCCGTGTTCGTCGACGCCGAGTCCAAGCCCGACTGGCTGAAGACGCTGGTGCGTCAGAAGAAGCCGCATGCCGCCGCGATCAAGGAACGCATGGCCGACATCGAGACCGCGCAGAGCCGGCTCGCCGCGATCGAGGAGCAGGCGGGCGTCACGATCGCCGAGATCAAGGACATCAATCGTCGCATGTCGATCGGCGAGGCCAAGGCCCGCCGCGCGAAAAAGGAGATGGTCGAGGCGAACCTGCGTCTCGTGATTTCGATCGCGAAGAAGTACACGAACCGCGGCCTGCTGTTCCTCGATCTGATCCAGGAAGGCAACATCGGCCTGATGAAGGCGGTCGACAAGTTCGAATACCGCCGCGGCTACAAGTTCTCGACCTATGCGACGTGGTGGATCCGCCAGGCGATCACGCGCTCGATCGCCGACCAGGCGCGCACCATCCGCATCCCGGTGCACATGATCGAGACGATCAACAAGCTGAACCGCATTTCGCGTCAGATCCTGCAGGAGAAGGGCCGCGAGCCGACGCCGGAAGAGCTGGCTCAGCGCATGGAGATGCCGGAGGACAAGATCCGCAAGGTGCTCAAGATCGCGAAGGAACCGATCTCGATGGAAACCCCGATCGGCGACGACGAGGATTCCCATCTCGGCGACTTCATCGAGGACACCAACATCCAGGCGCCGGTGGACTCCGCGACCTTCGAAGGCCTGTGCCGCGCGACGCGCGAAGTGCTGGAAGGCCTGACCCCGCGCGAAGCGAAGGTGCTGCGCATGCGCTTCGGTATCGACATGAATACCGATCACACGCTGGAAGAAGTCGGCAAGCAGTTCGACGTCACCCGCGAGCGCATCCGCCAGATAGAAGCGAAAGCGCTGCGCAAGCTGCGTCATCCTTCGCGCAGCGAGCGCCTGCGCACCTTCCTCGACTAAGTGCCTTCCCCCGGCGCATCACACGACGCGCCGGGGTTTCCCTTCCCCGTCCCAGCACGGGCCTGTAGCTCAGTCGGTTAGAGCAGGGGACTCATAATCCCTTGGTCCTCGGTTCGAGTCCGAGCGGGCCCACCATCTTTCCGATCGGCCCCTTATAGGCAGTTTCCGATCTATGGAGAGCCCCACGTCACTCCCCATTCCCTCGAATCGCGTTCCCTCCATTGCCCTACGCCTCCCTGTCGTCCGGAACGCGCGGGCGCCCCGTAGATCGCATACGCCAACCGATTCCACATACCGCGAAAATGTTCGGCGCAATCGGCACCCGCGTCGGTCGCTCACGGTCGGCGCCGCAAAGCGCCGGCGTCACGCGCGAACGGCGCGCTCCCACGAAAGACGCGTGTCGATCCCCTATTCGCGCGATTCCGGCGTCCGTCGCGGCCCGCAATCATCGCCGCGAGGCGCCAGTTTCGCCGCGCCTCGCGTCGATGAGGAGCGCGCATGGACAATCCGAGCCGCAGACGATTCCTGCAGTGGGTCGGCATCTCCGCTACCGGCTACGCGATCGCGAGCCCGGCCGGCGCGCTCACGCGGCTCGTCGCCGTGGCCGATCCGCTCATCGACTACCCGTATCGCACGTGGGAAGACCTGTACCGTCAGGAATGGGCCTGGGACAAGATCACGACGGCCACGCATTGCAGCAACTGTTTCGGCAACTGCGCCTGGCAGGTCTACGTCAAGGACGGCATCGTCGTGCGCGAGGAGCAGCTCGCCCGCTATCCGCGCACCAACGACCGCGTCCCGGACTTCAATCCGCGCGGCTGCCAGAAGGGCGTCATCAACTCCGAGGCGATGTACGACGGCGATCGCATCCGCTATCCGATGAAGCGCGTCGGTGCTCGCGGCGAAGGGAAATGGCAGCGGCTCTCGTGGGAGCAGGCGCTGGACGAAATCGCCGGCAAGATTCTCGATCACTACCAGCGCCACGGCCCGGGGCGTCTGCTCGCGAACTCGGGCAGCGGCATGCAGTCGGACGTCCGCCAGGCCGCGGTGCTGCGCTTCGCGGCGCTCACGGGCGCCATCCATCGCGACGTCGCGACCATCACCGGTGACGTCACCACCGGACATCGCTTTGCCTACGGCCGCTCCATCCAGGTCTCGGGCACCTCGGATCGCCTCTTCCTCGCCGACTACATTCTGATCTCGGGCTGCAATCCGAACGTCACCCGCATCCCGGACGCCCATTTCATCTGGGAAGCGAAGTACAACGGCTGCCGCGTCGTCAGCATGAGCCCGGACTACAACCCGAGCGCGATTCACGCCGATCTCTGGATTCCGATGAAGCAGGGCGCGGATCCCTTCTTCTACATGTCGATGGTCCACGTCGTCCTCACCGAGAACCTGATCGACGCCTCCTTCGTGCGCGAGCAGACCGATCTGCCGCTGCTGGTGCGCGAGGACACGCGGCGTCTGCTCCGGCAGAGCGACGTCGAGCGCGACGGCCGCGAGGACGTCTTCTTCTTCTGGGACGAGCTGAGCCAGCAGGCCGTGCCGGCGCCGGGCAGCGCGGCGCGCTCGATCGCGCTGGGCGACGCACGCCCGGCGCTCGCCGGGCGCTACGAGGTCGCGGGCATCGCAGTCCGTCCGGTGTTCGAATCCGTGCGCGAAGAGGCGATGAAGTTCCCACCCGAGACGACGGCCGCGCGCACCGGCGTGCATCCCAGCGTCGTCTATCAGGAAGCGCGCAGCTTCGCCAAGGCGAAGATGGCGGTCATCGTCATCGGCTTCTCGATGGCGAAGTACTCGAACGGCGTGTTCACGCAGTGGGCGCAGAGCCTGCTGATGGCGCTGACCGGCCACGGCGGCCCCAGCGGTGAAATCCAGAGCTACGGGGCGGGCGTGAACCGGCCGGCCTTGTTCGAGCTCGCCTTGCCGAAGCCGATTCGCCTCGAAACCGGCATGGGCGAGTGGATCGTCGGCGAGCAGCACCGCGAGGCCAAGGCCTACTACGACCAGACGCGCCTGAAAGCGGAGACCGGCTACGACGTCGACGAACTGCAGGCGATGGTCGAAGAGAGCGTCGACAAAGGCTGGATGCCGCACTGGGGCGAGTACAGCGCGATGATCCTGTGGGCCGACAACGCCTTCCGGCGCAACAAGTCCCTCGCGCGCTATCGCGAACGCGTGCTGGCGCTGGCGTCCGAGTTCTATGTCAACGTCAATACCCGCATGGACAGCACGGCCCTGTGGGCGGATTACGTGCTGCCGGCCGCGAGCCACTACGAGGCCTGGGAGATGCGGCATCTGCCCTTCCACCGCTTCATCACGGTGACCGAAGCGGCGGTCGATCCGATCGGCGAAGCGAAACCCGACTGGGACATCATCGCCCTGCTGTGCCGGCAGTTGCAGGAGACGGCGCGCCAGCGCGGGCTGTCGGCGTTCGAAGATCCCGCGCTCGGCACGACGCGCAACTTCGAGACGCTATACGACGATTTCACCCTCGGAGGCACGCTGCGGACCGCCTACGAGGCCACGGCCTGGTTGGTCGCGCGCAGCCCGGAGCTCGGCGGCAGAGACGCGGACCACTGCGCACGGGACGGCTTCGTTGTGATGGACGACAAGGAAATCGGCCCGCACCACACGCTGTCCGCCGACCGTCTGCTGATTCCTTACGGTCCTCAAGTCCTCGACAAGAAGCCTTATCCGACGCTCTCCGGACGCATCACCTTCTATATCGATCACGACTGGTTCCTCGAGCTCGGCTGTCCGGTGCCGACGGCGCGCGGCCACGCCGGACGCGACTGCACCCGGTTCCCGCTCGGCTTCTTCTCGCCGCACACGCGCTGGGGCATCCACAGCAACTGGCGCTCGAACCGTTACATGTTGCGCTTGCAGCGGGGCGAGCCGCACGTCTACGTCAATCCGGCGCTGGCCGCGTCGCGCGGCATCGAGGACGGCGCGACGGTGCGAGTGTTCAACGATCTCGGCGAATTCTACGCGCAGGCGAAGTTCTATCCCGGCTGCCCGCCCGACGCGCTGATGATGGAACACGCGTGGGAGCCCTATCAGTTCAAGGGCATGCTGGGCCTCAACGGTATCTCGGCGCCGATGCTGCAGCCGCTGGAGATGGTCGGCAACTGGGGGCATCTGAAGTTCGAGTACTTCGATTTCAATCCCAACCAACTCGCGCACACCAGCGGCGTCGACATCGAGCGCGCAGCAAGCTGAGGAGCATCGACCGTGACGGACACGCAGGACGTTCAGCCCAGGCGCCAGTTGGCGATGGTGATGGATCTCAACAAATGCATCGGATGCCAGACCTGCACGCTCGCCTGCAAGACGCAGTGGACGAACCGCAACGGCCGCGAGTCCATGTACTGGAACAACGTGGAGACCCAGCCCGGCCAGGGCTATCCGCGCGGCTACGAGACGATGGGCGGCGGCTTCGACGAACGCGGCAGCCTGCGCGCGGGCCGACTGCCGGCAGCCGAGGACTACGGCATTCCGTTCGAATACGAGCTCGACCAGCTCATCAGCGGCGACGTGCCGCCGTGGACGCGCCCGCACGGCCGTCCGACCAACGGCCCGAACTGGGATGAAGATCGGGGCACCGGCACGTATCCGAACAGCTACTACTTCTACTTGCCGCGGATGTGCAACCACTGCACCAATCCCGCCTGCCTGCAGGCCTGTCCGCGCAAGGCGATCTACAAGCGCCCGGAAGACGGCGTCGTCCTGATCGATCAGGAGCGCTGCCGCGGCAACGGCCACTGCATCGAGGCCTGCCCTTACAAGAAGATCTATTTCAACGAGCTGACGTCCCGATCCGAGAAATGCGTGTTCTGTTACCCGCGCGTCGAAAAGGGCCTGCCGCCGGCGTGCGCCAAACAATGCGTCGGCCGCATCCGCTTCGTCGGCTATCGTGACGATCGCGAGGGCCCGATCTACAAGCTGGTCGAGGAGTACGCGGTCGCGCTTCCGCTGCATGCGGAATGGGGCACGCTGCCGAACGTCTTCTACGTGCCGCCGCTGTCACCGTCCGCCTATGCGGCCGACGGCGCGGTGACGTCCAGCATGCGCATTCCGACCGAATACCTCGAAAGCCTGTTCGGGCCGCGGGTCAAGGACGTACTGGCGCGCCTCCAGGAAGAACGGCGCAAGAAAGCCGCCGGCGAGAAGTCGGAGCTGATGGATCTGCTGATCGGTTACGAGCACGCGAAGTTCTTCCGCCTCGAGCCGCGCGCGCAGCCCTCATGAACGAACCCTCTCGCCCGGCGGCGCGCGCGGGGCTGTACCGCTTGCTGGCGCTCGCCTTCGCGCCGCCGGAGCGCGTGCTCGCGGAGGCGATTCGATCCGGCGACTTCCAGGATGCCCTGGCCGCTTGCGCCGCGGCGGCCGGGATCGGCGCCCGCGCCGCGCCGGCCTGCGCCGTGCCGGACGAAACGCTCGAGGCCGCCTATCTCGAGCTCTTCGAAATGGGCAAGGACGATGCGGCGGCCTGCGCGCTGCGCGAGAGCAGCCACGTCGGCTTTGCCTGCGAGGAGCGCTTCGTCGAGCGCGACGGCGGCGCGCCGACGCTGATGGAGGACTTGCTGCGCTTCTATCATTTCTTCGGCTTCCAGCTCTCGCGCGCGCCGGCCCGAAAGCTTCCGCCCGATCACCTCGTCTGCCAGCTCGAGATGCTGTCACGCCTGTGCGACAGGGAAGCAGATGCCGCGATGTCGGCGGCGCAGATTCAAAGCTGCGGGCGCGCGCAGCAAGACTTCCTGAACCGCCATCTGGCGCCGTGGTGGCCGCGCGCCGTAAGACGCCTGCGCGGCATCCGTCGCGCAGAGCCTGCGCACGATTTCTATCTGGCGCTGGCCGAGCTCGCGCTGGATTGCGTCGCCGCGCACGGCCACGAATCCTTCGAGATCCCCGCGACGTGAAGCGCGCGCACGAATGAACTTCTCGCCCGTCCTTCTCGCACACCAGACCCGGAGGCTTGCCGGCATGTTGACCGACTACACGCGCGAGATTCGAGCGCTGACCGCCTGCGGCGCCTTCCTGCTGCTGCAGTCCGCTGCTGCGCAGGCCGCGAGCACGGACACACCGGCCGCGATCGTCATCGTCGCGCATGCGATTGCGCAGAACGGCGCGTTCACGGCGGGCAGCGATCCGCGGGCCGCGCTGTGGGCGCGCGTGCCGGAGGAAGAGATCGAGCTGAAGCTCGCCCCGCCGGTGCACCCTGCCATCGCCTTGAACCAGGCGGCGGTGAAAACCGCGCGCGCTCTGCCGCTGCACGTCAGCGCGCTCACCGACCACCGGCGGCTCTATCTGCGCCTGCGATGGAAGGATCGCACTCACGACGACCGGCGCGCGACGGGCCTGTTCCCGGACGCCGCCGCGGTCGAAGTGCCGATCGCCGCCACCGACACCGCCGTGATGATGGGGACGCCGGACAAACCGGTTGCCATCTGGCGCTGGGACGCCGCGAAGAACGAGGTCGAAGCCCTGGCCGCCGGCAGTCCCGGCACGCTCACGCCCGCCGTGGACGACGGACTCCGAGGCTCCGGGTCCTACCGCGAGCTCGGCGACGCCGCGAGCAACGAATGGTGCGTGGTCATTGCGCGGGATCTCGAGGAGCGCGGCGAAGCGCGTCTCGATCTGCGCGCAAGAAAGCGCTTTCCGGCCGCGTTCGCGATCTGGCAAGGCAGCGACGGCCAGCGCGGCGGATTCAAGCACGTCAGCGACTGGGTGTCGGTACGGCTGCCGGATTGAAGCAAGCACGCGACGGCGTTCGCGTTCCCGCGGCCTCGCGCGCTCGTCCCGCCGCTGGCCCGCCCGGGGGCGACACCGCGGGCTTGACCCTGGCCCGCGATTCGTAGCCCACTAACCGAATGACGAGGGCAAGCGTCGTGAACGCCGAGGTCGCGCAGGCGCTGGCGCCGGCAGATGCGGGACGGCGCCTGCTCGAATCCGAGCGGGACATCTGCTGGCTGCGCGAGTCGGCGATCCTGGCCTATCTGATCCGGCTCGTTTATCACGACGTGTCGCCGGCCTCTGCCTGGCTCGTCGGCGCGGGCACTTTGACCTATGCCGGCATCGTGCACTGGCGCGTGCTGCGCGGCACGGACATCCGCACCACCGCCGGCGTCGCCACGGTCTGCGACTCGCTGGTCGGCTTCTTCCTGACGTATACGACCGGCGGCATCGGCTCGCCGTTCTTCCCGCTGATGTACTTCACGGCCCTGACCGCGGCGTTCCGCTTCGGCCTGCGCGTGACGCTGGCCGTGACCGCGCTCAACGTGCTGCTCGCGGTCCTGCTGTACGTGCTGCTTCCCGATCAGGGCGCCGAACCGATGGGGCTCGCGCTCTACTATCTCGGCTTCGCCGCCATCCTCGGCGCGACGATCGCCGGCTGGGCGCGCCGGCAGATCGCGCTGACGCAGGAGCAGGCGAATGCGCTGACCGCGGCCCACGACGAGGCCCGCAGCCTGCTGCACAGGCTCATCCGCGCGCAGGAAGACGAGCGGCAGCTCATCGCGGGCGATCTCCACGATCGGATGGGCGGGCGCCTGTTCACGCTGCAGCAGGGCATCGATCGCTGCTGCGAGCGTGTCGCCGGCGACGCCGCGCTCGCCGGCGAGCTGCACCGGCTGGCCGACGAAGCGCGGCGCTGCTCGCAGGACGTGCGCAGACTGATGAATGAGCTGCGGCCGACCGTGCTCGACGACCTGGGCCTGTTCGAAGCGCTGCAGGAGTACGGCGCGAATCTCGGCGCGACGGTGCCCTTCGAGCTGCGCATGGACATCGACCCGCGGCTGCGCGAACGCCACTCGCCGCAGGATGCGATGCTGTTCCGTCTGGTCCAGGAGGCGGTGCTTAACGTGCGCAAGCACGCCGAGGCCCGCCACGTCGAGATCCGGATCACGCTGGAGGAACGGCATCTGCAGATCCTTGTCGCCGACGATGGCCGCGGCTTCGATCCCGCCCAGGTTCCGCACGGCCATCTCGGCCTGCTGACGATGCGCGAGCGGGGCGAAGCGCTGGGCGGCGAGTTTTCGGTGTACACGGCGCCGGGACGCGGCACGCGCATCGTCGCGCGGATCCCGACTTGAGCTCGCGATGAAGCCGATACGCTGCCTCCTGATCGACGATCACCACGTGCTGCGCGAAGCCGTGGCCGCGATGCTCGAAGCCGAAGCGGACATCGTCGTCGTCGGGCAGGCGGGCGACGCGGCCGGCGGCTGCGCGCTGGTCCGCGAAACGCGCCCCGACATCGTGATCACGGATCTCAAGATGCCCGGGCAGAGCGGCCTCGGCGCGATCGGCGAGATCGCGAAAGAGTTCCCCGGGATCGGCATCATCGTGTTCACGATGTACGACAACGCGGCCTACGTGTGGGAGACGATGAACGCCGGCGCGCGCGGCTATGTGCTGAAGAGCGCGTCGAAGACCGATCTGCTCCGCGCCGTGCGCGCGGTCGCGTCCGGCGCGGGCTATCTGCAGGCCGAAGTCACGGTGCCGCTGCTCAAGCGCCTCGCCCACGACGCGCGCAGCGCGGATGCGCGCCGCACGCTGTCGCTGCGCGAGATGCAGGTGCTCGAGTTCCTGGCCGAGGGCAAGAGCAACAAGCTGATCGCGCGCACGCTCGCGATCACCGAGGAGACCGTCAAGACGCATCTGCGCAATCTCTACGAGAAGCTCGGCGCGGCCGATCGCGCGCATGCCGTGGCGATCGCGCTGCGCCAACGCCTGATCGAGTAGCGCAGCCGCTCCCCCGAATGCCGTCGAGGCGTCCCCGAATCGCGTGATGGCCGGGCGGCGGCCCGCGCGCCGATCATCGCGGCTCCACGCGGAGGGCTCGTCGATGACTGCGATTCGTTCTTCCATGCGCACGCGCACGATGACGCGAGCGGGGACACGATGACTCATCGCGTCACGCTCAGGTATTCGGACGGGGCCGAACGCGACATGGACGTCGCCGCCGGGCAGACCCTGCTCGACGCCGCGGAAGAGCAGGGCTTGCCGATCGTCAACGCCTGTCAGGCGGGCGTCTGCGGCACCTGTGTCGCGCGTTGCAGCGCCGGCACATACGAGTCCGGGCATTCGATAGGGCTCAGTCCGGACGAGAAGGCGCGCGGCCGCCTGCTGTGCTGCCAGACGCGCGTCCGCACGGACTGCGTGATCGATCTCGACTACCCGCTGGCCGCGAACGCCGCTCGCCTCGTCGCCGGCACCGCCAGCCTCGTGCGTCTCGAGCCGCTTTCGGCGACGAGCGTCCTCCTGACGCTGGACGTCTCGCGCCTGCCGGACAGCATCGATTTCGCGCCCGGCCAGTTCGCCCAGATCGAAGTGCCCGGCACCGCCGCCTGGCGCAGCTATTCCTTCGCGCACGCGCCCACGAACGGCCCCGAAGTCCAGTTCCTGATCCGCCTGCTGCCGGACGGGCTGATGTCGAACTATCTGCGCTCGCGCGCTCGAGTGGGCGACACACTGCGGCTGCGCGCGCCGAAGGGCGCCTTCCACCTGCGCGAGAGTGCGCGGCCCGTCGTGCTGGTCGCCGGCGGCACGGGGCTGTCGGCGCTGCTCGCGATCGCCGAGGCGCTGGTCCAGCGCGGCGCGAGCCAGGCGATCCGTTTGAACTACGGCGCGGCGTCGCCGGCCGAGCTCGCGCTGCGCGAGCGGCTCGACGCCCTCGCCAGGCGCGCGGCGAATTTCACCTGGACGCCGGTCGTGCAGCAGCCCGACGCGTCGTGGACGGGCCGCGTCGGCGTCGTGACGGACTTGCTGTCTGAGACGGATTTCGGCGACGGCGAGATCGACGTCTACCTGTGCGGCCCGGCCGCGATGGTCGACGCGACGCGCCGCTGGCTCGCCGCGCAGGGCCATCACCAGGCCAATCTGTACTTCGAGAAGTTCGTCGCCAGCGGCATGGCACCCGCCGCAGCGCCCGCGGGCGCGGACTCGAGCCGGCCCGACCCCGCGCGCCTGCAGGCGCAGGGACGCGGCACGGCCGTGGTGCTCGGCGGATCGATGGCCGGCATCGCGACCGCCAAAGTCTTGAACGAGTTCTTCGCGCGCGTGATCGTACTCGAGCAGGACCCCGCGCATCGACGGCAGGAAGGCCGCAACGGGGCGGCCCAGGCTTGGCATCTGCATCACCTGCTGATCGCGGGACAGCGCCAGCTCGAATCGATCTTTCCCGGCATCATCGACGACATGGTCGCTGCCGGCGCCTTCAAGGTCGACATGGGCGAGCAGTACCGCATGATGCTCGGCGGTTCCTGGAAGAAGCAGGTCGCAAGCGGCATCGAGATCGTCTGCGCGGCGCGGCCGCTGCTCGAATGGTGCGTGCGCCGGCGCCTGGACGCCGAGCCCGGCATCGAGTACCGCTACGAAGCCGTCGTGCGCGATCTGGTGCTGGACCCCGCGCGCGCCGCGATCGCCGGCGTCGTGCTGCAGCAGGACGGCCGCGAAGAAGTGCTGGCCGCGGAGCTCGTCGTCGACTGCGCCGGCAAGAACACGCCGGTGCCCGCGATCCTCGAGCGCCTCGGCATCGGCGCCCCCGTCCTCGACGAAGACTGCATCAACTGCTTCTATTCGACGATGCAGCACCGGGTGCCGCCCGAGCGCCGATGGAAGGATCGCGTGATGGAAATCGGCTATGCCTACCGGCCGCAGCAGACGCATTACTCCGCGCAGTTCTACGCCGACGTCTCGCGCACGGTGCTGATCACCACGCTGGTCGGCTACAACTGCTATCGGCCGCCCCGCAACGCCGAGGAGTTCCGCGAGTTCGCGCGGCTGATGCCGTCCGACACCGTGGGCCAGGAGCTCGACGGCCTGGAACCCTGCTCGCCGGTCTACAATTTCCGCTATCCGACGATGCAGCGTTTCCGCTACGAGCTGAAGACCGATCTCCCGGCCGGGCTCGTCGCCGTCGGCGATTCGCACTGCAGCGCCGATCCGGTCTCGGGCGCCGGCATGACCAAAGCCCTGTTCGAGTTGAACGAGCTGCGCCGCCTGCTGCGCGCGGGCCGCGAGCGCGACGCGCGCTTCGTTCGCGATTACTATCGGACCGCCGCTCGGATCGCCGATCGCGTATGGGCCCTCATCCGCGAGCAGAACTTGCGCTATCCGTGGATCAAGGACGTGGAGCAGAAGCGACCCTTTTATGCGCGCGCGCAGAACTGGTACATCGATCGCGTGCTCGAGGCGATGCACGAGGATCCCGTGCTCTACCGCCGCTATCTCGAGGTCACGCACTTGATCGCGACGCCGGCTTCCTTGCTGCGGCCGAGCGTCGTGGCCCGCGTCCTCGCTCCTTGGCTGCGCGCGCGGCTCAGCGGCCGCCCGACCTTGATCGAGCGCAACTTCGGGCCGGCCGCGCGGACGGCGCGCGAGCGGCTCGCGTCGAATCCCGAAGCAACTTGAGGAAGCGAAGATGAACACCTCTCGACAGCGGCCGATCGACGTGAACGGCGTGCGCCTGCACGTCGTCGAGCAAGGCGAGGGCCCGCTGGTCCTCCTCGTCCACGGCTTTCCCGAGCTGTGGTATTCGTGGCGCTTCCAACTGCCCGCGCTCGCCGCCGCCGGCTATCGCGCGGTCGCCTACGATCAGCGCGGCTACGGCCGCTCGTCGAAGTTCTGGGATCCCGATGCCTACCGCATCTCGCGCCTCGTCGCCGACGCCGTCGGCCTGGTCGAAGCGCTGGGCGAAACTCAGGCCGTGATCGTCGGGCACGACTGGGGCGCGCCGGTCGCGTGGACCGCGGCGTGGCAGCACCCGAGAATCTTCCGCGGCGTGATGGGCATGAGCGTGCCGTTCTCGGGTCGCGGCCTGATCGCGCTGCCGGGCAATCCCTTCGGCGAGCGCTCGCCGCATGAAATCCACCGCGCCGTCGCCGGCCCGGATCAGCTCTTCTATCAGGAATACTTCAGCACGCTAGGGCCAATCATCGACGAGGCGGAGGCCGATCTGCGCGGCTGGGTGCGCGATCTCGTGTGGACCGTCTCGGGCGATGCGCTGGCCGCGGCCGGCTTCACGCTCGAGGGCCAGGATCCAATCGATCTGATCCGCCACAGCGCCCTGTGCATGCCGCACGGCACCCGCATGCGCGATCGCTTCGTGTCGCCGCCGCAGATGCCCGCCTGGTTCACCGAAAAAGACTGTGAGGTCTTCGTCGACGCGCTCGAGCGCGGCGGTCTGGCCGGCCCGCTCTCCTTCTATCGCAACCTCGAGAACGACTGGCACGAGCTCGCGCCGCTGCACGGCAAACCGCTGATCGTGCCGGCGATGTTCGTCGGCGCGCAGTACGACGTCGCGACCTGGTGGGGCGCCGAAGCGATCGCACGCGCGCCCGAGCACATATCGAACTGGCTCGGCAGCCGCGTGCTCGCGGGCGCCGGCCACTGGCTGCAGCAGGAAAAGGCCGAGGAGACGAACGCGATCCTGCTCGAGTTCCTGCGCGCGCTCGACTGACGTAGCTCGAGTCTTCGTAGCCCGGGTGGAGCGCGCAGCGCGTAACCCGGGATCGGCGTCCACCGTCCTCTCATGCATTCGGAAAGATCCCGCGCGGCGCGCGCCGAGCACGGCCGAAATTCTTTGCGTATCGGGCATGCTCGATCCCGGGTTCCGCTACGCTGCACCCGGGCTACGAAAACGGGGCGCCTCTTTCACGGCAGCCAATCATGAAGTGTCGTAGCCCGAGTGGAGCGCGCAGCGCGTAACCCGGGATCGACGCCCGCCGCCCTCTCATGCAGTCGAGAAGACCCGGCGCGGTGCGCGTCGCAGAGGGCCGGAAGCCCCAGCGTATCGGGCATGCTCGATCCCGGGTTCCGCTACGCTGCACCCGGGCTACGAAGAGGCGGGCTACGAAGAGGCGGGCGCTACGCTCAAGGCGCCTCGGCGGGCAGCGCGAGTATCCACGCCGCGATGTCCTGCGCGTCCTGCGCCGTGAGGCGCGGGTTCGCGATCATCGGCACCAGGCCCCAGGCGCCGGCGCCGCCGTAGCGGATCTTGGCGACCAGTCGCGGCAGCGCGCCGTCCTGCGCCGCCCGGTAGCGCCGCGAGACGTCGCGCAGGCGCGGACCGATCCGGCTCTCGTCGAGCGCATGACAGCCGTTGCAACCCGTGGCGTTCATGAAGGCCTTGGCGTCCGCGTCCGTCATGCCGGCCGCGTAGCCGGGTCCGGTATGGGCGACAACGAGGGCCAAAGCCATCCCGAATGACGGCATTCTCCGGCCGTGCGAGCTCATGGCTCGTCACCGACGTCGATGACGAAGGCATACGAAGGACCGGAGCCCGCCGGGTAGTTCGCATAGGTGCCGATCAGGCGGCCGCTCGCATGATCGACGCCGAGCTGGCGCAGAAAGGCCATGCGGCGCGGCAAGGGAAAGACCGCGAACTCGCCGCGCGCGGGATCGAGCCGATAGATCGCATCGGCGTTCGCCGTCACCACCCACAGCCGCTTGCGGTTCTCGTCCCAGGCCACCGCATAGGGCGCGGCCGCGCGATCGGGCAGATCGTAAGTCGCCGTGCGTTCGCCGCGCTGCATGTCGATGCGCGTGACCTGGCCGCTGCCGAACAGCGCGACCCAGAGCTGGCCCGCACCGTCGCGCATCATGCGCCGCGGCCCCGCGCCTTCGGGAAACTCGATCTTTCGCGACGGCTTCGCGCTGGCCGTGTCGAGGCAGGCGACGTCGCCGTTGACCTGCGAGTACCACGCGCACTGCCCGTCCGGCGACAGCACGACCGAATAGATCAGGTGATTGATCGCGCTCAGACCTTCGCGCTGCGAGGCGGCGTGGAACGCGACCTCGCCGGTGTCCGGCGCGATCGTGCCCAGTTGATTCGAGCCGACCAGGGTGAGCCAGATCCGGCCCTGGGGATCGCGCGAGACGTGGCCGCGCTCATCGATGGACATGTCATGCACGAGCGCGGCCGTCGCCAGCGAGGCCGAAGGCGGCAGATTGGACGGACGCAGCGTCCACAGCGTCCAGCGCTCGGTGTCCGGATCGAAGCGTCCGAACTGCCCGTTGTCGACCATCGACACCCACAACTTGCCGGCGTCGTCCGGCGCGATCGTATGCGGGCCCGTCGAGCCTTCGAAGCTGACGGGATACCAGCGCGTGTCGCCGGTTGCCGGATCGAGTCGCACGATGAGGCTGCGCTGCACGTCCGCACCCCATAGGTAGGGCGAACCCGGCGCGGGCACGAGCTCGCGCACCAGCGCGGTGTTTGGAAAGGCGTATTCGCGGATCACGGTCTTCGCCGTCACGCCGAGCGGCGCGCCGTAGACATAGCCGTCGGGCGGCAGGCTCGCGGTCGAATGCGGAAAATGATCGGCGAGGAACTTCGCGATCATCTCGCCCTGGCGCGCGGTGAAGAAGTTGTAGTCGGGGTTCAGCGCCGTCGGCCAGTCGACGGCGTCGAGGTTCATCGCGCTCTCGTCGGGAAAGATCGCGTAGTGACGCGTGCGCATGTACTTCACCATCGCGCGCCAGGCCTCGTGGCGCACGACCTTGCGCCAGGCCGCGAGCGCCTTCGCATCGCCGTCGGGTCCGCCGCGCACCGCTTCGATCTGGGCCGCGAAGTCGCGCATGCGCGGGCTCGGCACCTGGTGGCAGCTCGTGCAGCTCGTGACGAGAACGTTGCGCATGTCGCCGGGAGGCATGAGCCCGAGCCAGGCGGACGCGGGCACCTGCTCGGCGACGTCGGCGGCCGCGGCCAGGAGCAAGGTGGCGCCGGCGCTCGCGTCGACCGCGGCGGCGGGCATGCGATAGCCGAGCTTGTGCGCCACGAGCGTACTGCCGGCCGGCGGCGCTGCCGCGAGATCCGGGAAGCGGTAGCGACCGTCCGCGTCGGTGAACACCGTCACGGTGGCGGGACCGGGCGTCGCGGCGGGCAGGCTCAGCGTGACGGCCGCCTGGCCGATGCCCCGGCCGTCGCCGACGCCGAGTACGCGCCCGCTCAGCGCACTGCAGGGCATGACGAAGATTAAGGTGCCGGCCAGCGCCAGCGCCGCGCGAAACACAGAGAGATCGGGCATGGGCTGCGTCCGGTGCCGAACTGCGCTCACGCTAAGTCCGGGCGACTGCGCGAGGCATCACCCGAAGGGGGCGAGCCCGCAATCTTTCGAGGGACATACGAAACACCCACGGACACACTCCCCCGATTGCGTGCGCGGGCTCACCGCTTTGCGCGATGGCTCGCGCTCATGCGCGCCGCGACACTGCCGCGAAGCCGTCCTTCAGCGAGCGGAGCGCGCGTGCCTGCCTTCGATCTGCGTCCGGAATTTGCCGAGTTTCGCGCCGCCGTGCGCGAGTTCTGCCGCGCGGCGCTGCCGAGCGACATCGCCGCCCAGGTGCGGGCGCATCGCTGGCTATCGAAGGAAGACCGCGTGCGCTGGCAGCGCATCCTCCACGCCCAAGGCTGGGCGGCCGGGCACTGGCCGCGCGCCTGGGGCGGGCTGGACTGGTCGCCGCTGCAGCGTTTCATTTTCAACGAGGAGCTGGAGCGCGCCGGCGCGCCGTGGCTGACGCCCTTCGGCGTCAACTACGTCGGCCCGATCCTGCTCGCGCACGGCAGCGACGCGCAGCGCGAACGCCATCTGCCGCCGATCCTGCGCTCGGAGATCTGGTGGTGTCAGGGCTATTCCGAGCCCGGCGCGGGCTCGGATCTCGCGAGCCTGAGGACGCGCGCCGAGCGGCGCAGCGATCGCTACGTCGTCAACGGCCAGAAGACCTGGACCACCATGGCGCAGTGGGCGGACTGGATGTTCTGCCTGGTGCGCACCGCGCGCGACGCGAAGCCCCAGCACGGCATTTCGCTGCTGCTGATCGACATGCGCTCGCCGGGCATCGAAGTGCGCCCGATCCGCAGCATCGACGACTGCCATCATCTCAACGAAGTGTTCTTCAGCGAGGTCGAGGTGCCGAGCGAGAACCTCGTCGGCGTCGAAGGCGAGGCCTGGCATTACACGAAAGTGTTCCTGACGCACGAGCGCATCCTCGCCACCGAGCTCGGCAAGGCCGATCGCCTGCTCGCCGAGATCGCGGCCCTCGCCGCGCGCGGCGCGGACGGCGGCACGGCGCTCGCGCAGGATCCCGAGTTCAGACGCCGTCACATGGCGCTCGAGGTCCGGCGCGCCGCGCTGCAGGCGCTGGCCTACGAAGCGCTCGAACGCTTCGATCGCGGGGAAGAGCCCGCGGTCGAGGCCGCGGCGCTGAAGATCCGCGGTTCCGAGCTGCAGCAGGCCATCAGCGAGCTCGCGATCGACGAGCTCGCCCGCGCCGGTCTCGGCTACGACGCAGAGGCGATCCGCGGCGCCGGCAGGCCGGACGACCCGCACCTCGCGGAGGCCGGCTGGAGTTTCGAACATCTCTACGGCCGCGCCTTCACGATTTACGGCGGCTCGAACGAGATCCAGCGCAACATCATCGCGCGCCAGGCGCTCGGCCTCTGAACGCATGGACGCCGCCACCCGTGAACTGCTGGCACGCGAGTTCGATCGCTACGGCGCCGCGCACTACGACCACCGCCAGCGCCTCGCCTATGCCGACCGGCCCGAAGGCCGCGATCCCGCGCGCTGGCGCGATCTCTGCGAACGCGGCTGGACCGCGCTCGGCCTCGGCGAAGACTTCGGCGGTCTCGGCGAGCGCATCGAGGACGCGCTGCCGCTGCCCGATGCCGCCGGACGTCAGCTCTGGCGTGAGCCCGTGCTCGAACGCTGCGGTGAGACGATCGGCGCGCTGCAAGCGGTGTCCGCCGAGGCGCAGTGCCGGGATCTCCTGATCGATCTCGTGAGCGGCGAACGCGAGCTCTGTTTCGCGCAGCGCGAGCCCGCCTCCGGCTTCGCCGAGGCCGGCTTGCCGATGACCCGGGTCGACGGCGCGGGCCGGCTCCACGGCGTGAAGTGCTGCGTCCTCGACTACGCGCCGCAGGCCTGGCTGCTCGTCACCGCGCATGAGGAAACCGGTCCCGCGCTGTATTTGCTGCCGCCCCGCGCCGCGAGGATTCTCGCGCGGCCTTATCGCAGCATCGACGCCAGGCTCGCTGCCGATCTTCGCTTCGAAGCAGCGGCCGCCACCCGACTCGCGAGCGCGGAGGCCGCGATCGCCGGCGCCTGGCGCCGCGCCCAGCTATTCGCCGCGGCCGAGCGCGTCGGCCTGATGCGCGGCGCCGTCGAGGCCACGCGCGAGCATTTGGTCGAGCGCCGGCAGTTCGGCCAGCCGCTCGCTGCCCAGCCCGTGCTGCAGCACCGTCTCGTCGACATGCACGTCGCGACGCTCGAGGCCGGCGCGCTGATCGCGGCGGCCGCGCGCGCCTACGACGCCGGTGCCGCCGATCTCGATCGCCGCTTGCTGATCCTACGCGTCCACGTCGCGCAGGCCGCGCGCCGCGTGACGCAGGAGGCCATCCAGCTCCACGGCGGGCTCGGGCTCTGTGCGGAAATCGGGATCGGCGATCGCTATCGGCGCGCGCTCGCGATCGACAGCGCCTGCGGCACCGCCGATGCGGCGATGTCGCGGCTCCTCGCCACTCCACTCGCATGAGGAATACCGCCATGGGCATCGATCAATCCCGCTACCGGCACATCGAGTTCCGCTACGACGCGCGCATCCTGACCGTCGCGCTGAACCGTCCCGACGCCTTGAACGCGGTCAATGCCGGCCTGCACACCGAGCTCTCGCGCGTGTTCTACGACATCGCCGCGGATCCCGATTCCGACGTCGTGGTCCTCACCGGCAAGGGCAAGGCCTTCTGCGCCGGCGGCGATATCAAGTGGATGCAGGACGCGATCGACGAGCAGGAGATGTTCGAGCGCACCGCGGTGGAGGCGAAGGGCATCTTCTTCGGCCAGCTCGAGATCGAGAAGCCGATCGTCTGCCGCATGAACGGCCACGCCACGGGCCTGGGCGCTTCGCTCGCACTGTGCTGCGACGTCGTCTTCGCCTCGGATCAGGCCAAGATCGGCGATCCTCACGTGTCGGTCGGCCTCGTCGCCGGCGACGGCGGCTGCGTGCTGTGGCCGCAGCTCCTCGGCTACACCCGCGCGAAGGAGTATCTATTGACCGGGGATCTGATCCCCGCGCCCGAAGCCGCGCGTCTTGGCCTGATCAATCACGCCGTGCCGCTCGCGGAGCTCGACACCGCCGCCTACGGCTACGCCGAGCGTCTGGCGCGCGGAGCCACCAAGGCGATCCGCTGGACCAAGGTCACGGCGAATCTCGGCCTCAAGGCGCTCGCGCATCAGATCTTCGACACCGGCCTCGGCTACGAGATCCAGTCGAACCGCACTCGAGACCACCAGGAGGCCGTGAACGCGTTCCGCGAACGGCGCGCGCCGCAGTTCACCGGAAAATAGCGGGCGAGCGCCGCACTCGACGAACGGCGATGGAGCGCCCGCGCCGCTTCAGCAGAAGTTCTGCGTGACGAGGATCTCCGTCGCCGTCGCATGCACGCCGATGCCTTCGCGCCGCCAGTGCGGTGCGAACAGATTGCGGCGATGGCCCGCGCTCGCGCGCCAGTCGGCGGCGATGTCGCGCGCGAGCTGGGCGGTATCGGGCCACGGCGCAGACGCGTTCGCGATCCGACCCGTGACCCGATGCTCGCGCTTCGCGATGTTCTCCGCGCCGAGATGGATGCGCTGAGCCAGCTCGACGCGGCACTCGTAGTTCGCCGCCGCGTAGCGCATCTGGAAGGTGACGCCTTCGGGACTCGTGTGCGCGAAGTAGTGCCGGCGCGCCATGTCCGCACTGTGCTCGGCCGCTATCGCGGCGAGGGCCGCGTCCCAAGCGAGCGGCGCGAGGCCCGCGGCCGCGCGCAGCGCGCCGACTTCGGCATGGAGACGCGCGGCGAGCTGGGCCGCGAGCGCGGCGTCGCCGTCGGCCGCGGCATCGGCCGCCCCCGCGAGGGCGAGGGCCGCGGCCCAGGCGATCGCGGACCGCGCATTGCAGCGCGACTTCGAACCTCGACGGCGGCGGGCGGACGATGACCGGCGGCTTCCCATACGCGAGCTCCACGACGGCGAGGGCCGCAGCCTGTACCGTCTCCGGACCGGACTTCAAGCGGGGACTTACGCATCGGCCTGACGCTTGCTATGGTCCGGGCCTGCGTGGCGCCGCGCGCCCATCCCCACCCAGGAGCCCATAGATGAAACTCGATTCCTCGATCACGGCCGTCGTCACCGGCGGCGCCTCCGGCCTCGGCGAGGCCACCGCTCGCCTGCTCGCCGCGCACGGCGTGAAGGTCGCGCTGTTCGACGTCAACGCCGAACGCGGTGATGCGATCGCGGCGGAGCTCGGCGGCGTGTTCTGCAAGGTCGACGTGACCTCCAACGCCGACGTCGAAGCCGCCTTCGCGAAGTCGCGCGCCGCGCTCGGCCAGGAACGCATCCTCGTCAACTGCGCCGGCGTCGGCGGCGGCGCGGCGAAGACGGCTTCGCGCGATCGCAAGACCGGTGAAATCCGCGAATACCCGCTCGAGAACTTCGAGCGCATCATTCAGATCAACTTGATCGGTACCTTCCGCTGCATCACGAAGAGCGCCGCCGGCATGCTGAGTCTGCCGCCGCTCGCCGACGGCGAGCGCGGGGCGATCGTCAACACCGCCTCGGTCGCCGCCGAAGACGGCCAGATCGGCCAGGCCGCCTATACGGCCTCGAAGGCCGGCGTCGTCGGCATGAACCTCGTCGTCGCGCGCGATCTCGCCAGCGAAGGCATCCGCTGCAACACGATCCTGCCCGGCATCTTCGACACGCCGCTGCTCGCACGCGCGCCGGAGAACGTGCGCGCCAGCCTCGCCCTGCAGGTTCCCTTTCCCTCGCGCCTGGGCCAGCCCGAAGAATTCGCCCAGCTCGCGCTGACCATGATCACCTGCACCTACTTCAACGGCGAAGACGTCCGCCTCGACGGCGCCATCCGCATGGCGCCGCGCTGAGTCGAATTTGGCGCTTGCGTTCGCCGAGCCGTTGGAATTGGCCACCGAGAACACGGAGAACCCGTAGCTTGGGCTGACGAAGGAAGCCCCGTCGAATGTCCTGTAGTTCTCGTAGCCCGGGTGCAGCGTAGCGGAACCCGGGATCGGGCATGCCCGATACGAAAGCGCCTTCGGCCCTGCGCGGCGCGCACCGTGCGCGGTTTTCTCGGATGCATGAGAGGACGGCGGGCGCCGATCCCGGGTTACGCGCTGCGCGCTCCACCCGGGCTACGGCACCGCCGTTCGCGTTTGAAGGACCATGTCTTTTTCATAGTCGAGGGTGATGCGCGCGCCTCATCACCGTAGCCGACATAGGTTGGGCTGACGCAGGAAGCCCAACACGCACGGCGTCGAATGTCCTGTAGTTCTCGTAGCCCGGGTGCAGCGGAGCGGAACCCGGGACCGGGCATGCCCGATACGCAAGCGCCTTCGGCCCTGCGCGGCGCGCACCGCGCGGGGTTTTCTCGAATGCATGAGATTACGGCGGGCGCCGATCCCGGGTTACGCGCTGCGCGCTCCACCCGGGCTACGACACCGCCGTTCGCGTTTTAAGGACCACGCCTCTTTCATGATGGCGGGTGACGCGGGCGGCATGACCGTTGGACTTCCTGCGTCAGCCCAAGCTACGAGCTCGGCGAGAGAGCCGCTCAGCCGCCGACTGCCTTCATCAGCGCCGCGTGCCGATCGAGCAGCTTCAGCGTCGCGTCCTTGCCGTCCGCGGGACAGGGCAGGATCGCGCGATGTACGCCGAGATCGCGGTAACGCTTCAGCTCGTCGGCGTTCGACGGCGCCCAGAAGAACGAGATCTCGATGTCGGACAGCTTGCGGCCGTGGCGCTCCAGGCGCGTCTTCAGATCCGCGAGCTCGGCTTCGATGTTCTTCATCTGCGCCGGCAGCGGCACCCAGCCGTCGCAGAAGCGCGCGACGCGCTCACGGCCCCACGGCGACGCCGCGCCCATGACGATCGGCGGGTGCGGCTTCTGCACCGGTTTGGGATACGACCAGATCGGATCGAAGTTCACGTACTTGCCGTGATAACTCGAATGCTCCTGCGTCCAGCAGGCCCGCATCGCCTCGACGCGTTCCTCGAGCACTTTCCAGCGCTCGGCGAAGGCCGTGCCGTGATTTTCCATCTCTTCGGCGTTCCAGCCCGCACCGATGCCGAACAGGAAGCGACCGTTGGACAGCAGGTCGAGCGTAGCCACCTCCTTCGCCGTGACGATGGGATCGCGTTCGGTGATCAGACACACGCCGGTCGCCACCTTGATCGTCTTCGTCGCGATCGCCGCGGCCGTCAGCGCGATGAAAGGATCGTGCAGATGCCAGTACTCCTGCGGCAGATCGCCGCCCCCGGGGAACGGCGTGCGGCGGCTGGCCGGGATGTGCGTGTGCTCGGGGTACCACACGGAGTCGAAGCCGCGCTCCTCGGAGGCGACGGCGAAATCGTCCGGACGCATCGCGTAGTCGGTAGAATAGAGCATGGTGCCGAATTTCATGGACGGAACTCCTCCCGCGCGGACGCCGTCGCGCCGCGCCTGGCTGGCGGGTTGATTGCGGATCGGCGCAGAGCGTAACAGCCGCGGCCCTCGCGGTCAGCGCGGCCGGGTGCGTGACTTCAATCCGGCTTGCGCTTGCCTGCCGCCGCGCGGCGCGGTGCACGGGCGGGCGACGGCGTCGCGGCGTGTCCCGCCGCGGCAAGCAGGCCCTGCACTTCGCCCGGCGCAAGCTTGCGCCAGCGGCCGGGCTTCAGATGATCGAGGCGCAGATTGCCGATCCGGATGCGGCAGAGCTGACGCACGTGGTAGTCGAAAGCCTCACACATCAGCCGGATCTGCCGGTTCAGTCCCTGCACGAGGATGATGCCGAAGGTGTAGCGGTTGATGCGGTAGAGACGGCACGGCAGCGTCGTCGTGCGATGGATGCGCACGCCGCGCGCCATGCCGGCCAGGAAGGCCGGCGTGATCGCCTTGTCGACGACCACGATGTATTCCTTCTCGAGCTTGTTCTCCGCGCGCAGGATGCGATTGACGATATCGCCGTCGCTGGTCAGCAGGATGAGGCCTTCGGAATTGCGATCGAGACGGCCGATCGGAAAGATCCGCTCGGGATGATCGACGAAGTCGACGATGTTGCCTTCGACGCGTCGGTCGGTGGTGCAGGTGACGCCCACCGGCTTGTTGAGCGCGAGATAGAAACGCGTGCGCCGCTCGGGCCGTTCGCGGGCGGCGAGCGCCTCGCCGTCGATGCACACCTCGTCGCCCTCGCCGATTTGCGCGCCGCTCCCGGCCCTGACGCCGTTGACCGTGACGCGCCCGGCCGCGATCAGCGCATCCGCCTCACGCCGTGAGCAACGACCGCTGTCACCGAGATACTTGTTGAGCCGCATGGCGGCGCCAGTATAAGCGCTCGCCGAGAACCCGCCTCCTCTCGCCGTTGATCCCGGCGGCACCTGACATGCTGTTTTTGCCACAGAGAACACCGAGAACACAGAGGGGAAGAGAGAATTGCGGACGAGCCGCCGGATCATCGATGCGAATGCCGGCGCAGGCGTATCGGAGCCGTCCTGACCATTCTCCTCTTCCCTCTGTGTTCTCGGTGTTCTCTGTGGCAAAGAGCAAACCATCCGATGGCAGAAATGCCAAGAGCACCGGCGGAAGCGCTCAGGCGCGGATCGCTTCCAGGCACAGCACCGGGCGCTGGCCGACGACTTCGACGCTGGTGACGAGACCTTTGGGGATGAACAGCAGATCGCCCGGCTGCAGCACGCGGGCTTCGCCTTCGAGGATGATCTTCAGTTGGCCTTCGACGACGGCTTCGACGCTGTCGACGGGCACGCGGCGCGACGGTGCCTGTTCGCCGGGGCGGTAGGTCTTGGGCGTCGCGTCGTAGCCGAGCACGGCGAGCTTGTGCCGCACGCCGTCGGCCGTGAGCTGGCCTTCCTGTTCGGGGTCCCAGTGCTCGACGCGGATGCTGTCCAGGGTGCGATAGCGCACGCTGCGATCGCCGCCCTGGAACTGCGCCTCGTAGAGCGCCGCTTCGACTCTTTCGCGCAGCGTCTCCGGCGTGATGTCGTTGTTCGGGATCACGGTCGCCATGCCGACGGTCGCGGTCAGCACTTTGCCGGGCTCCTCGGCGCCGACCGCGATGCCGAGCTGGCGCACGCGCGTGCGCACGGTTTCGGCGAGCCGGCTGACGTGCTTGTGCTCGGTCTCCGGGAACAGCAGCGCGAAGGCGCCCGGCGCGAGGCGCGCCGCGACGTCGCCGGGCCGGTTGCCGGCATGGCGCAGCACGTCGCTGATCCGGCGCAGCGCCGCTTCGTAGCCGAGCCGGCTCTGCGCGCCGCGGAACTCGTCGAACCGATCGATCGACACCAGCAGCAGGCTCAGCGGCAGCTCCTGCCGGCGCATGCGCGCCCATTCGCGGTTCATCACGTTCTGAAACTTCTCGGCGGTGAGCAGCCCGGTCTCGGTGTCGTAGGGGTTGATGCGCTGGAGCACGTTCGACAGCGCCCCGGCCTTGCTGCGCAGGACCGCGAGCTCCTGCGTCGCGCTCGTCAATTCGCCGGCGAGGCTCTCGCGCGTCTCGCCCGCCGCGCGAGTCTCGAGCCGCAGGCGCTGGACTTCGTCCTCGAGCCGCTCGAGCTCGGTGGCCTGCGCGTGGCGCTGCGCTTGTTCCCGCGCGAGCGCGGCGCAGAGCGCGGCCCCACGCGTCTGCGCGAGCCATGCGCCGACGACGCCGAGCGCGAGCATGCCGGCGGCCGCCGCGCCGGCGGCGTCGGCCGCGCTCAGCGCCATGGCCGCGGGCGGCACGGCGGCCGTCAGCGCGAAGGCCAGCAGATCGCGCGCCGTCGCAGCGCCGCCGGCAGCAAGCAGCACCGCGAGCCCCACGGCGAGCGGAGCCGCGCCCGCGATCGCCGTCCCCGAGGCGATCTGCAGCAGCGCCGCCGCGCCCAGCCCCCATAGCAGTCCGCCGATCAGCCATACCGGCATGCCGGCGCGCGCGCGCAGGCCCGCGGCCGCCATTGCGGCGAGGACCCAGAGCACGATCGCGGGCACCGGCACGAGGCCGATCGCGCCGACCCCGGCGAGGACGGCGAAGACGCTCTGCGCGGCGAACGTGAGCCGCGCATGACGCGCGTGGGCCGGCATGTCGAGGGCATGACTGTCGTGGTTCAAGCGCTGTTCCCCTGCGGCTCTCGATGGCCGGACGCGAGCGATGATGCGGATGCAGGGATATCGGCCCGAAGAGCTCGGACTTTGAGCGGCAAGGCGGGCGGCCGACGGAGAAGACGGCCGCAAAAATGCGCCCGGGTCGCCCCGGGCGCCAAGGTCAGGCAGTACAAAAAGGGGTGCAAGTGCGACCCATACACCGGCATTGCGCCGATGCACGTTGGGCCGCGCTTGAACGCAGCGAACTGCGCTCTACATGGCAGCAAGCCCCCTGCCCGATCGGATGCACCGGCCGGACGTGAAACCCACTCCCCCTCCACTTCGCGAGGAGGAGTCTATGAATCGGGAAATTCCCCAAGCATCGCCCAAATTGGTTAGCCCAAGTACACTCGCACGGCCATGCGCACCGTACTGGCCATCGATCAAGGCACGACGAGCTCGCGTGCGCTCGTCTTCGACGAGACGCTGCGCGTGCTGGCCAGCGCGCAGCGCGAGCTCACGCAGTATTTTCCGGCGCCCGGCCTCGTCGAGCACGACGCCGAGGAGATCTGGCACAGCGTCGAGACCTGCGCGCGCGAGGCCTTGGCCGAGATCGATCCGCGCAGCGTCGCTGCGGTCGGGATCACCAATCAGCGCGAGACCATCGTGCTGTGGGAGCGCAGCAGCGGCCGGCCGCTGCATCGGGCGCTGGTGTGGCAGGACCGGCGCACGGCGGCCGACTGCCGCGCGCTGAGCGAGGCCGGCGCCGAGCCGCTGATTCGCGCCAAGACCGGCCTCGTCATCGATCCCTATTTCTCCGCCAGCAAGCTGCGCTGGCTGCTCGATCGCATTCCCGGCGCACGCGCGCGCGCCGAGGCCGGCGAGCTCGCCTGCGGCACCGTCGATAGCTGGTTGATGTGGCGGCTGAGCGGCGGCCGCGAACATCTCACCGATCTGAGCAATGCCGCGCGCACGCTGCTGCTCGATCTCGCGACGCAAGACTGGGACGAAGAGCTGCTCGCGCTGTGGACGATCCCGCGCGCGCTGCTGCCGCGTGTCGTCGGCTCGGCCGAGGCGCTGTTCACGACTCGGGCCTTCGGGCTCGACTGCCCGGTGACCGGCGTCGCCGGCGATCAGCAGGCCGCGCTGTTCGGCCTGCAGTGTTTCGACGCCGGCGACGCCAAGTGCACTTACGGCACGGGCTGCTTCATTCTCGTCAATGCCGGCGAGGCGCGCCCGACGCCCGGGCCGGGCCTGCTCGCGACGCCGGCGTGGCGCATCGATGGCCGCACGACCTATGCCCTCGAAGGCAGCGTCTTCATGGGCGGCGCGACGGTGCAGTGGCTGCGCGATCAGCTCGGGCTGCTCGCGCGCGCGGCGGACGTCGAAGCGCTCGCCGCCTCGGTGCCGGACAGCGGCGGCGTCGTACTCGTGCCGGCCTTCACGGGGCTCGGCGCGCCGCACTGGGATGCCGACGCGCGCGGGCTCTTGATCGGGCTCACGCGCGGCACGAGCAAGGCCCACATCGCGCGCGCCGCGCTGGAGGCGATCGCGCTGCAGGTCGCCGACGTGCTGGAGGCGATGCGACCCGGCTTCGCTACGCCGCTGAAGAGCCTCAAGGTCGACGGCGGCGCCGCGCAGAACGATCTGCTGATGCGCATCCAGGCGCGGTTGCTCGGCCTCACGCTCGAACGCCCGCCGCAGCTCGAGAACACGGCCCTCGGCGCCGCCGGCCTCGCCGGTCTCGGCGCCGGCCTGTGGCCCGATCCCTCGAGCCTGCGCTCGCACTGGCGCGATGCGACGCGCATCGCGCCCGACGCGCTCGCGCTCGACGCGACGGCCCTCGCCGCACGCTGGCGAGTCGCGGTGGCGCGCGCGAAGGGATGGGCCCGGGCGGTGGAATGACGCGCGAGGAGCGGCTGCAGCGCCTGGCGCAGGGCGTCGACGTGCTGGTCATCGGCGGCGGCGCGACGGGCGCCGGGATCGCCTGGGATGCCGCGACGCGCGGCCTCACGGTCGCCGTGCTCGAGGCGCGCGACTTCGGCGCCGGCACTTCGAGCCGCAGCACGAAGCTCATCCACGGCGGCGTGCGCTATCTCGCGCAGGGCAGGCTCGGCCTCGTGCGCGAAGCGCTCGCCGAGCGTGAGCTGCTGGCCCGCCAGGCGCCGGCGCTGGTCAAGCCGCTGGCCTTCGCGGTGCCGGTGATGAGCTGGACCGAAGCGCTCAAGTTCCGCAGCGGCCTGGCGGCCTACGATTTCCTCGCCGGCCACGATCGCTTTCCGCCTTCGGTCTGGTGCTCGGCGGCCGGGCTCGCGCGCGCCGTGCCGGGACTGCGGCGCGGCGCCTTCCGCGGCGGCGTGCGCTACTACGACGGCCAGTTCGACGACACGGCGCTGCTGTTCGCGGTGCTGCGCGCGGCCAGCGCGCAGGGCGCGCTCTGTCTGAACTACGCGCCGCTCACGCGGCTGCTCTTGCGCGGCGGGCGCGTCGGCGGCGGTGTCTGCCGCGATGAGGAAACCGGGCGCGAGCACGAAGTGCCGGCGCGCTGCGTCGTCAACGCGACCGGCGCGAACGCCGCCGCGGTGCTGGCCATGGATCCGCGGGCGCGCGCCGCGCCGCTGCAGCTCAGCCGCGGCAGCCATCTCGTCGTGCCGGCGCGCTTCCTCGGCGGCGACACCGCGGTCCTGATGCCGCGCGTCGGCGACGGCCGCGTGATGTTCGCGATCCCCTGGCAGGCTCACACGCTGCTCGGCACTACCGATCTCGCGACCGCCGTCTTCGAAGCCGAGCCGATGCCCGGCGCGGCGGAAATCGACGCGATACTCGCCACCGCCGCGCGCTATCTCGATCCGGCGCCGATGCGCGCCGACGTCACCGCGATGTTCTGCGGCCTGCGGCCGCTCGCCGGCACGGGCGAGGTGGCGACGGCACGCGTGTCGCGCGAGCACGCGCTCGTGCGCAGCGACAGCGGCCTCGTGACGATCACGGGCGGCAAGTGGACGAGCTTCCGGCGCATGGCGGAGGAGACCGTCGATCACGTCCTCACCGGCAGCGGCCTTGCCGCCGGCCCGTCGCGCACCGCGCAGCAGACGCTGCGTCCGGCCGTCGCGCCGGACACCGATACGCCCTTGCCCGGCCTCGCCTTCGGCGAAGAAGCCTGTCGCCGCGCGGTGCGCATCGATTACGCCCGGCGCACCGAGGACATCCTCGCGCGCCGCTGCCGCGCGCTGTTCACCGACGTCGCTGCCGCTCTCGCCGCGGCGCCGCGCGTCGCGGCCATCCTCGGCGAGGAGCTCGGCCGCGACGCCGCCGCCGTGGCCGCCGATCTCGCCGCCTTCACGGCCCTCGCCGCACGCTATAGTCTGCGCGGCTGATACGCTTCCCATTCCCTCGAGTACGCTGCATGGCCCGCCGATCGTCGACCACGCCCACGGGCTTCCGCGGCTTCACGCCGCGCACGCTGAAGTTCCTGCACGAGCTGTCCCGAAACAATAATCGCGACTGGTTTCAAGCCCACAAGACGCGCTACGAGCGCGACGTGCTCGAGCCCGCGCTCGATTTCGTCCAGGCCCTGGAGCGACCGCTGTCGCGGCTCTCGCCGCGGCTGCTCTGCGTGCCCAAGCGCATGGGCGGCTCGCTGCTGCGGATTTATCGCGACACGCGCTTCGCCCACGACAAGCGACCGTACAAGACGAACATCGGCATGCACTTCCGGCACGATGCGTTTCGCGACATCCACGGCCCCGGCTGCTACTTCCACATCGGCCTCGACGAATGCTACCTGGGCTGCGGTATCTGGCGTCCGGATCCGCAGACGGCAACGAAGATCCGCCAACACATCCTCGATCGACCGCGCGCCTGGCAAGCCGTCAAGCGCATCACCGCCGGCGACTCGCCTTTCGAGTTCGACGGTATCGTGATGAAACGCGTGCCGCGCGGCTTCCCGGCCGATCACCGCGACGTCGAAGATCTGAAGCGCAAGGATTTCCTCGTCGTGCGCAACTTCGACGAAGGCCTCTTGTACTCGCCCGATATCGTCGACTTCACCGCCGAACACTTCGCGCAGTCCGCCCCGCTGATGCGCTTCCTCTGCGCGAGCCTCGGCGCGAAGTTCTGAAGCGTAGGTCTCTTCGCACCGGGAGGCGGTGACACCTGAAAGGTTTTTTTGCCACAGAGAACACCAAGAACATGGAGAAGAGAGATTGATGGTCTAGCGCCTCCGTGACTTCGAAACAATCCTTTTTCCTCTTCGTGTTCTTTGTGTTCTCCGTGGCGCGCGCAGCGCAATCAGTTCCGTCTTCCGAGGAAGAGAGGGATTGGGCCTGCGCCTCCGTGGAGTCGTAGGTTGGGCTGACGAAGGAAGCCCAACATCGGGCGCCGAATGTTGGGCTTCCTTCGTCAGCCCAACCTACGTTCTTGAATTGTACCCTCCGTGTTCTTTGTGTTCTCCGTGGCAGCGCGAAGCGCGAATTCAGCAACTTTTCCAGCAGGGATAGAAACAGACGAGGGCACGGCCCATTCTCATCTTCCTCTGTGTTCTCGGTGTTCTCTGTGGCAAACACAACCTGTCAGCTACTACCGGAACGCCTATTCCCACTCCACCTCACGGAAGGCCTTGCTCGCGTTGCGGGCGTGGGGCTCGGTGAGCAGCCAGCCGGCGGGGGGATGCGCGTGCGCGGCGGCGGCGACGTCTTCGAGGAAGCGGCCGTCGCGCACGGCGGCGCGGGCATCGGCGAGCAGCGCGGACAAGTAGCCGCGTTCGGGGGCCAGGGCCGCGGGCCAGGGTGCGGACACGGGACCGTGGCCCGGCACGACGCGATCGATCGGGCGTGCCGGCGGCGCGTCGATCCACGCGAGCCAGCCGCGCAGGCTGCCGTCGAGCACGGGCAGCCGCTCCATGAACACGAGATCGCCGCTCCACAGCGTGCGCGTCTGCGCGTCGTAGACCGTCAGATCCGCGTTCGTGTGCGCTTCGGCGACGGCCTCGAGCACGAGCTTGCGGCCGCCCAGATCGAGCTCCCGGGTGCCTTCGACTTGCAGCGTCGGCAGCACGACCTCGCTGGCCGGACCGCCGAGCTCGGCGGCGAAGCGCTCGGCGAAGAAATCGCGGCTCGCGTCCAGCGCGGCGGCGAGCTTCGTGTGGCCGACGAACTGCGGCTTGTCCGCGACGAAAGCGGCGTTGCCGAGCACGTGATCGAAATGCGCGTGCGTGTCGATGACGTAGCAGACGGGCAGCGAGGTCGTCGCGGCGATGGCCTCGCGCAGCGCGGCGCCGGTTGCACGGCTGCCGCCGGTGTCGATCACGGCAACGCAGCGCTCGCCGACCACGAAGCCGATGTTCGCGATGTCGCCGCGCGCGGGATCCTCGACGCCGGCGTGAGCGCCGTGATGCACGTACACGCCGGGCGCGACTTCGACGACGGCGAGCGGCGCCGCCCGGCCCGCCGGCACGGCGCACGAGAGGACGAGGAGTGAGAGCAGGCAGCGGCCGAGCGCGGCGGCCGCCAGGCGGCCGGCGCGCGAACGATCAGGCTTCGCGGGCGAGCGCCAGCGTGTCCGGCTGGCGCGCGATGTCGAGATTGCGATAGAGGCTCGCGAGGATTTCACGCCCGTCCTTCGTCTGCTTCAGGTAGCGCTCCGCGTCGACGATGAATGGTGCCACATTCTTCTCGAAGAAAGCGGGATACGCATTCAGGAGATCGCCCGGCTTGCGATAGCCGGTCGTGCGGTTGAAGCCGATTTCCTCGAACTCGAAGAACACCGCCGCGAGCTTGTGTAGATAGCGCGGATCGGAGAGCTGGCCGATCAGATCGGCGCCGCGCACGAGGCCGGGATAGTCGGCGGTCTGCTGGTACCACGCATCGTCCGGGACCGGGAAGCGCGTGCGCTCGATGCAGGACTGCACCATCGCCGTGTCGATCAAGGGCTGCGTGGTCGCGAACTGCTCGCTGACGTAGCGCTTGCCGCGATCGACGTGCAGCGGCATCAGCGCCGCGTCGCTCGATCCCGCCGCGAGTCGCACGGACTGGTTGCCGACGCCCGTCGCAAGCCGCTCGCCGCCGTCGCTGGCGCAGATGCCGCGCACGTAGCCGATGTCATGGCAGAGCAGCGCGGTGGTCACGTTCAGCCAGTCGTCGCGCGAGACGTCGGCCTCGACGATCTGGCGGCCGAGCAGGATCTGCATGCCGACCACCGTCACGTACACGGAGTGCTCGACGTTGTGATAGAGCGCATCGGAAGTCGCGATGCTGCCCAGCGCGCGCTGGGCGATGTGGGCCGCTGCCGCGAGGTGCCCCGAGTCGGCGCCGCCGAACATCACGGCGTAGTTCGAACCCAGCCGGTTCGCGAGCTCTGCCGCCAGCAATTCGGTGATGTTCAGCATGCACAGTGCCCCGCGCTCTCTTGCCGTTCCTTGCCCGAGAACCGATTGGACGGTTCCATTGCGCCATTTTTATCGGCTAGCCCGGGTCCGAGTATAGGTAGCGGGTCCGCTCGTCGCTCTCCGCGCGCGTCTGAATTGTGAACGATTACTGAGCACGGCCCGGCCGCGGGCCGGCTTCCGCGCCCCTGGGGCTGCGCTACAGTAGGCGCCCGTCCCAGCCGCAGGAGGATCAGCCGATGAGCACCCCGCACACCGAACGCATGCTCGAATACCGTCACGAGGGCAGCCTCTTCGAAGCCTTCGTCTGCGCCCCCGCCGGCGGCGGACGCCGGCCGGCCGTGCTCATCTCACACGCCTGGGCCGGCCGCTCGCCCTTCGAATGCGACAAGGCGCGCGCCCTCGCCGAGCTCGGCTACGTCGGCATCGCGATCGACCTGTACGGCAAGGGCGTGCTCGGCCGCAGCGTCGAGGAGAACGGCGCGCTGATGAAGCCCCTGATCGAGAATCGCGTGCTGCTGCAGGCGCGGCTGCATGCCGCGCTGGCGGCCGCGCGGACGGACGCCGCGGTCGATGCCGGCCGCATGGCGGCGATGGGCTTCTGCTTCGGCGGCCTGTGCGTGCTCGATCTCGCGCGCAGCGGGGGCGAGGTTCGCGGCGTCGTCAGCTTCCACGGCCTGCTCGGCAAGCCGGGCAACACCGACGGCCGCCGGATCGCGGCCAAGATCCTCGTGCTGCACGGCCATGACGATCCGATGGTGCCGCCCGCCGACGTGCTCGCCTTCGAGCAGGAAATGACGGCGGCCGGCGCCGACTGGCAGGTGCACGTCTATGGCCATACCCTGCACGCCTTCACGAATCCCGAGGCCGACGACCCGTCCTTCGGCGTCAAGTTCGACGCCAATGCCAACCGGCGCTCGTGGCGCTCGCTGGTGAACTTCCTCGAGGAAGTGCTGGACTGAGCCCATGCCGACGCGGCGCCCGCGGGCGCCGCGTGCCGGACGGGCGCTCGGCCGCAGGGCCGAGCGGGATCAATTCTTCAGCGTGGACAGCGGGCCGCTCTGCTGGGAGAAGTACTCGCCGAGCTTGACGATGTCGTCTTCGGTCAACTGCAGCGCCTGCACCTGGGCGCCCATGATCGGGTTGTTGCGGCGGCCGTCGCGGTAGTGCCGCAGTGCGGCGGAGAGGTAGTCGGCCTTCTGGCCGGCGAGGATCGGGTACTCGGGCGCCAGCGGCTTGTCGCCTTTCTCGCCGTGACAGGCGCCGCAGGCGGCGAGCTTCTGTTCGAAATTGCCGCCGCTGGCGGCGTCCTCGGTCGCGGTGGCCGTGCCGGCCGCGACGGTCAGCACGAAAGCGAGGAGGGCGGCGTGTCTCATCTTCTTCATGGATCGAATTCTCCGGATGCGCGCGAGGCTCGTCGGCACGAGCCCGGTCGTTGCTCTATCTCGGCGAGGCGCGGGCCTTACTTGCCCTGGCTGGCGAAGAACGCGGCGATGTTGGCAATGTCCTGATCGCTGAGATTGGCCGCATTGGCGTTCATCGTGGCGTGCTTGCGGCCGCCGTCGCGGTAGGCCTTGAGCGCCGCCTCGACATAGGCTGCGCTTTGACCGCCGACTTTCGGCACGTGGTAGGTCGGGTATACGTTGAAATAGGTCTCCACCGCATGACAGCCGAGGCAGGTCTCGGCGGCCTTGCGACCCGCCGCCGCGTCTCCCTCGGCGAGCGCAGCCATCGACATCGCAGCCAGCCCGCTGGCCACAAGCCCAGTCAGAATTCGCTTGGTCATTCAACACTCCTCACCGAGCAGCGGACTGGTGAGCCAATCTCGTGTCGGCATTGCACATTCGCGGGGACGCGCCATCCGCCTCGCTCCCCTGATGCAGGCGATATGACGCGAAGCGCGCATACTACAAAACGCTCCGTGGTGAGGGAAGCAATCGGGATCTGCGCCACGCACGACAGACACGCCGCGGCGCGCCGGCGCAAGCTTTGCGCATGCGCTCGGCGCGTGGCAGGGCAGCCGGTCGGGCGTTGCGCATCGATCTGAAAATGATTAAGGTGCGCCATCCGAAAACGTGAGAAAAATTTCAGGTTTAGCGGATAATCGCTCGCTGCTCAAGGTGAATCGACCGGAGGTAGGAACGTGGCCAAAGCCAACACCAAGGCATCTGCGAAGTCGCGTGCCAAGCGGCCGGTGCCGAGCAAAGCGAAGCCCGCGGCAGGCAAGGCCGCGGCGAGCACGACGAAAAAGAAAGCCGTGGCCGTGAAAGCTCCCGTCAAAGCCGTCAGCAAGAAGCCCGCGCCGGCCAAGGTGAGCAAGCCGGCCGAAAAGAAGGTCGTCGCGAAAGCGCGACCCGCGGCAGCGAAGAAGCCCGCCCCGGCCCCGGCCAAGCCGGCCAAGAAATCGAGCCCCGCACCCAAGATCGCCCCCCCGGCATCGAAGCCGGCCGCCCGACCCGCCGCCGTGAAATCGGCGGCGAGCGCGGCGCCGGTCCCGAAACCCGCGGCCGCGTCGAAACCGGCGCCGGCCGCGCCGAAGAACGCGATGAAGACGGCGCCTCCGCTGGTGGCGGAAGTCGTGCCCCTCACGAAAACGAAGAGCAAGGCGGAGCCCGCGCGCAAACCGGCTGCACCCGCACAGCCAGCCCCCAAGCCCGCCGCGCCAGAAAAGGTAGTACCCCGGAAGGTGATTAATCTAGACGAAATCAAGCTCCCGCCCGGCTATCGACCGAGCCCGAACGAGGAGTACATGAATCCGATGCATCTCGCCTATTTCAAGCAGAAGCTCGAACACTGGCGAGAGGAGCTGATCGCGGAATCGCAGGAAACACTCGAGCATCTGCGCACGGAAACGCGCGACGTCGGCGACGAAGCCGAGCGCGCGAGCCGCGAGAGCGACAACATCCTCGAGCTGCGCACGCGCGATCGCTATCGCAAGCTGCTGCGCAAGATCGAGGAGGCGATCAAGCGCATCGAGGACGGCAGCTACGGCTACTGCGAGGAGACGGGCGAGGAGATCGGCCTCGGACGCCTCGAAGCGCGCCCGATCGCGACCTTGACGGTGGACGCGCAGGAACGTCGCGAGATGTTCCAGAAGCAGTTCCGCGACGACCACTGAACGAAACGCCGGGCGAGTCCCTCCGGGCTCGTTCGACGTCGGCGAATCCGGTGCGAGCCGGAGTTCGCTCGCACGAAGGGGCGGTGCGCGGCCGCCCGGGGGAGACCGCGCCGGCCGACAGGCCGATCGCGCCGCGTTGACCGGGAATGTCTACGCCGTCCGTGGGGCGCCACGGTCGAGTGCCGCTGCAGGCCCGGACGGCGACGAATAAAGAGATTGCGTGAGTCAGGCAGGTATCATGGAAGTAGGGCGTTCGCGCATGCGCCACATCCAGAGGTCGGCAACTTCCACGCGACCGCAGGCAGTTTCCGGAGCCCGGGATGGCAGGTGAGCAGATCCTCGTCGTCGAGGACCAGCGTGCCGTGGCCGGCGCGCTCAAGATGCGGCTGCGCGGGCTCGGCTACGACGTCACCGCGATTGCGCGCGACGGCTTCGAGGCCATCGAGAAGGCGGCCGAGCTCCATCCCGATCTGATCCTGATGGACGTGCGCCTCGGCGAAGGCATGGACGGCATCGAGGCCGCCCAGCGCATCCGCTCGACGCTCGACATCCCCGTCATCTACATCTCGGCCCACGTCGACCAAAAGCTGCTCGAGCGCGCGCGCGCGACGCAGCCGGCGGGCTTCATCAACAAGCCGTTCACGACCAAGGATCTGCTGACCGCGATCGATCTCGCGCTGCACGGCCGGCAGCGCGCGGTCGAGGGCGAGCGCGCCGCCGATGCGGCGAACGATCCCGCGGCCGCCGACGGGCTGGTGACCACCGACAGCGAGGGCCGGATCGGGTTCGCGAACCGCATCGCCGAAGGCTTGCTCGGCATCAATCGCCGGCAGCTCATCGATCGCCCGCTGTCGGAGCTGATCGCCTCGTTCTACGATCTGTCGCGCGAAGAAGCGGCGGCGACGGTCGCGCGCGTGCTGCGCGGTGACGGCGAAGAGCATCTCGGCCGTTCGACGACGCAGCGCGCCGGCGCGCTGCGCCGCCAGCGCGACGTGCTGACGCCCTTGTTCGACGCCCGCGGCCACACCTATGGCGTCGCGCTGAAGCTCGTCACCGCGCTGAAACCCATGGCCGAGCGCGGCGGCAGCGGCAACGAGCTCGCTTTCGCGCAGGCGCTGGACACGATGCCGAACGGCATCCTGATCGTCGCCGGCGATCTGCGCATCCATCACATGAATCGCTGCGCGCGCGAGATCCTCGCGCGCAACCGCGGCCTCGAGTGTCGCAATGGGCTGTTCACCGTGCAGGACAAGCTGCTCGAACAGCGCTTGCGCGATCTCGTGCGCAGCGCGATCGCGCGCGGCCGCCAGGATCAGACCGAGGCGACCGGCGCGATGTTCGTGCGCGCACCGATGTCGCGCGAGCACGTGGAGCTGATCGTCGCGCCGGTTCCCGGCGCGGCCAGCGAAGATCAGCACCAGCGCGCGCTGGTGTATCTGTTCGATGCCAACAGTCCGCGCCAGGTGTCGCACGACATTCTCACCGGCCTCTACGGCTTGACGCAGACCGAGGCGAAGCTCGTGCAGCTCATGAGCAACGGCATGACGCTCGACGAAGCGGCGACCGAGCTCGAGATTTCGGTCAATACCGCGCGCACGCATCTGAAGCACGTGTTCCACAAGACCGGCATCAATCGCCAGGCGGAATTGATCCATCGCATCGGTTGCGGCCCCGCCTCGCTGCTGATCCGCTTCGTGCCGACGCTGCAAAGCTGAGCCCCGCTTGCATGCGCGCGGCGCGCGCCTAGAATCCTTTTCACCACCGTGAAGCAGGACGCCTCCGGTGGATCATCGCCAACTCAAGGAAGAGGTATTCGACATGGATGTTCGTTCCATCCGGCGCGGCGTCGCCGCGTGCATGCTCACCACCGGTGTTCTGTTCTTCGCCCCCACCCACGCGGCGACGCTCGCGAGCTGGGACTTCGATGCGGCCGACGGCAGCTTCTCCAGCGAGGTCGACACGCTCGCGCCGGGCGCGAGCGTCGGCGCGTGGTCGGATCTCGACGGCACGCTGACGAGCTTCAACGGCACGTCCGGGCGCGCGATCGGCGCACGCTCCTTCGACAACGGCAACAGCCTGCGCATCACAGTGAACGCCGGCGGTGCGTTCGGCCTCGAGGAGCTGCGCTTCGAGCAGCAGGCGTCGGCGAGCGGGCCCAAGACCTGGACCGTGCGCCTCAACGGCAGCGTCGTCGCCAGCGGCGCGACGGCGTCGACGCTGAGCACCGTCGTCGTGCCGCTCGCACTGACCGCCTCGCTGTTCGAGCTGTCCTTCGACGGTATCGGCGCGAGCTCCGGTCAGGGCACCTGGCGCCTCGACAACGTGTCGCTCGCCGGCACTTCCCCGGTACCGCTGCCGGCCGCGCTGCCGCTGTTCGCCGCGGCGCTGCTCGGGCTGCGCGCGCGGCGGCGCGGCTGATTGGGCGTCTCGGCTCGTCGAATATCCCGGGTTCCGCTGCGCTTCACCCGGGCTACGAATCTTCTTGTAGCCCGGAAGGAGCGAAGCGGAATCCGGGTGCGGCCCAACAAGAAGCACGAGATCTCTTGTAGCCCGGGGTGAAGCGCAGCGGAACCCGGGATCTTCAGCCCGCTCAAGCCTACCAACGCCACTCCACCCAGCCGTCGAAAGACGGGAAATACAGCCCGAGCGCGATCGGCCGGTCTTCGTTCATGCGCAGGATGCGCGCGTAGCCTTCGAGCTGATCGCGATAGCGCGCGACTTCGCCGGCGATGAAAGCCTCCACCGGCGCCGCGCCCGGCTCGCTGGTCTTGAAGTCGACGATGTAGCGCGTGCCGGCCGCCGCGTCGGCGTCGTGCGCGATGAACACGCGATCGAGCACGGCTTCGACGAGCGCGCCGTCGAGCAACGCCGTGTAATGACGCTCGCTCGCCCGATCGAGATGACGGGCGTCGAAGATCCAGCGCCCGCGCGCGCTCGCGAGCGTATTCGCGATCGCGCGCAGCACGCGCGTCGTCGCCTGCTCGAGCTCCGTGCGCGGCACACCGCGCAGCGCGAGCTCCCGGCGCACGAAGTCGCGGCGCGCGCTCAGCGCCTCCGCCGGCCAGGCCTCGAGTCCCTGCGCGCCGATCAACTCGAGCAGCAGGTGCGTGACGGTGCCTACGTGCTTGGCCGTCGGGCTCGCCCACTCCGCCATCGGCGGCACCGGCAGCGACGCGGCCGCGCGCGGCACTACCGGCAGCCGGTCCGCGCGCAGGCGCCGGCGCGTGGGCGGCGGCGCCGGCGGCAGCACGGCGCGCGCGGGTGTAGGCGCGTCCATCAGCGGATCGTGCAGGCTCGCGCGCAGCATGCCGAGGAAGCTCGCCGACGGCAGGCGCAGCTCGCCCGCCTTGTCGAAGCCGCGGCGCGCACACAGATGCAGCTCGTCCTTCGCGCGCGTCAGCCCGACGTAGAGCAGCCGATAGGCTTCGGCGCGCTGCTCTTCGCGCTCGAGGCTGCGGATGAAGGCGTTGATCGGTTCCTCTTGCACGCCCAGCGGCGGCACCGGCGCGAGCAGCGGCCCCACGTCGCGCGCGGCCGCGTGATCGACCCACAGCGCGAGCACCTGGCCCTCGCCGGACACCCGGCGATCGAGGCCGGGCAGGATCACGACGTCGAACTCCAGCCCCTTCGCGCGGTGCACGGTCATGATCTGTACCGCGTCGCCGAGCTCGCGCGGCACGGGCGCGTAGTGACGCGCGAGGAAGGCCGCGAAAGCGGTCGCCGTCAACGCCTGATTCGCCGCCTCGAAGCGCGCGAGCAGCTCGAAGAAGCGCTGCGCGTGGCGCAGCGTGTCCGGATCGGCGGGGAGCTGCGGGCCGCGGAGCGCGAGCCAGCAGCGTTCGACGAGCTCGGACCACGGCAGCCGGCGCACCAGCGCGAGCATCGCGCCGAGCACCGCGCACAGCGCCGCGACGCGCGCGCGCGCATCATCCGTCAGCGTCGCGCGCCAGTGCACATCGTGCAGCGCCTCCCAGATCAGACGCTCGCGCGGACCTTCGACGAGGCGCGTGAGCGACGCCAGATCGAGACCGCACCACGGCGCGCGCAGCACGCCGAGCCAAGCCAGGCGATCGGCCGGCTGGCACAGCGCGCGCGTCAACAGCATCAGATCGTTGACGATCGGCGCGGCCGCGAGCGGCTCGATATCGGTTGCCGCGACGGGCACGCGCGCCGCGGCGAGCAGCATCGGCAGCGCGCCGAGATGCGCACGCCCGCGCACCAGCACGGCGAGACTCGCCTGCGGCCGCCGCGCGCGCGCCTCTTCGATCGCGCGCAGCACGACGAGCGCCTCGTCGAGATCGTCATACGTCTCGTCCTCGGCCGCGTCGATCGGATAGACCCTCAACGGTGCGTGCGGCGTCGCCTCGCGCGTCGCGCTCAGCGGCACGTAATCGGGCAGCAGCGCCGGCGCCTCGGCAAAGGCGCGCGCCAGCGCGTCGTTGACCCACGCGACGAGCGGCGCCGTGCTGCGGAAGTTCGCCGTGAGCCGCAGCCGCGTCAGCGGCACTGCGCCGAAGCGGCCGCGCGTCGCGGTCTCGATGAAGAGCCCGACTTCGGCCTGCCGGAAGCGGTAGATCGACTGCAGCGGATCGCCGACAAAGAAGAGCGTGCGTCCGTCCTCGCCCATCCACCCCGCGGTGAGCGCCGCGAGCAGCGCGTGCTGAGTCGCCGAAGTGTCCTGGAACTCGTCGACGAGCAGATGTTCGAGCCGGTAGTCCAGCGCGAGCGCGAGATCGCTGGGCGCTTCCGGCGCGCCCAGCGCCGCGCGCGCCGCCTCGGTGACGGCCGTGAAGTCGCAGCGGCCGGCGTCGGCGAAAACGAGACTGAGCTGCGCGACCGCGAGCATCAGCAGCCCATAGGTCGCCTCGATCGTCCGCCACTGCGCATCCGTGTACGCGCAGGGCGGCAGCGCGCGCGCGGCCTGCAGGCGCGCACACAGCGCCGGCTGCGCGCATAGCACCGCGTCGATCGGATCGAACAGCGATGCCAGCGCCGCCTTGTTCGCCGGCGTCACGCCTTGGCGCTTGTCGCGCCGTCGGCGTGGACTGCCCTCCGCGGTCAGCAAGAGCGCGGCGAGCGCGGCGCAGATGTCCGGATCGCAGCGCGTGCCGTCCCAGTCGGCGAGCGCGAGGATCGCGCCGTCGAGACCTTGCGCGAGCACGCCGGCCGCGGCGCGGCGCGCGTACTCGACGCAGCGCGCATAGTCCGCGCCGAGCGCCGCGCGCAGCGCGTCGCCGACCCCGGCCGCCGTCGCGGCAACGACCGCGGCGAGTGCGGCCTCGGCGCTCGCGCGATCCGCGCCTGCGCTCACGCGCGGGAGCCAAAGATCGCGGCGCTCGAGCATCGTCACCAGCAGATTCTCGAGCCGGCGCATGTCGTTCTCGAGGTGCTCGAGCACCTGCTCGACGATCTCGCCGTAGTCATCGTCGGCGAGACACTCGAGCGTGGCGCGCGCGGCCGCGCGATAGAGATCGCTCGCATCGTCGACGACCTCGAGCTGCGCGGCGAGCCCCGCCGTCAGCGGCAGCCGGCGCGCGAGGCCGCCGGCCAGCGCGTCGATCGTCTGGATGCGCAGGCGGGTCGGATGCGCGCGCAGTTGCCAGCCGCGCGCGGCGTCGCGGGCGAGCACGGCGGCGGCGAGCGCATGCGTCGCGCGGCGATGGGGCTCGACGGGCGCGGGGCCGGCGGCGAGCTCGAGTGCCTCGAGCACGCGGCCGCGCATCTCCTCGACCGCCTTGCGCGTGAAAGTCACGGCGAGCACGTGCTCGGGCTCCTCGACGCGCGCGAGCAGCACGAGCATGCGCTGCGTCAGCAGCGAGGTCTTGCCCGAGCCCGCCGCCGCTTCGACGATGAACGACGCGTCCGGATCGAGCGCGCGAGCGCGGGCCGCCGCGTCGTCAAGGCTCATCGCGCGCGTCCTCGTCCGCCGCCGGCGGCGGCCGTTCGTGCACGCGACAGAGCATCTGCAGGCCGCAGCGCTCGCAGGTCTCGATGCCGTCGCGCGGGTCGAGCTTCACTTCGCCGGCGACGAACGCCGCGGCGAGCCGCGTCAGCTCGACGCGCCAGCGTTCGCGCAGCTCGGCGAGCGCGGCGGCATCGCCCGGCGGTGACTTCGGCTCGGTCACGAGCTGGCAGTCGCCGGGACGCAACTGCGCAAAGCCGACGCCGCCCAAGGGCGCCTCGTTGCGCGCGAGCGCATAGGCGAGCAACTGCGGCGCGAGCGGCCGCGGCAGCGCCCATTCCTTCTTCTGCGCGCGGCCCGTCTTGTAATCGAGGATCAGCTCGGCGCCGTCGGCGAGGCGATCGACGCGATCGATGCGCAGCGCGAGCGGCAGCGCGCCGAGCTCCAGCCGATGCTGCGCCTCGATGGCGACGACCTCGAAGGGCGGGCGCTGCAGATCCTGCTCCAGGCTCTGCGCGACCAGGCGCTGCAGACGCCGCGCTTCGAGGCCGCGCTGGCGCGCATCGAATTGCGGGCGCGCGGCGAACACCTCCTCGATCGCGCTGGCGACCGCGCGCGCGATCGCGGCCTCGCGCGCCGCGGGGCTCAATGCGCGCGCCGCGGCCTGCGTCCCGAGCTCACGCCACAGCGCGGCCATCGCCGCGTGCGCGATTTCGCCGCGCAGGCGGGGGGCGATGCCGGGCTCGGCGTCTTCGACCTCTTCGGCGAGCAGGCGGTACAGCGCGAAGGCGCGGAAGGCGCATAGCGCTTGCGCGGCGAGGATGCCGGTGCCGCCGCGCTGAGCGGCGGCGGCGATGGACAGCGGTACCGGCGCGTCCTCGGGCGCGGGCTCGAGGACTTCGGGCGCGTCGGGCGGCCGCCAGCGGGCGAACAGCGACGGCGCCGTCGCGGGCGCGGTCGGCGGCCAGGCCAGCGCGCCGCTGGGCCGGCGCGGGGTATCCGCATCGTGCTGCGCGTAGCTCAGCACCGCCTCGCGCGCGCCGCGCGCGACGGTCTCGAGCAGGCGCTGCGCGCGGCGCGCATCGGCGGCCGCGTCGCTGCCCGGCACGCCCGCGCGCTTCAACAAGGCGGGCGGCAGCAGGGGATTGGAGGCCGGCACGGCGGGCCACGCGGCATCGTGCAGCCCTAGCACCCACACCGCCGCGGGCCGCAGCACGGCCGCCTCCTCGATGCCGAGGATCTCGATGGCGTCGGGCGCGAGGCATTCGCTGGCCGTGATCCCGCCTGCGATCTGACGCAGGCGACCGAGCATCTCCGGGAAGCTCTGCCGCGGCAGCACGAGATCCAGCGCTTCGACGGTGTCCAGCGCGCGCAGCCAGGCCTCGTGAGCCGCCTGCTCCTGGGGCGTGAGGCCGTCCTGGCCCGGCCAACCCCAGGCCGCGAGCCAGTGCGCGACGATGCCGGCCCAGCGCGTCATCGCATGCCGTCCCTGGGTTGGTGCGGCCAGCGGCTTCAGGCGGTTCAGCAGCGCGAGCAGCGCCGGGCACTGGCCGCGCTCGGCCAGCGCGTGCAGATCGGCGAGGGTCAGAGCCTCGCTGCGCTCGGCCTGGAGCAGGGCCGCGAGGCGCGCGCGCGGCGCATGCTCCGCTCGCCAGCCGGCGACATAGGGGCTGGTGAGCAGCGCGACGGCGTCCATCGGCACGAGGCGCGTGAGGCTCTGCAAGGCGAGCAAGGCATGCTCGACGAGCGGCGCGGTCGGCAGCCGCGCGAGCGGCGCATTCAGCACCGCCGGCGCGCCCGCCGACACCCCGGTGGCGAGCTGCCAGCGCCGGGCGCGGGCGAGCAGCACCTCGATGCTGCGGGCGTCGACCCCGACGATCCCGACCCCCCCATCCCCATGCGCCGCCCGCACCGCCTGCGCCCATTCGAGCGCCGCATCGCACTCCTCCTCGAGGCTCGCGTAGACCCGGTGGGTGGGTGTCCCCGATTGTGTCCCTCGAAGGATGGGTGTCCCCGATTGAGGACCTGCAAGCTCCGGCCCTGATGATTCGGTGGATTCGGTGGATTCGGTGGGTGTCCCGGACTGCGCGGACTGCGGGTGCGTTCCTCGTTGGGTGGGTGTCCCGAATTGTCCCGACCGCGCATGCTGCGGCACATCCGGCGCGGCGGCGGCTGATTCAGTGGGTGTCCCCGGTCGAGCGGTGGGTGTCCCCGATCGAGCGTCTGCGGGCTCCGCCCCCGGCGGCAGCCGCCGCCGCAGCGCGGGGCCGGCGGCCTCGAAGCCGCGGCTCACGGTGTCCGGTCCGGCGAGCGTGAGGCCGCGCGCTGCGCAGGCTTCGAGCAGCATCGTCCGCGTGCCGACGCCCAGTTCGCGGCAGCGCTCGCGGAAGCGGCGGTGCCAGACTCGGGCCAGGCTTTGCTCGAAAGTCGAGGGCAGGGGCGCCTGCCAGGCCTGGCCGAGCTCCCAGGCGAAGACGAGCTCCTCGGCCTCGGCCATCAGCCGCGCGAGGGCTTCGGTCTGCGCGGGACGGAGATCCAGCGGGCGGCCGCTCTCGTCGGCCGCGTGGGTCGCGATGATCGAAGTCCACAGCGCCTGTGCCTGTTCCTGGCCCAAGAGCGCGAAGTCGGGCAGGCGGCCGTCGCAGCGCGCCGCGAGGCTCGCCCGTGTGAGCCAAGCGCCGAGCCCCAGCACGTCCAGTGCCCGCCACACCTGCGCGCCGGCCGCGGCCTGCCGGCGGGCATGTTGCCGCTGCAACGCGGCGGCCAGCCGGGCGGTCGGCACGACGATCGATTGAGCGGGTGGGCTTGCCGTAGCGGGCATTCGGGGTATCTTACCTGCCGGCCGGGCCCTCGCCCCGCGCCAGCGCGCTCGTCCGTCGAACGAAGCCGAGAGGACCTTGCCGATGCGTCAGTCCCGCCGTCCATGGCGTCGTGCCGGCCTCGCCTGCGCGCTGCTGCTCGCCTGCGCAGCTCCGGCGAGCGCCCGCATGTACCAGTGGGTGGACGCGCAGACCGGCACCGTCCAACTGTCGGGCACGCCACCCTCGTGGTATCGCGGCGCGCAGCCCGGCCCGCGCGTGTTCGTGTTCGAGAACGGCCGGCTTGTCGACGACACCGCGCGCGAGCTGTCGGCCGAGCAAGCCGCCTTGCTGCGCGCGACGGCCTTCGGCGCGCCCGTGTCCGCGGTGCCGCTGCTCCGCGCGCCCGTGCTGAGCACCGCCCCGCCGCTGCCACCCCCTCCCGCCGTGGCGACGCCCTCCCCACCCGAAGACAGCACCAGCCGCCAGATCGCCGAGTTCAAGGCCCTGCTCGAAGCCTACGATCGCGCGCAGGAAACCGCCGCCCAAGACCGCCTCGCCGCCCCCGCGCCCTGAGCGCAGCGCTATCCCAGCCACGCCCGAAGCCATCCCCGCAGCAGGCGCCAGACGCTGCCCGACGAGGAATCCGCGAGCTCGCTCAGCGCCGGCAGCGCTGCGTTCGCCGGATCGAGCTGCCGCGCCAGCGCGAGGAAGGCACGCGCCTGGCGCGGATCGCCGGCGGCGATCGCGCGCTCGGCGAGCAGCGCATAGGCCGTGGCCATGTCGCGAAAGCCGGCGCCGACGCCGGGGTGATCCGGTGCGATCTGGCGCAGCCGCGTGAAGTAGTAGTAGGCATTGTCCTTGGGCGGCGCGCTCAGCCGGAACTCGCTGATGCTGTGACGCCCGAGCCAAAGCAGCGCGGCGACGATTTCGTCCGTGGCCACCGCACCGGCCGCCGCCGGTGCCGCCGTCGGCGCCGCGACGGGCAGATGCGCCTGCGCGGCCGGCGCAATCGCAAAGTCGGGCGCCGCCAGGCGGCGTTCGACGACGAAGAGCGCCCCGTAGCCGAGGAGCGCCACCAGCAATGCCGCCAGCAGCGCGACCCGCGGCCGCGCACCGCGCGGCGCCGCCGACGAGGGGAGGGTCGCGGCGGCGGGCGCGGCGCCCTCCAGGGCCGCGAGCACGCCGCGCCGGCGCAGCATGCCGAGATAGTGCAGCAGCGCGTCGATGTCGCGGAAACGCTCGCTGCGCGACTTCGCCGTCATCAGATCCATCAGCCCCTGCAGCGCTTCGAACGGCGCGGGCAGCGGCGGCATCGGCGCCTTCCGATGCGCATAGATGACGTCGATGATCGAGCCCGACACAAACGGCTTCCGGCCCGTCAGCATCTCGTAGAGGATGATGCCGAGCGCATAGATGTCCGCGCCGTGGTCGACGCTGCCGGAATCCACCTGCTCCGGCGCCATGTAGTTCGGGCTGCCGAGGAAAATGCCGGCACCGGTGAGATCGCCGTCGCCCTTCAGCGACTTCGCAATCCCGAAGTCGGTCAGCACCGGCGCGCCGTCGCGCCGAAAGAGGATGTTGCCGGGCTTCACGTCGCGATGGATCACGCCGTGCGCGTGCGCATAGCCGAGCGCCGAGGCGATTTTTTCGAGCACCTCGAGGGCAAGCCCCGGCGGCAGCGGTCCCTCGGCGAGACGCTGTTTGAGATCCCCGCCCTCGACGTATTCCATCGAGAGGTAAACCAGGCGACCGGCCGTGCCGATATCGTGGATCGTGACGATGTGGGGATGGCGCAGCCCGGCGATGAGCCGGCCTTCGTTGAGAAAACGCTGCAGCGCCTGCGGCGTATCGGCGAGCGCCGTGTCGAGCACCTTGAGCACGACGGGCCGGCCCAGCGAGATCTGGGTCGCGAGATAGGCAGCGGCGGTGGCGCCCTGCGCGAGACAGCGCTCGATCTCGTAGCCTGGGATCTCCATCTTGCTGAGTATAAAAGGGGTACGACCGCGGGGCCGTCCGCGTCACGGCATTTAACGAGGTTTGACGTGCGCGGCGCGCGAGCGGTCGATACAGTTGAGGCACAGGAACAGATTCGAATGGAAGGGACAGGCCATGGCCAAAGCAGCGAAAGCGGTCAAGCATCCGCGCTCCGGGACTCGCCAACTGATCGACGACATGCTCACGCAGCGCACGCGCATGCTGAAGCTCCTGTGCGACCTATCGCAGCAGGATCTGAAGCACGCCGATGACGCCGTGCGTGAAACCCTCGACGACTTTCTGAGCGTGCTCGTCGACTACATCGCCGCCGGCCACTTCGGCCTCTACGAACGCATCGCGATGGGCAGCGAACGCCGCACTCCGGTGGTCGAAACCGCCCGCGAAATCTATCCCCGCATCGCCGACACCACCGTCGCCGCCGTCGAGTTCAACGAACGCTACGGCAGCGCCGACGGCTCGACGCTGGCCGCGCGCCTCGCGCGCGATCTGTCGACGCTGGGCGAAGAAGTCACTACACGCATCGAGCTCGAAGATCGCCTGATCCACGCGATGCTCGGCGCCGGCTACGCCATTCCGCAGCTCGCCGCCGCGCATTGAGCCGCGCGGAAGGAGCAGCGAATCCGGGCTTCGGTGCCCGCGATCGACGCTTCCTCCCGTAGCCCGCAAGGAGCGCAGCGGAATGCGGGGTTGGGCCGCGAAGATGGCGCCGTGCCATCCCTTCCCGGAAGCAGCGCCGCTGCGCGGCGCTGCTTCCGGGCTACGAAGAGACGTGGTCTTCGTAGCCCGGATGAGCGCAGCGAATCCGGGGTTCGGCGCATCGGCGCGGGCGCATCTTTCACCGCAACGCACGAGGCACACTCGAACGAGCGTGCCTCGGCAGGCGTTCGATCCCGGATTCGCGTTGCTCATCCGGGCTACAAGACGATCGCCTCTCGTAGCCCGGGTGCAGCGTAGCGGAACCCGGGATCTTCGACCGCTCACCCCCGTCCTTCGAGCACCGCGAGCTTTGCCGCGATGAAGTCCCGATGCGAGAGATGGAGCAGATCCGCGATCTTGCGCAGGTAGTACTCCTCGAAGTGATCGATGCGCCCGTCCGCCTGCGCGACGCGCCAGAGCTCGCGCAGGAGCTTCTTCTTACGCCCCGCCGGCAGCTCGCGATTCAACACCTCGGTGAACTCGTAGAGGCTCACCGCGTTCTCCACCGCCGGCGCGGCGAGATCGACCAGCGCGTTGGACTCTTCCGGTGTGATCCCGAATACTGCCGCCGCCGCGGCGAGGACCGCGGCGAGCTCCTCCTGCGTAACGGCATGATCGGCGCGGCCGATCTCGAGCAGCAGCGCGACGACCGCGAGCTGCAGCGTATGCTCGCCGCGCCCGTCCTCCGTCGCCTGGGACAGGGTGCGCGCGAGATCCTTCAGAATCTTCAGCATGGTGATCGACCGTTCGATGCGAACGTGGGAGACGGGACGAGCGCGATGACGCCGCGCATCTACAGCGCACAGCCGCTCGCGCGCGACAGCGACATTGTGCTGGACGCCGTCGCCGCCCGCCACCTCAGAGAAGCGCTGCGGCTCGTCGCCGGCGACGCGCTCGTGCTGTTCGACGGCCGCGGTGGCGAATACGAGGCGGTGCTCACGCGCGTCTCGCGCCAGGAAGTCGCGGTGCAGGTCGGCGCCCATCGCACCGCCGATCGCGAGTCGCCGCTGGTGCTGACGCTGGCGCAGGGCATTTCCCGCGGCGAACGCATGGACTTCACGCTGCAGAAAGCCGTTGAGCTCGGCGTCGCGCGGCTCGTCCCGCTCCTCACCGAGCGCAGCACCGTGAAGCTCGACGCAGCCCGCGCGGCAAAGCGCACGGAGCACTGGGCCGGCATCGTGCGCCACGCCTGCGAGCAGAGCGGCCGCACGCGGCTGCCCGTACTCGCACCGCCGACGCGCCTCGAGGCTTATGCCGTCGGCGAAACCGCCGTCGCGAAGCTCCTGCTCGATCCGCAAGCCGACACACCGCTCGCGGCCCTGCCGCCGGCCCCTTCGATCGCGCTTGCGATCGGCCCCGAAGGCGGTTTCGGCGCGAACGAACGTGTGCTGCTCGCCGCCGCCGGCTTTCGCGCCGTGCGCCTGGGGCCGCGCGTCCTGCGCACCGAAACCGCCGCGCTCGTCGCGCTCAGCATCCTGCAGGCGAAGCTCGGCGATTTGGCCTAGCGCTTGGTCTCGTAGCCCGGATGAGCAACGCGAATCCGGGATCGAACGCCCGCGGAGGCGCGCTCGCTCGAGCGTGCCTCACGTTACGCCAAGAAGGTATTCCGCTCGACATGCCGAACCCCGGATTCGCTGCGCTCATCCGGGCTACAAGAGGATCGTCTCTCGTAGCCCGGAAGCACCGCCTCATGCGCGCAGACGTTTCCTCACCTGCGCCAGCAGGCGGCGGCTGACCGCCAGCTTGCCGGCGACGCCGCGCAGTACGACGCTCGCATTGCCGAGCGCGTCGCGCTCCAGCGCGCTGACCTGGGCGACGGCGACGAGGGTGTTGCGGTGGATGCGAAGAAAGGCGTCGCCGAGCTCTTCTTCCAGCGCCTTCAAGGCTTCCTCGATCAGGAGCTCACCGCCCGGGTGGAACACCGATACATAACCCCGATCGGCCTGCAGATAGCGCACCTCGGCGAGCGGCACGAGCTTCAGATTGCCTTTGACGAGCGCGCTGAAATGCGTGCGCGCCCGCGCGCCGCCGCCGCGCGCGCTGCCGGCGGCCGTGGCCCGTGCGAGCGTCAGGACTTCCGCCTTGGCGAGCGCGGCGCGCAGCCGTTCGGGCCTGATCGGCTTCAACAGATAGTCGATCGCCTGCGCCTCGAAAGCGGCGAGCGCGTGTTCGTCGTAGGCGGTCGTGAAGATCACGGCCGGCGCCGGCGCGCAGCGCGCGAGGTGCAGCGCGGCTTCGAGCCCGTCCATGCCCGGCATGCGGATGTCGAGCAGCACGACGTCCGGACGCTCGCGGGCCGCGAGAGCAAGCGCCTCGAGGCCCGACCCCGCCTCGCCGACGACCTCGCCTGCGGCCAGCTCGGCGAGCAGGGCGCGCAGGCGTTCGCGCGCGAGCGGTTCATCGTCGACGACGAGGATGCGGGGCATCGCGCGCCTCAGGTCCAGGTCACCGGCCAAGTAACGCGCGCGCGATAGCGGCCGTCGCCGTCGCGATCGCGCTCGAGCTCCAGCCGCCCGCGCGCGCCGAAGTGCGCGGCGAGCCGCTGGCGCACGTTCTCCTGCGCGAGGTGGTTGCCGCCGTCGCGCCCGCCCTCGGGGCCGACGGGATTGACGATCTCGATCGTGAGCTTCTCGCCTTCGCGCCGGCCCTCGATGCGGATCACGCCGCCCGCCGGCGTGGGCTCGATGCCGTGGTAGATCGCGTTCTCGACCAGCGGCTGCAGGGTCAGCGGCGGAATGCGCGCGCCCTCCGGCAGATCCTCGATCGCCCATTCGACCGCGAGCCGCGGACCCAGCCGCAGGCCCTCGATCGCGAGATAGCGCCGCACGAGCTCGCATTCGCTCGCGAGCGTCACGAGGTGACGCGGCTCGGACAGGCTCGCGCGGAACAGATCCGCGAGATCCTCGATCGCGCGCTCGGCGCGCGCGGCGTCGCTGCGCGTGAGGCTCGCGATCGTGTTCATGCAGTTGAAGAGGAAGTGCGGCCGGATGCGCGCCTGCAGGGCCTGAAGCCGCGCCGTCGCCGCCGCGGCCGTGCGCTGCTTCCATTGATGCTGCACGTAGAAATAGCGCAGCACGAGGGCGGCGACGATCGCGGAAATCGACAGCGTGCGCAGCCAGAAGTCGCGCGCCTCCAGCGCGATCAGCGCGACCTCGCCGCCGCGCGGGTAGACGACGAACCAGGCGAGGCCGCAGACCGCGGCGGCGACCGCCATCACCAGCGCATAGGACAGCGCGGCCGCCGCGCGCTCGCCGTGACGCGACAGCCAGCGCCGCGACAGGCACAGCACGGCCGCGGCCGACATGCCTATCCACTGCACGTACAGCGACAGCAATGCCAGCTCATGGAGCGCGATGCCGCCGAAGCCCGCGCGCGCGACCACCAGCACGAACACCAGCAGCTCGCCGATGATGACGACCGCGAACAGCGGCCGCACCCCGCAGAGATCCGGTAGGAAGGAGTCCTCGAGCGTGGTCGCTGATTTCATCGGCGTGATATGGACGCTTCCCGGCCGGCGCGGCATGCGTCGCGGTCCCCTCGCCGCGGCGCATCGGATCGGCAGTGTCTGGCGCGAGCAGTGGCCCGTCAATGACTTACCGCGTGTAGCGGCAGGCCTGGGATATACTGCACGCTCGTTCCATCAGACCAGTCGAGCTCGCCGCGCATGATCGATCGCGCCTCTCCTGCCACGCCCCCCGCGCCCGCCGCCGCTGCCGAGAAGCCGTGGGGCGGCCGCTTCGACGGCCCGACGGACGCCTTCGTCGAAGAGTTTACCGCGTCGGTCGCGTTCGACCGGCGCCTCTACGCGCATGACATCCAGGGCTCGATCGCGCACGCGACGATGCTCGCCGCCGTCGGCGTGCTGAGCGCGGCGGAGCGCGACGCCATCGTTGCCGGGCTCGAAGCGATCCGCGCCGACATCGAGGCCGGCCGCTTCCCCTGGTCCGTGCAGCTCGAAGACGTGCACATGAACATCGAGAGCGCATTGACGGCGCGGATCGGCGAGGTCGGCAAGAAGCTCCACACCGCGCGCTCGCGCAACGATCAGGTGGCGACCGACATCCGCCTGTGGCTGCGCGAGGAGATCGATCGCCTCACCGGCATGCTCGATCGCCTGCTGCACGCGCTGGTCGATCTCGCCGAGCGCGAGGCCGACACGGTGCTGCCCGGCTTCACGCATCTGCAGGCCGCGCAACCGGTGTCCTTCGGCCATCACCTGCTCGCCTGGTTCGAGATGCTGCTGCGCGATCGCGAGCGCCTGCAGGACTGCCGCAAGCGGACCGATGCGCTGCCGCTCGGCGCCGGCGCGCTCGCCGGCACGAGCTTCCCGATCGATCGCGCGCTGACGGCGCGGCTCCTCGGCTTCGCGCGGATCTGCGAGAACTCGCTAGACGCGGTGGCCGATCGCGACTTCGCGATCGAGTTTACCGCCTGCGCCGCGCTGATGATGGTGCACTTCTCGCGCATGGCGGAGGAGATGGTGCTGTGGAGCTCGCAGCAGTTCGGCTTCATCGAGCTCGCCGATGCCTTCTGCACGGGCTCGAGCATGATGCCGCAGAAGAAGAACCCGGACGTGCCCGAGCTCGTGCGCGGCAAGTCCGGCCGCGTGCTCGGCCATCTCCTCGCGCTGCTGACCTTGATGAAGAGTCAGCCGCTCGCGTACAACAAGGACAACCAGGAAGACAAGGAGCCCTTGTTCGACACCGCCGACACGCTGCGCGGCTGCCTGCGCGCCTTCGGCGATCTGGTGCCGACGATGCAGGTGAAGCGCGCGCGCATGCGCGAGGCCGCGCGCGCCGGCTTCACCACCGCGACCGATTTCGCCGACTACCTCGTGCGCCTCGGCATTCCGTTCCGCGACGCGCACGCGGTCGTCGGCGCCGCGGTGCGCCTCGCCGTCGAGCGCGATTGCGAACTAAAGGATCTTTCGCTCGCCGAACTGCAGGCGCTCGATGCGCGCATCGACGAGCGGGTCTACGCGTCCCTGGACGTCGACGCCGCGCTCGCCGCGCGCGCGCACCGCGGCGGCACCGCGCCGGCGCAGGTGCGCGCCGCCTGCGCCGCGGCGCGCACGCGCATTGCCGCGGCATGACGACGACCGGCGACAGTCGTTCACGCTCATGATCCCGTCCGCTTGAAGCGAAGCGGCAGGAGGCTGCATTGAAAGTTTTTATCCGCATACTGCTCGTCCTCGTCGGCCTCGTCGTGCTCGTGGTCGGCGCCACCGCAATCTGGCTGTCGACGCTCGATCCGAACGACTACAAAGGGCTGCTCGCCGACAAGGTCGCCGCCGCGACGGGCCGCCGGCTCAGCCTGGACGGCCCGCTCGAGCTCGAGCTGTGGCCGAAGATCCGCGTGAAGACCGGCGCCCTGCGCTTGAGCAACGCCGAGGGCTTCGGCGACGAGCCCTTCGTCGCGCTCGACGAAGCGCAGCTCGCCGTCGCGACCTTGCCGCTGCTCGCGCGGCGCGTGGAGATGGACGCGGTGGTGGTCAAGGGCCTGGTGCTCAATCTCGCGCGCGATGCCGAAGGCCGCACGAACTGGGACGATCTCGCGCGGGGCGGCGAGGGCCAAGACGGCGACGGCGGCAGTCCGATCGCGGCGCTGGTGCTCGGCGGCGTGGACGTGCAGGACGCGCGCCTGCGCTATACGGATGCGCGGGACGCGAGCGAGATCCGCGTCGAGAAGTTGAACGCGAAGACCGGTGCGCTCGAATTCGGCAAGCCGGTCGACTTCAAGATCGAGGCGACGATCGCCTCGACCAAGCCCGCCGTCGACGGCGATGCGGCGCTGTCCGGCACTGTCGCCTACGAACCCGCCGCGAAGCACTATTTGATCTCGCCCTTCGCGCTCGATGCCGACTTCCGCGGCAAGAGCCTGCCGAACGGCAAGGCCACGGTGAAGGCCGGCGCAATCGTGGATCTGAAGCTCGGCGACGGCACGGCGACGGTGAAGGATCTGAAGATCGAGGGACCCGGCCTCGCGCTGTCCGGCAACGTCGATCTCGATCACCTGAACGATGCGCATCCCGGCGGCCGCGGCAGCCTCGCGCTGAAGGCCGAGGATCTCGCCGTGATCTTCCGGGCCCTCGCGCTGCCGGCGGCCGAGCGCATCGCACAGCTCAAGTCGCGCGGCCTCGACTTCACGACGCAGTTCGACGCCGACATGGAGACCGGCGAAGTCAGCGTCAGCGCGTTCAAGGGCCAGATCCTGAGCGCGACGATCGACGGCACGCTGTCCGCGACGCGCGCGAATACCGATCGGCCCGCGGTGCGGGCAAAGTTCGACGCCGGCGGCCCGGATCTGCCCTCGCTGATCGTCGTCGCGAGCCAGTTGAACGGCGCCGGCGAGAAGGCCTTGAAGAGCCTGACGCAGGCGCTCGCGAAGTCCGCCGACAAGAGCTTCGCGATCGCGGCCGAGGTCGACGCCGATCTCGCGGACGGCCGCGTGCAGGTGCCGACCTTGAAGGCGACGCTGCTCGGCAACCGGCTCGACGGCAAGCTCGAGTCGACCGGCGGCAGTGCGGGCAAGCCGCAGTTCAAAGGCAGCGTGCACGCCGAAGGCCCGGATCTTTCGGCCCTGCTCGCCGCCAGCGCCGCGGTGCAAGGCGCGGACGCGAAGACCATCGACAACCTCGCGACCGTGCTGGCGACGGCCAAGGATCGCGGCTTCCGGCTCGACACCGAGGTCGATGCCGATCTCGGCCAGGGGCGCTTCGCGCTGCCGGCGCTGAAGGCGACCGTGCTCGGCAATACGATCGACGGCAATCTCGCCGCGAGCGGGGCCGACGGCGCGAAGCCCGCGGTCAAGGGCGCGCTGCAGGCGAGCGGTCCCGATCTGCCGGCGCTGCTCGCCGTGATCGGCGGCCTGCAGGGCGGCGAGAGCGGGCTCGCGGGCATCGCGAAATCGCTGTCGAGCGCGAAGGAGAAATCCTTCACGCTCGACACCACCTTCGACGCCGACCTGGCGAAGGGCCGCGTCGCCCTGCCCGCGCTCGCGGCGAACGGTCTCGGCCTCGGCATCAGCGGCGCCTTCCAGGCGACGGACTTCGGCGCGGCGAACGGCACCGTCGACGGCAAGCTCAAAATCGACGGCAAGTCGCCCGGCGCGCTGCTGACGGCGCTCGGTCAGCCGGCGCTCGCGCAGTCCGTGCGCTCGATCGGCCTCGACGCCGGCATCAAGGGCTCGGGCTCGGCGCTCACTTTCGCGCCGTTCACGGCGACGGCCGAGGTCGACGGGCCGGACAAGGCGAAGCCCGTGATGGTGACGCTCGGCGCCGGCAGCGCGCAGGCGAATCTCGACAAGGAAACCCTGAGCGTGCGCGATTTGACGCTGACGGGTCTCGGCCTCAACGTGAAGGGCGCGCTGGACGCGACGCAGATCAAGACCGCGCCCGCCTACAGCGGCCAGTTGAACGTCGCGCCCTTCAATCTGAAGAGCGTGCTCGCCAGCCTCGGCAAAGCACCGGGCCCGATGGCGGACGCGAAGGCCTTGACCCAGGTCGGTCTCGACACGGTGTTCAAGGGCACGACGCAGAGCCTCGCGCTGTCGAATTTGAATGTGAAGCTCGACGACACGACGCTCAAGGGCAACGTCGACGTGCGTAATTTCACCGGTCCCGATCTCGCGTTCCGTCTCGACGTCGACGCCCTGAACGCGGATCGCTATCTCGCACCGAAGGAAAAAGGCGAGACGCGCGCGGTGACGCCGGAGGCGGCCGCGGCCGGCGCCGCGCAGCTACCGACCGAGCTGCTGCGCAAGCTGAAGCTCGACGGCGAGCTCGCGATCGGCCAGCTCACGATGAGCGGCGCGAAGCTCTCGAACGTCAAGGTCAAGCTCGGCGGCAAGGACGGCCGACTCGAGATCAACCCGGCGACCGCGGATCTCTACCAGGGCAAGTACAACGGCGTCGTCGGCGTCGACGCGACGAAGGCCGAGCCGCGGGTGTCGATCAACACGAGTCTCGCGAAAGTCGCGATCGAACCGCTGCTGAAGGATCTGACGGGCAAGAGCGATCTGTCCGGCACGGTGAACTTCGAAGCGCGCCTGAGCGGCAGCGGCGCCGACAGCAAGAAGCTCACGAACACGCTGAACGGCCAGGCGACCTTCGCCGTGCAGAACGGCGTCTTCCGCGGCGTCGACGTGCCCGCGGTGCTGAAAGCCGCCGAAGTGATGATCGAGAGCAAGCGCCCGGCCGCGGTGCCGAAGGGCGGCGAGACGCAGTTCCAGTCGCTGACCGGCACGCTCGACATCAAGAACGGCGCGATCTTCAACCAGGACCTGCTGCTCGACGGCAACGGTTTCAAGGTCACCGGCGAGGGCATGCTCGCGAACCTGAACGACATGACGATCAAGTACGACTCGAAGATCGGCGTCGACGCGGCGAGCACCGAGCAGGACACGCATCGCTACAACCTGGGCGGCTACACCGTGCCGATCCGCTGCCGCGGCGAGATCTCCGGCACGAGCTGCCTGCCCGATCTCGGCGAGCTCGCGAAGGCCGCAGCGACGGCGGCGGTCAAGAAGAAGGTCGAGGAGAAGCTCGAGGACGCCGTCGGCGGCAAGGCCGGCGACGCGCTGAAGAAGCTGCTGAAGTTCTGAGTGGCCGATGCCGACGGCGCGCGCGCTGCACCGACTGTCGAGCGCGCTGCTCTGCGCCTTCCTCGCCCGCGCGGCCTTCGCGGCGAACATCGAGTACGCCGACTTCCGCTACGCCGATCACCGCTATCGCTACCGTTACGTGGCCCACGTGCTCGCGCCGGTGGCGGCCGTGCGCCGCGTGATGACGGACTACGAGCGTCTGTCGCGCGTCAACGGCGACATCGTCGTCAGCCGCGTGCTCGCCCGCTTCGGCGAGCGGCAGCTCAAGCGGCAGATCCTGCTGAAGCACTGCGTGCTGCTGTTCTGCTTCGATCTCGATCTGGTCGAGCACCTCGAGACGCGGGACGACGGCACGATCGTCGCGACCATCGCGCCGGACGAAGGCAATATCCATCAGGGCCATACCGAGATGAAGATCGAAGGCCTGCCGGACGGCAGCACGCGCATCACGGCGACCGCCGAGCAGGAACCGGCGTTCTTCATTCCGCCGCTCCTGGGCCCGCTGCTGATGAAGCGGTCCTTTCTGCGCGAGACCGCCGAGACGGCGCGGCGCATCGAAGCGCTCGCGCGCGAGGAGCCCGTGCCGTGAAGCCCTTCGCCGAGCGCCTGATCGCCTGGCACGAGCGGCACGGCCGGCACGATCTGCCGTGGCAGCGCGATCGCTCGCCGTATCGCGTGTGGGTGTCAGAGATCATGCTGCAGCAGACGCAGGTGGCGACGGTCGTCGGCTACTTCGAGCGTTTCATGGAGCGTTTCCCGAGCGTGCACGCGCTCGCGGCCGCGCCGGTCGACGAGGTGCTGCACCTGTGGTCCGGCCTCGGCTACTACGCGCGCGCCCGCAACCTGCATCGCGCCGCGGGCCTGCTCGTCGCGCGTCACGCCGGCGAGTTCCCGTGGACGGTCGACGAAGTCGCGAGCCTGCCCGGGATCGGGCGCTCGACGGCAGGCGCGATCCTCGCGCAGTCGCGCGATCTGCCCTGCGCGATCCTCGACGGCAACGTGAAGCGCGTGCTGACGCGGCATCGACGCATCGCGGGCTGGCCCGATGCGCCGGCCGTGCAAAAAATCCTGTGGCCGCTGGCCGGAGCGCTGACGCCGGCCATGCGCGCGGGCGACTACGCGCAGGCGATCATGGATCTCGGGGCGACGCTGTGTACGCGTGCGAATCCGCGCTGCACGGAATGTCCCGTGCGCGAGGACTGCGCGGCGCAGGCGCAGGGCGAGCAGGCGCTGTACCCGACGCCGCGGCCGAAGAAGACGCTGCCCGTGCGCACGACGATCTTCCTGCTGCTCAAGCGCGGCGACGGCGCGCTCTTGCTCGAACGCCGGCCGCCGCGCGGGATCTGGGGCGGTCTGTGGGGTTTCCCGGAGGCGACGCAGAGCCGCGGGCTCGAGGAGATCTGCGCGCGCTACGGGCTCGCTGCGAGCGGCGAGACGCGCGCGCTGCCGTCCCTCACGCACACCTTCACGCACTTCCGCCTCGACATCACGCCACTCGCGCTGGATGTCACCGAACGCGGCGCCGTCTGCATGGAATCGCCGGACCTGCTTTGGTATAACGCGGCTGCGCCGGCCGTCGTCGGCCTCGCGCGGCCCGTCCAGGATCTGTTACGCGCGCAGGAGTAGCCCGTGAGCACCCGTACTGTCCATTGCGTGAAGCTCGGCCGTGTAGCCCCCGGCTTGCGCATGCCGCCTTATCCCGGCGAGCTCGGCAAGCGCATCTTCGAGCACGTGTCGCAGGAAGCCTGGAGCGGCTGGCTGCGCCACCAGACGATGCTGATCAACGAATACCGCCTGACCCCGATCGAAGCCAAGGATCGCAAGTTCCTCGAGCAAGAAATGGAGAAGTATTTCTTCGGCGGCGGCTCGGCGGCGCCCGCGGAGTACGTACCGCCGTCGAGCTGAGCGCGCTGCGCGGGATCTTCTTGTAGCCCGGAAGGAGCGCCGTGCAGCGGCGCGGAATCCGGGGTTCGGCGCCCGTGCATGCGCAACCGGCACGCGGGTTGACCGCCCCCCTGCCCGGCCCTTACAGTGCCGCTCCCGCCGTTGACGGCGGCCTTGCTCCAAGGGCCAGGTAGCTCAGTTGGTAGAGCAGCGGATTGAAAATCCGCGTGTCGATGGTTCGATTCCGTCCCTGGCCACCATCTCCCGCTGCATTCCGGTCACCGCGCACGAGGTCCGCGATCCGGCAGGCCGCGTGAAGTTCGTCGCCCTTCGATTTCGCAGCGGTCAAGCCGGCGCAGTCGCCGTGGACGCCACCGTCTCACGCCGCCACTTGGCTTTGCGCATGCTGCGATAGACGACCGGGACGATCAGCATCGACATCAGCGGCGCCGTGATCATGCCGCCGATCATCGGCGCGGCGATGCGGCTCATGATTTCCGAGCCGGTGCCCTCGCCGATCAGGATCGGGACGAGGCCGCCGAGGATCACCGCCACCGTCATCGCTTTCGGCCGCACGCGCTGCACGGCGCCGTGAACGATGGCCGCTTCGAAGTCCGCATCGTCCGCCGCCGGCTGCCGACGCGCCGCGGCCTCGACCGCATGGTCGAGGTAGAGCAGCATCACCACGCCGAACTCCGCGGCGACGCCCGCCAGCGCGATGAAGCCCACGCCGCTCGCGACCGATAGCGAGTGGCCGGCGAAATAAAGAAACCACACGCCCCCGATCAGCGCGAAGGGCAAAGTGGCCATGACGAGCAGCGCCGCGTCGGCACGCCGGAAGCTCAGGTAGAGCAGCACGAAGATGATCGCGAGCGTCGCCGGCACGACGAGCGCGAGGCGCGCGAGGGCGCGCTCGAGATATTCGAACTGGCCCGAGTACGCGACGCTCACCCCGGGCTCGGGTCGCAGCGCTGCGGCCACCGCCGCCTGCAGATCTGTGGCGACCGAGGCCACGTCGCGCCCGCGCACGTCGACGTACACCCAGCCCGCGGGCCGCGCATTCTCGCTCCTCAGCATCGGCGGACCCTCGGCCACGCGAATGCGCGCGACCTCGCCGAGCGTGATCTGCTCACCGCGCGGCGTGAGCACCGGCAGGCTGCGCAGACCCCCGAGCGAATCGCGAACTTCGCGCGGATAGCGCAGATTGATCGGATAGCGCGCGCGGCCGTCGATCACTTCGCCGATGTTCTCGCCGCCGATGGCCGAGGACACCAGCGTCTGCACGTCCGCCACGTTGAGCCCGTAGCGCGCGGCGGCCGCCCGATCGAGGTCGACGTCGATGTAGCGGCCGCCCGTGACGCGCTCGGCCAGCGCGGACGACACGCCCGGTACGCGCTTGGCGATCGTCTCGATCGCGCGCGCCATCCGCTCGATCTGCGCGAGATCGTTTCCGGCCACCTTCACACCGATCGGACTCTTGATGCCCGTCGCCAGCATGTCGATGCGATTGCGTACCGGAGGGACCCAGACGTTGGCGAGACCCGGCACCTGCACGGCGCGGTCCAGCGCCTCGACGAGCTGCTCCGGCGTCATGCCCGCGCGCCACTGCGCGCGCGGCTTGAAGCGGATCGTGGTCTCGAACATTTCCAAGGGCGCCGGATCCGTCGCAGTCTCCGCGCGCCCCGCCTTACCGAATACCGTGTCCACTTCGGGCACCGTGCGGATCAGGCGATCGGTGATCTGCAGGAGCTGGCTCGCCTTGGCCGCCGACAGGCCGGGCAGCGCCGACGGCATGTACAGCAGATCGCCCTCGTCCAGCGGCGGCATGAACTCCCCGCCCAACCTGCTCAAAGGCCAGGCCGTGCCGAGCAGGAGCAGCAGGGCCATGAAGAGCACGCTCGCCGGGCGCGCCAGGGCCAGCGCGAGCAGCGGCTCGTAGAGCCGGATCAGCGCCCGATTCAGCGGGCTGGCCTGCTCGCCGGGGATGCGGCCCCGCAGCCAGTAGCCCATCAGCACCGGCACCAGCGTCACCGACATGCCGGCGGCGGCGGCCATCGCATAGGTTTTGGTGAGCGCGAGCGGGCCGAACAACCGGCCTTCCTGCGCCTGCAGGCTGAACACCGGGACGAAGGACAGCGTGATGACGAGCAGCGAGAAGAAGAGCGCGGGCCCGACTTCCGCGGCGGCCTCTGCGATCACGCGCCAGCGCGTCGGCGCGTCGATGCGCTCGCGTGGATGAACGTGCTGCCAGGCCTCGAGATGCTTGTGGCCGTTCTCGATCATCACGATGGCGGCGTCGAGCATCGCGCCGATGGCGATCGCGATCCCGCCTAGCGACATGATGTTCGCGTTCACGCCCTGCTGATGCATGACGATCAGCGCCACCCCGATCCCGATCGGCAGCGACACGACGGCGACCAGCGCCGAGCGCAGATGCCGGAGGAAGACCACGCAGACGAGGGCGACGACGAGGAACTCCTCCACGATCTTCCGCGTCACGTGCCGAATCGCGCGATCGATGAGCTGGCTGCGATCGTAGGTGGTGACGATCTCGACGCCGTCCGGCAGGGCTTCGCGCAGCGAGGCCAGGCGCTTCTTCACCGCCGCGATAGTCGCCCGCGCGTTCTCCCCGCTGCGCAGGATCATGACGCCGCCGACCGCCTCGCCTTCGCCATCGAGCTCTGCGATCCCGCGTCGCATTTCCGGCCCCAGCCGCAGCGCTGCGACCTCGCCGAGACGCACGGCTACGCCGTCGGCATCGACGCGCAGCGGGATCGCGCGGAAGTCCTCCAGCGTTTGCAGATAGCCGCTCGCGCGCACCATGAACTCGGTCTCGGCGAGCTCGAGCACGGCGCCGCCGGTTTCCTGATTCGCGGCCCGCAGCGCCGCGATCGTGTCGGCCACCGTAATCCCGTAGGCCGCCAGCTTCACCGGATCGGGCACGACCTGATATTGCCGCACCATGCCGCCGATCGTCGCCACTTCGGCGACGCCGGGCAGGCTCTTCAGCTCGAAGCGCAGGAACCAGTCCTGCAAGCTGCGCAGCGCGGCGAGATCGTGCCGGCCGCTGCGATCGACCAGCGCGTACTGGAAAATCCAGCCGACGCCCGTCGCATCGGGCCCCAGCGCCGGCCGCGCCGCGGCCGGCAGGCGCCCCTGGATCTGATTGAGATACTCGAGCACGCGCGAGCGCGCCCAGTAGAGATCCGTCCCGTCCTCGAACAGCACGTAGACGAAGGAGTCGCCGAAGAACGAATAGCCGCGCACGGTTTTCGCGCCGGGCACGGCGAGCATGGTGCTCGCCAGCGGATAGGTGATCTGATCCTCGACGATCTGCGGCGCCTGACCCGGGTAGCTGGTGCGGATGATCACCTGCACGTCCGACAGATCGGGCAAGGCGTCGATCGGCGTCCTCAGCGCCACCGTCGCGCCCCAGACGGCGAGGATCGCGGTGGCGACGAGCACGAGAAAGCGGTTCGCGATCGACCAGCGGATGAGGCGCTCAATCATGTGCGTGCTCCTGCCGCTCGAGGCGTTCGATCGCTTGGATCGGCGTCTCCGCCGGATGGTGATGCGCGTGCGGATCTGCCGCCGAGGTGTTCGAGTCGACCGGCGCGAACTGCGCGAGCGCGCCGCTCAGTCTCGCCTCGGAATCGATCAGGAACTGGCCGGACTCGACGATCCGCTGCCCGCCGGCGAGACCGTCGAGCACCTCGACCTGGCCCTCGGCGGCAGCGCCGAGACGCACCTCGACCGGGCGATAGCGGCCGCCGTCCTCGGCGACGAACACGAACGTGCGAGCGCCCGTGCGGATCACGGCGCTGTCCGGCACCTGGAGCACGCTGCGTGCGCGCGTCGCGGCCGGGCTCACGCGCGCGAACAGGCCCGGCCGCAGCCGGCCGCCGGGATTCGGCAGCTCGATGCGCACGCGCAGGGTCCTGCTCGCGGCGGCCGCCGCCGGCAGCACGGCCTCGATGCGGCCGGCCAAGGTTTCGCCCGGATAGGCGTCGAGATCGATCGTGACGGCCGCGCCCGGCACCGCCTCGCGGCTGCGGGCCACGGGCCAGGCGGCTTCGATCCAGATCGGATCGAGGCCGTTGACGACGGCCAAGGTCTGACCCGCTTCCAGCCGCATGCCGCGCCGGACTTCGAGCGCCGTGAGCACGCCGGCGATCGGCGTCGCCACGCGTACGGTGGTGACGATCTTGCCGCGCTTCGCCGCCGTCTCGATCACGGGCGCGGGCACTCCCAGCACCGCCAGGCGCGCGCGCGCCGCCGCGGCCAGTGCGTGCTCGCCGGCCGCCTGCAGCGCGAGGTATTCGGCCTGCGGTCCGGCCCACTCGGGGATCTGCAGCTCGGCGAGCGGCGCGCCGCGCTCGAGCACATCGCCGGGCGCGCGCTCGAACACGCGCGTGACGAAGCCGGCGGCACGCGTCTGCACGATCGCGACCGCGCGCTCGTTCCACTGCACGACGCCCGGCACGGACGGCATCGCCGGCAGCGGCGCCTCGCGCACGCGCGTCAGCCGCACGCCCAAGTTCTGCGCGAGCGAAGGATCGATGCGCACGGTCGCGGCCGCGGCCGCCTCGTCCGCATACTTCGGCTGCAGCGGCATGTCCATGAACGGCGAGGGGCCGGGCGCGTCGAAATGCTGATCCGGCCGCATCGGGTCGTACCAGTAGAGCACCTTGCGCTCGTCGTGCTCGGCGCGCGGCGCGGGTTCGTGCGTCATGCCCGGATCCGTCGCCGGCAGCAACCAGCGGCCGGCCCCGAGCCCGATCCCGAAGGCGAGCAGCGCGAAGATCCACCAGCCCGCGCGCCTCATGACTGCGCCTCCTCGTAGGTGTAGTGGAGGCGGGCTTCGATGAGCTGACGCCGGCTTTCGAGCGTGACGATCCGCAGCCGCTCGTCGATCAGCTCGCGGCGCGCCGCGAGCAGCTCGCGCAGCGCGGTGCCGCCCGCGGCATAGCTGTCCGTCAACAGCACCACCTGCCGCTCCAGGGCCGGCAGCAGCGTGCGCGCCGCGCGCCGGAGCTGGCGCGTGAGGCTCGCGTGCTCGCCGAGCAGCTCTTCCAGCGCTCGCTCGTGATCGCGCAGCATGTCGTCACGCTCGGCGAGGACGCGCTCGATGTCGTGGCGCCGCGCTTGAATCACGGGGTTCTGCCGCGTCGCCGGCGACACGGGCAGATCGACGGAGAGCTGCAGCGACACCATGTCGCCGTAGTCCGGACCTCGTCGCTGGAAAGCGAGCTCGACGCCCCAGTCCGGGCGCCGCTCGGCCACGGCTACGCGCAGCGCGGCGTCGGCCTTGTCGAGCTCGGCGACGAAGCGCCGCAGCTCGGGATGATGCTCGACGTGCCGGCGCAGCGCGGCGGGATCGACGCGGAATGCGGGCGGCTCGCCGGCCAGATCCGCGAGCGACACGCGGCCGACGTAGCGCGTCAGATTCGCGAGCACTCGCGCTTCCTGGCGCGCGAGCTCGTCGCGGCGATCGGCGAGCGCGACGGTTTCGCGCACCGGCAGGTAGATCTCGGCCGCCTGGCCTCGTCCCGCCGCGACCGATGCCTGCACCGTGGCCGCGAGCGTCGTGTTCTGCGTCTCGAGCTCCTCGAGCAGCGCGTGCTGCCGCCGCAAATGCCAGGCTTCGATCCAGCTCACCGCGGTCGCGATGCGCAGCGCGCTGCGACGCTCTTCGCGCTGCGCGCCGGCCAGCGCGATGTCCGCGTCGCCCGCCGCGCGCTCGGCGGCCCGCTTCGCGCCGTTGGGGATCTCCTGCACGAAGCCGAGCTTCTGCATCGTCATCGAATCGCGCTCGAGCGCCCAGGCGTCCGAGCCCGACACGGGATAGTTCTCGAGTCCGACGATCAATTTGGGATCGGGCAGCGCACCGGCCGCGCGCTGTGCCGCCCGTGCCGCGGCTTCATCGGCCTGCGCGGCCGTCAGCGCGGGCGCGCGGCGCTCGGCCAGGCGCAGCGCATCCTCGAATCCTAAAGTGCCCGCGTATACGGGCGCGGCCAGCCACAGGATGGCCAGCAAAAACGGCAGACGTGACATATCCGATTCCTCGGGAAGGGCATGTGCATGCCCGTGCAAGACCGCGTCGACGAGCGACGCGGACGACTCACCGGGGATCAGATCGAGGCGGGAGGCCGCCAGCAGCGGGCTGCGATCGCGAGCGGCGGTCGCAGCAGAGGTCGCAAGGCAAGAGCGTCTACGAGCGTCGCATAGGCCAGGCTCACGCGCGGCGCCGGCAGCGCGAGGAGGGTGCCGGCGTGACAGCCGAAACCCGTGCCGCAGGAACAGGGCTGGTCGCCGAGATCGTGCTTCTGCGCCGGCATGCCGGCCTTTTCACAGCAGTCGGGCACCGCACCCTCGTGCCCGGCCGCGGCGCCTTCGTGCATGCTGCAGTCGGGGTGGGCCGCGTGTCCGATCGCCGCGGCGAGCGCCGACGCCGCCGGCAGCGCCAGCAGCAGATATGCGATCAGGATCCTCGCCAGCAGCTTCATGTAAGCACGTTATCGTCAGGGAGCGTGCTTATCTTAGAGCATCGACGGGCGACGAAGTTGACCTTGCGCATGATAAGGAGAACGCCGGCCCTCCGTTCGCCGCTACCGGGCTCGGCGCTGAGCGCTGCACTCGGGCTGCAGAGTGAAACCCGATCCGCGTTGCACCGATCCCGCGCTTCGCGCGATGCTGGAACGAATTCCGATGGAGAAGTCAGGACATGAGCAGAGCGCGTTCCGTCTACCTGCCCCGGCATCGACTTCGAGCGAGTGTCCTCGCGGGATCGCTGCTTGCCTCATGCGCGCTCACGGGCCACGCCGAGCCCGTGCCCGGCGACGACGCGCGGGTCCGCGATGCGCGGGCGGCAGCGCTCGCGCTGGGTGCGAAATTGAAAGCGCAGCTCGAAGCGGCGATCGCCGCGGGCGGGCCGAGCGCGGCGCTCGAAATCTGCCGCAGCGTCGCCCCCGCGCTCGCCGGCGAAGCCTCGGCCCGCTATGCAGGCGAGGTGGGTCGCACCGCGCTGAGGATCCGCAATCCCGCCAATGCGCCCGACGACTACGAGCGCGCCGTCCTCGAAGGCTTCGTCGCGCAGGCCGCGGCGGGCGCGGACGTCGCAAGCTTGGAGCACGCCGAAGTCGTCGAGCAGCAGGGCCGCAAAGTGTTCCGCTACATGAAAGCGATACCGATGGCCGCCGCGCCCTGCGGTAGCTGCCACGGCACCGAGCTCGATCCGGCGCTGCATGCGAAAATCCGCGAGCGCTATCCGTCGGACACGGCGACGGGATTCACCCCGGGCGAGATACGCGGTGCATTCACCGTGGCGAAAGAGCTGCCCTGATCCCGGGCCGAGCATCGTGTAATCCGGATTCGCACGTCGGCTCGGACGCCGCCGGCCCCAGACTTGCGTGAAGCGCAAATCGTCGGTGTTTTTATTTTCGTCGCCCGGATGAAGCGCAGCGAATCCGGGATCGGCGCCTCCCGGATATTCGGGCATTCGAGAGAACTCGGCGCGAGCATGGCCGAAAAGACTTCGCACATCGGGCATGCCGGATCCCGGATTCGCTGCGCTTCATCCGGGCTACGAAGATTGGCGAGACGACGGCAGCACATCGCTTGCGCCAGCGACCCATCGATCCCGCCCACCCTCGTTCGACTAGCTCAGCAAGGGCAACGACGGCCGCTGCGGCCTCGCCTACATCGTGAACGACCGAGCGTCGGGCATGCTAAACCCGCCTGCGCCTGGTCCGGACTGGAAGGAGTACACCATGAGCTACATCGACGGCTTCGTTCTGCCGGTATCCGAGAGCAGGCAGACGGAATTCATCGACTACGCGCGTTGCTTCGACGAGATCTTCATGCAGCACGGTGCTCGGCGCATCCTGGAGTGCTGGCAAACGGACGTCGCCAAGGGGAAGACTACGGATTTCTTCGGTGCGGTGGACTGCACGGCGGACGAAGCCGTGGTGTTCAGTTGGATCGAATGGGCGGACAAACCCGCGCGCGACGCAGGCATGGCGAGCCTGCACGCGCTGATGGAGGCGGACCCGCGCTTCGACGCCGCGCGCAATCCGCCGCCCTTCGATGGCAAGCGCATGATCTATGGCGGCTTCCGCTCCATCGTCGAACGCGGGGTCGCGGCGCAAGGCAGCTATGTGCAGGGCTTCGTCGTGCCGGTCACCGCGAGCAAGCAGGAGGCGTATCGCCAGATGGCGGAGGACGCCTGGAGCTGGTTCAGCGAGTACGGCGCGCGGCGCGTGGTCGAGGCCTGGCAGGACGACGTCCCGCCCGGCAAGCAGACGGATTTCTTCCGCGCGGTGAAGGCGACGGAGGACGAGAACGTGGTGTTCGCATTCATCGAGTGGCCCTCGCGCGAAGTCTGCAACACCGCTGCCGGGAAGATGCAGTCCGATCCGCGAATGAATATGCCGCGGGAACTGCCCTTCGACGGCCGGCGCCTGATCTATGGGGCCTTCACGCCGGTCGTCGAGTTCGATACATGACGATGGCTCTTCGGCGATATAGCAGAGTCTCGTAGCCCGGAAGGAGCGCCGCGCAGCGGCGCGGAATCCGGGAAAGCATGGCGCGGTGCCATCTCCGCCTTCGCACCCCGCATTCCGCTACGCTCCTTGCAGGCCACGGATCTTCATCTTCGTAGCCCGGATGAGCGCAGCGAATCCGGGATCGGACGCCGCCAAGGCGCATTCGTTCGAACGCGCTTCGCGCTGCGCCGAAGGTTTGTCTGTCGTCGGACATGCCGACCCCCGGATTCGCTGCGCTCATCCGGGCTACAAGAGGCAGGCGTCCGACGAGCGAGCGTTCGTACTCGGGGAGGTAAAGGGGAAGCGAAGGCCGGCACGCTGAAGACGGACGCCTATCCGTTCGATGAGTTCGTCTACGTGCTCGAGGGTGAACTCGAGACGGTCGATCGCGACGGCACGGTTCGCCACTTCGAGACCGGCGATACCTTCGGCATCCCGAAGGGCTGGGCCGGCGAATGGCGCATGAAGAAGGACTTCAAAAACTCTTCGTGAATTTTTGAGGCCGCTGCCCGAGCGCGTCGAAACGACGCTTGTGCTCCGGCGCCGGCGCGGCGATATTCGCTCATCGCCCGGTGATACCCTCGACCCGGAGCCCCTCGAGTGCGTTCGATGAAGAGCTCTCGTACGCAGGCTGCCCTTTTCGCCGTCCTCCTCGCGCCGGCGGGCAGCGGCGTTCACGCCCAGGACTACGCAGCGAGGGGCCTGCATCCCGTACAGGCCGTGCAGGGGGCGACGCTGCAGCCTCAGCTCACGATCGGCCAAGGCCAGGCCTTCCAGTTCGCACTGCCGCCGGGTTGGCGGGTCGGCGAGGACGGCCCCTATGCCTTGACGCTGCTCGCGCCGGACAACCAGGCGCTGACGATCATGGTCGGCAATGCCGGCATGCCGCCGGGCTACCCGCCCGGCCGGTTCGCGTATGAAAAGCTCGGCGCGATGCAGCTCCAGCAACTGCAGATCGGCAACGCGCGCCCGGCGCAGCCCGCGCCGGGCTTCGCTCAGGCCGTCGAATTCGACGTCGCCTACGTGATGAACGGCGTGTACTGCCAAGGCGTCGCGAAGGTGCACATCGCACCGGCCTATGACACGCAGACCATGGCGATGACCGCCGCGCTGTCGACGGCCCAGCAGTGGCCGGGTTATGCGGGCTGGCTGCCGCAGGTCGCCGAACAGGTGTCCGCCACGAACGGCGCCGCCTTCGGTGCCCGCGGCGTGATGGCGCAGAACCTTCGGAACAGCACCGCCTACGCCGCCGCCGCCCAGCAGTATCGGCAGTGGTCGCAGCAGAACTGGCAGGGCGTCACCGACGCGCGCAATGCAAGCGAGGATCGCCGCCAGTTCGAGTTCCGCGAAAACCTCGGCGGCGTGCAGACCTGGCAGAACCCCTACGACCGCACGCGCGCCGTCGAGCTGCCTGCCACGCACCAGTATTACTGGATGGACGCGCAGCAACACGTGCTCGGCACCGACGATCCGAGCGTCGATCCGAACGTCGGATCGACGCAGGAATGGCGGCGGCTGGTGCGGCCGCCACCGTAGAACGAAAGCCGAAGACGGAATCCCTGCAGTCAGCCATCGCGCGCCGAGGACTGTGGGACCGCGCGCGACGTCGCGCGTAAAACGACCCGCGCAGATCCCTGCGCCGTCTGACGCACGACGCGGCCCGCCTGCGTCGATGATGCTCATCGGATTCATCGACGAGGACAGTGTCATGCGAGCAGTCGTCTACGAAGGGCCGCGCAAGATTTCCGTCAGGCAAATGCCCGATGCGAAGATGTCCGAGCCCACCGATGTGCTGGTCCGGATCACCAGCACCAACATCTGCGGCTCGGACTTGCACATGTACGAAGGCCGCACCAGCCTCGAGGCGGGGCGCATCGTCGGCCACGAGAATCTCGGCGAGGTCGTCGAATGCGGGCGCGCGGTGAAACGCCTGGCCGTGGGCGATCGCGTCTGCGTGCCCTTCAACTGCGCCTGCGGCTATTGCCGGAACTGTGAGCGCGGCCTGACCAGCGCTTGTCTCACGATGAATCCCGGCAAGGCCGGCGCCGGCTACGGCTATGCCGACATGGGACCTTACCAGGGCGGCCAGGCCGAACTGCTGGTCGTGCCCTATGCCGACTTCAATTGTCTCAAGCTGCCCGAGGACGCGCAGGAAAAGGAAAACGACTACGTGATGCTCGCGGATATCTGGCCCACGGGCCATCACGCGGTGGAGCTGTCGGGACTGCAGGCGGGCGAATCGATCGTCATCTACGGCGCGGGGCCCGTCGGCCTGATGGCCGCACTGTCGGCGTCGATCAAGGGCGCTTCGGAGATCTATGTCGTCGATCGCCATCCCGATCGCCTCGCGCTCGCCGAGGCGGTCGGTGCGACGACGATCGACGACAGCGAAGGCTCGGCGGTCGAACGCGTCCTGGAATTGACGCAGGGCGAAGGCGCCGATCGCGGCGTCGACTGCGTCGGCTGGCAGGCGCACGACCACGGCGGCCATGAGCATCCCGAGATGGTGCTGAACGATCTGGTCGACTCGGTGAAGGCGACCGGCGGCCTCGGCATCATCGGCGTCTACGTGCCCAAAGATCCGGGCGGCCCCGATGCGCTCGCGAAGCAGGGCCGGCTCAAGTTCGACTTCGGTAAATTCTGGAGCAAAGGCCAGTTCATGGGCACCGGCCAGGCGCCCGTGAAGAAGTACAACCGCCATCTCATGAACTTGATCCACGAAGACAGAGCGCGCCCGTCGTGGATCGTCTCGCACGAGCTCGCGCTCGAAGAAGCGCCCGAGGCCTATGCGCACTTCGACGCGCGAGACAAAGGCTGGACGAAGGTCGTGCTGAAGCCGTAGATCGACCGCTTGCGGGCTGCGCGATCTCTTCGTAGCCCGGATGAGCGTAGCGAATCCGGGGTTCGGCGTGTCCGGCTCGAATGAACTTCCGGCGCAGCCCGAAGCACGCTCGAGCGAAGGCGCCTCGGTAGGCGCTCGATCCCGGATTCGCTGCGCTCATCCGGGCTACGAGAAAGCTCCTCGTCAGGGCGGGTTGCGCTCGATCGAGTCGTCCGTCTCGCCGTTGCGCAGCCGCGTGCGACAGTCGTCCGGATTGGCTTTCATCATGCAGGCTTGATGGATTTCGTCGTCGCTCATCGTCGTGCCGAGGCGGCCGTTCTCGTTGCGATCGGTGTCGTTCAAGGTGTCGGCGGGATCGGTCGAGCCCCGTGCGCGGCCCTCACCGTCCGTCGCGCCGGGCGGGGGATTCAGCGGCTCGCGCTGTACGCCCGGGGCGCCGCCCGGCAAGCCGCTCGGGCCGGCGGCCGGGGACGAAGGACTTCCCTGTGCCGTTGCGCCGCCCGTGCCGCTTCCCGCGCTGCCCCCAGCGCCGACCTGTGCGGCGGTCGGCAGGCTGCAGGCAATCCCCGCCGTCAGAACGAACGCGGACATCGTGTGGAGTGCTTTCATCGGCGTCCCTGCCTCGTATGGGCCGGGTCCAGCGTGAGCCTTGGTCGCGCACGCGGGCTAGCGGTCGGCGCGCAGGACTTTGTCGGACGCGCGGGACGGTTCGCGCGCAGCCTGGATGACGCACAGGCGGAATCCCGGAGAGAAGAGCACAAGATTCGAATGTTCTCTGCTGAAAAGCACGATCCCGGATTCGCTGCGCTCATCCGCGCTGCAAATAGCGTCGGCGGTGTCCCCGCGCGTCGCGTCCCGTTAACATGCGCGGCATTCGGCACGCGCGCAGGCCGATCGACCACATCATCGAAGAGGAATCATCCATGGCCGCATCCCGTCAAACCCTGCCCCTCAGCGACAAGCGCCTGCTGCGTGAAGCCTGCTACGTGGACGGGGCGTGGATCACCGCCGACGGCGGGAAGAGCATCGAGGTCACGAACCCGGCCAACGGCGCCGTGCTCGGCAGCGTGCCGCGGCTCGGCGTCGCGGAAACCCGCCGCGCGATCGAGGCCGCCAACGCGGCCTATCCCGCGTGGCGCGCGAAGACGGCGAAGGAGCGCGCGAAGATCCTGCGGCGCTGGGCCGATCTGATGATGGAGCACCAGCACGATCTCGCCGTGCTGATGACCGCGGAGCAGGGCAAGCCGCTCGCCGAGGCGAAGGGCGAAATCGCCTACGCGGCCTCGTTCATCGAGTGGTTCGGCGAAGAAGGCAAGCGCCTCTACGGCGACACCATCCCGAGCTTCGCGCCCGGCAAGCGCATCCTCGTCACCAAGGAGCCGATCGGCGTCGTCGCCGCGATCACGCCGTGGAATTTCCCGGCCGCGATGATCACGCGCAAGGCCGGCCCCGCGCTCGCGGCGGGCTGCACGATGGTGCTGAAGCCGGCGACCGCGACGCCGTTCTCCGCGCTCGCGCTCGCCGAGCTCGGCGAACGCGCGGGCCTGCCGGCCGGCGTGTTCAACGTCGTCAGCGGCGGCTCGAACGACATCGGCGGCGAGCTGACGGCGAATCCGATCGTGCGCAAGCTGACCTTCACGGGCTCGACCGAGGTCGGTCGCGCGCTGTTGGCGCAGTGCGCGGGCACGGTGAAGAAAACCTCGATGGAGCTCGGCGGCAACGCGCCGTTCATCGTCTTCGACGACGCGGATCTCGATGCCGCCGTCGTCGGCGCGATCGCCTCGAAGTACCGCAACACCGGCCAGACCTGCGTGTGCGCGAACCGCCTGCTCGTGCAGGACGGCGTCTACGACGCCTTCGCGGCGAAGCTCAAGGCCGCGGTCGAGGCGCTCAAGGTCGGCAACGGTCTCGAAGGCGAGACGCAGCAGGGGCCGCTGATCGACATGGCGGCAGTCGAGAAAGTCGAAGAGCACATCGCGGACGCGACGGCGCACGGCGCCAAGGTGCTGACCGGCGGCAAGCGCCACGCGCTGGGCGGCAGCTTCTTCGAGCCGACCATCCTGACCGGCGTCACCACCGCGATGAAGATCACCCGCGAGGAAACCTTCGGTCCCGTCGCCCCGCTCTATCGCTTCCACACCGAGGAGGACGCGATCCGCATGGCGAACGACACCGAGTTCGGTCTCGCGTCGTATTTCTATAGCCGCGACGTCGGGCGCATCTGGCGCGTGATGGAAGGGCTGGAATACGGCATCGTCGGCATCAACGAAGGCATCATCTCCACCGAGGTCGCACCCTTCGGCGGCATGAAGGAATCGGGCATCGGGCGCGAAGGCTCGAAGTACGGCATCGAGGATTTCATCGAAATCAAATACGCGCTGCTCGGCGGGATCGATCGCTGAGAGATCGACGAGGTCCGTTCGTTCGTAGCCCGGGTGGAGCGCGCAGCGCGCAACCCGGGATCGGCCGCTGTCGAGACGCCGCTCCCGGAAGGAGCGCCGCGCAGCGGCGCGGAATCCGGGGAGCGCGGCGCGATCGTCGCGGTCGGCTCACGCCTTATGCCGACGGCCGCTCCATCACGCGCACCTCGCGCTGCGGCAGCGGGATGTGGATGCCGGCGGCGTCCAGCGCTTCCTTGATCGCGCGCGTCAGATCGAAGAGCGTCGGCTCATAGTCCGCGGCGCGCGTCGTGCAGCGGACCAGCAGCACGACGGCGTTCTCGCCCAGCGACTTCGCGCTGACCAGCCACGGCGGATCGCGCAGCACGCGGGTATCCGCTTCGAGCACGCGCGTGACGATGGCGATCGCCTTGCCGATGTCGTCGCCGTAGCCGATGCGGACGTCGAGCTCGATGCGCCGCTGCGCGGCGCGCGAGTAGTTCTGCACGATCGCCGTGCGCACGGCGGAGTTATTGAGCACGATCGGCACGCCGTCGAAGGACGTCAGCCGCGTCTGGAACAGATCGACGGCCTCGACGATGCCGCCGGTGCCGCCGATGTTGACGGCCTCGCCGACGTCGAAGGGCCGCAGCACGAGCAGCACGATGCCGGCAGCGACGTCGGACACCGTGTCCTTCAGCGCGAGGCCCAAGGCGAGGCCGGCGGCGCCGATCATCGCGAAGAGCCCGCTGGTCTCCACGCCCAGCTCGTTCAAGGCCGCGACGATCACCATCACGAGGATCGCGAGGCGCGCGAGCTTTGCGAAGACCGGCACGACGGTCGGGCTTAGCCGGCCGCTACGCAGGCCGGCCTGGCCGACCATGCGGCCCAGCCACGCCGCGAGGATCCAGCCGACGACGAAGATCGCGAGCGCCGCGCCCACGTGCACGGCGTAGCCTTCCAGGTTCAGACGGGACCAGTCGAAATCGAAGCTCATGTCTAACTCCTGTCGCGAGCACCGATCCGAGGACGGTGCGAAAACCGTGCCGCACGGCGCCGTCTTCGTAGCCCGGGTGCAGCGTAGCGAAACCCGGGATCCGGACAGCGCTCAGAACAGATCTTCACGCTCGATCGAATAGATCAGATCGGCGCCCTGCCGTGCGCCGGATTCGCCTTCGACGCTCAGATGCGGCGTGAGCCGGTAGCGCAGGAACACCGACCACAGACGATCGAAGGGATTGAACTCCGAGCGCACGCGGAAGCGCGGCGACAGCCGCTTGCCGGCGACGAGGCTCGTATCCTCTACCGTGCTGCCGCCGCTGATCCCGAGCTCGTCGAGCGCAAACCAGTCGCGAAGCTGATCCGTGAGGCCGGCGGCGTGCTCGAGACCTAAGCCGAGCGCGGCCTTCGCGAGCAGATCCGCGCTTGTCCTGTTCGTGCCGCTCAAGGGCTCGCCGGTGACGACATAGGACAGCGTTTCGAGATCCGCCATCGCCGGCACCGAATACAGCCGTACGATCGGCGCCTGCACCGTGCCCGAAATCGTCACGCCGGCCTTCACCGCGAGATCCGGCCGCAGCGCCAGCACGTCCAGCGCCGGATTGTCGAGAGGACCGGCGAACAGGAGCTCGCCTTTCTCGATGTCGAGCTTCTGGCGATACGCGACGTAGCTGCCCTCCTTCAAGGACACCCGCCCGTCGGCGAAGCCGAGGCTGCCGGCGTCCTTGCTGAAGCGGATGGCGCCGGTGAGCCGCGAGTCGAGACCGAGGCCCGACACCCGCGCCTCCTCGCCCAGCGTGAGCTCGACTTCACCCGTCACGCGATCGCGATAGAAGCGCAGACCGGCGGAGTCCGCCGGCGCATCCACGACGGGCTCGCCTCGCGCGTCGAGCAGCACTTCGTCCGCGCTCACCGCGACGGCGTCCGGCGGCAGTTTTTGCAGGCGCAGGCTCAGCAGCGGCAGCGCGACCTTGCCGCGCAGGCGCACGGCCTGCAGCGTGCCGTCGACGTCGAGATCCGGCGCGACGTCGGCATCGAGCTCGGCTCGCCGCAGCACGCTGAAGCGCTCGCTGCGCACGTGCAGCGCGAACGGGAAATCCGGCGCGCGGCGCACCTGCCCCGCGATCTCCATGCGCTGCTCGCCCTGGCCGAGCTCGAGCTCGAGGTCGATGCGCTCGGCGCCGTGCATGCGGGCGTCGAGCGCGAGCGCATCGAGCGTGATTCCCGCGCGCTCGATCCGCAGCCGGCCGTCGACGAGGCGGCCGTGCGCATTCAGCGCGGGATACTTCAGCGGCCCCTGCGCGCTCGCGTCCAGCGCGAAGCCGCCTTCGCTGCCCGCCAGCGCGGGCACGAATTCGGCGAGCGCGCGGAGATCGCGGTTCGCGACGTGCAACTGCGCGGCGAGCTGCGTGCCTTCCGCCGCCTCGCGCAAGAGGCCGGCGAGCTTCACTTCGCCGAGCGTGCCGCTCGCGGCTTCGAGCGCGAAGCGCCGGCCTTCGTCGGTCTCGTGGAAGCGCAGGGACAAAGGCGAGATCGGCAGACGCGTCTCGCCCGCCTCGGGCCGCTGCGCGACGAGCACGACGCCGTTGCCGGTGATCGCGCCGCGCGGCCGCCAGCCGCCGGCCTCGTGCGCCGCCTCGAGCTCGCCGGCCAGCGTGCCGTCGATGCGTAGCCGCGGCGGCAGCCAGGGCTGCGCCAGCGCCGCCGGGACCCGGTCGAGCACCACGCGCACGCGGCCGGCCTCGCGTGCGAGCTGCTCGGCGTCCATGCAGAGCTTCGCCTCGGCCCGTGAGAGGCACAGCGGTGTAAAGCTCACTGCGCCCTCGGCATAGCGATAGTCCGTTTCGCCGCGGAGCGTCCAGCGGCCGAGCTCGGGCCAGGCGAGCGACAGCGCGCTGAGGCGACCGGCGAGCCGGCGCGCCTGCCAGCCGCCGCGCGCCTCGATATCGAGATGGCGGCCGCCGGCACCGGCGGCCAGCTTCACGCGATATGCCTCGAGCGTGCCGCTCGCTTCCGCTCGCACATCACCGAGCAGCATGTCGCCCGCGTGCAGCTCGCGAGCATCGAGCACGACGTTGGACGAGGCGGCCGGCGCAACGGCGGCGCGCAGCGTCGCCGTCGCGATGCGCAGATCGCCGGCGCGCAGATCCGTGGCCGCGAGCTCGGCGTCGAGCACCGGCGCGGCCGGCGTGCCGCGCAGGCGGCCGCTGCCGCGCAGCGCGCCGCCGAGACTCGCATCGAGCTCGGCGGCGGCCGGGATCTCGAGCCGCAGATCGAGCGCGAATGCCTCGTCGATCGTGCCGTTCAGCGCGAGCCGGTTGCGCCCGATGCGCAGATCGACGTCCTCCAGCCGCGCCCGCCCCCGCTCGAGATCGAAGACACCGCGCCCCTGCAGCCGCTGGCCGCGCCAGCGGCCCGCGGCTTCGTCCAGCGCCACGCGCAGACGCGGGCCGTCGAGGCTCAGCTTGGCCTTGGCGTCCAGCCGGGTATCGAGGCCTTCGCGCAGGGATGCGAGATCGAGCCCATGCGCCTGCAGCTCGAAGCTGCCGATCGCGGGCGTGAAGGACGCGAGCTCGCCGCTCGCCTCGAGGCTGCCGTTCAAGAGCGTCGCGACGAGACGCGTGAGCGCGAGCCGCTGCGCGCCGAGCCGCGCGGTCGCGCGTGCATCGACGGCGCCCAGGCGCTCGTCGTCGATGCGCGCGTCCAGCTCGAGCGCGAGATCGGGATAGACGCCGTCGATCCGCAGCTCGCCGCGCGGCGAGCGCAGCGTCGTCTCGCCGAAAACCAGCGCGAGCGACTGCCAGGCGGCGCGCGCATCCACGCGCGGCCGCGGGCCGGGCTCGATCGCGGCTTCCAGCGTCACGGGCGACGGCGCGACTAACGTCTGCTGCAGCTCGAGCCGGCCGCGCTGCCAGGCGAGCTCGCCGCCGCCGGCGACGAGGCTCGCGCCGTACAGCGGCGCCGCGGGCTCGAGCCGCCAGTGTAAGCGCGCACGCAGGCCCTCGGCCGCAGTGTCCGGCAAGCGCTTCGCGTCCAGCGTGACGGCGATCGCGGACAGCTCGGGCAGGGCGAGCGCCGCCGTCGCCCGCAGGGCGGCGGTCTGCGGCGTGCCCTTCAAGCTGAAGACGAGCGCGTCCACGCGCGCGGCGCTGCCCCGCGCCGCCAGCCACGGCGTCGGCGCCGCGCTGCCGTGCAGATCGAAGGACGGCGCCGCCGCCGCGAGATCGAGCTCGCCCTCGAGCGTCGCGGCCAGCGGCGCGCGCAGTCGGAGCTCGGTGCGCAGCGCGGCGAGCGGACCGGCGGCGCGCAGCGTCGCGGCGAGCGCCGTGTCGCTGCCCGGCTCGTTCGCATACTCGAGCGCAGCGTCGACCTGCCCCGCACGCAGGCTCGCGCGGCCGGACAGGTGATGCGTGTCCAGATGAAGCGCGCGCACCTGCAGCCCGATGCCGGCGGCATCCGCGGCCAGGCTCGCGCGCAGATGATGAAGACGATGCGTCTGTTCCGGGAGCACGAGCGCGAGCTCGCGCAGCTCGATCGTCTCCACGTGCACGGGCAGCGGCGTACCGGGCGTCGCGCCGGCGGACGGCGCCGTGCTCGGCGTCACGCGCAGCGCGCCGCGATCGAGCTCGAGACGATCGACGACGAGCCGTCCGCGCAAGAGCGCGAGCGGCTGCCAGCGCAGCTTTGCCTGCGCGACCTCGAGCGCGGCGCTCGGCAGGCGCAGCCGCAGTCCGTCGACGACGAGACCGCCGGCGAGGCTGCCTTCCAAGCCTTCATAGCCGAGCTCGACGACGCCGCTGCGCGCGACGCGCTCGACCAGCAGGCGCGTGCCGCTCGCCGTGCCGATCAGCCATGCGCAGCCCGCGCCGACGAAGATCGCGAGCAGCGCGAGCGGCGCGAGCCATCGCGCGAGCGGCGCGAGCCATCGCGCGAGCGGCGCGAGCCATCGCGCGAGACGGCGCAGTGTCACGGCAGTGCTCACAGATCCGGCCCCACGCGCAGGTGCAGCCGCAGCTCGGTCGCCGCGTCGAGCGGATGGGCGAGATCGGCGCGGATCGGCCCGATCGGCGAGCGCCAGCGCACACCGATGCCGACGCTGGTCTTGATGCCCGTGTCGCGGCCGATGCCGCCGAAGGCATTGCCCGCGTCCGTGAAGCCGGCGACGCTCCAGCGCTCGCTCAGCCGGTGCTCGTACTCGACGCTGGCGACGCCGAGATAGCGGCCGCCGACGACGTTCCCGTCCTCGTCGACCGGGCCGAGATCCTGGAAACCGTAGCCGCGGATGCTCGCGTCGCCGCCGGTGAAGAAGCGCAGGCCCGGCGTCAGCCGCGCGAACTCACCGGCCCACAGCGCGCCGAGATCGATCCGCAGCAGCAGCCGGTCGCGCCACGGCAGCGTGCCGATGTAGGCAGCGGACAGCAGCGCGCGCACGAGATCGGTGTCGGACGCGAGCGCCTCGCTCGCGCCCTTGAGCTCCGCGCGCAGCCGATAGCCGCGCGTGGGATAGACCTCGTCGTCGAGCTTGGTCTTCGCGTAGCGCAGCCCGGGCGTGAGGAAGAAGGCCGTCGCGCTCTGGCCGGCGATGTCGAAGCGCTGCCGGTTGAACTCGACGAAGCGCGTCTCGATGAAGTCGAAGGGACGTTCGCGCGTTTCGGACAGCGTGGCCTGCGCTTCGATCGTGTCGAAAGTATCGACCTCCTCGCGCCGCAGGCCCGCCTGCAGGCTCAGCCATTCATTGCGCGGCCGCGCGCGCGGCACGCGGTATTCGGCGGAGAGTTGCTGCGCGACGCTGGAGGCGCGGGCGCCGACGAGGATGCGATGACCGCGATCGTTGACGCGGCGATCGAGATATTCGAAGCGCGTGCGCAGCGCCTCGTCGGTCGAGAAGCCGACCCCGGCGCTGAAGCTGTGACGCTTGCGCGGCACCAGCGTGAGATCCAGCGGCACCGTGTTCGCCCCGTTGCCTCTGACGCGCGCTCCGATGCGCGGCCGGATGTCGATGCTGTCGAAATAATCGCTCCGGCGCAGCGCGTCGTTCATCGCGCCGATGCGCGCGCTGGTATAGGGCTCGCCCGCGTCGTAGTCGAGGAAGCGGCGAATGAGATCCTCGCTCAGCGCATAGGGCGACTGCGTGAGCCGCAGCTCGCCGAAGTCGTAGCGCGCGCCGGAGTCGAACACGAGCCGCGCGCTCGCGCGGCGCCGGGACGGCTGCACGCGCAGCTCGTGCAGCGTGAAGCGGCCGTCGAAATAGCCGTGATCGGCGGCCCAGGATTCGATGCGCGATTTCGCGTCCGCGTAGCGGCCGTGATTGAGCGGCGTATTCGGCTTCAGCGGCAGCGTAGTCAGCAGGGCCGCGAAATCCTCGTCCGCGGCGGCGGCGCCGGTGAGCGAGATCTCGACGTCCTGCAGCCGCACGCGCGGCCCCGGCTGCACCGCGATCTCGAGCACGAGACAGCGGCCCGTCTCGCGCCGCAGCCGCGTCTGGATCTCGGGTTCGTAATAGCCGTAGGCGCGCAGGGCCTGGGCCGTTTCCTGCTCCGCGTCCGCCGCGAGCCGATCCTGCAGCGCCGGCGCGGCGTCGCAGGCCTCGCGCAGCAGGCCGAGATGCGCGCGGACATTGGCCGCGAGGCTCTTCGTCACGCCCGTCACCTCGGCCGTCACGCGCGGCGCCTCGGGCGCGGCCTCCGCGTCCTTGCCGTGCTTTTTCCACGGCAGCGCGCCGCAGCCGCCGAGGAGACAGGCGAGGCCGAGCAGCAGGCAGTAGCGCGAGGGCGTGGACCGATCGTCGAGCATCTCGGTGGCGTGGCTATGGCTAGGCGTCGCGATCGCGCGGACACCGACCACCGCCGTCCGCATGCCCGTCGTCCACGGGTTGGACGGCCCACCGGGACCGAGACACCTGTTACGAGATCACACCTTCATGGATTCGAGCAGCGAGGACAAGGCGCGCCGGACTACATCCCGGCGGGAGAACCACTGCTAGCGCAGTCGTCCAGGCGCTGCGCTTCGCCGCTGCAACCACGCTAGCGAAGCGCATGCCCGTTCCTGCGAAGCGGGCCGCAAGCGCGCCGGGAGCGGCTCAGGCCGTCTTGATCCACACGGCTTTCACGTTGAGGTATTCGTCGAGGTGCTGAATGCCGCTCTCGCGGCCGTAGCCGCTCATCTTGTAGCCGCCGAAAGGCACGGCCGGATCCATCGCCTGATAGCAGTTGACCCACACCGAGCCCGCGCGCAGGCCTTTCGCAAAGCGATGCGCCTTGCCGACGTCGCGTGTCCACACGCCGCTGCCGAGGCCGAACATCGTGTCGTTGGCGCGGGCGAGGAGCGCGTCCATGTCGTCGAAGGGAATCGCGGAGATCACGGGCCCGAAGATCTCTTCGCGCGCGATGCGCATGTCGTCGCCGACGTCGGCGAACACGGTCGGCGGCACGAAGTAGCCCTTGGCGTAGTCGCCGTCGCTCAGCCGCGCGCCGCCGACGACGGCGCGCGCACCCTCTTCGCGACCGAGCTTGAGATAGCCGCTGACGCGCTCGAGCTGCTCGGCGGAGACCAGCGGCCCGATCTGCGTCGCGGGATCCAGGCCGTTGCCGACCTTGAGCCGGCGGCCGAAGTCCGCGACGCGGCCGACGAACTCGTCGTAGATCTTGCGCTCGACCATCAGCCGCGTGCCGGCGCTGCAGATCTGGCCCGAGTTCGCGAACACCGCCATCGCGGCCCCGGGCACCGCGGCCGCGAGATCCGCATCCGCGAACACGATGTCCGGCGACTTGCCGCCGAGCTCCAGCGACAGGCGCTTCAAGTTGCCGGCCGAGGCGCGCACGATGGCCTGGCCCGTGAAGTGCGAGCCCGTGAAGGCGATCTTGTCGACGCCCGGATGCGCGGCGAGCGCCGCACCCGCCGTCGTGCCGTACCCGGGCACGACGTTGATGACGCCTTCCGGCACGCCCGCCTCGAGCGCGAGCGCGGCGAGGCGCAGCGGCGTCAGCGGCGCTTCCTCGGCCGGCTTCAGCACGACGGTGCAGCCGGTGGCGAGCACCGGACCCAGCTTCCACACCGAGGAGGGCAGCGGCGCATTCCACGGAATGATCGCGCCGACGACGCCGACCGGCTCCTTCAGCGTGTACGAAAAGAATTCGCCGGGCAGCGAGTTCTCGATCGTCTCGCCGTGGATGTTCGTCGCCATGCCCGCGTAATAGCGCAGCATGCCGACGACGCGCTGCCGATAGTTGCCGGTGCGCGAGACGGGCGCGCCCATGTCCAACGTGTCCAGCGTGCCGAGCTCCTCGATGTGCGCCTCGACCAGATCGGCGAAGCGCAGCAGGACGCGCTGCCGCTCGTAGGGTTTCGCGCGCTGCCAGGGGCCTTCGAAGGCGGCGCGCGCGGCCGCGACCGCGCGCTCGATGTCCTCCGCGTCCCCTTCGGCCACGGTCGCGAGCAGCTCGCCCGTCGCGGGATTGCGCGTCTCGAAAGTCTTGCCGCTCGCGGCGGGAACCCAGCGGCCACCGATCAGCATCGGTTTGAAACCGCCGTCGGCGTAGGGATGATGGCGCGGATCGAAAGTCGAGGGTGCGTTCATCGGGAATGTCCTGTCGATTCGTTCACGGAAGCTTGCTGTATCCGATCAATCCGCGCGGAAGGCAAGCGGTGCTACGGCGGCCATGTCGCCGCCGGTAAAGGTCGATATGGCCACAGAGAACACCGAGAACACAGAGGAATAGAGAGTGAGCCGAGCCTCGGCGATGATCTCGCCGAAAATGGCGCTCGCGTTACGGACGCTACAATACCAATTCTTTCTCTGTGTTCTCGGTGTTCTCTGTGGCAAAAAATCCCCATGGCAGCCCGGGTGTAGCGCGTAACCGATCAGTCCTTGGCCGCCCAGTGTGCGGGCAGTGCGTCGAGGATGATGGTCTTGGCTTCCAGGAACGGCAGCAGGCCGTCGACTCCGCCTTCACGCCCGGTGCCGGACTGCTTGAAGCCGCCGAAGCCGATGGTGAAATCGCTGCGGAACGCGTTGTGGCCGACGGTGCCGCTGCGCAGCTCGCGCGCGACGGCATAGGCGCGCTCGACGTCGTTCGTGAACACCGAGGCGTTGAGCCCGTAGATGCTGTCGTTCGCGATCCGCACCGCGTCCGCTTCGTCCGCAGCGGGGATCACGCTGAGCACCGGCCCGAAGATTTCCTCGCGCGCGATCGTCGAATGATTGTCGACGTTGCCGAACACCGTCGGCTCGACGAAGTAGCCCTTGGGTAGCTGAGCAGGACGGCCGCCCCCGGTCGCGAGCGTCGCGCCTTCCTGCTTGCCGAGCGCGATGTAGTGCTCGACGCGTTCGCGCTGCCGGCACATCGCGAGCGGCCCCATCTGCGTCGCGGGATCGAAGGGATCGCCGACGCGCACGCGGCCGAAAGCGCCGGCGAGCGCCTCGAGCATTGCGTCGTGGCGCTTGCGCGTGACGATGATGCGCGTCAGCGACGAGCACACCTGACCGGTGAGAAAGGTCGCCCCGCCGGCGATGGTCTTCGCGGCGGTCCCGACGTCGTAGTCGTCGAGGATCACGGCCGCCGACTTGCCGCCGAGCTCGAGCGTGCAGCGCGCGATGCGCTCGCCGCACAGCGAGGCGATGCGGCGGCCCGCGGCGGTCGAGCCGGTGAAGGTGATCTTGTCGACGCCGGGATGGCGCACCAGCAGCTCGGACACCGCGCGATCGGCCGTCAGCACGTTGAGCACGCCGGGCGGCAGGCCGACCTCCTCGCAGCACTCGGCGAGCACGTAGGCGGCGGACGGCGCTTCCGGCGAAGGCTTGACGATCACCGTGCAGCCCGCGAGCAGCGCCGGCGCGCACTTGTAACCGAGCAGCAGCGAGGGGCCGTTCCACGGAATGATCGCGGCGACCACGCCGACGGGCTCGCGGGCGAGCAGGCCCACCTTGCCGCCGCCGTGCGGGGTATGGCGCTCTTCGAAGGCGAACGTGTCGGCGAGGCCGGCGTAGTAGCGCCAGGTGCCGCCCAGCGTTTCCGACGTGCGCTGCGAGAGCTTGTGTACGACGCCGGACTCGATGGTCCAGATGAGGCCGAGATCCGCGGCGCGCGCCTCGACGGCGGCGCCGATCCGACGCAGGTAGTCGGCGCGCTCGCGATGCGTCAGGCGCGGCCACGGACCTTCGTCGAAGGCCTTGCGCGCGGCGGCGACCGCGCGCTCGACGTCCGCTTCCTGCGCTTCGGCAACGCGCTGGAACAGCGCCTCCGTGCCGGAATTGATGACCTCGAAGCGGGCGTCGGTGCTCGGCCGTGCCCACTCGCCGCCGATGTAGAAGCGATCGGGATGGCGCAGAAGCTCGGTTCGGATCGGGGCATTCATCGTGGGTCCTCCATTTTTTTGGAAGTTCTGAGCGAGTCCATCCGGGGCTGGTTCAAAGTCGGGCCAGCCGGGTCACGTTCGGTGGCTGCTCCATGATACCGCTCGAGCTTACGGATCTTCGCCCGCGCGCGGGCACAACGGCGCTCCGTGACGCACCTTCGCCTCCGGTGCTTCGGTCGCTCGCTTCGCGAGCGCGCGCGCCACGCCGGCGAAACTTTGCAGCGTTCCTCCATCAGGCGTCGAAACGCGGGGCCTGCGGCGCGGGCGCCAGGAGATCCTCGGCCTCGTCGCGCTGGGCGGCCCGGCACACGGCCGCGCCGAGCGCATGCAGCGCGGCCGCGCTCGCCGCAAAAGAGACTTCGAAGCCGTCGGCGGTCGCAAGGTTCACGATCAGCGGCACGCTCGCATCGGCGCCCGCCTCGAGCGTCCAGTCGCCGAGCGGATAGACCAGACGCAAGCTCGGGTCGCCGTGCCGGCGTTGCAGCGCGAGACGCGCGACGCGCGGCAGGCTCATCACGAGCTGCTGCAGGACCTCGCTGGGCAGGCTGAGCGCGACGCGCGCGCCGTCCGCACTCTCGCCGACGAGGCTGATCCGCGCGCCGTCGGGCGTGAGCTCGATCCCGCGCAGCGCCTGCGCTTCGAGCGTGTAGCGCGCCGGGGCGGCGTCCACGCCGGGTTTCAACGGTGCATTCATGTTCGGCTCCGGAGGTCCGCTCGGTCAGGAGACGGTGGTGACCGCGCCAGGTTCGTCGTTATATCAGATCAAACACAACGAAATGCAAGCCTGTCGGCGCCGGGGAAATCGGCTGCAATCGCCGGATGAGGCGCGGCCGCGCGGACTCAGGCGCGCAGCACGCGCTCGATCAGCGGCAGCGCCATCTCCACCGCCTCTCTGCCCGCCGCGATTGCCTCGGCGCCGCGATGGAAATCCATCACGCCCATCGGCCCGAGACGGGGCGCGATGACGACGTCCGGCGGATCGCCGGCGAGCCGGCTGCGCGCGATGCGCGTCTGCATGATGTGGATGGTGGCGTTCATCACCGCGGTCAGCGAGGGCGTGTCTTCGCCGTTGCGGAAAGTGAAACGCTGCGTCAGACGGCCGAGGCCGCTGGTGCGGGTGTCGGCATCGATCGCCGTGCGCTGCGGACTGCCGATCAAATCCGCGCCGAGATCGACGGCAATCACGACGTCCGCGCCCATCGCGCGCGCGAGGGCGACGGGGATCGGGTTCACGAGGCCGCCGTCGGCGAGCCAGCGGCCGTCGCGCCGCACGGGCGAGAACAGGCCCGGCAGCGCGATGGAGGCGCGCACGGCCTCGGCCACGCGCCCTTCGCGCAGCCAGATCTCCTGGCCGCGGCCGAGATCGGTCGCGACGCAGGCGAAGGGCACGCGCAGCTCGGCGAAGCTCGCATCGACGAAGCGCTCGGCGAACAGCCGCATGACCTTCTCGCCTTTCAGGATCCCGCTCTGCAGATCGAGATCGAAGAGTCTGATCACGTCCTGCCAGAGCAGGCTAGAAACCCACTCGGCGAGCGCCCCCGCCTGGCCGTTCGCATGGGCCGCGCCGACGAGCGCGCCGATCGAGCAGCCGGCCACCAGATCCGGCTGCACGCCGCGCGCGGCCAGCGCCTGGATCACGCCGAGATGCGCCCAGCCGCGCGCCGAGCCGCTGCCGAGAACGAGACCGATGCGAGATGTCGTGGCCACGACCGGACGATAGCGCGGCCTCGCGCGCGCCGAAAGGCGCGTGCCAGCGACGAGGACAGAGACATTGCGCTCGTAGCATGCCGGGCGCTCCCTTCGTTCTCGTAGCCCGGGTGCAGCGTAGCGGAACCCGGGATCCGGCATACCCGATACGCAAGCGCCTTCGGCCCTGCGCGGCGCGCACCATGCCAGGTCTTTTCGGCTGCATGAGAGGACGGCGGGCGCCGATCCCGGGTTACGAAGATCCTTGTCTTGTAGCCCGGAAGGAGCGCCGCGCAGCGGCGCGGAATCCGGGAGAAGGGCTCACCACGCCTCTTTCATGATTGGGGTGACGCGCGCCTCATCACCGTTGGGCTGACGAAGGAAGCCCAACCTACGGCTTCTCGAGGCAGGATTACGACAGAAACCAGCGCCGCGCGATGGACGCGGCCCTGGCCAGCGTGAGCTCGCCGGCCAGGGTCCGGCGCACGAGCTGCTGCGCGAGCTCGGGATGATCGACCATCAGGTGCTGCAGCACGACCAGATCGTCGACGCGGCCCCGCGCCAGATCGGCGAGCAGCTTCGCGAGCTCGCGCACGCGGCGGCGCTCGGCGAGATCGACGATCTGCGCGCTCATCGCGCGGCCTCGCATTGCCGCCGCGTCGCTGCGCGCGCCTCTGCGAGCGCGCGGCCGCGCGCGTGCGTGGACGCGACCGGGCGTCGGCGCGCTTGCTCGGGGAGCGGCGAAGTCGTGTGATACGTGTTCATCGAGCGGGCGATGGAATCAATCTGCACGGCCATGCGAGCGGATGATCGACCGCGGGAAGCGACGCTTGAGCCCGTCTGGCGCGCCTGCGCCGGCGTCCTACAGCGCCGCCTTCGGCTGCCGGCCGCTGCGCCCGCGCCTGCCCGCGGCGTTACTTCCCATCGCCCGCGGGCCGGCCTTTACGCCATGCCCGGCCCGCGGAGCTGCGGAGGGACGAGCCGTCTCTCAGACGTCGCCCGCCCACTTGAACGGCCCGTAGAGGCCCTGGGCGATGTCCAGGCGATCGCGCTCCGCGCCGCCTAGCCATAGCTGCACGATCTTGTAGTCGCGCATGTATTTTTCGAGATGGCTCTCATAGGCGTAGCCGGCCGATCCCATGAGCTGCATGCCCTTGTTGGTGACGAGCTCGGCGGTCTCGCCGGCGAAGGAGCGCGCGGCGGAAAACTTCGCCTTCATGTGCGCTTCCCACGGCTGGCCGTAGATTTCCGGGCGCATCACCTGCGAGGTCACGCTGAGGTAGTACTGGCGGCAAATTTCGATCGCGCGGTACATCTCGGCGATGGTCGCGGCGAACAGCGAGCGTTCGCGCATCGGCGTGCCGGCGATGATGCGGTTCTGCGTCCAGTCCATGACGATCTCCAGCACGGCCTCCGACAGGCCGGTGAGGCGCGCCGCGCCGGCGAGGCGGCCGAGGCCGATCACATAGCCTTTGATGAGCTTGGAGCCCTGTCCCCGCTGCGTGTCGATGCGATAGCGCTGCGGGATGCGGACGTCGTTGAACCAGATGTCGGTGTTCGCTTCGGTGTAGCTGAAGCCCATCTTCTGATACGGCTGCGAGAACGACAGGCCGGCCGCGTCCGCCGGCACGTAGAAGATCCCGACGTTGTCGTCGCCGCCGGCGCGGTCCGTGATCGCGCACACCCAGTAGCCGAGATGGCCGTTCATGTACTCGCTGCGGAAGTGCTCCGGCGCGCCCGAGGGGCCCGGCCACAGCTTGTGGCCGTTGATGACGTAGTGATCGCCGTCCGCGCGCGCCATCACGTTCATCGTGCGGTACTCGAGCGCGGGATCCTCGACGTTGGCGCCGCCGGCGGGCTCGGTGATCGCGAAGCACGCGGTCCACACCTCGTTGCCGGCGATGCGCGGCGCGAACTCCTCGATCAAGTCCTCGCGCCCCGCGGCGAGCATCACCGACACCGCCCAGTGCAGCTTGCCGACCTTGGTGGCGAGGCCGATGTCGGCGCGCGACAGCTCCTCGTTGATCATCTGGCGCACCACCGGCCGATAGCCGAGGCCACCGAATTTCGTCGGCAGGATGGCCTTGGTGACGCCGAAGTCGCAGAGCTTGGCGTAGAGGCGGTGGATGGTCTTCTTCGCGAGCACGGGATCGCGATGCCAACCGCCCTCGAGATCGTGGCGATGAGGCATCAGCTCGCGATCGACGAAGGCGCGGAAATGCTCGGCGATCTCGATCTCCTCCTCCGTGCAGAAGGCGAGATTGTACTTCTGGCGCGGGCTCAAGAGCCTGTAGCCGCCTAGGCCCTGCGCATTGGGCTGGTGCATCTGACAATCGGCGGGGATGGGTTTGTTCATGGGCGGTCTCCGGTCGCATCGCGACGATGAGCGGGCTGGACGCGCTCGATTGTCCGGGGTCGGCGAAGGCCGTGTCAAAACGGGCTACGGTGCCGGCTCGCAGCGGTGAATCGCCGCGAGGCCGAAGACGCAGGCGAGCGCAGAGAAATCCGCGGCGTCCGTGCGAAATGGGCGCGGCGCACGCGCCGGCCGGCAGCGCACACAATGTTTGACATTGCGGCCGGGCCGCGGCCGGCATGCGCCGCTCCGGCGCCGCGCTGCACGCCTCTTCCGTCGCGGGCGGGCTGCTATCATCCCCGCGTCGCAGCTTTCATCGGAGGACGAGCGTGCTGGACGCGATCGATGCACAACTTCCGCAGCGCTACTGGGCCTGGGCCCTGTGCATCGTCGCCACCCTCGCGTGCCTCGTGCTCGCCACGCACTCCGCGTGGTTCCTGTGGCCGGCAGCGCTGGCCGGCGGCCTGTCGCTCCTCGGCTTCGTCGACTACACGCAGCCGCGCCACGCGATCCGGCGCAACTATCCCCTGCTCGCGCACTTCCGGTTCTTCTTCGAATACATCCGGCCCGAGATCCGCCAGTACTTCATCGAATCGGACACCGAGGAGCTGCCCTACTCGCGCGCGCAGCGCTCGATCGTCTATCAGCGCGCGAAAGGCGTACCGGACAAGCGGCCGTTCGGCACGCAGGTCGACGTCTATCAGGCCGACTACGAGTGGATCAACCACTCGATGGCGCCGACCGAGATCCCGCATCACGACTTCCGCATCGAGGTCGGCGGCCCGCACTGCACGCGGCCCTACTCGGCGAGCGTGTTCAACATCTCGGCGATGAGCTACGGGGCGCTATCGGCGCACGCGATCCTCGCCCTCAACATGGGCGCGCGCCGCGGCGGTTTCTATCACGACACCGGCGAAGGTTCGGCCTCGCGCTATCACCGCGAGCCGGGCGGCGATCTCGTGTGGGAAATAGGCTCTGGCTACTTCGGCTGTCGCGACGCGCAGGGGCGCTTCGATCCGGGGCGCTTCCGCGACAGCGCGGCGCTCGAGCAGGTCAAGATGATCGAAATCAAACTCTCGCAGGGCGCGAAGCCGGGCCACGGCGGCGTGCTGCCGGGACCGAAGGTGACGAAGGAAATTGCCGCGGCGCGCGGCGTCGCCCTCGGTCAGGACTGCGTCTCGCCCGCGCGTCATTCCGCATTCACGACGCCGCTCGAGATGATGCATTTCGTCGCCACGCTGCGCGAGCTCGCGCTCGGCAAGCCGATCGGGCTCAAGTTCGCGATCGGCCATCCCTGGGAGTGGTTCGCGGTGGTGAAGGCGATGCAGGAGACGGGCATCACGCCCGACTTCGTCGTCGTCGACGGCGGCGAAGGCGGCACGGGCGCCGCGCCGCTCGAATTTTCCGATCACGTCGGCGCTCCGCTGCGCGAAGCGCTGATGCTGGTACACAACACACTGGTCGGCGTGAACCTGCGCGACCAGGTGAAAATCGGCGCGTCCGGCAAGATCGTCACCGCCTTCGACATCGCGCGCACGGTCGCGATGGGCGCCGACTGGTGCAACGCGGCGCGCGGTTTCATGTTCGCCCTCGGCTGCCTGCAGGCGCAGGCCTGCCACACTGGACTGTGCCCGACCGGTGTCACCACGCAGGATCCGAGGCGGATGCGCGCGCTGGTCGTGCCGGACAAGGCCGAGCGCGTGTATCAATTCCACGAGCAGACGCTGCACGCCTTGAAGGAGCTGCTCGCTGCCGCGGGTCTGACGCATCCCTCGCAGCTCGGGCCCGAGCACGTGATCCGCCGCGTGTCCTCGACTGAAGTCCGCTCGCTCGCCGCCCTGCATCCCTGGATACAGCCCGGCGCGCTGCTGACGACGGTGCCCGATCACCCGGTGTTCAAGGTGTTCTGGTCCGTCTCGCACGCCGATTCCTTCGCGCCTCCGCCGCACGTGCTGTCGATGCATACGACCAAGGCGCGCTGAACGCGGCCGGCATCTCGTTCCGTAGCCCGGGTGCAGCGTAGCGGAGCCCGGGATCTTCATCACTGCCAGACGCCGAATCCCGGGTTACGCGCTGCGCGCTCCACCCGGGCTACGGAGCGTCTGTCAGCCGAACCGTCCCTGCGCACGACTCAGGGCGCCCGCGTCTGGCCCTCCGCTGGCCGCGCGTTTGCACCTCCGTGGCATGGATCGATTGCCTCTTCCGGTCGGCCTGCGCTTCGCGACTCACACCGGCGCGGCTTTCGCGCTGATGCTCCTGCCCTGCGCGCTGCAGGTCGCGTGCTACTTGGGCCTGCTGCCCGCGGGCTGCGCCGAGGAGCTGCTGGCGCTGTCGATCAGCGGTGCCGCGGTCGGCAGCGTGCAGCTCTTGCGCCGTCTGTGCGAGAGCTGAGCGCCCGAGGCGTGCAGCTTTGTCCTTACGCGTGTAAAGCTTGCACGCCCCGCGCGGTCGGTGTTTGCCCTATGGCGTGAAGCACACGCGCCGCGTGGCCGAAAAACTACGCGCTTGTCGCGTAGATGCCTGTTCACGACCTGCGTGGCATACGCCTTGCTCACCCCGGTGCATTCATCGTGGACGACGCGCAGGCCCCGGGCGCGTCGTTCGTCCAGCACGCACCGACGGGCAGGTCACGCTCATGACACACTCCACGCTCACCGCCGTTTCTGCCGCGCTGTGCGCGGCGCTCGCGCTGCCCGCCTGGGCGGCCGACGACACGATGTCTTCCGCCAGCGCTAGTGCCGATGCCAGCAGCAGCGGCGCGCAGGCCAACGATCCCGGCGCGATGCCGCCTTACACGCCGGATCCGGGCCCGCAGGCCGGCAACTGGGAAGCGACGCTGACCGGCACCGGCCAGTCCGACGACGACTTCGACAACTCTGCCTTCGGCGTCACGGGTTCGCTGGGCAAGTACCTCACGAAGAACTGGCTCGCGACCTTCAAGCAGGGACTGTCGCTCGACGAAGAAAGCGATCTCGCCGGCGACAGCACGCTCGTCAACGGGCGCTCGGTGCTGCAGGGCGCCTATCAGTGGGATTTCGCGAAGTGGCAGCCGTATCTCGGCATGAACGTCGGCTATGTCTACGGCGCGACCACCGACGACGAGGCGATTTTCGGCCCTGAGCTGGGCCTGAAGTACTTCGTCAACGAGAGCACTTTCATGTTCGGCAACATCGGCTACGAAGTGCCTTTCGACGAATGCTGCAACGAAGGCTCGGTGCCTTATTCGCTCGGCATCGGCTTCACGTTCTAAGGACGAGATCATGCGCAAGCACAGCATCCTGAGCGCGCTGGTCGCGCTCGTCGCGACGGGCGGGGCGCACGCGATGAATCACGACGGCGATTTCGCGCAGGCGCTCGCCCGTCACTACGACGCGCTCGCGCGCGCCGAACAGGCCCAGGGCGATACGCGCGACGCGCGCACCTATGCGCTGCGCGCGACGGCGGCGGCCGGCGGCCAGCCGACCGCGCCCGACTCGCTCGAGCTGCGACGCCCCTACCTCAAGGACAAATACACCGGAGAGCTGGATACCGCGCGCCAGCGCCTGGTCGGCGCGCTGGACGGTGAAGCGCGCACGCGCGCCGCGGACGACGCGGCCCGCGCGCAGGCGGCCTTCGACTGCTGGGTCGAGCAGGCGCAGGAAGATCTGCAGCCCGAGCACATCGCGGCCTGTCGCAGCGCCTTCGAGTCTGCGATGAGCGCGGTCGATCAGCGCTTGGCCCAGGTCGAGACGCCGCCGCCACCGCCGCCGGCGGCCCCACCGCCGCCGACGCCGGAGGACTATCTCGTGTTCTTCGACTTCGATCGCGCCGACATCACGGCGGAAGGTCGCGCGGTGCTGCAGAACGTCGTCGACGATGCGGCGGGACAGAGCGTCTCGCGGGTGGTCGCGACCGGCCACGCCGATACCTCGGGCAGTGCGCGCTACAACGAGCGCCTGTCGCAGCGGCGGGCGGATGCGGTGCGCGCCGCGCTTTCCGACATGCAGCTCCAGGTCGGCAGCATCGTCACCGAGGCGCGCGGCGAGACCGAGCCGCTGGTGCCGACGGGCGACGGCGTGCGCGAGCCGCAGAACCGGCGCGTGGAGATCAAGGTAGAGCGCTGACGCCGGTCGCCACGGCACTGCTCGCCGGAGCGCCGCAGGCGGCAACGCCGTGGCGCACGGCGAGCAGTGGGCTTCTGATCACTGCTTGCAGGCCGCGGACGTCAGCGCCCGCCAAGCCATCGAACAGACCGCCGGTCGCGTGGCAGTACAGCGCGCGATCGCCGTTGCTCGCGCGCGAGGCCTCGTTCGCGAGCCGCGTCACGAAGCGGTTCATCTCCGTTTCGCCGGCCCGCCCGTATTCCTGCCGAAACCACGCGCGCAGCGCGTTGCCGTGCGCGGCGAGCGCGTCGCGATGCCGGCGCACGAAATCGTTGTAGTCCTCGCGTCTGTCGCACACTAGAGCCGCGACCATCAGATCGGTCTGCAGCGCGCGCGCGGCCAGCGCATCGCGTGCGCCGGCCGCTGCGCAGTGTGCCGGCGCGACGCCGGCGGCGGCGGCGGCGGGCGCCGACAGCAGCAGGCCGAGCGCGAGCGCGGGCAGGCCGGCCAACCGTCGCCCGCGCGAGGCCGCGTTGTAATCGGCGCCCGTGCCGTGCAATCGCTGCATGCTCGATCGCGCGGTCGGGCCCGGGGCGGCAGCGCCGAGGCGGGCGCGTAAGGGTGGCATGCGTGTTGCTCCGTGTCCCGGCATGAAGACGGTCGACCTCGGTATTCCCTGCGCCCTGCTCGGGCTCCTGTGGGCCTCGGCGACATTCGCCGCCGGGCCGGGCGCGAGCGAGCGGGGCACGTTCAACGTGCTGTTCGAGAACGATACTTTCGCCGGCACCGATCGCAACTACACCAACGGCGTGGAACTGTCATGGCTGTCGGCACCGAACCGCGCAATCGCGCCGCTCGACTGGATCGGCCGCCATGTGCTGCGCGCCGGCGAGGACGACGAAGTCTACGGCGGGATCGGCGCCGGTCAAAGCATCTACACCCCGCACGATACCAAGACCACGGCCTTGCTGCGCGATCAGCATCCTTACGCCGGCTGGTTGCACATGACGCTGTCCTCGATCGTGGACACCGGCCGCACGCTCGACACGCTGGCGCTGGATCTGGGCCTGGTCGGGCCCGACGCCGGCGGCGAATGGGTGCAGAACAACGTGCACGATCTGCTCGGTGCCGAGGAGGCCAAGGGCTGGCAGCACCAGGTGCAGAACGAACCCGGTTTCATGCTGACCGCGGACCGCAAGTGGCGCGCGATCGCCGAATGGCGGCGCGGAGGCCTCGGCGTCGACGTGCTGCCTTCCGTCGGCCTGTCGATCGGCAACGTGCTGACGCAGGCCCAGGCCGGGCTGGTGATGCGCCTCGGCGAAGAGCTCGCCGACGACTACGGTCCGCCGCGTATCCGCCCCAGCCTCGCCGGCGGCGGCTTCTTCGCGCCGCGCGAGAAGTTCTCCTGGTATCTGTTCGCCGGTGCGAGCGGCCGCGCGGTCGCTTACAACATCGTGCTCGACGGCAACGCCTTCCGCGACGGCGGCCCCAGCGTCAACCGCCGGCCGCTGGTCGCCGAAGCGCAGGCGGGACTCGTGATGCAGCTCGGACGCGTGCAGGGCGCGTTCACGGTCGTCACGCGCACGGATGAATTCAAGGGACAGGATCAGCAAGAGCTCTTCGGCGCGCTCGCCCTGTCGATCAAGTTGTGACAGTTGATGCAGGCCACGTGGCTCCCCCCACGAATGCGTTTTTGCCTGCAGGCCGCGGCAGCGAATCCTCCTCCCCTCACCCCCCAATGCTGCTGCCGCGGCTTTTTCTTTTTCTCCGGCAGGAACGGCGAGGGTAGCAATCGACGAGCGCGCGCACGCCGCGCGCGATGAGAATCGCAAGGGACTTGCGTCGCGCAGACACTCAAGGGGACGAGCGGGAGTCTTCGTCCCAGCGCAGGAAGCAGGCCTCACTGCAGAACCACAGCACGTAATCGTCGACGTCGCGATGATGGCGCGCCTCCCGCGGGATCTCACCGGCGCAGGTGCTGCAGCGGACGGACGGCGCGGGACGATCCGTTTCGTCCAGACGCGGCACCGGATTCGGATGGTGATCGCCGGCCAGGCGGCCGGCCGGCTGCCCGAGACCGGGATCGCTGCTCTTGCGCCGGCGATCGCTCATGATCGATGTTCCTCGCTCACGCGCCGACCGTCTCGCCGCCCATCACCGGCAGCACGATGCCGGTGATGAACGAGGAATCGGCGTTCGAGGCGAGAAACACATAGGCAGGCGCGACCTCCTCGGGCTGGGCCGGGCGGCCCAGCGGCGTGTCCTCGCCGAAATGCGCGACCTGCTGCGGCTCGCGGCCGGGATCGGCCACGTTCAGCGGCGTCCATACCGGCCCGGGCGCGACCGCGTTGACGCGTATGCCCTGATCCGCGAGCTGCACGGCCAGCGACTTCACGAAGGCGTTGATGGCGCCCTTGGTCGCCGAGTAGTCCGGGATGTTGCGCGCGCCCACGAGACCCGTCTTCGAGCTCGTCGCGATGATCGCACCGCCCGGCTTCATGTGGCGCAGCGCCGCGCGCGTCAGCCAGAACAGCGGATAGACGTTGGTGCGAAACGTGGTGTCGAACATCGCATCCGAGATCTCGGCCAGCGAGTCCGTATGCACCTGATGCGCGGCGTTCGAGACCAGGAGGTCGAGGCGGCCGAAGGCCTGCACGGTGCGCTCGATCGCGCGCTCGCATTCGCTGGCCGTCGACAGATCGCCCGGCAAGAGCACGCAGCGCTGGCCCAGCTCTTCGATGGCCTGCTGCGTCACGCGCGCGTCTTTTTCCTCGCTAGGCAGATAGGCGATGGCGACGTCCGCGCCCTCCTTGGCGAAGATCACGGCGACGGCGCGGCCGATCCCGGAGTCGCCGCCCGTGACGAGCGCGGCGAGACCTTCGAGCTTGTCGGCAGCGCGATAGTGCGCGGCGTGGAAGTGCGGCTGCGGCTGCATCGCGGCCTCGAGGCCCGGCGGCGGCTGCTGGCGCGCCGGAAACGGCGGCTCGGGCTCGCGCTGCGGCGCGTTCGATCGCGGGTTCGTGTCATCCTTGACGCTCATATGTCGCTCCTCCTAGAGGCGGATTTCAGCGCGGACTCTCCTCTGCCGCGGTGAGCCGATTGTCGACGTCGACGACCCCGTCCACCTCGGCCGCGAGCACGCCCGCGTGCTGCGCGAGGAACACATTGTCGACGCGCCCTTCCAGTCTCACGACGCCGCCGCGCGTGCTGATCTGCACGGGCAGTGCGGCGAGCCTCGGCTCCGCGCGCAGCGCGGCGCGCACCGCGGCCGTGATCCGTTCATCGGCCGGCGCATCGCGCGGCGCGGCCCCGTTCGTAGCCGGTGCGATCACGACGCTCGCCTCACCGCCGCGGCGCTCGCAGCCCGTATCGAAGACGACGAAGGACAAGAGCAACATCGACAGTCGGCGCGTCATCTCGGTACCGCTGGAGCCGGGCGGTGTGCACGGCTGCAACGCACATGCCATGCCTCGGTCGCGCCGAGACCGTCACGGCGATCTCGCACGCGTTGCAAAACCTGCACGGCTCGCCTGCGTTCTTACATGCCGGCGCCGCTCGGCCTGCGCGAGGCGCGGGCCGCTGCCGGCGCATCGCGCTGCCGGCTCGGCGCCGACAGGCGATGCTGGCGGCGTCCGACACGCCGTCACCGCCGCGGCACGCCGCTTGCAGAAGCCGCAGCACGCGATTTCGGTGCCTGGCGCCGTCACGGAGAATCACGATGTCAGTTCGCGCTCCGCTTCGTCCGCTGCTCCGCGCCGCCGTCGTGCGCCGGCCTCTACCGCCCGGCGCGGCGGTCGGCTTTCTCGATCATCGCGAGGCGGGCACGCGCGATGAGCACGAGCGCGCGTCGCTGAGCGATCTCGCGCTGCGCCTGGCGCGGCTGAAAGGACTGCCCTGCATCGGACGCCTCGACGACACGCCGCGGCAGGTCTCGCCGGCGACGCTGTACGTCGTGGCGCCGGACACCTTGCTCACGGACGAGGCGCGCGCCTTCGGCATCACGCGGCGCGAGGATCTCTTCGGCGGCGTGGTCGCACATCGCGTGCATGCGACCAAGGCAATCGCGCACCCGCTCGTCCCCGATGCGCTCGTCGCGCCCGCCGGCTGGCGCGAAGGGCTCGCGCAACGCGTCGTCGACGTGGTGCTGCCGGGCTATTCGGCGTTCTGCAAACGCGATGCGCGGCGCGCGCTCACGCGGCTGCTCGTCGATGGGCCCGTGCGCTTGAAGGCCTGCGGCGGCCGCGGCGGCAGCGGGCAGTGGACGGTGCACGCGCTGCGCGAAGCGGACGCGCTGCTCGAGCGCTTCGACGAAGCCGAGCTCGAACGCGAAGGACTCGTCTGCGAGCTCGATCTCGCCGAGAGCCGCACGTTCAGCGTCGGTCAGGTCGACGTCGGAGCATGTCGAATCAGCTACTGCGGCGTGCAACGTCAGATCCCGCGCCGCTCCGGCGCGCGCGTCTACGGCGGCAGCGAGCTGCTCGTCGTGCGCGGCGAATTCGAAGATCTGCTGCGCCTGGGCCTGCCGGCCAGCGTGCGTCTCGCCGTGCGCCAGGCGCGCTGGTTCGACAATGCGGTCGGCGAATGGCTGCCCGAGCTCATCGTCTCGCGCAACAACTACGACGTGATCCAGGGCCACGATCGCGACGGCCGCGCGCGCTCTGCCGTGCTCGAACAATCCTGGCGTCCGGGCGGCGCGAGCGCGGCCGAGATCGCGGCGCTCGAGCACTTCGACGCGCACGGCGACGTCGGCGTGCTGCGCGTGGCGGTGGTCGAACGTTACGGCACGCTGGACGCGCCGCGCGGCGCGCGCGTGCACTACCGCGGCGAGGATCCCCGCCAGGGACCGATGGTGAAGTACACCCAGATAGATTTCGGTGAAGACCCGACTCGACTCTTTCACGATTGCCGTTGACGGCGAAAGCCTCAACGGCACCCTGCTGCAACCCGTCACCGCCTATCCCGGCGTGCTGTTCGTGCACGGCTGGGGCGGCAGCCAGCAGCACGATCTGGCCCGCGCGCGCGATGCCGCAGCGCTGGGCTGCGCCTGCCTCACTTTCGATCTGCGCGGGCACGAGGCAACGGCGCGCCAGCGCGAGACGGTGACGCGCGCGGACAACCTGACCGATCTGATCGCCGCCTATGACTGGTTCGCGGCTCAGCGCCACGTCGACGCCGCGTCGCTCGCCGTGGTCGGGATCAGCTACGGCGGTTATCTCGCCGCGCTGCTCACGACCGTGCGGCCCGTGCGCTGGCTCGCGCTGCGCGCGCCGGCGCTGTACAAGGACGAGGCGTGGACGCTGCCGAAGAGCGAGCTGAACCGGGATCCCGATCTGCGGCGCTGGCGCAGCCGGCCGCTGCACTGGGAAGCGAACCGCGCGCTGCGCGCCTGTGCGTCGTTTCGCGGGGATGCGCTGATCGTGGCTTCGGAATTGGACGAGATCATTCCCGAAGCCGTCATCGACAACTATCGCGCCGCCTTCGTCCACGCCCGTTCGCTGACCGTGCGCCAGATCGCGGGCGCGGATCACGCCTTGAGCGCGAAACCGATGCGCCACGCGTACACGACGCTGCTCTTGAACTGGCTGACCGAAATGATCGCCGGCGCACGCGTCGACGCGTTCGCCGATGCAACGCCGGTCGTCGAATGAAAGACTCTGTAGGTTGGGCTGACGCAGGAAGCCCAACATTCGGCGCCCGATGTTGGGTCTTCCCGCGTCAGCCCAACCTACGAATTTCGTAACCCGGGATCGGCCCGCCGTTCTCTCATGTCGGGCGTGCCGGATTCCGGGTTGCCGTTGAAGCCGGCGCGAGTTTTCTACGGCGCAAACAAAGCCGCGAGCCTGCCGAGCTCGACGCGCTGCGGGCGGCCGCCCGAGCGGGCGGGCACGCCGTCGACGTACCAGAGATCCTCGCAGCCGGCGAAGCAGGCGCCGAGCCAGGCGCTGACTTCGAGCGGTGAGCAGCTACACGAGGCGATGACTTCCGCGCGCAGCACCGGCGACACGGTGTCGTCATGCAACCGCGTCGCGTGGCGGGCGCGGACGCGGACACCGCGCGGCCGCGGCCCTTCACACAGCGCGCGCAGGCGGCGGGCGTCCGCGCAGTCGACGACGAAGCGCAGTTCCCGGCGCGCGAACCAGAACATCAGTCGCGTCGCTTCTTTTTCCAGGCCGGCTCGCCGAGATCGACCTGATCGCGGTTGGTGAGCCCGCCGGCGGCCGCGCCCGCCGCCGCGCCGAGCGCCGCGCCGGTGCCGACCGACATGCCGGTCACCGCGCCCACCGCGGCGCCCGCGCCCGCACCGATGCCGGCGCCCGACAGCGCCCGCTCGCCGGGCGCGGTGCCGCAGGCGGCGAGCGCCAGTGCGCCCGCCGCCAGGACGGCTCTTACGGCGGACGCCGTCAACGCGCCACCTTTGCTGGTTTGCATGGCATTACCCTCCATGGCTGTCGCGCTCGATCAGTTCGAGGCCTGGCTGTCGCCGCTGCCGTCGTAGGCAGTGAAAGTCACCACCGAGACCTCGGGCGAGAAGCGGCCGTCGGCGCGATCGGGCAGGCTCTGCGGCGGGTCGTAGCGCACTTCGCGGCGCTCACCCGGAGCGAGCGGCGTGTCGAGATGCAGCGTGCCGCTGAATCCGGGATTGTCGGGCCCGGGATGGAATTCATCGGCCCAGCGCCACTGGTAGCTCACGCGCAGCGTGACGTCCTCCAGCCGATCGCTACTCTCATTGACCACCAGCGCGCGCACGGCGCCGTCGTCGAGCTGCACGTCCTGCACGCTGAGCTTTTCGATCTGCTGCTCCGGCACGACGATGGGGCCCTCGGTCGCGGCCATGGTCGCGGCGCCGGCGGCGAGCAGGACTGCGGCACAGCAGGCCTGCAGCGGAGTGACTCTGTTCGTTTTCCAATGATGCTCGTACATGTCTCTTCTCCTTGCTGGACGCGATCGGCGATCGCGTAGACCCGTTTCCCGGGTTTTCCGACGCCCGGCGGCCGGCGAGGTTCTCTCGCGAGCGGCCTGCCGGGCACTCTTCCTACAGTCCGGGAGCCGCCGTGGCCGCGCCGGTCGGCGCGGTCGTGCCCGGCACCTGCGGCTGGGTCGCGGTCGCGCCGCCTTCGCTTTCCCAGTCCTCGATCGCCCGGCGTGCGGTGCTGTCACGCGCGCGCCGGCGCGCATCTGCACGCACCAGCATCAGCGCGCAGGCGCCGAGGCAGGCCAGGCCGATGAGGGTTCCGGTGCGGATGGCATTCATAGGGCGTTCCTCGCACGGCCGCGAAATGCGGCCGGTGAGACCGCGCTCGCAACAGCCGTACCAGATCCCCGCGCCGCCCGGCGATCCGTTAAGGACTTCGCCATTGCGTGTCGTACGGTCCGGAAGCAGACCGTGAAGATTTTTCCTGTCCTTGCGTAAATACGCGCCACTTCGGTGAAATTTCACCGTCGTAAGAGCTAATCCTACGCAATGTAAGCACGGCCTCACGCCCGCGACGGGCGGCTCCGATAGGGAATGCGCGGGCCGCGCCCGCAGACTCCGTGCACCGTCGCCGCAGCGCGGATGACGGCCGACGACGGACGCCGCCGGGGTCCGTCCCAGCGGGAATTCAAAACGAAGGCAACGGAACAAAACCAACGACACTGCCTGACAAAGACACACGCAGCCGGAGGAGAATGGACATGACCGACGCACTGCATGCCTGTGACGAACTGGCCGAACTGCCGTCCCTGGACGAACGGAGTCTGGCCGCTTTCCAGCTCGGCATACGCCGGGAGACCCGAGAGACCGCGCCCGCCCGCAACGAGAACACACGCGCCGCCAACTGCCTGTGGGGCGAATCCGAGCCGATGAAGCAGCTTTTCGGCATGCTGGAACGCGTCGCGCCGACGCGCGCCAATGTGCTGATCGTCGGCGAGAGCGGCACCGGCAAGGAGGTCGTCGCCCATCGCCTGCACTGCCAGTCGAAGGTCAGCGACAAGCCCTTCGTTGCCATCAACTGCGGCGCGATTCCGGCCAATCTGATGGAGGCCGAGCTGTTCGGACACGAGCGCGGCAGCTTCACCGGCGCCGTGCGCAACCACAAGGGCGTGTTCGAGCGCGCCGCCGGCGGCACGGTCTTCCTCGACGAAGTGACCGAGATGCCGACCGAGATGCAGGTCAAGCTGCTGCGCGTGCTGGAGACGGGCCGTTTCTATCGCGTCGGCGGCGACGAGGAAATCGTCGCGAACTGCCGCATCATCGCCGCCACCAATCGCAATCCCGAACAGGCGGTGCTCGAAGGCGCGCTGCGCGCGGACCTGCTCTACCGCCTCGCGGTATTCCCGCTGCGCCTGCCCGCGCTGCGTGAACGCGGTGCGGACGTCGAGCTGCTCGCCGAGCGCTTCGTCGCCGAACTCAACGCCGAGTATCGCGACGAGAAGGTCCTCTCCGCGCGCTCGCGTAAATTTCTGCGCGAGCACTGCTGGCCGGGCAACGTGCGCGAGCTGAAGAATTCGATCCACCGCGCTTACATCCTGGCCGATCACGAGCTCGAGCTGGCGGCGGTGGAAGTGCCGGTGGAAGCCATTGGCCCCGGCGAGGACTGCGTGGCCGTGCCGATTGGCACGTCCATCGCAGACATGGAACGCGAGCTGATCCTGGCGACGCTCGCGCGCTGCGAAGGCAACAAGCGGCACGCGGCGAAGATCTTGGGCGTCAGTCTGAAAACGCTCTACAATCGATTGAACGACTACGATCGCTTTGCCCGCACGGCAGGGAGCAGCGCGGCGTAGTGCAGCGCCGCGCCAGACGGCACGTTAAAAATGGGCTCCGCTCCGCCGCCGCCGGTCAGCATGCGACAAATGCATGCGCCGGCCGCGCAGGCGGCCCCGCAAAGGAGGGATGATGCAATGATCCGAGTACTCGTAGTGGACGACCATGCCGTCGTTAGGGCCGGCCTCCGGCAGTTTCTGAGCGACTTCGACGACATCGAGATCACGGGCGAGGCCGAATCGGCCTGCGCCGCGGTCAACAAGGTGCGCAGCGGCGACTACGACATCGTGCTGCTCGACATCTCGATGCCGGATCGCAGCGGCGTCGACGTCCTCAAGCAAATCAAGCGCGAGAAGCCCGACTTGCCGGTGCTGGTCTTGAGCATGCATCCCGAAAACCGCTATGCCGTGCAGCTCCTGCGCTACGGCGCGAGCGGCTACCTGCAGAAGGAGGCCATGCCGACGGAGCTGGTCGCCGCGATCCGCAAGATCCGCCAGGGACGCCGCTACATCACCGCGGAGCTCGCGGAGCTGCTCGCCGGCGAGCTCGAAGGGGGCGACGATCGCCCGCTGCACGAGCAACTGTCCGAGCGCGAGCACCAGGTGTTCATGTCGCTCGCGCGCGGCGAGCCGGTGGGCGCCATTGCGACTGCATTGAGCTTGAGCGTGAAGACGGTCAGCACCTATCGCGCCCGGGTGCTGGAGAAGATGAAGGTCGCGAGCAACGCCGATCTGACTTACTACGCGATCAAGAACGGTCTCGTCGATTGAGTCCATCCCTCTCGCAAACCGCCGGACACGATGAAGTCCGGCGGCCTTTCCCCACTGCCCGCTCGCTTCCTCCCGTGTAGTTTTTGCGCATACGGCGCGTAGTCCGTGCACGCCGTCGCGATACGCGATCCGCTGCGGCCGCTCCTGGCCGATCTCAGGCATGGCATGCAGCTTGCTCGCCGATAGGCGGCATGAAGTCCATTCATATGCCAGCGGAGGAAATCCATGAATGCGAGCCATCCGAACGAAGCGACGCAGGGCCGCACCGAGCCCGAAGGCGCGGCCGGCGCGCAGGCGTCGACCGAGCGCCTGCGCAGCGCCGCGCACGAACGCATCGACACCGTCGCCGAAGCCGTGCATCCCGTCGTCGATCGACTCACGGACGCCGCCCATGACACCGTGGAACGGGTATCGGGCGCGGCGGCCGGCGCGGCCGAGCGCATGAACATCAAATCCGAGGAGCTCCGTCACATGCAGGGCCGCCTCGCCGAAGACTGCCGCGAGTACGTGCGCGCCCATCCGCTGAAGGCCCTGGGCTATGCCGCGGCCGCCGGTTTCATCCTGACCCGACTGCTGCGGGGTTGAGCCCCGTGCCCGACGCCGGCGGCGATGGGGCGGCGGCGCCCGGCCTGCGCGCGCAGTTGCTCGGCTTGACCGACACCTGGCGCGCGATGACGGAGGCGCGGCTCGGCATCTTCGTCATCGAAGCGCGTCGCGCCGCGGCTGCGCTCGCACAGACTTTCGTCTGCGCCGTGCTCGCGGCTTGCGTGCTTGCCGCGACCTGGCTGCTCGCACTCGTCGGCGCTATGTGGTGGGCCGTGGATCGCGGCGCGACGCCCGCCCTCGCCATCGGCTGTGCGCTGATCGTGAATCTCGTGCTGATCGCGGCCGCGGCCCTGGGTGCGCGGGCCGCGATGCGTCGCGTCGATTTCATCCATACGCGTCGCGCGCTGCGCGCGCCGGAGCCGCGGCGATGAAGGGCGATGAAGATCTGCAGCGGCTCGAAGGCCGTCTCGCGGCGCTGGGCGCCGAGCAGTCGGCGCGCGCCGCCGCCGTCGAAGCCGCCTGCCGCGAGCGCCTCGCGGCGCCGGGCAGCCTGCTCGGCGCGGCGCTCGCCGGCGCGATGCTCGGCCTGCTCGGCGGTGGCAAGACGTCGCGCTCGCGCGGCGCCGACGCGCCCACGCCGGCGGTGAGCACGGGCGGCGCAACGGTGCTCGGTGCGATCGTCGCGCTTGCCGGCCTCGCCGGCGCGGCCATGCGCATCCTCGAGCTCGGCGTGCTGATGAAGTCCGGACGGATCGATGCGGCGCGTCCGCCGCGCGACTGAATCACCGCGCGCCTAGCCGCATGCTACAGTCGCCGCGGTTTCCCCACGTATGAACACCATGTCCGACGTACGCGCCGCTCCTGCAGATGACTGCACCGCCGACTTTGCCCTTGCGGGGCATTTATTGGAGCTCGTCGAGCGCGAGCGCGAGGTGCTCGCACGCGCGCTGCACGACGAGATGGGCTCGAATCTGACCGCCATCAACCTCGACGTCGCGTCGGTTGCCAGCCAGTTGCCGGAAGGCGTCGCGCGCACGCGACTGGAGCGCGCGCTGCGCGTGCTGAAGGAGGCGGTCGAGCTCAAGCGCCGCCTGATCCAGTCCCTGCGGCCCAGCATGATCGACAGTCTCGGTCTCGTCGCCACCTTGCGCATGGAAATGGAGGCCTTCGAGCGCCGCAGCGGCATCGCCTGCGCGGCGCGCTTCGACGAAGAGCCGCCCGGCCTCGATGCGCGCGTGGCGATGGCCATCTACCGGCTCGTGCAGGACTGCACGCGCTGGCTGGAAGCGGACGGCCGCGCGACGAAGCTGGCGGCCCGGCTCACGCCGGACGGCGCAGAGTTGTGCCTGCTTCTCGAGAGCGACGTCGGGCCGGCGAATTTCGACCTCACCGCCGTGCACACCATGCGCGCCCGCCTGACGCACTTCGGCGGCAGCCTGGAGGCGACGACGGGCGCGGAAGGCCTGCGCCTCGCCGCCCGGGTGCCGGCCCGGCCCGCGGCCTGAGCGTCGACTCCACGAGTCCTTTGCGCCGCGGAGTCGCACAACTTACACGACTAGCGCGGCAGGATTTACGCGTCCTAGTCCATTGCCGCGACGACGAGCTGGTTGTCGACCGATACCACGCCTTCGGTATCGCGCGCGAGCGTGCCGGCGCGCTCGCTCGCTGCCGTCGATTCGACGCTGCCGCGCAAGGTGACGACGCCGTCCTTGCTGTCGACGTCGATCTTCAGCGCCGACAGCGTCGGATCGGCGACCAGCGCGGCCTTGACGCGCGCGGTGACGGCCGCGTCGTCGATGGCCGCGCCGATCTTCTCGCCCTGCGCCTCCATTGCCTCGCCGACGCGATCGACCTTCTCGCCGACCGTGTCTTCGCCCACGCGTTCGCCGGGCGCCGGCGTCGGCACCGCCGTGCTCGGCGCGCCGTTCGTCGTCTCGCCGGCGTCCGTGCGATCGGCGGGGCTGCGTTCGGCGCGGTCGCAGGCCGCAATGAGCGGCAGCGCGGCCAGCACCAGGACGATCGTGCGTATCGGTTTCGTGTTCATCTCCGAAGCCCTCCTTGTCGACATGGGGCAGGCGCTGCAGACGACGTGCCAGTCCCGCTGCCGCGCGAGCTGGCATGCGTCGTGCTGGATGTCAGGCATCTTCAAAGGAGGGTAGCGACATGTTCACCTGGGCCGCGCTCTTTCTCGTGATCGCAATCGTCGCCGGTGTGCTGGGCATGACCGGCGTGGCCGGGATGTCGATGCAGATCGCCTGGATCCTGTTCATCGTCGGTCTCGTGCTTGCCGTCGTTTTCTTCGTGCTGGGGCGTAGGCCGCGCGTCTGAGTAGGCGTCGCACCGACAGCACGCCAGTCGACGCGCGACGGGCAAGCGCGGCAGCACCGTGACGCCCTGGCTCGAACTGTTCGGCACGCAGATGCCGATCACCGAGATCGTCATTCGAGGCACCGTCGTCTACTGGTTCCTGCTGCTGATGTTCCGCTTCGTCGTGCGCCGCGACCTGGGCGGTCTCGGCATCGCCGACGTCCTGCTGATCGTGATCGTCTCTGACGCCGCGCAGAACGCGATGGCGGGCGGCTACACCACGATCAGCGAGGGCCTGGTGCTGCTGTCGACCATCATCGGCTGGAACCTGCTCGTGAACTGGCTCGCGTTCCGCTTTCCGGCCATCGAGCGCTTCACGAGTCCCTCGCGGCTGCAGCTCGTGCGCCACGGCCGCATTCTCCACGGCAATCTGCACCGCGAGCTGCTCACCGTCGAAGACCTCATGAGCCAGCTCCGTCTGCTCGGCATCGAACGGGTCGATCAGGTCAAACACGCCTATCTCGAACGCGGCGGCAACATCAGCGTCATCCGCGGTGACGGACAGGCGTAGGCGGCGACCGGCAGCCAGGCGCCGCGGATTGTCGTACAACACCTCCCGTGCGAAACGACGCGATGCGGAGGGACGGCAAGCATGGGCCAGGGCAGCGAAGCAGTGACGCAGGCGAGATGCGCGCATCCGCCCTGCCAGTGCCTCGTCAGCGTGGCCGCAGCCGTCGTGTCGGGTGGACGCTTCTACTGCGTGGCGGGCTGTGCTCAGGGCCGGGGTTGCCAACACGAACACTGCGCGTGCGCGACGCTCGCGCACGATACGGGCGCACCGGGCCTGTGAGCGGGCGCTCTGCTCAATGCGCCGCGCGCAGCTCTTCGCGCGCCTGACCGTGCGCAACGAGATAAGGCACGTGGCGCCGTTCGTCGACGACGAAGTGCACCGCTGAGCTTTGCGCCGCCTCGGGTGCGAGCGCGCCCGACTGCTCGGCCGCGACGTCGGCCTGCCGGCAGCCGGCGGCAACGCCGGCGGTGATGAACAGCACGAAACCGAGGATGCGCCCCATGTCGCCGATGCTCCGCGTGATCGATGCCCGCAAAGGAGCAAGGGGCGTGCCGGCGTGCTTGTAGAAGCAGCTAAGAACCAGGGGACATGTCGCGCGTGAATCAGTCGCTCGAGCTCGAATCCGGCGCGACGCTGCGCGCGAGCGTCGAGCAGGCGCCGGATTTCGCGGCCGTCTTCGACGCCTCGCCGAACAGCTATCTGCTGTTGCGACCGGATCTGACCATCGCCTATGCCAATGCCGCCCATCTCGCGAGCGTCGATCGCTGCGCGGAAGACGTCGTCGGCCGCCATTTCTTCGATGCCTTTCCGGCCATGGCCGAGGACGATCAGGCAGCCTGTCTGCGCCGCTCGATCGAGCGCGCGCGCGACGAGCGGCGTTCCGACGACATTGCGCTGCTGCGTTACGGCGTGGCGAGCGATGGTTCGAGCGGCATCGTGCCCGAGCGCTACTGGAGCGTGACGCACACGCCGATCTTCGACGCCGACGGCCGCCTCCGCTATGTCCTGCAGCACAGCCAGGACGTGACGGCCTTCCGCCTCGCGCGCGCCGCCGCCGATCCGCGCGCCGAGGCCGGGGTGCTGCGCCGGGTCACCGCCGTCCAGCACGAGAACGAGGCGCTGTCGCAGCAGTGCAAGCGTCTGCTGATGCTGTTCCGCCAGGCGCCCGGCTTCATGTGCGTGCTCGAAGGCGAGCGCTTCATCGTGCGCATGGCGAACGCCGGCTTCGAGGCCTTGATCGGCCGGCGCGCGATCGCGGATCGCCCGCTCGCCGAAGTGCTGCCGGAGCTCGAAGCGCAGGGCTATCTCGACGTCGCCCGCCGCGTGTTCCGCTCCGGCGAGGCCTTTCGCGGCCGCGGGATGCCGGTGCGGATCACCACGGCCGAGGGCACGACGCGGCTGCGCTACGTCGACTTCCTCGCGCAACCCGTCTACGAGGACGACGATGAGCGCGGGCCCGTCGTCGGCCTCGCCGTCTCCGGCTACGACGTCTCACCGCACTGGGAAACGCGCCGCGATCTCTCGCGCCATCGCGCGCGGCTCGAGGAGCTGGTGCGCGAGCGCACCGCGGAGATCGAACGCCTCGCGCGCGAGCGGCGCGAGGTCGACGCCGCGCGCAACACCAGCCAGCGCTTGGAAGCCATCGGCAAGCTGACCGGCGGCGTCGCGCACGATTTCAACAACGTGCTCCAGATCATTCGCAGCAACCTGCAGCTCGTCGAAGACCGGATCGCCGATGACACGACCGCCGATCGCCACCTCGCCGTTGCCCAGGAAGGCGTCGAACGCGGCGCGCGGCTCGCCGCCCAGCTACTCGCCTTTGCGCGGCGCCAGCTCCTCGATCCGATCGTGCTGAACCTGGGCGAACGGCTGCCGCAGCTCACCGGCCTGATCGGCAGCGCGCTCGGCGCGGGGATCGAGATCACGACGCGGATCGCGCCCGGGCTGTGGAACGTGCGCGTGGATCCGAATCGCCTGGAGAACGTGCTGCTGAATCTCGCGATCAATGCGCGCGACGCGATGGCCGGACGCGGACGGCTGACGATCGAGGCGGACAACGTCGAGCTCGACGAGACCTACGCCCGTACGCAGATCGATCTCGAGGCCGGGCGCTACGTGATGATCGTGGTCGCCGACACGGGCTGCGGCATGAGCGAGGAGGTGCAGCGGCACGCCTGCGAGCCTTTCTTCACGACCAAGCCGGCGCCGCAGGGCTCGGGCCTCGGCTTGAGCATGGCGCACGGCTTCATGCGCCAGAGCGGCGGCGCACTCGACCTGCACAGCGAGGTGGGCGTCGGCACGACGATCAGGCTCTATTTCCCCTACAGCGACGAGCCGCTCACGCACATCGAACAGGAAGCCGAGGCGCCGCCCGGCGATGGGCACGAAACGATACTGCTCGTCGAGGACGAGGCCGCGGTGCGCGGCTCGGCGGTCGAATTCCTGCGCGGCTTCGGCTATCGCGTGCTCGCCGCCGCGGACGCGGTGCAGGCGCTCGCGATCCTGCGCGAAGGCACGCCGATCGATCTGCTGTTCAGCGACGTCGTGATGCCCGGTCCCGTGCGCAGCGACGAGCTCGCGGCCGAAGCGCGGCGGTTGCAGCCGGACATCGCCGTGCTCTTCACCTCGGGTTACCCGGAGCACGCGATCCGCCACGGCGACGATCTGCAGCCGCCGATCAAGCTGCTCCAGAAACCCTACCGGCGCGAAGATCTCGCCCGCATGGTGCGTCAGGTACTGCGCCGGCGCGCGCTGAACCGCAGCGCGGCCAGCGCCCGCGATGCGTCGGCGCCCGCCCCGGTGCGCGTGCTGCTCGTCGAGGACAACGAGATCCTGCGCAGCACGACCGCGGAGTATCTGCGCGAGCTCGGCTACGAGGTCGGCGGCTGCGCGAACGGCAGCGAGGCGCTCGCCCGCGCCGGCGAAGCGAGCTTCGACGTGCTGATGACGGACATCGATCTGCCGGGCATGTCGGGGCTGGAGATCGTCGAGGCGCTGCGCCGCATGCAACCGCGCATCGGCGCCGTCATCGTCTCCGGCTATGTGCACCTGCTGGGCGACAACGTGCCCGCCGACACCCTGGTGCTCGCCAAGCCTTTCGACATGGGCGCACTCGATCGGCTGCTGCGCAAGGCGGCCGGGCGCGCGGGCTGAATCGATCGCGCTGCGTGCCGGTTCATGCGCTCGTTTTAATCTAGCCACGGCGGACACAGAGGACACGGAGGGAAAAGGGGTTGAACGAGTGCTCTGTAACGCTGTCGCCATTTTTTGTGCCCCAGCGCAAACGGAATCTCCCCACAAGAAATTTTTCTCTCCGTGTCCTCTGTGTCCTCCGTGGCTAGATTAAACGGCATATCGGCCACCTCCGACCCGCACGGATTCGCTGCGCTCATCCGGCCACGAAATTTCAGCCGGTGGTGGCATGCATCTTGATGTTTCGTTCTCGTGCGACCAGGACTGCGAGGTGCGATGCCGTGGACGAGAACAAGACGCTGCCGATCGGGCCATTGAAGACGCTGCCTCGCCGGCAGCGCGGCCGCATCGGCTGGATACTGTTGTGGCTGCTCGGCGTGCCGCTGCCGGTGCTGTTCGCGCTGTTCCTGCTGCGGGGCTGCACCTGAAGACGGAGGTCGATCTCGATGCGGGTCCGGCCGACACGGGTGTAAGCCTTGCACGCGACGTGCAAAAACGGCGGCCGGCGCAAGCGGCCGCGGCGCCGCGGACGGCGCGGCTCCTGGCTCGCGATCGCGCTGTCGGCTGCGCTGCTGGCCGGCTTGATGCCGGCGCATGAGGCGCGCGCCGCGGTCGACTCCCTGGACGCCGCCGTGACGCGCCTCCTGCCGTGGTTCGAACAGCAGGGCTGGTTGGGCCTGGTGATCTACGGCGCCTGCGACGCGCTGCTCGTCGTGCTGCTGCTGCCGGTGATCGTACTCGCGGTCGGCGCGGGCGTGCTCTTCGGCATCGTGCAGGGCACGCTTTTGATGGTGGCCGGCACGACGCTGGGCGCGACGCTCGCATTTTTGATCGGTCGTCACGCCTTCGGCTCGCGCCTGCGTGCGTGGCTGCTGCGCCGGCGCCGTGCCCATGCGCTCGCGCGGGCGCTGCGCGACGGCGGCTGGCTCACCATCGCGGCGCTGCGCATGACGCCGTTCTTTCCGTTCAAATCGACGAACTACGTGTTCGGCGCGCTCGATTTGAAGCTGCGGGATTTCGTGCTCGGCACCGCGGCCGGCATCCTGCCGCTGACGGCCGCCGCGGTGACGCTGGGCGCGCTGGCCGGCGACGTGACGGCCGCGCTCGCGGCGCGCCGCTCGCCGCAGCCTTTCGAATGGGCGCTCTATGCCGTCGGGCTCGCCTGCGCGCTCGCCGCCGTCGTCGGCTTGACCCGCCGCGCGCGTCGCTTGCTCGAGGCCGGCGCCGCGGAGGAGCCGGTCCCGTGATCCCGCGCATGCGACGTCTGGCGTGGCGCACGGCCGTGCGTCGCGCGGCCGAGGCGCAGGGCTTTCTCGATCCGATCGCCCTGCTCGCGCGCCTGCAGCAGTTCGCGCAGCCCTCGGAGGTGCACTACCCCGTCGAGCTGCTGCGCGCCGGCGCCGAGATGCACGCCCGCGGCCTGCTCAATGCGCGGATCATCCAGCACAACATGGACTGGCGCTGGCCGCTGTGGGTGCGGCGGCAGTACGATCCTCGCGACATCTCTTTCGTCCCGCGCGCGTTCTCGCTGACGCACGTGAATCTGACGCATCGCAACTGGACCGCGCTCGGCATCCCCGGCGTCGACGCCTTTCCGATCGTCGATCCGGCCGGGCTGCTGACGCCGCTGCACGACGGCTGGTCCGTCGACGTGTGGGTGCGCGGCACTGACGAACGCTGGCTGGTGCCGGCGAGCGCGCCGATCCTCGAGCAGCATCTCGATCTGACCCAGGGGCTCTCCGTCGTCACGCACAGCCGCGACGACGACGCCCGCCTCGCGCTGACCGTGCGCGCGACGGCCTTCGCGACCGAGAGCGACACGCGCTGGGAGCTCTTCTGCGAAGCGGGCGGCGACGCCGCGCGCTGGCTCGTGATCGCGCTGCGTCCGTGCAATCCCGAAGGCATCTCGGCGATACGCTCGATCGCGCTGGACGGCACGCACTGGCGCGTCGACGAGCGCGAGGATCTCTATTTCGACACGCCGCCCGCGCAGCACCTGGTCGGCGATTACGGCAGCGGCGACGTGCACACGCACTGGGACACGCCCGCGGCGCAATCCTCGCGCGTGCGCTGCCCGCGCGGCATGGCGACGGCGGCCGCGGTGTTCCCGCTCGACGCGCGCCACCCGCGGCGCCTGCGCGTGCAGGGCATACTGAGCCGCGAAGCCCCGCCGGCGGGCGGCTGGGCCGGCGCGCTCAGCGGCGTCTGCCGCCTGCAGCACCCCGACGCCGGATTCCAGCATCTCTACGACGCCGCGGTGCGCACGCTGGTGCTGCTGACGCCGTCCGATCCCTATCCCGGTCCCTATACCTACCGCCGCTTCTGGTTTCGGGACGCGGTCTTCATTCTCGATGCGCTGCTCGCGCTGGGTCTCGTCGCGCGCGTCGACGCTGCGCTCGCCCGCTTCCGCATGCGCCAGAGCGGCGACGGTTATTTCCGATCGCAGGACGGCGAATGGGACTCGAACGGTCAGGTGCTGTGGCTGTTCGCGCGCCACGCCGCGGCCACGCAGGCCGTGCCGGACGCGGGACGTCTGCGCATGCTGCGCGCGGGAGCAGAGTGGATCCTGCGCAAGCGCCTGCCGCGCACGCTCGACGGCGCGCACGCGGGCCTGATGCCGGCCGGCTTCAGCGCCGAGCATCTGGGGCCGAACGACTACTACTACTGGGACGATTTCTGGAGCGTCGCGGGCCTGCGCGCGGCGGCGACGCTGTTCGACGCCCACGACGCCGGTGCCGCACGCCGCTGGCGCGAAGGCGCCGAGGACTTCATGAGCTGCATCGACCGCAGTCTCGAGCATTGCCGCGCGCGCCTCGGCCGGCCCGCGATGCCGGCGGCGCCCTATCGGCGGCTCGATGCCGGTGCGATCGGATCGATCGTCGCGGGTCATCCGCTGCAGCTCTTGGAGCCCCTCGATCCGCGCCTGCTCGACACCGTCGAATATCTGCTGGAGCGCGATCTCGTGGACGGCGGCTTTTTCCAGCAGAACATCCACTCCGGCATCAACGCCTATCTGACGCTGCATCTCGCGCAGGTGCTGATGCGCGCGGGCGACGCCCGCCAGCGCGATTTGATCGCGGCCGTGGCGCGGCTCGCCTCGCCGACCGGGCAATGGCCGGAAGCCGTGCACCCGCAGACCGGCGGCGGCTGCATGGGCGACGGCCAGCACGCATGGGCCGCGGCCGAATGGGTGATGGCGCTGCGCAACGCCTGCGTGCGCGAAGAGGACGGCCTGCTCGTAATCGGCAGCGGCGTCGCGGACGACTGGCTGGCCGACGAAGTGCCGCTGTCGCTGGGGCCGACGCCGACGTCGCACGGCCCGCTGTCCGTGATCTTCAGCGGCCCTGCGCATGCGCCGCGCGTCTCTTGGCAAGCGCAGTGGCACCGCCATGCGCCGACGCTGCGCATCGCCGTGCCGGGCCACGCAGCGATCGAGGTGCCCGGCGCGCCGCCGGTCGGCACGCGGGTGCTGGGAGGAGAAGACTGATGCGCATCGTGATGATGACGAACACCTACCTGCCGCACATCGGCGGCGTCGCACGCTCGGTGACGGCGTTCAGCGCGGCCTATCGCCGGCTCGGCCACGAGGTGCTGGTCGTCGCGCCCGAGTTCGAAGATCGCGACCCGCAGGAAGAGAACGTGGTGCGCGTGCCCGCGATCCAGAACTTCAACGGCAGCGACTTCTCGCTGATCCTGCCGGTGTCGGGCACGCTAGACGACGCGATCGTCCGCTTCGAGCCGCAGATCATCCATTCGCATCATCCTTTCCTCGTCGGCTCCGCGGCGCTGCGGCTCGCCTGCCAGCTCGCGCTGCCGCTGGTGTTCACGCATCACACGATGTACGAGGAATACACCCACTACGTGCCCGGCGATTCGCCGCTGCTCAAGCGCTTCGTCGCCACGCTGTCCTCGCACTACGCAAATGCCTGCCAGCGCGTGTTCGCGCCCAGCGCGAGCATCGCGACGCTGATCCAGGAGCGCGGCGTGACGACGCCGATCGAAGTGATCCCGACCGGCATCGGCCGCGAGTTCTTCGACGCCGGCGACGGCCCGGGGCTGCGCGCCGCGCTCGGCATCCCGCCGGAGGCCTTCGTCGTCGGCCACGTCGGCCGCCTCGCGCCGGAGAAGAACCTCGATTATCTGGGCGAGGCGCTGATGCGCTTCCTCCTCGCGCATCCGCAGGCGCTCGCGCTGGTGGTCGGCGGCGGGCCCTGCGCCAGCACGCTGCGCGCGCTGGCGCGCGAGGCGGGCATCGAGGCGCGCCTGGTGATGACGGGCTCGCTCGATCATCCGCTGCTGGCGAGCGCCTATCGCGCGATGGATGTCTTCGCCTTTGCCTCGAAGAGCGAGACGCAGGGCCTCGTGCTGGCCGAAGCGCTCGCGGTCGGCGTGCCCGTCGTCGCCCTCGATGCGCCCGGCGCGCGCGAGGTCGTCGTCGACGGCGACAACGGCCGCCTGCTCGATGCACAGGCCTCCGTCGCGGACTTCGTCGCGGCGCTGGCGGCGGTCGCCGCGCTCGATGCGGGCGCGCGCGCGGCGCAGGCCGAGCGCGCGCGCGCGACGGCGCGGGACTACGACATCGATCGCTGTGCCGAACGGGCGCTCGCCGTCTATGCCGAGCTCGCCGCCGACTTCGACGCGCCCTCGCGCGCCGGTCACGGCGAGCTCGACGAAGTCATCGCGCGGCTCGGCGCGGAGTGGACGGTGTTGAAGGGCCTCGCCGGCGCGGCCGGCGCCGCGCTGGTCGGCAGCGAGCCGGCGACCACGGCGGCGTCCGGCTGAAGGCACGACGGTGTGGGCGCGTCTGCATCGCGGCTGGCGGCGCTGGCGGCGCCGCCTGAGCCGCAGCGAATGGGCGATCCGCCTGCTCGGCCTCGCGCACGAGACGCCGGCACCGACCGCGCCCGGCCTGCTGCTGATACAGATCGACGGCCTCGGCCGCGATCAATTCGACGCCGCGCTCGCGCACGGCCGCCTGCCCTTCCTGCGCCGGCTGCTGCGCAGGGAGCGCTATGTGCTGCACGATCTCTACGCCGGGGTGCCGAGCACGACGCCGGCCGTGCAGGCCGAGCTCTTCTACGGCACGCGCGCGGCGGTGCCGGCCTTCAGCTACATCGATCGCGCGAGCGAAGAAGCCGTACGCCTCTACGAGCCGGCGGCCGCGCGCGAGCTCGAAGCCGCGCTCGCCGCCGAGCACGCGCCGCTGCTCGAGGGCGGCGCCGCCTACGGCAACATCTTCACCGGCGGGGCCTGTGAAAGCGACGCGCATTTCTGCGTGTCTGCGCTCGGCATCGGCCCGGTGCTGCGCGCGGCGAACCCCTTCGCGCTCGCGCTGCTCGTGCTCAGCAACCTCGGCAGCGTGCTGCGCGTCGCGGGCCTGCTGCTCGCCGAGCTCGCGCTCGCACTGTGGGACTTCGTGCGCGCGCTCGGCCGCGGCACGCATCTGCTGCACGAGCTGAAATTCATCCCGACCCGCGTCGCGATCTGCATCGGGCTGCGCGAGCTGATCTCGATCGGCGCGCAGATCGATCTCGCGCGCGGACTGCCCGTGATCCAGCTCAACCTCGTCGCCTATGACGAACAGTCGCATCGTCGCGGGCCCGACGCCGAGTTCGCGCACTGGGCCTTGAAGGGCATCGACGGCACGATCCGCCGGCTGTGGCGCATGGCGATGAAGAGCGAACGCCGCGACTATCGCGTGTGGATCTATTCCGATCACGGCCAGGCCCGCGTCGCACCCTATCCGCTGACTTACGGCCGTTCGATCGAGGAAGCGGTGGACGCGATCCTCGCCGAGGCCGCGGACGCGCCGCCGGCGGCGGCCGCCGCCCACGACCAGGGCTGGCGCGATCGTCAGCGCGGCGTGCAATCGTGGCGCGCGCTGACGCTGCGCGGCGGCGCGCCGTTCCGACTGCTGCCGACCTATGGACGCACGCCGCCGCCGCTGCCGCCGCCGGGCAGCGCGCGCGTCGCGGCCATGGGGCCGCTGGGACACCTGCGCCTGCCGGCCGGCACCGCGCCCGAAGCCCTCGCCACCCTCGCGCAGCGCCTGGTGCGAGACGCCGCGGTGCCGGCCGCGCTGCTGCGCGCAGGCCCGGGCTTGGCGCGGGCCTGGACGCGCGAGGGTGAGCTCCTGCTGCCGCGGGACGGGGCGCTGCTGGTCGGTGAGGATCATCCGTTTCGCGACGAGGTGATCGCGGATCTGGTCGCACTGTGCCACCACCCGCAGGCCGGCGACATCGTGATCGCGGGCTGGGCGCGCGGCGTCGCTCCGCTGTCCTTCGCCATCGAGAACGGCGCGCACGGCGGCTTCAATCCGACGGAAACGCGCGGCGTCGCGCTGCTCGATGCCGCCGCGCCTTTGCCGCTGCGTCCATATGCGCACGTGCGCGCCGGCGATCTGCGGGCGGCGGCGCTGGTCGCGCTGGGCCGCAGCGAAGCGCTGCCGCAGGCGCCGCGGCCGCATGCGCCGGCGCTGCGCGTGATGAGCTACAACGTGCATGCCTGCCGCGGCATGGACGGCACGACCTCGGCGGCGCGCATCGCACGCGTGATCGCGCAGGGCGCGCCGGACGTCGTCGCGCTGCAGGAGCTGGACGTCGGCCGCGCGCGCTCCAATCACGCGGATCAGGCGCATCAGATCGCCTCGCTGCTGGCGATGACGCGCGAGTTCCACGCCGCGCTGAAAGTGCGCGAAGAGCTCTACGGCGATGCGGTGCTGACGACCTTCCCGATGCGCCTCGTGCGCGCCGGCTTCCTGCCCGGCTCGGCGCGCCGCGAGCCGCGCGGCGCGCTGTGGACCAGCGTCGAGGTCGACGGGGTGTCCTGGCAGATCATCAATACGCACCTCGGCCTGCGCGCGAGCGAACGCGCGGCGCAGATCGATCACCTGCTCGGCGAACACTGGCTGGAAGCTGCGCTGCGCGCGGGGCCGGTGGTGGTGCTCGGCGATCTGAATGCAGGCGAGGGCTCCTATGTCTGTCGTCGCCTCGGTGCGTGCCTGACGGACGTGCAGCGCGCGATTCCGGGCTGGCGGCCGCGCAATACCTGGTTCGGCCAGCGGCCGACGCGCCGTCTCGATCATATCTTCATCTCGCCCGACATCGAAGTGGCCGAGGTTGCCGTGATCGAATCCTCGCTCGCGCGCCGCGCCTCCGATCACCTGCCGCTGGTGGCGACCTTGCGCCTACGCACGGCGGTCGAACGCGAGGCGTCGAGCTGTAATGTTTACAGGGAAAATTCCCCCGGAATTACACGCGACGCGATCGCGGCGCGCGACGCTTCCCCTTCGTGAACCTCCGCCTGCTGGCACGCGCCCTGCAGTCTTCGAGCAACGGTGCAGATGGACGCACCCGCTCGATTCAAATGCCAAGGAGGCTTTATGCCAAAGTTCACGACGACGCTGCTCGCGGTGTCCCTCCTTGCCGGTGCGCCGCTCGCATTGGCGGACAGCCCTGCCGCGCAAAGCGGCGAGACCATGCTGCAAGGAGCCGATCGCGACGGCGATGGCCGCCTGAGCCGCAGCGAGTACGACGCGATGATGCGCAACCACGAGGAGACCGCAGGCAATCACGGTGCGACGACGCCGCCGGCCGGTGAAGGCGTGCCCGCCACCGAGCATCAGGCCAACGTGATCGCCAATTTCGAGAAGCGCGATCGCGACGGCGACGGCTACGTGACGGCCGAGGAGCTCAACGTGCAGGACGACTACTGAGACTACGCAAGGAGACAGCGATGACTACGACTTTGAACACGGGCAGCACCGCCGCCAGCAGCACCCGCATCATCGGCGGCGAACGCGACGGCAGCGGGCCGGGCCCGGAAGTGATGGATGCGAAAACTCTGATCGGCAACGAGGTCGTCAACGCGGCCAACGACAAGCTCGGCAGCGTCGAGGCGATCATGCTCGACGTCGGCCGCGGCCGCGTGGCCTATGCCGTGCTCGCCTTCGGCGGTTTTCTCGGCATCGGCGAGAAGCTCTTTGCCGTGCCGTGGCGCGCGATGGTGCTCGACGCGGGTCGCAAATGCTTCGTGCTCGACGTACCGAAGGAACGCCTCGAGAAGGCGCCGGGCTTCAACAAGGATCGCTGGCCCTCGATGGCCGATCAGCGTTGGGCGACCGAGGTGCACGACTACTACGGCACGCAGCTCTACTGGATGGACTAGCGCCATCGCAGCGGCGCGGGACGCTATGCGTCCCGCGCTTTTCCATGACGATCGGGCGGCGGGAAAGTGGCGATGAACTTGAATCCTGAGGCCGAAGGCGCGCCGTTGATCCCCGCGCTGCGCGCCGGGCACCGGCGCGTGCTGGGCCTGTTCCGTCCGCTCGAAAACAGTCGCGACGACTTCGAGCGCATCGAGCAGGCGAGCGTGATCTGCGAGGAGATTCGCCAGATGCTCGAAGCCGAGCGCAGCGTGGTGTGGCCGCTGGTCGAAGCTCGTACCGCCGCGGCGCATGAGGAGCTCCTCGAGCTCGTCGATCGCCTCGAGCAACTGTCGCCTGAAGAAGCGGGCTTCGATCCGCTCTCACGCCAGACTTACGATCGCTTGCGCGAGCACGTCTGCGCGCAGGAGCGCGATCTGTTTCCGCTCCTCGCGCGTCTCGACGCACCCGCGCTCGAACGCGCCGAACGACGTCTGCGCGATCTGCGGGAGCGCGAGCTCGAACACTGAGCGGCCAAGGCCGCGCAATCCCTAGCTTGCCGTGAAAGAGGGCGCCCCGCTCTCGTAGCCCGGGTGCAGCACAGCGGAACCCGGGATCGGGCTTGCCCGATACGCGAAGGCGTACGGCTGTGCTCGGCGCGCACCGCGCCGAGTCTTCTCGAATGCATGAGAGACGATGAGCGCCGATCCCGGGTTACGCGCTGCCGCGCTCCACCCGGGCTACGGTATCTGAGCGGCCAGGCCCGCGCAGGTCGTAGGTTGGGCTGACGAAGGAAGCCCAACATCGGGCGCCATGACGCGCGTGCATTGCCGTCCGCGTGACTCATGCGGCCGGTGACGACTCCTCGTGCTCGGCGACATGCTCGGCCTTGCGCGCGCCGCGCAGGTTCAGCGCCGCGAGTACGAACTGCAGGGCGACGACCGCCCAGGCCGCGGCGCCGACGCCCCACACCACCCACAGCACATTGCTCGCGAGGAAGAGCTTGAAGCCGCGCTCGCGGCGCTGCGCGCTGCGCGAGCCGACGGCCCAGGCCGCCACGGCGGTGGCGAGCATCGCGGGCCACTGCAGCCAGTCGGTGTCGGTCACGCGTCAAGGCTCCCCGCCGTCCTCGCCGTCCGCCCGGCGGCGCGTCTCGCGCCGCGGCGGGCGCACGGCATAGGGATCCGAATCTTCGGGCACGGCGTCGCGCCCGTAGTAGTTCCACGCATAGCCGCCGCCTTCTTCGCGCACTTCGCGCGGCGCGGGCAGCGGCCGGCTGCGCGGCCGCCGCTGCGAAGAGGGTCCGTTCATCGCTTGCTCCCATTGTGGACTCCACGTGCGAAGTGCAAGACACATGCCCTGCGCGGGCGCCTGGAGCCGTTCTTGCATCGTTCCCGCGCATCGCGCGCAGCGGCCTGACGGAGAACGACGATGAAGCGGCGAGCCCGACTCGCAATCGGAGTGGTCACGGGTGTCCTGTGCGTGAGCGTGCTCGCGATCCTCGTGGCAGTCTGGGTGCTTTCGCGCGACGACTGGCGCCGCGTGCGCGAGCTGCTCGCGGCCAGCGCTTCCGGCGCGCTCGCGCGCGAAGTGCGCATCGACGGCCCGCTCGCTTTCGATCCCGGCTGGCCGCGCACGCGCCTCGACCTGCGCGATCTCACCGTCGAAAGCAGACCCGGCGAAACGCCGCCGCATCTACTGCACGTCGATCGCCTGCAAGTCGCCATCGATCTCCGGCGTCTGCTCGGCGGCGATCTGGTGCTGCCCCTCGTGGCCGTCGACGCGCCCGATCTACAACTGGAGAAGGATGCCCAGGGCAAGGGGAACTGGGAGCTGCCGCCGGGGCCCGACCCCGCGCCCGAATCGCGCGCGGAAATCCCGGTCATCGAGCATCTGCGGATCGACGCCGGCCGGCTGCGCTATCGCGATGTCGGTCGCGAGGTCGATCTCGACATGCACCTCGCCCGCGTCGCCGGTAGCGCCGACGAGCAGGCGCCGCGCGTCGCCCTGGACGGGCGCGGCACGATGCGCGGCCAGGCCCTGCGTTTCCACGTTACGGGCGGCGCGCTGGAGGCGCTGCGCGAGACGACGGCGCCCTACCCGCTTGCGGGCGAGATCGAGGCCGGCGCGACGCAGGCCCGCTTCCGCGGCAGCGTGCGCGATCCCGTCGATGCTCAGGGCTTCGATCTCGAGCTGAGCATCGCCGGCGCCAGCGCCGATGACTTGTATGCGTTGACCGGCATCGCCTTCTTGCCGACGCCGCCGTATCGCATGAAGGGACGGCTGCGCCATCTGCAGGGCGTGTGGCATTTCGACGAGTTCAGCGGCCGCATGGGCCGCAGCGATCTCGGCGGCAGCCTGCGCTGGCAGCCGGCCGAGCCGCGCTCGCGGCTCGACGCCCACTTCGTGTCCCAGCGGCTCGCGCTCGCGGATCTGGGCCCGCTGATCGGCGTCGACGATGCGCCGGAGAAAGCGGACGACGGACGCGTGCTGCCCGACGTGCCGCTCGCGGTCGAACGTCTGGACACGATGGATGCCGACGTCGTATTCGACGGCGCGCGCGTCGTCGCCAAGCATCTGCCCTTGACCGACTTCCATCTGCATCTGCAGCTCGATGCCGGCGTGCTGCGCGTGACGCCCGTGCGCTTCACGCACGGTGACGGCGCCTTCGAGATCCGGGCGACCATCGACGGCACGCGCGATCCGCCGCACGCGGATCTGAGCAGCACGCTGCACGCGCTGCCGCTCACGCCGCTGTTCGCCGGCGCCGCCGACGCGCTCGACGAGCCGAACCTCGCTGCCGGGAGCATCGACGGCGGAGGCGAGCTGCGCGGCCGCGGCCGCAGCCTGCGCGACGTGCTCGCGACCTCCGACGGCCGCGTGCATCTCGAGCTCGTCGGCGGCCAGCTCAGCCAGATCGTAATCGAGCTGGTGGGCCTCGACGTCGCCGAAACCGTCGGCTTTCTCGTCAGCGGCGATCGACCGGTGCCGATCCGCTGCATGCTCGCGGACTTCGACGTCAAGGCGGGGCATCTGGCGCCGCGCGCGCTGGTGCTCGACACCACCGACACCGTCGTGACCGGCAGCGGCAGCATCGCGCTCGACACCGAGCGCCTCGATCTGCGACTGACGCCCGAGCCCAAGGATTTCAGCCCGCTGTCGCTGCGCGCACCGCTGACGATCGGCGGTACGCTCGGCCAGCCCGAGTTCGGGGTCGCGAAAGGCAGTCTCATCGCGCGCGGCGCGGCCGCCGTGGCGCTCGCGCTGGCGTTTCCGCCGGCCGCGATCGCGGCGCTGTTCGAGCCGGGCACCGGAGAGGATGCGAACTGCGCGGTGCTGCTCCAGCGCAGCCGGGAGAGCGCGCACGACGCGCACTGAGGAAGAAAGATCGCGCGATCGCGTAACCCGGGTGCAGCGCGCAGCGCGGAACCCGGGGTGCCACCCTCACGGCGACAAAGCCGCCGTGGCCCGGATTGCGCCGCGCTCCTTCCGGGCTACGAGAGTTCGCTGCTGGAAGCGCAAAATGCGAGTCCGGCTTGCGCCGGACTCGCGTCGCTCGACGATCAGGTCTTATGGCTGCCGGAAGACTGGCCGGCGCCGCGAGCTTCGCTGCTCGCCTTGTCGCTCATGCCGCTGCCCTGGCCCGTGGAGTGGCTCGCGCTCTGACCGCTCTGGCCGGCGGCGCTGCTGCCCGAGCTCATGCTCGCGCTGGCGGCGCTTCCACTGCCCGCTCCGGTCTGCGACTGCGCCGACTGCACGCGCAGATTGTTGTGGATCTCGCGCACGCCGCACTGCTCGATCAGATCCTCGACGCGATATTTCATGCCGCGATCCGGCACGTGACCCTGCAGCGCGACTTCACCGTTCTTGACCTCCAGCGAGATGTCCCTGGCGTCGACGCGGTCGTCGTCGCTGAGCTTCTCGCAGATGACCTCCTTCAGCCGCTCGTCGGAACGCTGATAGCCCTTCGGGCCGAGACCGCGGAAAGAAGAGCGCTGGCCGCTCATTTCCTCGCCCCAGCGCTCGCTGCTCCCACGGCCCTGGCCCCACCGCTCGCCGCCTTCCTCGCCGCGCCAGTCACCGCCGCGGCCGTAATGCTCGCCGCCGCGGCCGGACGGCCAACCGCCGGGCATGCCGCCGAGACCGCCGCGGTAGCCGCCCGGCATGTCCTCGCCCTGCATGCCGCGCGTATACGCGTCCTGCGGCCCGGTGAAGCCGCCGCCGCGCGTGTGATCGGGGCCACCGCGCGAGCCTTCCCATGCGCCGTAGCCGCCGCCATAGCCGCCGCGCCAGTCCTCGCCATAAGCCCCGCGCCCGCCTTCGCGGCCGCCGCCGTAAGCGCCGCGCTCGCGCTCTCCGCCGCCGTAGCCGCCGCGCCAGTCTTCACCGCCGCGCCAAGCCTCACGGCCGCCGTAGCCGCCGCGTCCGCCGCCATATTCACCGCGCCAGGGCTCACCGCCGTAGCGCGAGCCCGACTGCTCGCCCATCCACTCCGACGCGTAATTGCCGCTGCCGCGGCGTGCGGGTCCCGAGCGCCAGTCTTCGCGCTGCCCCCAGCCTTCGTCGCTGCCATAGCGATCGCCCGGCCGTCCTTCACGCTCGCGCATGCGGCGTTCTTCGGACCAGCCGCCCTGCATCTCGTCACTGCGATTCTCTTCCTCCCGGCGATGTCCATAGCGCGCATCGTTGCGCGCTTCCTGACGTTCGTCAGGCATGAAACCACCCCGTCGTTCTCTATGTGCGAAGTTCCCTGCCATGGCTCGAGCCTCCATTCATGTATGTGCACGCATCGAACGATGCGCGAGATCCAGGAGGCAGCAAGCCATGTGCCAGCGCTTGCGCTGCGCGTGGCATGTCGCTTGCTCGAGGCATGTTTCATGACGCTCAACGTATCGAGGAGAAACGTGATGCCCGCTTGCAATACCTGTGGCAACGTTTACGACAAGGCTTTCCAAATCGTGCACGAAGGCGCTTCGTATTGGTTCGACAGTTTCGAATGCGCCATCGCGCAGCTCGCCCCGAGCTGCGAGCACTGCCGCTGCCGGATCATCGGCCACGGCGTCGAAGCCGATGGCCGTCTGTACTGCTGCGTGCACTGTGCGAAGCAGGAAGGGGAAGGACGCTTGCGCGATCGCGCGGAATAGATCCGGCGCACTGGCACGCGCCTTGCGGCAAGGGGGACATCGATCCACGTACCGCGGAGGTTTCCGATGTACACCATCACCGGCGCATTCAATCGCAGTGCCGATGCGGAGCTCGCGATCGAGGCCCTGCACGACGCGGGTTTCGCGCTCGACAATGGGCCGCCGAGCGCGAGCGCCGCCACCGACGGCGGCACTGCCGCGCTCCCGACCCCGGATCCGGCTTTCGACGTCTCGGCCGAGCCCGCGGCTTCGGCCGGCGCCGAGCACGCGCCGCATACGGCCGTCAAAGGCATCGCCGTCGGCGGTACGCTGGGTTTCATCGTCGGTCTCGGCGCGCTGCCGGTGCTCGGGCCGGCAGCGCCGTTCGCCGGCGCCGGCGTCGGCGCCTACGGCGGCTCGCTGCTCGGTGCGCTGAAGGGCATGAAGGGTGCGGACGAGTCCGCGGCGCGCCGCGACGACGAGAACGCGCGCGCCGGCGATGTCGAAGATCCGGCCGCCGCCGATCGTGCGCGCATCGAACGCGGCGAAGGCGGCGTGATCACGGTCGCCGCGCACGGCGAAGACGGGCGCGAAAAAGCCACCGAGATTCTCTGGTCCTGCGGCGCCGTGTCGGTGACGCAAGGCGAAGCCGGGGACAGTCCCGTGCCGCCGGGATGAGCGCGCGGCGCTTGCTGGGCGTCGTCGCCGGCGGCGTGCTGGCGGCCGCCGTCCTTGCGCAGGACAAAAACGAGACGCTGCCGACCACCGAGCCGCCGGCACCCCCGCCCGGCGTGCCCGCCGCGGGACCCGATACCGCGCCGCTGCCGCAGGGCACGGACACGCCGGCCTGGGATGCGATCCGGCAGCGCTGCGCGATCGCGATCGACGAGCGTAGCTGCATCGAGGCGGCGCGGCGCGACGAGGCCCGGCGCGCGCCCGGGCCGCCGCCCCCGCACTGAGCATGGCGAGGCAAGGACAGCGCACGGCGGCGCGAGCGGCGTCCGCGGCGCGCCGCGCGAAGGCCGCGCCGGCCGCGGAAGCGGCGAGCGCGGACGAGGCCAAGGACGAAGTCGCGAGCGGCGGGCGCGCGCTGTGGACCGGCCAGATCAGGCTCTCGCTGGTCGCCGTGCCCGTGCGCTTGCACGCCGCGGTGCGTTCGAGCGCGCGGCTCGCCCTGCATCAGATCCACCGGCCCAGCGGCAAGCGCATCCGCTACGAGAAGATCGCGCCCGGGGTCGGGCCCGTCGACGTCGCCGACATCGTGCGCGGCTACGAGATCAGCCGCGGCCACTACGTGCTGCTCGAAGACGAGGAGATCGATCGGCTGCGCGTGGAAGCCAAACGCACCTTCGAGCTCGTGCAGTTCGTCGATCACTGCGAGATCGATCCGATCTATTTCGATCGACCCTACTACGTGACGCCCGACGGCCAGCTCGCCGAGGACGCCTATCGCGTACTGCGCGACGCGCTGCGCCGGACGCGCAAGCTCGGCCTCGGCCAGCTCGTGCTGCGCGGTCGCGAATACCTCGCGACGCTCGCGCCCTGCGGCCCGGGCCTGATGCTCGAGACGCTGCGCTTCGCCGACGAGATCCGCGCGGCGCACGGCGTGTTCGCGCCGATCGACGCGACGCCCGCGGCCGGCGAGACCGTCGAGCTCGCGGAAGAGCTGATACGCCGCAAGACGGCGGCCTTCGATGCGACGAGCTTCCACGATCGCTATGCCGATGCCTTGAAGGCGCTGATCGACGCGAAGGCTGCGAAACGGCCACCGCTCGCCGTCGACGAGGAAGCGCCGCCGTCGGGCGCGCAGATCATCGATCTGGTCGCCGCATTGAAGCAGAGCGTCGGCGAAGCCGGCGGCAAGCGCGCGCCGAAGTCGGCCCCCGCGCGACGCCGGCGCAGCGGATGAGGCGCCGCGCGGCCGCGCTCGAGGCCTATCGGCGCAGACGCGACTTCACGCGCACGCCGGAGCCGGGCGACGCGCCGGCCCGGGCGCACGGCGCGCGCTTCGTCGTGCAAAAGCACGCGGCGCGCCGCCTGCACTACGACTTCCGGCTCGAGCTCGACGGCGTGCTGAAAAGCTGGGCGGTGACGCGCGGCCCCAGCCTGCGCGCGGGCGAGCGCCGGCTCGCGATGCGCACCGAAGATCATCCGCTCGCCTATGCCGAATTCGAAGGCGTGATCCCGGCCGGCAACTACGGCGCGGGCGCCGTGCTGGTGTGGGATACGGGCGAGTGGGAGGCGCTGGACGACGCGCACGCGGGCCTCGCGCGCGGCCACCTGCGCTTCGTGCTGCACGGCCGGCGCCTGCGCGGCCGCTGGTCGCTCATCCGCATGGGGCCTGCGCGCGCCAAGGAAGCCTGGCTGCTGGTGAAGGCCGACGACGCGCAGGCCGATGCGAGCCGCGACGTGCTGCGCGAGGACACGAGCGTCGCGAGCGGCCGCACGCTGAGCGAGATCGCCCACGCCGAACCGGCGAAAAAGCACTCCTCATCCGCCGCGAAGCCGCCGGCGCAGCGCCCGCGGCGGCAGCGCCGCCACGCCTGCCCCGGCTTCGTCGAGCCGGCGCTCGCGACGCTGGTGACGGCGCTGCCCGGCGGTAAAGAGTGGATCTATGAAACCAAATACGACGGCTATCGCGCGCTGCTCGCTGCCTCGGGCGCCGAGGTGCACGTCTATACGCGCAACGGGCTCGACTGGACGGCGCGCTTCGCGAACCTCGCCGCCGAAGCGGCGGCCCGCGAATTCGACGGCGCGCTCATCGACGGCGAGATCGTCGTCGCCGATGCGCAGGGCCGCAGCAGCTTCCATGCGCTGCAGCGGGCGCTCTCCGCGACGCACGCGATCTTCACTTATCAGGCTTTCGATCTGCTGCAGCTCGCCGGTCGCTCGCTGCGCGAGCTGCCGCTGCTGGCGCGCAAGACGGAACTCGCGCGGCTGCTCGATGCGCAGGGGAGGCCGGACGCGCGGCTGCGCTACGCGGATCACGTCGCGGATCTCGATCTCGACGCCTGGCGTGGGCTCTGCGCGAGCGGCTTCGAGGGCTTGATCGCCAAGCGCGCGCGAGCGCCCTATCGCAGCGGCCGCGGGCGCGACTGGCTCAAAATCAAATGCCGGCACGACGAGGAATACGTGCTCGGCGGCTACTGCCCTTCGGCGCGCGGCCTGCCCTTTGCCTCGGTGCTGCTCGGACGCTACGGTGAGGACGGCCTGCACTATGCGGGCCGCGCCGGCAGCGGCCTCGATGCCGAGGAGCGACGCGCCTGGCTCGCGCGTTTCCGTCCGCTGCAGCGGGCGCGCTCGCCCTTCGTCGATGTGGTGCCCGCGGCGATTGCGCGCGGCGCCGTGTGGCTCGAACCGACGCTCGTCGCGCAGGTACACTCGGCCGGCGAAACGGCCGATGGGCGCGTGCGCCAGGGCAGCCTGCGCGGCCTGCGCGAGGACAAGCCGGCCCGCAGCGTGCGCAAGGAGAACGCCATGGACGAAGAACGCGCCGTGGACATCGCCGGCGTCCGCATCACGCACGCGTCGCGGCCGGTCTACGCGACGCCGCCGCTCAGCAAGCGCGAAGTCGCGGAGTATCTGGCGCGCGTCGCGCCGCGCATGCTGCCCCACGTCGGCGGCCGTCTGCTGAGCCTGCTGCGCTGTCCCGGCGGCGCGCACGCGAAGTGCTTCTACCAGCGTCATCCCGCGGCTGCCGCCGGCGCGGCGATACGGCGCTATCGCGACGGCGAGGACACCTATCTGTACATCGAGGACGCGCGCGGGCTGCTGGAGCTCGCGCAGGCGAACGCGCTCGAGTTCCATCCCTGGGGATCGCGGGTCGATCGTCTCGAGCAACCCGAGCGCCTCGTCTTCGATCTCGATCCCGACGAAGCGCTGCCTTTCGCCGAAGTGCGCGAAGCGGCCGCCGAGCTGCGCGAAGTGCTGCTGGCCCTGGGTCTCGCCCCGCTGCCGATGCTCAGCGGCGGCAAGGGCGTGCACGTGATCGCGCCGCTCGAACGCCGTCACGCCTGGCCCACGGTGAAGGCCTTCGCGCGCGGCGTCGCCGAACGGCTGGCCGCCGAGCTGCCCGCACGCTACGTCGCCGTGATGAGCAAGTCGCGGCGCCGCGGCCGCATCTTCGTCGACTATCTGCGCAACGAGCGCGCGGCCACCGCGATTGCGCCGTACTCACCGCGCGCCCGCTCCGGCGCGCCCATCGCCTGGCCGCTGTCCTGGCGCGCCCTCGCCACCGCCGACAGCGCCGCGCAGATGACGATCCGAGATCTCGACGACCGCGCCCTCCGCCGCCGCGATCCCTGGGTCGCATGGGAAGAGCATCGCCGTCCTTTGCGCGCGGCCGCCTTGCGGGCGGTGGGGGTGGAGCTTCGGTGACGGCTTTTTTTGCCGCAGAGAACACCGAGAACACAGAGAAGAAAGCTTTCTGAGTACGCGCTGGAAACCTCACGAGACGCCCTTGCGTGTTACCACCGAGCCCTCTCTACCCTCTGTGTTCTCGGTGTTCTCTGTGGCAAAAAACAGAATTTCCCGAGCGCAGACGTCAACCGATGTCGGTGTCGCCCGAGGAGAGAGACTGGAGCGCGTCGCGCGTCGAGGCGATGTGGAGCTTGCCGTGGCGGCCGTAGGGCTTCCAGAGCTTGCGGCCGTCGCGCCAGATTGCGAGCGGATAGGTGTTGCCGTCGACGACGCCGCGGATCAGCTCGAGAGCGAAGGTCGCGGCTTCGTTGACGGAGTCGAAGCGATGCCAGGTGTCGCCGGAGGGGCGGCGTACCTGCAGCACGACCACGCCGGGCGGCGTGGGCGGCGGTTCTCCGGCGCGGCGGAAGTGCGGCACGAGGAGGCGCTCCCGATCAAGGCTTGGGTATGCGCAGCGTGCGGCTGACCATCAGACAGCCGGAGACGGCGTAAGGCAGCACCAGCGCGTGCAGCCAGGTGTCGCCCCAGCGCAGTCCCCACATCGCGTCCTGTGCCACGCCCCACATCAGGATGCCGAGAGGAACGACGCTGGTCGGAATCGGCGTGCCTTCGAAATGCGTCACGCGCCCGTGCCGGGCGCTGAGCGCATCCGCCGTCACGTTGTAGCGCGCGAGGCGGCTGAGGCCGCACAGCACGAAGAAGACGAGGACCACTGCGTCGGGCCAGGTATCGAGGCCGGCGGCGAACGCGATGGCCGCCGGCGCGACGCCGAAGGACACGAGATCGGCCAATGAATCGAGCTCGCGTCCGAGCACGCTGTGCTCTTGCCGCCAGCGTGCGACGCGGCCGTCGCAGACGTCGAAGACCAGCGCGAGCACGACGAGACCCGCGGCGATCGCGAGCCCGCCGTGCCGTCCGCCGCTCGCGTAGGCGAGCGCGTACAGCACCGCCGTCATGCCGCACGCGCCGTTCGCGAGCGTCAGGAAGTCGGCGACGTGGAAGCTGCGAATCAGCGACAGGTGACGCATCGGCGGCCGATCGTCACGCCGGCGCGGATCGCCCGGCACCAGCAGCACGACGGCTGCTCAGCGAGCGGTGTTCTTGCCCTGGTCGCGGTGGACCGCCGGATCCTCGCCGCGCGCCCGCGCGCGGCCAGCGGCTTCCGCCTGTTCGCCTTCGCGGGCTTCGGCTTCGCTCAGATCGCCGGCGTCCTCGATGGCGTCCTGACCACGCGAGGAATGTACGAACGCCTGCTGTGCTTCGTTGTAGCGGCGGGCGGATTCCTTGTCGCCTTCGCCCTGGTTGCGCCCGCCGCTGGAATCCTTACGTTGCTCTTTCATCGGTGCTCTCCTTTGCACGTGATGCGGGTTCAGCAAGCATCATGCCTTCGGCGGCGCAGGGCAAGTCCGCGCGGCACTTCAGGTGCCGGACGAACACCGACAATATCGCCGCCAATTCGCCTGTAATTCGTGCACACGAGCTGGTAAGACTTGCCGTCGCGCGCCCAAGTGCGCCGCCTCCAGGCCGTAGGTTGGGCTGACGAAGGAAGCCCAACAAGAAGGCGGCACAGCGCGCTGCCATGCGCTCTTGCGCGACAACGCCTGGCGGCATCGTGTCCTTCTTCCGGCGCTGAGGGCTCCTACGTTGGGCTTCCTTCGTCAGCCCAACGGTCATGAAGCGCGTGCGTCACCCGCAA
>DAOKZI010000011.1:0-134114 GCA_035325705.1 Gammaproteobacteria bacterium
ATACCGGCCTGTCACGCCGGGGGTCGCGGGTTCGAGTCCCGTCCACTCCGCCAAATCGTGCAAACGGGGCGCCGCGCGGCCTGCGCGGCGCCTCGCTTTGCGTGAACTCGATGTCCTGCCCCGTGCTCCGGCGCGCATGCGCCGGCGAGGCGACGCGTCGGTGCGTCGCGCATCGACGATGAGCGGCAGGTAACGGCCGGAAAGCGTAGCGATGCTGCAATTCATCCGTGAACGCGCCCAGGGTCTGGTCGCGATGATCATCATCCTGTTCCTGATCCTGACCTTCGCGCTGTGGGGTATCGACGAATATCTGCGCGCCGCGCGCGCCATCGTCGTCGCCGAGGTCAACGGCGAGGACATCGAGCTCGCTGCTTACCAGCAGAACTTCCAGCGGCTGCGCCAGCGCGCGCAGGCGCAGCTCGGCGATGAATTCGATCCCGCGCTGTGGACGCAGGACGAGACCAAGCGCCAGGCGCTGGACATGCTGATCGAGGAGCGCCTCTTGCAGCACACCGTCCAGGATGCGCGGCTGCGCATTTCGGCGCCGCAGATCGCCGCCTTCATCCGCGCCTCGGAAACCTTTCAAGTCGACGGCAAGTTCTCGCTGGAGCGCTACCGTCAGGCCGTCAACATGCTCGGCTTTACCGAGGCCGGCTTCGAACATCAAGCGCGCCAGGACCTCGCCGTGCAGCAGCTACGCGCAGGCATCGCGCTGTCGGCCTTCGCGACGCAGGACGAGGCGCTGCATCTCGCGCAGCTCTTCGCGCAGAAGCGCGACGTCGGCTACACGATGGTCGAACCACCGAAGCCGGAATCGATCGCAGTCAGCGACGCCGAAGCCGAGGACTACTACAAGAAGAACCAGGGTCTGTTCCGGGTGCCGGAGAAGTTGTCGCTCGAGTATCTCGAATTGACGATCGACGCTCTGAAGAAGGAGATCGGCACCGACGACCAGGTGCTGACCGCCTACTACGAAGCGCACAAGGACGCGTACACCACGCAGGAACAGCGCAGCGCGAATCACATTCTCGTGCAGGTCGCGAAGAATGCGACCGAGGCCGAGGACGCCGCGGCGCGGGCGAAGATCGAGGAATTGCGCAAGGAAATCGAGGCCGGTGCGTCCTTCGAAGAGGTGGCGAAGCGGGCCTCCGACGATATCGGCTCGCGCGCCGAAGGCGGGGACACCGGGCTGTTCCCGCGCGGCGTGATGGCGCCGGAGTTCGAGCAGGCCGCGTTCTCGCTCAAGGTCGGCGAGCTGAGCCAGCCGGTGAAGACGGAGTTCGGCTATCACCTCATCCGCGTGCGCGAGATCAAGCCGGGCGGGGTCGAGCCTTTCGACGCCGTGCGCGCGCAGGTCGAGGACGCCTATCGCCGCGAGCAGGCCGAAAATCTCTACTTCGAGCGCGCCGAAGCCTTCAGCGACGCCGTCACCGAGCACCCGGACTCGCTGGACTCGGCGGCCGAGACGCTGCACATGAAGGTCGAGACCACCGAGCCGATGACGCGTGAGGAGATCGAGGCGCGTTTTTCGAAGGACGTCGCGAATGCGGCCTGGGAGCCGGAAGTGCTGACCGAAGGGTTGGTCAGCGTCCCGATCGAGATCGACAACACGCGCGTCGCCGCGGTCAAGGTCGCGAAGCACGAGCCCGCGCACGTGCCGGCTTTCACGGCGATCAAGACCGAGGTCATCGCCGCGCTGCGCGAGGAACGCGGGCGCGAAGCGGCACGCAAGCGCGGCGATGCGATCGCCGAGCGCTTGCGCAAGGGCGAGGCGGTCGACGGCATCGTCGCCGCCGAGAAGCTCGAATGGCACGAAGCGAAGGGCGTGTCGCGCGACACCAGCGAGTTGAACCGCGCCGTCGCGCGCGCCGCGTTCCAGGCGCCGCTGAAGCCGGGCGGCGAAGCCGCGGTCATCGGCGTGCCGCTCGGCACCGGCGCCTACGTCGTCGCGCGTGTCTCCAATCAGCAGGTCCCGACCGCCGAACAGCTCGCCGGCAAGAACGTCGACGCAATCCGCCGCGACCTCGCGCGCTCCTACATGGCGTCGACCTGGCGCGCGTACATCGACAGCCTGCGCGCGGACGCCAAGGTCGAGACCTTCCCGGAGCGCTTGTGACGCGCAACGGCGGGATCCCGGGATCTTTCCGCGCGGACACGCCGCTTATCTAACCACCGAGAACACAGAGAACACCGAGAAAGACAGATTGGGTGAGGAATCACTGCCGTGTCGGTGCATCCACGGGCACAAGCATCACGGCACCCCCCAATCAATCTCTTTATCCCTCGGTGTTCTCGGTGGCAAAGAGCTCGTAGCTTGGGCTGACGAAGGAAGCCCAACATCCCGCGCAAGGATACAGACCGCAAATCCCATGGCCCGGATTCGCTGCGCTCATCCGGGCTACGAGATCTCGCCGTCGGTGCCCGAACGCAAGCCTTCACGGTCTTGTAACCCGGAAGCAGCGCCGCGCAGCGGCGCGGAATCCGGGAGGCGTGGCGAAGATTTTCGGCCGGCGGCAATGGCCGACGCCTCGGTCATGCTTGCAGGCGCCGCCACCGCGCAGGCTTAGGCTTCGAACAATCCCTTTCTCCCTCCGTGTTCTCTGTGTTCTCCGTGGCTAGATTCAGTGCATTTCAGGTAGCGCAGGAGCGTCCGAAGCCCGCGCAGACGCGCTCAGAACCCCGCGACGCCCATGATGTTGAAGCCGCAGTCGACGTAGGTCACTTCACCGGTGATCGCGGAGGCGAGATCGGAGCAGAGGAAGGCGGCGACGTTGCCTACTTCCTCGATCGTCACGTTCCGGCGCAGCGGCGCGGCCTTCTCGACGTAGTCCAGGAACTTGCGTAGATCCTTCACGCCGCTCGCCGCGAGCGTCTTGATCGGGCCTGCCGAAATCGCGTTCACGCGGATCCCTTCCGGGCCGATGCTTTCGGCCATGTAGCGCACGTTCGCTTCGAGACTCGCCTTCGCGAGCCCCATCACGTTGTAGCTCGGCATCGTGCGCACGGCGCCGAGATAGGACAGCGTGAGCATCGCGCCGCGGCGTCCCTTCATCATCGGCCGCGCGGCGTTGCCGAGCGCGGCGAAGCTGTAGGAGCTCACGTCGTGCGCGATGCGAAAGCCTTCGCGGGTCACCGAGTCGAGATAGCTGCCGGCGAGCTCTTCGCGCGGCGCGTAGGCGATCGAGTGGACGAGGACGTCGAGGTGATCCCAGTAGTCGTCGAGGCGCTCGAACAGCGCCGTGATCTCCTCGTCGTTCTGCACCTCGCAGGGAATCGCGATCTCGGAGCCGCATTCGGCGGCGAAGTCCTCCACGCGCGAGCGCAGCCGATCGTTCTGGTAGGTGAATGCGAGCTCGGCGCCTTCGCGCCGCATCGCCTGCGCGATACCCCAGGCGATCGAACGATTGCTCGCGACGCCGACGATCAGGGCCTTCTTGCCCTCGAGTATCCCCATGCCTGCTTCCCTCGAGCCCGTTCAATGGCACCGTGATGGGCCGGAAGTGTACAGTGTCCCTCATCGCTTTATAACCCTGAACACGATGCCGAGACCGAGCCTGTGCCGCACGCTGCACGCATGTCTGCGCGTGGGCCTGCTCGTCGTGCTGACCGGGATGCTCGTGGCCTGCGAGCGTGCATGGCGCGAGCCCTGGAACAGCCCCTATCCGGCCGCCGAGGCGCGCTCGAACATTCTGTATACGACCTTCCAGGAACGCCCCAAGCACCTCGACCCGGTGTCCTCGTACAGCGAGAACGAAGCGATGATCACGAGCCAGGTCTACGAACCGCTCGTGCAATACCATTTCCTGCGGCGTCCTTACACGCTGGTGCCGCTGACGGCCGCGGCCGTGCCGGTGGCGACTTATTACGACGCCGATGGCCGCGAGCTGCCGCCCGACGCGGCGGACGATCGGATCGCGCGCGCCGTCTATCGCATCGCGATCAGGCCCGGCATTCGCTTCCAGCCTCATCCGGCCTTCGCGCGCAGGGCGGACGGCGGGTATCGCTATCACGGCGAAGGCGCGGCGCGCGTGCCCGAGGCCCGCGCGCCGGCCGACTTCCCGGCGCAGGACACGCGCGAGCTGAAGGCCGCCGACTACGTCTACCAGATCAAACGGCTCGCGCATCCGCGCCTGCATTCGCCGATCGCGAGCCTGATGGGCAAGTACATCATCGGTCTCGACGCGCTCGCCGCGCGCCTGAAGGCCGAGGCGCCGGCGACCGGCTTTCTGGACCTGCGTCCCTATGCGCTCGAAGGCGTGCGCGTGATCGACGATTACACCTTCGAGATCGCGCTCGGCGAACGCTATCCGCAGTTCGTCTACTGGCTCGCGATGCCGTTCTTCGCGCCGGTGCCCTGGGAAGCCGAACGCTTCTATGCCGAGCCGGGCATGGCCGAACGCAATCTGACGCTCGACTGGTACCCCGTCGGCACGGGTCCCTATCTGCTGCGCGAAAACAATCCGAACCGGCGCATGGTGCTCGCGCGCAATCCGAACTTCCACGGCGAGCGCTATCCCGCGCGGGGTGAGCCCGCGGACGCGGCCGACGGCCTGCTCGCCGACGCCGGCCGTGCGCTGCCGTTCATCGACGAGGTGCACTTCATGCTCGAGAAGGAAGACATCCCCGAGTGGGGCAAATTCCTGCAGGGCTGGTACGACATCTCGCCGATCGCGCCGGACGGCTTCGATCAGGCCATACGCTTCGATCCGGGCGGGCGCCCCGAGTTGACGCCCGAGATGCGCGCGAAACGGATGAAGCTCGCCGTCGCGACGCAGCCGACGATCGTCTATCTCGGCTTCAACATGCTCGATCCCGTCGTCGGCGGCTACGGCCGGCGCGCGCGGGCGCTGCGCCAGGCGCTGTCGATCGCGATCGACATCGAGGAGATGATCTCGATCTTCGCGAACGGCCGCGGCATTCCCGCGCAGGGGCCGATCCCACCCGGCATCTTCGGTCATCGCGAAGGCGCCGCGGGCATCAACCCCATCGTCTACGATTGGCAGGACGGCCGCGCGGTGCGCAAGCCGCTCGCGCATGCGCAGGCGCTGATGGTCGAGGCGGGCTATCCGGACGGCCGCAATCCCGCGACCGGCAAGCCGCTGACGCTGTACTTCGATGCCTTTGCCTTCGGGCCGGACTACAAGCCGCTGTTCAACTGGTACCGCAAGCAGTTCGCAAAGCTCGGCGTGCAGCTCGTCGTGCGCATGACGGACTACAACCGCTTTCAGGACAAGGTGCGCACGGGCGCGGCGCAGATCTACAGCTGGGGCTGGAACGCCGACTATCCGGATCCCGAGAACTTCCTGTTCCTGCTCTACGGGCCGCACGGCAAGGTCGAGCATCACGGCGAGAACGCGTCGAACTACGCGAGCGCGGACTTCGATCGCGACTATCTGCGGATGCGCAGCCTGCCGAACGGGCCGGCGCGGCGGGCCGTGATCGATCGCATGCTCGCGCGCGTGCGCCGCGATGCGCCGTGGATCTGGGGCACGCACCCGCAAGCCTATTCGCTGTTTCATGCCTGGTACGCGAACGGCAAGGCCAACATGATGGCGCGCAATACCTTGAAGTACCGGCGGCTCGATCCCGAGCGCCGCGCGGTGCTGCGCCGGGCCTGGAACCGCCCCGTGCTGACGCCGCTCTTCGTCCTCGGCGCGATCATCGTCCTCGTCGCGCTGCTCGCGTGGCGCACGCAGCGCGCACGCAGCCGTCGGGCCGCCGCATGAGCGCCTATCTGCTGCGCCGCCTGCTCTACGCGCTGCCGATACTCCTCGGTGTCAACGTGATCACCTTCGTGCTCTTCTTCGTCGTCAACACGCCGGATGACATGGCGCGCATGCAGCTCGGCGATCGCCATCTCACGCAGGAGGCGATCGACAAGTGGAAGGCCGCGCGCGGCTACGATCGGCCGCTGTTCTGGAACGGCGCGGCGGACGGCGTCGCGCAGGCCACCGACACGCTGTTCGTCACCAGCACGCTGCGCCTGTTCACCTTCGACTTCGGGATCTCGGACGGCGGGCGCGACATCGGCAGCGATCTGCGCCAGCGCATGGGACCTAGCCTCGCGATTGCGGTGCCCGTGCTCCTGCTCCAGCTCGTCTTGGCGCTGGTCTGGGCGCTGCTCGTCGCCTGGCTCAGGGGCAGCCGGCTCGACGTCGCGAGCGCGCTGATATGCGTCGCGATGATGTCGATCTCCGGGCTCTTCTACATAATCGGCGGCCAGTACCTCGTCGCCAAGCTGTGGCGGCTGGTGCCGATCTCGGGCTATGACTACGGGCTCGCGTCGTTCAAGTTCCTGCTGCTGCCGGTGCTGATCGGCATGTTGATCGCGCTGGGACCGAACGTGCGCTGGTATCGCACGATTTTCCTCGAGGAGATGGGCCGCGAATACGTCCGCATGGCGCGCGCGAAGGGCCTGTCCGACGCGCGCGTGCTGTTCGCCCACGTGCTGCGCAACGCACTGATCCCGATCCTGACCGGTGTCGTCGTCCTGCTGCCCTCGCTGTTTCTCGGTGCGCTGATCACCGAGGCCTTCTTCGCGATCCCGGGCCTCGGCAGCTACACCATCGACGCGCTGCAGGCGCAGGATTTCGCGATCGTTCGAACCATGGTCTTTCTCGGCTCGCTGCTCTACATCCTCGGCCTGCTGCTGACCGATCTGTCCTATGTCGTCGCGGATCCGCGCGTGAGGCTCGAATAGCGATGGGCGAATTCGTCGTACTCGCCACGGATGCCTGCCTGTTCGCGCTGCTCGGCGTCGGTCTCGTGTACTGGGCGATCGCGCGCCGTCACGAGCATCTGCGCGCGCCGTGGCGGGAGGTGTGGGCGCGACCGGCGGCGGCCGGCGCGGCCGTCGTGCTGGCCGCCTTCGTCGCGATCGCGCTCGCCGACTCGCTGCACTTCGAGGCGCGTGGCGAGGAGGAGGGCGATCTCGTGAGCCTGCTCGATCTCGCGCTGGCGCCGCTGCGCGAGCACACCGAGACGAGCTATTCGGCACCGTTCGCGACGCAGGCCTATGCGCGCGAAACCCGGCGCACGGCCGAAGGGCAGGTGCGCCGTGAATACCCGCGGCTCGCCTACGGCGGCGCGCACCTCGCCGAGCCCGCTCAGCGCGCGACCGATCTCGCGCGCCGCGCGAGCGCCGGCGTCATGCTCGGTCTCGCGATCTTCGCGCTGCCGCTGCTGGTCGCCGCCGGCCGCGAACGCCGCCGCCACGGCGGCCTCGCCGCGGCGCTACTCGCCATCGCGCGCGGCCGCACGCGAGGTCCATGGCGCAGCGTGCTCGGCGTGACGGCCGTCCTCGCGCTGCTCGTCGGCCTGAGCGCCGCGATCGCGCCGTACTACCACGTGCTCGGCACCGACAAGGTCGGCACCGACGTGCTGTACCAGGCCTTGAAGAGCGTGCGCACGGGCATCCTCATCGGCTCGCTGACGACGCTGCTGAGCCTGCCCTTCGCGCTCGCGCTCGGCGTGGCGGCCGGCTATTTCCGCGGCCCCGTCGACGACGCCGTGCAGTATCTCTATACGACGCTGTCGTCGATCCCGGGCGTGCTCCTGATCGCGGCGGCCGCGCTGCTGCTCGACGTGCACATGAGCCGGCACGCCGAGGCCTTCGACAGTCTCGCCGCGCGCGCCGATCTGCGCCTGCTCGCGCTGTGCGGCATCCTCGGGCTCACGAGCTGGACGAGCCTGTGCCGCCTGCTGCGCGCCGAGGCCTTGAAACTGCGCGAGATCGAATACGTCGCCGCCGCCCAGGCGCTGGGCGCGCGCGCGCCGGCGATCATCCGCCGCCACCTGCTGCCGAACGTCATGCACATCGTGATGATCACGACGGTGCTCGACTTCAGCAGCCTCGTGCTCGCCGAGGCGGCGCTGACCTATATCGACATCGGCGTCGATCCGAGCATGGAGAGCTGGGGCAATATGATCAACGCGGCCCGGCTCGAGCTCGCGCGCGAGCCGGCCGTGTGGTGGTCGCTGGTCGCCGCGCTCGGCTTCATGTTCACGCTGGTGCTCGCCGCGAATCTGTTCGCCGACGCCGTGCGCGACGCTTTCGATCCGCGACTGCGCCGGCTCGGCGTCGACGCCGCCGGCCTCGCGGAGAGCCCCGTCCGATGAACGCGCCGGCCGTTCCGCTGCTCGAGATCGAAGGCCTGCGCGTCGAGTTCGGCGCGCCGGAGGCGCCGCTGGTCGCGGTCGACGATCTGCACTTGCGGATCGAGCGCGGCGAGACGCTGGTGCTGGTCGGCGAATCGGGCAGCGGCAAGTCGCTGACCGCGCTCGCGGTCACGCGCCTGCTGCCGGCCGCGGCGCGGATCGGCGGCGGCCGCGTGCGCCTGGACGGCGAGGATCTGTTCGCGCTGCCGGCCGCGGCGATGACCGCGGTGCGCGGGCGGCGCATCGGCTTCGTATTCCAGGAGCCGCAGGTCGCGCTGAATCCGGTGATGCGCATCGGCGATCAGATCGGCGAGGTAATGCAGCGGCATCTCGATCTTCGCGGCGCCGCGCTGCGCGCGCGCGTCGTCGAGGCGCTGCGCGCGGTCGGCATCCCGGAGCCGGAACGCCGGGCGCGCGAGTACCCGCATCAGTATTCCGGCGGCATGAAGCAGCGCGCGATGATCGCCATCGCACTCGCCGGCGAGCCCGATCTGCTGATTGCCGACGAGCCGACCACCGCGCTCGACGTCACCTTGCAGGCGCAGATCCTCGAGCTCCTGCAGGCCGAGCAGCGCCGCCGCGGCATGGGCATGCTGTTCATCACGCACGACTTCGGCGTCGCCTGGCAGGTCGCCGATCGCGTCGCCGTGCTTAAAGCCGGCCGGCTGGTCGAGAGCGCGCCGCGCGAGGTTTTCTACCGCGCGCCTCGGCACGCGTATTCGAAGGCGCTGTTCGCGGCGCTGCCCAGGCTCGAGCGGCGCGCGCGGCCGGCCGTGTCTGCCGCGAGCCCGCTGCTCGAGGTGCGCGACTTGAGCGTCGAGTTTCCGATCAGGAAAGGCGTGTTCCGGCGCATCGTCGATCGCGTGCGCGCGGTCGACGGCGTGAGCCTGTCGATCGCCGAAGGCGAGACGCTCGCCGTCGTCGGCGAGTCGGGCTCGGGCAAGACGACGATGGGCCGCGGCATCCTGCGCCTGCTGCCGCTCGCCGGCGGCAGCGTACGCTTCCGCGGTGAGGATCTCGCGCGCCTGTCGGAGTCGGCGCTGCGGCGCCGTCGCCGCCATCTGCAGATCGTGTTCCAGGATTCGTACGCGGCGATGAATCCGCGCATGCTGGTCGGCGACATCGTCGCCGAGGGGATGGTGGCGCAGGGCATCGGCGGCTCGCGGGCCGGGCGCGCGGCGCGCGTCGCCGAGCTACTGGCGCAGGTCGGCCTCGCGCCCGAACACGCCGCACGCTATCCGCACGAGTTCTCCGGCGGCCAGCGCCAGCGAATCTGCATCGCCCGCGCGCTGGCCGTCGATCCGAAGCTGATCGTCTGCGACGAGCCGACCAGCGCGCTCGACGTCTCGGTACAGGCGCAGATCCTCGATCTCCTGCGCTATCTGCAGCAGCGTCTGGGGCTGTCCTTCCTCTTCATCACGCACAACCTCGGCGTCGTCGCCGAGCTCGCCCATCGCGTCGCCGTGATGCACCGGGGACGCATCGTCGAGCAGGGGCCGGTCGATGAAGTGCTGTTCGCGCCGGCGCACGAGTACACGCGCCAACTGCTGGCGGCGGTGCCGAAGATTCCATAGCTTGAAAGCAGGGCGGTGGCATCCGGGATTTGCGTGCTCCGGCTCATGCGCTGGATGAACCTAGCCACGGAGGACACGGAGAGCACGGAGGAAGATCGAGACGGCGTGAGTGCCGCCTGCGAGGCCTGCGGACTTCGTGATCGGAAGTCGGACGCCTATGTCGCCGATCGACCCATTTCTATTTTCTCTCTCTCTTCCTCTGTGTTCTCGGTGTTCTCTGTGGCAAGTAGGCCGTAGGTTGGGCTTCCTTCGTCAGCTCAACCTACGATCTAAGGCCGACACGCGAATTCGTAGCCCGGATTCGCTCTGCTGATCCGGGCTACGGACTATGAGCTCCGGCGCGGATGCCGCAGCGGCTCCAGCGCGATTCCTTTCTTCCTCCGTGCTCTCCGTGTCCTCCGTGGCTAGATTGACAGGCGTTTCCGAGCTACAGGCCTCCGACAGCGGCGGCGTGCATGCGCTTCCCGTACACTACCGCCCGGTGAACCAGGCTCCCGTCACGATGCACCCACGCGCTTCCGTCGCGCAGGATCTGCGGGCGATCGTGAGGCTCGGCTGGCCGCTGATGCTCAACAACCTCTTCAGCATCGGCGTCAACGTATCGGATACGCTGATGGTCGGCCGTCTCGGCGCGACGCAGCTCGCGGCGCTGGCCGTCGGCTCGGCGCTGTGGATCGGCACGTTTCTCGCGGGCCTCGGCGTGATCATGGCGCTGGGCCCGACCGTCGCGCAGCACTACGGCGCACAGCGTCTCGCCGACATCGGCCACGACACGCGCCAGGCCGCATGGCTCGCGCTCGCGATCTCGATCGTCGTCGTCGCCGTGCTGAACAACGTCGATCCGCTGCTGCTGCGGCTCGGCATCGAGGCCGAGGTGGTGACGCTCGCCGAAGGCTATCTGCGTGCGCTGTCGCTCGGCGTGCCCGGCTACTACCTCTACCACGTGCTGCGCCAGATGAACGAAGGGATCGGGCGCACGGTGCCGATCATGGTCGTGATGGGCGTCGCGCTATCGCTCAACGTCTCGCTGAGCTACGTCTTCATCTTCGGCGCCTTCGGCGCACCGCGCCTCGGCGTCATCGGCAGCGGGCTCGGCAGCGGCGTCGCGTTCTGGATGATGGCGGCGATGCTCGGCCTCTACGTCGCACGGACGAAGGCCTACGCGCCGCTCGCGCTGTGGCGCTTCGAGCCGCCGCAGTGGCCGACGATGCGCCGTCTGCTCGCGCTCGGCGGGCCGATCGGATTGTCGCTGCTGATGCAGGCCGGTCTGTTCACCGCGCTCGCGCTAGTCATGGGCACGCTCGGCAAGGTGCACGCGGCCGCGCATCAGATCACGCTGAACTATGCCGGCCTCGTCTACATGCTGCCGCTCGGCCTCGCCTTCGCGACCGCCAGTCTCGTCGGCCAGCACGTCGGCCGCGGCCTGCCGGCGCGGGCGCGGCGCATCGGCTATACGGGGATCGCGCTGTGCAGCTCGCTCGCGATGTCGATAGGGCTGCTGACCTGGTTCCTCGCCCCGCACATCGCGCGCCTCTACACCGACGACGCGGCCGTGGTCGGCCTCGCGACCTCGCTGCTCGCGGTCTCGGCTTTCCTGCAGGCCGGCGACGGCACGCAGAGCGCCGCAGCGGGCGCCTTGCGCGGTCTGAAGGACACGCGCGTGCCGATGCTGATCAACGGCAGCATCTACTGGGGCGTCGGTTTCGTGCTCGCGTGGACGCTGGGCATCGTCCAGGGCCGCGGCGCCGTCGGGATCTGGATCGGGCTCGCGAGCGCCCTGTGTACGGCGGCGGTCGTGCTGAGCCTGCGCTTCCGCGCGGTGATCGGTCGCCATCTCGCGCAGAGCTCGGCTGCGGCATGAACGCCGCGGACGAGGCCGAGCCCAGCGACGAGGCGCTGATGCGCGCGTACGCGCGAGGCGACATCACCGCCTTCGATCGGCTCTATGCCAGGCATCGTGCGGGACTCTTTCGCTACCTGCGCCGACTGCTCACCGACTCTGCGTTGATCGAGGATGTCTACCAGGACGTGTGGATGCGCGTGATGCAGGCGCGCGAGCGCTACGTCGATACCGCGCGCTTCACGACCTGGCTTTACACCATCGCGCACAACCGCGTGATGGATCATCATCGTGCCGCCCGGCTGCGCGAAGCCGGCCGCGTCGGGGCGCTCGATGACGAGGAGGGTGACGCGCTCGCGCGCCTGCCCGATCCGGCGCCGCCGCCCGAGCAGCTCCTCGAGCGCGCCCGGCTCGTGCAGCGCGTCGTCGCCGCGGTCGATGCGCTGCCCGCGGCACAGCGCGAAGCCTTCGTGCTGCAACAGGAGGGCGGTCTGTCGCTCGCCGCGATCGCCGAGGCGACCGGCGTCGACGTCGAAACGGCGAAGAGCCGCCTGCGCTATGCGTATGCGAAACTGCGGCGCGAACTCGGAGGCCGGACATGAACGAAGACGCGCGACAGGAGCGGGAGATCGCGAGCGCCTGGCGCGAGGCCGTCGCGCCCGAGGCGCCGCCGCCGGCGCTGGACGCGAAGATCCGCGCAGCGGCGCGCGCGGCGCCGGGCGCCGCACGTCGCCGGCCGCGCTATCTCGCGCCGCTCGCGCTCGCGGCGAGCGTCGTCGTCGCGGTGGGGCTGGTCCTGCGCCAGCAGCGCGTGGAGACGCTGCCGCCGGCGCCGGCCTCCGTCGCGCCCGCGCCGACGCCGCCGCAGCAGGCCGAGCCGGCGGAGAAGGCGGCGCGCGCCGAAGCATCGCCGCCGCGCGCCACGCTCGATTCAAGCGCGTCAGAGGACGCGGCCCGCGCGCCGCAAGCCGTCGCGCCGCCGCCCGCAGCGGCCGCGCAGTCTTCGCCATCGCCGCCGACGTCACCATCGCCACCGACGCTCGCGCGCGAACGCCGCGCCGAAGCGCTACACGATTTCGACGCCGCCGCCGGCGCGGCTGCGCGTGACGCAGCGCCCGACGTCGTCGCGAGGATCAGGACTTTGCTCGCGCGCGGCGAGCGCGACGCGGCCGCGGCGCTCGCCCGCGAGTACGTCGCGCGTCGTCCGTCACCGCCGCCGCTGCCGGCGGATTTGCGCTTCCTGCTCGACGGCGGCTAACCCCGCGAGCCACGCTCATCCGTTGAACGCTCCATCGCGCCCGTGTCGTGGGCGCCAGAGGGAATCCCGCCATGTCGATTTCTTTTTGCGTGCCGCTCGATCGCGCGCGCGCCATCGTCCTCGCGCTCGCGCTGTTCGCCGGTCTGTCGCCGTTCGCTGCCGCCGCCTCGGTGCAGGGCGGCCTGCAGATCGAGATCGTCGATGCCGCCACCGGCCGCGCGCTGCCGAGTTGGCAGCACGCGGGCCGCACCTGGGTCGCGGGCGAGCCCGGCGCGCGCTACGCGCTGCGCGTGCGCAATACGACACCGCGGCGCCTGCTCGCGGTGGTGTCCGTCGACGGGATCAACGTCCTGTCCGGGGAGAGCGCGGCCTACGGCCAGAATGGCTATGTGATCGAGGCCTGGCGCACGGTCACGATCGACGGCTGGCGCAAGAGCTTGAGCGAAGCGGCGGCCTTCTATTTCACCGCGCTGCCCGACAGCTATGCGGCGCGCACGGGCCGGCCGCAGGACGTCGGCGCGATCGGCTGCGCGATGTTCGAAGAGCACGTGTCGCCGCCCGTCGCGCCGCTGCCGTCGGTGACGGCGCGCGCGAAAGCGCGCGGCGAATCGGCGGCGGAAGCGCGCGAATCGGCGGCGGAAGCGCGCGAATCCGCCGGCGACGGGCGCATGGCGGCGGCCCCGCGCCTCGGCACGGGCCACGGCGAGCGCCTGCATTCGGAGGTGACGACGACGAGCTTCCAGCGCGCGTCGTCGACGCCGCAGGCCGTGATCGCGATCCACTACGATCGCCTGTCGTCGCTGATCGCTCGCGACGTCGTGCCGCCGCCCGCGGTCGCCGAGCCGAATCCCTTCCCGCAGTCCTTCGTGCCCGATCCGCCGGTCATGTGAGCCGCGGGCTCTTCGCAGGCCGGGATCGGGCGGTGCGGAGAAGATCCCGGGTTCCGCTACGCTGCACCCGGGCTACGTGCTCGCCGAGGGATACGCCGGGCGTAGTTCCCGTCGGATCGATGATGGACTCCTGCGCCGATTCGGTTTCGATTGGGCATGATCGCGTCCGGCGCGTTCGCGACCGCTCCTGCGCTCGAACTTGGGAACGAAGCACTGCATGAAACCGGGATCAGAACCAAGCGTCCTGCTCGTCGACGATCACCTCATCATCCGCAAGGGCTGCCGCGAGCTGCTCGAGCAGGCGGGCATCGTCTCGACCTGGGAAGCCGCGGACGGCGAGGCGGCCTACCGCGCCTTCGTCGCGTACGCGCCGGACGTGGTGGTGATGGACTTGTCGATGAACGGCGTCAGCGGGCTGGAGGCGATCCGCCGCATGATGAATCGCCGGCCGAACGCCCGCATCGTCGTGTTCTCGATGCATGACGATCCGATCTTCGCCGCGCGCGCCCTGAAGGCCGGCGCCGTGGGCTATGTGACGAAGACCAGCCCGCCGGAAGAGTTCGTGCACGCCGTGCGCTGCGCGGCTGCCGGGCAGCGTCACATCAGCCACGATGTCGCGCAGACGCTCGTGCTGTCGGGCTTGACCGGCCAAGACCATCCGCTCACCGCGCTCACCGATCGGGAGTTCGACATCTTCCGCCTGCTCGCCAGCGGCAAGACCGCGGCTCAGATCGCCGACATCCTTTCGATTGCGCCCAAGTCCGTATCGAACTACTACGGACGCATCAAGGAGAAGCTGGGCCTCGAGAGCATCGCCGAGCTCGTGCGCCTGGCGATCGGCGAGGGCATCCTCGTGGCCGAGCCCGAGCGGCTCGACTGAAGATCCGCGCGACGCCGGGTCTTCCTCCACTTTTGCCCGAGCACCTCGCTTGCGCCGGATCCGGCGCGGCGCCGGCGGCGACAGTCGGGAACAAATCCTTGGAACTTGGGGAGCTTCGACAGCAGAATCGGTGACAAAGCCCGTTATCGAGCATGCCGACACGCTCTACGGTCACGACCGGCCGATTGGATCCACCTCCTCGGCCCAACACTTGCACTTTGCGCCGGCCGGCGGCCGCGGCTGCCGGCCGGCGCGCGTTCTGCCGCGGCGTTCGACGCGCACGCGCGCGCTCGACTTCCGCCGGACATGACGCCGTCCGGCTCGCAGCTTCCTACGACCCCCGCATCCGGCCGCGGATCGCTCATGCCGGCCTCGCTGCGCACGCGCGTCGTGGTGCTGGTCGCGGCCGTGTTGCTGGGATGTTCGCTGCTGTCCGGCGTCTTCGTCGTGCAACTGGGCCGGGACGCGATCGGCGAGGAGATCGCGGCGAGCATGACGCTCGCGCGCAGCCTCGCCGAGGCGCTCGTGCGTCGCGTCGAGCCGCCGGCGCAGCGGTCGGAACTCGCACGCGCGGTCGATGCGCTGTCGACGCTGCGCCACGTCCGGATCGCCTATCGGCCGCAGACGGCGGACGATTGGTCGGGCTACATCGCGACGCTGGAGACGCCGTCGGCGGAGGTTCCGCGCTGGTTCGAACGCCTGCTGCTGCCGGCGAGTCTGCCGCCGCACGTGATCCTGCGCGTGCCGGCGCCGCCTTACGGCATGCTGATCCTTGCGCCCGTCGCGCACGACGAGCTGCTCGAGAAATGGCGCGAGGCGCGCATCCTGCTCGGCTTTCTGGCCTTGACCACGCTGATGGTCTGCGGCCTCACCTGGTTCGCCGTCGGCCGTGGGCTGCGGCCGCTGTCGGCGCTCGATGCCGCGCTCCAGCGGCTTCAGGACGGCGACCTCGACGCCCGCGTCCACGGGCCGGCCGTGCGCGAGATCGCGGCGCTCAACAGCCGCTTCAACGCGATGGCGGACAGCCTGCACGGCACGACGGCGGAGAACCGGCGGCTGGCGCGCGATCTGGTCGAGCTGCAGAGCAATGAGCGGCAGGCGCTGGCGCACGAGCTGCACGATGAGATGTCGCCGAAGCTGTTCAAGCTCAGGGTCGATCTGCACGGCGCACTGGCTGCGCTGCCGGTGGAATCGGCGCCGCGTCGCAAGCTCGAAAGCGCACAGCAGCTCGTCGAACAATTGCAGCAGTGGGTGCGCCGCCTGCTGAAGGATCTGCATCCCATGGTGCTGGACGAGCTGGGCCTCGCGACCGCGATGCAGGAGCTGATCGAGGACTGGCGGCGCCGCCTGCCCGCCGTGAGCTGGCGATGTCACTACGCGGCGGGCGACGTGCTGCTCGACACGACGACCGCGACGAATCTCTATCGCATCGCAGAGGAGGCGCTGGTCAACGCCGCCCGGCATGCGACGGGCGCGACGGCGGTCGAGCTGCGTCTGGAAATGGTGACGGGCGACGATGCCTCGCTCGCCGTGCAGCTCGTCGTCGACGACGACGGCGCGGGACGAGCGGAAACGTTCAAGGCCCACCTCGGGCTGCGCGGCATGCGCAACCGGGCGCGGGCGCTAGGCGGCGACTGCCGCTTCGAATCCCGCACGCCGCGCGGCGTGCGGGTGTACGTGGTGGTGCCGGCGGTCTGCGCGCCGCCGGCGGCTGCCGAGACCTCAGCGGAAGCGGCGTCGCACTGAGGCGGCCCCGAGCAGGGCGAGCACCACGCCGAGCGCGGCCAGCGCGCGGTCGTCCATGAACGGCACCTGCACGGGGCAGTACTGGACTTCATCCGCGCCGTTCGCGCAGTTGTTGTCGATGCCGTCGTCGCAGACTTCGCTGGCGCCGGGGTTGATCGCGGGATTGTTGTCGTTGCAGTCGACGCTGGCATCGTAGCCGTCGCCGTCGTTGTCGGGATGGGTACTGGGCACGAAACCCGGCATCACGATCTCGTGCAGCGGCTGGCCTTCTTCGCCGCCCTGGTAGACGCTCAGGCCGTTGGACAGCGTCTTGAAGGTCGACGGCACGGGGCCAGGGGGCTGCCCGGGGATGCTGCTCTGTCTTTGCTTGATTTTGACGAAGAAATAACCGGAGCGCGGATTGCCTTCGAAGGTGTTGATGTCGGACTGGAACTTGATGACGTCCGGATCGAAGGTCTCGGTGCCCTGACCGAACTTCACCGACGAGCGGACCGCGGCGTACATGCGCAGATCGGAGTCGGACGCGCGCGACCAGGCGGCCGCGGCTTCGAAGCCGGTGGCGCCCTTGCGAAAGAAATCGTTGATCTCGAAAGTGTTGGTCGCGCCGTTCACGGTCTGCGCGAGCACCACGCGCAGGCCGAAGACGAGGTTGTTGTCGGTGGTGTCGCGGAACACGAAGTCCGTCAGCGTGCCGACGTTCTGGCCGTTGACGATCAGCGTATTGGTGCGGCTCGCAAGCTGCGTATAGGTCGGCGGCGGGCCGTACTTCACGACTGCGCCGAGACTGCCGTTCACGATCGGGCCGTCGGGAATCTTGAGGCCGTTGATGAGATCTTCCAAAGCTTCATTTTTCCCCGCTACGCGCAAGGGGTTGCCTTGTTCCGGCAAGGTCTGATAAATCGCCGAGGCCGCGGGCGCAACGGCAGCGAGCAGCAGGGCGCAGAGCGGTCCGATCGGACGCAGGGTGATTTTTTTCATGAGTGGCATGCACGCTCGGGCGTGCCGCGAGTAGACCACAGCAGACGGACGCACATCAGCAGATCCGGCCGCGTCGGCGCACGAACGGGAGAGGATCCCGCTCGCCATCGGAAAAATTCCGAGCCGTCGCGGGAGCGCCTCGCTCAGTGCGCGTAGCGCAGCCCGACCCACACCGCGCGCGGCGCGCCGGGGCCGACGAACTGCGAGTGCGTCCAGTCGTTGCTGTTGTAATTGAAGCCGCTCGCGTCGCGGCGGCCGTAGCGCGACTCGGTGAAAGAGTTCAGCCCCAGCGTGCCGGCCGTGGCGAAACGCTTGTCGAAGAGATTGTCGACCTGCACGAAGGCCGCGACGCGCTCGGTGAAGTCGAAGCTCGCGTCGAGATTGAAAATCGCGAAGCCGTCGAGGGCGCCGTCGCCGACGTAACGGCGCGCCCGTGGCCGCGGGCTGTCGTCCGCGTCGGTGCCACCGGGACGGTGATCGTTGTTCTCGTTGCCGCGCACGAAGGAAGTCGCCTGCGCGATCGCGGTCAGCCCGAGCGTGAAGCGGTCGCTCAGCGTCCAGCTCGCACCGGCGCGCAGGGCGTGGCGCGGCACGCCGGGGATCGTATCGCCGGGCTGGATCGTGAACTCGTTCAGCTCGCCCTGTACCTTGCGCGAGGTGCTGTTCGAGAGGTTGATGATCGTCGCAGGATCTTCGAACGTGGCCTCGACGAACGCGTAGTTGAAGAACCAGCGGAGGCGACCGTCGTCGCCCGCCAGCCCCAGCTCCACGCCCTGACGCCGCGTGCGGCCGAAGGAGTCGAAGACGCCGCGGTTGCCGATGCCCAGTGACACGAACAGGATGTCGTTCGACAGATCCGTGCGATAGGCCGCGACGTTCCAATCGATCGTGTCGCGCAGCAGGCCGCGGCCGCCGAGCTCGTAGCTCGTCGAGCGCACCTGCGGCAGGTAGGGGTCGTTGCTCAGCGCGGTCGGGATCGTGCAGCCCTGGAAGACATCGGGATCGACGATGCCTTTGTCGCGGGCGCAGGCGAGCTCGATGGCCGAGGGCGTGCGCGAGCCGCGGCTATAGTTCGCGAACAGCATGAGACCCTCACGCGCCTGCCAGTTGAGGCCGAAAGACGGCGTGAAGGACTGGTACTCGAAAGTTTCCGCCGTGCATTGAAAGCGCGCGTTCTCGTCCCCGTCCTCGACGCCGCAGCGCTCCTGGCGGCGCGCGAGCAGATCCGGCGTGAACTGATGCAGCGGCGTCGGGCGGTCGGCGCGCACGCGGTTCGACACGCGGGTGCGCGAATAGCGCGCGCCGAAGCTCAGGTTGAGACTCGGCAGGACGTTGAGGGTGTCATAGAAGAACACCGCCCACGCCGAGTTCCGGCCGTCGAGGCGGTTGCGCAGGATCGGCACCTCGGTGGCGGAGAGAATATCGCCGACGCGCAGCGAAGGCGCGGTCGGCAGCACGCCGCCGTTCTCGCGCTTGATCTCGTCGATGAAGAGCTGCTGGGTGACGGGATCGTTCGGAAAGTGCAGATCGAGAAAGGTCTGCAGATCGAGGAAGGCCTCGAAGGCGGCGAGATCGTCCTTGTCGAAGGGGAAGGCGCGCTCGGGGTCGACGATGACCGAGCGATCGGCCGCGATGTCGCCGAGCTGTTCGCTCTGCTCGAAGTCGACGCGGTTCGAATCTATCGTGCCGCCGAGCGCGAGTTGGTTGCGATCCGTGAGCCAGTTGAGCTGCAGGCTGTAGCCGTGGCTGGACTGGTCCGTCGTGCCGCGGCCGAGCACGCCGTTCGGAATGCAGCCCGGGATGCCGGGGCCGGTGCCCGCGTTCGCGCCGTCGGCCAGCGTGTTGTCGCCGCGGGCGCCGTCGGCGACGCCGTCGATGCCGTTCGGATCGCAGGCATCGACGCGGCCGCTGGTGGCGGCGTTCCAGCCGTCCCAGAAGTCGCCGTTGACGGAGCGCTGTGCGGAATCGCGCAGGAAGGCCATCGCCGAGATCGATAGCTGGTCCGTGAGATCGAAGCGCGTCGTGAGCCAGCCCTGTGTCAGCAGGTTCTCGACGGCGTCCGGTGCGGTGTAGATCTGCTCGGGCCGCCGGCGCCAGTCCTCGCTCGGCACCTGGCCGTTGCCGGCGAGCGAGTTGTCGACGTGCAGCACGGAGGCGGTCGCGGACGCGAAGCCGGCGCGCGCATCGACGCGGCCGAACACCTGGTTCAGCTCCGACGGTGAATCATCGCGCCAGCCGTCCTCGCGCAGACGATTGAACGCAACCAGCGCACCGAGATGGTCGTCGCCGATGCCGGCGCTGATCTGGACCTGATGGCGTCCCCAGCTACCGCCGAGCACCGACGCGTCGACGCCCGGCGCCGTGAAGCCGGACTTGGTCGTCATCGATAGCGCGCCGCCCAGCGTGTTGAGACCGAACAGCGGATTCGAGCCCGGCATCAGCGCGAGTCCCTCGATCGCGTTGAGCGGGATCAGATCCCAGTTGACGACGTCGCCGAAGGCTTCGTTGACGCGCGCGCCGTCGAGATACACGGACAGACCCTGCGGCGTCGCGATCAGCGGCGAAGCGGAAAAGCCGCGATACACGATGTCCTGCTGGAACGGATTGCCGGCATTGTCGGCGACGGTGATCGACTGTAGCTGCTCGTTGAGGAACTGCGTGGTGTTGACGGCGCCCGAGTCGCGGATGCGCGCGGCATCGGCCGTCTGCGCATTGGTCGTCAGTTGGGTGTCATCGAGAGACACGCCGGGCAGCGGCGTCACGAGCCGCAGGCGCTGGCCCGTGATCTCGATGCTTTCGTCGACATCCTCGCCGCTCGCGCCCGCGTCGGCGGCGAGATCCTCGCGCGCCGCGCCGCCGTCCGCGGCGGTGGCCGAGCCGATCGCACACAGCGACAGCGAGCAGGCGAGGAAGAGCGCTCGATACGGCTTCGTATCGAGGCCATAGCGGTCGGATGATTCGAGGAAAGGCTGATTCCCGTGCGAGCGCCACGCGCAGGACGCGCGCAAACGGCGGCCTCGGCGGTAGGGCTTCGAAGCGTCGGCCATGCAATCGGAATTCCGCTCGCGTATGACGAATGCACGCGACCGGCTTCGACGTGAGGTGGCGCCGGAGGCGAGGATCGCGCGTTGGTGTAAGGCAGGGTAATCAAGGCCCGCGGATTGCGCCAAGGAAGAACTCCCGCGCTAATCGGGACTCCGTAATGGTGGCTCGGGAGTTTCCCGACGCTCCTTGCCGCGCATGAAAAAGCGCCCACGTTGCCGAGAAGAATTCCCTAACGATTGCCGCGAGGCTTGTGCCCAGAATTCAGAGCGTAGTGTGCTCCGCGTCGCATGTGCGCCGAGCGCGCTGCAGCCACTGTCGACACGCGAACGACCGCAGCGGCGTCGCCCATCGTCAGACACAACGACAATATTTTCTGGACGAAGGAGTCCCCGATCATGAAAAAAGCAGCCCAGGCACTGCTCTGCGCCGGTCTCGTCGCCGCCGCGCTTCCTGCTTCCGCATTCGTCGACGGCGTCCGTATCTTCGGCATTCAGAATCCCGACGTCGATCCGTTCTTCATTCCCAAAGGCCCGTCCAGCGACGGCGGTCTGACCTATGAGCTGCCGTCGAACTTCGTGGTGCTCGCCTCGCGCGCCACCGAGTTCTCGCTGCCGGACGAGGACGATCCCACGGAACTGGAGGAAGTCGGCACCTTCTTCGACATCGTGCTGCGCGATCTGAACGACGGCATGCTGGTATTCGGCTCCCGCATCGAGATGGATCTCGAGGAGGAGGGCGAGATCAACGACATCTACCGCCGCGGCTTCACGGGCTGGGGCGCGAGCTTCGCCTGGGTGGCGGCGACCCCCAACGATCTGCGCCTCTACAGCGCCGGCCGCACGACGGGCTCGCACCTCTCGACCGACGATCCCGATCTGCCCGACCCCGATACCATCGATCTCGGCACGGACGTCAACGTCGAGGAGTTGAATCCGTTCACCGCCTGGTATCTGATCAAGACCGATGCGCCGAACTTCAAGCTGATGGACACTGCCGTCGGCCTGTTCCAAGGCGGCGAGGAAGGCCAGTCGCCGTACCTCACCAATCTGGCGGGATTTGCGCCGGCGCCCGTGCCGGTACCGGCGGCGCTGCCCTTGATGCTGTCGGGCATGGGCCTGCTCGCGCTGAGGCGCCGTAAGCGGGCCGGCTGAGCCGCGCAGGCGCGAGACGAGGGGCGCCGTTCCCTCGTTTCGCTGCCGCGAGCCGGGAGTAAATGGAATTTCCATGACAAGAAACATTCACGGGAGATCAGGCATGAACCGCTATCTGGCACCCGCGATGGCGCTGGCCTTGGCCGCCGCTGCGCCGCATGCATTCGCACTTTCCTTCGACGACGCCGCGACCGGCTTTCATACCGGCAACGGCAGCGGCGATCTCGTACTGGCGCTCGTCGCCGGCAATGACTCGCTGGTGTGGGATCTGTCGGGCAGCATCGCCGGCTACGCCGCGAACGGCGATCTGAATTTCAACGACATCATGACTCTGTCGGCCGGCGGCGCCTCGTTTAGCCTGTCGAACAGTGAAGTCAGTGCCTTTCTCACGCCGGAGCGCGCGGCGATCGCGCAGTGGCAGGTGTTCGGGGTGGCGAATGTGGGGACGCTGGATGGAGATTTACTCCTCACTGGGAACGTGCCAACCAACGTCGGCATCGTGCTTACCATTGATGGACCAGTGAACGACGTCTTGGGTAGCAATTTAGGCTTCCAAGTCCAGTCCAACGCGCAGTGGTTGAGCGACAATGCCGCTGCCGGCATTCCGGACAACGGCGTGCTGACGGCCACCGCGGGGCAAGCGCATTTCTTCATGTCGCCATCCAATTGGCACAACGACCTCATTGCAGAGCAGGACGCGACCGCAGACAGCCTCGATACGGCGCTGGCGTTCTATTACTTGCAGAAGGATCCCTCGCGACCGGTCGAAGCGCCGCTGCTCGAAGACCCGCAGCTCCCGGGCTCGAACGCGCTGCCCGCTCTCGCCCAACAGCTCGGCAGCTTCCGCCTGGCCGCCGACGGCACGCTGACGTTCACCTCGTCGGTGACGCCGGTCCCGGTGCCGGCCGCGGCGTGGATGCTCGGTTCGGGCGTGCTGGCGCTGGCCGGCGTCGCTCGCCGCCGGCGCGGTTGAGCGCAGGCCTCGTGGACGCGGCGCGTGTCGCTGGCCGGCGCTGCCTCCGCGTTCGGTCCAATTCGAGAGGAGCTCGCGCATGAGATCAAACTCGCTGCTGCTCGCCGCCGCGCTGGCGCTTGCGCCCTTCGCCTCGCAGGCTTTCGATCCCGGTGCCGTGTCTGCCGCCTACCAGATGGTGATCGCGGGCTCGTCCTCATCGTCGACGGCGCTGCGCCATGTGCTGATCCGCGACGTCTGCGAGACCGGCCAGCCCGTCGACGTGCTGATCCACGGGGGCGCCACGCCGCACTTCAACGTCGCATGCAGGGTCGGTGGGCAGAACGTGCTGTTCCGCAAGAACGAGGGCGGCTCGGGCCCCGGCGTCGTCGCCGTGGACGGCAAATCGATGTTGCCCTTTCTGAACGTCGGCTTCGCGGGCTGCACGGCGAGCGTCTCCAAGCAGGCCGGCACCAAGACTTATACCGAATATTCGAACTGCGGCAGCAGCACGGCCGCGCTCGCGAACCTCGTGCCGGATTTCGCGATCTCGGACGTGGAGCCGACGGCGTTTACCAGCGCGCTCGCGCCGAGCGGTGCGAGTTTCCTCAACGTGAGTCCGGTCACGGTGCAGCCGATCGCCTCGCTGGGCCTGGGCTTCGTCGCGACGACCGATCTCTACCGCGCGCTGCAGGCCGTGCGCTTCCCTTCGACCAGCGACTGCAATCCCGATCCGGCCGGCGGCTCCGACATGACGCGTCCCGATCCGGCGAATCCGCATCTGCGCATCGCGGGCGCGAACGGCATCAAGGACAGCTACGAGACGCTAGAGACGGATGCCGGCGTAGCGAACAATACGGCGAACGCTCCGGCGGCGCGGCACATGCGTGGTGACACTCAAAAATGCATGCCGATCCTTTCGCGCGATGAAGTGCGTTCGCTGCTCGCACGCGACCTCACCAGCGGCAACAGCATCTGGGCGGGACCGAACGCCGCGGACACGCTCGCTTCGCGCACTGCCGGCAAGGACTACGCCGGTATCGGCAACGGCGCCATCAGTCTATGCCGCCGCAACAGCGGCTCGGGCGTCCACGCGGTGACCAGCATGCATTTTCTCAGCACGAATTGCGGCCTGGGCTCGGTAGCGGTGTCGGCCGGTAGCTGCAGCAATAGTGCCTTGTGTTCGATCAACAGCAGCGAAAGCGCAAACGGCGTCGAAGCCTGCCTCAATACGCATGCAGCCTCTAATGTGTGGGCAGTCGGCTACCAGAGCACGGAGAAGAACGCGGATCTGAAGTCGAACTATCGCTTCCTCAAGATCGACGGCGTGGCGCCGACCCTGGCGCACACGCTCGACGGCAATCTCGGCAACTTTGCCGAGCTCGTCGCGGTCCGGCGCAGCAACGTCAACGATCTCGTCAACGTGGCAAACGCGGGCTTCATCGGCGCGGCCAACGGCGCCTGGGCCGCGATCGTCTCGCAGCTCTCGACGGCGACCAACGTCGGCAACGTCGACGCGCTGCCTTTCGTGAAGCAGCCTTTCGGCGCCGCGGGTTATGCCGCGCGCGGCACGCCGACTTTCCCGCCGAACGCGGCGGCGCCGATCAATCCGCTGTCGCACGTGCGGCCGGGCACTTCGGCGCAGAACACCTGCGCCGGGCCGTATTCGACGCCGGTCGGTGGCGGCACGGGCAAGGGCATCGCGCGCTGAGAATCTTTGCACGTTCGTGCTTCGGCTGCCGTAGCCCGGAAGAAGCGCAGCGGAATCCGGGTCGCCGCCGGCACGGCGTGACAGCAGCTGATCGGCACTGCATGCAAGCTGTCGGCGCCGATAACGGCCTGCGGCCGTCACCCGGATTCCGCGCTGCGCGCTCCTTCCGGGCTACCGGTCGGCGCGTCCGATTCTTGTAGCCCGGATGAGCGCAGCGAATCCGGGATCGAAGGCCGGTTGAGGCACTCCGTTCAGGTGCGCGCTCGACATCTCTTGGAAAGTCGGTGGAGTCCTTCATGCCCGATCCCGGATTCGCTGCGCTCATCCGGGCTACGATCGAGCTTTCCTTGTCCGGCTTTTCGTAACTCGGGATCGGGTGCTTCGCGCTGACGACTGATCCCGGGTTCCGCTACGCTGCACCCGGGCTACGTGAGCCTTCTTGTGCCGAAACGGCGCACCCCCGCGTAGCTCACGGCCGCGAACACCAGCGGCAGCACCCAGCGCCCGCCGCTCTCGAGGAACAGCATCCAGTGCAGGCTCAAGGGATCGGCGCGCGCGACGCCGTGCGAGCTCGCGTAGTCCTGCAGCGCCAGCTCGATCAGCCCGACGAGCTGGAACGGCGCCGTCACGAGCAAGACGGCGAGGCCCAGCGGCAGAATCGAAGCCACGAGCAGCACGCGCTCGCGCCGGTCGCGTGCCGGCAGCGTGAACAGCGCGCTGCACAGGATCACGAGCGGCACCAGCACGTGTACGCCGTTGGCGCGCGAAGGCAGCGCTTGCCCGACAGGAACGACGAGTCCGTCGCCCAGTGCGAGCGGCTGTTCGGTTCGCGCATCGAGCAAGAGCTGCGTGCCGCCGCGGCCGTCGTCGATCAGGCTCACACCGGACTGTAGCTCCGGCGCGATCCAATGCACGGCCGCGGACAAGAGCGGCGTCGCGCCACGCAGCAGCGTATCGCCGAAGAGAAAGCCCAGCGCCGAGCACACGACCCACGCTGCGCAGAGGCGCAAGGCGGCCGCGCGCAGCACCTCAGCGGGGCCGGGCCGGCGCCGCCCAGCCGAGCCAGGCGAGATAGAAAAGTGCCATCGCGACGATCAGCAAGGTCGGCACGAAATAGGTATGCAGCGGCAGGAACCACGGCGGGCGATAGGCGGCGACGAAGTAGAGGCCCGCGAGACGCAGCAGATTCAACGCATAGACCAGCGCGGCGCCGAACAGCACGCCCGCCAGGCGCGCGCGCCAGCTCGTCGGAAAGGCGAGCACCGCGGCGCACACGAGGAACAGCACGCCGGAGCCGTCGCAGCCGCGCACGATCTCCAGCGCGGCGCGCGGAGAGCTCAGGCGATTCGCCTGCGCGCTCACGGCTTCGGCGGGCTGCAACGCATCGATCATCGCCACCGCCGGCTGCCCGAACAGGCGCGGATAGATTTTATCGTGCAGCACCTCGATCGGGATCCAGAAATACAGCGCGTGGAACAGGCCGTAGCAGACCAGCATGCGCAGCGCGAAGCCGAGCATCGAGGCGGGCGGTGGCGATCCTGCGGTGTGAGGCACGGAAGCTGACATCGGCAGTGAGCTGGTTGAGCGCGTGCCGAGTGTAGCCCGGCTGTCGTCCCGCGTGCCAAAGGCAGTGGCGGCGTCATCGCCGCTCGCGTCTTCGTCGCCCGGGTGGAGCGCGCAGCGCGTAAGCCGGGACCGGCGTATCGCCTCGATCGGGATCCCGGGTTCCGCTACGCTGCATTCGGGCTACGAAAGGATGCCCATCCCGAACACTCAGGGAGGAACGACAGGATGTCATCACGCTTCCAGCGCCTCTGCGAGCTTCTCTGCGCACTGTCGCTGCTCTGCGCAACCGGCGCCGCGTACGCGGCCCTCGCACCGGCGCTCGCCGGCAAGGTCGCGGTCGACACCGCGTGGGCGAGCGGCCTCTCGCAGGTCACCGACGTCGCCTTCGCCGGCGACGGGCGCGCGGTGATTACGCGCAAGTCCGGCCAGATCGCGATCCGCCGGGCCGACGGCAGCCTCGTGCAGCTCGCCTATCCGCTCGGCGGCACGCTCGATACGGACTCGGAGAAAGGCCTGCTCGGCGTCGTCGCCGATCCCGAGGTCGCGGCCAACGGCGCGTTCTACTTCTACGTCTCCAACGGCCCCGGCAATGCCGACAAGAATCGCGTCGTGCGCGCGGTGCTGACGGCTGCGAATACCTTCATCGTCGATCAGACGCCGATCGTCGGCGCGACCAACGGGCTGCCGGGGCTCGAAGGCCCGGCGAATCACGACGGCGGCGGGCTGTGGATACACGATGGCCGGCTGTACGTCGGCGTCGGCGATACGGGCGCGAACGCGTCGCCGCCGATCAACAAGTACGGCAGTTGTCTGAACAAGCCGAACGGTAAGATTTTGCGCGTTGAGCTAAACGGCGAGGTGCCGGCCGACAATCCGCTGGTCGGCGTTGCCGCCGTCACCGCCTGCGCGTCCCCGACCGGCCCCTGGACCACGGCCGCCCCCGATCCGCGCGTTTATGCCTGGGGCCTGCGCAATCCGTGGCGGCTGTGGGTCGATCCCGCGACGGGGCGCGTGTGGATCGGCGACGTCGGCGAGGGGAGCAGCGAGGAGCTGTCCATCGGCGGCGCCGGGCTGCACTACGGTTATCCCTTTGTCGAGGGCGCGCGGAACTGGGGCGAGGTCGAAGGCTTGAACTGCGCGAGCATGAGCCCCTCGCGCGCCTGCACGCCGCCCGCGTTTGCCTACGACCACAGCGTCGGTAGCGCGATCACGGGCGGACTCGCACTCGATTCCGCGGCCTGGCAGGCCGCGCTAGGCGGCGTGCGCTACGTGTTCGGTGATTCGAGCGCGCACTGGGTGCGCACTTTGCCCGTGAACGCCGCGCGCAGCGGCTTCGCATCGACGGCGGCCGCCGACTTTGCGCAGTACGCGGGCTCGCGCCCCGTGTCCTTGCGCCTCGGGCCGGACGGCGCGCTCTACGTCGCGATGCTCGGCGCCGGTGCAATCCATCGCTATGCGCCGATCGCAGCGCCCGTGCCGGACGCCGAGCGCGTGCCGGCGACGCCGATCGCTTTCTCGATCGCGTGCGCGATCGCGCTAGCCGCAGTCGCGGCGCGACGCCTGCGTCGGGCCAACTCAATGACTGTCCCGTGAAGTCGAATAGGCTCGTAGGTTGGGCTGACGAAGGAAGCCCAACGGACGATATTCGGAAGCATCGGCGCCTAATCTTCGTAGCCCGGATGAGCGCAGCGAATCCGGGGTTCGGCGATTGTCGAGACGCAGGCGCGTGACCCGGCGCCCGATCCCGGATTCGCTGCGCTCATCCGGGCTACAAGAGAAGGGCCGTAGACCGTAGGTTGGGCTGACGAAGGAAGCCCAACATCGGGCGCCGAACGCTGGGCTTCCTTCGTCAGCCCAACCTACGGCCCTATTTCTTCTCCGTGTCCTCCGTGCTCTCCGTGGCTGGATTGAGCGGCGCATGAGCCGGGAAAGATCCGGGGCGTCGCTCTGTGGTCGCGGCGCCTGTCTCAGGCCAGCTCGTAGTGTTCGAGCTTCGGCGCCGCCATCTCCTCGGCGAAGCGCGCATAGCTCCACGGCCAGCTTGCCGGCACGCCGTTGCGATCGAGATACCAGCTCTTGCAGCCCGTCGCCCAGATACTCTTCTTCGCTGCGGCAATGCGCGCGGCGTCGAAGGCCGCGGTCGCGGTGCGGCTCGCGTTGATCTCCCGGCAAGCGCCGCTGCGCAGCTTCTCCATTAGCTGCAGCACATAGGCGAGCTGCAGCTCGGCGATCTGGATCAGCGAGAAATTGCCGACCGGGCCGTTCGGCCCGTTCAGCATGAAGAAGTTCGGGAAGCCCGGCACCGACAGCGAGAGATACGCCGTCGGATGATCGGCCCAGGCATCGTCGAGCAGCACGCCGTCGCGGCCCTGCACGAGGGCCGGGCGGATGAAGCGATCGGCGCGGAACCCCGTGGCCAGCACCAGCACGTCGAGCGCATGCAGGCGGCCGTCGCGCGTGCGCACGCCGCCGGCCTCGATGCGCTCGATGGCTGCGGTGACGAGCTCGGCGTTCGGATGCTGGATCGCGGCGTAGAAGTCCGGCGAGAAGATGATGCGCTTGCAGGCCGCGCGATAGCTCGGCCGTAGTTTCTCGCGCAGCACCGGATCGTGGACGTTGCGCTCGAGGTTGGCGAGACAGGTCGCTTCGATCTTCTTCATCTCCGGCGAGTCTGCGTCGATCAGCGCATTGGCGAGCTTTTCGATCGCGGCGCGGTTGAACTCCTGGCGCAACTCTTCGATCAGCCTGCGATCGCGGCCGAAGGCGGCGCGCTCCTCGTCGCCGTAGGCCGGGTTCTCGATCGGCAGGATCCACTGCGCCGTACGCTGGAACAGCGAAAACTTCGCGACGCGCGCGACCAGCGCGGAGGTGATCTGCACGGCGGTCGAGCCCGTGCCGATCACGCCGACGCGGCGGCCGTCGAGCGGCACCGCGTGATCCCAGCGCGCGCTGTGAAAGCAGGCGCCAGCGAAATCGGCGAGGCCCGGGATGTCCGGCAGGTTGGGATGATGCAGCACGCCCGTCGCGGCGATCACGACGTCGGCGACCTCGCGCATGCCGTTTGCGAAGAGAAGGCGCCAACGGCCGTCCTCGAAAGCGCAGCGTGTGAGCTCGGCGCCGAAGCGTATCGAAGGCAGCACCTCATACTTGCGCGCGACGCGCTCGAAGTAGCGCCGGATCTCCTCGCCCGGCGCGAACACGTGGCTCCAGTCCGGGTTGTATTCGAAGGAATAGGTGTAGAGATGCGCCGGCACGTCGCAGGCGATGCCGGGATAGGTGTTCTCGCGCCAGGTGCCGCCGAGGCGATCGGCTTTTTCGTAGACCGTGACGTCGGTGTAGCCGGTTTCGCGCAGCTTGATGGCGCTCAGGATGCCGGCCATGCCGGCGCCGATGACGGCGACGCGCAGCGCACGTGGAGAAAGAGACGAAGCGTCGGACATTGGAGACCTCGAAGCGGAAGGGAAAGAGACAGCGCGGATCGCCGCGCCGAGATCGCACTATAGGTGCGGGCGACGGCGGCGTGAATCCGCCGCCGCCCGCGCGCGCCTTTCCTCTCTCGCAGCCGTAGCCCGGAAGGAGCGAAGCGGAGTCCGGGTTCGGCGATTCAATTGCCGCCGACCCCGGATTCCGCGCTGCGCGCTCCTTCCGGGCTACGAATATTCCGAATGCGGAACGCATTCCCCCGTCCGTGACTCGAATCCGTCGTGAAATCATCAATAATGGGCTGCCGCGCGATGTCGCGCGGGGCGCATGGAGGAACGATCGCCGATGCCCCAGCACTTCGCGCGCGTCGAAGACGTCGTCGACGCTTTGCTGCCGAGCTATCCCGTCTACTGCCTGCGGCCGACGGTGCTGCGCCGTCAGGTCCGGCGCTTCTGCGCGCTGTTTCCTGGCACCGTGCTTTACGCCGTGAAGTGCAATCCGCATCCGCTGGTGCTCGACGCGCTGTACGAGGCGGGCATCAGGCACTTCGATACCGCTTCGCTGCCCGAGATCGCGGCGGTCGCCGAGCGCTACGGCGAGGCGAGCTGCTATTTCATGCACCCGGTCAAATCGCGCGCGGCGATCCAGGCCGCCTACGGCATCTACGGCGTGCGGCACTACGTGATCGATCATCCCATCGAGCTCGCGAAGCTGCTCGACGAGACGCCGGCGCGCGATCTGACGATCGTCGTGCGCCTGAAGACGCCCGCCGATCCGCGCACGGTCTACGACTTGTCGTCGAAGTTCGGCTGCGACGTCGACACCGCGATCGGCCTGCTGGGGACGATCGACGCCGCGGGCTGTCGCGGCGGGCTCGCCTTTCACGTCGGCTCGCAGTGCGGCTCGCCGGACGCGTATGCGACGGCGCTGGCGCTGGTCGGCGAGGTCATCGCCCGCGTCGGCCGCGCGCCGGCGCTGGTCGACGTCGGCGGCGGCTTTCCGGCCGAGTACGTCGGCGCCGGGGTGCCCGCGCTCGAAGCCTATCTCGCGGAGGTGCGCGAAGGGCTCGCCCGCCTCGCGCTGCCGCCGGACACCGCGGTGCTCGCCGAGCCCGGTCGCGTGCTCGTCGCCGACGCCTGCTCGCTGCTCGTGCAGATTCAACTGCGCAAGGCGCACGCGCTCTATCTGAACGACGGCATCTTCGGCAGCCTGTCCGAAATGGCGCTGTCGAGCCTGCGCATGCCGATGCGCCTCATCCGTCGCGGCGGCACGCCGGCTAAGGACACGCAGGCCTTCACGCTCTACGGCCCGACCTGCGACAGCCTCGACGTGCTGCCCGGGCAATTCCAGCTTCCCGCCGATGCGCGCGAAGGCGACTGGCTCGAGATCGCTCAGCTCGGCGCGTATTCGAACGCGCTGACGACGCGCTTCAACGGCTTCTTTCCGGAGACCTTCGTGACGCTCGCGTCCTGAGCGGCAGGCCTCGCCGCTGCGTCGCCTGCGCGCGAAGGCGCAAATCCATGCGGTTTCTGCGAAATAGTTCCGGGTTTCCCTGGCGCCAGGCGTGACGAATTGTGTCATCGTCCGGCTGTCAGCATAAGGATGTGCCGCCGACAGTCGCAGCGCGATCCGGTGACTGACCGTGACGACAACAACGCATCACCGTCAGGAAAGGACCTCATATGACTCTGCCTCGCACCTTGGGCCTCACCCTGTTCGCCGCCGGTATGGCCTGCAGCCAGCTCGCCGCCGCCGCGAGCATCCGTTTCGATCCGGCTGCGATCGACGATCTCGCGATTGGCGATCGTCTCACCCTCGACATCGTCGGCAGCGATTTCACCGCCGGCAGCGCCGGCGGTGGCGTCAATCTCAAGTGGGATGCCGCGGTGTTGAGCATCGCCGCGGCGGCGGACATCGAACTGCTGTTTCCCGGCGATCAGTTCTTCTTCAGCAAGGGCACGCTGGACAATGCGGGCGGCACGCTGACGAACCTCTCGACCAACAGCTTCAACGGTATCGTCGACAGCAGCTTCACCATCGCGCGCATCGCCTTCACCGCGCTCGCTGCCGGCAGCTCGCTGATCGCACTCGATCTCGGCAGCTTCGGCGGCGGCGGGAGCAACGTGTGGACCACGGCCGCCGGCGCCGAGATCACCGATCTGTCCTTCGAAGCCGCGTCGGTGACCGTCGCGCCGGTGCCGCTGCCCGCCGCGCTCGGTCTCATGCCCGGCGCGCTGGCAGTACTGGCCTTGCGCCTCCGCAGCCGGAAGCCCGAAGCCCGCGTTTAAGCATCGCGCGCCGGATTTTCCCCCACGGAAGGAGGGAGCAGGATGAAGACGCCGAAGAGCGCGCCGCCGCGCGCTCACGCCTGGATCCGGCTGCGTGCAGTGCCGGCCGTCTGCAGTCTCGCAGTCCTGCTCGCCGTGCAGTCCGCACGGGCTGCGGGTGACGCCGACGGCGACGGGGTTGCCGACACGCTCGACAACTGCAGCGCGATCGCCAACCTCGATCAGCGCGACACCGACGGCGACGGCTTCGGCAACCGCTGCGACACCGACCTCAACAACGACGGCGTCACCAACGGCATCGACGTCGGGCTGATTCGAGCCGCGTTCGGCTCGGCCGGCCCGCTCGCCGACTTCAACGGCGACAAGGTCGTCAACGGCGTCGACGTCGGCATCCTCCGCGCCTATTTCGGCAAAGCGCCCGGTCCCGGTGCCGTGCCCGGCGAACCCATCACCGCGCAGCAGGCGGCACGCTTCCTGACGCAGGCGAGCTTCGGACCGACCGCCACCGAGATCTCCCGGCTGCAGACTCTGAACGACTACGGCGCGTGGATCGATCAGGAGATCGCGAAGTCGCGCACCCTGTATCTGAACGGCAGCCGGTCGATGTACGCGGACTACTACACCTGGTGCACGACGACGGTGCCGCCGCCGCTGCCGCTCGATCAGTGCCCGGCGCCGCTGGCGGATACCCTCGACACCTGGCGCGATTACTTCCGCCACGTGTGGTGGCTGCGTGCCGTTCAGGGGCAGGACCAGCTACGCCAGCGCATGGCCTTCGCGCTGAGCCAGATCTTGGTCGTCTCGGACAAGTCACCGAACTTGGCGGACAGCGCTTTCGGCCTGGCCAGCTACTACGACCTGCTCGGCAGGCTGGCCTTCGGCAATTATCGCGAGCTGCTCGAGGAAGTGGCGCTGCATCCCGCGATGGGCCTCTATCTCAGCATGCTGCGCAACCAGAAGGCGGATCCCGAGCGCAACGTCAGGCCGGACGAAAACTTCGCCCGCGAGCTGCTGCAGCTATTCACGCTCGGCGTCCACGAGCTCAATGCCGACGGCACGCTCAAGCATGATGCCTTCGGCGAGCCGATCCCGACCTACGATCAGACTACCATCCAGGAATTCGCGCGGGTGTTCACCGGCTGGAACTTCGCGAACATCCCGTGGGACGAGTGGCAGGGCAACGGCAATCGCACGGTGAAGATGGTGCCCGTCGCGGCTTATCACGACACCGCGTCGAAGCTGCTGCTGCAGAACGTGAGCCTGCCGGGCGGGCGCAGCGCACAGCAGGATCTCGACGCGGCGCTCGACAACGTGTTCGCGCATCCGAACCTCGGGCCCTTCCTCGCCGGCCAGCTCATCAAGCGCTTCACGACCAGCAATCCGACGCCGGCCTATGTGGCGCGGGTCGCCGCGGTCTTCAACGACAACGGCAGCGGCGTCCGCGGCGATCTCGGCGCGGTGCTGCGCGCGATCCTGCTCGATCGCGAAGCCCGCCAGGGCACGGCCGCGGTGCCGAGCTTCGGCAAGCTGCGCGAACCGGTGCTGCGCATGACGCAATTGTTCCGCGCCTTCGGCGCGCGGCCGGTGCCCGGCGGCGACTGGGACGTGCCGCCAACGGTAGCGGTGTTCAACACGCCGAGCAGCCGCGGCCTGCGCGGGATCGATGCCGACATCGGTCAGAACGTGTTGAGCTCGCCGTCGGTGTTCAACTTCTTCCGGCCGGACTACGCGCCGGCGGGGCCGATCGCGAGCGCCGGGCTGACGGCGCCCGAATTCCAGCTATGGACCGAGAACACGGTGATGGCGTCCACCAATCTGCTGAACTTCCACGTCGAGTACGCGGAGAGCGGCGGCTACTGGACCTATTTGAACCTGTCGACCGAACTGTCGCTCGCGACGCAGCCGGCAAACCTCGTCGATCGTCTCGATCTGCTGCTGACCAACGGGTCGATGTCGGCGGCGCTGCGCCAGACGCTGCTGTCGCGACTCGCGGATCCGATCTATCCGAGCTCGGCGGAAGGACGGCTGGGCAAGGTACGGGACGCCATCGAGCTGATCGTCAATTCACCCGAATACCTGGTGCAGAAGTGAAGAGGTCGAGGACCATGGATGGCAGCAACGAGGTGTCGCGCCGCGACTTCCTGCACCGCCTGGCCGCCGGCTCGGCGCTGGGCTTCGCGGCCCAGTTGCCGCTGATGTCGCGGGCGCTCGCCGCGGAGAACTACAGCGGCCTCAGCGACTACAAGAGTCTCGTCTGCGTGTACCTCAACGGCGGCATGGATTCGCACAACGCGTTCGTTCCCTATGCCAGCGCGCGTTACGCGGAGTACGCGGCCCTGCGCCAGGGACTCGCGATCCCGCGGGCGAGCCTGCTGCCCGGCACCGGCAATGTGATCGGCTTCCACCCGGGCCTCGCGCCAGTGCGGACGCTGTTCAACGAAGGCAAGCTCGCGCTGGTCGCGAATCTCGGCAACCTGTTCGAGCCGATGGCGCCGCAGCACCTGTTCGACTATTACGAAACGGGCAACAGCGCGGTCGAGATTCCGCACGAGCTGTACTCGCACAGCCATCAGACCGAGCTGATCCAGCTAAATTTCATCCGCCGGCCCGGTTCGATCGCGGCAGGTTGGGGTGGGCAGATGGGCGATAGGTTGATCGCTGCCAACGTCAACCAATCCTTTCCGCTCGCCTACACGCTCGCGGGCAGCAACTATTGGCAGACCGGGCTCAACACGCGGCCGTTCAGCGTCCAGCCCGGTCAGGACATCCCGCGCTTCGAAGAATTCAGCAGCGACTCGTGGCCGCCGTGGGAACCCGGCCGTTCCGCAAGCTGGGGCGAGATCCTCGCGCGCAGCTACGCGCATCCGCTGGAAGCCCAGGCCGCCAGCGCAATGAGCGGCACCCGGCAGCGCTCGGATCTGATGCGCGCGGCGCTGGCGGGTGCGCCGCAGATCACCACGCCGTACAACGCCGAAAGCTGGTTCGAGAGCCAATTGCGCAGCGTGGCGCGGCTGATCTCGATTCGCCAGCAGGTCGGCATGCGGCGTCAACTGTTCTTCGTCGAGCTCGGCGGCTGGGATACGCACAGCCAGCATCTGCAGTGGCATGGTGAGCTGCTGGTCGAGCTCGCGAACGGCCTGTTCAACTTCCAGCGCACGCTGCAGGAGCTCGCGGTCGAGAGCTCGGTGACGACCTTCACCTTCACCGAGTTCAATCGCACCCTCACCATCAACGGCGACGGCACCGATCATGGCTGGGCGGGCGACCAGATCGTGATGGGCGGGGCGGTCGACGGCGGCAAGGTGCACGGCACGCCGATCGCATACAGCACGGCGAACACCGGCGAGCACTGGGGCGACACCCTGTTCGGTCCGGCCGACACCGGTGCCGGCCGTTTCGTGCCGCAGTACTCGATGGATCAGTACGGCGCGACGCTCGCCAAGTGGATGGGCATCAAAGGCACGGACTTCAACGCGATCTTTCCGAACCTCGCCAACTTCACGCAGCCGGATCTCGGGTTCATGAAGCCCGCCTAGCACGGTGGCATGCAAGGCTCGATGCCCTGCCACGGCGACTCGTAGCCCGGGTGCAGCGCGCAGCGCGTAACCCGGGATTCGGCGTGTCGGCGCTCTGAAGATCCCGGGTTCCGCTACGCTGCACCCGGGCTACGAAGAGCGACGCCGTCTCAGCAGCCCCAGCGCCAACGCGAAGCTACCCAGCGCACTCGGCAGCGGCACGGCTTGCAGCGGCTGGACCTGCAGATCGAGGCCGTAGGTCACGCTGCCGGTGCCGGTTTCCTGCAGCCAGAACGCGTAGCTTCCCGCGGACAGCGGGGGCGTGAAGCCGCTCGCGCCGAAGCCGCGGCCGATGGCCGGCAGAATGTCGGTGCCGATGTCCGAGGCGCCGTAGTGATACCAGCCGAGCAGACCGTTGGCCGAGCCCGCGAGCGGGTTGACGGTGAGCTGGCTGCCGGCCTGCATGCCGATGAAGGACACGCCGATGACGCGGGTCTCGCCGAGCAGATTCAGCGCGGTCAGCCGCATGTCGGTCGGCACGGTGACGACGAAGTAGTCGCGATCGGCACCGCCGCCGCCACCGCCCATGCGTCCGAAAATCTGGTTCGAGCCTGCGCCGATCGCGATCGCGGTCGGGGCGAGGCCGTTGGACGAGAGCTCGCCGTCGTCGGCTTCGCGATAAACCACCGCGGCATTGGCCGTGATGTGCATGGCGAGCATCGCCAGCGCGATGCAGACTCTGCCGGAATTCATTCAAGACCTCCCTGTACTGCCGGCGCTTGGCGTCTGTGCCAGCGGCGCTGGTGACGATCGCTCGTTGGTGTGTGCCCGGAGCTTAGCAGCGGGGATGTGCGGACGGATATCGCGCCGATCGCGTACTGCGCCACAGTGAGCGAGGTGCGCTGGAGCGGTGTATCTCGTCGAACCGGGATCGAAACATCAGCGCCCGATCCCGGATTCGCTGCGCTCCGGGCTACGAGAAAGGCCTGCATGCGCCTCGTAGCCCGGGTGCAGCGTAGCGAAACCCGGGATCGGCGCAACGAACTCGTCGAAGATCCCGGGTTCCGCGCTGCGCGCTGCACCCGGGCTACGAGTTATGCACGCGCTGCGTTGCGCAGCGCTTCGATGCGCGCCTCCAGCGGCGGGTGCGACATGAACAGCGCCATCAGGCCGCTGCGGGCGCCGCCGGCGATGCCGCTCGCGGCGAGTTGATCCGGCAGGCCGGCCGGTGCGTGCCGATCGCGCAGACGTTCGAGCGCGGCGATCATGCGCTCGCGGCCGGCGAGGGCGGCGGCGCCGGCGTCGGCGCGGAATTCGCGCTGGCGCGAGAACCACATCACGATCATGCTCGCGAGCACGCCGAACAGGAGCTGCGCGATCAAGGAGCTTATGAAGAAGCCGGCGCCGTGCTCGTTCTCCGATTTGAACACCACGCGGTCGACGAAGTAGCCGACGAGTCGCGACAGGAACACGACGAAGGTGTTCACGACACCTTGGATCAGCGCAAGCGTCACCATGTCGCCGTTCGCGATGTGGCTCACTTCATGTGCGAGCACGGCTTCGACTTCGTCCTTCGACATCGCGGCGAGCAGCCCCGTGCTGACCGCGACCAGCGCGTGATCGCGGCGCGCGCCGGTCGCGAAGGCGTTCGGCTCGGACGCATCGAAGATCGCGACCTCGGGCATGCCGATGCCGGTGCGCTCGGCCTGACGCCGCACGGTCTCGACCAGCCAGTGCTCGGTCGCGTTCGCCGGCTGCGCGATGACTTGCGCGCCGACCATGCGCTTCGCCGACCACTTCGACATCGCGAGCGAGACCAGCGAACCGGCGAAGCCGATCACCGCCGACATTGCGAGCAACGCGCCGAGGTTCAAGCCGCCGCCCTGTGCGAGCGCGGTGTCCAGGCCGAGAAGACGGAAGCTCACCGCGATGACGGCGAGCACCGCGAGGTTGGTGAGCAGGAAAAGCCAGATTCGTTTCATCGATTTCTCCAAAGTTGACGGCAGCGTCCCGGCAGGACGCCGCACGGCGTGCATTCTGGCGGCGCCGAGCTTCGAGAAAAGTCGATTTGAGCGCGCGAAACTTCGGCTATCCCGAAGCGGGGATATGTCGCTGCGACGAGCTTCACGCCCCCGCCGTCCGGTGTACCCAGGGCCCGGCGCATCGCGTACATTGAGCCGGCCGGCAGGGCTCCTCGGCGCGGGGCCGGTCGCCCGTTCATGGGTCGCGGGCGGAGACGATAATTCCAACAAGGACGATTCCAGATGAAAGCGAACCGAGGTCTGCTGCCGCTCCTCGTCGTGCTGCTCGCGAGCACGGGCGCGCAGGCCGCCGAATGGATCTACACCGTGCAGCCGGGCGACAACCCGTGGAGCTTGACCGAGCGCCTGCTCGCCGGCATCCAATACTGGCCGAGAATCCAGGCGCACAATCACATCGCCGATCCGGAGCACATCCCGCCGGGCACGCGCCTGCGCATTCCGGTCGACTGGCTGCGTCGCGCGGAGGTGACGGCGACCGTCGCCGCCGTGCAGGGGAACGCCGAGCTGCTGGCGGCGAGCGGCAGCGCGGTCCACGCGCTGCATACCGGCACGGTGCTGAAGACCGGCGACGTCGTGCGTACCGGTGAAGCGGGCAACGTGACCGTCGAGTTCAAGGACGGCTCGCGCATGCTGGTGCACGCGGGCAGCGAGCTGCGCATGGCCGATCTCGCCGCCTACGAGAACACCGATCTCCTCGACACGCGCGTCGAGCTTCTGCGCGGCCGCACCGAGAACCTCGTGCAGCCGCTGCGCGACAGCCCGAGCCGCTTCGAAATCACGACGCCGTCGGCCGTGACCTCGGTGCGCGGCACCGACTTCCGCGTCAATGCGAGCACCGAAGCGACGCGCACCGAAGTACTGGGCGGTAAGGTCGGCGTCGCCGGGGCGAGCGCGCGGGAAGTCGGCGTCGAGGCCGGCTACGGCACCGTGACCGAGGCGTCCGCGGCGCCTACCGCGCCGGTGCCGCTGCTGCCGCCGCCGTCGCTGGAAGGCCTGCCGGCCGTCGTCGAGCGCGTGCCGATCGCCTTCAACGTGCCGGCCCAGACTGATGCCAAGGCGTATCGTCTGCAGATCGCCGGGCCGGCCGGCTTCCAGTCGCCGCTGTTCGACGGCCGTTCGAGCACGACGCTGCTGCGCGCGATCGATCTGCACGACGGCGACTATCGGCTGCGCGTGCGCGGCATCGATGCACGCGAGCTCGAAGGCCGCAACGCCGATCGCGACTTCACGCTGAATGCGCGGCCGGCGCCGCCGCTGACGAGCGCGCCGGCACCGCAGGCCGGCGTGATGGCCGAGCGACCGGTGTTCGAATGGGCCGCGGTCGGCGGCATCTCCCGCTACCGGCTGCAGATCGCGCGCGACCGCGCGTTCACCGAGGTCGTCGATGAAGCCGCGCTCGGCGACACGCGCTACGAGCCCGCGAGCGCGCTCGCGCTCGGCGACTGGTACTGGCGCGTGATGGCGATCGATGCCGCGGAGGGCCCGGGTCCCTTCGGCGATCCGCAGCAGTTCCGGCGCGTGCCGCCGGCGCCGCAGGCGGCCTCCGAAGTGAGCGACAAGGAGCTGACGCTGAGCTGGCCGGCCGGCCTGCCCGGCGAACGCTACCAGGTGCAGATCGCCGGCGAAGAAAGCTTCGCGCAGCCGCTGCACACGATCGACGCCGCCGAGCCGCTGGCGCGCGTGCCGCGTCCGCCCGGCGGCACCTATTACGTGCGCGTGCGTTCGATCTATCCCGACGGCTTCGAAGCGCCCTTCGGCAAGCCGCAGACGATCGAAGTGCCGTCCTCGTCGAAGCCGTGGTGGCTCGCGCGTGCCTTCCGATCAGATCGCGATCGTCGCCGTCGATGAAAAGAGCCTGCAGGCGCTGGGACGCTGGCCCTGGTCGCGCCGCCTGCACGCCGAGCTGCTCGATCGCCTCACGCGCTACGAGGCGCGCGTCGTCGGCTTCGACATCGCCTTTGCCGAGGACTCGCCGGCGCCCGATACGGCCGCCGACGCGGTGCTGGCCGGATCGATCGCGACGAATCGCCGCGTCGTGCTGCCGGTGTTCCCGGAGCAGTTCGACGCGCGTCACGGCTCGCTCGCCGAGGTGCTGCCGCTGCCCGCGCTGGCGAACGCGGCGGCCAAGCTCGGCCACGTCGACGTCGAGCTCGATGCCGATGCGATTGCCCGCAGCGTTTATCTCAAGGCCGGTCTCGGCTCGCCGGTGTGGCCGACGCTCGCGCTCGCGATGGACGAAGTCGCGCAGGGCCGGGCCTGGGCGGCGCTGCCGGGCGAAGATCGCGTCGGCGCCGTGCCCGGCCCGGACGGCACCTGGGTGCGCGACCGGCGGGTGCTGATCGATTTCGCCGGGCCGCCCGGCAGCTTCCGCCATCTCTCCTTCATCGACGTCCTGTCGCAGGACGCGGTGGCCGCGAGTCTGCGCGGCAAATACGTGCTGGTCGGCGCGACGGCCGCGGGTCTCGGCGAAGCGCTGTCGACGCCGATGTCCGGCGAGCAGCGGCCGATGTCGGGCGTCGAGCTGCATGCGAACGTTCTCGACAACCTGCTCGCGGAGCGCTGGATCGAGCCGCTGGCCTGGCCGCCGCGGCTGGCGCTGCTGCTCGCCCTGGCGAGCATTCCCGCCTTGCTCTTCCCGCGGCTGACGCCGCGCGCCGCGCTCGCCGCCTGCGCCGCGCTGATCGTCGCGGTCTTCGCCGGCACGGTCCTCGCGCTGCGCGTCGGCCATCTGTGGATCGCGCCGGCGCCCGCGCTGCTCGCGCTGCTCGCCAGCTACCCGCTGTGGAGTTGGCGGCGCATCGAAGACGTCGCGCGCAATCTGCTCATCGAGAAGGAGTACTCGCGCGCGACGCTGCAGGCGGTCGGCGAGGCGATCGTGTCCACCGATCGCCACGGCCGCGTCTCCTACATGAATCCGATGGCGGAGCGCATGAGCGGCTATCCGCAGCGCGAAGCGCAGGCGATGGACATCGACGAGGTGTTCTGGTCGCCGCGGCGCGCGGAGCGCGAGAAGCTGCTGCAGGCGATCGCACAGGCCGTCGCCGAGAATCGACCCGTGCGCTCGCTGATGCATGCGACGCTGCAGACCCGGCTGGGCGATCAGTACGTGGTGCGGATCACGGCGAGCCCGATCAGCGACGATCGCGGTCGCGCGCACGGCGTGGTGCTCGCGCTGACCGACGTCACCGAAACCGTCGAGCTGACGAACCAGATGCATCACCAGGCGACGCACGACGCGCTGACGCAGCTCCCGAACCGCGCTTTACTGAGCGATCGCCTCGCGCAGGCGATCGGCGCGGCGCGCCGCAGCGGGGACATCGTCGCCGTGATGTTCTTCGATCTCGACAACTTCAAATACGTCAACGAGAGTCTCGGCCATTCCTTCGGCGACGCCGTGCTGCTCGACGTCTCCTCACGGCTCGCGACGCAGAGTCGCGACGCCGACACGGTCGGGCGTTGGGACGGCGATCAGTTCGCGCTGATCTGCGCCGGCCTGCGCGGCGCGGAGAGCGCGGCCGCGATCGCGCGCAAGCTGCTCGACGAGCTGCGCCGGCCCTACCACATCGCGGATCAGGAGATACACGTCTCGGCCAGCGTCGGGATCAGTCTTTTTCCGCGCGACGGCGACGAGCCTCCGGTCTTGTTCCAGCACGCCGACACCGCGCTCCATCGCGTGAAGCAGCGCGACGCCGACGGCATCGCTTTCTTCGACGAGGAATTCAATCAGCACGCGCGGGCGCGCCAGGCCCTCGAGCAGGAGCTGCGCCTGGCGCTGAAGCGCAATGAGTTCGAGCTGCACTACCAGCCGCAGGTGGTGGTCGCGACCGGCGCGATCGTCGGCGCGGAGGCGCTGTTGCGCTGGCGGCATCCGGAGCGCGGCCTGCTGCCGCCCAAGGACTTCATCGGCATCGCCGAGAGCTCGGATCTGATCGCGCAGATCGGCGCCCAGGTCATGCAGACGGCCTGCGTGCAGGCTCGCGAGTGGCAGCAGCGCGGGCTCGCGATCCGCGTCGGGGTCAACGTCTCGGTGCGCCAGTTCGCGCAGCGCAGCCTGCTGCCGCTGGTGCAGGAGTGCCTGCAGGAGACCGGCCTCGATCCGGCGCTGCTGATGCTCGAGATCACCGAGAGCCTCGTCATGCGCGACGTGCAGGGCGTCGCCGGGCTCGTGCAGGAGCTGAAGGCGCTGGGCGTGCGCGTCGCGATCGACGACTTCGGCACCGGCTATTCCTCGCTGTCCAATCTGCGGCTGCTCGCGCTCGACCAGGTGAAAATCGATCGCTCCTTCGTACAGGATCTGAGCGTGGGTCCGGACGACGCGGCGATCGTGCGCGCCGTCATCGCGATGGCGCACAGCATGCGCCTCGAAGTCGTCGCCAAAGGCGTCGAAACGCCGGCCCAGCTCGAGTTCCTGCGCGCGCACCGCTGCGATCAGATCCAGGGCTTCCTCGTCAGCGAGGCGCGACCGGCCGCACAGCTCACCGAGCTGCTCGAGCGCCGGCGACTCGACGCCGCATCGCGCTGGAGCGAGCTCGGCGGGCCGGGCGGCGAAGCGCCGCGCGTCCACTAGCAGATCTGCAGCTCGCATCCTCACGCATCGATCGCGCCGTAGCCCGCTGCGCTCATATACGGGCTAGGGAAATCGCACAGGAGCCGTAGGTTGGGCTGACGAAGGAAGCCCAACCTACGAGCTGGACGTCTTCGTCGCCCGCAATCCGGGAACGGCGTATCCCTCGTGCCGGGCCACGAAACCGTCCGAGCCCGGCGCGCATTCACCGGCGGGCCCGCCGGTGCGCGCCGTCTTCGTAGGACGGTGCACCGATCGCGTCCGCTCTCCCTCAGTCGCGGGGTGGCGCGACGGCGCGGAATTTTCCATCATCCACGGGCGCACGGACGTTTCCGACCTGCTGCACTCGGGAGGACCCATGGCCTGGCGAATCGGCGTCGACACCGGCGGCACTTTCACGGACGTGGTGGCCATCGACGAAGCGAGCGGCAAGCGCTACGTGCGCAAGACCTCCTCGACGCCGGACGATCCCTCGCGCGCCTTCACGCAGGGCATCGCCGAGCTCCTCGACGAAGTGGGCGTCGACGCCGCCGACGTCAGCTTCATCAGTCACGGCACTACCGTCGCGACCAATGCGATCCTCGAGTCGCGCTATGCGCGCCTCGGGCTCGTCGTCACGCGCGGCTACCGCGAAATGCTGGAGGTAGGCCGCCAGACCGTGCCCGGCGATTTCGGCGACATCACCTGGTGGCTGAAGCCGCCGCGCGTCGTGCCGCTGGAGCTGGTGCGCGAGGTCGGCGGCCGTCTCGACTTCAAGGGCGCCGAGCTCGCGCCGCTCGATGAAGACGCCGTGCGCGGCATCGCGGCCGAGTTCAAGGCGATGGGCATCGATGCGATCGCGGTGTCCTTCCTGCATTCCTACCGTAATCCCGCGCACGAGCGCCGCGCGCGCGAATTGATCCTGGAAGGGCATCCCGCGTGCTTCGTCTCGGTGTCCTCGGACGTCATCCGCGAGTACCGCGAGTATGAACGAACACTCAGCACCTGCCTGAACACCGGCCTGATGCCGCTGGTGACGAGCTATCTGAGCAAGCTGCAGACGCGCCTCGCCGACGCGCAGATCGACGCGCGGCTGTACGTGATGAAGTCCAGCGGCGGCATCATCCATGCATCGGAGATGGCGCCGCAGCCGATCGCCGCGGTCCTGTCGGGCCCGGCCGCGGGCATCGTCACGGCCTGCTACTACGGCAAGGCCGCGGGCTACCCCAATCTCATCACGATCGACATCGGCGGCACCTCGACGGACATCTGCCTCATCGATCAGGGCACGCCCCACATGCTGACCGAGGGCCGCATCGACATCTACAACATCAAGGCGCCGATGATCGACATGCACACGGTAGGGGCGGGCGGCGGCTCGATCGCGTGGCTGTCGGCGGGCCGCAGCCTGCGCGTCGGGCCGCAGAGCGCGGGCGCGCAGCCGGGGCCCGTGTGCTACGGCCGCGGCGGCACGGCGCCGGCGCTGACCGACGCCCATCTCGTGCTCGGCCGCGTCTCCCCCTATCTACTCGGCGGCTCGATCCGTCTCGATGCCGCCGCGGCGCGACGCGCGATCGGCGAGCACATCGCCACGCCGCTCGGCATCGGCATCGAGGACGCCGCGATGGGCATCCTCGATCTCGCCACCAACAACATCGCCCAGGGCATCAACGTCGTGTCCGTGAAGCGCGGGCGCGATCCGCGCGACTATGCGCTGATGGCCTTCGGCGGCGCGGGCGGCTTGAACGCCTGCCTCGTCGCCGAGGCGCTCGGCATCCGCACGATCGTGTCGCCGCCGTCGCCGGGCGTCACCTCGGCGGAGGGTTTGCTGTCGACGAACGTCCGCTCCGATCGCGTGATCACGGACGTGCAGCGCGAGGATACCCTCGACCTCGCGCGGCTGATCCGCGAGTACGAGAACCTCCACGCGCAGGTGGTCGCGGATCTGGCACGGGAAGGCTTCCGCGGCGCCGACACCGCCGTCACCGGCTTCGCGGACATGCGCTATGCCGGCCAGGCCTACGAGGTGCGCGTGCCCGTCACGGTGCTGGACGCGACCTTGACCGAGGCCGCGGTGCGCAACGCGATCAAGGCCTTCCATCGCGCGCACGACGATCGTTTCGGCTATGAGTACGAAGGCCGTCACCCGGTCGAGATCGTCAACATCGGGGCGACGGGCTTCGGTCTCTTCCCGCCGCTCGTGACCGCGCAGGAAACGCGCGACGGCTGTTCCTGGGAAGGCGCGCGCAAGGACCTGCGGCGCGGCGTATTCCGCGGCGTCGGCGAAGTGCCGCTGCCGATCTACGAACGCGCGCTGGCGCCAATCGGCATCGGCATGGCGGGACCCTGCATCATCGAGCAGTACGACGCGACCCTGGTCGTCGAGCCCGGCTGGCAGGCCGTGCTCGACGCGACGGGCCAGATCGTGCTGAGGCCAACGTATCGGGAGGCATGACCATGGCGCAAGGCAACACCGGCTCGCGCGCGGCGGCAGCGCCGCAGATCTTCGACGAGGCACCGTATCTCACCGCGGCCTATGCGCCGATGCGCAAGTCCTGCTTCACGCGCGACGACGAGCACTGGCCGCGCATCCAGGCCCTGAAGGACAGGATCGACAGCGTGACCCTGGATGTCCTCGAATGGGCGTTGGAAGCGGCGATCGACGAAGGCGAGGCTGCGGTGGAGCGCACCGCGGTGTCGACGATCGTGCGCGAGCAGCACGACTATCGCGCGTCGCTGAACACCGTCGACTGCAACAGCGTCACGCGCGTGTCCTGGGCCGCGACGGCCGATCCGATCCGCAACTACTATCGGCTCGAGGAGATCCACGAAGGCGACGTCTTTCTCTACAACGACATCCACGAGTCCAGCGGCACGATCGGCCACCTGCCGGACTTCTGCGTCGTGGTGCCGATCTTCTCCGACGGCCGCCTGATCGGCTTCGCGCAGCTCTTCGGCCACTGCAACGACGTCGGCGGCAAGATGGCCGGAAGCTGGTCCCTGACGGCGACGACCGTGTTCGAGGAAGGCATCCAGGTCCCGCCGATCAAGCTCTACGCCCGCGGCGTGCGCAACGAGGACCTGTGGAAGGTGATCCTGCGCAACAGCCGCTATCCGGACGATCTGCGCGGCGACATCGACGCCTTCGTCGGCGCGACGCGCATCATCCAGCGCCGCGTCGAGGAGCTGTGCCGGCGCTACGGCACGGACGTCGTCGAGGCGGGCTTCTACCGGATCATCGATCGCTGCGAGGAAATCGTGCGCGACGAAGCGCTGCCGCACATCCCCGACGGCGAATACGTCGGCGAGGATTTCCTCGAGACCGACGGCATCGATCTCGAGCGGCCGATCAAGCTGATGCTGACGGTGCGCAAGGACCCGCAGAAGATCATCGTCGACTTCGCCGGCACCGATCCGCAGGTGCCCGGGCCCGTGAACTGGGTGATGGACGGGCGGCACTATTCGAAGTGGCTCGGCGGCTTCGTCAAGGCGCAGGTGCCGGGCATGATCGTCAACGAAGGCATGACGCGCGTCTTCAAGGCCTATCTGCCGCCGCGCACCGTGCTGTCGGCCGAGTATCCCGCGGCCGGCGCCGATCGCATGGACTGCATGCTGCGCATGCTGGGCGCCTACATGGCAGCGATGGCGAAGGCGACCGGCGGCCAGATGGTCGGCGACTCGCAGTGCATCCAGCTCTACGGCTTCTTCGGCAAGGACCAGGACGGCAAGGATTTCCTCTATCGCGAGATCTTCGGCGCCGGCTCCGGCGCACGGCCCTTCGCCGACGGCACGGACACCGTCGACCTCGTGCCGCATTCGAAGAACCTGCCCAGCGAGTTCATCGAGCAGCGTTTCCCGGTGCGGGTCCACCGCGTCGGCATGTTTCCCGATTCCGGCGGCCCGGGCGCATTCCGCGGCGGCCTCGGCTATCTGAAGGACGTCGAGATCCTCGTCGACGGCCATTTCCTCACGGTGTCGTATCGCACGATCTTCGCGTGCTTCGGCGTCAACGGCGGCATGGCCGGGCGCTCGGGCGGCGCGGTGATCAACCCGGGCTCGCCGCGCGAGCAGCAGATCTTCTACAAGCGCGAAGCGATCCCCGTGAAGGCGGGCGACGTCGTGCGCATCCTGACCCCCGGCGGCGGCGGTTGGGGAGATCCGCTCGCGCGCGTGCCGGACATGGTGCGTCTCGATGCGCAGCGCGGGCTGGTGAGCCTGCGCAGTGCGCGCGAGGACTACGGCGTGGTGCTGGAAGAGGTGAGCGATCCCGCGCGTCGCTACGAAGTCGACGAGGCGGCGACCCGCACGCTGCGCGCGACGCTGAAGGCGCAGCGGCCGCCGCTGAAGATGATCAACCGCGGCCCGCACGCGGAGCGGCTGATCCGCGAGGGGCGCATCACGGTCAGCGACTTCGACTATCCGGCCCAGTTCGACGAGGCGGCCTATCTCGCCGCCGCGGGCGCCGCGTGAGCGGCGCGCAGGAGATCCCATGGAATCCTTGATGCGCGCGAGCGCGACCGAACAGGCGGCCCTCGTCCGGCGCGGCGAAGTGTCCGCCGCGGAATTGCTCGAAGCTTCGATCGCTGCGATCGAACGCCACAACCCGCGCATCAATGCGGTCGTGCTGCCGCTGTTCGAGCGCGCGCGCGAGGAATTGCGCACGCTCGATCGCGCAGCGCCGTTCGCCGGCGTGCCGCTGCTGTTGAAGGATTTCCTCGCCGAGTATGCCGGCACGCGCCTGACCGATGGCTCGCGTTTCCTGTCGAGCTACGTGTCGCGCGAGGACAGCGAGCTGGTCGCGCGCTATCGCCGCGCGGGCTTCGTGATCGTCGGCAAGACCAATACGCCGGAGTTCGCGTCGAAGCCGACGACCGAACCCGAGCTCTACGGCGCTACCGTGAATCCCTGGCGCGCCGGCTATTCCGCCGGCGGCTCTTCCGGCGGCTCCGCGGCAGCGGTCGCGGCCGGCATGGCGGCGGTCGCGCATGCGAACGACGGCGGCGGATCGATCCGCTGCCCCGCGTCCTGGTGCGGGGTCGTCGGCCTCAAGCCGACGCGCGGCCGCAATCCGCTCGGCCCGGCTTACGGTGACATCGGCGCGGGCCTGATCTGCGAGCACGTCGTCGCGCATACCGTGCTCGACAGCGCCGCGATCCTAGACTGCACGGCCGGCGCGGATCTCGGCGCGCCCTATGTCGCCCCGCCGCCGCGGCGGCCGTTCGCCGCGGAGGTCGGTGCCGATCCCGGTCGGCTGCGCATCGCGTTCAGCCTCGCGCCCGTCGTCGCCGCGCCCGTGCACGAAGAGTGTCGCCGCGCGGTGCGCGAGGCCGCGCGGCGCTGCGCGGCGCTCGGCCATCACGTCGAGGAAGCGTCGCCGCAGGTGTCGGCCGAGCACTTCACCGAGATCTTCACCACGCTGTGGCTCGCCATGGTGGCCTGGGCAGTGCGCGACTGGAGCCGCCGCATCGGGCGCGAGTCGACGCCGCAGGACTTCGAGGCGCACACCTGGAAGATGTACACGCTGGACGCGGCGCGCCGACCCTCCGACTTGTTCCTCGCGATCCAGGATATGCAGCGCATGGCCCGCGAGATCGCGCCGTTCTTCACGCATTACGACGTATGGCTGACGCCGACCACGACGCAGCCGCCGCAGCCGAACGGCTGGTTCGACTTCGATGCCGCGCAGCCGAAGCAGGCCACGCAGCGCATCGGCGATGTGCCGAAGTTCACGGCGATCGCGAACATGACGGGCCAGCCCGCGATCAGCCTGCCGCTGCACTGGACGCCCGATGGCCTGCCGGTCGGCGTGCAGCTCGTCGGACGCTATGGCGACGAGGCGACGATCCTGCGCCTCGCCGCGCAGCTCGAGGCCGACGCGCCCTGGCGCCAGCGCGTGCCGCCGCTGGCCTGATCTCCCGCCGGCGCACGATGCCGCGCCCGGATGTCACCAATGGATTAGAGAATGACATCGCGGGACTACGGGCGGGGCCGGCCTCGTCTATCGAGTGCAGTGCGGCAATCTCTATACTGCCCCGCACTTCGAGCGGCGCAATCCGGCGACGACCGGCGCAGCGCAAGCCCTGCCTGACTAGGAGATGTGATGAACAAACCCCATGCTTTCGTGAAGGACGGCAAGTTCCGTATCCCGACCGCCGAGGAGCTCGGCTTCGATCCGGCCGAGATGCGCCGCAAGTACGACTATGAGCGCGATCGCCGCCTGCGCCCGGACGGCGCGGCGCAGTATCAGGACACAGACGGCGATCTGCATCATTACAACGACGATCCCTACGTCACCGAACGCATCGAGCGCGCGCCGGTGCAAGAGACCATCGAGGTCGCGATCCTCGGCGGCGGTTTCGGCGGCATGCTGATGGCCGCGCGGCTCGAGCGCGCGGGGATCCGCGACTTCCGCATCATCGAGCGCGCCGGCGACTTCGGCGGCACCTGGTACTGGAACCGCTATCCCGGCGCGCAGTGCGACGTCGAGTCCTACATCTATCTGCCGCTGCTCGACGAAACCGGCTTCATGCCGGCGTACAAGTACTCTCTGCAGCCGGAAATCTTTGCCCACGCGCAGCGCATCGGCCGCCATTTCGATCTCTACTCGCGCGCCTACTTCCAGACCCAGGTGCGCGAGCTGCGCTGGGACGGCGCGGCCGCGCAGTGGACCGTCACCACGGATCGCGGCGATGTCATCCGGGCGCGCCAGGTCGTGATCTCCAGCGGCTCGCTGAACCGGCCCAAGCTGCCCGGCATTCCCGGCATCCGCGACTTCAAGGGTCACACTTTTCACACCAGCCGCTGGGACTACGAGTACACGGGCGGTTCGGTGTTCGGCAATCTCGACAGGCTCGGCGACAAGCGCGTCGGCATCATCGGCACCGGCGCGACCGCGATCCAGGCGATCCCGCATCTCGGCAATACCGCCGGCCATCTCTACGTGTTCCAGCGCACGCCGTCCTCGGTCGACGAGCGTCGCAACCGGCCGACCGATCCGTCGTGGTGGAAGACGCTGCAGCCGGGCTGGCAGCAGGAGCGCAACGACAACTTCACGAAGCTGCTCGTCGGCGTGCCGGTCGACGAGGATCTCGTCAACGACGGCTGGACCGAGCTCTTCAAGTCGCTCGGCGAGCTGCTCGACGGCACGGGCGCGACGAACCTGACGGACGCGGAGCTGAAGCTGCTCGGCGAGATCCTCGACTACCAGCATGACAATCGCGTCCGCGGGCGCTGCGACGACATCGTCAAGGACAGGAAGACCGCCGAGGCGCTGAAGCACTGGTACCGGCCGTGGTGCAAGCGGCCCTGCTTCAACGACGAGTACCTGCCGACCTTCAACAAGCCGAACGTGACGCTGGTCGACACCGGCGGCAAGGGTGTCGATCGCCTGACCGAGAAAGGCGTGGTCGTCGACGGCGTCGAATACGAGCTCGACTGCCTGATCTTCGCGACGGGCTTCGAGGTCAGCCGCGCGACCTATACGCATCAGGCGGAGCTCGAGATCATCGGCCGCGACGGCAGAAAGCTCGGCGAGTACTGGGCCAAGGGCATGCGCACCTATCACGGGCTCATGAGCCACGGCTTCCCGAACCTCTACCACATGGGCTTCACGCAGACGGGCTACACGCCGAACTTCACTTACCAGCTCGACAAACAGGCCCAGCATCTCGCGGCCGTGTTCACCGACGTGAACGCGCGCGGCTACCGGGCGATGGAACCGACGCTGCAGGCGGAAGAGGAGTATCTGAAGCTCGTCACCGCGCCGAACGCGATGACGGACTACCTCGCGAACTGCACGCCCGGCTACTACAACGCCGAAGGCGCGGCGAAGGGCAACAACGACGGCTTCCTGCAGGGCCACTACCCCGAAGGCGGCCTCAAGTTCTACGAGATGCTCGCCGAGTGGCGCGCGAAGGGCGACTACGCGGGGCTGACGGTGCGCTGAGACGGTGCTCGTAGCCGATTCCCGTAGCCCGGGTGGAGCGCGCAGCGCGTAACCCGGGATCTCGACGCCTTCGGATCCCGGGTTCCGCTACGCTGCACCCGGGCTACGCAACCGCCGTGCCGGTTCATGTGCCGAATGAATTTAGCCACGGAGAGCACGGAGGAAGAGATTTGACTGAGCCTGCGCTTCCGTAACGCGACCGCGGCGATGGGCGCAGGCATGACGGAAGGTCCCGTCAATTTTTTATCGTCCTCCGTGTATTCGTAGCTAAATGGTGTCCATCCAAAAACAGAGGCCGTAGGTTGGGCTGACGAAGGAAGCCCAACGGAGCGCTGGCACTGCGTGTTGCCCTTCGCTCCGCCCAAGAACCGCGCAGCGGGCATCTTTCTCTAGGCGCTGAGCGCCCTACGTTGGGCTTCCTTCGTCAGCCCAACCTACGAACTGACGTGCACTGAGACGGTCTCGTAGCCGATGATTCCCGTAGCCCGGGTGGAGCGCGTAGCGCGTAACCCGGGATCCGGGGTTCGACGTGGCTGTTGCCTTGCAGGCCGGTTTTGCCACAAAGAACACCGAGAACACAGAGGAAGATGAGTAGGAGTTAATTGCGCTGCGCGCGACCACGGAAACACAGAGAACACGGAGGCCGTAGGTTGGGCTGACGAAGGAAGCCCAACGGATAGTCTGCGCTGCGTGCCGCCCGTCGCTCCGCCCGAGCACCGCTCAGCGGCATTGCGTCCTTTTCCAAATGCTGGGCGCCCACGTTGGGCTTCCTTCGTCAGCCCAACCTACGAACTGACGTGCACTGAGACGGTCTCGTAGCCGATGATTCCCGTAGCCCGGGTGGAGCGCGCAGCGCGTAACCCGGGATCCGGGGTTCGGCGTGGCTGTTGCCTTACAGGCCGGTTTTGCCACAGAGAACACCGAGAACACAGAGGGGAGAGAGAGAGTGGGCCGTGCCCGCCTCGATGCCGTGCCTGGCTGCAAGGCTGCTGAATATATGCTGCGCGCGATTAATCCCTTCTCGTCTTCCTCTGTGTTCTCGGTGTTCTCTGTGGCAATTCGCAGCCCGGGTGTAGCGTGTAGCGCGTAACCCGGGATCAGGCCGCGGCGGCCAGTTTCCCTCGGCCGAAGCGCAGCAGCCTGCCCGAATAGGTGTTCGTCTCGCGATCGTTCTCGATTGTGACTTCGCCGTTGACGAGCACGTAACGATAGCCCTGCGCGCGCTGGATGCGGCGCCATTCGCCGCCGGGCAGGTCGTGCACGATCTGCGCGGGTAGGACTTCGAGCTTCTCGTAGTCGTAGACGATGAGGTCGGCCGGCGCGCCGCGGCGGAGGATGCCGCGGTTCTCGAAGCCCGCGACCATCGCCGGCAGCGCGGACAGGCGCCAGTGCGCTTCCTCGAGGCTCATCATGCTGTGCTCGCGCACGGCCTTGACGATCGTCTCCGTCGGGTAACGACCGGCGGTCAGGAACTTGGTGTGCGCGCCGCCGTCGGACACGCCGAAGAGCACATAGGGATTGTCGACGATTTCCTTCATGTAGCCGGGCCAGGTGTTGGTGCCGGCGGCGAAGAACTCCGTCTTCAGCTTGTCGTGGACGGCGATGTCGAGCATCGCGTCGACGGGATGCTTGCCGAGCCGCTCCGCGATCGCGCCGACCATCATGTCGCGGTATTGCTCGGTCTCCGGTGAGGCCGGCCCGGTGACGACGAGCTGCGGGATGCCGACGGTGACGAGCATCGGCATCTGCGACTTGAGCGCCGCGCGCCGCGCCGGATCGGCGAGCTTGGCGAGCTTCTCTTCGACCGTGCCGACCGTCGCCTCGCGCCACGCCGGGCGCTCGTCCCACAGGTTCCAATCTTCGAAGGTGAAGCCGTAGCCGGCATCGGTGGTGAGACCCTGGCCGTAGACGCGCACGCCGCGCGCGTGACAGTCGTTCAGCCACTTCAGGCCTGCGCGATGGATCTCCGGCCGATGATCGTAGACCTGGACCACGTTCCACAGCAGCGGGCGGCCGCTGAGCTCCGACAGCTTCTCCATGTGCGCGCGATCGTGCTCGATCGAGCTGCTGGAGATCGTCATCTGCATGAAGCCTTCGTTGCGCCGGCCGAGCACGGCGGCGAGACGCTCGCAGGTCTCGTCGTGCATGACGTCGGTGACCATCGGCGTACCGTCGTAGTCGAGCTGCACGGCGGCTGGACCCGTCGGCATCAGGCGCTGCGCGGACCAGCCGCAGCCGCCGGCATCGAGCGCCTCCTCGAACAGCCGGCAGATTTCCGCGTGCTCGGCCTCGGTCGGTTTCCTGCCGGCCTTCGCCGCTTCCATGCCCATCACCCACACCAGCAGCGGACCGACCGGCACATAGGGCAGGAGGTTGATCGCCTTCGGTGCGCGTTCGACGCTGTCGAGGAATTCGGGGAAGGTGATCCAGTCCCAGGGCATGCCGGCCTTCATCGAGGCGTAGGGGATCGCCTCGACGCGCGTCATCGTCAGCATCGAGCGCTCGCGCTCCTCCGGCCGCACCGGCGCGAAGCCGAAGCCGCAGTTGCCGATGGCGGCCGAGGTGATCCCGTGCCAGCCGGACAAGGTGCAGTAGGGATCCCAGAACAACTGTGCGTCGTAGTGCGTGTGCAGATCGACGAAGCCCGGTGCGACGATGCAGCCGCCGGCGTCGATTTCCCGGCGGCCCGCGCCGCGCGGCAGGCGCCCGATGTCCGCGACGAGGCCGTGGCGGATGCCGATGTCGGCGCGATAGCGCGGCACGCGCGTGCCGTCGACGACCATGCCGTTGCGAATGACGAGATCGAAGTCTGCCATTGATGCTCCCCTGTCAGCTTTGCCCGCCGCGTACGGCACGGCCTCGCGCGCCCGGCGCGAGCGTCCGTCGTCGGCAGATCGTGTATGGCCCGACTCTACCATCGAGGGTGCGCGCCGCCTATGCGGCAGCGGCGCGCGTGTCTACCGCAATTGCGGGAAATGCCGACGACGCGGTCGATGCTGCTACGCGTTTCAGCGCCGCCGCGGCCGTTGACGTGCATCAAGCAAGGCGGGCGAGAGAGCCCTAGGATGCGGCGGCCAGCATCGGAATTCGCTTTCATGGCCAGCATACTCATCCAGCATCACGCGGACGTGCTCTGCGTGTGGGCGTACGTCTCTCAGATCAGGCTCGAGGAGCTCGAGCGCGAGTTCGGCGACGAGATCGCGATCGAGCACCATTGGCTGCAGGTCTTCGGCAATGTCGCCGACAAGCTGTACGCGAACTGGCGGGACAAGGGCGGCACGGCCGGCTACTCGGCGCACGTCAAGGACATCGTCGCGCGCTTCGGCCACGTGCCCGTGCATCCCGAGATCTGGCAGCGCGAGACGCCGAGCTCGTCCTTGCCGGCCCACGCGGTGCTCTGCGCGGTGCGCCTGCTTGACGCCGACGAGAGCCGCTGCCGCGTGGCGCCCGTTGCCGCCGCGATCCGCCGCGCCTTCTTCTGCGACCTCGTCGACGTGTCGCGCCGCCGGAACCTGCTCGAGATCGTCGAGACCTGCGGCATTCCGGCCCCGCGCATCGAAACCCTGCTTGACGACGGCGCGGCCTGGGCCGCGCTGTCCTCCGATCTCGATCTCGCGCGCGAACAGAATGTCCGTGCGAGTCCTACGCTGATTTTCAACGAAGGGCGCCAGCGCCTCACCGGCAACGTCGGCTACCGCGTGATCGAAGCGAACGTGCGCGAGCTGCTGCAGGCACCGGCCAGTGGGCAGTCGTGGTGCTAGGAGCGTCGCTCTCGTAGCCCGGAAGGAGCGCAGCGGACGCCGGGCGGCCCTGGCATGGCACACGAATTTGCGTTACGCGGGGGCGAGATTGATTGGGTCTGCGCCTCCGTGCCGTGTTAGCGCCTCTTGTAGCCCGGATGAGCGCAGCGAATCCGGGATCGAGCACATCAGGCGCCTCGAGATTGCGGCAGACGCAGATCCCGGATTCGCTGCGCTCATCCGGGCTACGAACTGCGCTGGCGCACGCGGTCATGCTCGAATGCCGGCGGCGCGAACCAACCCACGGCGCATGGCGGCCGGCACGGCGCTGACGTCCGACACAACGGGGTGTCCGTGCCGCTGCCCGCCGCGCTGTGGACGACGGCGAGCGCCGCTGCGATGCTGGGCACTTTCCGCCGTCGCGGCGGGTCGAAGAGACAGATCGTCCAGGGAGGCAGTTCATGAGCAATTGGAAATCGAAGATCGCAGTCGCTGCGGCCTGCGTATTGTTGAGCAGCGCGGCCCTCGCGCAGAGCGCCGGCGTCCAGCGCGCGACGCAGGGCGCGGCGGACGCCGTCACTTCGCCCGTGCGCATCGTTGACGGCGTGCGTGAAGACACCCGCGCACACGGCGCGGTCGGCGTCGTCACCGGCACGGTCAAGGGCAGCGCGCAGGCGGCGGCGCAGCTCGTCACCGGCGCGGCGAACGTCGGCGTCGGCGTGGTCGAGGTGCTGGTCTCGCCGTTCACGCGGCGCTGAGCCCGACGTAGAAGCCGTAGGTTGCCGTGAAAGAGCGTGCCCCGTTCTCTCGTAGCCCGGGTGCAGCGTAGCGAAACCCGGGATTCGGTATGTCCGATACGCAAGCGCTTTCGGCCCTGCTCGGCGCGCAACGCCGAGTCTTCTTGAATGCATGAGAAGACGGCGAGCGCGGATCCCGGGTTCCGCGCTGCGCGCTCCACCCGGGCTACGAGAAGTCGACGGCGTTTCGTGGCCCCGACGTCACGCGCTCGCCGCGCGACTCCTCAGCACGCGGCCGGGCCGCGCGCCGGTGGCCGTGCCGTTCTCCTGCACCACTTCCCCGCGCACCAGCGTCGCGACGTAGCCGTCGACCTGCTGTACCAGGCGCGGCATGTTCGCAGGCAGATCGTAGGCCATGCGCGGCAGCCGCGCGCCCAGCCGCGCGAGATCGATCAGGTTCAGATCGGCCCGCATGCCGGGGGCGAGCAGGCCGCGATCGGTGAAGCCATAGAGCTGCGCATTGTCGTGCGAGAGCTTGCGCACGACGGTTTCGAGCGGCACGTGGTAGGGCGAGCCGGCGGCGTCGCGCGCCCAGCGCGTCAGCATGTAGGTGTGCACGCCGGCATCGGCGATGAAGCGCACGTGGGCGCCGGCGTCCGACAGGCCGAGCACCGCGAGCGGATGCTTCATCATCGCGTGCAGCGCGTCCGGCGTGCCTTCGGCGTAGTTGACGCCGAAGTGCGTCAGCATCGCGCGGCCGCCGTTCTCGAGCAGCGCATCGTAGGCGACGGCCCAGGGACTAGTGCCGCGTTCGCGCGCCATCCACGCGATGCTGCGCTCTCGCGGCGGCGTGTAGTCGATCGGATCGCCCGCGACATAGATGTGCTCCCACAGCGTCGGGTTCCTGTAGATCAGCGAGAAGCCGGTGTCGTTCGGATCTTCCTCGGCGAGCAGTTTCGCCCGCATCGACGGCTCGGCCATGCGGCGATAGCGCTCCTCGAAGGGCAGATCCTGCAGCGCGCGGTAGCTCGGCATGAAGCGCCACGGATGCTCGCCCTCGAAGCTGAAGAGGATCGAGATCGGACGGCCGCTGATCTGCGGGATCAGGCGCAGGCCGTCGCGCGCGGCGGCTTCGCAGTGCGCGAGCTGCCGGCGCCACTGCGTCGGCTCGGTGTTGTGCTGGAGAAGCAGGAACATCATCGGGCTGCCGGACTCGGCGGCAATCCTGCGCATCAGCTGCATGTCGCGATCGAGGCCGTCGACGTCTTCGCCGATGACGCCGGGATTGACCATCTCGACGAGCCCGCGGCCGCTCGCCTTGACGGCGCGCGCGAGCGCGAGGAGCTCGCGCGCATCCGCATGCGTGCCCGGTACGGGCCGACCGTCGATGGCGACGTGCACGGCCGTGCGTGAAGTCGAGAAGCCGACGGCGCCGGCCTCCATCGCCTCGCGCGTGAGCCGCGCCATCTCGGCCAGATCGGCGTCCGTCGCCGCTTCGTTCGCCGCGCCGCGTTCGCCCATCACATAGGCGCGCAGGGCGCCGTGCGCGAGCTGGGCCGCGACGTCGAAGGCGCGCGGCCTGCGATCGAGGGCGTCGAGATATTCGGGGAAGCTCTCCCATTCCCACTGCATGCCCGCGCGCAGCGAGGCGCCGGGAATGTCTTCGACACCTTCCATCAGGCCGATCAGCCAGTCGCGCTGCGCCGGCCGCGCCGGCGCGAAACCGACGCCGCAGTTGCCCATCACGGCCGTGGTCACGCCGTGCTGCAGCGAGTGCGACAGTTCCGGATCCCAGCTGACCTGGCCGTCGTAATGCGTGTGGATGTCGACCCAGCCCGGCGTGACGAGAAGGCCGTCGGCGTCCAGCGTGCGTGCGGCCTTGCCGAGATCGCTGCCGATCGCGGCGACGAGGCCGTCCTTGATCGCGAGATCGGCGTGCACGGGCGCCGCGCCCGAGCCGTCGACGAGGTGGCCACCCTTGATCACGAGGTCGTAATGCGCCATGCCCATTCCCCTGTCTCGATTTTTTCGATGATCGTCGGGCTCAGAGGCCCGGCCAGCGCTGCCAGTCGGCGTAGGTGCGGTCGGTGGCGATCAGGCCGTCGACGACGCTCAGGACGGCGACGAAAGGCAGCGACCATTCTTCTCCCTGGTCCGGATCGAGCAGCACGGCCTCGACGCAGACCACATTGCCGCAGACGTGTCGTCGGTCGACGCGCATGCGTCGGCGCGGGGCCTTCTTCAGCACGGCCTGCTCGACTCGCAGCAGCATGTCCCGCCCTTCGATGGCGCTGAGGCCCATCGGATAGACCGTGCAGTCGTGCGCATAGCAGTCGCTGACCATGCGCGCGACGTCCTCGTTGTAGGTATCGCGCCAACGGTCGACGAGGGCGCTCGGATCGGTGGCTCCGGACATGACTCGGCCTCTCTATATCTGCGGGGGATCGGTAGGGTAGCGCGAATCAACTGCCGTCGATGCGCGACGACCGCCTTGCTGCGTTGCGAAGATGGCGCCGGGCGAGATCGGTGCAGGCTACACTTCTCGACCTGCGAAGCCGGAGAACTCCGATGTCACAAGCACCCGAAAGCGCCCACCGCCTGTTCGAGGAACGTTTCAACGCCGGCGATCTCGACGGCATGCTCGCACTCTACGAAGACGACGCGACTTTCGTGCGCGGGCCGGGCGACTACGTGAACAGCCGCGCCGCGCTCGCGGAGGGCCTGCGCGGCTTTCTCGCCACCAACGGAAAGATTCGGCTCGATACCCGCTATGCCGTGCAGCACGGCGAGCTCGCGCTGCTCAGCAACGAATGGACCTTGACGGGCACGGGCGCGGACGGCAAACCGTTCACGATGTCGGGCCGCACCGTCGAAGTCGTGCGGCGGCAGGCGGACGGACGCTGGCTGTACGTGATCGATCATCCCTGGGGCGCACAGTGAGACGGGGCGCGCAAGAAGCGGCATCATGACCAGCGGCGGCCGGAACGCTCGCAGCCGGCGGCCTCGATCTCGATTGAACGCAGGGAAAGGAGCGCAAGAATGCCCGTCGCCCGTCTCGAACGCACCGTCGCCGCGCCGCACGACTACTGTTGGGCCTGGCTCGCGGACTTCAACGCGCTGCAGTTCCTGCATCCACCGGGCAACCTGACCGAGTTCAGCTGCGAGGGCAGTCACGTCGGCGCCCGACGCCGCGCGCGGTTCAAGCCGGAAATGGGCGTCGAGGGGCAGATCGTCGAACGCCTCGACGTCGTGCACGCGCCTGGCGTGATCGTCTATTCGATCGTCGAGCAGTATCCGCTGCCGATGCGCGACTACGTCGCGGTGGTGACGATGAAGGCGGCCGGCGCCGATCGCACGCACGTCGTCTGGGAAGGCCACTACACCGAGCACGGCCTGCCGGCGGCGCAGATGGACGAAATGCTGCGTGCCTTCTACACGCTCTTCCTCGACGGTATCGAGAAAGCGCGCGCGCTGGGCAAAGCGCCGGGACAGAGTCCCTATTGATACAGCCGCGGAGGCGGCCGGTGGAAGCGGAGCGCCGGACTATGCCGCGGTTTCGATCTCGAGTCCGGCGGCCTTCCACTCCGGGAAACCGTCCACGAGGCGCCGCACACGGTAGCCTCTGGCCCGGAGCCAGGCGACCGCCTCGAACGAGAGCACGCAGTAGGGACCCCGGCAATAGGCAACGATTTCGTGCTTCTTCGGAAGCTTCGACAGCTGCGCTTGCAGCTCATTCACCGGGATGTTGAGCGCACCCGGCAGATGGCCGAGCGCGAACTCCTGCGCCGGACGAACATCGAGCAAGGTGACCGTGCCGTCTCCCAGGCGGGACACCAGCTCTTCTCGCGTCACCGGCGCCAGCTCGTCGCGCGCCGAAAAATAATCGGACATGATCTGGCGGATCTCCGCCCGATTGCGTTCACCGACGCAGCCCAGGGCGCTGAGCAGGCCTACCACCTCGTCCTGATTGGCGATCCGATACAGCACGTGTTTGCCTCGGCGCGCCGTGTCGACCAGCCGAACGCGGCGAAGAATCTGCAGATGACGAGAAGTGTTCGCAAAGCTCAGCTTGCTGAGCACCGCCAGTTCCTCCACGCTGCGATGCCCCTGGGCCAGGTACTCGAGCAGCTCGAGCCTGTGCGGATGCCCGATGCTCTGCGCAATCTCGGCCAGACTGGCATAGATGGCTTGTTTCGGCCCGCGCTGTTCCACCCCTGCTCCTCCTGCTCCCGATCGATGAAGCGCTCGTCCCCGGCAGCGACGCTCGCCGCCGCTTCGATGAGCGCCCGGCAATATACCCGGACGCTTCGTCGCGGAGCCCCCAGCGCTTGCCTGGACGCTGCTTGACAGGGCAAATCGCCTCAATTAATCATTCATCGAAACGATTGAATGATGGTGACTTCGCCGGGAGCACGCAAGCCATGATACTCAGGCAGTTTCTGCATCGAGACCCTGTCGGCCTGTCCTACCTCATCGGCTGCGGCGGACGCGGGATTGCCGCTGCGATAGATCCCGCCGGTGCGCCGGATCCCTATGTGCAAGCGGCCGCGGACGGCGGCATGCGCATCGCCTATGTCATCGACACGCACGTCCATGCCGATCACCTGTCGGCCGGCGCAGCGCTCGCGCGGGCCAGCGGGGCGGAATACGTGCTTTTCGCCCGCGCGGATGTATGCCTGCCCTTCAAGGCCGTGGAGGACGGCGATGTGCTGCCGCTCGGCAACGTGGTCGCGCAGGTGATGCATACGCCCGGCCATACGCCGGAACACCTCTGCTTGCTGATCGGCGATCGCAGGCGCGCCGACGAACCCTGGTTCGTGCTGACCGGCCACACGCTGATGATCGGCGATCTCGGCCGCACCGAACTGGCGACGAGCGCCGAGGAGGGCGCGCGCCAGCTTTTCCGAAGCGCGCGCCGGCTGGCCGCATTGCCCGACTACGTCGAAGTGCTGCCCGGGGCCTACGCAGGTTCGGCCTGCGGACGTCGGCTGAGCGGCAAGCCCTGGTCCACCATCGGCTTCGAGAAACGCTACAACGAGACGCTGCGCATCGAAGACGAGGCGGCATTCATCGCGCACATGATGACGGACGTCCCGCCGGCGCCGCCGCAGGCGGCACGGATCCGCGACCTGAACGCCGGCCGTCGAGCAAGCTCGACCGCTGCATGACGGCGGTCTCCGAGGCCGCGCTCGAGCCCGGCAGCGCCGTCGTCAGGCTGGGCCTGAAAGAGAACTGGCGGCAGTTCTCGCTGCTCGTGCTCGTCAATGCCTTCGTCGGCGGCATGGTCGGCATCGAGCGCACCGTCGTCCCCTTGATCGGCGCCGAGGAGTTCCACGTCGAGTCGACGACGCTGATCACGTCCTTCATCGTCAGCTTCGGCGTCATCAAGGCCTTCGCCAATCTCGTGTCGGGCCAGCTCGCCGACACCTGGGGCCGCAAGCGGGTGCTGGTCGTCGGCTGGCTGATCGGCCTGCCCGTGCCCTTCCTGATCGCGGCGGCGCCGAGCTGGGAGTGGATCGTGGCCGCCAATGTCCTGCTCGGCCTGAGCCAGGGTTTCGCGTGGTCGATGACGGTCATCATGAAGATCGATCTCGTCGGCCCGAAGGGACGCGGCCTGGCGGTCGGGCTCAACGAGTTTGCCGGCTATTTCGCGGTCGGGGCGACGGCCTTCATGACCGGCTATCTGGCCAGTCGCTTCGGGCTGCGGCCGGTGCCGATTTATCTGGGCGTCGCTTACGCGATCCTCGGCACCGCGCTGTCGATCCTCGTCGTACGCGACACGCGCGCGCATCTGCGCATCGAAGCCGGCGGAACGGACGCGCTTGCCTCGCCGCTGGGCTTCATGGAGGTTTTCAAGCTCACGTCCTTCCGCGATCGCAATCTCTTCGCCGCTTCGCAGGCGGGCCTGGTGAACAATCTCAACGACGGCATGAGCTGGGGGATCTTTCCCTTGTTCTTCACCTCGCTGGGGCTGGGGCTGGATCGCGTCGGTGTTCTGAAGGCGATTTATCCGATGGTCTGGGGCGTCTGCCAGATCCTCACCGGTTCGCTGAGCGATCGCTGGGGTCGCAAGGGCCTCATCGTCGCCGGCATGTGGGTACAGGCCCTGGGTCTGCTGATGACGGCTGCGACGGGCGAGTTCGCCTGGTGGCTCATCGCCAGCGTGCTGCTCGGACTGGGTACGGCGATGGTCTATCCGAGCCTGATCGCCGCCGTCTCGGATGCGTCCGCCCCGCAGTGGCGCGCGCGCTCGCTGAGCGTGTACCGCTTCTGGCGCGATCTCGGCTATGCCATCGGCGCGCTGAGTGCCGGGCTGATCGCGGATCGCTACGGATTTGCAGCCGCGATCTATGCCATCGCGGGCTTGACGTTTTTATCGGGTGCCGTGGTGGCCATCGCGATGCGTGAGCAGCCGCAGGCCGCTGGGCCATAGCCTTGGATTCAGCCGGGCAGGAAGCGCAGTCCATGAAAGTGCTGTTCATCATCAACGATCCGCCGTACGGCACCGAGCGCATGTACAACGCGCTGCGTCTGGCCGCCGCGCTGCTCAAGGACGAAGCAAACGAGGTCAGCGTCTTTCTGATGGCCGATGCGGTCAGCGGCGCGAAAGCGGGACAAAAAACCCCAGACGGCTATTACAACATCGAGCGCATGCTGCGCCGGGTGGCCGCCAGGGGTGAAGTGCTGCTATGTGGCACCTGCCTCGATGCGCGGGGTATGACCGATGCCGAACTGACGGCCGGTGCACGTCGCAGCAGCATGGATGAGCTGGCTGCCGCGACGGTCGCCGCCGACAAGCTGTTGGTGTTCTGAGTGATGGCCGCCAGCCATCCGAAGGCTCTATGCCGCCGCCCCGGTCTCGTACCGGACGATGTGTTGCAGTACTACCGAAAATATCAGCCAGGAGTTTTCGATCATGGCCGTCCAATGTGAAATGCCGAAAGCCGTTGCGTCGCATGCCGCCGACTTCCCGGATCCTCCAATGGACATGCGCACAGCGTCCGGTCCCCAGCACGCCGTACTGTCCGGCGGGTGCTTCTGGTGTACGGAGGCGGTGTATCGACAGCTCGACGGCGTACTGAACGTGATCTCGGTGTATACGGGCGGCTCCGCCGAGACCGCGAACTATGCCGCCGTCAGCTCGGGGACGACCGAGCATGCCGAGGCCGTCGCGATCGAGTACGACCCGACGCGCTTGAGCTTCGGCGTGATCCTCAAAGCCTTCTTCTCCGCGGCACACGATCCGACTCAGGTCGACCGGCAAGGCGATGACCACGGGCGGCATTACCGGTCCGCAATCTTCTACGCCAGTGAAGAGCAGAAGAAAATTGCGCAAGCCTACATCGACCTGCTCAATGGCTCCGCAGTGTTCGATGCTTCCATGGCGACGGTGCTGGAGCCCTTGGGCGCCGTCTATCCGGCGGAGGCGGAGTTCCAGAACTACGTGGCCAGGAATCCCACGGATCCTTATGTCGTCAAGAACTCCCTGCCCAAGGTCGAGAAGCTTCGAGCGCGCTTCGCGGGACAGCTCAAGTCATGAGACATTCCTGCGGCGTGTCGTAACCGGATCGGGATGATCCGATCGGCGGCGGCAATCCCGTCTCGATGCGAGGGCTCACGGCGTGAGCCGCGGCGGCACCCCGGCACCGAACGATGCCTATATAGCAGAGCGCAAATACGCTCCAGTGCGTGTCGATTATCGTCATTCCCGCGCAAGCGGGAATCCACGCCTGACGAGGAGGTCTGCGTCGGGCGATTCTTCTTTTTCCGCGCTGGACGCCGAGAGAGTGCGTGGATGCCCGCCCCCGCCTTCGCGGGGGCAGGCTTTGCGCGGGCATGACGTAGGAGGTTCCTACACGGGATACGCTATCGAACCGCCAGTGGAGTGTATTTACGCTTCGCTATATAGATCATGCCTTCGCGGGGTGATCGGGAAATCTGCCCACCTCGACGCTGCCGCCGGTGGTGCTCGGAGTTGCGCCGGGATCTGCCTTGGGGAGTCCGAGCTCGCCTGCCTCGTCGCAGCTGATGGCGTTGCGATAATCGCTCGGCTGGTAGGGCGCGAACGCTTCCTTGAAGGGCGCGAACGGGCCGCGCTTTCGCAGCGGCGAGAGGCCCATATCCTTCATCAGATCGTCGTGATAATGCTGCATGTGAAGCAGCAGCCGCGCCGCGCGCCCGCGACTGAACGGCATGCACTTCCGTTTCCACCGTTTCTGGGCCGCGACGTCGGCTCGCATGTCTCCTCGGGACGGCAGGCGCAGCGCGCCGTCCAGCACGTGCGCGAGCCAGTAGGCCTGCAGGTTGTAGGTGAGCACGCTGGCGATCGTCGACGCATAGCCGATGAAGGCGAGCCCGTCCACGTCGGCGGGCAGCATTTGGCGATAGAGATAGAGGCCGTCATCCTCGAAGCCGAGGGCGGTCTGAGTCGCGGGGTCCAGCCATGAATGATCGCTTTCCCAACCGGTCGCGAGGACGACGACGTCCGCTTCCAGATGCCGGCCGTTCTTCAGGTTGACGCCGTTGGCATCGAAGCTGTCTATCTCGGTCTGCAAGGGCTCGACTCGTCCGTCGCGTAGCGCGCGATAGAACTCGGGACGAGGCAGCATCACGGCTTCCCCGAAGGCGTCGAACTCGATCGGCAGGCGCGGCACCAGACTCAGGCGGGACCGCCCGCGCGAGTGCAGATCGAACTGCAGGACGAGCAGGCCCTCGACCATGCGCCACCACAGCCACACCAAGGGATAGCCGAGCGAATGCAGGATGCGCTCCAGCCTGGAGGGACGGTAGTAAGGGGGAAGCAGCGCGCTGCTCAGGCGATTGAGCATCGCCCACTTGAATGGCAGCAGGCCCAGCAGCCGCGTCGGCACGGGCCAGTGCACGTCTCGGAAGATGAGGGTGGTCTGCGCGGCGACCGCGGCCGCTTCCAGCGCCGCATCCGACGCGCTCTTGCCGAAGCCGACGACGGCGACCCGCTTGCCGGCCAATCGACTCCTGTCGGCCAGCGACGAGACGTGCATCAGTTCTCCTTGGAACTCCCCTTCTCCGGGGAAGGCCGGCAAATGCGGTCTGTTGGAGAACAGACCAGTGCAGACGACGACGAAGTCGAAGCGTTCTTCCCGGAACGCGCCGGCCGATTCCAGCGTGAGCACCCAGCCGGTCCCCTCGTCCCGGCGCAGGCCGGACACTCGCGTAGCAAAGCGGATGCGCGGCCATACGCCGAAATGACGAGCATAGCGCTCCAGGTACTGCTGGACCTGCTCGCCGGGCGTGAAGTCCGGCGTCTCGGGCGCGTGCGGAAAGTCGGGGAACTCGTAGAGCTCCCGTTGCACCTGCAGCCCGAAATTGGAGTATCCCGCGGCCCATACGCCACCGAGACGCGTGCCGCGCTCGAAGATCGTGCAGTCGTGACCGCATGCGACGAGCGTTTTGGCCGTGGTGAGACCGGCGACGCCCGCGCCGATGATGCCGATTCGGCGTACGGTACTCACGATGGACGCTTATCTGCGGACGGCGCGCGGAGAGCGACCGCGCGAAGCTGCCTGAGACCGTACAGCACACAGCCCAGCAGCCAGAGGTAGAGGACATAAGCGCCGAACAGGGCCCACAGCGCTATCGTCCAGAGGGCGTAATAGAGCGGCGTCAGGAGGACGCCGAGCGAGAAGCCTGGTTGCGCGCCCTTCATGCGCAGGAAGCGCACGACGAGGCCCACTGCATGCAGCAGCCCGAGGCAAGCGCCGACCATCGTTCCCGTCCACAGCGCGGCATCCATTGGAAGCGCCTCTTCGCGCGGCTAGGTGCGTGTCGCCAGGATCTCGAGATACTCGGCTTCGATAGCCGTGCTTCCGTCCGTTGCCGCGTTGTGCTGCTGCCAAAGTGCTTCTAGATCCCCGCGCAGGGCGGCCTGACCCGCTTCATCGAGGGCGCCGAACGCCCGGTTCGTCGGCCCGTAATAGCTGCGGAAAAACTCGACCACCGCCGGCGGCGCGAACGGATATCGAATGCTGTACATGCGACGCGTCATGCTCAAATCACGCACGCCGTCGCCGAACCGCTGCCGCACGCTGTCTTCGTCGCCCCACAGCACCGGTGACGGCATGCCGACAGGCGGAGCGACATGCGAAGCCGTGATCTTGAACATCTGTCCAATGAACCCAGCCGGCGTCCAGTTGCCCATCGCGAGGCGTCCGGTCCGGCGGCACACCCTCATCATCTCCGCCGCCACTCGTTCCGGGCGAGGCGCGAACATCGCGCCGATGAGACTGAAGACGACATCGAACGATGCATCGTCGAAGCGGAGCGCTTCCGCATCGCCTTCCTCGAAATCGGCTTCGAGACCCGCGGCCTGCGCGCGCTTGCGCGCCTGCTCGACGAGATTGCTCGCGATGTCGACGCCGACGACTTGGGCTCCCAGGCGCGCAATCGGTAGCGTGAGCTGACCCGCGCCGCAGGCGACGTCGAGCACGCGATCGCCACTCCGGATCCCGAGAGAATCCATGAAACGCAGGGCACCCGGTTCGAGGTACTGTGCGAAGTGGCCGTAATCGCCCGCCATCCACATCGACTTGAGACGGGTCTTCAAGGCTTCGATATCAGGAATGGAGGTCATGCGATCGGCTCCGGTTTCGGGGGGCGCCGTGCCACCGGACCGCGGCTGGCGCACGTGCGACGGGAATGCGTCGCAGCAGTTTGCGGCGGCGACCTGGCTGGAAAAGAGCGTATGGCCGGCAATGACGGCCGTCAATCGAAGGCGGCGAGGCAGAGAAGGGATAGCCCTTGCACCCGGATGAGCGCAGCGAATCCGGGATCCGGCCTGCCCGGTTCGCGAAGCCTTTCGACCATGCTCGCCGTTCGCGGCGCCGAACTCGCTCGAATGCATGCGCGCCCGGGAACGCCGATCCCGGATTCGCTGCGCTCATCCGGGCTACGAAGAAGAAGCGCTGGCGGCGATCTACTCCCCGAGGATCTGCTTCGCCTGCGCTCGCAGCTCGACCTTGCGGATTTTGCCCGAGGACGTCATCGGGTAGGTATCGCAGAAGATCACGTGCTTCGGGATCTTGTAGCTCGCGATCTTGCCCTTCATGCGCTGGAGCAGCGTCGCGGCTTCGACGTCCTGACCGGGCTTCCTGATCACGAAGGCGACGGGCACCTCCGCGAGGCGCGGGTCGGGATAGGCGACGACGGCGGCGTCCTGGATTTCGGGCATCACGCGGAGGTAGGCCTCGACCTCCGCCGGCGACACGTTCTCGCCGCCGACCTTCAGCATGTCCTTGTAGCGGCCGAGGAACACGCAGTGGCCGTCGGGCCGCAGCCGCGCCATGTCGCCGGTGTGGACCCAGCCGTCGGCGTCGATGGTCTCGCGCGTCGCTTCCGGCTTGTCCCAGTAGCCTTTCATCACGGCGTAGCCGCGCACCAGCAGCTCGCCCGGCACGTCGGTCGGCTGATCCTTGCCCGTCTCGGGATCGACGACGCGGAACTCGTAGTCGATCATCGGTATGCCCGACGCGTGCACGCGCTGTTCGCGCGTGTGCGAAGGATTCGAGCAGGCGACGTAGGCCCACACTTCGCTCATGCCGAAGCCGGAGGTCGTGGGACAGAACACGTCCTGCACCTTCTCCGCGATCGGGATCGTGCTCTCGACGCCCGAGGGCAGGGTGCCGATGCGCACTTTCAGCTTACGGGCCCTGCGCGCCTGCGCGTTCAGCAGATCGAGCCAGTGCGCCTCGAAGCCGTGCAGCACCGTTGCGCCTTCGGCTTCGGCGAGATCGAGTGCGCGCTCGGCGTCGAACTGGTCCATCATCACGTGCCGCGAGCCGTACAGCACGCACATCATCACGATTTCGCTGAAGGCGTAGATGTGGAACAGCGGCAGATAGTTCATGTGCACTTCATGCGGCGTGTAGCCCATGATGAGGCCGCGCTCGTGCGTGTTGCGGATCGGCTGGTGGCTGTGCATCACGCCTTTCGGGTGCCCGGTCGTGCCCGAGGTATAGGCCAGCATCATCAAGCTGTCGGGATCGATCGAGCGCGCGCGTACACCGAGATCGGCATCGCTGACGGACTCTCCCGCCTGCAGGAAGTCGTCCCAGGCCGTCGCGTGCGCGAGGCGGGTGGGGCCGCCGACGACGATCACGCGCCGCAGATCGGGATAGCCGTCGATGTCGAGCCCGTCCGCGCCGCGCTCGCTCCGCTGCAAGCTCTCCATCAGCATGCCCTGGTAGTCGACCGGGCCGGAAGTGTCGAGGGTGATCAGCGTGCGGCTGCGCGACTGCGTGACGGTATAGGAGAGATCGTCGGTGCGATAGCGCGTGTTCAGCGGCACGAGGCAGCCGCCGACGCGCGCGATGCCGAACATCAGGAACAGCCACTCCGGCCGGTTCGTCATCCACAGCGCGACGTGCTCGCGCGCCTGCACGCCGCTCGCGATCAGCGCCTTCGCGACGCGATTCGTTTCCGCGTCGAACTCCGCATAGGTCCAGCGTCGATCGCCGAAACTGAAGGCCTCCCGCTCGCCCCAACGCTGCGCCGCCTCTTCCAGAATCCCGCCCAGCGTCCGCTTCCGATACCAGCTCATGTGCACTCCCCAATCAATGTGCCCGGCCTCACGTTGGCTCGGGGAAGGCGTTCAGTCTCGCGCCGTCGTCTTGCGCGGCAGGAGCCAACCCAACTCTTCCTCCGTGCCCTCCGTGTTCTCCGTGGCTAGATTTTCTTCATCATCGCCGGCTCAGGCGCCGGATTCATCGCCCGGATGAGGGTAAGCCTCAGGTCGAGCGCGTCGGCTCGCGCATGGTCACGAATTCCTCGGCGGCCGTCGGGTGGATGCCGATGGTCGTGTCGAACACCTGCTTGGTGGCGCCCGCGCGCATCGCGACGGCGAAGCCCTGCGCGATCTCGCCCGCGTCCTCGCCGCACAGATGCAGGCCGACCACGCGCTGTCCCGCCTTCTCGACGATCAGCTTCATGAAGGCCTTTTCCTTCACCGGCGAGATCGTGTAGCGCAGCGGCGTGAAGCTCGAGGTGTAGACCTCGAGCGCGCCGTAGCGCTTCTGCGCCTCTTCTTCGGTGAGGCCGACGGTGCCGATCGGCGGCTGGCTGAAGACGGCGCTGGGGATGTAGTCGTAGTCGAGGGCGTAGGCCTTGCCGCCGAACAGCCGCCGCGCGAGCGCCATGCCCTCGGCGAGCGCGACGGGCGTCAGGTTCACGCGGTTGGTGACGTCGCCGACGGCGTGGATCGACGGCACGCTGGTGCGGTAGGTTTCGTCGACGACGATCGCGCCGACCGCGTCGGTCTTCACGCCGCAGGCCTCGAGGCCGAGACGCGCCGAGTTCGGATGGCGGCCCGTCGCGTACAGCACGCCGTCGCAGACGAGCGACGTGCCGTCCTTCAGTGTCAGCTCGAGAGCCTCGCCCGTCTTTTCGATGCGCGCGACGTCGGCGTCGAAGCGCAGATCGACGCCCTTGTGGCGCATCTGCTCGGCGAGGAAGCCGCGGATCTCGCGATCGAAACCGCGCAGGAACAGCTCGCCGCGGTAGAGCTGCGTCACTTCGCAGCCCAGCCCGTGCAGGATGCCGGCGAATTCCACCGCGATGTAGCCGCCGCCGACGACGACCATGCGCCGCGGCAGCCTTTCGAGATGGAAAATCTCGTTCGAGGTCATCACGTGCTCGCGGCCCGGGAACTCGGGCACGCTCGGCCAGCCGCCGGTCGCTATGAGGATGTGCTCGGCCGTCACGCGGCGGCCCGCGACCTCCACCGTATGCGGATCGATCAGCGTCGCGCGGCCCTCGATGATCTCGCAGCCGGCGCCCTCCATGACGCGGCGGTAGACGCCGTTCAGGCGCGCGATCTCGGCGTCCTTGTTGCGCACGAGCGTCGCCCAGTCGAAGCGGCCGCCCGGGACGGTCCAGCCGTAGCCGGGGGCGACGCCGAGATCTTCGCTGACGCGCGAAGCATAGACGAAGAGCTTCTTCGGAATGCAGCCGACGTTGACGCAGGTGCCGCCGAAATAGCGGTCCTCGGCGACGGCGACCCGGGCGCCGAAACCGGCCGCCATGCGCGCCGCGCGCACGCCGCCCGAACCGGCGCCGATGACGAAGAAATCGACCTCGAACTTGCTCATCGCGGACCTCGATGCTTGCTCCTCGGCAGGATACTGGAATGCCGCGCGGGCGGCAGCACGCGGCCCGGCGCGGTTTTGCGCGCGCTCCTTGGCGCTTACACTGCGCGGCATGCCAGAAGATCTTCGAACCCCGACTTACGGCGTCGGCGACGCCTCGTTTCGCGCGGCCGGCGGCGAAGACGGCATCCGCCGCCTCGTCGACGATTTCTACGACGCGATGGAGCGCCTGCCGGCGGCGGCCGCGATCCGCGCGATGCATCCGGCGGATCTGACGAGCGCGCGCGACAAGCTCGCGCGCTTCCTCTGCGGCTGGATGAACGGCCCCAAGCGCTACCAGGAGAAGTACGGCCCGATCTCGATCCCGGGCGCGCATGCGCACCTGGCGATCGATACCGCGGCGCGCGATGCCTGGCTCGCCTGCATGGCCGCGGCGCTCGAGCGCCAGGCTTATGCCGAGGACTTCAAGCGCTATCTCTTGCAGCAGCTCAGCATTCCGGCCGAGCGCGTGCGCAACCGGGAGTAAGGGCCGGTTTGGGCCGCTCGCGACGGCTGTATACAATCGATGCGTCTAGGGCCGTCCATGGCCCGGAGTCGAAAACCCATGAGCGCAGCGCCGAAAAAAGTCGAAATCGTCGAGGTCGGGCCGCGCGACGGCCTGCAGAGCCAGCCGACGCTCCTCGACACCGACACCAAGATCGACTTCATCACGCGCCTCGTCGACGCGGGCTTGAAGCGCCTCGAGGTCGCGAGCCTCGTGAACCCGAAGCGCGTGCCGCAGATGGCCGACGCCGACGACGTGATCGCGCGCCTGCCGCGCCGCGCGGGCGTGCGCTACATCGGGCTCGTGCTGAACGACAAGGGCTTCGAGCGCGCGCTCGCGAGCGGCATCGATCAGATCAACTCCGTCGCCGTCGCGAGCGATACTTTCTGCCGCCGCAACCAGGGCGTGGGCTCGGCCGAGATGCTCGCCGCCATCGCCGGCATGGCGCGCGCGGCGCGCGCCGCGCGCCGCGAATTCGGCGTCACCATCGCCACCGCCTTCGGCTGTCCCTTCGAGGGCGAGGTGCCGGCCGCGCGCGTGCTCGACATGGTCCAGGCCTGTCTCGACATGGGCATCGACGAGCTCGCGCTCGCCGACACGATCGGCGTGGCCGTGCCCTCGCAGGTCGGCGAGATGATGGGCGCGGTGCTCGAACGCGCCGGGACGACGGCCGTGCGCCTCCACTGCCACAACACGCGCAACACGGGCGTCGCCAACGTCTACGCCGCGGCGCAGGCGGGCGTGCGCATCTTCGATGCGAGCTGCGGCGGCGTCGGCGGCTGCCCCTTCGCGCCGGGCGCGACGGGCAACGTCGGCACCGAGGATCTGCTCTACATGTTCGAGCGCATGGGCTGGGAGACGGGCGTGTCGCTGCCCGCGATCGTCGATGTGGCGAAGTGGCTCGCCGGCCCGCTGGGCGCGCAGCCGCCGGCAATGGTCAGCCGCGCGAGCCTGTTTCCGCCGGCTCGCGCGAGCGCCTGAGGCGGACACGCGTCCGCGAATCGAGCGCCGGTGCGCGAGCGGGTGATCCACGGCCCGCGGCAACGGAATTTCCCTCAGTTCTGATTCTCGTCGTCGTGCACGATGTAGCGCCGGAACGCGGCGCGCAGATGCGTGTCCATCACGTTCTGCGCCCAGCGCGCGTCGCGCGCGCGGAAGGCATCGATCATCTCGCGATGATGCTGGTTGCTGCGCACAATGTCCTTCTCGCTGTAGCGCTCGAAGGTGCGCAGGATGATCGGGATCTCCACGAGCCAGGACAGCGCCTTGGTCAGCCGTTCGCTGTGCGCGGCGTCGAGCACCATGGCGTGGAAGCGCTGGTTGGCGGCGAGGATGTTGAGGCGCTGCCGCTCGTTCTGACCGGGGAGCTGGGCGTCGATCTCGTCGGTGCAGCGCTCGAGCTCGGCGATCGCGGGCGCCGCGATCCGGCTCGCGGCGCGGTAGGCGGCGTGGCCTTCGAACATCGCGCGCAGGATGAAGATTTCCTCGATGTCGTGCGTCGACCACGAGGCGACGTAGGCGCCGCGATTCGGCACGAACTTCACGAGATGCTCGGCGTCGAGCCGGCGCAGCGCCTCGCGCACGGGGGTGCGGCTGACGCCGGCATCCTCGGCGACCTGTTCCTCCTTCAGATGCGCCCCGGCGCCGTAGTCGCCGGTGATGATCTTGTGTCTGATCCGCTCGTAGGCGAGATCCGCCGCCTTGCTCATGCCCCTGTCCCCCCGCGACGACCGGGGTCGCCGGCGCCGAACGTTTTCGATCGGTCACGACCGAGCGGGCGCGCCGGCAGCGCCGCATGCTCGTATACAGAAAGTATCGTCCCCCGGCGGCGTCCGCAACGGGACCGCTTTCCGTCGCCCGGGTTGGCGCGCGCGCAATCCGGGAGCGGCGTATCGGACGGTGGAGATCCCGGGTTTCGCTACGCTGCACCCGGGCTACGAAGCTACGAAGCGTCCTCGCCGGCCTGCTTGGCCTGCGTATGGAGCCAGGCGATGGTCTTCTTCCACTGTGCGAAGGGTCGGATCGGGATGCCGGCGTAGGTGCCGGGATGCAGCACGTGTTTGGCGATCACGGACTTGCCGAGCACGGTGACGTCGCTGCAGATTTCGACATGGCCGCCGACGCCGACCTGGCCCGCGAGCACGACGCGATCGCCGAGCTTCGTGCTGCCGGAAATCCCGGTCTGCGACACGAGCAGGCAGTCCTCTCCGATCTGCACGTTGTGCGCGATCATCACGAGGTTGTCGATCTTGCTGCCGCGTCCGACGCGGGTCGCGGTGAAGCGGCCGCGGTCGATCGTCGCGTTCGCACCGATCTCCACGTCGTCGGCGATGACGACGTTGCCGAGCTGCGGGATCTTGTGATGCCGTCGCTCGTGCATCACGAAGCCGTAGCCGTCGCCGCCGATCACGGCGCCCGGCTGCACGACGACGCGGTGACCGAGCACGCAGTCCTCGCGCACGGTCACGTGCGGGTGGATCACGCAGTCTTCGCCGAGCACGACGCGATCCATCAGCACGGCGCTCGCATGGACGACGCTGCGCGCGCCGATGCGGGCATCGCGTCCGATCACGACATAGGGGCCGATGCGCACATCGGCGTCCAGCGTCGCCCGCGGATCGATGACCGCCGTCGGGTGGATCGCCGTGTCCTGCGAATACTGCGAGGGCAGGAACAGCGCGGCGACGAGCGCGCAGGCGTACTCCGGCTCTGCGTGCACGAGGCAGGACTTGCCTTCGATGAGCCCGCCCGGGCTGACGATGAAGGCCGGAATGGCGGAGTCGCGCGCAGCGCGCGCGTGTTTCGGTCGGCCGACGAAAGAGAGATGGCGCGGCAGATCGTCGCTGATCCCGCAGACGCCCTCGATCGGCAGGCTGGGATCGCCGTGGAGTTCGAAGCCGAGACGCTGTGCGATGTCGCCGAGTGTGAGCACGGTGATCCTTTCGGGCAGAGCTGCGCGCCGCGGCATGGTGACGCAAGCGCCGCGTGAATGGTATCCCCGCGCCGCGCGTCACGCGCGAGGCACTGCGACGCGCGAGCGCTCCTGTGTAAACTGCGCAGCTCTCGCGTCGCGCGCCGTCGTGCGACGCGCCCGTAGCGAGGAAGAGCCTTCCGGCTCGCGAGACATGCGATGACGAACAGCAAGACTGCCCGTGCCGCGGGCGCGGCGAAAACGAGCGGCAAGGACGCGGCGAAGGGCGGTGAGGCGCGCCGCTGGTCGCTGCCTTTCGCGATCCTCGCCGGACTCGGGCTGTTGTTGACGGCTTATCTCACCTACGAATCGGGCCGGCAGGGCACGCTCGCATTCTGCGCCGCCGGCAGCGGTTGCGACCTCGTGCAGTCGAGCCGCTATTCGATCCTGCTCGGCGTGCCGCTCGCGGCCTGGGGCTTCTTCGCTTATCTCGCACTCGCGCTCGCCGCGTGGCTGCGGAGCAGGGCGGCGCTGTGGTTCGTCGCCTGCGTCGGCGTCGCCGTGAGCGTCTACCTGACGCTGCTCGGCCTCGTGGATCTCGAGGCGAGCTGCGTCTGGTGTCTGGCTTCGCTGCTGCTGTGGTCGATCGCCGCCGCGCTGGCCTGGCGGGTCGCCGCCATATTGCCCGGCGCGTCGCGCCTGACGAGTGCGGGCCTCGCCGCGATCGTCGTGCTGATCCTCCATCTGCACTACGCGGGCGTCTTCGATCCCGCGGCCGGACCCGAAGACCCTTACGCGCGCGACGTCGCCGAGGCGCTGAGCGCGAGCGGCGCAAAGTTCTACGGCGCGACGTGGTGCCCGCACTGCCAGGATCAGAAAAAGCTGTTCGGCGCGGCGGCGCGCCGCCTGCCCTACGTCGAATGCTCACCCAACGGCCCCCGCGCGCCGCAGGCGACGGCCTGCGTCGCCGAGGACATCAAGGGCTATCCGACCTGGATCGTCAACGGCAACCGCTACCAGCGCATGCTCAGCGTCGAGCAGCTCGGCCGGATGGTCGGACTCCCGCCGCCCGCGGCGCCGTGAGGTCGGCCGGCGGTGTCAGGCCCGACTGGAGCTGGCTGAAGGACCCAGGGCATTTCCTCGCGCTCGGCGGCGGCACCGGCCTCGTCAAGGTCGCGCCGGGCACTTTCGGCTCGCTGCTGGGCGTCGCGCTCTATCTCGCGCTGCCGCCGCTCGGGCCCGCCGCGGCCGCCGGCGTGGTGGCGCTGATGATTGCCGTCGGCGTGCCGATATGCGGGCGGACGGCGCGGGCGCTCGGCGTGCACGACCACCCGGCGATCGTCTGGGACGAGGTGACGGGCGTCGTTTTGACACTCGTTTGCGGTTCGGGGACGTGGATCGCGGTAGGACTGGGCTTCCTGCTGTTCCGGATTTTTGATATCTGGAAGCCCTGGCCGGTACGCTGGGCTGACGGACGCGTCGGCGGCGGGATCGGCGTGATGCTGGACGATCTCCTGGCGGCCGCGTACGCGGCGATGGGGCTGGTATTATTCGAATACATTTCATATAGTTAAAAGATAAAGAATAAATTGACATTAAAAACTTGAATTAAAGCCCAGAATGTCAAGACAAGAATCGAACAAGTTGAGGCGCTACCTGAGGATCGCGCTGTTTCTCGCGCTGCCCGTCGCGCTGCCCCTGGTCGCCGGCGCGGACATTTACAAGTACGTCGACAAATACGGCCGCGTCTACCTGACCGATCGGCCTTCGCATCAGGGCTACAAGCGCCTCGTGAAGACCTGGAAGGGATGGAGCGAAGTCTCGACGAGCTCCATCAGCTACCGCCACCTCGTCCAGAACCGCAAGCGTTTCCTGTCGACGATCGAGTCGGCGGCGAAGAGCCACCGGCTGCCGTCGGCCCTGCTGCACGCGGTGATCACCGCCGAGTCCGCCTACGATCCGAACGCCGTGTCGCGCGCCGGCGCGGTCGGCCTGATGCAGCTCATGCCGGCCACGGCCGAGCGCTACGGCGTGCGCGATCGCAAGGATCCGCGCGCGAACGTCGCCGGCGGCACGCGCTATCTGAAGGATCTGCTCGGGATGTTCGACAACGATCTCGTGCTCGCCCTGGCCGCCTACAACGCGGGCGAGAATGCCGTCATCAAATACGGTCGCCAGATCCCGCCGTACGAGGAAACCCAGACTTACGTGCGGCGGGTGCTGAAGTTCTACAACGATTACAAGAAGACCAAGCTGATGTAGCGCGGGCCTGGCACGAAGCCCGACCCGCGTTCGCGCGCTTGCCTATTCGTCGGTGACGCAGCCCTCGGACGCCGGCTTCACGTTCTTGATGAACTTGTACAGCGTGCCGCGCGTCGCCTTGTACGGCGGCATCTTCCACTCGGCCCGGCGCCGCGCGAGTTCCTCGTCGGCGACGTCCATCGAGAGGCTGTTCTTCGACGCGTCGATGGTGACGAGATCGCCGTTGCGCACCAGCGCGATCGGCCCGCCCTGCTGGGCCTCGGGCACGACGTGACCGACGATGAAGCCGTGCGAGCCGCCGGAGAAGCGGCCGTCGGTGATCAGGGCGACGTCGGCGCCGAGGCCCGCGCCCATGATCGCCGAGGTCGGCGTCAACATCTCCGGCATGCCGGGGCCGCCCTGCGGTCCTTCGTAGCGGATGACGACGACGTCGCCCTTGCCGATCTCCTTGCGCTCCAGCGCCGCGAGCATCAGCTCTTCCGAGTCGTAGACCTTGGCCGGGCCCGCGAAGCGCAGGCCTTCCTTGCCCGTGATCTTCGCGACCGAGCCGCCCGGGGCGAGATTGCCCTTGAGGATCTGAATGTGGCCGCGCGGATTGATCGGATTCTCGAGCGGCCGGATGACCTGCTGATCGGGCACGAGCTCGGGAACCTCGCGCAGATTCTCCGCGACCGTCCTGCCGGTACAGGTGAGGCAGCTACCGTCGATGAGCCCGTGCTTCAGCAGATACTTCATGACCGCCGGGATGCCGCCGATCTTCTGCACGTCCTCCATCACGTATTTGCCGCTCGGCTTCAGATCGGCGAGGAAGGGCACGCGATCGCTGACCGCCTGGAAATCCTCCAGGCCCAGCGTCACGCCGGCGGCGCGCGCCATCGCGATCAGGTGCAGCACCGCGTTGGTCGAGCCGCCGAGCACCGTGACCAGCACCATCGCGTTCTCGAAGGCGGCCCGCGTCATGATGTCGCGCGGCTTGATGTCGCGCTCGAGCAGCAGCTTCACGGCCTCGCCGGCGCGTCGGCACTCCTCGCGCTTCAGCGGATCGACGGCGGGCGTCGAGGAGCTGTAGGGCAGCGACAGGCCCATCGCTTCGATCGCGGACGCCATCGTGTTCGCGGTGTACATGCCGCCGCAGGCGCCGGCGCCGGGACAGGCGTGGCGCACGATTTCCTGGCGACGGGCGTCGTCGATCGTGCCGGCGAGATAGGCGCCGTAGCTCTGGAAGGCGGAGATGATGTCCAGCGTCTCCCCGCGCGAATGGCCCGGCTTGATCGTGCCGCCGTAGACCATCAGCGCCGGCCGGTTCAGGCGCGCCATCGCGATCACGCAGCCCGGCATGTTCTTGTCGCAGCCCGGGATCGTGATGAGCCCGTCGTACCACTGGCCGCCCATGATGGTCTCGATCGAGTCGGCGATGATCTCGCGCGACTGCAGCGAGTAGCTCATGCCGTCCGTGCCCATCGAGATGCCGTCGCTGACGCCGATGGTGTTGAAGCGCATGCCGATGAGGCCGGCGGCCTGCACGCCCCGCTTGACTTCCTCGCCGAGCCCGAGCAGGTGCATGTTGCAGGGATTGCCCTCGAACCAGACGCTCGCGATCCCGATCTGCGCTTTCGCCATGTCGTCCGGCGTGAGGCCCGTCGCGTAGAGCATGGCCTGCGAGGCGCCCTGCGATTTCGGCTCGGTGATCCGCGCGCTGAGGCTGTTGAGTTTCTTCGCCATCGTCGACTCCAGGGAATGGGCGGCACGCTGCGTGCCGCGAAAAAGAGGCGGCCGGATCATAGACGAGCCCGGCCGGGGTGTCGTGCCCGCGGCCAAAGGCGACCCCCGGCCGGAGGCGACGTGTAGAATGCGGCCATTTCCGCGCCGGCCCGTCACCATGACGACTCTTGCCCCCCTCAAAGCACAGCTCGGCGACCAGCTCGGTCGACTCGTCGCGATGCGCTCGGTGAGCAGCGGCGATCCGCGCCTGGACTGCGGCAATCGGGGCGTCGTCGAGCTGCTGGCCGACTGGTGCGCGGCGCGCGGCTTCGCGATCGAGCTCCAGCCCGTGGGCCGGCATCCCGACAAGCTCAATCTGATCGCGACGCGCGGCGCGGGCGACGACGGCCTGGTGCTCGCGGGTCACACCGACACCGTGCCCTGCGATCCCGCGCTGTGGACCTCGGATCCCTTCGTGCTGAGCGAGCGTGACGGCCGCTGGTACGGACTCGGCACGGCGGACATGAAGTGCCTGTTTCCCGCCGCGCTCGCCGCGGTGGACCGGCTCGAGGGCGCGGCCCGCGCGAAGCCGCTGACGATACTCGCGACCGCCGACGAGGAAACCTCGATGGCCGGGGCCCGCGCGCTCGTTGCGGCCGGCCGCCGGCTCGGCCGCTACGCGATCATCGGCGAGCCGACCGGCGGGCGCCCGATCGCCGCGCACAAGGGCGTCGCGCAGCTCGGCGTCGCGCTCGCCGGGAAGAGCGGGCACGCGAGCAATCCCGCGCTCGGCAACAATGCGCTGGACGGCATGCGGCAGGTGCTGAACGCGCTGGCCGCGTGGCGCGAGGACCTCGCGCGCACGCATCGCTGCGAGGATTTCGACGTGCCGCAGCCGACGCTCAACTTCGGCGCGATCCGCGGCGGCGACAACGCGAATCGGATCTGCGGTCACTGCGAGCTGCTGCTCGATCTGCGCTTCGTGCCCGGCCAGGATCCCGCGGCGACGATCGCGGCGCTGCGCGCGAGGGTCGCTGCCGCGATCGCGGACAGCGGCCTCGGCTGCGAGGTCCGCGAGCTGATGGAGGCGATCCCCGCTCACGCGACGCCGCGCGAGGGCGCGCTCGTGCGCCTCGCGGAATCGATCACGGGCCAGCGCGCGGGCGCTGTGAGCTTCGCGACCGAAGCGCCGTTCCTCACCGCGCTGGGCGTCGAGACGATCGTGCTGGGCCCCGGCCACATCGCGCAGGCGCATCAGCCCGACGAATACGTCGAGATCGATGCGCTGCTGCGCATGGTCGAGAGGCTCGCGCAGTTCATCGCGAGGCTGTGCTCGCCATGACGACGCTCGCGCCGCCGGACTATGCCGGCTTCGTGCGCTGGATGCGCGAGGCCTCGCCGTATCTGCGCGCGCATCGCGGGCAGACCTTCGTCGTCTATCTGGGCGGCGAAGCGATCGCCGGCGCGGGCTTTCCGCAGATCGTGCAGGATCTCGCGCTCCTGTGCGGGATCGGCGTCAAGCTCGTCGTCGTGCACGGCGCGCGGCCGCAGGTCGAGGCACGTCTCGCCCGGGCCGGCATCGCGACCCGAATGGCGGGCGATCTGCGCGTCACCGACGGCGCCGCGCTCGCCGAGGTCAAGCAGGCGGTCGCCGCCGTGCGCTTTTCCATCGAAGCGCAGTTCGCGCACGCGACGGGCCAGCGCCAGCCGGGCGGCGGCAGCGTGCGCATCCTCGGCGGCAATTTCGTCGTCGCGCGTCCGGCGGGCGTGATCGGCGGCATCGATCTGCAGTTCACCGGCGAGCTGCGCCGCATCGACAGCGCCGGCCTGCGCGCGCAGCTCGAGCACGCCGATCTCGTGCTGCTGTCGCCGCTCGGGCATTCGCCGACCGGCGAGCTGTTCAGCCTGAACGGTCTCGAGCTCGCGACCGCGGTGGCCGCCGAGCTCGGCGCCGGCAAGCTCGTGATCTACACGCAGCAGCCCGAGGTGCGCGACTCGAGCGGCCGGCTGCGCCGGCAGCTCACGCCGCTCGAGATGAAGGAAGAGCCGCTGTCGGGGCCGCCCGCGCCGGTGCTCGCCGCCGCGCTGCGCGCCTGCAAGCTGGGCGTTCGTCGCGTCCATCTCGTCGCGAGCGACGCCGACGGCGCGCTGCTGCTCGAGCTCTTCACGCGCGACGGCGTCGGCACGCTGCTCAGCGACACCCCGTTCGATCAACTGCGCCGCGCGACGATCGACGATGTCGGCGGCATCCTCGATCTGATCGAGCCGCTCGAGGCGGCCGGGGTGCTGGTGAAACGCTCGCGGGAGAAGCTCGAGCAGGAGATCGATCACTTCACCGTGATGGTGCGCGACGGCCTGACCGTCGCCTGCGGCGCGGTCTATCCCTATCTCGCCGAGGGCATGGCCGAGCTCGCCTGCATCGCGGTGCGTCCGGACTATCGGAGCGCCGGCTTCGGCGCCTCCCTGATCGCGGCGCTGGAACGCCGCGCCGGCGAGCTCGGCATCGACACGGTGTTCGTGCTGACGACGCAGGCGACGCACTGGTTCCAGGAGCACGGCTACGTCAAACAGGGCCTCGACAGCCTGCCGATGAGCCGGCAAGCGCTGTACAACTGGCAGCGCAATTCGCAGGTGCTGGTGAAACGGCTGGGGCGGTGAGATTGGGGTTTGCGTAGCGTGGGTTGACGCGGGGAAGCCCAAGGTCCGGCACTTCGTAGCCCGGGTGGAGCGCGCAGCGCGTAACCCGAGATCCGGCGCGCGTCGTCTCTCATGCATTCAAGAAGACTCGGCGCGGTGCGCGCCGCGCCGAAATCCTTTGCGTCTCGGGCATGCCGGATCCCGGGTTCCGCTACGCTGCACCCGGGCTACGAAGATCCGGCCGATGTTTCCGTCGGCATAAACATTCCGGGTAATTCCCCCAGCAATCCCTTTCTTCCTCCGTGCCCTCCGTGTTCTCCGTGGCTAGATTAGGGCGGCACTGTTGCCGCCGATTCCGCACGATCCTCAGGCCGGATTCTCCACTGCCGTTTCGGCTTCGATCTCGATCGCGATGTCGTCCTCGCGGACGATCACGTGCACGTGCCCGCCGTGCTCGAGCTTGCCGAACAGCAGCTCTTCGGCCAGCGGCTTCTTGATCTTCTCGCGGATCAGCCGGCTCATCGGCCGCGCGCCCATCAGGCGGTCGTAGCCGTGTTCGGCGAGCCAGGCGCGGGCCTCGCTCGTGACCTCCATCGTGACTTTCTTCGCATCGAGCTGGCTCTCGAGCTCGACGAGGAACTTGTCGACGACGTGCGCGATCGTCTCCGGCGACAGCGCGCGGAACTGGATGATCGCATCGAGCCGGTTGCGGAACTCGGGGCTGAACATGCGCTTGATCTCCTCCATCGCATCGGAGGAGTGATCCTGGGTCGAGAAGCCGATCGAGGAACGATTGACGCGCTCGGCGCCCGCGTTCGTCGTCATCACGATGATGACGTTGCGGAAGTCCGTCTTGCGCCCGTTCGCGTCCGTCAGCGTGCCGTGATCCATGACCTGCAGCAGCACGTTGAAAACGTCCGGATGCGCTTTCTCCATCTCGTCGAGCAGCAGCACCGCGTGCGGCTGCTTGTTGATCGCCTCGGTCAGGAGCCCACCGGTGTCGTAGCCGACGTAGCCCGGCGGCGCGCCGATGAGCCGCGACACCGTGTGCCGCTCCATGTATTCGGACATGTCGAAGCGCACCAGCTCGATGCCGAGGATGCGCGCGAGCTGGCGCGTGACCTCGGTCTTGCCGACGCCGGTCGGGCCGGCGAACAGGAAGGAGCCGATCGGCTTCTCGGTCTGACCGAGGCCCGAGCGCGCCATCTTGATCGCGGCGGCGAGCGTTGCGATGCCTTCCTCCTGGCCGAACACCACCATCTTCAGATCGCGCTCCAGGTGTTGCAGCACTTCGCGATCGGAGGTCGACACGGTCTTCGGCGGAATCCGCGCGACCTTGGCGACGATCTCCTCGATCTCCGGCGCGCCGATGGTCTTCTTGCGGCGCGAAGGCGCGGCGAGACGCTGCCGCGCGCCGGCCTCGTCGATGATGTCGATGGCCTTGTCGGGCAGATGACGATCGTTGATGTAGCGCGCCGTCAGCTCCGCCGCCGAGCGCAGCGCCTGGTTCGTGTACTTGACGTCGTGATGCTCCTCGAAGCGCGACTTCAGGCCCTGCAGGATCTTGAAGGTCTCTTCGACCGAAGGCTCCGGCACGTCGATTTTCTGGAAGCGGCGCGACAGCGCGCGATCCTTCTCGAAGATGCCGCGGTACTCCTGATAGGTCGTCGAGCCGATGCACTTGATCTCGCCGGAGGCGAGCATCGGCTTGATCAGGTTCGACGCGTCCATCACGCCGCCGGAGGCGGCGCCCGCACCGATGATGGTGTGGATTTCGTCGATGAAGAGCACGGCGCCGGGCTCGCGCTTCAGCGCATTGATCACGCTCTTCAGCCGCTTCTCGAAGTCGCCGCGATACTTGGTGCCGGCGAGCAGCGCGCCGAGATCGAGCGAATAGATCGTCGCGTTCTGCAGCACCTCGGGCACGTCCTTGTCGACGATCTTCTTGGCCAGGCCCTCCGCGATCGCGGTCTTGCCGACGCCGGCCTCGCCGACGTACAGCGGATTGTTCTTGCGCCGGCGGCACAGGATCTGCACCGTGCGCTCGACTTCCTCCTGGCGGCCGATCAGCGGATCGATCTTGCCCTTGCGCGCCTGCTCGTTGAGGTTGGTGCAAAAGTTGTCGAGGGCGTTCTTCGCGCCTTCGCCCTGTTCGGTTTCCTCCTCGGTGTTCGTGCTGGACTCGCTGCTCTGCTCCTCCTCGTTGACCTTGGAGATGCCGTGCGAGATGCAGTTGACGACGTCGAGCCGCGCGATGTTCTGCTGATTCAGCAGGTAGACCGCCTGCGATTCGCGCTCGCCGAAGATCGCGACCAGCACGTTCGCGCCCGTCACTTCCTTCTTGCCCGAGGACTGCACGTGGAACACGGCCCGCTGCAGCACGCGCTGGAAGCCCAGCGTCGGCTGCGTGTCGCGCTCGTCGTCCTCCGGCAGCACCGGGGCGTTGTCGCGGATGAAGTCGACGAGCTGGCGGCGGAGCTGATTGAGATCCGCGCCGCAGGCGCGCAGCACCTTCGCCGCGGTCGGGTTGTCGAGCAGGCCGAGCAGCAGGTGCTCGACGGTCATGAATTCGTGGCGTTGCTCGCGAGCGGCCTTGAACGCCAGGTTGAGGGTCACTTCCAACTCTTTGCTGAGCACGGCGCCTACCTGCCTTTCATGAATCTGGAGGATCGCGTCGGTACGGGATCGCGCGACCTCATGCGAGTTCGAGCGTGCACAGGAGCGGATGCTGGTTCTCCCGTGCGTAAGTATTGACCTGGGCCGCTTTGGTCTCCGCGATCTCGTGCGTGAACACGCCGCAGATGCCTTTGCCGCGGGTATGGACCTCGAGCATGATGCGGGTCGCCGCATTGCGATCGAGGCTGAAAAAGGTCTCGAGAACGTGCACCACGAACTCCATCGGGGTGTAGTCGTCGTTGAGCATGACGACTTTGTACAGCGGCGGCTTCTTGAGCTTCGGGCGCGCCTCCTGGACGGCGAGTCCAGACTCGCGCTCCGTGCCTCGTTCCGTTCTCTGCTTGTCTGCCATCGTCTCTCGAACTGTTACGGGCCCCCGCACGCCGTTTTGCACGAGGGGCCGACCGATTATACGGACTTCGAAATTGCCGGCGATAGGCGGGATCGGAACCTCGCCGCGCCTTCTTACATGGGGTGCCCGACGTCCTTCTCAATGGTTGAGCGGGCCCGCGGTCCCGCGTCTCCAGTGTCGCCCGCGCCATCGGTTGAGACCGTGTGAAGGGCCCGGCAGTTCGCGTCCACGCCCGGTTGACAGCGTCCTCGGTGCAGCGCACCATCCGGCGGCTCGAGCGCGCGCGCATCACGGGCGCGGCCGAGGTTCCTCGCCGAACGAAAACAACTGTCAGCGAGGCGAGGAGCAGGGCCGCAGGCCGGGCGCACGCCGTTGATGCCGGGGCGGCCGGGGATTAGGATGCGCCGCCCTGTGCCGGGCGGCGGCGCGATACGCGAAACCGCCCCAGCCTGAGCGCCGATCGGAGTCGTCGCGTTCCGATCGCGTTCGAATCCGACGCTGCCCGTTTCCCGTCACCGGCGACGAGCAGCGGGTGACCTCGGTCCGTACGAGCCCCGACGATGGCAATGCAGTGGTCGCCCGGCGTGTCCGGTGCGCCGGTCCCGCGCCCCGACGCGCCGTCCCGATGGCCGCGCTGCCCGACTTCCGGCGTCGACCCACGTGCGCTCACCGCGTCGACGCCGGCGGCGATCAGAACAATTGATTGGCAGGAGAAACTACGATGGCATCTTTCAAGGACCAGGTGGAACAACTCAAGAAGGACTGGGCGAGCAATCCGCGCTGGAAGGGCGTCCGTCGCGATTACAGCGCCGAAGACGTCGTGCGCCTGCGCGGCAGTGTCCAGATCGAGCACACGCTCGCGCGCCGCGGCGCCGAGAAGCTGTGGAAACTGGTCAACGAGGAAGCTTTCGTCCCCTGCCTCGGCGCGCTGACCGGCGGTCAGGCGGTCCAGCAGGTCAAGGCCGGCGTCAAGGCCATCTATCTCTCGGGCTGGCAGGTCGCGGCCGACGCGAACACCAGCGAAACGATGTACCCCGATCAGTCGCTGTACGCGGTGAACTCGGTGCCGACCGTCGTCCGCCGCATCAACAATGCCTTCAAGCGCGCCGATGAGATCCAGTGGGCCAAGGGCAAGCACGACATCGACTATTTCGCGCCGATCGTCGCCGACGCCGAAGCCGGTTTCGGCGGCGTGCTGAATGCCTTCGAGCTGATGAAGAACATGATCGAGGCGGGCGCCGCCGGCGTGCACTTCGAGGATCAGCTCGCCTCCGTGAAGAAGTGCGGCCACATGGGCGGCAAGGTGCTGGTGCCGACGCAGGAAGCCGTGCAGAAGCTCGTCGCCGCGCGCCTCGCCGCCGACACCGCCGGCGTGCCGACCGTGCTGCTCGCGCGCACCGACGCGAACGCGGCCAATTTGCTGACCTCGGACGTCGACGAGCGTGACCGGCGCTTCGTCACCGGCGAGCGCACCTCCGAAGGCCTCTACGTCACGCGCGCCGGCCTCGATCAGGCCATCGATCGCGGCCTGTCCTACGCGCCCTATGCGGATCTCCTGTGGTGTGAAACCGCGGTGCCGGATCTCGACGAAGCGAAGCGCTTCGCCGAGGCGATCAAGAAGCAGTTCCCGGACCAGCTCCTAGCATACAACTGCTCGCCGTCGTTCAACTGGAAGAAGAATCTCGACGACGCGACGATCGCGAAGTTCCAGCGCGAGCTCGGCGCGATGGGCTACAAGTACCAGTTCATCACTTTGGCCGGCGTCCACAGCATGTGGTACAACATGTTCGACCTCGCCAACGAGTACGCGACCAAGGGCATGACGGCCTACGTCGAAATGGTGCAGGAGAAGGAATTCGCCGCCGCCAAGCGCGGCTACACCTTCGCCAGCCATCAGCAGGAAGTGGGCGCGGGCTATTTCGACGACGTCACCACCACGATCCAGGGCGGCAAGTCCTCGGTCACGGCGCTGACCGGCTCGACCGAAGAAGACCAGTTCCACTAAAGGAACGCTCCTTGCCTTCGACGAACGGCTCGCATCAGCGGGCCGTTTCGTTTCGTGCCTGCCGCAGTAAGCGCTCGTTTCCGAAGCGCCCTTTCAATCTAGCCACGGAGGGCACAGAGGGCACGGAGGAAGATAATGGATTGAGCGCAGGCCAGTAGGTTGGGCTGACGAAGGAAGCCCAACGTGAGCGCCTCGGCGCGGGCAACGAGGTGTCCTCGCGCGGCGCGGCCTTCTGGCGAGAGAGAATGGCGGCGCGCAGCGCCAACTCCCCGTTGGGCTTCCTTCGTCAGCCCAACCTACGAGTTGACGTAAAGCCCTCGTTCCCGAAACGATTGGGCAGTCCGAATGCGCCGGTGCCAATGGAGGCGTCGACAGACCGGCGGCTCCCCCGATCCTTTCTTCCTCCGTGCCCTCTGTGTCCTCCGTGGCTAGATTCATTCGGCGCATGAACCGGCGCACGCCCGCAGAGTTCTACGAAAAAAGGAGTCGTTCAGGCCGCGAGCACGCGTCTCGCGATGCCTTCGTAGACGCGGGCCAACGGCTCGAGATCGGCGACGGCGACGCATTCGTCCACTTTGTGGATGGTCTCGTTGACGGGGCCGAGCTCGATCACTTCGGCGCCCAGCGGGGCGATGAAGCGGCCGTCGGAGGTGCCGCCGCCGGTCGAGAGCTCGGGCGCGATCGAGAGCTCGGCGGCGAGCGTCGCCTGCGCGGCCTCGAGCAGGCGGCCGCCGGCGGTCAGGAAGGGCTCGCCCGAGAGCTGCCAGTCGAGCGCGTAGTCGAGGCCGTGGCGATCCAGCACTTCGTGCACGCGCGCCTGCAGGCCTGCGGCCGTGCTCGCGGTCGAGTAGCGGAAGTTGAACCAGGCCTCGAGCGTCGGCGGGATCACGTTCTCGGCGCCGGTACCGGCCTGCAGATTCGAGATCTGGAAGGAGGTCGCGGGAAAGCAGGCGTTGCCGCCGTCCCAGACGCTGGCGCACAGCTCCTCGAGGGCGGGCAGGGCGCGGTGGATCGGATTGCACGCTTTGTCCGGGTAGGCGACGTGACCTTGCACGCCGCGCACGCGCAGGCGGCCGTTCAGCGAGCCGCGGCGGCCGTTGCGCAGTAGGTCGCCGAGCCGCGCCCGGCTGCTCGGTTCGCCGACCAGGCAATAGTCGAGCGCCTGACCGCGCGCGCGCAGCGCGTCGACGACGTGGCGCGTGCCGTGGAGCGCGAGGCCTTCTTCGTCGGAGGTGAAGAGCACCGCGAGCGTGCCGCGCTGAGCGGCCGGTGCGATGCGTTCGAGCGCGACGATCATCGCCGCCAGGCTGCTCTTCATGTCGGCGGCGCCGCGGCCGTAAAGCCGTCCGTCGCGCACCGTGGGCGTGTAGGGATCCGACCGCCAGCTCGCGGTATCCCCCGGCGGCACGACGTCGGTGTGGCCCGCGAAGCAGAACACGGGGCCGCCGCTACCGCGCGTCGCCCACAGATTCGACACGCCGCCAGCGTCGAGCCGCTCCAGCGTGAAGCCGCAGCGCGCGAGCCGCGCGCCTAGCAGATCGAGGCAGCCCGCGTCCTGCGGCGTCACCGACGGCCGCGCGATCAGCGCGCAGGCGAGCTCGAACACCTCGTCGGCCATCAATCTTCTCCGCGGGCGGCCGCCTGCAGGCGTGCGCTCGCGAGCCGCGCATAGCCGGGATCGACCTCGCAGCCGACGAAGCGCCGGCCGAGGCGCAGCGCGGCGACGCCGGTGCTGCCGCTGCCGGCGAAGGGATCGAGCACGCGCTGGCCCGGATTGGTGCTCGCCGCCAGGCAGCGCTCGATCAGCGCGAGCGGCTTCTGCGTCGGATGCCGGCCGTGCCGCTTCTCATCGGCGCGCGGTGCGGCGAAGCGCCACACGTTCTTCATCTGCCGGCCGCCGTTCGCCTGCTTCATCGCCTCGTAGTGGAAGAGATGACGATGCTTGCTGCCGCGCGCGGCCTTGGTCGCCCACAGGACGATCTCCGTCGCGTGCGTGAAGCAGCGGCAGCCCAGGTTCGGCGGCGGATTCGGTTTCTCCCACACGATGTCGTTGAGGATGCGGAAACCGAGCTCCATCATCGCCATGCCGACGCTCAAATAGACGTGCGTCGTGCCGCTGACCCAGATCGTGCCGGCCGGCGTCAGCACGCGCAGGCACTCGGCGAGCCAGGCCTTGTTGAAAGCGTGATCGCCGGCGACGCCCTGGCTGCGATCCCACTCCCCTTTGTTGACCTTGTGCCGCCGGCCGGCGACGCAGGTCGGGCCGTCGTTCGACAGGAAGTAGGGCGGGTCGGTCCAGATGCAGTCGACGCTCGCGTCCGGCAGGCCGGCCAGGAACGCGCGCTGATCGCCGCAATACAGCTCGGCGCTGCCGTCGGACGCGCGATGGACCGGGACGAGGCCGCCTTCACTCGCCGCGTTCGCGCGGGCTCTTTGCATCGATCGAGAGGGCATGGATGTCGCTGTCCATCAGCGCGCCGAGCGCGGCGTAGACCTTGCGGTGGCGCGCCAGCGGCAGCAGGCCGTCGAAGACGGGCGAAGTGAGGCTGACGCTGAAATGCCCCCTGCCGTCGCGCGCGCCGGCGTGGCCGCGGTGCAGATGGCTGTCGTCGGTCACTTCGATCGCCGCGTCCGGAAAGGCCGCCGCAAGCGCGGCGCGGATGCGCTGGACGCGCGTGGCGGCCTCGCTCAAGGCAGCACCTGCCGGAACGGCCGGACCAGGACTTCGGCGAATACGCCGTCGGTCACATAGGGATCGGCATCGATCCACGCGCGCGCACTGTCGAGATCCGGGAACTCGGCGACGATCAGGCTGCCGACCATGCCGTGCGGTCCGGGATCTTCGGCGTCTATCGCGGGAAACGGGCCGGCCAGCACCAGTCGCCCCTGTTGCACCAGCGCCTGAACCCGTTCAAGGTGACGCGGGCGGGCCGCCGCGCGTGCGGCGGCGCTGTCGGGCACGTCGGTACCGATGATGGCGTAGAGCATGGGTTCAGCCTTCGTCGCGCGGAAAGTCCGTCGCGGGCGCATCGTAGCGCATGAGCCAGAACGCTTGCAGTACGCTGAAGACGAGCGTGAGGCCGAGGATGCCGAAGAACTTGAAATCGACCCAGACGTCGGTCGAAAAGGTCTTGGCGACGTAGAGGTTCAGCGCGCCGAGCACGACGAAGAAGCCGACCCACGCGAGATTGAGCTGCCGCCACGCGCGGGCCGGGGCCTTGAGGCTGGCGCCCATCGCCCGTTCGATCAGCGGGCGCTCGCCGATGAACTGGCTGCCGAGGAAAATGAGCGCCGTGAGCCAGCTCACGAGCGTCGGCTTGAGCTTGATGTAGCGCGGATCGCGCAGCGCGAGCGTGAGGCCGCCGAGCACGAGCAGCGCGGCGAGCATCACCAGCGCGCGACGTTCGAGGCGGCGATGGCGCAGCCACTGCACGCCCAGCGTGCCGAGCGCCGTGAGGATCGCGGCGAGCGTCGCCGGGTACACCGCCTCGACGCCGCCGACGAATTTGTAGACGACGAAGAAGACGACGACCGGCAGGAATTCGAGCAGCGTATTCATGGAAACCGAGGGGACGACCCCGGCAGTATGTCACCCGCTTCCACGCCATGGCCAGACGCATAGAAATCCATCCGACCCACCCGCAAGTCCGCCTGCTGCGCGCGGCCGTCGAGGTGCTGCGCGAGGACGGCGTGATCGTCTACCCCACCGATTCCACTTATGCGCTCGGCTGTCGCATGGGCGCCAAGGACGGCCAGGCGCGCATCCACGCGATCCGCCGCGACGACGTGCACCACTACCTGACGCTGGTGTGCCCGGATCTGTCCTCGCTCGCGACCCACGCGCGCGTCGACAATCAGGCCTTCCGGCTGCTGAAGTCGCTGACGCCGGGGCCCTATACCTTCATCCTGCAGGCCTCGCGCGACATCCCGAAGCGCATCCTCGATCCGAAGCGCAAGACGATCGGGCTGCGCATTCCCGATCATCCCGTCGCGCAGGCGCTGCTCGCCGAATTCGGCGAGCCGCTGCTGAGCGCGACGCTGACCGACCCCAGGCTCGAGCTGCCCTTGCCCGATCCGCAAGATCTTTTCGAGCGCTACGCGCATGCGATCGATCTGATGCTCGACGCCGGCGCCTGCGGTCTCGAAGCGACGACGATCCTCGATCTGACGGGGCCGCGGCCGGTGCTCGTGCGCGAAGGCTGCGGCGACGTCTCGCGCGTGCTCGATCTCGACGCGGGCTGAGGCGATGGACGCGCTGGACGTGGTCGCGATCGCGGTGCCGGCCGTGTTCGCGGTCACGGTGCACGAAGTCGCCCACGGCTGGACGGCGAAGCAGCTCGGCGATCCCACGGCCGCGGACCTCGGCCGGCTCACGCTCAATCCGCTGAAGCACGTCGACCTCCTCGGCACCGTGCTCGTGCCGCTCGCGCTGAAGCTCCTGGGCTCGCCTTTTCTGTTCGGCTGGGCCAAGCCCGTGCCCGTGGTGTGGCGCAATCTGCGCCACCTGCGGCGGGACATCGCGCTGGTCGCCGCGGCCGGACCGGCGGCGAATCTCGCGATGCTCGTCGGCTGGGCGCTGCTGCTCGCGAGCCCGGCTGCGCGAGTGCCGTTCGTGGCGGACATGGGTTGGACGGGGGTGGTGTTCAATGCAACAATCATGACCTTGAACCTGATCCCGATACCGCCGCTGGACGGCAGTCGCCTCGTGACGGCCGCGCTGCCCGCCCGCCTCGCCGTCGCATACAACCGGCTCGAACGCGTGGGGCTCGTGCTGATCGCGGTGCTCCTGATGTCGGGGCTCCTGGCGTGGCTGATGGAGCCGGTGCTCGTCTGGGCGGACAGACTGGTAAGCTGGCTCGCCGCCTGATCGGAGAGGCGGACCGCCCGAGAGGCGGCCGCCGGCGAGCGGCCGCGACGACGAATCCACGATCGTTCATTCGAGTCCGAAAGACACCACCTCATGAGTCCCATCGCGAACAAGCGCGTCCTGTCCGGCATGCGGCCGACGGGCCAGCTACACCTCGGCCACTACCACGGCGTGCTGAAGAACTGGGTCAAGCTCCAGCACGAGTACGAGTGCTTCTTCTTCGTCGCCGACTGGCACGCGCTGACCACCAGCTACGAGGCCACGGGCATCATCAGCGACAGCGCCTTCGACATCGTCGTCGACTGGCTGTCGGTCGGCATCAATCCCGGCGAGGCGACGATCTTCATCCAGTCGCGCGTGCCCGAACACGCCGAGCTGCATCTATTGCTGTCCATGATCACGCCGATCAGTTGGCTGGAACGCGTGCCGACGTACAAGGATCAGCAGGAAAAGCTCAAGGAGCGCGATCTGTCGACCTACGGCTTCCTCGGCTATCCCCTGCTGCAGACGGCCGACATCCTGATCTACAAGGCCGGCCACGTGCCGGTCGGCGAGGATCAGGTCGCGCACATCGAGCTGTCGCGCGAGATCGCGCGCCGCTTCAATTTCCTCTACGGACGCGAACCCGGCTTCGAGGACAAGGCCGAGGCCGCCGTGCGCAAACTCGGCAAGCGCAACGCGAAGCTCTATGAAGAGCTGCGCAAGCGCTATCAGGAAGAGGGCGATCCCGAAGCGCTCGCGCGCGGCCGCGCCCTGCTCGACGCCCAGCAGAACATCTCGCTCGGCGATCGCGAGCGCCTGCTCGGCTATCTCGAGGGCGGCGGCAAGGTCATCCTGCCGGAACCGCGGGCGCTGTTGACGCCGGAATCGAAGATGCCGGGCCTGGACGGCGAAAAGATGTCGAAGTCCTACAACAACACGATCGCGCTGCGCGAGGCGCCGGACTCGGTGCGCACGAAGCTGCGCACGATGCCGACCGATCCCGCGCGCGTGCGCCGCACGGATCCGGGCGATCCCGCGAAATGCCCGGTGTGGAAGTTCCACGAGATCTATTCCTCGCCGGACGTGCAGCAGTGGGTGCAGGTAGGCTGCCGCAGCGCCGGCATCGGCTGTCTCGACTGCAAGCAGCCCGTGATCGAGGCCGTGCTGAAGGAGCAGGCGCCGATTCGCGAGCGCAGTGAAGAATTCCTCGCCGATCCCGACACCGTGCGCGCAATCGTCGACGAGGGCTGCGAAGCGGCCCGCGTCGCCGCGCGCGAGACGCTCGAGGAAGTGCGCGAGGTCATGAATCTGAGCTATCGCCGATGAGCGGCGAGGTCGAGCACCGGCAGGGCGCCGACGCGGCGTCGCAGCCGCCGCAACAGGCGGAGATGCCGTTCGCAATCGTGCAGGGCACGCCGATCACGGAGCCGCCGAAAGATCTCTACATTCCGCCCGACGCGCTGGAAGTCTTCCTCGAGGCCTTCGAGGGACCGCTCGATCTGCTGCTCTATCTGATCAAGCGGCAGAACCTCGACATCCTCGACATCCCGATCGCGCGCATCACCGAGCAGTACATGTCCTATATCGACATGATGCAGGGGCTGAAGCTCGAGCTCGCGGCGGAGTACCTCGTGATGGCCGCGATGCTGGCCGAGATCAAATCGCGCATGCTGCTGCCGCGGCCGCCCGGCGTGCCCGAGGAGGAAGCCGATCCGCGCGCCGAGCTCGTGCGCCGCCTGCAGGAGTACGAGCGCTACAAGAAAGCCGCCGCGGATCTCGACGCGCTGCCGCGGCTGGAGCGCGAGCTGCAGCGCGTGGTCGTCGCCTTCGAGCATCGTGAAGTGCGCGCCGCGCCGCCGGCCGTCACCCTCGAAGCCGTGCTCGCCGCCTTTCGCGACGTACTGCGCCGGGCGGCGATGTTCAGCGACCACCGCGTGCAGCGCGAGCCGCTGTCGGTGCGTGAGCGCATGAGCATCGTGCTCGAGCGCGCGCGCAGCGACGGCTACACGCCGTTCAGCGCGATGTTCAGCGTCGAGGAGGGCAAGGCCGGCGTCGTCGTGGCCCTGCTCGCCGTGCTCGAGCTGCTGCGGCAGGCGCTGATCGAGCTCGTGCAGAACGACGAGTGCGCCCCGATCTACATCAAGCTCGCCGCCTGAATCATTCCCGACACCCGACTATCGCAGCCGACACACGCATGGAACAGCCGCCACTGAAGACCCTGCTCGAAGCCGCCATCATGGCCGCAGACGGCCCCATCGGTCTCGACCGCCTCACCGGCATGTTCGCCGATCTCGCGGAAGAGGCGCCGACGCCCGCGGACTACGCCGCGGCGCTGACCGAGCTGCGGCAGGACTATGCCGAGCGCGGCATCGAGCTCGTCGAGGTCGCCGGCGGCTGGCGCTTCCAGACGCGCGCGGCCTGCGCGCCGTGGATCAATCGCCTGTGGGAAGAGCGCAAGCCGCGCTATTCCCGCGCCCTGCTCGAGACGCTCGCGATCATCGCGTACCGCCAGCCGATCACGCGGGCGGAGATCGAGGACATCCGCGGCGTCGCCGTCAGCAGCGGCATCATCAAGACCTTGCACGAACGCAACTGGATCAAGATCGTCGGCCACCGCGACGTGCCCGGCCGTCCGGCGATCTTCGCGACGACCAAGGATTTCCTCGACTATTTCAATCTGAGCTCGCTGTCGCAGCTACCGACGCTGGCCGAGCTGCGCGACATCGACGAGCTGAGCCCGGATCTATTCGCCGACTTCGAGGCTCAGGCCGCCGAAGCGGAAGCGGCCGTGGCGATCGAGCCGGACGGGGAAGCGCGCGACGACGATGAGCACCGCGTCGTGCAGCTCCTGCGCCCCGTCGCGGACGAGGCGGGACGCGACGCCGCGGACGGCGACTCGGCGCCAGCCGCGGAAGACGCGGCAGACGGCGAGAGCGCCGAGCCCGAGCGCGAAAGAGAGTCGGAAGAGGCGCTCGCCGAGGCCGATTCCGAGGATGAAGAGGACGAGGACGAGGACGAAGGGGACGAGGACGAAGGGGACGAGGACGAAGGGGACGAGGACGAAGGGGACGAGGACGACGAAGACGAGGACGACGAGGACGACGAGGACGAGGACGAGGACGAGGACGAGGACGAGGACGAGGACGACGAGGACGAGGACGAGGACGACGAAGACGAAGAACGGAGCGAGGATCGCGATCGAGGAGAGTCCCGCTGAACACCGGTCGTCCACGCGGTCCGAAGTCGAGGTCGCGCGCGCCGCGACGGACTGCGGCGCCACCGGCGTCTCGACCGGCGCAGGGCGCCCGGGCGAGCGCCGCGCCGCCGGTCGCCCCCGAGCGCCTGCAGAAATTCCTCGCCGCCGCCGGCCACGGCTCGCGACGCGAAATCGACGCGCTGATCGCGGCCGGCCGCGTCCTCGTCAACGGCAAGCCCGCGGCGCCCGGCGCCAAGGTCGTGCCGGGCGATCGCATCGCGATCGACGGCAAGCCCTGTCATGCGCCGCAGTCCGTCCCGCGCGCCCCGCGCGTCATCGCCGTCCACAAGCCGCCCGACGTGGTCTGCACGCGCCGCGATCCCGAACAGCGGGCGACGGTGTTCGAGCTGCTGCCGGCCGGCCGGCGCTGGATCATGATCGGCCGTCTCGATCTGACGACCAGCGGCGTGCTGCTGTTCACCGATGACGGCGAGCTCGCGCACCGCTTGATGCATCCGAGCCACGAGGTCACGCGCGTCTACGCGGTGCGCGTGCTCGGCGAGGTGAGCGCCGTGCAGCTTCAGGCGATGCAGCGCGGCGTCGAAGTCGACGGTGAGCGGCTGCGTTTCGATCGCATCACGCCGCGCGGGGGCAGCGGCGTCAATCAGTGGTACGAATGCGAGCTCCACACCGGCCGTAACCGCGAGGTGCGGCGACTGTGGGAGAGCCAGGGCCTCGTCGTCAGCCGGCTCATCCGCGTCGCGTTCGGGCCCGTGGGCCTGCCGCGCAGAGTGCCCGCGGGCCGCTGGTTCGAGGTGACGGGCGAAACGCTGGCGGCGCTCTACGCGCTGGCCGGCCTGCCGGCGCCGCCGCTGCCGCCGTCCTCCCGAGCGGCCGCGGCCCGCGCCGGTCGCGACGACATGCGCGCGACGCGGCCGCGTCAGGCGCCGCGCCGACCGCGCCCGTCAAATTGAAATGAGGGACCAAGCTCGTTAAGCTGCCGGCCCTTCAGCAGCCCCATCCGTATCATGCGCACGCCCCTGGTCGTCGGTAACTGGAAGATGCACGGCAGCCGCGCGATGGCGGCCGCGCTGTGCGACGAGATCAAGGCCGCTCGAGGCGAATTCGCGGGCATGGATGTCGGCGTCTGTCCGCCCTACGTGCTGCTGCCGCAGGTCGCGGACAGCCTGCGCGGCAGCGGCATCGCATGGGGCGCGCAGGATGTCAGCGAGCAGGCGAGCGGCGCCTACACGGGCGAAGTATCGGCGGCGATGCTGAAGGATTTCGACGCGAGCCTGGTCATCGTCGGTCATTCCGAACGCCGCGCGCTCTACGGCGATACCGATGCACTGACGGTGAAGAAGCTGCGCCAGGCGGAGGCGGTGGGCCTCGTGCCCATCCTGTGCGTCGGTGAGACGCTCGAGGAACGCAAAGCCGGCCGCACCGAGGCGGTCGTCGCGCGCCAGCTCGACGCGCTGCTCGGCGAGCCCGATGCCGCGACGCTGCTCGGCGCGCTCGTGATCGCCTACGAACCGGTGTGGGCCATCGGCACCGGCGAGACCGCGACGCCGGACCAGGCGCAGGCCGTGCATGCCTTCATTCGCGCGCGCCTCGGCAGCGCGGCGGCCGGCATCCGCCTCCTCTACGGCGGCAGCGTCAAGCCCGGCAATGCGGGTGAGCTGTTCGCGATGCCCGACATCGACGGCGGGCTCATCGGCGGCGCCGCGCTGAAGAGCGCGGACTTCATCGCCATCTGCAGCGCCGCGCGGGGACGGACAGCGCGCCGCTGAACCGAATTCCGGAGAATTTTCCAGATGCTTCAGACCATCCTGCTCGTGCTGCACGTGATCGTCGCGATCTCGCTGATAGCCTTCATCCTGCTGCAGCAGGGGCGCGGCGCGACGACCGGTGCGGCCTTTGGCAGCGGCGCGTCGAGCACCGTGTTCGGCGCGCGCGGATCGGCCTCGTTCCTGTCGCGCACGACCTCGATCCTCGCGATCGTGTTCTTCGCCAACTGCCTGCTGCTCGCGTTCCTCGGCGTTCAGCGCACGGGGCCGTCGAGCGTGCTCGATCATCTGCAGGACGGCGCGGCGCCGGCATCGACGAGCGGCGATGCGCCCCCGATCGCGCCGTCGTCGCCGACGACACCGCCTGCCGCGAACGGCGGCTCGAACGCGCCGCCGTCGACGCCGGCAGCGCCGCCGGCGAATGGCGCGGCGGCCGATGTGCCTGACATCCCGCCCGCGAAACCCTCACCGTGATCAACTCCAGTGCATAAATTTATGGCACGGAGTGTGGGCATCTAATATGATCTTGCGCGGTCGTGCCGGCCCCGCGGTTCTCGGCGGACCCGATAGAAAAACGCCGACGTGGTGGAATTGGTAGACACGCCATCTTGAGGGGGTGGTGGGGAAACCCGTGTGAGTTCGAGTCTCACCGTCGGCACCAAACATCGTTCGCAACGCGTCGGCGCGACGCGCGGCAACTCGAGACGTCCGCTCCGGCGGACGCGGTAAAGCCCCAGAATCGTGAGCACGAAGGCGTCCTGGCAGCGGTGCGACGACCGCAAGATTGAATCCGGTGAGCGGATGACCGAGGGTCGCCGCGGCACGCCCCTCTCTTCGACCCGACGCGGAATCCGACGACGTGCTTGAGCTCTACCTACCGATACTGATCTTCCTAGGCGTCGGCGTGGCCGTCGGCTGCATCGCGCTCGGTGCCGGCTTCGTGATCGGCAAGCTGCTCGGCGTGTACAAGGCCGACGCGCAGAAAGTATCCCCCTATGAATGCGGCTTCGAAGCCTTCGAAGACGCGCGCATGAAATTCGACGTGCGCTACTACCTCGTCGCCATCCTTTTCATCCTCTTCGATCTCGAAATCGCGTTCTTCTTTCCGTGGGCCGTGGTGCTCGATCAGATCGGCCTGCCGGGCTTCACGGCGATGATGGTCTTTCTGGCCGTCCTCGTCGTCGGCTTCATCTACGAATGGAAGAAGGGAGCGCTGGAATGGGAATGAATGACCTGTCCACGACGGGTGCCGCCGATCGCGGCTTCGTGACTACTACAGTAGACAACGTCGTCAACTGGGCGCGCACGGGTTCGCTGTGGCCGATGACCTTCGGTCTCGCCTGCTGCGCCGTCGAGATGATGCAGGCCGGCGCCTCGCGTTACGACCTCGACCGCTTCGGCATCGTATTCCGGCCGAGCCCGCGCCAGTCGGACGTGATGATCGTCGCCGGCACGCTGTGCAACAAGATGGCGCCGGCGCTGCGCAAGGTCTACGACCAGATGGCCGAGCCGCGCTGGGTGATCTCCATGGGCTCGTGCGCCAATGGCGGCGGCTATTACCATTATTCCTACTCCGTGGTGCGCGGCTGCGACCGCATCGTGCCGGTCGACATCTACGTGCCCGGCTGTCCGCCGACCGCCGAGGCGCTGCTGTTCGGCATCGTACAGTTGCAAGCGAAGATCAGGCGCACCAACACCATCTCGCGCGCGGGGTGAGGCGAGCAGCGTGAATACCGATATCTTGAACCGTGTCGCCGAGCGGATTCGCGCGCTGCTGGGCGAGCGCATCCGCGACAGCGTGATCGACCGCGGCGAGCTGACCGTCGTCGTCGACGGCAAGGATCTCATCGCGGTGTCCGAGACGCTGCGCGACGCGCCCGATCTCGCCTTCAAGCTGCTGCTCGACGTTTCCGGCATCGATTATCAGACTTACGGCCAGGCCGACTGGCGCACGCACGACGCGACCACCACCGGCTTCAGCCGCGGCGTCGCCCGCGCGCAGGAAACGGTCGACGTGCCGCCGTTCCCCGGCCGCTTCGGCGTCGTCTACCACCTGCTGTCCGTCGCCCACAATCTGCGCGTGCGCGTGAAGGTCTATCTAGCCGAGGATCCGCCGCGCCTGCCGTCCGTGATCGAGGTGTGGCCGTCGGCGAACTGGTACGAGCGCGAAGCTTTCGATCTCTACGGCATCCTGTTCGAGGGCCATCCGGATCTGCGCCGCATCCTCACCGACTACGGCTTCATCGGTCATCCGTTCCGCAAGGACTTCCCGCTCGAAGGTCACGTCGAAGTGCGCTACGACGCGGAGAAGGGCCGCGTGGTCTACCAGCCCGTGACGATCGAGAACCGCGTGCTCGTGCCGCGCGTGATCCGCAACGACGGCCGCTTCGGACACTGACGCAGCATCGGAAAGAGCGCCATGCCTGAAATCCGCAACATGACCCTGAACTTCGGGCCGCAGCATCCCGCCGCGCACGGCGTGCTGCGCCTGATCCTCGAGATGGACGGCGAGGTCATCGAGCGCGCCGATCCGCACATCGGCCTTCTGCACCGCGCGACCGAGAAGCTCGCCGAGAGCAAGCCGTTCAACCAGAGCATCGGCTACATGGACCGTCTCGACTACGTGTCCATGATGTGCAACGAGCACGCCTACGTGATGGCGATCGAGCGCCTGCTCGGCATCACGCCGCCGATCCGCGCGCAGTACATCCGCGTGATGTTCGACGAGATCACGCGCATCCTGAACCACCTGATGTGGCTGGGCGCGCACGGCCTCGACATCGGCGCGATGACGGTGTTCCTGTACTGCTTCCGCGAGCGCGAGGATCTGATGGACTGCTACGAGGCGGTGTCGGGCACGCGCATGCATGCGACCTATTACCGCCCGGGCGGGGTCTATCGCGATCTGCCGGAGACGATGCCGCAGTACCGGCCATCGAAGTGGCGCAGCGAAGCGGACGTGAAGAAGCTCAACGAGAACCGCCAGGGCTCGCTGCTGGACTTCATCGAAGACTTCGTGAACCGTTTTCCGGCCTGCGTCGACGAGTACGAAGTGCTGCTGACAGACAACCGCATCTGGAAGCAGCGCACCGTCGACATCGGCATCGTCACGCCCGAGCGCGCGCTCGCGCTCGGCTTCACGGGCCCTATGCTGCGCGGCTCCGGCGTGGCCTGGGATCTGCGCAAGAAGCAGCCCTACGATGTCTACGCCGAGCTCGATTTCGACATTCCGGTCGGCGTCAACGGCGACTGCTACGACCGCTACCTCGTGCGCGTCGAAGAGATGCGCCAGTCGGCGCGGATCATCGGACAGTGCGTGCAGTGGCTGAAGGCGAACCCGGGCCCGGTGATCATCGACGATCACAAGCTCACGCCGCCGACGCGCGGCGAGATGAAGGGCGACATGGAGTCGCTGATCCATCACTTCAAACTGTTCACCGAGGGTTACTGCGTGCCGCCGGGCGAAGTGTACGCGGCGGTCGAACATCCGAAGGGCGAGTTCGGCATCTGGCTGGTGTCCGACGGCGCGAACAAACCCTATCGCCTGAAAGCGCGCGCGCCCGGTTTCGCGCATTTGTCGGCGATGAACGAGCTGGCGACCGGCCACATGCTCGCCGACGTCGTCGCGATCATCGGCACGATGGACATCGTGTTCGGCGAGATCGACAGATAACGAGTCCGCCCATGAGCAGCACCGACGACACCCAGAGCCTACTCTCGGAACACGCCCGCCACGTCATCGACGAGTGGGTCGCGAAGTATCCGCCGGAGCGCAAGCAGTCCGCGGTGCTCGCGGCGCTGCGCGAGGTCCAGCACGAGAACCTGGGCTTTCTCACCGTGCCGCTGATGGACGCGGTCGCCGACTATCTCGACATGCCGCGCATCGCGGTCTACGAGGTCGCGAGCTTCTACTCGATGTTCGAGACCAAGCCCGTCGGCCGCCACAGCGTGTCGATCTGCACGAACATCTCGTGCTGGCTGCGCGGCAGCGATCGGATCGTCGAGTACGTCGAGAAAAAGCTCGGCTGCAAGATCGGCGAAACCACTGCCGATGGCCGCATCTTCCTCAAGCCCGAGGAGGAGTGTCTCGCCGCCTGCTGCGGAGCGCCGATGATGCAGGTCGACCACGTCTATCACGAGCACCTGACGCCCGAGAAGATCGACGAGATACTGGCGAAGCTGACATGAGCGACATTCCGCTGAATCTCACTTGCTACGAGACGCTCGGCCACGAGCGTCCGTGGTCGATGGAGACTTATCGCAAGCTCGGGGGCTACCAGGCCTGGGAGAAGATCCTGCGCGAGAAGATTCCGCCGGCGGACGTCGTCGAGCAGGTGAAGGCCTCGGGGCTGCGCGGCCGCGGCGGCGCGGGCTTTCCGACCGGCGTGAAATGGAGCTTCATGCCGAAGACCCCGGGGATGCAGAAATACATCGTCTGCAACTCCGACGAATCCGAGCCCGGCACCTGCAAGGATCGCGACATCCTGCGTTTCAATCCGCATGCGCTGGTCGAAGGCATGGCGATCGCCGGTTACGCGATCGGCGCGACGGTCGGCTACAACTACATGCGCGGCGAGTTCATGGACGAGCCCTATGTGCGCTTCGTCGGCGCGCTGAAGGACGCCTACGCCGCGGGCTACCTCGGCAAAAATATTCAGGGCAGCGGCGTCGATTTCGAACTCTACGATCATCTCGGCGCGGGTGCCTACATCTGCGGCGAGGAGACGGCGCTGCTCGAGTCGCTCGAGGGCAAGAAGGGCATGCCGCGCTTCAAGCCGCCGTTCCCGGCGACCTACGGGCTCTACGGCCAGCCGACGACGATCAACAATACCGAGTCGCTCGCCTCGGTGCCGGCGATCCTGCGCAGGGGCTCGGCGTGGTTCACGAGCTACGGCAAGCCGAACAACGCGGGCACGAAGATCTTCTCGGTCAGCGGCCACGTCGCGAAGCCCGGCAACTTCGAGATCCCGCTCGGCACGCCGTTCCGCAAGCTGCTCGAGCTTGCCGGCGGCATGCGCGACGGGCGTCCGATCAAGGCCGTGATCCCGGGCGGCTCCTCCGTTCCCGTGCTCAGGGGCGAGGTGATGATGGAGCTCGACATGGACTACGACTCGATCTCCAAGGCGGGATCGATGCTCGGCTCCGGCGCAGTCATCGTGATGGACGACAGCACCGACATGGTGAAGGCCCTGCAGCGCATCTCGCGCTTCTACTATTCCGAATCCTGCGGTCAGTGCACGCCGTGCCGCGAAGGCACGGGCTGGCTCTATCGCATGGTCACCCGCATCGTGAACGGTCAGGGCCGGCCGGAGGATCTGGCGCGCCTGGACGACGTCGCGTCGAAGATCGAAGGGCGCACGATTTGCGCCCTCGGCGACGCGGCGGCGATGCCGGTGCGCAGCTTCGTGCGCATCTTCCGCGACGAATTCCAACACTACATCGACCACGGGTGCAGCCTCCTCACCAAGCGCCCGTCCGCGGCCTGAAGCAGACAGCAGCATGAGCGAAGACCTGGTCAACATCGAAGTCGACGGACAGCCGCTGAAGGCGCGCAAGGGCGCGATGCTGATCGACGTCACCGACGCCGCCGGCATCTACATTCCGCGCTTCTGCTATCACAAGAAGCTGTCGGTCGCGGCGAACTGCCGCATGTGCCTCGTCGAGGTCGAGCGCGCGCCGAAACCGCAGCCGGCCTGCGCGACGCCCGTGATGGAAGGCATGAAGGTCTTCACGAAGTCCGAGAAGGCGATCGCGAGCCAGCAGGCGACGATGGAGTTCCTGCTGATCAACCATCCGCTCGACTGCCCGATCTGCGATCAGGGCGGCGAGTGCGAGCTGCAGGATCTGTCGCTCGGTTACGGCAGCGACGTTTCGCAGTACGTCGAACGCAAGCGCGTCGTGCGCGACAAGGACATCGGGCCGCTGGTGCAGACGGACATGACCCGCTGCATTCATTGCACGCGCTGCGTGCGCTTCGGCGAAGAGATCGCGGGCCTGCGCGAGCTCGGCGCGACGGGGCGCGGCGAGCACATGGAAATCGGCACCTACGTGCAGCACGCGATGAGCTCCGAGCTGTCGGGCAACGTGATCGATCTGTGTCCGGTCGGCGCGCTGACGTCCAAGCCCTATCGCTATTCCGCGCGCGCCTGGGAGCTCCGGCAGCGCGACGGCATCGCGCCGCACGACTGCCTCGGCGCCAACGTCTATCTCCACGTCAAGGGTCAGGTCGTCAAGCGCGTGGTGCCGCGCGAGAACGAAGCCGTCAACGAGACCTGGCTGTCCGATCGCGATCGCTACGCCTATCAAGGTCTGCGCAGCGAGCAGCGCCTGCTCGTCCCGCGCATCCGCGAGCAAGGGCAGTGGCGCGACTGCGACTGGGACACCGCGTTCGCGTTCGCCGCGGCGGCGCTGTCGGCGGTCGCCGATGCCGGCGCCGTCCGGCTCGGCGCGCTGGCCTCGCCGTCGTCGACCAGCGAGGAGCTCTTTCTGCTGCAGCGGCTGGTGCGCGGCCTCGGCTCGAACAACGTCGATCACCGCCTGCGTCAGCGGGATTTCAGCGGCGACGCCGCCGATCCCCTCGTGCCCGGCCTGCCGTTCGGCCTCGACGAGCTCGAGCGCGCGAACGCGGTGCTCGTCGTCGGCGGCTATCCGCGCCACGATCAGCCGCTCTTGAATCACCGCATCCGGAAAGCGGCGCTGCGCGGGGCCAAGGTCTTCGTCGTCGACAGCTATGCGCAGCCCTACAACTTCGAGCTCGCCGGCCGCATCACGGCGCGCCCTGGCGAACTCGGCGCCGTCCTCGCCGCGATCGTGCGCGCCGCGGCCGAATCGAAGCAGGACGCCGCGCTCGGCGAGGTCGCCGTCGGCGACACGGCGCGCGCGATCGCCGCGGCGCTGGCCGACGCCGAGCAGGCCTATGTCATCGCTGCCGGCGATGTCGAGCGCAGCGCGCAGCGCGCCGACTGGCTGAACCGCTGCGCGGCGATCGCGCAGCTCACCGGCAGTCGCCTCGGCCAGCTCACCGACGGCGCGAACGCCGCCGGCGCCTGGCTTGCCGGCGCCGTGCCGCATCGCGGCCCGGCCGGCAGGTCGCTGTCCGCGCCCGGCAAGCCCGTGAGCGGAATGCTGGCCGAAGGCTTGGAAGCCTGCGTGCTGCTCGGCATCGAGCCCGAGCGCGACTTCGCCGACGTGCCGGCAGCGCTAGCGATGCTCGGCAAGGCCCGCGTCGTCGCGCTGACGGCCTTTGCGACGCCCGCGCTGCTGGACACCGCGCAGGTGCTGCTGCCGATCGCCGCCTTCGGTGAGAACGAAGGCAGCTTCATCAACGCGACGGGCTTGTGGCAGGACTTCGGCGCCGCCGTGAAACCGCCGGGTGAAGCGCGCGCGGCGTGGAAAGTCCTGCGCGTGCTCGGCGAGCGCCTGGGACTCGACGGCTTCGACGCCGTGTCGGTCGCGGCCGTCGGCGCGGAATTGAAGGCGCTCGCCGGCGAGTACCGCCCCGTCGCGCGCGTCGCCGCCGCGCAGAGCGCGCCGGCGACGGCCAGCGTCGGGGGCCTCGAACGTCTCGACGTGCTGCCGCTCTACGCGGGCGACGCGCTGGTGCGCCGTGCGCCGGCCCTGCAGGCGACGGTGGGCGCCGCGGACGACAGGCTGCGCGTGTCGGCGGCGACCGCCGCGGCCCTCGGTCTCGCGGACGGCGCCCGCGTCACCGTGCGAGCGGGGGAGGCGCAGGCGAGCACGGCGCTCGCGATCGACGATGCGGTGCCCGCGCAGACCTGCGTGATCCACGCCGGCTCGGCGCTGGCGGCGCGGCTGCCGGCCTCGGCCTCCGTTGAACTCGGGAGCGCATGATGAACGAATGGCTGCTCGCCCAGGCTCCATTCCTGCCGCCCGCCGTCGCGGCGGTGCTGGTGATCCTGTTCAAGATCGTGCTGATCGTCGCGCCGCTAATGGGCGCGGTCGCCTATCTGACGCTCGCCGAACGCAAGATCATCGGCTACATGCAGGTGCGCCTCGGTCCGAACCGCGTGAGCCTGTTCGGGCTCGGCTTCCTGCGCGGCTGGGGTCAGCCGATCGCAGATGCGTTCAAGCTGCTGACCAAGGAAATCATCGTCCCGTCGGGCGCGAACAAGCTGCTGTTCCTCGCCGCGCCGGTGCTCGCGCTGGCGCCGGCGCTGGCGGCGTGGGCAGTGGTGCCCTTCGGCGCCGAGATGACGCTCGCGAACGTCAACGCCGGCCTGCTCTACGTGCTCGCACTGAGCTCGCTCGGCGTGTACGGCATCATCATCGCGGGCTGGGCCTCGAACTCGAAGTACGCCTTCCTCGGCGCGATGCGCTCGGCGGCGCAGATGGTGTCCTACGAAATCGCGATGGGTTTCGCGCTAGTCTGCGTGCTCGTCGCCGCCGGCAGCCTCAACCTCGGCGAGATCGTCGAGGCCCAGCGCGGCAACGTGCTGACCTGGTTCTGGGTGCCGCTGTTCCCGATGTTCTTGGTCTATTTCATCTCGGGCGTCGCCGAGACCAACCGCGCGCCTTTCGACGTCTCGGAAGGCGAATCGGAAATCGTCGCCGGCTTCCACGTCGAGTACGCGGGCATGGCCTTCGCGCTGTTCTTCCTCGCCGAATACGCCAACATGATTCTGATCTCGGGCCTCACGGCGGTGCTGTTCTTCGGCGGCTGGCTGTCGCCGCTGCCGGCCGCGCTGGCGGATCTGCCGGTGGTGGGTCCGCTGCTCGGCGACGGCATCCACTGGTTCATTTTAAAGCTCAGCTTCTTCCTGTTCTGCTTCCTGTGGTTCCGCGCGACCTTTCCGCGCTATCGCTACGATCAGATCATGCGTCTCGGCTGGAAGGTGTTCCTGCCGATCACCATCGTCTGGATCGTCGTCATCGCCGCGGCCGTCGTGATGAAGCTGCCACCCTGGTTCGATCCCGCATGAGGGAAGGGGAGGGAACGCCATGAACGCCATCGTCAATTACCTGAAGAGCCTGACCCTCGTCGAGCTCGCCAGCGGCATGCGGCTGACCGGCAAGCGCATGTTCAGCCGCAAGGTCACGATCCAGTATCCGGAAGAGAAGACGCCGCAGTCGGCCCGCTTCCGCGGCCTGCACGCGCTGCGCCGCTACCCGAACGGGGAGGAGCGCTGCATCGCGTGCAAGCTGTGCGAGGCGGTGTGCCCGGCGCTCGCGATCACGATCGAGTCCGAGCCGCGCGACGACGGCACGCGGCGCACGACGAAGTACGAGATCGATCTGACGAAGTGCATCTTCTGCGGCTTCTGCGAGGAGTCATGCCCGGTCGACTCGATCGTCGAGACGCGGCATTTCGAATACCACGGCGAGCAGCGGGGCGATCTGCTGATGACCAAGGAAAAGCTGCTCGCGCACGGCGATCGCATGGAAGCGCAGATTGCGGCCGACCGCGCCGCGGAAGCCCGTTACAGATGAGAGGCCGCATGCCGCACGGCGCAGACGCGTCGACGCCGAGGGTGGGGGAAGAGTCGTGATCAGCTTCGAAACGCTCGTGTTCTACGTCTTCTCGGCGATGCTGGTCGCGTCCGGCGTGCTCGTCATCACGCTGCGCAATCCGGTGCATGCCGTGCTGTCGCTGGTGCTCGCCTTCTTCTCGAGCGCGGGCTTGTGGCTGCTGCTCGAGGCCGAGTTCCTCGCCATCGCGCTCGTGCTCGTCTACGTCGGCGCGGTGATGGTGCTGTTCCTGTTCGTCGTGATGATGCTCGACGTCAACATTGCCGCCGTGCGCGAAGGCTTCGCGAGATACCTGCCGGTCGCGGCGATGTTCGCGGTGCTGATGGGCGTCTCCTTGTTGCTCGTCGTCGGTCCCGCGCATTTCGGCACCGCGCAGGTCGCGCCGCCGCCGCGCGCCGCGGCCGATGTCATCAACACCGAGCAGCTCGGGCTCGCGCTGTTCAACCAGTTCGTGCTGCCGCTCGAAATCGCCGCGGTGCTGCTGCTGGTCGCAATCATCGCCGCCATCGGGCTCACGCTGCGCACGTCGCGTCAGACCAAGGCGCCGAAGCCGGAGCTGCAGGTGCGGGTGCGCCGCGAGGATCGCGTCCGCCTCGTCAAAATGGATGCCGAGAAGAGCGTCTGAGCCGCCATGCTGTCACTTTCGCACTATCTGATCGTCGGCGCCGCGCTGTTCTGTCTCAGCGTCGCGGGCATCTTCATCAACCGCAAGAACGTGATCGTGCTGTTGATGTGCATCGAGCTGATGCTGCTCGCCGTCAACATGAATTTCATCGCCTTCTCGCATTTCAACCAGGACATCGCGGGACAGGTCTTCGTGTTCTTCATCCTCACCGTCGCCGCGGCCGAGTCCGCGATCGGCCTTGCGATCCTCGTGGTGCTGTTCCGCAACCGGAACTCCATCAACGTCGAAGATCTGGACGCGATGAAGGGTTGAGGCGGCAGGCATCCCGAGCAGGTAGCGCAACGTGAAAGAACTCTGTCTCATCATCGTGCTGGCGCCGCTCGCCGGCGCCGTTCTCGCCGGCCTCTTCGGCAAGGCGCTGGGCCGCGCCGGTGCACACTGGGTCACCATCATCGGCGTCGGCATCTCGTTCTTTCTGTCCGCCCGCGTCTTCCAGCAGATAGTCCTCGGCGACGCGCTGGTCCTGAACGAGAACCTCTACACCTGGCTGGACACCGGGGGCGTCGGCTTCCACGTCGGCTTCCTAATCGACGAGCTGACGGCGACGATGATGGTCGTCGTCACCTTCGTGTCGTGGATGGTGCACGTCTACACCATCGGCTACATGCACGACGACCCCGGCTATCAGCGCTTCTTCGCCTACATCTCGCTGTTCACCTTCAGCATGCTGATGCTGGTGATGTCGAACAACTTCCTGCAGCTCTTCTTCGGTTGGGAGGCGGTGGGTCTCGTCTCCTACCTGCTGATCGGCTTCTGGTTCAAGAGAGACACCGCGATCTACGCGAACCTCAAGGCCTTTCTCGTCAACCGCGTCGGCGACTTCGGCTTCCTGCTCGGCATCGCGGCGGTGCTGCTGTATGCCGGCTCGCTCGACTATGCCGAAGTCTTCCAGGCCGCGCCGGCGCTGGCCGGCCAGACGGTGTCGATCTTCGACGGCCACGAATGGTCGGTGGTGACGCTGATCTGCCTGCTGCTGTTCGTCGGTGCGATGGGCAAGTCCGCGCAGGTGCCGCTGCACGTGTGGCTGCCGGATTCGATGGAAGGCCCGACGCCGATTTCCGCGCTGATCCACGCCGCGACGATGGTGACCGCCGGCATCTTCATGGTCTCGCGCATGTCGCCGCTGTTCGAGCTCTCGGACACGGCGCTGACCGTCGTCCTGACGATCGGGACGCTGACGGCCTTCCTGATGGGCTTCCTCGGCCTCGTGCAGAACGACATCAAGCGCGTCATCGCCTATTCGACGCTGTCGCAGCTCGGTTACATGACGGCCGCGCTGGGCGCCTCGGCGTATTCGGCCGCGATGTTCCATTTGATGACCCACGCCTTCTTCAAGGCGCTGCTGTTCCTCGCCGCGGGCTCCGTCATCATCGGCATGCATCACGACCAGGACATGCGGCACATGGGCGGCCTGCGCAAGTACATGCCGATCACCTGGATCACGAGCCTGATCGGCTCGCTCGCGCTGATCGGCTTCCCGGGCTTCGCCGGCTTCTTCTCGAAGGACGCGATCATCGAGGCCGTCAAGCTGTCACATTCGCCGGTGTCGCAGGTCGCGTACTATGCGCTGCTCGCGGGCGTGTTCGTCACGGCGCTGTATTCGTTCCGCCTCTATTTCCTCGTCTTCCACGGCAAGGGCCGCATGGATCACCACACCGAGGAGCACTTGCACGAATCGCCGGCCGTGGTGTGGGTGCCGCTCGTCGCGCTCGCGGTGCCGTCGATCGTGATCGGCGCGATCGCGATTCAGCCGATGCTGTTCGGCGATTACTTCGGCGCGAGCCTTCTCGTCACGCCGGAGCACGCCGCAGGCATGCGGCACATGGCGGAGCACTTCCACGGCGCGCTGGCGTTCATTCTGCACGGCATGACGCAGCCCCCGTTCTTCCTCGCGCTGGGCGGCGTCGTCACGGCCTGGTTCCTGTACATCAAGGCGCCGGAGCTGCCGGACAGGATTGCGGCGAGTCTGCGGCCGCTGCAGCGTCTGCTCGAGAACAAATACGGCTTCGATGCGTTCAACGAGTGGTTCGTCGCCGGCGGTGCGCGCGGCGCCGGCGGGCTGCTGTGGCGCTTCGGCGACGTGCGGCTCATCGACGGGCTCTTCGTCAACGGCTCGGCCAGGCTCGTCGGCTGGTGCGCGCAAATCCTGCGCGGCGTGCAGTCCGGATATCTCTACCACTATGCCTTCGCGATGATCGTCGGCCTGCTCGCGCTGCTGGCCGTGTTCGTCCACAAGGTGATCGCGTGAGCGGCCGCGCTTAGGCCCCGACCCGACGGAAACACGCATGCAACTCGATCTCCCGCTTCTGAGTCTCGTCATCTGGCTGCCGATCCTGGGCGGCCTGTGGGTGATCCTCGCCGGTGCCCGGCGCGATGGGACCGCCAGGGTCACGGCCCTGCTGATCTCCCTTGCGACCTTCGTGATCTCGCTGCTCCTGTGGCAGGGCTTCGATACGACGACGGCGAACATGCAGTTCGTCGAGCGCATGGCGTGGATCGAGACCTTCAAGGTCGACTATCACCTCGGCATCGACGGCATCTCGCTGCCGCTGATCCTGCTGACGACCTTCACGACGATCCTCGTCGTCGGCGCGGGCTGGGAAGTCATCGAGGATCGCATCAACCAGTACATGGGCGCCTTCCTGATCCTCGAAGGGCTCATGATCGGCGTGTTCTGCTCGCTGGACGCGCTGCTCTTCTACTTCTTCTGGGAAGCGATGCTGATCCCGATGTTCCTGATCATCGGCATGTGGGGTGGCCCGCGGCGCGTCTACGCGACGCTCAAGTTCTTCCTCTACACCTTCCTCGGCTCGGTGCTGATGCTGGTCGCGCTGCTGTACCTCTACCGCCAGACCGGCAGCTTCGATCTCGGCGAGATGCAGGCCGTGGCGCTGACGGCGACCGAGCAGAAGCTGATCTTCATCGCCTTCCTGCTCGCCTTCGCCGTCAAGGTCCCGATGTGGCCGGTGCACACCTGGCTGCCGGACGCGCACGTCGAAGCGCCGACCGGCGGCTCGGTCGTGCTGGCGGCGATCATGCTGAAGATGGGCGGCTACGGCTTCATACGCTTCAGCTTGCCGATCACGCCGGACGCGGCGCTCGCGCTCGACTCCTTCATGATCGCGCTGTCGCTGATCGCGATCGTCTACATCAGCTTCGTCGCGCTGGTCCAGCAGGACATGAAGAAGCTGATCGCCTATTCGTCGGTTTCGCACATGGGCTTCGTGACCCTCGGCCTGTTCATGATGTTCGACATCTACGCGGTCACGAGCGACTGGCAGGACGCCGCGATGGGCATCGAAGGCGCGATGGTGCAGATGATCTCGCACGGCTTCATCTCCGGCGCGCTGTTCCTCTGCGTCGGCGTCATGTACGACCGCCTGCACAGCCGCCAGATCAGCGACTACGGCGGCGTCGTCAACTCGATGCCGAAATTCGCGTCGTTCATGCTGCTGTTCGCGATGGCGAATGCCGGCCTGCCCGCCACCTCCGGCTTCGTCGGCGAGTTCATCGTCATCCTGAGCGCTTACAAGGCGAACTTCTGGTACGCGTTCCTGGCCGCGACGACGCTCATTACCGGTGCCGCCTACACGCTGTGGATGTACAAGCGCGTCGTCTTCGGCGACATCCGTAATCCGAAGGTCGCCGCGATGAGCGACGTCAGCGGCCGCGAGGCCGCGATCCTCGGCGCTCTGGCGGTGATGGTCCTGCTGTTGGGCATCTGGCCGGCGCCGCTGCTCGACATGATGCACGTCAGCGTTGAGCATCTCGTCCAGCAGCTTGCCCAGTCGAAACTGAGCGTCGCCAATCTATGAACGACATCGCCCTCGTCATTCCCGAAATAACGCTGCTGTGCTTCGGCTGCGCCGTCCTGCTGCTCGAGGCCTTCTGCGGCAAGCAAAAGCCGCAGGCGTCGTTCTGGTGCTCGATGCTGGGCGGCATCGTGGTCCTCGCCCTGCTCGCGAGCTACGTGCCGGAATCGGCGCGGTTCGGCTTCGCCGGGACCTTCCGCGTCGACGTCGTCGGCACGGTGCTGAAGTCGTTCATGGTCGTGCTGGTGCTGCTGTCCTTCTTCTACGCGCGCGAATACTACGCCAAGCGCGAGCAGCCGCACGGCGAGCACTATTCGCTCGCGATGTTCGCGACGCTGGGCATGCTGATCCTCGTCTCGGCCAACAGCCTGCTGACGATCTACCTCGGTCTCGAGCTGCTGTCGCTGTCGCTGTACGCGATGGTCGCGACGCAGCGCGATTCGCCGATCGCCTCCGAAGCCGCGATGAAGTACTTCGTGCTCGGTGCGCTGGCCTCGGGCATGCTGCTCTACGGCATGTCCTTTCTCTATGGCGTGACCGGCACTCTCGATCTGTCCGAGCTCCTCATCAAAGTCAGCGTGGCCGAGGACAAGCGCCTGCTGCTGACCTTCGCGCTGGTGTTCCTGCTCGTCGGCATTTCCTTCAAGCTCGGTATCGTGCCCTTTCACATGTGGGTGCCGGACGTCTATCACGGCGCGGCGACTCCCATCACGCAGTTCATTGGCACGGCGCCGAAGATCGCCGCGTTCGGGATGGCGATGCGGCTGCTCGTCGACGGCCTGTGGGGACTGGCCGAGGATTGGCAGCAGATGCTCGTGATCCTCTCGGTGCTGTCGATGGCGATTGGCAACATCGTCGCCATTGCGCAGAGCAATTTGAAGCGCATGCTCGCGTACTCGACGATTGCCCACATGGGCTATCTGCTGCTCGGCATGCTGTCGGCGACGGCCTCGGGTTACGCGGCGTCGATGTTCTACGTGACGGTCTACGCGCTGATGACCATGGGCGCCTTCGGCCTCATCGTGCTCCTGGTTTCACGCAATCAGGAAAACGACGAGCTGCAGGACTTTGCCGGACTCGCCCGCCGCAGCCCGTGGTTCGCCTTCATGATGCTGATCATGATGTTCGCGCTGGCGGGCGTGCCGCCGTTTGCCGGCTTCTGGGCGAAGTGGTTCGTGCTGAAGGAAGTCGTACAGGCCGACTACGTGTGGCTGGCCACACTCGCGGTCATATTTTCGCTGATCGGCGCTTTCTACTATCTGCGCGTCGTCAAGCTGATGTACTTCGACGAGCCCCTGCGCACGCAAGCCATCGAGGCCAGCCAGGATCTCAAGCTCGTGCTCTCGGTCAACGGCCTGGCCGTGCTCGCCCTCGGTATCGCCCCCAGCGCCCTGATGTCAGTCTGCGTGTCCGCGACGCTGCCTTACCTGCCCTGGTAGCGGCCTGGCGTTTGTGCCGGCTGGAAGGCTGCTGAATCTAGCCACGGAGGACACGGAGGACACGGAGGGCACGGAGAAAAGATTGGATTGGTCTTGCGCCTTGCGCCGCCGCCGGGCTTGGCCTTGGCGTGACGGAACACATAGCGATTTCTTTTCTTCTCCGTGCCCTCCGTGTCCTCCGTGGCTAGATTAACCAGCACATCCGACGGCACTCACATGCCGCTCGGCATCGGCGGCTACGGACAGGGTGCGGTCAGGCGCTCGCCCATTCGCACCGGCACGCCGTTGGCGAGGTCGGGGCGCCAGGCGGGCGCGCCTTTCGGCAGCAGCAGGATCACCGTCGATCCCATATTGAAGCGGCCGAGCTCGGCGCCGCGCGCGTAGTGCGCGGGCTCGCTCAGGCCGACGCGACTCACGCGGCGTGACTGGCACACGAGGTCGGGCACGTTGAGGCAGCGCAGCTCCATCGCGCTGACCAGCATCGCGCCGACCATCACCAGCGCGCAGCGTCCCCATTCGCTGCTGCAGTCGAGCACCAAGCGCTCGTTGCGGGCGTAGAGCGCCTCGATCACCTGCGAGGTGCGGTCGTTCACCGAGTAGAGCTTGCCCGGCACGTAGCTGACGGCGTGGACCCGTAATTCGAAGGGTGCATGCACGCGGTGGTAGTCGCGCGGGGACAGGTAGACGATCGCATAGCGCCCGCCGTCGACGGCCGCGCTCAAGGCCTCGTCGCCGGCGAGCAGCGCGCGCACCGCGAAGGCTCGGCCCTTGGCCTGCAGCAGCGTGCCGCGATCGAGATCTCCGATCTGGCTGATCGCACCGTCGGCCGGGCTGACGACCGCGTGCACGCTCGCGTCGATTGGCCGGGCGTCTTCGCGCAGTGCGCGCGTGAAGAATTGATTGAAGCTGCGGTAGCCGGCCTCGGCGTCGCGCGCCGTGGCGAGATCGACGCGATAGGCGGCGCAGAAGGCCTTGATCGCGAGCTCCGCGAGCGGGCCTTCGAGACGCGTGAGCCGGTGGACGAGAGCCGACAGCGCGCGTTGCGGCAGCAGGCGTTGGGGCAGGACGAGCAGGGCGTCGCGCAGGCTCATCGCGCCCTCGGATCACGGCGCATCGCGGGCGACGATGGCCATGACGCGGGTCGATTTTCCGCTGCAGCCGAGGACGAGCTCCACGTGTTCGCCCGCGCGCGGCAGCGCGGCCGTAGGCTGCATCAGCATGCCGTGGAGCGCACCGGGCGCCAGTTGCACGCGCTCGCCGGGCGCGAGCGACAGCCGCGGCACGTGTCGCATGCGCACGCGACCGTCCTGCGCCACCGTTTCATGCAGCATGCCGTGCGCGAAGCCCGGGCTCGTCAGCGCATCCAGCACCAGCGTCTCGTCGCCGTGGTTTGCCAAGGTCATGTAGGCGGCGACCGCGTTTGCGCCGGGCGGCGGCTCGCGTATCCACGCGTCCGTGATCGCGAGGCCATCACAAGCACTGGCCGCGCTGCCCGCGGCCACGACGTACAGGAATGCGAAGCGGCGTAGGGCAAGTCTCATCGTTCATCCTCGACAAAGGCTTCGATCGCGCGCACGCGCGCCGTGATATCGGCGGCGTCGTGCGGCAGGCCTATCGCGCTCAGCACGCGCAGGCTCGGATCGACCACGAAGATCGAAGCCGTGTGATCCATCGAATAGTCGTTCTCGCCGCTGCCCGGCACCTTGGCATAGATGACGCCGAGCTGGCGCGTCAGCCCGTACAGCGCATCGTCGTCACCGGTCGCGCCGCGAAAGCGCGGATCGAAGTATTTCACGTAGCGCGCCAGCGCCTCGGGCGTGTCCCGCGCGGGATCGACCGATACGAACAGCACCTGCCCCTCGCGTCCGAAGGCAGAATCCGTGGCCATACGCTGTTTCACCTGCTTCAGGACCGCGAGCGTGCTCGGGCATACGTCCGGGCAGTGCGTGAAGCCGAAGAAGAGCAGCGTCCAGCGCCCGCGCAGATCGGCCTCCGTCAGGGGCTCGCCGTCGTCGCCGGTCAACGCGAAGTGACCAAGCTGCGGCGGATCCGGCCATAGCAGGCCCGGCACCTCGGGCTGGCGCCCCAGCTTCCACACCGCAAGGAGCAGCCCGGCCGCGAGGGCGACGAAGGCCGCAAGGGCGAGGAAGGCGTTGGTCCGGGAGCGCGTCGGAGCGATGGGCATGCCGCATTATAGCGGCCGGGCGCCGCCGCGTCGGCCTGCTAGACTATGGCGGCCAGTCATCGTCGGCGCCATCGCAAACAGGGACATGAACGACGCCGCTCCGCCGCCGAGCAAGCTCGGCAAGTATGAAATCCAGCGCGAAATCGGTCGCGGCAGCATGGGCGTGGTCTATGCCGCCTTCGATCCCTACGTCGGCCGGCCCGTCGCGGTGAAGGTGGCGATGGCGGACGCGTTGAAGAACGGTGAGGCGGGGGAGCGCTTCCGCAAGATGTTCTTCAACGAGGCGCATACCGCCGGGATGCTCAGGCATCCGAACATCCTCGACATCTTCGACGCCGGCCTCGACGACGACAAGTGCTACATCGTCATGGAGCTGATCGAGAACGGCGACACGCTGCGCAGCTACTGCCGCAGCGACAATCTGCTGCCCGTGCATCAGGTCGCCGAAATCATGTTTCGCTGTGCGAAGGCGCTGGACTATGCGCACCGCCAAGGTGTGATCCACCGCGACATCAAGCCGTCGAACATCCTGCTGACGCAGGACATGGACGTGAAGATCGCGGACTTCAGCATTGCACACATCAATCGTGCCGACATGTCGCAGACGATGCCGATGGGCTTCGTCGGCTCGCCGCGCTATATGTCGCCGGAGCAGATTCAAGAGGACACGATTTCCGGCCAGACCGATCTGTTCTCACTGGGCGTCGTCGCCTATGAGATGCTGACCGGCCATCATCCTTTCGGCGGCGAGACCTTCTCGAACCTGATTCATCGCGTCATCAACGAGGATCCGACGCCGATGAGCCAGTTCCGGCCGGACTTGCCGCCGGTGTTCGAGCGCATCATCAGCCGCGCGCTCGAAAAAATGCCCGAGCGTCGCTATCGCATGGGCATCGATCTCGCGTCCGATCTGAGCATGGCCTTCACCCATCTCGAACGTCCGCAGGAAGACATCCCGGCGCGCGAGAAGTTCGAACTGGTCAAACGCCTCGACTTCTTCCGCGGGTTTACCGATCCCGACCTCTGGGAAATCATCCGCGCCAGCGTCTGGCAGGAGGCCGACACCGGCGAAGTGCTCGTGCGCGAGGGCGACGTCGACGACGCGCTTTACATAGTCACCGCGGGCAACGTCGAGGTATCGAAGGAAGGCACTTTCCTGCACAGGCTCGGCGAGGGCGACTGCTTCGGCGAGATGAGCTATCTCAACAAGATCCGCCGCACGGCCACCGTCACCGCCGCCGGTCCGCTGTCGCTGATGAAGATCAATCCCACGCTGATCGAGCAAGTCTCGATCGATTGCCAGCTCCGCTTCTACAAGGTCTTCCTGCGCGTGCTCACCGAGCGCCTCTCGCGCACGACGGAGCGAGTGGTGCGGGGGTGAGAGGATTCGTAGCCCGGGTGAAGCGCGCAGCGCGTAACCCGGGATCCGGCCTTTCGGCGCAATGAGGATCCCGGGTTCCGCTACGCTGCACCCGGGCTACGTGAACGAGCCCCGCCGCGCGAGGTAGCGTTCCATCAGCCGCGTGGTCGAGCCGTCATGGGGGCCGGGGCGGCCGGCGGCGAGCTCGTCGAGCAGGCTCGCAGCGAGCTGTTTACCGAGCTCGACGCCCCATTGATCGAAGGAATTGATCTGCCACAGCACGCCCTGCACGAAGGTTTTGTGCTCGTAGAGCGCGAGCAGCGCGCCGAGCGTGGCGGGCGTCAGCTCGTCCATCAGGATCATATTGCTCGGCCGGTTGCCGGGTTGCTCGCGATGGATCGCGAGCGTCGCGTCGGCGCCGGCGGCGCGCAGCGCGTCGCGCGAGCGGCCGACCATCAGGGCCTCCGCCTGCGCAAAGCAGTTCGCGACCAGCATGTCGTGGTGCGCGGGCGCCGCGCGCGGGTGGCGCAGCGCGAGGATGAAATCGACGGGCACGAGCCGCGTGCCCTGGTGCAGCATCTGGAAGAACGCATGCTGCACGTTGGTGCCGACGCCGCCCCACACGACGGGCGAGGTGCCGAGGGCCACGGGCTCGGCCGCGAGCGTCACGCGCTTGCCGTTGCTCTCCATCTCGAGCTGCTGGAGATAGTCCGGCAGCAGGCGCAGGCGTTCATCGTAAGGCACGACCGCCTGCGTTTCGGCGCCGAGGAAGTTCGTGTTCCACAGCCCGCACAGCGCGAGCATCACCGGCGCGTTACGCGCCAGGGGCGCGCTGCGGAAGTGCGCGTCCATCGCGCGCGCGCCGGCGAGCAGCGCCGTGTAGCCCTCGTAGCCGACGGCGAGCGCGATCGGCAGGCCGATCGCCGACCACAGCGAGTAGCGCCCGCCGACCCAGTCCCACATCGGCAGCACCTTGTTCGGCGCGATGCCGAAGTCGACGGCCCGCTGCGGGTGGGCGCTGATTGCAAAGAAGTGTGACGCGACGGCGCCTGCGTCGCCGCCGAAGCGCGCGAGTATCCACGCCTGCGCCGTTCTCGCGTTCAGCGCCGTCTCCGGCGTCGTGAAGGACTTCGATGCGACGATGAACAGCGTCGTCGCCGGATCGAGCCGGCTCAGGACGCGGTCGATGTCCCCGCCGTCGACGTTCGAGACGAAATGCACGCGCACCGCGCCGGTGTGGACGTAGCGCAGCGCGTCGGCGACGAGCTGAGGGCCGAGATGGGAGCCGCCGATGCCGAGATTGACGACGTCGGTGATGCGCGCCCCGCCGTGGCCGCGCCAATTTCCGCCGAGGATGTCCTCGACCACCTGGCGCATGCGCGCGAGCGTCGCGCGGATTTCCGGCCCCACGGGCCGGCCGCCGACGCAGGCGCCGTCATCGTCAGGATTGCGCAGGGCCGTATGCAGGGCGGCGCGGCCTTCGGTAGGGTTGACTTCGCCGCCCCGAAACAGGTCCTCGATGCGCGCGGGCAGCTCGCGTGCCTGGGCGAGCGCGAGCAGCGCGTCGCGCGCCGCTGCGTCAAGGAATTGCTTCGAATGGTCGAAATAGAGGCCGGCGGCTTCGATGGTCCATGCGCCCGCCCGTTCCGGATCCGCGAAGAGCGCCTCGAGGCGTTTCGCACGCAGGCGCCGGGCATGGGCGCGCAACTCGTCGAGAAGAGGGAAAGTGGCGCTGCTCATGTCCATGCCTCGCGCTGCGGTGGCGCTTCGTTGCGCCCCGGAAGTTTCATACAGGGCTTTGATCTTAGCGTGATATTCTTGCAGCCGGCAGCCAAGCGCCAGCACCGAGTAAGGGCTCTCACCCCATGAGCAATGCGCCGCCGAGTCGGCTGGGCAAGTACGAGGTGTTGCGCGAGATCAGCCGCGGCAGCATGGGCACCGTCTATCTCGGCCACGATCCTTATACCGATCGCGCCGTCGCGCTGAAAGTCGCGCACGCCGAACAGCTTCAGGACGAGGACTCCGGCGAACGCTATCGCAAGATGTTCTTCAACGAGGCGCATACGGCCAGCCGTCTGACGCATCCGAACATCGTCGGCATCTACGATGCCGGCATCGACGAAGACGTCTGCTACATCGTCATGGAATACGTCGAAGGCGGACAGACGCTCAAGCACTATTGCCGGTCCGAGCACCTGCTGCCGGTGGAGAAGGTCGTCGAGATCGCCTTCATGTGCGCGCGGGCGCTGGACTATGCGCACAGCCTCGGTGTGATCCACCGCGACATCAAGCCGACGAACATCCTCTTGACGGCGGACATGAGCGTCAAGCTCGCGGACTTCAGCATCGCGCATCTGTCGAAGCTCGATTCGACCGAGACCATGCCGCTCGGCCTCATCGGCTCGCCGCGCTATATGTCGCCGGAGCAGATCAACGAGGACTACGTCACCAATCAGACCGATCTGTTTTCGCTCGGCGTCGTGCTGTTCGAGCTCCTGACCGGACGCCATCCGTTCCAGGCGGAGAATTTCTCGCGGCTCGTCCAGCGCATTCTCAACGAGGAGCCGCCGAAGGCCTCCGGGCTGCGCGGCGACGTGCCGCCGGAGCTCGAACGCATCCTCGCCAGGGCGCTGGCGAAGGATCGTGCGGATCGCTACCAGATGGGCGGCGAAATGGCGGCCGATCTGGCGCAGGCCTTCGACGCGCTGCTGAAGGCCCCGCGCGAGAGCATCGATGAGCGCGAAAAATTCACCGCGGTCAAACAGCTCGAGTTCTTCGTCGGTTTCCCGGATGCCGAAATCTGGGAGATCGTGCGCGCGGGCCAGTGGAACAACTATCGCAACCACGCCGAGATCATCCTCGAAGGCGAGCTCGACGACTCCTTCTACATCATCGTGCACGGCGAGGTGATGGTCAGCAAGAACGGCAAGGAGCTGCGCTCGCTGTATGCCGGCGACTGTTTCGGCGAGATGGGTTATCTCGCGAAGACCAAGCGTACGGCCACCATCACGGCGCGCGGTCCGACCTCGCTGCTGAAGCTCAATTCGACGGTGATAGGCCAAGCCTCGCTGAACTGCCAGGTGCGCTTCCTCAAGGTCTTTCTGCGCACCTTGATCCATCGTCTGTCGGTGACGACCGAACGGATGTCGCAGGAGCTCTGAGCGATGGGGCGCCCGGGCCTGTTGATGCTCGCGTTCCTGTCCTCCTCCGTTGCCGCCGCCGGAATGCCGCGGATCGAGCTGCCGCCGGGCTTCGAGATTTCCGTGTACGCCGACCGGGTGCCGAACGCGCGGCAGCTCACGCGCAGCGCCGGCGGCGTTGTCTATGCCGGTTCGCGTGAGGACGGCGGGGTGCACGCCGTCATCGATCGCGACGGCGATTTCGTCGCCGACGAAGTGAAGACCGTCGCGCGCGATCTGAACATGCCGTCCGGCGTCGCCTGGCGCGACGGCAGCCTCTACGTCGCCGAGGTGAGCCGCATCCTGCGCTACGACGACATCGACGCACATCTCGACGATCCGCCCGCGCCGGTCGTCATCCACGACGCACTGCCGGATGCGCGACATCACGGCTGGAAGTTCATCGCTTTCGGCCCCGACGGTCTGCTCTACGTGCCGGTCGGCGCACCCTGCAACGTGTGTCTGCGCGATCCGCCGTACGCGACGATCCAGCGCATGCGTGCGGACGGCAGCGGCCGCGAGACCTATGCCCTGGGCGTACGCAATTCCGTCGGCTTCGCATGGCGACCGGGCACGAACGAGCTGTGGTTCACGGACAACGGCCGCGACATGCTCGGCGACGAGCTGCCGTCCTGTGAGTTGAATCGCGCAACGGCACCGGGCCAGCACTTCGGCTTTCCCTATCTGCATGGAGGCGATGTGCCCGATCCCGAATTCCACGCGCTGGCCGATGCGCCGGCCTTCGTGCCGCCGGTCTTGAAGCTCGGTCCCCACGTCGCGCCGCTCGGGGTGCTGTTCTACACTGGCACGCAGTTCCCGCCCGAGTATCGCGGCTCGCTGCTCGTCGCCGAGCACGGCTCCTGGAATCGCAGCGAGCCGATCGGCTACCGTGTCGTGCGCGTCGACATCGATGCGGCCGGCAAGGTCGTCGGCCATGAGGTCTTCGCCAGCGGCTGGTTGGCCGGACGCGAGGTCCACGGCCGGCCGGTCGATCTCGAGCTGCTGCCCGACGGCTCGGTGCTGCTGTCGGACGACGAGGCCGATCGCATCTATCGTATTCGTTACCTTGCACACTAGCCCATGCGGGATTCTTCCCCTTCCGTCCCGCGCGGCGACGCCGAGGTCCATCGCGCACGCGCGCTGCTGTAGTTTCCGCTCGCGCCGCCGGCGCTGGACGAGTCCGAGATCGCGGCGCTCATCGCGCGCTGGATTGCACCCTCGGCTTCCTCGGTCGCGGCCACCGTTCCGTAGCCCGGATGAGCGCAGCGGATCCGGGATCGGCATTCGCTGACGCGATGCTTTCGAGCGCGCTCGGCGCTGCGAGCAGGGAAGGTCTGCGTGAATCGGACAGGAAAGGTCCCGGATTTGCTGCGGTCATCCGGGCTACGAACGAAGATTCTTTTGCTGATGCGCCCACCCGCCTCGCGGCGGATGGGCGTGCTGCCGGAAGCTTTATCCCTGATTCAGGCGTTGCTGCGCCGGCGCAGCGTCGCCATGCCGACGACGGCGCTGCCGAGCAGCCAGGCCGTAGCCGGCAGCGGCACGGGCTGCACCTGGAGGTTGCCGTCTGCACCGAGCACCAGATCACCCGGCTGCACCGCGTTGCCGCCGACCGAGGAAAGGCCGACGACGACATTGCTCCGCAGGTCCAGCGTGAAGATGCCCTGCGCGGCCGCGATGTCGGGATCGAAGACATCGCTGTTGTGGCTATCGACGACGATGTCGATCTGCGCAAAACCGCTGAACAGGCTGGGTGCCGACACTGCACCGCCGGACACGATGGAGCCGGTCAGTAGGACGTCGCCGTCGGTGAAGCCCGAGTCGGTCGTGAAGTCCATGTCCGGTGTCGTGTCGAAGTACATCGTGGCCGTGCCGCCCGTGATCGTCGAGGTGTAGCCGCCCGCCCCCACCGACGAGACTTCCTCGTCGAACTGGGCCACGACCGTGATCTCGTAGCCGCCGCCGATACCCGAGGTATTAAGGCCGAGCGCCTGCTGCACCACGCCGCCGAGCTGGTGTGAGGTCACATAGGACTGATAGTAGCCCGTGAAGCGATCGCCGACCGCCGGATTCACCGCATCGCCGGTATTGGTCGCTGCCGCGCGGATCAGCGTGGCGCCGACGGCCATGTCGTAGAGATTGAAGTTCGCGATTACGTCTTCATCACCGTCGATGGTCGCGGCATTTCCGTAGTTGGCGCTCAGTGCGAAGGCGCCAGGCGCGCTCAACGCGAGCAGCGCGCCCGCACCGGCCAATGCCGTCAGTTTTCTATAAACCATTCTTCTTCTCCTTGAATGTTGAATTTGATGTCATCCGGAGCATCGTCCTCGTACGCGCGTACGCCGGCCGCTGCGCGACGCGTATCGAACGGTCGCCGGCGTAGGGTCAGCGTGCACACTGCACAAGGGGCGGACGAATGTATAAACGCTTACGCCGGTATCCGAAGTCGGACATGGGCCCCGTGCATGTGAGAAGAAGGCGCTTGTTGCCAAGCCTAAGGCTAAAGTGTTTGTCGGAACGCAGTTTTTTGCCGCCGTCCTACGGTGGACGGTGGGCACGAAGGGGCGGCCAGACGCCGCGGCGGCATGCTTACTTCGCTGTCGCCTGTCATAGGGCATGGATTCAGAGTGGCGCGGGAAAGGAAAGGCCGGCCAGCGCGGGCCTCGCAGCGTGGCCTCAGCGGCTCGTGGCGCCCATAGGCCCGTAGGTTGGGCTAACGAAGGAAGCCCGACTAAGTGCCGTCCTTGCACGCCGCCACTCGCTTTCGCCAGAGAGAGCCGCTCAGTTTTCGTAGCCCGGGTGCAGCGGAGCGGAATCCGGGATCTGGCATGCCCGATACGCAAAGAATTTCGGCCATGCTCGGCGCGCACCACGCCGGGGTCTTCTCGAGTACACGAGAGGACAACGAGCGCGGATCCCGGGTTACGCGCTGCGCGCTCCACCCGGGCTACGACAGCGCCGCTCGAAGATTATGTCTCTTTCATGATTGGGGTGATGCGCGCGCCTCGTCGCGGACGATAGGTGTTAAGTCTGAGACAGCCGAACGGCGTGTGCCCGACACAGACTCACGGCGCGTCCTGGAACTCCGGCGCGATCAAACAAGCGGCGAGAGCGGCGCCGCACGAGGGTGCGCCGACGAAGTCGCTCTCTTCATCGGCACTGAGCACGGTCACGCCGTCGTGCTGATCGACGTGCTTGACGCACGGCAGGCGATCGCAGAACCGTTTGAGCTCGAACTCGCTGTCGAAGCGGACCTGCAGCAGGGCGATGTGGCCGGTCTTGGCCAGTACCTTGAAGCGCTCCATGTGCCGTACTCCTTGGATGGATGGCCGCATGCTGCCGACCCGCCCCGCGCCTCGGTAGCATCCGCCGTGCCCGCCGCGTGTCAGGCGGAGTCGGCAATCGACGAGCAAGCGCGGAAGTCCGCCGCGCGAGCCGCTGCCGGCCGCGATACCCGCCCAGGCGGCCCGAGCTAGCGCGCCGTCCCCGCGGCTTTGCTAGCATGCGCTTCCACGATTGAATGACAAGAAAGGAGCTGCGATGAGGGATCCCGTGAAGGAAGCCAGCGAGCACGGCTGGATCGCCAGGCACCGCGAGAAATACCTGGCGGACGGGGAGAGCGCGCATCTGTGGGATTCGAGCGTCGCCGGCGGCCCGGGGCCGCTGCCGACCCTGCTGCTGACGACGCGCGGGCGCAAGTCCGGCCGCGACTCCTTGATGCCGCTGCTCTACGGTGAAGTGCCCGGCGGCTACGCCGTCATCGCTTCGAAGGGCGGCGCACCGAAGCACCCCGGCTGGTACCACAACCTGCGCGCGCAATCCACGGTCGGCGTGAAGATCGCCAACGACGCGTTCGAAGCCCGCTGGCGGCAACTCGAGGGCGAGGAACGCAAGCGTGTCTGGGATCAGATGGCCGCGATGTATCCGCCGTTCACCGCCTACCAGGCAAAGACCGCGCGTGAAATCCCCGTCATCGTGCTGGAGCGCGTGCGCTGACGGCGCTCCTGTCCGTTTTCAGCAACGAACTCACCTCGCGGTAAGCGCCCGTTTACCCGTTCATCAATGCTCGGATGACCTCCGCGATCCGGCGCCCGTCCGGGATGACGGCGGCTTCCAGCGGCGGCGCGAAGGGCACGGGCACGCCCGGGTTGCCGAGCCGACGGGGCGCCGTCTTCAGCGCGTCGAAGGCGCGCTCGACGACGAGCGCGATCACCTCGGCCTGGATGCCGCAGGGCAGATAAGCTTCATCGACGACCAGCAGCCGACCGGTACGGCGCACGGATTGGACGACGGTCTCGGTATCGAAGGGCACGAGCGTGCGCGGGTCGATTACTTCCACCGAGATCCCTTCGTCCGCCAGCGCCTCGGCGACGGCGAGCGCGTGATGCAGCAGCGTCAGCGTGGCGACGACCGTGACGTCGCGGCCCGCCCGCCGTATCGCGGCCTGACCGAAAGGGATCACAAAATCGGGATCGGCATATTCGGCCGGCACCGGCCAGCGGCTGCGATAGAGCTGCTTGTGCTCGAATACCAGCACCGGATTGTCGTCGCGGATCGCGGTTTTCATCAGGCCTTTCGCGTCCAGCGCCGTAGCCGGCAGCGCGACCTTGATGCCGGGAGCGTGCACGAACCACGAGTACAGCGACTGCGAATGCTGTGAGCCCGCGCCCTGGCCCGCGCCGCAGGGCAAGCGCAGCACGAGCGGAACTTTGACCTGCCCGCCGGTCAGGTAGCGCAACATCGCGGCCTGGTGGGTGAGTTGATCCACGGCGACCGAGAGGAAGTCGCCGAACTGGAATTCGACGATCGGACGCATGCCGCCGATCGCGGCCCCCACCGCGGCGCCGAGCACCGCGACTTCCGAGCAGGGCGCGTCGCGTATGCGCTCGCGGCCGAACTCCGCGGCGAGCCCGCTGGTGACGCCGAAGGGCGAGGCGAGGGCGATGTCTTCTCCCATCTGGAAGATCGTCGGATCGCGCCGCATCTCCTCGCGCATCGCGGCATTGAGTGCCGCTCGGAAGCTCGGCCGCTCGCGCTCGTCGGCCGAGGCCGCTGCACCCGGGCGAAACAGGCGGTCGTCGAACATTGCAGTCTCTTTCATGCCCACAGATCCTCGAAGGCTTCGTGTGATGCCGGGAACGGGCTCGCGCGCGCAAATGCGACCGCGTCTGCGACCTGCGCCGCGATGCCTGCCTGCAGGCGGGCATGAGCATCTGCGTCCAAGATTCCTGCTTCCTGGAGCGCACTGCGCAGGCGCTCGATCGGGCAGCCGCGCCAGGCCGCGTCGACTTCGCCCGCCGGGCGATAGCCCTGGCGATCGTGACAGAGATGACCGGCGAGGCGTTCCGTGCGCGCTTCGATCAGCGTCGCGCCCTTGCCGGCCCGCGCGTGGGCCACGGCCTCGGCGACGGCATCGCGCACGGCCAGGACGTCGTTGCCGTCGACGTACAGGCCCGGCAGACCATAGGCGGCCGCCCGGCTCGCAATCGACGGCGCCTTGATCGCCTCGGACACGGATTGGGTGATGCAGTAGCCGTTGTTCTCGCACAGCAGGATCAAGGGCAACGTCCACATCGCGGCGAGATTCGCCGTCTCGTGGAAAGCGCCTTCGTTGCTTGCGCCGTCGCCGAAGAAGGCGAGGCTGACGCGGTCGCTGCCGCGCAGCTTCTGCGCGAGCGCCATGCCACCGGCGATCGGGATCTGCGCGGGCACGACGCCGCCCATGCCGATCACACCGCGCGATACGTCGGTGACGTGATAGGACTTGCCCTTGTTGTAGCCATCGCGCCGGCAGTAGAGCTCGGCGAGCACGCGGCGTGGATCGAGGCCGCGCGCGATCTGCGGCGCCTGGCCGCGGTGCGTGGTGAAGACGAAGTCGCCGTCCGCGAGCGCGGCGCAGGCGCCGGCCGCCACGGCCTCCTGTCCGGTGGACAGCGACGGCGGGATGCCGGTGATTTCCTCCGCGAAATAGGCCTCTGCCCACGCGTTTTCGACGGCGCGTATCAGCATCATCGTGCGCAGCAGAGCGACGCGTTCATCGGAAAGGGGAGCGGTCGTCATATCGTATCCTCGGGGTTCGGGTGCCCTGTGGCCTAGTCGGCCGTGACCAGCTCCAGCGTGCAGAGTACCTCGATCGGCGATTTCGCCGTCGGCTTGCCGGGAGGCGGCCGTACCTCGTGCTTCACCATCCGATAGCCGGGCTTCGCGCAGGCAATCTCGACCTGCTTCGCGTCGATTTCCTCGCGGAAGCCGCCGAAGTAAAAGTGGCCGAGCCGATCCGACTGCAGCACGACGCGCGCTTTCGCCGCCGCGCTGTCGAGCGTCACCTGCGCCTGCGCGACGCCCTTGCCCGCGGCGTCGCGCACGAAGCCGAAGAACGGCGAGCCGTTCGCCGCCGCGGCCGACCGATCGCCGCTGAAGACGATCTGGCCGCTCGCGGCCGCGAGGCTGGCTTGGAGCAGGGCGATCGCGGCCAGCGGCCAGCGTAGAGCGCTCACGATGATTCCTCGCCCGGCCTATTGCTGGAACCAGGCCCGGGCCAGATAAACGTGCAGGATCGCGACGGCGAAGCTCGCCGCCCCGCTCAGCGCCGGCCACACGCGGGCGTCGAGACGCCGCGGCAGCACGAGTGCGACGAGCATGGCGATCACGCCGCCGCCGGCGCCGAACGCGAGCCAGCCGTACCAGAACATCGGGGGGCCGGCGTCGGCCGCCGGTTTGATCTCCGTGGTGAACTCACCGAGCGCCGGGTAGTAGATGAAGACCTGTAGAGACACGGCGGCGGCATAGCCATAGCAGATCGCGAAAGCGGTGCTGAACGGTGGCAGCAGGCGACCCGGTATCACGTTCCCAGGCCTCGCAGATTGTTCAGCACGTGGCCGGTGACGAAGCCGTACCACGCGCTGAGCGCGAGGTAGGCGGTCTGCAGACGCCGGGTCCAGCGAAAATCGCCGGCGGGCTGGCGCCAGTAATACCAGTAGGCCGGCAGCAGGCCCAGGCCCAGCGCCGCGAAGTGCTCTTTGAGCTCGAAAGCACCGGTCGGCGCGTAGACCTGCAGGTCTTCGAGCACGACTCTCACGTCGACGCGATAGCTCGGATAGAGCAGCGCACCGAGCACGAAGGTGAACACATAGAGCACGACGACTGCGTTCGTGAATACGACGGCCTGCCGCCCTCGGAAGCGATCGACGAAACGCTGTCCGCCGCGCTGCGCCGGCCACCACAGCGCGGCGGCCTGATGCGTCAGCGCGCCCAGCAGCGCAATCGACAGCAGACCGTGCAGGATGAGCAGGGCGACGATCATCGCGCGCGCGTCACCGCCCCGCCAAGGCCTCCCGATGCGGGGGCTCGACCCCGGAGAAGCGCACCAGCGAGCCGGTCGGTCGCCCGGTGTGCTTGTTCGGGTAGTTCGACAGCGAGGTCCACACCGATCCGGTCTTGTAATCGAAGGCGATCATGCGGCCATAGGACATCGGCAGCGGCATGCGGTAGCTCGTGAACTGGTTCGTCACCGGATCGAAGCGATAGATCGAGCTCGTGCCGTTACCCTGCACCCACACCGTGCCGGTCGCGCCGTCGTAGCGCGACGCATAGGGAAAGACGTCCTTGTCGGGTAGATCGAACTCCTGCAGCGTATCGGTGGCGATGTCGTAGCGCGCGAGCGTGCCGTAGCCCGAGTTCGGGATCCACAGCCGATCCTTGTCGTCGATACACATGCGATGCGGAGCGCTCTCCGGCCGCGGCATCTGCTTTTCGACGACCTGGCCGGTCGCGGGATCGAGCATGCCGTAGATGTTCTCGACGTACTTCGTGAACCACACACGGTCCTTGCTGTCGAGCGCGATGCCGTAGGTATGCCCGTCCGGGCCGAGCAGATCGTATTCCTTGATTTCGCCGGTCTCGGGATTGAGGCTCGCGACCGAGTTCGCACCGAACTCCGACAGCCACATGCGGCCCTGCTTGTCGAATTTGACGAGCCCTTGTTCGTCGTACGCGAAGGAATGGATCAGCGAGCCCTTGCGGAAACCGCGGTAGAGCTGGAACGCCTCGGTGACGGGATCGAAGCTCGCGACCATGTCGGCGAGCTGCAGCGTGATCCACAGCTTGCCGTGAGAGTCGAAGTGCAGCGTGTGCATGCCGCCGCCCTTGGTCGGCAGCTTGTAGCGCTTCTGATCCCCGGTGACGGGATCGATGCGCACCAGCTCATCGTACGGATAGTCGCCGACCCAGGCCGCGCCGGTCGCCGGTTCGATGATCATGTCGTGGGCCCAGGAATCCGGATAGCCGACGTCGTAGATCGTGATGGTGGTCTTCGCGGTGCCGTCCTTGCCGGGATCGGGGATCGGGATGTCGGCAGGCTTGGTCGCGAACTTCTCCGCGACCAGCCAGGTTGCCAGCTCTTTCGGCTCGAACTTCGGAATGACGCTGTAGACGTCCAGGTTGTCCCGCATCATCTGGATCGCCGCTTCCCACTCCTGTTCGTTGCGCGGCCTGCGCAGCGTCTCCGAGCCGGGGTCATGGCAGATCGTGCAGCCCGTGATGAAGCGGGCCTTGAAGTCGCCGTCGGGCAGGGCGGCGAGCCACATATTGCTCGGTAGCTGATTGGTGGGATCGGTGGGCGTGAGATCGAAGTCGTGCTCGCCGCCGTCGTAACCGAGCTGGTATTCCGGCATCTTGGCCGGCGCATAGCCGATGCGCGAGGCGGACAGCGCGTATTGTCCGGGATACAGATCGCGGATGACGAAGCGCCCTTCGGCGTCGGAAACGACGGCGGTCGACATCTTGCGCGCGGCCTGCGAGGCCATCACGAAGACGCCCTGCAGCGCCTTGCCGTCCTTGTCCTTCACCACGCCCTGCAGCGTCGCCGCCGTCGCGCCGCCGCAGATAAGACTCATCGCCAGCCCGAGTAATCCCGATCGCTTCCACATATGCCCCCCTACAGCGTCTGCAAATGTGCACCACACGCAGTCCACCGACTGCACGCCGAATCATCGGCGGACGAATCCCCGGTCGCGTTGACGTGGGTCAAGTAGGGAACGCGGAAAAATCGGCAGCCAGACAGGGGATTCGGCGGCGTCGCGCTTTCGAGCGCGGCGCTGCCGACTGCCGATGCATCGCCCGCTGCTGCACTCGGCCGGCGCGGGCGAGCGATGCGCCGAAGAAAAACGGAATCCCGCGTGCAGCTCGGCCGCGCCGTGCAGCCGCTTGCCGGGACTGCTCAGCGCGTCATCCCGGCGGCGGTCATCAGAAGTCGAAGCAGCAGCGCAATCATCGCCAGCGCGCCCACGCTCGCCGTCCAGATTAACAGCAGCCAAGCGATCCGGCGCAGCCACAGGCCGCGTGAGGCGTCCTCCCGCGCCATCAGTGATAACCCTCTCCGGCCTTCACCTTGCCACGGAACACGTAGTAGGACCAACTCGTGTAGGCGAGGATCATCGGAATGATCAGCAGAGCACCCACGAGCGTGAAGCCCATGCTCTGCGGGGGCGCCGCGGCCTGCCAGATCGAGATGTGCGGTGGAATCGCGTTCGGCCACAGGCTGATCATGAGTCCGGAATAGCCGAGAAACACGAGAAAGAGAGCCAGTAGGAAGGGCGCGCTGCCGGGATCTCCGCTGCGCAGGCTGCGCAAGAGTCGCCAGGTGCTGAGGACGACGAGGATGGGCACGGGCGAGAAGAAGAAAAGATTCGGCAGGCTGAACCAGCGGGCGGCGATCTCGGCTTGGGCCCATGGAGTCCACAGACTCACGATCGCGATCACGCCGAGCAGGGCCAAGGCGATCGGCCGTGCCACTTGCACCATGCGATCGTGCAGCGCTCCCTCGGTCTTGACGATCAGCCAGGTCACGCCCAGCAGGGCGTAAGCGACGACGAGGCCTAAGCCGGTGAAGAGATTGAACGGCGTGACCCAATCCATCGGCCCGCCCAGATAGCGCGGTCCCTCGGTCTGGAAGCCGTTGATGAACGCGCCCAGCGAAACCCCCTGAAAGAACGTCGCCACCATCGAGCCGCTCATGAAGGCTTTGTCCCAAAACGGCTTGTGCGCTTCATCGGCCTTGAAGCGGAATTCGAACGCGACACCGCGCCAGATGAGCCCGAGCAGCATCAGCGCCAAGGGCAGGTAGAGCGCCGTCAGAATCACGGCATAGGCCAAGGGAAAGGCGGCCATCAGGCCTGCACCGCCGAGGACCAGCCAGGTCTCGTTGCCGTCCCAGACCGGCGCGACGGTGTTGACCATGACATCGCGGTCCTCGCGGCGCGGTACGAATGGAAACAGGATTCCTATGCCCAGATCGAAACCGTCCATGATCACGTACATCATCAGACCGAAAGCGATGATCGCGGCCCACACGACCGGCAGCTCGATGCCCATGTCTCATCCCTCCGTCGTGCCGGAAAGCTCGGGCGCCGCCGACAGCGGCCGCGCGGGGCGGGGAGCTGGATCCCCGCTGTCCTCGGCCGGCTCATCGGCCGCGTGAGGACCTCTGCCGACGAGCTTCAGCATGTACATCGTTCCGATCCCGAAGACGATGAAGTACACGACGACGAAGGCCACCAACGTCACGCTCATCGTTAATGCGGAATGGTCGGATACCGCGTCGGCGGTCCGCATGACGCCGTAGACGACCCAGGGCTGGCGGCCGACCTCGGTGGTGTGCCATCCGGCCAGGATGGCGAGCAGGCCGGAGGGGCCCATCACGGTGGCGAAGCGCAAGAACCCTTTGCCTTCGTAGAGCTTTCGGCGCCAGCGTCGCCACGCCGCCCATAGCCCGAGCGCCAGCATCAGCATCCCCAGGCCGACCATCATGCGGAAAGTCCAGAACACGATCGTCGCCGGCGGCCGGTCTTCGGGCGCGAACTCCTTGAGGCCCGGGAACTGCCCATCCCAGCGATGCGTGAGAATGAGGCTGCCGAGGTTCGGGATCTCGACCCGCCATCGTGTGGTCTCGGCCTCCATGTCGGGCCAACCGAAGAGAATGAAAGGCACGCCTTTGCCGGGCTCGTTCTGCCAATGGCCTTCCATGGCGGCGATCTTGGCCGGCTGATGCTTCAGCGTGTTGAGTCCGTGCAGGTCGCCGGCGACGATCTGCAGGGGAGCGGCGAATAGGATCATCCACATCGCCATCGACAGCATCATGCGGATCCGCCGATCGTCGTTCCCGCGCAGCAGGTGCCATGCTCCTGCAGCGCCGACGAACAGCGCCGTCGCCAGGTAGGCAGCGCCGACCATGTGGGCGAGCCGGTATGGAAAGGACGGGTTGAAGATCACCTTGAACCAATCGACCGGGACGGCGACGCCGTCGATGATTTCATGGCCCTGAGGAGTCTGCATCCAGCTATTCGACGCGAGTATCCAGGTCGCGGAAACGAGCGTGCCGATGGCGACCATGAGCGTCGAGACGAAATGCAGGCCCGGCCCCACGCGATTCCAGCCGAACAGCATGACGCCGAGAAATCCCGCTTCGAGAAAAAAAGCGGTGAGCACCTCGTAGGTCAGCAGCGGGCCGGTGATCGAGCCGGCGAAAGCCGAGAAATAGCTCCAGTTGGTTCCGAACTGGTAGGCCATGACCAAACCGGAAACGACGCCCATCGCGAAGTTGACGGCAAAGATCTTCGACCAGAAGTGATAGAGCTCACGATGGACCGAGTCCTTCTTCCAGAGCCACAGCCCTTCGAGCACGGCGAGATAGCTCGCCAAGCCGATGGTGAGCGACGGATAAATGATGTGGAAGGAGATGGTGAAGCCGAACTGGATGCGCGCCAGCTCGAGCGCAGTCAATCCGAACACGAGCGCGTCTCCAGCGGAACGGAGTCATCGAAGGCCGAAAGCTCGGTGAGATCGACGAGTGCTTCTGCGGTCCCGTTCCAACTCGTCCGATCGCCTGGCTGATGAAGCTGCAGTATGGGTCGAAAAACGAGCGCAGATCGCGTCGGCCGCAAAGTCGGCATGGCGCGAGACGAATTCCCGGACTGCGTTGCACCGTGCGGCCGGTCGGCCGTGAAACGAAGCGGTGGGATCTGCACCATGCCTCGCGCCTGGACCAGGCGGAGGCGGCGCTGTCCGCGCTCGGGCGAGCGCTGGCGGTGCAGGTGGAGCCACGCGCCTGAGCCGGCATTCTCGCCGGCCTCGACTGCACCATGCGTATGGAGTACGACTTCAGCAAAGGCAAGCGCGGCGCGGTAATCCCCTCGCCCGGAAGACTCCCATCACGGTCATGCTGGACAACGATGTGATCGAGGCTTTCCGCGCGCGCGCCGAGGCGCAAGGCACGGGCTATCAGACGGCCATCAATGAAGCGCTGCGCGCAGCCCTTGACAGCGACGATGCGCCACTGACGGCGCGCCGGCTGCGGCAGGTGTTGCGTGAGGAGTTGCGCGCGAAAGGAGCGGGTGAGGTCCGCTCGCGGCTTTGTGGCGGCTGACGAGCCCCGAAATCGAGTTACCGCCGCGGAAGGCGAAAGAGATCGGTGACTACGCTCGGAAGGTCTACGGCACAGACCGCCGCGCGCGCCATGATTCGTCCCACCTCCAAAGTTTGGTCCTCGTCCCGTCACGGCAATCGTCCTATGCGCCTGCACTCATTCGGTATCCCACGCCATCAATGCGGCAGCCGCGGATACTGTCCTGCGGCGCTTTCCTCCTCCGGTGGCATGTTTTTCGAGATCCCATGCTCCAGTCGAATCCGACTGCCGTTCAGTCCGGAGTGCTCATGACGGTCGGGCTTGAAACGCTGTCCGGGCGCGCTGAGCGCGATCGCTGGCCGACGAGACCGGGCAGCTCGATGTCGTCGCGTGGTCCAGCGCCGTGAAGTGCTCGGCGCGCGAGCATGGCGTGACGCGCGTGAGCGCTCGGTAGCGCGAAGATCACTCATATCTGCTCGGCCGATTGCCGTCGCGGGACTTTCACTAAGCTCTGGTTGTGGCATCAGCAAACAGGAAGATGCCATGCCTAGAGCCTCTCGCCTACGGCGCAAGTTCCTTACAGAACACCATTGGGGGAGTAACTAAGGTCCTGACATGTGTTCGCGGTGTAGCCCGCGACCTCCCGAAGTGCATCTGCACATGGAGGGATATATGTCTGTTGAAGGCTTTTGGTACCTGGCGGTATCGGAGGACGCGATCGCCGCAGGGATTGAACTGGCGTCCGGGCTGCTACTGCTGCATGACGGGCACATTCGCAGCATGGAATCGACGCCGACCGTTTCGGGTCACTATCGAATCAATGGCTCGATCCTTACGTGCTTTTTTCGATCGCTGGCTACTTGGTCCAATCTCTCCCGGCCGATTTGCCAACTCGACGGAGAGCTGCGCGGCGACATCATCGAGCTTCGCGGCACGTGCGATGATCGCCCACGATTGCGATTTGATGCTCGGCTGGCTCGCCCGAAAACCAGCGCCCGTAGCAGTCAAGGCGCCATGCAAGACTGAAAAATCGCACGGCTTGCACGGCGGCATCGATGGTGTTCTCGGACATGCGGCGGGTTTCGCCGACTTCGAGATACGATCCGCGACCATCGAAGAAGCGTCGACGCTTGAGCGGCGCGCCGTCTTTCGTCAGATCGTCAGGTCCCGGCGGCTTCGCATTCTTCACCTTGGTATCGGTTAGCGGCATAGGGACAACTCTAGGAGGGGATTTTGGAGTTGCCCCAGACCCTATCCCCGTTCATTCGTGGTCGTCCACGAACCGCAGTTGTCTTCAGTTAAGGAAAAATCCGGGTGTCAGGCTTAAAAATCGGGGTTTCCGGTATCCTGCGGAGCTTCTAAGAGTCTCATATGGCCTCGCCAGCAGGAATCGCGGGGCGTTTCTAAGTGCATGAACCGGAAAGGAAATAGAGCCAGCCGCAGGAGATTTATGTACCAAGTCTGGCACCAACGGGCAGCGGACTTAAAATCCGGAGCCGCAGCATGCGCGACGGCCCGGCTCGCCGCCGCCACTACGACTTAAATAGCGGCCCATTATCCTCCCACGACTCTGAACATGCCTCGTGTAGCTCTTCCGTGAACGGTTGAGTTCGAAGGGCATCCGATTGCAAATCTGCTCCGATACCAAGCAGTACCGCGCCAGCGTGTGCGAACAAGGTTTCCGACTTCCGTGGATCCCAGAGTATTTCGCAAAGTGCGTTGCTCAGCCGCTCCATGTTGCGAGAATTGGACGAAGGCAGATCGGGACCTGCTGCAATTATCCGCGCTGCCATAAGCAGCTGGAATCGGGCGGGCTTGAAGTCGCTGCTGATGCTTTGGTTGCGGAACAAAAATTCCAGGCGATACAGTGCGAAGGCAGCCGCGTAGTATGGTTCTAGCCGATCAGTGTCGGCGAATATGCCTCTACCTACCTGCTCTAGAATAGCCCCGTAACTTCTGGTGGCCCTATGGGGCTCATCCATAAACATCGATGCATACGCGCGAATCAGGTTGCGCGGTGTCACTATCCTTGTCTTTTCTATGCCTTCGATATTGTTGTATTGGCGCGATCGACGTTCGTAGTAAAGGCGCTTCCCGTTACCGTATGTGTTGAAAAACGCTTCCAATCTTTTCTGAAAATCCGATAACGCCAATAGCTGCTCGGTTCGAACCTCTGTTTGTCGGTTAGTCGCTTTTATGATTGACGCAATGACGTCTTCGTCTCGCGTGGCAATCAAACGAAGGGGCACAAACACGCTTCCGTCGAGCGTTTCGCGCTGATCGAACAGCACGTGACTGGTCTGGCATCCGTTGACTATCTGATAGTCTTCAATGTGCATCCGATTCCCGATCGTTTGCAGCGACTTAGCAATGATGGTCACGCCATTATTCATCAACCCAAAGCGCGACCTCGCTTCCGGGGCGCTAAGTGAATCTTTCATTTCAGCGTTGACTTCGTTGTAGCCTTGCCAGTCGCGCACGTTGTCGTAAAAAATCCCCTTAAGAATCTCGCCGCTCTCCTCAATTAGCCCAACAAATTCTCGTGCGGGAAGCAGTCCGATATATGCTTCTGTCACGCCGGGCACAGCGGGCACTAGGGTCTTAAGACTGAACTCGAATTCCCGGGAAATTGCATTTTTGCTGTCTCGATACAGTTGCTGAATTTCGTCGCTCCCTACCGGAATCAAATCGATCTCACGAAACAGGCGAGTAGCTACTAAATCGTCGATTACGCTGGCGCGACGTGCTTCAAGCGCCCTGTCGCCGGTCCATGTTCCTGTGGTGACAAAATAAAGCTTGCAGGCGGGCTTCTTCCTAAATCTAGCCCCGTATGAAAAAACACGCGTCATGATGCCGGCGGCCCTGATGACTTCCGCGTTGCGCGGGAGTTTCGGTTCTTCTGCAAAGAAGTCCTGAACCCCGTATCCGAAATTCCCGATCTTATTCGCTTTAAACTCTGATCCCCTGTCCGCCTGCATAAAAACGAACGTAGCTTCCACGTAGCCGTTTAAGCCCGCCATCTCAGTGACATGATCGGCATCTGTCATGAGCGCGCCGTTTACAAGTATGGCGATTGCGTCAATACCTGTGTCAGCTCCCGATCCCACCACAACATCCGCAGTGTCGAATGTTTCAGGAACGAAACGGCTAATCGTAAGGTGGCTGCAAAAGTGCTCGAACAGCGCGGCGTCATCCAACCTTGCTAGTTCGTGCTCGGCTGCAAACTCCTGCATTAGTGCTCGCGTGATTCGATCCACGGTTTTGCCTTTCTGTTCTGGTTGTAGCTTGAACAGGCGCCTATAGCTGGTCTTGCGCGGGAATTAAGGTCGGGAGCCAATCCAACACTCAACAGGTCGCTAATTCGCAATGACAACGGTAGCGCTTCGGCTATCGTCGCCGCGCCGCCGTGGTCTATAGCGGCGCCTTTTTTATAGCGTTCGCTATAACTCAATGATCCCCTTGACGTTTTAATTTCCCCCGTCTACCTTCCTTCCATCGCCACAGGCGATAAGCGGCCGACCGGGTGCTACGAACACCCGGCCGACCTAACCAAAGCACCGATCTTCTAAGGAGATCAGCACCATGGCTACCGCCAAGTCTACGCGTGCGCCCGCGCGCAATGTATCCGCCAAGTCCACGCCCCGCCGTCGAAGGGCAAAAGCGCTGCCCGCTGCCGCGCCAACCGCCGCGGCGTTAGAAAACGCAGGCTTTCGGGATTTCGTAGCACAGCAAGGGCCGCTGATTTACGACTACTTGCTTGAACGCTGGAACGGGCAGCAGGAAGCCGCGCTCGCCGGGGCCGGCGGCGACGATGGAGGAAACGACGACGATCTGAACATGGAAAGCGAAATGGCCGACGTCCGGCGGCTCAGCAAACCGTTTTGGGATCGGTGGTTCGCCGAACGCGCGAGCGAAGCCAATGCCGCAACTAAGCACGATGATGCTGCATCAGACGAAGCTGTCAGTGACGGCAGCGCGGATGAAATCTCGCTAAATGAGCTCGCAAAAACGCTACATGATTGGGACATGAAGCGGCGGCACAAGGAGTATCTAGTCAAGTATTTCTGCGCCGTTCTCGGCGACTCCGAAGAGGAACTAAAAGAAGCCCTCGAAGGATGGGCAGACGATCCTGCAGAAGCCACGTATCGGGCCGCCTGCGAGCTCGAAGACGAATACTGCACGCGGAGCCTTCGCGATGCGATGAACCGCACGGACGCTGCGCTGGACGTGCTGGCGGACAACTGGGAAGAGATCGGGCGCGAGCACTTAATCCTTCTTATCGACGCGTTAAGGCAGCGGGTATCCCGGCTAGGGCAACACCTAGATGCCGCTCTGGCCGAACGCTTTTGCATGGCATACCGCGGCGAGCGTGGCGTCGATCTCGACGAGCCGTACATTGTGTCGAAGAAGATCCAGCTTCTCGGCCTGCCCGAGAAATGGTCGACAGAGGATGCGTAGCCGTCGCTCGCCGGCCTCAATGTAGTAACAGAAGCCCCCGCCTAGCGCGGGGGCTTTTCGTATCATTCGACTCTGGCGGTGCGACGACAGGGGGGAGCACGATGGAAATCGACGGCCTATGGCGCTTCATCCCCTACGAGCACGCCGACGCTGCCGCGCTCCGCCCCGCGTTGCTTCGTCTTCAAGACGGCGTGATTCAGTGCACGAGCTCCCCGCAGACGATCGCCGGTCGCTATCTGGTCAAGGGCACTAGACTCGCTTGCCAGCTGCATTCGCTCGTATGGCCCGACTACAGCGCCCCGCCGGTGGTCGAATTCTTCGGCGTCGTCGATCTCGCGCAAATTTTCCTGCGCGGGTCTATCGCGAGCAGCACTTCCCCCGTGTTCACGGCAGCGCTGTCCCGCGTCGACAGGCGGAAATAACGGCGCCCGGTGCGGGGACCGTTCGTAGTAATCGACACTGACGGCGCGTCGATATGAGAACGGGCAATAGACGTTGCCGGACTGTGGTGTTTCACCCCTTACGAGCACGCCGACGATGCCGGTCTCCGGCCTGCGTTGCTCCTTTTTCAACACCGCGTAATCCAATGCTTGAGTCTGCCGCGGGCCGTCGCCGGTAGCTATACGCTTCGAGGCTCGACGCTGGCCTGCCAGATTTATTCCCTCGTCTGGCACGGCCATGACGCGCCGCCGGTAGTCAGGTTCTTCGGCGCCATCGCCCCCGACAAAAGCATTTTGCGGGGGGCCATCGTAAATCGCGCCTCCCCAGCGCTTACAGCAACACTGTCCCGCCTTGGCAGGCGGGAATGGTTGCGCACCTGCGAACAGTCGATCGGTCTAGCGGAGTGGATACCCCGCGAGTAGCGACACCGTCAGCAATGAATGCCGAACCTTGATGGCGTCAGGCGCCGACGGAACACATGCACCAATTCCGACGGCGCTAGATGTTTAGAGGGTGGTACCGCGCGTAAACGTCCGATACGGCGTAGTCCGTATGTGAGCAATTATCCTGCCTCGTTTAGCACGCTAGGAGATGACGCTATGAGACAAGATGTCAGACATTCGCTGCGAAGCACATCGCTGCGAGCGGGATCCTTTGCCGCTGCCCTATGCTTTGCCGGAGGCGCGCATGCCGCTGCCACGGTCACGGGATTCGAAGCGCTGCTGGACGGCGCCGGCGGCACCCTCGATTCATTCAGCTTCGACAACGACGCCAACACCATCGACATCGCCAAGACGTTCACGTCGGTCGCGCCGCTGACGATACGCATCACGGTGGGTCATGGGACGGGAAGCGGTGGACCGCTCACGGTGTCGGAAGAAATAACCAATGCGACCGGCCAGGCCTGGACGGATTATCACTACGACATCATCGAGCCGGATGCGAACAACGGTGTCGTGTTCACCGCCTTTCAGCAATCCTCGCTAAGCGGGTTTTCGCTGGACGACGCACCGGACAGTGGGCCGCGCAATCTCGACTTCACGGGCGCTCTCGAACTGGATGGGGTGGCGAATGCGGCGTTCACCATGAGTCTGCCCGATCCCGGGGCAGGCAATTCGTACACGTTCGATTTGGTCCAGACGCCGACGGTGGCGCCCATTCCATTGCCGCCGGCAGCATGGCTGTTCGGCTCGGCACTGTCCGGAATGTATCTAGCGCGCAGACGACGCTGAGTTCGCCTCTCTGCCAATTGAAGCCGCGGAGCAAAGCAAATGCTCCGCGGCTTTCAATGTAGCCACGCGCCAAGCTGAGGTGGTATGCAGCTTTTGCGGAGCGGCTTACGGGGGCGGCCTAGGACGCCACGTCGCTAATCTGTGAGGTCGCGGGCGGCGATGCTCCTGCCCGGCAGCTATACGGAACGCCGCCAGTGAAAGCTCGAGGTAAGCTTGTCGCCGCGGAATCGCCGCGCGCGTATGGAGGCTTAGTTTACGCTCAGCCAATGAAGTAGTGCGGGTGCTGCTCGCACCTACCCTCGCGCGACGCTCGCTGACAGCACTCGCACCCGATCTCCATCGCGTCCCGCCGCGCTTGATACAGCTTAGGGAACCTCTGAATTAGGTATCACTTTGAACCCCGCGAACCGTTAATGAAC
>DAOKZI010000012.1:0-133349 GCA_035325705.1 Gammaproteobacteria bacterium
AGCCCGGGTGCAGCGTAGCGGAACCCGGGATCTTCGAGCCGCCACACCGCGCCGAAGATCCCGGGCTACGGGAGCTTACTTATGGCGGGAGGCGGTTGCGTCACTCCGGCGCGGCGAGCAGGCCGGTGAGCAGGATGCGGTAATAGTCCTGGAAGGCGGCGACGGCCGAGACGCGCGTGCTGCGATAGAAATCGGGCTGGCGCAGGCGGTCCAGCGCGGCGAACACCACCTCGGCGACGAAGGCCGGATTCACGTCGCGGAAAGCGCCCCGTGCAATGCCCGCTTCGAGCAGTTCGCGCAAGCCCTGTACGCGCAGGCGTACGTGCGTCTGCCAGAGCTGGCGCGTCGGTTTCCACTGATCGATGTCGGCGACGGCTTGCGCGCTGAGACGCGAGGCCGCGTCGACGCCCGCCTGCAGATACGCGTAGACCTGCCGCGCCGGCTCCGTCTCCGCCGCGGCAGCCGCATTGCCCGCCTCGCGGATGTCGCGGAAGAACGCGTCGACGATGCGCGTGACGAGCTCGCGCTTGCTCGGCGCGAGCTCGTAGATCGTCCGCTTCGAGCACCCGATGCGCTCGGCGATTTCGCCGACCGTCAAACCGGCAAAGCCTTCGCGCAGGAGTATCTGTTCGATCAGCGCGAGCACTTCCTGGGCCCGTCGCGACGGCACGACGCCTTCGCGCGCGACGGGCAGTAGTGCGGATTGCGATCCCATGACGCGAGGTCCGACCCGTTGTAGCGGCCTACAGTGTTGCGTGTCGACGCGTGCGAGTTCAAGACCGCGAATGCGCGTGTGCCCACCTCGCGCCGAGGCGATCGATGCCGCGAAAAAAAATTGTCCTACGATCTGCTGCGGTGCAATAGCCGCGCCTGTCTTGCACGCTAATTGACACCCTCATACCGGCTCCATATAGTCCGGCCAAGTCCGCGATAACGGGCCGTTTCATCATAAAAAATGATGAACGTGGGGTGCGGCAGCGATGCAGCGCCAGGATGGGGAGTCGACGAGACTGCGCCGCGCATCCGATCAGATGCCAGGCACCGCCAGACCACATAAATACACACGACAATCGTTCTACCAAAGGGATTCCGCCGAGGTCGTCCGCCGGGCGTCGGTCGCTGCCGTCTCCTGCCCGGATTGCCCGTCGCCCTAACTTAGGTTGCAACAGCTATGGGACTTCGCCATCGATTCGCGGCATGGGTGATCAACAACCGCGGCTTGTCGCTCGCCATCCTGATGGCGATCACCGCGTTCTTCGCGGTCGGGCTGACGCGAGTCGAGATCAGGACGATCTTTTCGGATCTCTTTCCCAAGGATCATCCTTTCGTAGAGACCTACAAGGCGCACGGCAACTTCGGCAACCCGCTGACCGTCGTCATGATGGTCAAGCGCACCGATGGCAACACCATCTACAACAAGGACACGCTGGCCAAGATCTGGAACATGACGCGCGACATCGACCTCGCGCCGTCCGTCGACCACGATCAGATCATCTCGATTGCAACCGAAAAGGCGCGCTATGCGGAAGCGACGCCCTACGGCGTCGACGTCAAGGCGATGATGGACGCGAAGGCGCCGGAAACGGACGAGGAACTCGAGGAATTCAGGAGCCGCGTCGACAAGGCGAACAACGTCCGCACCTTCCTGATTTCGCACGATGAGACCGCGACGATCGTCCAGGCGACTTTCATCGAGCGCTCGCTCGACTACGGTGAAACCTTCAAGTACGTGCAGGACATGGTCCAGCGCGAGCGTGACGACAAGCACGAAATCTTTGCCGCCGGCCAGCCGATGCTGACAGGCTGGGTCTACACCTATCAGGTGCAGATGCTGACTATTTTCGGCATCACGGCGGCGGCGCTGATCCTTTCGTTGATCGTCTACATGCGCAACATCCCCGGCGTCGTCGCGCCGATCACCGTCAGCATCGTCGGCGGCATCTGGGGTTTCGGTCTTACGGGCTGGCTGAAGCAGCCGATCGAGCCGCTGATCATGGTGGTACCGATGCTGCTCGTCGCACGTGCGTTCTCGCACTGCGTGCAGTATCTGGAGCGCTACTACGAAATCCTCCACGAGGTGAAGGACAAGAGGAAGGCAGCGCAGCTCTCGCTTGGCGTGATGATGGCGCCGGGAACGCTCGGCATCATCACCGACATGCTGTGTCTCTACCTGATCGCGATCGCGCCGATCCCGGTCATGGAGCGCTTCGCGATCTTCACCGGCTGGTGGGCAACGGCGCTGATCCCGACCGACGTGTTCCTGTCCGCGCTGCTCGCGTCCTACCTGCCGACACCGAAGAACGTGGATGTGCTGATCGGCAAGTCCGACAAAAAGACCTGGCACGACAGCCTTATTTCGATGCTCGGCTTCATCGGCAATCTGAGCCACGGCAAGCGCGCCGTGCCGACCACCATCGTCATGAGTGTGCTGTCGGTCATCGCGATTTACCTGATGCTCCAGTTGCGCATCGGCAATCCGGTCGAAGGCAGCAATCTGTTGTTCGATGATTCCGAGTTCAACACCGCGGTGCGGGCGATCAACTCGCATTTCCCGGGCCTGATGACGCTCGAAATCGTGTTCGAGACCAAAGGGGAGGGCGAGCAGGCGCCGCGCATCCTGCGTCAGGCGGCGACGCTGTCGACGATGTTCAAGATCCAGCGCCTGCTCGAAGCCGAGCCTACGCCGCCGGAAGCGACACTGTCCTTCGCAGACTACCTGCCGGAGGCGAACCGCCTGTTCGGCGGCGGTAATCCGAAATGGGGTCCGATCGATCCGTCCGATCAGGCGGTCGATGGCGCCGTCACGGCACTGCTGCTCGGCTCGAACGCGAAGAACTACGGCCATGTATCCGACTTCACGATGCAGAACGGCACGCTGTCGCTCTGGTACAAGGACAACAAGCAGGAAACGGTCGACGTGGCGCTCGATCAGGCGCGACGTGCAGTCGCCGCGGTCGGCGAAGACCACGAGAACTTCCGCATCCGGCTCGCGACGGGCGCAATTGCGCTCCAGCAGTCGGTCAACGACGTCGTGCACGACAACAAGTGGGTGATCCTGGGCCTGCTGAATCTGCTGATCTTCTTCGTCACGAGTTTGGCCTATCGCTCGCCGGTCGCCGGCATCATCCTGCTGATCCCGGTGAACCTGTCGAATGCGATGCTCGAGTCGGTGATGGTGTTGATGGGCATCGGGCTCGACGTCAACAGCCTGCCGATCGCGAGCATCGGCATCGGTGTCGGCATCGACTACGGCATCTATCTCGTCAGCCGCATGTGCGAGGAGTTCCAGGACTCGCAGCACTACGGCACGGCGATTCAGCGTGCGATCCAGACCTCCGGCAAGGCGATTTTCTTCACCGCGACGATCGTGCTGATCAGCATCCTGCCGTGGTACTTCCTGTCGGATCTTAAATTCCTCTCCGACATGGGGCTGCTGCTTGTGATGGTGATGACCATCAACATGCTCATTTCTCTGATCGTGCTGCCGCTGCTCGTGTGGTGGGTCAAGCCGAAGTTCATCTCCTCCGAGCACCAGCTCATTTCGGAGAAGGTGGACCTGTCCGCGCACATGGCATGAACAGAGAGCGCGCAATGTTCAAATCTGGTATTGGCTGCAACGAGGACACTGTGAACATCATCAATCAAACCATCGGACGCGGTGCCCGCGTGCTGCTCGGGGCAGCGTTCGGTCTGTCGCTCGGTCTCGGTCTCCTCGGCGCCGCACCCGTCGTCGCCGAGGATGCGGAGACCCCGGAGCAACTCGCCGTCGTGCACCAGGGCATCCCGCACGACGCGCTGTACGCCATGGTGATTGACGGCAAGAACGGCCTCGCGGTCGGCGCAGCAGGCAAGTTGCTCGAAACGGAGGACGGCGGCGCGACGTGGACCGAAGGCGATTCGGGTACCGAGTTCGGGCTGTTCGGCATCGCGACCGACAGTGAGCACCGGATCATCGTCGGCCAGCGCGGCACGGTGCTCGTCGGCGATGCCGACGGCAAATGGACGCCGGGCCAGAGCAACAGCGAGAGCCGCCTGCTGAACGTCGGCGTCAACCAGGCGGGGCTGGCGATCGCGGTCGGCGAGTTCGGCACGATCCTGCGTTCGAAGGACGGCGGCAAGACCTGGGAGCAGCGGCCGGTCGACTGGGCCTCGTTTCGCGACGATGGCTACGAGCCGCACATCTATGCCGTCGACGTCCAGGACAACGGACGTATCCTGATCGGAGCCGAGTTTGCCTACGTCATCACCTCAGACGACGGCGGTGAGACCTTCCAACTCGCGCACAAGGGCGAAAAGTCGATCTTCGCGATGCACGTGCTGCCCGATGGTACGGTTTACGCGGTCGGCCAGGAAGGGCTCGCGATGAAGTCGACCGACAATGGGGCGACGTGGACGGAACTCGACACGGGCTCCAACGCGAACCTGTTCGGCGTCTGGGCTTCATCGCATGGCGAGGTCGTCGCGACCGGCATGCGCGCATTGCTCCGGAGCAGCGACGGCGGCCAGCATTTCACGGCGTCGCACGAACTCGACGTGGTCCGCAACTGGTACGTCCCGGTCGCGATGGGCGAAACGGAAGTCAAGGGCGACGGTGGCGCGATGGTTCAGGAAGTCATCTACATCGCCGGCTACCAGGGCACGATCGCGCGCGTATTGCGTTGAAGCAAACCACCGCGCGGTCCGTATTCACAGGCCGCGCCAACCGCTGTCCGATCGCTGCTTCGAAACCATCTCAACTGGGGGAGTGACGTTATTGATCATTGGGGTGTATTGGGCTAGATTGCGACAAAATGGCCAAGGCGTCGCTTGCGCGCGTCAATTTCGGCCCGGCAGACCAATAACTGTTGCACTCAAGCAACGCGGCGTGACAACCGATAAAGCCAGCGCGGGGCCCGCGGCAGGTGCCGCCGACACCCGGCGGGGGACGAAGGCAACCGTTTACACATGAGGAGAGCGGGAGTGGACAAGAACTACATCTTGCGGGTGATGCTGACCGGCGGCGCAACCGTCGGCCTGCTGGCATCAGGCGCCGCACAAGCCGTCGATTTCAACATCACGGGCTTCGTGCGCCAGGAAATCGCGATCTCGGTGACGGATGACGAGAATCCGTTCAACCAGAGCGGGCATCCGTATATGGGGCGGGTCGTTCCAAATACGTTGCTGGGTGCGACAACCGCCAAGGGCGCGCCGTACGACAACGGAACGTTTCGGAACTCGATCGGGAACGTCAATACCAACCCGAACTTCTTTCTCGCCAATCCTATCCCTCCCGGCGGTCTAAATCCGCAGGCAGGGACGGTGGCGGGCCGCATGCTCGGCGCTTGCCAAAACGCAAACTGCGGAAGTTTCGGTACGGCGGCTCGCGAGGAAAACAATTTCAACATGTTCGCCACGCGCGCCGAAATCGACATCCAGGCGCAGTGGACCGACAACATCAAGACCTTCGTCAAGTTCCGTGCGTTCGGTGATGCCGTCAGCAATTTCGGCGACGCATTCACCAGCGATCTGTTCCGCTCGACCGGCACCGGCTGGCACGGCGGTCGCGCCGGTAACGTGCTCGAATGGAACTCGCCGAGCTTCATCGTCGACGTGCCGGCGGCCTACCTCGATTACAACGCCGGCCCCCTGTGGGTGCGCGTCGGCCAGCAGCAGATTGCCTGGGGCGAGGCCTATTTCTTCCGCGTCTTCGACGTGCCGAACGGTCTCGACACGCGCCGCCACTTCACGCTCGACGTCGCGGCCGAAGAGTTCGCCGACAAGCGTGTCGCTTCGCCGGCGGTGCGCGCGAGCTACACCTTCGACAACGGCTTCGAACTCGACACTTTCGTGCAGATGTTCGCACCGACGACGATCGTCGGCACCAACACCCCGTACAACGTCGTCGCGTCGGGTTTTAGCTGGAGCGATAAGCTCGGCGAATTCGATGAAGCACGCAACACGTTGAACTTTGGCTTCCGCCTCAACATGCCAGTCACCGACAAGCTGACCCTCGGCGTGATGGCGGTGAACCGTCGCAATCCGGACGGCGTCGTGCGCTGGGACGACGCGCCGACGGTACTGAGCGACGGCACGGCGAACCCGTTCTGCTTCGGTCCGAATAACGGCACCGCAGCGATTCTCCGCTCGCTGGGTGTTACGCCGGGAATCGCCGCGGATACGAACGGTAACGGCGTCGATGACATTACCGAACTCGAAACTCCCCTCTCGAATGGCCTTTGCGGCTCCGATGCGGCTCCGGACCCTGTCGGCACTTCGTCGTGGGCCGATTGGTATTCGACGTCGGGTAAATCGCGTCTCAACCCGACCGAAGGAACACTGGGCTTTCTAAACGGTGGCGCCACGAACGCCAGCGGAACGAATGCGAACACGCTCGCGGGCGCGAATTTCGGACTCGGCACGCCGCAGCAACTGTTCGATACCCTGTGCTCAGGCGCGAACGGGTGTGCACCTAACTCCAGTCGCGATCCGTATCAGGTCATCAATGCGCGCGCCACGCTGGATGCGTTTTACAATTCCTTCGCATTCCCGCGCGGCTACATCACGCGTGAGTTCAAGCGCGAGAGCATCTTCGGCGCGTCGTTCAACTACATCTTCGAATCCGAACCGGGTTCATGGCTCGACCAGTTGATCGTCCGTGGTGAGGTAAGCTACACACCGGACAAGGTCTTCACTGGCCTTGAACTGCGTGGTGATGGTTACATCGTCGAGGACGAAGTCTCGTCGGCGTTGATCTTGGAGAAGTATCACAACGTGTTCACGGCGCTGCCGGCGACCTACCTCGTTGCGCAGTGGATGCACAAGACCGAATCTGATTTGTTCGGTCGCCACCTGTCGGGCATGCAGCACGATTTTGACGACGACGTGCGTTGCCTGCCGGACCCGGCCCTGCAAACCGACACCAGCCGCTGCGGCCGTCCCGAAGGCAACGACAGTGCGAACTACGTGTCCTTCGCGTTCCAGCAGCCGTTCCCGAACCTGATTTGGCGCGCGGACTTCGCAATGCTGATCGACATCCAGGGCGGTGTGCTGCTGCAGCCGGGTCTGCGCTACAAGCCGAGCACCGACTGGCAGTTCGACCTCTACGCGAACATCCTCCAGGACTTCTCGCCTGACGAAAACGACGACGTCATCGAGACCCTGGACTTCGCGGACGAAGTGTTTGCCCGCGTGAGCTTCTATTTCTAAACGAAGCGCTTCCGACCTCATGTGACTTCAGGGCCGGCGCAAGCCGGCCCTTTCTTTTGGGCGCCGTAACTCGCGCCACCGTAGGTTGGGCTGACGAAGGAAGCCCAACGTTCGGCGCCACAATAAAGATGTTGGGCTTCCTTCGTCAGCCCAACCGAATTTCGTAGCCCGGGTGGAGCGCGCAGCGCGTAACCCGGGATCGGCGCTCGTCGCAACCCTATGCACTCGAGAAGACCCGGCGTGGTGCGCGCCGCGCAGGGCCGAAAGCCTTTGCGTATCGGGCATGCCGGATCCCGGGTTCCGCTACGCTGCACCCGGGCTACGAGTGTGACGTCGTTTCATTGCGCGGGCGTTCGGCCTGGATTTGAAGCATCCACCGCCGGAGCGGCTTTCTTTTTCGCGGTGCACGCCCTTACACTCGGTACGGTCCACACTCGAACGGTACCGCAGTCCCGGTTCTTCCAGGCGTCTTCCGCGATGCCGATCCGGATATTCGATTCTCGACCCTTGCCGACCTGATCCACGTCCATCGCCAGGAAATCCGCGACATGCCCGAGCCCGTCAGCTATGTCCTGAACTCCGTTCGCACGCTCGTCCAGCTCGGCGGGCCGGTCGTCGCGGTCCAGCTCGTGATTTCGGTCATCGGTCTCGCGATGGTGTTCTACAAGATCATCCAGTTCGCGACCCTGCGGCAGGCCTCGTTCGATGTGATCGGCAAGGCCATCGATCTGTGGAACGGCGGGGACCGGGAGACGGCCGGCAAGCTGCTCGACAAGTCCTGGTCCAAGCTCGCGCCGCACGTGAAGTTCGGGCTCGCCCGCCGGCGCGACGCCGATCGCGAGCTCCTGCGCGACGAGCTCGCCCGCCGCGGCATGAACTTCCTGCGGCCCTACGGCAGCCTCCTGCGCTCGCTCGAGCTCGTGTACTACCTCTCGCCGGTGCTGGGCCTGCTCGGCACCGTGCTCGGCATGATCGACGCATTCAGGCATCTCGCCGCGGTGGCCGGCACCGAGAAGGGCTCGAGCGCGCTGGCGAACGGCATCTGGGAAGCGCTGGTGTGCACGGCCGTCGGACTCGTGATCGCGATCATCTTCACCGCCCTGCACGCGATGCTGCAGACGCGCCTCGAGCGCGTGTCCGAGGAGACCTCGGATCTGCTCACGCGCGTGCTGACGAGCGAAGCGGTCGGTGGCTGAAGCCGAGCGCATCTCGCTTACGCTCGGTCGCCGCCGCCGGCGCGCGATCAAGATCACCTTCGTGCCGCTCGTCGACTGCTTCATCATCCTGCTGATCTTCTTCATGCTCCAGAGCAGCTTCGTGGTGCCGCACGGCGTGGATCTCGGCAACGAGAAGAAAGAGAAGCTGCAGACCGGCACGACGAGCGCGGAGTCGACCATCGTCTACATCGAGCTGCACAAGGACGGCAGCCTGTGGCTGGACGGCGAGCGCCGCGATCTCGCCGACGTCGGCGCCGCCCTGCCGCGGAAAACCGACAAGCCCGTCATCCTCGCCAGCGATCCCGGCGTCGAGCTGCAGCGCGCGGTCGACGTCATCGACATCCTGAACGCGCGCGGCTTCTACAAGGTCTCGCTGCGCGAGGCGCGCCAGTTCAAATAGCCCATGATCGATCTCGGCCGCCGCTCGACCACGGATTTCAAGACCGCGCACGCGGCCGAGGAAGCGCGCGAGCGACGCTGGGAGAGCACGTTCTTCATGATCAACGTGATCTTCCTGTTGATCCTCTTCTTCATCGTCGCCGCCAACTTCGACGTGCACATGCAGGTGACGCCGCCGAAGTCGGACGCCGCGAACGCCCTGCCGCCGGACGCGCCGCAGTTGACGGTCACGGCCGAGGCGAAGCTGTTCTTGAACGGCAAGGACGTGACCGGGACGCCGCTGAAGCAGGCGCTCCTGGCAGCCGGCACCGGCACGGCGCTCAAGATCGCGGCCGACGCGAAGGCGGAGGCCGTTGCGATCGCGAAGCTGATCGACGAAGCCGGCGACGCGGGCGTCACGCGCATCGCGATCGTCACCGTGAGCCGCCGCTGATGCCTTCCCGCCTGTTTTGTAGCCCGGAAGAAGCGCAGCGGAATCCGGGCCGCGGCCGCAGGCCGCGGATGGCGTCGAAGTCTTGCGCGCGAGCGCGGAAATGGACCATCCGCTTCCCGTTGACGCCGTGCCAACCCCTTCCCGGATTCCGCGGCGCTGCGCGCCGCTCCTTCCGGGCTACGGGAGAGTCTGCTCATGGGTCTCTTAGCCCGGGTGTAGCGCGCAGCGCGGAACCCGGGATCCGGCGGTCCGAGCCATCGAAGATCTGGGGTTCCGCTACGCTGCACCCGGGCTACGGCATTTCGTGCAGTCGACTGCCGTGAACCGCTACGCGCGCATCCTCGTCTGGCCGCTGTTGATCGGCGCCTCGCTCGCGATCCACAGCCTCGTGTCGCGCCGGGTCGGGCACGAGATCGAGCAGACGCAGGCCGCGGCGCAGGCGCTCGCTGACCTCGATGCACAGCGCAGCCGTCAGGTCGTCATCGAGGTCGCGAAGATCCCCGAGGCCGAGCGTGCAAAACCCGAGCAGCCGCCGACCGACGAGCCGCTGGACTTCGAGGAAGAGTTCGAGCTCGAACCGCCGGAGATCCTGCTCGCACCGCAGGCGGTCGTGCCGCCGCCGCCGAACGTGCCGCTGGCGCTAACCGCACAAGCGGGCGGGGCCGGCGAGGACACGGCGCCGATCCGGATCGCCCTGCCCGAGCAGCAGCGGGACCTGGGCGCCGGCATCGCGCGGCATGCGACGGTGCCGACTGTCGGCATCCTCGCGCCCGTCACCAAGGGAGGCTCCGGCGGCGGCACCGGCGGCGGCATCGCGGGTTTCGGCGTCGGCATCGGCAACGCGCTCGGCGGCTCGTCGAACCAGTTCGCCGCCTATATCCAGGGCATGCGCGAAGGTGGCCTCGACGTGCTCTTCGTCGTCGACGCCACCGGCTCGATGGGCTGGGTGATCGACGAAGTGAAGGCGCGCATCATCGACATCGCCGCCGTCGTGCGCTCGCTCGTGCCGATCGCGCGTTTCGGCATCGTCGCTTACCGCGACGAGGACGATCCGGGTTTCGTCACGAAGGCGCAGCCGCTGACCTACAGCACGCTGAAGCTGCAGGGCTTCCTCGACGGCCTGCGTGCGGAAGGCGGCGGCAACATGTTCGAAGCCGTCTACGAGGGCGTGAAGGTCGGCATCGAGTCCTCGGACTGGCGCAGCGGCGCGCGCAAGATCCTGATCCTGATCGGCGATGCGCCGCCGGACGAGGACGCGCTGCCGCGCGTCGTGCGCGAAGTGCAGCGCTTCACCGCCGGCGGCGGCGTGGTGTCGACGCTGGACGTCAGCGATCTGTCGAACCCGGCCGTGATCGAGGCGCGGGTCGGACGCAAGGTCAATCGTGCGCTGTATCGCAACGAAGCGATGTACCAGTTCCGGAACATCGCCGATGCCGGCAACGGCGATGCCGCGACGCTCGAAGGCGACGTATCGCTGACGCGCCGTCTGATCAAGCTGATCATGGGCGATCAGTTCGCGCGCGAGATGCAGGCCCTGCTGGAGCTCATCTGATGCGCCTCTACGCCTGCCTGCTGATCCTGCTCGTCTGCAGCGGCGCGCGCGCGGCGGACGAGCCGCTGGCGCGCGCGCAGAGCCTGCTCGCGGCACTCGGGCCCGACATCGCCACCGAGACCTATGCGCAGACCGCGCGCGACTTCGGCGCGATCGTCGACGAGGTACGCCAGTCCAGTGCGAGCGACGGCACGCTGATCGCGATGCGCAAGGTCGCGGCCGACATGCGCAAGCGCGCGCAGGAGCGCCTGCGCGCGGCCGAAGCCGCGGCCGGCGACGACGAAGGCGCGCTCGAAAGCCTGTACCGCTCGCAAGTCTGGGAGCACTTGAGCTTCGCGATGTCGGCTTTCCCGTTCTGGGGCTCCTGGCTCGATCTGACGCTGGCGGATCGGCCCGCGCAGGCCGGCAATCGCGTGCAGCTCCTGTGGCGCGCCAAGCGCGGCTTTCGCGCGGCTTCGATGCAGATCTATCAGCCGAGTCTCGTCTACGGCGGCTGGCTCGGGCTTGGCTTCGTCGCGCGCGCCGAGGGCCAGGACGCCCGCGCGCGCCAGATCTTCGACAGCCTGAAACAGGCGCTGGCCTTCGATCCCAAGCACCCCGTGCGCCAGGTGATCGACGCGGAGCTCGACCGCATGGACGGTCGCGCGCCGATCGCCGCGGCGCCGGCGCCGCCCGCGACACCGGCCGCGCGCTGGGCCGGCGAGCGCGCGCAGGTCTTCGCGCTGCTCGAGCAGCAGCGCAAGCGCAAGGTCGGCGCGCGCGAGGCCGGCGCGAAGCTGCGCGAGATCGTCGATGCCGGCGGCATGGACATGTCGCTGCTCGCCGAGCTTTTGAAGTACCAGGCAGAGATCGTCAGCGAGGATCTGCGCGAGTACACCGAGCTCATCGGCGCCGAGTTCGCCTTCAGCAACGAACAGTGGTTCAGCGCGGTCCAGAAGTACAAGGCCTTCTTCGCGCAAGAGGCGCGCGGCGCGGACATGAACTTCGATCGCTTCCGCTATCGGCAGGCCGTCGCCGCCTTCAAGGCCGATCTGAGCACGGAGTCCGCGCAGCTCGCGGAGCGACTGCTCGCGCGCCGCGGGCTGGATGCGGAGCTGCGCAAAGCGACCACCAAGCTCGCCTACCTCGCGCGGGCACGGCGCATCGATTCGAAGTCGACGGCGGACGCGAAGAATGCGCTGAACCTCGCTGCGAGGCGCTTCCTCGATGCAAGTCCGTCCGATCCCGACGCCGACGGCGCGCGCGTCGTGCTCGCGCAGGCGAGCGGCGACACGGGCCAGGCGCTGAAGCTCCTCTCCGGCGTGAAGTCCAGCGCGCGCTTCGAAGGCGGCGTCGAGAGCCTGCGTTTCTACGTCATCGCGCGCCAGTTCGCGAAGGTCGCGAATGCGACGGACGCGAGCGTCGAGAGCCTCGCGCGCCAAGGCTTGAATGCCTGGGACGAGCTGCCGGCGGAGCAGAAGAAGACGCCGGAGAACCAAGCCTTGTACCTGCAGCTCAAGTCGGTCGCCGATCGGGATCCCGCCGCCGTGCTCGAGGAGATCGATCGCGCGGAACGGAAACCCGGCCTCGGCGCCGGCAGCCATCGCGCGTACTTCTGGGCCAAGTTGCGCTGCTGGGATCGCCTCGGCGAGCCCGGCCGCGTGCGCGAGGAAATCGCGAAGCTCGGCGCGGCGCCGGTGCCGAGCTGGATGGCGGAGGCCCTTTATCCCTGGATCAAGAAGCAGCCGGATCGCGCGCTGCAGGCCGAGCTCGCCGCGCTGCTCGCGCCCAAGCTGAAGCCCCTGCCCGACATGGAGCGGCGCTTCCGCCTGCTCGAGATCGAGACCTTGCTCGCGCTGGGTCGCGCAGAGGAAGCCTATGCCGCGGCGCGTGCGCTGATCGCGGACTATCCGAAAGCCGGCGACGCTTATCGCATGCTCGGCCGCGCCGCCGCGGCGACCAAGCGCTACGTCGAGGCGGACGATGCCTGGGCCGTGATCACGGACAAGGTGCCGCCATCCTTCGAAGTGTGGTGGGAAGGCATGTTGAGCCGGATCGAGCTGCGCGCGGCCTCGACCCGGCCGGAAGCGGCCTGCGAGCTGACCGGCAAAGTCGCGCGCGAGGCGAAAGCGCCGACGGCCGAGTTGGCGCAGCGCTGGGACGCTCTGCGGCGACGGCTGGCCTGCGCGCCGGCCTCGTGAAGCCATCGAACGAGCGCGCGGCCCCGCGGCCGCAGAAACGAGACGCGCGAGCGCGCCGGTGCAGGACCGTGCGGCCGCGCCAGCAAGCACAGGAGAGACAGCGATGCGAGTGATCGACTTTTTCGACAAGGCCGTACTGGCGCAACCGGCGCGCGCGGCCTTCGTGTCGAAGACCCGGACCCATACCTATCGCGAAATGGACGCGCTGGCGCGCCGCGTCGCCCAGGCCATCGTCGCTACCGGCCTGTCCGACGGCGGCCGCATCGCCGTCTATGCACCGAACGACGTCGATGCCTTCGCCTGCGTGCTCGCGGCCTTTCGCGCCAACGCGACCTGGGTGCCGATCAACGCGCGCAATGCGCTGGACGCGAACATCGACTTCATGAATCTCACCGAGTGCGAGTGGCTGTTCTATCACAGCAGCTTTGCCGACAACGCGCGCGAGATCCGCGCCCAGGTGCCGAGCCTGAAACATCTGGTGTGCATCGACGAGGCGCGTGACGGCGCGCCATCGCTCCAGCAGTTCATGACGCGCGGCGACGGCGTCGACATCCCGGATCTGCCCTACGATCCCCATCGCATGGCGACGATCCTCGGCAGCGGCGGCACGACCGGCCGCTCGAAGGGCATCCTGTGGGACAATCTGACGTGGTCGACCCTGATCGCCGAGACCTCGATCACGATGCCGAGCGACAGGCCGCCCGTGCATCTCTGCGCCGCGCCGATGACGCACGCCGCCGGCATCCTGAGCTTCATGCTGACACCGCAGTGCCCGACGAACGTGGTGCTCGAGAAAATCGATCCGCTGGAGATCATGGAGACGATCCAGCGCCACCGCGTCACGCATCTCTTCCTGCCGCCGACCGCGCTGTACGCGATGCTCGCCCATCCGCGCGTGCGCGAGTTCGACTATTCGTCGCTGACGCATTTCCTGATCGCGGCCTCGCCGGTGTCGCCGGACAAGCTCGCGGAAGCGGTCGAGGTCTTCGGTCCGTGCATGTGCCAGTGCTACGGCCAGGTCGAGGCGCCGATGCTGATCACTTACCTGCCGCCGGCGGAAATCGCCGCTGCCGCGCGCGACCCGGCGCTGCGCCATCGCCTGAAGAGCTGCGGCAAGCCGTGCACGCTGACGCTGATGAGGATCATGGACGACGAGGGCAGGTTGCTGCCGCGCGGGGAGCGCGGCGAAATCGTCGCGCGCGGCAATCTGGTCGCACCCTGCTACTACCGCAACCCGGAGGGCACGGCCGAAGCGCGCCGCTACGGCTGGCACCACACCGGCGACGTCGCCTACTGGGACGAGGACGGCTACGTCTACATCATCGATCGCAAGAAGGACATGATCATCACCGGCGGCTTCAACGTGTTCTCGGCCGAGGTCGAGGCCGCGATCAACGCGCATCCCGGCGTGGAGAACTGCGCGGTGATCGGCACGCCGGATCCGAAGTGGGGCGAGGCGGTAACGGCAATCGTCATACTGCGTCCCGGCCAGACGCTCACTGCGGATGCGCTGATCGAGTTCGCGAAGGACAAGCTCGGCAGCGTGAAGGCGCCGAAAAAAATCGAGATCTGGCCGGATCTGCCGCGCTCGCCGGTCGGCAAGGTGTTGAAGACCGAGATCCGTAAGAAGTTCTGGGCCGGCAGCGAGCGCGCGGTCAATTGAGGGCCTCGTGGCGAGCATCCCGATCGTTCTGCTGACGGGCTTCCTCGGCAGCGGCAAGACGACGCTGCTGAAGCGCCTGCTCGCCGAGCCGGCCTGCGCACGCACGATCGTTCTCATCAACGAGTTCGGCGAAGTCGGCATCGATCATCTGGTCGTCGCGAATCTCGCCGAGAGCATCGTCGAGCTGCGCAACGGCTGTCTGTGCTGCACCATCCGCGGCGATCTCGCGCTGACGCTGCACGAGCTGCTCTATAAACGGCAGCTCGGCGAATTGCCGCCCTTCGATCGCATCGTGATCGAGACCAGCGGCCTCGCCGATCCGGTGCCGCTCGCGCACACGCTGATGGTGACGCCGGCGCTCCTGCGCGCCGTGCACCTCGCGCGCATCGTGACCCTCGTCGATGCGCTGAACGCGCCGCAGACCGTGGCCGCGCACGAGACGGCCGGCGATCAGATCGCGCTCGCCGATCTCGTGGTGCTGTCCAAGGGCGATCTCGCCACCGCGGCCGCGGCCGAGGCCGCGCGTGCGCTGGTCGCGAGCCTCAATCCGGCGGCCGTCGTCGTCGAGGCCGTACAGGGCGAGCTGCCGGCCGAGCGGGTCCTCGCCGACGAGCTGGGCGATACCCGCGATCCGGCACGCCGCGGCGCGCTCGTCGCCGCCTGGACCGCGCGCCACGCCGATCGCGCTCACGGACACGCGCACGGCGCGCGCTACAGGAGCCTCGTCTGCCGGCACGCGGACGCGCTCAGCCTCGCCGGCACCACGGTGTTCCTCAACCGGGCCGTCAACGAGCTGGGGCCGCGGATCCTGCGCATCAAGGGCATCGCCGGCTTTCGCGAGCGCGGCGGGCGGCCGGCCTTGATCCATGCCGTGCAAAACCGGTTTTATCCGCTACAGTGGCTGGACGAGTGGCCGGACGCCGACCACGAGAGCAGGCTCGTATTCATCGGTCGCGACTTCGAGCCGGCCATCCTCGAGGAACGCTTCGCGGCCCTGTGTGTCTGATCGATCGCGATACGCGATCCACGAGCTCGGGAGTCATCATGCATATCCGCAAGTACGATGCCGCTTACAGCCGGCGCTTGTTTCTGTCCCGCACTGCGCAGGGCCTGCTCGGCGCCGGTGTGCTCGGCTCGGTGTGGGACGCGGTGGCGCAGAACGGCAGCTTCGAAAAGGCCTATCCGGAAGAGCTGCTGTCGATCGAGGTCTACACCAAGGGCAAGGTGAAACCCGGTGACGTGATCGACGCGAACAACGTCGACGCCGTACAGGATCTGCTCGATCCCGTGCGCTACATGCAGGTCAAGCAGATGGGCCGCAAGATCGGCGTCGTGCAGTCGACCACGGACATGACGCATCTCTCGCCGGTCGACTACGTCGAGGCGACGCTGCGCAACCGCGGTCAGGCCCAGCTCGACGAGAAGGGCAACTGCTACACGCTGGACGGCAAGCCGTGGATCGGCGGCAATCCTTTCCCGGAGCCGCAGTCGGCGCTGGAAGTCTTCGTGCCGATTACCTTGTCCTGGGGCCGTCACGACGTGTCGTTCTACACGGTCAAGGACTACGAGATCGATGGCAACGGCAAGCAGGGCTATTTCTACGAGATCTGCTGGTGCGAGTACGCGCCCGTCGCGCGCGTCACGCTCGATCCCAAGCCCTATCGGCCGGGCATGGAAGACAAGCTGCGCTACCAGTCCGTCTTCTTCACCTATCCCAACGATGCCAAGGGGACGTCCTTCCTCAATATCTGGTCCTACGATCAGGCGACGTTCCCCGATTTGCTCGGCTACCTGCCGGCCTTCAAGCGCGTGCGCCGCTTTCCGTCGAGCCAGCGCTTCGAGCCGCTGATCCCGGGCACGACGCTCTACCTGTCCGACGCGTGGGCGGCCGGCGATCCCTATCTGACCTGGGGCAACTTCAAGATCGTCGGCCGCGGTCCTTTCCTCGCCGGGCTCACGCAGAACTGGAATGCGGATCACGAGAACTGGGAAGGCAAGGTGCACGGCGGCCAGCAGGGCGTCACTTTCTGGGACACGAACGTCGAGCTCGTGCCGGAAGTGATCATCGTCGAGGCCGAGCCGACGGGCTATCCGCGCGCACCGGTCGGCAAGAAGCGCGTCTGGTTCGACGCCCGCACGCTGCTGCCGGTGAACATGGTGACCTACGATCGCCGCGGCGATCCCTTCAAGTCCTTCGACGGTTCGTACTCGCTGTACGAGAAGGGCGAGAAGAAGGTGATGGACGGCAAGTATCCCTACTGGTCCTGGTGCAACGTGCATGCCCACGACGTGCAGAGCAACCGCATGACCCGCCTCCAGCAGACGCGCCAAGTGGCCGGCTACGAGATGAAGGTCAACGACGAAAGCCTGTTCGACAAATTCCTCACCGAAGCCGCGATTCGACGCCTCGGTACTTAGGCATTCGACGAAGAGAATCTAGCCACGAAGGGCACGGAGGGCACGGAGAAAGAAATTGGATGGGCCCGCATTGCGGTGACGCCGTCGCGCCCATTGGCGCAGGCGATGCGGAAGCCTCTCATCAATTCATTGTCTTTCTCCGTGTCCTCCGTGGCTAGATTAAATTCCTTCAAGCCCCCAGCACGGTCACCGCGACGACGGCTTCTTCGACGCCGACGATGCCGCCGCCGTTCTGGGCGAGGGCTACTTTGGCGCCGTTCACCTGACGCGCGCCGGCTTCGCCGCGTAGCTGCGTGACGAGCTCGAAGACCTGGCCGAGGCCGGTGGCGCCGATCGGATGGCCCTTGGATTCGAGACCGCCGGACGGATTGACCGGAACGCGGCCGCCGAGGCTGAACTCGCCGCGCTCCGCCGCGGGCCCGGCTTCGCCGGGGCTGACCAGACCCAGCGCTTCGACTTCGATGATTTCGCCCATCGCCGTGGCGTCGTGCACTTCGGCGACCGATACGTCCCTGGGCCCGACGCCGGCCTGAGCATAGGCGCGCTGCGCGGCGAGTCGCGTCGCGTGCTGCGCATAGTCGGCCGGCGCGCGATCGCTGCCCGTCTGCAGCACCGAGGCGAGCACGCGCTTCGCGCGTTTCGCCGCGCCGTTGAGCTTGGCGAGACCGGCAGTATTGCAGACGATCGCCGCGGCCGCGCCGTCGCTGATCGGCGAGCACATCGGCAGGGTCAGCGGGTAGGTGATCGGCGGCGCCGCGAGCACTTCGTCGATCGAGAACGGCTGGCGGTACTGCGACAGCGGGTTCATGGTCGAATGCTGGTGATTCTTCGCCGCGACGGCGGCGAGCTGGCGCTGCGTGGTGCCGTAAGTCTTCATGTGCAGCCGGCACAGTCCGGCATAGACGTCCATGAACACGCTGTAAGGCCTGTCGGACTGCGAGCCCGGCGGCACCGGCACGCCTTCGCCGATGCTCATCAGGAGCTCGCGATTGTGCTCCACCGTGTGCACGTCCCAGGCGCCGTCGAAGGCGGCGAACATCAGCGCCTTGTCGGTCGAGAACATCTTCTCGACGCCGATCGCGAGCGCGATGTCGCAGGCGCCGCTCTTCACGTACGACACCGCCATGTGCAGCGCCGTGCTGCCCGTCGCGCACGCGTTCTCGACGTTGACGACGGGCACCCTCTGGATGCCGGCCGCGCGCAGCGCGATCTCGCCGCGGACCATGTCCTGACCTTCCATGTGACCTTGCACGCAGTTGCCGTAGAACGCCGCTTCGATCTGTTCACGGCGGGCGCCGGCGTCCGCCAGTGCGCCGTCGAGGGCCTCGGCGGCGAGATCCTTGATCGAGCGATTCAGATGTTTGCCGAAGTGCGTCATGCTGACGCCGGCGACGTAGACTTCGTTCATCGTCAGTCCTCGCGAAAAGGCGCCGGGCTTGCCGGCAGATGAGTGCTTGACGAATAGTATCGCCCGCCCAGGCGGCGGGCCACGCCGTAGATCAAGGAAACACGGCGGAAATCGGCGTATGCGCCGGCCGTGGACCGGCGTTTCGCGTGCCGATTTCGATCCGACTCGCGCCGCTTTCACCGCAAGAACCGCAAGACAGGGAGACAGCCGCGTGCGTAACCCGAAGACCACAGCCCGCAGAGCGCAGTCCGCGCGCCCGGCCGGGGCCGGTGCCCGGACCGATGCGGCGCGCGGCGCGCAGGAGGCCGGCACGGCGAAGGAGGACGGCCTCATCGGCGCCAAGCTGCGCGCGCTGCGTCTGCGCCAGAACAAGACTCTGCAGGCGGTGTCGGTGGCGACCGGGATTTCGGTCGGCCACCTTTCCCAGCTCGAACGCGATCTCGTGTCGCCGTCGATCAAGACGCTGCACGATCTCAGCCGCGCGCTGGGCGTGAACATCTCCTGGTTCTTCCTGCCGCAGGAGCCCGGCGCGCGCGTCGAGCAGTACATCGTGCGTCGCGAGCAGCGGCGGCACATCAGCTATGCCGACGGCATCGACGACTACCAGCTCAACTCGCAGGCCGTGCGCCATCTGGGTTTTCTGTATTCGACCTTCGCGCCGGGCGCGTCGAGCGGCGACAGTCCTTACACTCACGACGGCGAGGAAGCCGGCTACATCGTGTCGGGCCAGCTCGAGCTGTGGATCGACGGCGCGTCGACGGTGCTCGCCGCCGGCGACAGCTTCAGCTTCCCGAGCACGAGCCCCCACCGCTACCGCAATCCGGGTCGCGCCGAAACGGTGGTGCTGTGGGCGATGACGCCTCCCACCTATTGAGAGCCCGCTTTGCCGCAGTGCAATAATTATTGATGCGCTGCACAGCGCGCGGGCGGATTTCGGTATTTGAAAAACTCGAACAGAATTTATTGATATTTGAAAAATCCTTGGCTATGGTTCGTTCGCGGGCCGGGTCGCCGGCCGTTCCCCGTATTTCCCCACACAGGCCACGTTCGAGAGGGGCAGCTCGCGTCATGTCGAATCAGTTCCCGACCACCGCCCGGGTGGTCATCATCGGTGGCGGCGTCATCGGCAGCTCCATCGCCTATCACCTGACGCAGCTCGGCTGGAAGGACGTCGTGCTGCTCGAACGCAAGCAGCTCACCTGCGGCACGACCTGGCACGCGGCCGGCCTGCTGACGACGCTGCGCGACACCGAAGCGCAGACCAAGCTCGCGAAGTACACGCAGGATCTCTATCGCCGCCTCGAGACCGAGACCGGCCAGGCCACCGGCATCATCAACTGCGGCTCGATCCAGCTCGCAATGACCGCGGACAAGGCGCACGAGATGCGCCGCGGCTGCGCGATGGCGCGCTGCTTCGGAGTCGAGAACCAGGAGATCTCGCCCGCCGAGGTCGCGCAGATGTGGCCGCTGGCGGACGTCTCGGATCTCGAGGCCGCGTTCTACTTCCCGCACGACGGCCGCGTGAATCCGGCCGACGTCTCCCAGGCGCTCGCGCGCGGCGCGCGCATGGGCGGCGCGCGGATCTTCGAGCAGACGAAGGTGCTCGGCATCGAGCAGCGCAACGGCCAAGTCACCGGCGTGCGCACCGATCGCGGCGACATCCAGGCCGAGTACGTCGTCAACTGCGCCGGCATGTGGGCGCGCGAAGTCGGCCGCATGGCCGGCGTCAACGTGCCGCTGCAGGCCTGCGAGCACTACTACCTGATTTCCGAAGCGGTCGAGGGCGTGCACAAGATGCTCCCGATCCTGCGCGATCCGGGCAACGCGGCATACATTCGCGAAGAGGCCGGCAAGATCATGCTCGGCTTCTTCGAGCCGATCGCCAAGCCCTGGGGCCTGAACGGCATCCCCGAGGATTTCTGCTTCAACGACATCCAGGCCGACTGGGATCGCATGATGCCGTACATGGAGAAGGCGATGCGGCGCGTGCCGACCTTGATGGACCACGGCATCAAGCTCTTCTTCTGCGGCCCCGAATCCTTCACGCCGGATCACAATTACCTGATGGGCCCGGCGCCGGATCTCAAGAACTTCTTCGTCGCCGCGGGCATGAACTCGCTCGGCATCCTGTCCGGCGGGGGCGTCGGCATGGTGATGGCGCGCTGGATCGCCGAGGGCCAGGCGCCGATGGACATGTGGTCGGTGGACCTGCGCCGCGCGCACCGCTGGCAGGACAACGATCGCTACCTCGCCGATCGCATGACCGAGTCGCTGGGCATCGGCTACCAGGATCACTGGCCGTTCCGGCAGTGGACCACGGCGCGCGGCGTCAAGAAGAGCATCCTGCACGATCGACTCGCGGCGGCCGGCGCCTGTTTCGGCGAATCGGCCGGCTGGGAGCGCCCGAACTGGTACGCGCGGCCGGGACAGAAGCCGGAGTACGAGTATTCGTGGGGCCGCCAGAACTGGTTCGACAACAACGCCGAAGAGCATCGCGCGGTGCGCGAAGCGGTCGGCGTGTTCGAGCAGACCTCGTTCTCGAAATTCCTGGTGCAGGGCCGCGACGCCGAGCGCGTGCTGAACCGCATCGCGACGGCGAACATGTCCGTGCCGGTCGGCAAAATCGTCTACACGCAGTTCCTGAACGAGCACGGCGGCATCGAAGCCGATCTCACCGTCACACGTCTCGCCGAGGACCAGTACTTCGTCATCACCGCGGCCTTCACGCATACGCACGTCGAGCATCTCCTGCGCAAGCACGTGCCCGCGGACGCCTGCTGCATCGTGACCGACGTCTCCGGTGCGTGGTCGATGCTGAACGTGCAGGGCCCGCACTCGCGCGCGCTGCTGCAGAAGCTCGCGCAGGACGACATCTCGAAGGCCGCCTTCCCGTTCGGCACGGCGCGCGAGATCCGCATCGGCTATCAGACCGTGCTCGCGATGCGGCTGACCTATGTCGGTGAGCTCGGCTGGGAGCTCTACGTGCCGACCGCTTTCACGCTGCCCGTCTACGACGCGCTGGTCGCGGCCGGCACCGAGTTCGGCCTGCGCCACTGCGGCTATCACACGCTGAACTCGCTGCGGATCGAAAAGGCCTATCGCGAATGGGCGCACGACATCGGGCCGCATGATACGCCGCTCGAAGCGGGCCTCGGCTTCGCCTGCGCCTGGGACAAGGCCGGCGGCTTCATCGGCCGCGACGCACTGCTGCGCCAGCGCGACGCCGGACCGCTCAAGCGCCGGCTCGTGCAGTTCGTGCTCGAGAACCCCGAGCCGCTGCTCTATCACGACGAACCGATCTACCGCGACGGCGCGCTGAGCGGCTACACGACTTCGGCGATGTACGGTCATACGCTGGGCGCGGCCGTCGCGATGGGCTACGTCGCGAACGAGGACGGCGTCGGCGACGATTACATTCTGGCGGGCCGTTACGAGATCGAGATCGGCAACGAGCGCCACGCGGCGCGCGCGTCGATCGCGCCGCTGTACGACCCCAAATCGGCGCGCGTGCGCGCCTGAGCGAGGCCGCGGCACGCGCGCGACCATCCCCTATCGAGCGAGACGAGGAGAAACGACATGTGGCGTGTGGGCATAGACGTCGGCGGCACCTTCACCGACCTGTTCGCATGGGACGACGAATCGCGGCAGCAGGTCAGCTCGAAAGTGTTGACCACCAAGCACGACCGAGCCGTCGGCGTCGTCAATGCGATCAAGGCGGCGAAGATCCCGTTCGCACGCATTTCCTATCTGATGCACGGCACGACCACGGCGACCAACGCGCTGATTGTGCGCGACTATCCCGACGCCGCGATGGTGACGACCGAAGGCTTCCGCGACACCATCGAAATCGCGCGCCAGCATCGTGAGCAGCTCTACGATCCCTATCAGACCAAACCGAAGCCGATCATCAAGCGCCGTTTCCGTTACACCGTCGGCGAGCGCATCGACGTACGCGGCGAAGTCGTGCGCCCGCTGCTGCGCGAGCAGGCGCTCGAGGTCGCGCACAAGATCAAGCAGCACAACGTCCGCTCGGTCGCCGTCGCCTTCATCAATTCGTACAAGAACGGCGCGCACGAGCAGGCGATGCGCGACATCATCAAGGAAGTGAACCCGGACACCTACGTGGTGCTGTCTTCCGAAACCCGGCCGGTGTTTCGCGAGCACGGCCGCTTCACGACCACTGCGATCCGGGCGGCGACGATCCCGGTGATGGAGGTCTACTTCGAACGACTCGAGAACGCGCTGAGAGCGGAGGGCTTCGCCGGGCGCCTGCTGATCCTGAAGAGCTCCGGCGGCATCTGCGGCGTCGACTATGCGAAGCAGCACCCCGAGGAGCTGATCGAATCCGGTCCGGCCGGCGGCGTCGCCTATGCGGGCTATCTCAGCAAGCTGCTGCCGGAGTTTCCGAACATCATCCACACCGACGTCGGCGGCACCAGCTTCGACGTGTCGATCGTCGAGAACGGGCACGGCCTCATCACCCGCGATCACGAGATCGAATGGGAAATCCCCTGCATCGTGCCGATGCTCGACATCCACAGCGTCGGCGCCGGCGGCGGCTCGGTCGGCTGGGTCGATGAAGGCGGCTCGCTGCGCGTCGGTCCGCGCAGCGCGGGCTCGAGCCCGGGCCCGGTCTGCTACGGCCTCGGCGGCACCGAGCCGACGATCACGGACGCGAACCTGCTGCTCGGCCGCATCGAGCCGACGCTGGGCGGCAAGATGACGCTCGACAAGGCCGGCGCCGAGGCCACGATGGAGCGGCTGGCGGCCGAGGTCGGTCTGTCCGGCATCGAGACGGCCGACGGCATGATCCGCATCGGCTGTGAGAACATGGCGCAGGCGGTGAAGAAGGTGCTGGTGTCGCGCGGCCGCGACCCGCGCGACTTCGTGCTCGCGAGCTTCGGCGGCGCAGGGGCCATGCACGCCTGCTTCGTCGCCGAGTCGATGAACATTCCGAAGGTCGTCATGCCGATTCACGCCGGCGTCGCCTCGGCCTTCGGCGCGACCGCGATGGATCTGCGCCACGACCTCGAGACCTTCTATTTCTCGCCGGTCGCGGACGCGAAACTCGACGATCTCAATGCGCTATACTCGAAGCTCGAGGCGGATGTGATGGAACGGCTGGAGGCGGAAGGCGTCAGCCGGGAAAACATCGACACCACGCGGACGGCGCAGATGCGCTACGTGGGCCAGACCTACGAGGTCGAGACTCCGGTGCCGGACGGCAAGCTGACGGCCGCGAGCGTAGCGGGCATCATCGAGACCTTCCACGAGGTCCACAAGCGCGAGTACGGAGTGAGCTCCAGCGACTTCGCGCCGGCCTTCGTGTCGCTCGGGGTGACCGGAATCGGGCGCACCGAATCGCCGCCGGCGGTCGAGGTCGGCGGCAGCGGCGGCGCGGCGGTGAAGGGCGAACGCCAGATCTACTTCAACCGCGCATGGCACGCGAGCAAGGTCTACGATGGCCACGCGCTGAAGCCGAACGCCTCGCTCGACGGCCCGTGCATCGTCGAATACGAGCATGCCTGCGCCGTCCTGCCACCGAATGCCGTCGGCACCGTCGACCGCTTCGGCAACTTGATCATCGACATCAGTCGCAATCTCGTGTCCAACGTTTGAGGAGCCTCGCATGGACAAGAAAGTTACCGTCGATACCTCGGTCATCGAACAGACCAAAGTCGATCCGGTCACCTTTGAGGTGCTTCGCAGCATCTTCGAATACGCCAGCGATCGCATGACGACCGTGCTGCAGCGCGCCTCGTTCTCGCCGATCCTCGCGGACATGATCGACTTCTCCAACGCGATCTACGACTACGAGTGCGGGCTGCTGTCGCAGGCCGCGAACTGCCCGATCCACCTCGCGGCGATGAAGTACAGCGCCGAAGCGATCGTCGAGAAGTTCGGCATCGAGAACATTCACGAAGGCGACATCGTCTGCGTCAACGATCCCTACAAGGGCGGCACGCACATCAACGACATCACCTTCCTCACGCCGATCTACTTCGAGAAGGAGCTGCTCGGCTTCGCGGTCAGCCGCGGGCACTGGATGGATCTCGGCGGCGGCGCCGCCGGCGGCCAGGCCTTCGCGGGCACGCACATCGCGGGCGAGGGTCTGCGCCTGCCGCCGGTGAAGGTCTACGAGCGCGGCGTGATGCGCGAGGACATCGTCGAGATCATGGTCAACAACACGCGTACGCCGCACTTCGTCAAAGGCGATCTGCAGGCGCACGTCGGCTGCCTGCGCGCGGCCGAGCAGGAGATGCAGCGCGCGGCGGCGAAGTACGGCATCGTCACGCTGAAGGCGGCGATGAAGCAGCTCCAGGAATATACCGAGCGCATCGTGCGCAAGAGCATCACCGAGATCCCGGACGGCGTGTACGAGGGCGAGGACTATGCCGACACCGACGGCTTCTCGGACCAGCCGATCCAGATCAAGGTCAAGCTGATCGTCAAGGGCTCGGACATCACCGTCGATTTCAGCGGCACCGACAGCGTCGTCAAGGGCGCGATCAACTCGCCGTTCGCGAACACGGCCTCGGCCGCGCTGTATTCGCTGCAGTTCTTCCTCGCGCCGCATGCGCCGCAGAACCAGGGCATGTTCAACCCGATCAAGATCGCCGTGCCCGAAGGTTCATGGCTGAACGCGAAGTGGCCGGCGCCGACGATCGGCTGCACCACGCTGACCTCGGCGAAAATCACCAGTGCGATTTGGCAGGCGCTCGCGAAGGCCATCCCGGATCGCGTCACCGGCTCGACCAGCGCGGACTGCAACTGGTTCGTGTCCTCGGTCACCGCGCCGAACGGCGCCACCGACGTGTTCTCCGATCTCCCCGCCGGCGGCTGGGGCGCGACGCCGTACAACGACGGCATGAACGTCACCGAGGATCCGCTCGGCAACTGCATGAACATGCCGGCGGAAACCGCCGAGCTCCTGTTCCCGGTCGCCTACGAGGCTTTCGAGCTGCGGCAGGACAGCGCCGGTCCCGGCAGATTCCGCGGCGGCCTCGGCGCGGTGTTCAAGGTGCGCTACCTCGCCGACGGCGAGCTCAGCATGGAGACGGCGCGCACGCGGGCCGGCAGCCCGGGCGTCGCCGGCGGCCAGCACTCCGACGTGCAGCGCCAGATCAAGATCCACACCGACGGCCGCCGCGAGGTCATCGGCGGGCTCGACGAGCAGGGCAACTGGAAGAACCCGCTGCTGTGCGGCCATCCGTTCCGCTACGGCGAAACCTTCATGTTCGAGAGCACCGGCGGCGGCGGCTACGGCCACGCGTGGGAGCGCGATGCGAACATGGTGCTCGAGGACGTGCTCGACGAATACGTGTCGCTGAAGGCGGCGCGCGAGCGCTACGGCGTGGTGATCGATCCGGCGTCGATGAAGATCGACGAAGCCGCCACCGCGCAGCTCCGCGCGAGCATGAGTGCGAAGGCCGCCGCCTGAGACCGCGCATTCTGCCGCCAGTCCCGTCCTGCTCCTCGGCGCGGCGTGCCGAACCGGCACGCCGCGCTCGCCGATGACTGCCGCCGCTCGTCGTTTCGAGCACATCGCCTGCCCGGTCTGTGACGGCGGCGACTTCATACCGCTGTTCGAGCAGCGCGGCGAAACTTTCGTGCGCTGTCGCGGCTGCGGTCTCGTGCTGATCAATCCGCGTCCGGTGTTCGACGTCGTCGCCGACACCTATGATGCGGCCTACAGCGGCGGCTACATCCGCAAGGCCGCCAAGAAGCGCGCGCGCAGCAGGCGCTGGGTCGCGCGCATCAAGCGGCGCTTCGTGCCGCGCGGTCGCTGGCTAGATGTCGGCTGTTCGGCCGGCTTCGTCGTCGCGGCCGCGGCCGCGGCGGGCTACGAGGCCTGGGGAGTGGAGCTCGAGGCAGCCGCCGTCGCCTTCGCGCGCGAGACCCTGAAGCTGCCGCGGATCGCCTGCGGCACCTTGGAGGCGCAGCGCTATCCGGCCGGACATTTCGACGTGCTGTCGATGTACGACGTCATCGAGCACGTGCCGGATCTCAATGCGACGGTCGCCGAGCTCAAGCGCCTGCTCGCCCCGGGCGGCGCGATCGAGATCCGCACGCCGGACGTCGGTCACTTCACGACGCCGCGCCGGCTCGACACCTGGCGCGAGATCAAGCCGTCCGAGCATCTCTACTATTTCGATCGACACACGCTGCCGCGCCTGTTCGCGCGCCACGGGCTTGTGCTGCGCGAACGCCGGCTGATGTGGAAGTCCGCGCTCGATCACGTCTACGCGCACGCGGAGGTTCCCGCCTCGCGATGAAACGTCCCGCACCGGATGCCCGCCTGCGCCGGAACGACGATAGGCTCGGCGGTTTCGGTGTTCGTCGTCCCCGTGCAAGCGGGGATCCGGGTGCAGCCGCTCGGCGCACGGCAGTTTAGCGCGGCAGACAAACGCGGTTTTTCGATGCCGTCCTTCGACGCAAGATCGCTGTGGCGCCGACGTCATGCCCCGTGGGTGATGCTGTGGCCGCTGTCGGTGGCCCAGCTCGTGTCCTGGGGCACGCTCTACTACAGCTTCCCGCTGTTCGCCGGGCCGATGCTCGCCGAGCTGCACTGGCCGGTCGCGGCCGCGAACGGCGCCTTGACGGTCGGACTGCTGGTCACCGGGCTCGCGGCCTATCCCGTCGCGACGGTGCTCGATCGCCGCGGCGGGCGCGCGCTGATGACCTGCGGTTCGATCGGCGCGGGGCTGCTGCTCGTCGCATGGTCGCGCGTCGACTCCTTGCCGGCCTTCTTCGCGCTGTGGATCGCGCTCGGCGCCTGCATGGCCTGCGTGCTGATCGAGACGATCTTCGCGATCGTCAATCAGCACTTCGGCGAGGACATCCGCCGCGGCATCACCGCGGTGACGCTCGTCACCGGCTTCTCCGGCACGGTGTTCGTGCCGCTGATCGGCGCGCTCGAACCGGCGCTCGGCTGGCGCGCTGCGCTGCTGGTGCTCGCCGCCTGCAATTTGCTGATCTGCGCGCCGATCCACTGGGTGTTCGCGCCGCCGCGGGCACCGCGGCATCCGCAGGCCGATCCGGGCGGCGATCTGCGCGCGGACGCGCGGCGCGTGATGCGCGCGCGCTTGCGCAATCCCGTCTTCTGGGGGCTAGTGCTGTGGTACACGTCTTACAGCCTGACCGCCTCCAGCGTGCTGTTCCAGTTCGTGCCGCTGCTGCGCGTCGAAGGCGTGCCGAATCACGACATCTATCTCGCCTTCGCGCTGATCGGGCCCGTGCAGGTCGGCGCGCGGATCTTTCTCGTCACGCTCGGGCGCGGCGCGAGCATCGCGCGTGTCGGTGCGGTCACCACGCTGCTCGTGCCGCTCGCCCTGCTCGTCATGATCCTCGCGCCGGCCGGCCTCGCGGCCGCCTGCGTTTTCTCGGCGCTGTTCGCCGCCGGCCACGGCATCACGACGATCCTGCGCGGCGCCGCGCCCGCCGAGTGGCTGGGCCGCAGCCACTATGCGCGCACCATGGGGGCGATCGCGCTGCCGATGATGATCGCGATGGCCGTCGCGCCGCTGTGGACGGCGAGCGTGTGGAGCGCGAGCGGCAATCCCGACGTCGTGTGGTCGCTGGTGCTCCTCGGCTCGCTGCTCGGCACGGCGGGCTTCTGGCTCGCGGTGCTCGCGCGTCGCCGGCAGCGCGCGGCTCAGGGCTGAAGATCCAGGTCGGAAACGGACGGACGCCGGTTGCGGGACCCCGCCCGGGTGGCCTAATGTCGGCTTGGGACAGACCAGTAGGGGGACGATCGGCGCGGAGCGCGGGTCGTGAACTGGCCGGATGCTCGATCTTGCCGACGTACCTTTCTTCGCCGAGCTTTCGACCGCCTCGCTCGCGCGTTTGAGTCGCGAGATGCCGCGCCGTGAATACGCGCAGGGTGACGTCATCGTGCGCGTCGGCGAGGTCGGACGCTGTTTCCAGGCCATCGCGCACGGCGTCGTGCGCGTGCTGCCCGATCCCGCGACCGACGGCGAATGGCGCGGCGTGATGCTGGGTCCGGGCCAGGTGTTCGGCGAGATGTCGCTGTTCTCCGGCATGCCCGTCTCGGCCACGCTGATCGCCGCGCGCGACACCGTCACCTGGTCGCTCGACGGCCCGAGCTTCCTCGCACTGCTGGAGCGCGAGCCGGCGCTGCATCGCAGCCTCACGCGCCTGCTGATCGAGCGTCTACGCAATCGCACGCGCCACGAAGCGCGCCGGCCGGGGCTCGCCGTGATCGTCGGCGCCCCGCACGGCCCCCAGGTGCGGCATTTCGTCGATACCTTGATGCGCGCCGTCCGCTGCTATGCGCCGGGATCGGAGCTCGGCGTGCTGGCGCTGGACGCTCGCGATCCGCGCAGCGCGCAGGCGCGGCTGCGCGCGCACATCGAGCACTGGCGGCAGCACGCCGCCGGCGGACAGTACCTTGTCTTCCACGCGACGCCCGGCGAGCTGTCGCTGCTGACGCCGCTGCTGCAGGGAACCGACGTCGTCGTCGGGCTCGTCACGCCCGAGCTCGACGACGACGGCCGGCATCGCATCGCGAGCGGCGCCGGGCTCGCCGACGTCGCGCGCGTCCATCTCGGCGAGCGGCCGCGGGCCGATCCGGGTCGCTGGTCGTTCTGCGTCACGCACGAGGAGTTGCAGCGCGCGCACGCCGCGCGAGGATCGTGGCAACGCGCGCAGCATCCGAATCTCGACTGGATCGCGCGCTACATGACGTTCAAGGAAGTCGGCATCGCGATGAGCTCCGGCGCGGCGCGCGGTTTCGCGCACGTCGGCGTTCTGCAGGTGCTCGAGGATCGCGGCGTGCCGCTCGACTATCTCTGCGGCACGAGCATGGGCGGGATCACGGCGCTGACCGTCGCGCGCTGCGCGGACGCGCGCGAAGCCGAGCGCTTTCTGCAGGGTTTCCTCGGCAGCAATCGCAAGATCCGCGACACGCGCCTGCTGCCCGGCATCTCGCTGTTCGGCGGCCACAAAATCGCGCGCGCCGCGAGCGAGACCTTCGGCGAGTGCACCTTCGCCGATCTCCGCCGTCCTGCCGCCGTCGTCGCCGCCGACATCGCGGGCGGCGAACGCGCCGTGCTCGATCGCGGGCCCGTCGCGCCGGCCGTGCTCGCGACCTCGGCGATCCCGGGCTTTTTTCCGCCGATCAAGCACGACGGTCGCGTGATGGTCGACGGCGGGATCGTCTCGCGCGTGCCCGTCGACGTGCTGAACCGCCGCCGCTGCGGCCTCAAGATCGCCATCAACGTCCTGCCTTCCGCGCGCCAGGTGCCGGACGGCGATGCGGATCGCCTGGAACGCCTGTGGGATCAGATGAACCGGCCGCTGGGCCTGAAGCGCGTATTCGGCAATGCCTGGGAGCTGCTGGGCTCCTGGGGCTCGACGCTGGAGGCGATGCGCGCCGACGTCGTCGTCGCGCCCGATACGCCGCCGCGCGCGGGCTTCGATTTCGATCGCTTCCCCGAGCTCGTCGAGCGCGGCCGCGTCGCCGCGAGCGAGCGCGCCGACGGCATCGTCGATGCGCTGCGCGCGATGCTGGAGGCATGAGTCGCGCGCCGTGCATGGACTGATCGTGCGTCGATGAGCGCGCCGCTGCCGGCGTGGCGCCGCCTGCTCGTGCTCGCCACGCTGATGTTCGCCGGCGAGGCGATATTCAGCCTGCCTTTCCACGTCGCGCGCTTTTTCCGGCCGTCGGTGCTCGAGGGCTTCGGCATCGACAACGCGGCGCTCGGCGATGCGTACGCGGTCTACGGCCTCACCGCGATGTTGAGCTATTTCCCGGGCGGCCTGCTCGCGGATCGCTGGCCCCCGCGCCGCCTGATGATCGTCGCCTTGCTCGCGACTGCGGCCGGCGGGCTGGTTTTCGCCGGCCTGCCGACCGGCATCGAGCTGAAACTGCTCTACGGCTGGTGGGGCATGACCACGATCCTGCCGTTCTGGGCCGCGCTGATGCGCGCGACGCGCGAATGGGGCGGGGAGTTCGCACAGGGACGGGCCTTCGGCGCGCTGGACGCGGGCCGCGGTCTCGTCGCGGCGGCGCTCGCGGCCGTCGCCGTCGGTCTGCTCGATCGACGGCTCGCGGGCGCCGGTGACGTCGCCGCCGGCCTGCACCTGGTGATTCTGTTCTATGCCGGGATCACCGCGGCGGCGGCCCTCGCCTGCTTGGTGCTGCCTACGGCAGAAGACCTGCCCATGGTCCGCGCGCCTTCCGCCGGCGGTTTCTTCGCGCGGCTCGTGAGCGCCTGCCGCCTGCCGCAGCTCGGCGCGCAGGCCGCGATCGTGGTCGCCGCCTACTGCGGCTACAAAGGCATCGACAACTACGCGCTGTATGCCGTGCAGGTGCTGGGCATGGATGAAGTCGAGGCGGCGCGCTTCGTCGCGGCCGGCGCCTGGCTGCGGCCGGTCGCCGCGCTGCTCGCCGGAATGCTCGCCGATCGCGCCCGCCCGACCACGAGCCTCGCCTGCTTATTCGTGCTCGCCGCGCTGAGCTGCGTCGGCGCCGCGACGGGAGGCCTGCCGGGGCTCAGCTCTAGCCTGCTCGCCGCCAATCTCGCGCTGAGCATGGCCGCGGTCTACGGCTTGCGCGGAGTCTATTTCGCACTGCTGGCCGAAGTCCGCGTGCCGGGGCCGCGGACCGGGACGGCGGTCGGCATCGTCTCGGTCGTCGGCTACACCCCGGACGTTTTCTTTGCGCCGCTCGCCGGGCGGCTGCTCGACGCCGCGCCGGGCGCGGCGGGTCATCGTCTCTATTTCGGACTGCTCGGGGTCATTGCGCTCGGCGGTGCGCTCGCGAGCCTGGTGCTGCGCCGGCGGCTGCGGCGGCTCGCGGCTGCCGCGTGAAATCGGCTGCTTCATTCATTAGAATGGATTCGAAATCAAATAGGATTTCAGAATGATCAATCCCGCGTCTGCCACCGCCGAGGAGCGGGCCCGCGTCCTGAGCCAGGCCGTCGTCGAGGCGGCCGCGCGGCTGCGCGTGCGAACCGCGGTCCTGCGCCAGGTGCTCGGGATCAGCCAGCCGACCGCCTCGCGTCTGCTGCACGGCCATTACCGCCTGTCTCCGGACTCCAAGACCTGGGAGCTCGCCGCCCTGTTCGTGCGCTTGTACCGCGCGCTGTTCGCGATGGTCGGCGGCAACGACGAGCTCGCCCGCGCCTGGCTGGAATCACCGAACCGCGCCTTCGGCGATCGCCCGCCGCTCGAAGCGATCCAGCGCATCGACGGCCTGCTCCATGCCTGCGAATACGTGGACGCCCACCGCGCTCGCGTCTGAGGCGCGGCCCTGGCGCGGTGCCGGCTGGCGCGCGGTCGAGGCCCAGCACCGCGTGTCGAGCATGCATCTCGCACACGGCAATCTCGACGATCAGGCCTTGCTCGAGGACATCCTCGACGCGGCGAAGCCGCCGCTGCCTCCAAGCGTCGCCGGCCTGCACTGGCTGCTCGCGACGCCGTTCCGCTATCGCCCCGACAGCGCCGGCTCGCGCTTCCGCGCCCGGCATGCGCCCGGCGTCTTCTACGGCGCCGAGGCGCGTGAGACGGCCTGCGCCGAGACGGGCTGGTGGCGCTTGAAGTTCTGGCTCGACAGCGCCGGCCTCGCCGAACGGCGCGCGCACATGGAGCTGACGCTGTTCGAATTCCACGCCGCGCATCCGCGCCATCTCGATCTGCTGGGCCTGCCCTTCGTCGACGCGCGCGCGCGTTGGACCGCGACCGACGACTATGCGGCCACGCAGGCGCTCGCCGCCGACGCGCGTGCGGCGGAAATCGGCCTCATCCGCTACGAGTCGGTCCGCCATCCGGGCGGGATCTGCCTCGCCGTCCTCGATCCCGCCGCCTTTCGCGGTGTCACCCGCGCCTTCCGCCACGTCCAGCAGACCTGGACCCTGATGCTGCTGCCCCCCTCGAGCGTCGTCTGGCAGCGCCATCTCGGCGACGAGCGCTGGGCTTTTCGTTATGAAGGAGGGGTCGCGGTCCCTGGCGATTGAGAAGGCGGCCTACCGAGGGGACGAGGGGGATTTGCCACAGAGAACACCGAGAACACAGAGGAGGATGAGGATGCAGATGGTGCGAAGGCTTTGGCGCAGCGCTAGCACTGAGACTTCGTAGGTTGGGCTGACGAAGGAAGCCCAACGTTCGGCGCCCAATGTTGGGCTTCCTTCGTCAGCCCAACGGCCATGACGCCCGCGTCACCCGCAATCATGATGTGTGGTGAGCTCAGCTCCCGGATTCCGCGCCGCTGCGCGGCGCTCCTTCCGGGCTACAAGACAAGGATCTTCGTAGCCCGGAAGGAGCGCAGCGGAATCCGGGATCGGCGCCTCGCCAGATCTCGTCGCCCGGGTGGAGCACGCAGCGCGTAACCCGGGATCCGCGCCCGCCGTCCACTCATGCAGTCGAGTCGATCCGGCGCGGTGCGCGCCGCGCAGGGCCGAAGGCCTTTGCTATCGGGCATGCCCGATCCCGGGTTCCGCTACGCTGCACCCGGGCTACGAGAATGGGGGCGCCCTCTTTCACGGCAACCTGCGTCTTCGATTTTCTTCTCCGTGGTAGCGCGTAGCGCGAATCGGCGACTTTCCAGCCGAGCACGGCGCCGAAGTCGGCACGGCCCGTCCTAATCCCCCCTCTGTGTTCCCGGTGTTCTCTGTGGCTATAAAAGCGCCTATCGGGCGCCGTTGCCTGCCCACCGACCTCGATCCCGGATTCGCTGCGCTTCTGATGGGCTACGAATCCTCGCGCTCACGCGCGCCGCGCCAGCGCCTCGCTCATGCGGTCGAGCACTGCAGCGAGGATCGCGGGGGGCGTCGCGAAGTTGAGGCGTACGTGGCCGACGCCCGGTGGGCCGAAGGACGGGCCTTCGCCGAGCGCGACTTTTGCCTCGCGCAGAAACCAGCGACAGGGTTCTTCACCGAGCTCGAGATCGCGGCAGTCGAGCCAGGCGAGGTAGGTCGCTTCCGGCGGGAAATGCCGGATCGCAGGCCATGCGCGCGCGGCGTGCGCGGCCAGCGCGGCGCGGTTCGCGCGCAGTATCTCCAGCGTTTCGGCCAACCACGCATCGCCGTCGCGCCACGCGGCGGCCGCGGCCGTCATGCCCATGGTGCTGCGTCCACCGCGCACGTGCTTCGGCAGTGCCGCGAAGCGCGCGCGCAGCGAGGCCGAGCCGAATACCGCGCAGGCGAGACAGAGGCCGGCGACGTTGAAGGCCTTGCTCGCCGCGCTCAGCGTGATCGTGCGCGCGGCGATCTCGGGCGCGAGGCTCGCGAACGGCAGGTGCCGGCGCGCGTCGAGCATCAGGTCCGCGTGGATTTCGTCGGACACGACGATGAGATCGTGGCGCAGCACGATCTCCGCGATTCGCTCCAGCTCCACTTGCGTATACGCGCGGCCGGTCGGATTGTGCGGGTGGCACAGCAGGAGCAGCGTGGCCTGGGCGGCCGCGGCGTCGAAGGCGTCGAAGTCGATCTCGTAGCGCTCTGCGCCGGGCATGAGCTCGCACAGCACGCGCCTGCGTCCGGTTTCGTCGACGGCGTGCAGGAAGGGCGGATAGATCGGCGTCTGGATCAGCACGCCGTCGCCGGAGCCGGTCAATGTCAGCAATGCGAAATAGATCGCCTGCACCACGTCGCTGAAGAATTCGATGTCGCCGGCGGAAATGGCCCAGTCGTAGCGCCGCGCGGCGCGCGCGGCGAAGAGCTCGGCGAGTCCCGCGCGTTCGTACATCGGCGGATAGCCCAGATCGTGACGCGCGAGCTGCGCGTCCAGCGCGGCGCGGATCGGCGGCGCGAGCTCGAAGTCCATGTCGGCGACCCAGGCCGGCAGCACGTCCGGTGGATAGACGGTCCATTTCGCGCTCTTCTTGCGGCGCAGTTCGTCCAGCGTCGGGGGCATGCGGAGGGGGCGCTCCTGTCCGTGATTGTGCGTGCAGCTTGGCAGCACCGGACGCGCGGCGGAAGCCCCGCCGCGCGTCGGACAGGATGCTTCAGGAGGAGCACCGATCGCGTCCATCCCGGACTCGCTCAGACTCGGCGAGCCCGGGACTAGCCCGGACTCGCCTGCTCTGCTGTTGCGGAGTTTGCTTAGAAGCTCAGGCGCACGCCGAGCTGGGCGCCGATGCCCGGCAGCGGCACGCTGTCCTTGAGATAGGACGTGTGGCGGCGCTGCTCGTCGTCGGTCAGATTGGTGCCGCGCGCGAAGAACTGCAGCTCGCGATCCTCGGGCAGCGGCAGCGCGTACTCGGCGTGCAGACCGAGATCGACGTAGCCGTCGGTCCGCGTCTCCAGTGCGGACACCTCGTTCTGCGGCGCGTAGCGCACGGCGGCGACGCCGGCCGACCAGCGCTCGCGGCGCCACTCGAGCCCGCTGCCGACGCGCAGCGGCGGGATGCGCGGCGCGTGGCCGCGACGCTCGAGCTCGGCATCGACGCTGTCCAGCCACAGGCGCCAGTCGAGCGCGCCCCAGGGGCCGTCCATCAGCTCGAAGATCGATTCGAGCTCGACGCCCCAGAAGCGCGCGTCTTCCTGCGTCTGCGTCACGAGCAGCAGCGCGTCCTCCTCGTCGACCACGAGCCCGGTCTCGCCGAAATCCGGCTCGACGCGATCCGCGACGCCGTCGCCGTTGCGATCCTGCTCGAGTCCGAAGATGAAGTTCGAGATGTCGTTGTAGAACACGCTCGCCGTCCAGCGCCAGCGGCCCTGACCGCGACGAATGAAGAGATCGAGGTTGGTCGAGACCTCGGTGTCGAGTCCGGCGTTGCCGATTTCGAAAGTGTTGGACGCCAGATGCGGGCCGTTCGCGAACAGCTCCTCCAGCGCCGGCGCGCGCTCGGCGCGCGTCACCGAGCCGCCGAGCTCGACGCCGCTCGCATGCCGGTAGCTGAGGCCGCCGGACAGCGAATACACGCCGTGCGACACCGAGCGCGCGCCGCGCTCGTCGTCGGCGTCATTGTCCTCGTAGCGGAGGCCGGCATCGACGTGCAGGCGCCCGAAGTCGCGCTTCTCGACGAGGAACACCGCCACCGAGTCCTGCGTCGATTTCGGCACGAAGGCTTCCTCGCCGCGCGCGTCGAAGTCGCGCTGCTGGATCTGCACGCCGACGACGCCGTCGACGCCCAGCCACGGCGCATGCACGAGCTCGAAGCGACCTTCGGTCTCCTGGTTCAGCAGCAGCGTGCCGAGGGCGCCGTCGGGCTCGAGCTCCTTGTGCGTGTGATCGTTGATGCCCCAGCGCGTGCGCACTTCGCGCAGGCCCGGCAGCGGATCGTCAAAGGCGCCTTTGATGTCGACGCGTGTCTGCGCCTGGTCGATGCGCACGCCTTCACCCGGCAAGGTCTCGGCGGCGTCCGGCTCCTCTTCGTGCTCGTGGGCGCCCGGCACGCCGTAGTCGCGATCGAGCCGGCTGACGGCGACGCCGAGGAAGCCGCGCTCGTGCACGAAGGACGCGCCGCCGCTGTAGTTGCCGACTTCGGCATCGCTGTTCAACAGCTCGCCCGCGGGCTCGCCCGGCTCGGGCACGCGCTCGGCGAAGTTCGGGATGTCGTAGTTGCCGGTGTCGACGCGCAGGCCGTCGAGGTGCAGCGCGAGGTGCTGGCCGAGGCCGCCGTCGACGCGAAACGCGCCGGTGCGGCCGTCGTCGACGGTCTCGTACTGCCCGAGCACCTCGCCGTTCACGCGCTCGGGCAGCGCGGAGGGGATGCGATCGTCGACGACGTTGACGAGACCGCCGCTCGCGCCGCTGCCGTAGAGCAGCGTGGCCGGGCCGCGAAAGATCTCGATCTGACGCGCGAGCAAGGGCTCGATCGCGACGGCGTGATCGGGACTCACCGAAGACACGTCCATCGTGCCGACGCCGTCGTCGAGCACGCGTACGCGCGTGCCGCTCAAGCCGCGGATGGTCGGACGGCCGACGCTGGGTCCGAAGTCGGCGCTGGTGACGCCGAGCTGGTTCGACACGGCCTCGCCGATGTTGCGCAGCGGCTGGCGCTGCAGCGTTTCACCGCGCAGCACCGAGACGGGCTGCGCGAGATGCGCGTCGGCACGTCGCAGCGGATCGGCGGTGACGACGACCTGTTCCTCCGAACCGGCGGTGGCGGCCTCGGTCTCCGCGGCCATGGCGGCCTGGGCCGCGAATGAAAGGAATGCGGCCGCGAACGCGGCCACACCCGCAATACGGGTATGCATGTTTGGATCTCCCTGAATGAAATCGATCGATCTGCCGGCACGCGGCCGGCGTGAGTCGAATCGGATCAGACGGGAGGGGCGCGAGCCCGGTAGGAAGCGGGAAGATGGGCGACGGGCAGGGCGACGTCGGCGACGGCCCGCGGCGCCGTCGCGACCGGCAGTGCCAAGGTGAAGGCCGCGGGCAGGGGCGCCGCGCCGGCATTCGCGCTCGCGACGCACACACTGCAGGGATGGCCGCCGGGATGCTCGTCCAGCGCATAGGGATGGAGCGCCGCGCCCGTCGTCGCGAGCAGCAGCAGGACCGCCAGCAGCGCGTGCAGCAGCCGTTGGCGCAGCGCCTCGCGCTCAGTGGCCATGCAGCAATCCGATCAGCGCGATGCCGGCGACGATCAGCGTCACCTGCGCCAGCGTCTCGCGCAGCTTCACGCCGCGATGCAGGCTGGGAATGAGATCCGCCACCGCGATATAGATGAAGCTCGCCGCGGTGAAGGCGATGACGTGCGGGAGATAGCGCTCCAGCAGCGGAAGCTGCCACCACGCGAGCAGTGCGCCCAGCACCATCGCGAGGCTGGATAAGCCGTTCCACAGAAAGGTGCGCGCGCGCGAGAAACCGCTGTGGAGCATGATCGCGAAATCCCCCAGCTCCTGCGGAATCTCGTGCGCGATCATCGCGAGCCCGGCGAGCACGCCGAGCTGGAAGTCGCTGACGAACACCGCCGTCAACAGCACGCCGTCGAGGAAGTTGTGGAAGGTGTCGCCGACCAGCACCAGCGGACCGGCCGGCTTCACGTGATGCATCGCGTGGCCGTGGCCGTCGACGTGGTGCGCGTGTCGCCAGATGAGGGCTTTCTCGAGCACGAAGAACACGAAGATGCCGGCCAGCACCGTCGTCATCACGCCATCGGGACCGTCCTGCGCCTGGGCTTGCAGCGCTTCCGGCAGCAGATCCATGAAGGTCACGCCGAGCAGCGTGCCGGTCGCGAAGCTGATCAGATGTGCTACCGTGTGCTCGCGCAGCCGAGCCGGCAATAGCAGATAGCCGGCGCCCGCCGCGAGACTCAGGATCGAGCTCAGCGCGGCGAAGCCGAGTATCCACATCAGCAGGCTGGGGTCATGCGTGGGCATGCGTGGAGATGCTTTGCGCCGAGCGTGTGCGACGCCGGGGTCGGTCTGAAAACAGGTTAGATGATAACATCAAACAAATCGCGCGCCCCGCGCGCGCGGAATACGGCCGGCTCGCGGGCCGCAAATGCGGCGGGCCACGTACTGCGCAGCTTCACGCCCGCACGACACGATCATCGTCGCTGCGTGTCGGCCGCGCTGCGCAAGGCCGATGCGAGCTGCGGCGCCAGCGGCAGGCGCTTGACGCCGCTGCGCCGGCGCGTGCTCGAGCTCGTATGGGGCAGTCACACGCCGGTGAAGGCCTACGATCTGCTGGCTGCGCTCGGCAAGGAGCGCAACCAGGCCGCCCCGCCGACCGTCTATCGCGCGCTGGACTTCCTGCTCGAGGCGGGGCTCGTCCATCGCATCGCGTCCTTGAACGCCTTCGTCGGCTGCGGCGAACCGGGGCTCGGACACAGCGGCCAGTTCCTCATTTGTACCGCCTGCGGCACCGCCGCCGAGCTCGATGAGCCGGCGCTGACGCGCACCATCGCCGCGAGCGCCGAGCGCCTCGGCTTCGAAGTGCGGCGCGAGACCATCGAGATCGCGGGCCTGTGCGCCGACTGCCGGCGCGGCGGCGGAAAGGACCGCCAATGAGCTCCGTGCCGCCGGGCTTCACGTATTGCCTTGCCGCGCTCGGCGCTTGCGCCGCGCGCATCGAGCTCGAGCGCCCCGAACGCGCCGACGCGCTGATGCCCGCGATGTGGCATGCGCTCGGCGCGCGTTTCGACGATTGACACTGCCGGCCGCCCGGCCGGCGCGTTCATGAGCGATCGCGCACTGCTGTGGCTGGTCGCGGGCTATCTGAGCCTGCAGCCGCTGTCCACCGATCTCTACCTCGGCTCGCTGCCGCATCTCGCGCATTATTTCGGGGTCGGCGTGGCCGCCGCGCAGGCGACGCTGACCGTCTTCGTGATCGGCGTCGGCGTCGCGCAATTGCTCGCCGGGCCGCTCGCCGATCGCTATGGACGGCGGCCGGTCGCCGTCGGCGGCTGCCTCACCTATGCGATCGCGAGCGTGCTGTGCGCGCTGGCGCCATCGATCGCCCTGCTGATCGCCGGCCGCCTGCTGCAGGCGCTGGGCTGCTGCAGCGTGATCGTGTGCGCGCGCGCGATCATCCGCGACCGCCACGATCCCGCGCACGGCGCCGCGGTGATCGCCCGCGCGAGCAGCATCCTCGCCTTCGTGCCGCTGTTCGGCCCGGTCATCGGCAGCTACACGCAGGTGTGGTTCGGCTGGCGCGCCGCTTTTGCGATCCACGCGCTGTGCGCGTCGCTGCTGCTCGCCGCTACGCTGCGCTGGCTGAGCGAGACGCACCCGGCGCCCGATCGCCACGCGCTGCATCCGGGCCGGCTGCTGGCCGCCTATGCCGACATCGCGCGCAACCGCGCGTTCTGGGCCTATGCGCTGCCCGGCGCGCTGACCTATGCGGCGATCTTCGTCTACATCGCGGGCTCGTCGTTCGCCTTCATCGAAGTGCTGCACGTACCGACCGAGCGCTACGGATTCTGCTTCGTCTTCGCCGTCTGCGGCTATCTGCTCGGCACTTTGGCCTGCCGCCGGCTCATTCCTCGCCACGGTCTGCCGCGTGTGCTGCGCGCCGGCACTGCGCTGAGCTTGCTCGGCGGCGGCGGTCTCGCCGCGACCGTATACGCCGGCGTCGCGCACTGGGCCGTGCTGCTCGCCGCACAGTTCTTGGTGATGACGGCCCACGGCTTGAACCAGCCCTGTGCCCAGGCCGGCGTCGTCGGCCCCTTCACCGCGCGCGCCGGCACGGCCGCCGGCCTCTTCGGCTTCCTGACGATGACGCTCGCGCTCGCCGTCGGCACGGCGCTGGGCCTCCTTCACGACGGCAGCCTGCGGCCGCTCGCGCTGCTGTCGGCAGGCGTCGGCGTGCTCGCCTACGCGGCCGGCCGGCTGCCGCGCTGAGACGGTTCAAGCCGCAGCGATTCCATGCCGCTAACCGGGGCATACGCAGTCTGCGCATGTCCTCGGGGGATCAATGAGCCATTTCCGCAACTTTGGCGTCGCTGCCAAGCTCGGCGTCAGTTTCGCTGCCCTGTGCGGCCTCGTCCTGCTGTGCGGCCTGGCCGGGCGCTACGGCGTCCAGCGCATGGTCGACGGCCTGCACGAAGTCACGGGACCCGCCTGGGCAACGGCCCACAGCGGCATGGAAGCCCAGATCGGCGTCCAGCGCGAAATCATTGCGATCCACGATCTGCTCAATCCCAACCGCGAAGAAACCGCGGCGCGCGCCGACTACGACGCGGCCCATGCGTTCGCCCGCTCGGCGATGGAACGCGTGCTCGCCGCCGGCCCGATCCCGGCCGAGATGCGCGGCGAGCTGCGTCGTGAGTACGCGGCATACGAAGCATCGCGCGACGCCTTGCTCGAAGGATTCGACGATCTGAGCACTCCGCCTGCGCGCTTCACGGCCCTGACCGCCGACTTCGACGCCGCCGTCGCGACGCTGCTCACGCGCCTCGTCGCGGTCGAGCAGGTCGCGGACGCTCGGGTCGATCGGCTCCTCGGCCCGCTGCAGGCACTGGGCGAGCAGATCGGCACGACCATGCTGATCGCGATCGCCGCCGGTCTCGCGATCGGTGGTCTGCTGACTTCTATCGCCATCCGCACCGTGGCGCGGCCGATCGCCGAAGTCACGGCCCATCTGGAGAAGATCGCGGGCGCCGAAGCGACGCTAGACGCCCGGCTGCCGGAGCTGTCCCAGGATGAAATCGGCCAGCTCGCCAAAGCTTTCAACCGCTTCGTCGCGCGGCTGCGCGATCTCGTGATCGAGGTTTCGCATGTCAGCGCCGAGGTCGCGACCGCGAGCAACCAGCTCTCCGGCTCGACCGGCGCGCTGAGCGCGCAGGCCAGCCTGCACCAGCAGCAGGCCGACGACATCGCCACCGCGCTGAATGAGCTCGCGAGCAGCGCGCAGTCGGTCGCCGACAACACGGCGATCGCCAGCGACGCTTCGATGCGCTCGCAGGACTGCGCCGCGCGCGGACAGGACGTGCTCGGCACGGTGGTGCGGGCGATCGGCGCGCTCGCCGACGACGTGCAGCAGGCGACGAGCGCGATGCGCGATCTCGAAAGCAACAGCGCGGACATCGGGCGCGTGCTGGAGGTGATCCGATCGATCGCCGATCAGACCAATCTGCTGGCCCTGAACGCCGCGATCGAGGCCGCGCGCGCCGGTGAACAGGGCCGCGGCTTCGCGGTCGTCGCCGACGAGGTACGTACGCTCGCGCAGCGCACCGGCGAATCGACCGCCGAGATCGATCAGATGATCGACGGCCTGCAGAGCGCGATCCGCCGCGTATCGGCGTCGATGGAGCAGAGCCGCGAGCAGGCGATGTCGATGGCCGGCAAGGCGCACGAGGCCGAAAGCGTGCTGAGCGCCATCGACGAGGCCGTGCGGCAGAGCCAGCGGTTGAACGGCGAGATCGTCGGCGCCACCAATGAACAGCGCAACGTCGCGGCCACGGTCCAGCACACCGTGATGAAGATGCACGGCAATATCATCGGTACGGCCTCCGCCGCGGAGGAGTCGGCGCAGGCCGCTGCTCGCCTGCGCGATCTGGCGCATCGCATGCAGCAGAGCGTCGGCGCCTTCCGCGTCGGCTGAGCGCGCACCTCGTGCCGCGCGCCGATTGACGCCGCGCGGACCCTCCCGGAGACTGGCGCCCGCCGGCCGCATTGGCGGCCGGTATCCCTTTTCCGGAGTCCTGCGATCGCGCCATGCGTACATTCGTGCTCGGCGCGCTGCTGTTGTTCGTGACGGGCGGCGCGCGGGCGAATTTTCTCGACGGTTACGAACTGCGTGAGCGCTGCGAGTCGCGGCGCGTCGACTACATCAATACCTGCCTCGGTTACCTGACCGGCGTCATCGACAGCGACGACGCCGCGCCGTCGTGGCGGCTCGCGAAATCCCTGTTCTGCGTGCCGCGCGGCGTATCGGCGAGCCGCTTGCGCAGCACTTTCCTCGCCTATCTGCGCGCGCACCCGGAGGAAGAAGATCTGAACGCGGCGATCCTCGTCGGCAACGCGTTCATCTCGGCCTTCCCCTGCGATTGAGGCCATGAGCTTCACCGATCGCTTCGGCGGCGTCGCCGGCGACTACCGACGCTACCGGCCGCGCTACCCGCAGGCGCTGTTCGACTGGCTCGCGGCGCAGTGCGAGCGGCGCGCGCTCGCCTGGGACTGTGCCTGCGGCAACGGCCAGGCGACGGTCGGCATCGCCGCGCATTTCCGGCGCGTCGTCGCCACCGATGCCAGTGCGCGCCAGCTCGCGCAGGCGCCTCGACTCGCCAACGTCGACTGGCGCGTCGCGCCGGCGGAGGCGAGCGGTCTGCCCGACGCGAGCGCCGATCTCGTGAGCGTCGCTCAGGCCCTGCACTGGCTGCCGCTCGCCGCCTTCCACGCCGAGGTCGAGCGCGTGCTCGTCGGCGGCGGTGCCTATGCCGTCATTCGCTACGGTCGCCTGCAGATCGACGCGCCGGCGGTCGAGGCGCTGGTCCAGCACTACTACGACGACGTCGTCGGCCCCTACTGGCCGCCGGAACGGCGCACGCTGGACGCGGGCTACCGCGATCTGCCGCTGCCGTATCCGCTGATCGCGCGACCGAGCTTCGACATGGTCGCCCGCTGGCAGGCGCTGGACCTGCTCGGCTATCTGCGGAGCTGGTCGGCGACGACTGCATTCATCGCCGCCCGCGCTTACGATCCCCTGAACGCGCTCGCGCCGGTGCTCGCGCGGGCTTGGCCGGCGGGAAGCTCGACCGTGGAAATCCGCTGGCCGCTCGAAGTCCTGCTCGGCCGTAAACCCGCATCGCCTCCGGAGTCTTCGCCATGACTTTGTACGAACAGACCGTGCCCGTGTTCACCCGCATGCTCGACAACCTGTCCGCGATGCTCGACAAGGCCCAGGCGCATGCCGCCGCCGCGAAGTACGAGGTCGCGGTGCTGCTCGAGGCGCGGCTGTTCCCCGACATGTTTCCCCTGACGCGCCAGGTGCAGCTCGCCACCGACTTCGCGAAGGGCTGCTGCGCGCGCCTGGTCGGCCAGGAAGTCCCGCGCTGGGAAGACACGGAGAAAACGCTGCCCGAGCTGCAGGCACGGCTGCGCAAGACCTTGGACTATCTCGCGGGCTTCCTGCCGGCGCAGTTCGACGACGCGGCCACGCGTGCGATCGAGCTGAAGACGCCGGCCGGCAGCTTCCACTTCACGGGGGATTCCTTCGTGCAGACCTGGGCGCTGCCGAACTTCTATTTCCACGTCACGACCGCCTACAACCTCCTGCGCCACAACGGAGTGCCGGTCGGCAAGCTCGATTTCCTCGGCAAGTTCTGAAGCGCGCTTCAGGCGGGGTAGCCGGCGGACGGCTTGCGTTTGCCACCGAGAACACCGAGAACACAGAGGAAGATGATGAGTTGATTGGGCAGTCCCGCAACCTTTGCGCCTATCGATGCGTCGGCGCAGCGGTGGCTCCCGACCAATCTCATCTTCCTCTGTGTTCTCGGTGGCAAAAACGACCTTAACCGCTGGCGGCGGCGCCGCGATTTCCGCGAGCTCCGGTGCCGACGTGCCGGCCCGATCAAGCCGTCTCGACCACCAGCACCGGGCCGCCGCGTCCCAGGCCGAGCAGCGCCGCGGCGTTTTGCTCGGCCGCGGCGATCTCGAGCACGTCGAAGGAATTGACCAGCGCGATCAACTCACCGGGCGACACGTCGCCATAGGTGCGAACGAAGGGAACGCGATGTCCGGCGGCGCGCACCTCCGGCCGGCGGAATTTGGCGAGCTCGGCCGCTTCGATGTTGGTGATCAGATTGCCGAAGTGATCGGTGGTGATCACCATGCCGTGCAGCTCGCCGGCCCGGCGCTCGGGCCGCTCGATCAGCGAGGGCACGTAGTCCTTCGTCGGCGCGCCCAGCGAGGCCGGTACGACGCGCTTGGCCGCGAGCTCGGCGGCGAGCGGGGCAAAGAGATCGCGGCCGTGGAAGGTCGCGCTCAGGCGGTCGATGCCGAGGCTCTTCAAGCGCGAGACGTCGACGCGGTAGACCGTGCCGTGCACGCGCGCGACGACGTCGCCGAGCAGCCCGTTGTCCGGCGCGACGAAAGCATGGCCGTCGCCGACCACGATCAGCACTTCGCGATCGGTGCCGACGCCGGGATCGACGACGGCGAGATGCACGGTGCCCGCCGGGAAATACCGATAGGAGCGCTCGAGCCAGAAGCCCGCTTCGGCCGGCCAGTGGACGTGCGCCTCGTGGGTCAGGTCGACGATCTGCGCGCCGGGTAGACGGCACAGCATCACGCCTTTCATCGTGCCGACGAAAGGGCCGCGATGGCCGAAGTCGGTCGTGATCGTGATGACGCCGGACGGCGTGAAGGGTTTCGACATCGCAATCTCCTCGTCGCTGCGCGAGCGGCTGCGTGAATGCGCCGTGCTTCCTCACTCCTCCGCGAGACGCCGGAAGCCGGCGGCGAGGAAGGGGATCATGCGCTGGTAAATCTTGTCGAGCGCGCCCGATTTGCAGCGCCCGCGCGACAGCACGTCGATGCGCCCGGTCTCGGCGAAGGTCATCGTCATCGCGCCGAGCATGAAATGAAAGCTCCAGTACAGATTGCGGACGTCGGCCGCCGGCAGCGCCCGCTTGGCGCCGGCAATGAAAGCCTCGGCGACGGGATCGAACTGCGTGTGCATCACCGTCTGCGTCCAGCGCTGCGAGTTCGCGATCTGCGCGATCAGCCGCGCATAGCTCTTCCAGCCCGCGCCGCCGCGCAGGCTCTTCTCCATGAACGGCCGCGCGAAGGCGTCGATCAGGCCTTCGATGCCCGGCGGATCGGGCAGGGCCGCGAGCAGCCTCATCCGCTCGCGATTGAGCTCGTCCGCGCGGCGCTGCACCACGGCGAGGAAGAGCTCGTTCTTCGGCCCGAAGTGGTAGTTCGCGAGCGCGAGCTCGACGCCGGCCGCGCGCGTGATCTGGCGCAGCGACACGCCGTCGTAGCCGGCGTCCGCGAACAGGGCTTCGGCGGCGTCGAGGATGCGATCCCTGGTCGTCTGCGGCGGCGGGGCAGGCTTTTTCATGGCCTTGGGAACTGAACGTTCGTCGAATTCTAGCGCATTCACCCGGGAGGATCGGGCCTGGAAGGGCGCGCATCGCGCGCGCCGGCTTGAACGGCCGTTGAACGATCGTATAAATTCCTCCCTCGCCATCCCCGGCCAAGCAAGCACAGGATAGCCATGTCCTCTTACCTCTGCGGACTCGACATCGGCGGCACCTTCACCGACTGCGTGCTGATCGATGATGCCGGCCGCCTGACGATCTCCAAGGCCCCGTCGACGCCCGGCAATTTCGCCGACGGCGTGCTCGAGGCGCTGCGCCGCGCCGGCGAGCGCATCGGGATCGCGCTGCCGCAGCTACTGCAGTCGATCACGATGCTGGCGCACGGCACGACGGTCGGCACCAACGCGATCATCCAGCGCCGCGGCGCGAAGATTGGGCTCATCACCACGCGCGGCCACAACGACGTCATCCACATCATGCGCGGCTCGCGCGGGCTGTCGGGACAGGACATCAAGCTGATCGTGCACATCCCGGAGAGCAGCAAGCCCGATCCGATCGTCCCGAAGCGCCTGATCCGCGGTGTGTCCGAGCGCGTCGACTGCTTCGGCAAGGTCGTCGTCGCGCTGAACGAGGACGAGGTGCGGCAAGCGATCCGCGAGCTCGTCGAACAGGGAGTCGAGGCGCTCGCCGTGTGCTTTCTGTGGTCCTTCCTCGAGCCGAAGCACGAGCAGCGCGTGAAGGAGATCGCGGCCGAGATCGCGCCGCAGCTCTACGTCACCTGCTCGCACGAGCTCGCCCCGAAGTGGGGCGAGTACGAGCGCACGACGGCGGTCGCGCTGAACGCCTACATCGGGCCGCTGACGGTCAACTACGTCAGCAAGCTCGACCGGCGCTTGAAGGACATGGGCTACGAGCCGCCGCTGCAGATCACCCAGTGCGCCGGCGGCACGATCTCCGTACGCAAGGCGCGCGAGGCGCCGCTGCTGACGCTGGACTCCGGCCCCGTGTCCGGCGTGACGGGTTCGCTCTACCTCGGCCAGGTGATGAAGGAGAAGCACATCATCACGACCGACATGGGCGGCACTTCCTTCGACGTCGGCGTCATCCATGACGCCAAGGCCGTCGTGTCATACAAGAGCCTGGTGCACCAGTACGAATACTTCCTGCCCAAGGTCGACGTGCAGACCATGGGCACCGGCGGCGGCAGCAAGGTGTGGATCGACAAGACCACGCGCACGCTGAAGGTCGGCCCGCAGAGCGCGGGCGCAGTGCCGGGCCCGATCTGCTACGGCCGCGGCGGCGAGGTGCCGACGACCACCGACGCCGACGTCGTGCTCGGCTACCTCGACGCCGACAACTTCGCCGGCGGCACGATGCGGCTCGACAAAGCCGGCGCCACGCGCGGCCTGCAGACGCTGGCCGACGAGCTCGGCATGAGCCTCTACGAGCTCGCGAGCGGCGTGGCGCAGATCGCCGAGTTCCAGATGGCCGATCTCGTGCGCAAGGCGACGATCCAGAAAGGCCTCGATCCGCGCGAGTTCGTGCTTTTCGCCTTCGGCGGCGCGGGCCCGGTGCACATGGCGGTGACGGCGCGCGAGGCGGGGATCGGGCGCGTCATCGTCCCGCAGGGCGACACGGCGTCCACCTGGTGCGCCTTCGGCGCGGCTTCGGCCGATACGCTGCACGTCAACGAGCAGGTGCGGATCATGTCCTCGCCCTTCGACGTGTCGAACATCAACGCGGTGCTCGCCGAGCTCGCGGCCAAGGGTCGCGCGCAGCTCGAAGAGGACGGCATCCCCGCCGTGCAGCAGACCTTCCGCTACTCCATCGACATGCGCCATCGCGGCCAGATCAACGAGGTCGAGGTCGAGCTCGACCAGGCCGCGCTCGCGGAGAACGAGCTCGACGATCTGCGCGCGCGCTTCGTGCGCCGCTACGAGCAGCTCTACGGCCGCGGCGCTTCGCTGCCGGGCGCGCGCCTGGAGTGCGTGACCTTCCGCGTGCGCGCGAGCGCCGCTGCGCGCAAGCCCAAGCTCGTCGCCGCCGAGACGCTGACGAAGGACATCCCGGCGCGGGCCAAGACCGGTGAGCGCGAAATCTACTGGGCCGAGTGGAAGAAGCTCGCGGCCACGCCGATCTACGACGGCTACGCGCTGCTGTCCGGCAATGCGATCGAGGGCCCCTGCGTCATCGAGACGACGACGACCTCGATCGTCGTGCACCCGGGTCAGCGCGTCGCGGTCGATGCGCTGCGTAATTTCGTCATCGACACCGCCGCTGCCGCGGCCTGAGAGGTGAAGCATGCCCCGGATCAGTGAGATCAACGGCGTCGACTTCGACGGCGTCAACCATCCCTACGTGCCGCCGGAACAGCTACGGATCTCGCCGAAGCTGAAGCTGCACGGCGACTGGGATCGCGAGGTCGATCCGATCACCTACGAGGTGGTCCGCCACAATCTCTGGCAGATCAACGAGGAGCACGGCGCGACGATCCAGCGTCTGTCGGGCTCGCCGGTCGCGATGTACGCGCTCGATTTGAACCCCTCGCTCTTGACCGAGAACGCCGAGTTCGTCTACTTCGGCCCCTACATGCAGTACATGTCCGGCGTCACCGACACGCAGGTGAAGTGGACGCTCGAGTTCCGCAGCGACAACCCCGGCATCCACGACGGCGACATGTTCCTCGCCAACGACCCCTGGGTCGGCGCCGCGCACCAGCAGGACGTGATGCTCCTGTGTCCGGTGTTCTGGAAAGACGAGCTCTTCTGCTGGGTCACGAACTGTCTGCATCAGTACGACATCGGCGGGATCACGCCGGGCAGCTTCTGCCCCTCGGCCGAGTCGGCCTACGACGAAGGCATCATGCTGCCGCCGATCAAGATCATCGAAGGCGGCGAGATCCGCCGCGACATCGAGGCGGTATATCTGCGCGCCTCGCGCAAGCCGCAGCTCGTCGCGCTCGACTTCCGCGCGCAGATGGCGGGCAATACGACCGCGCGCAATCGCGTCCTCGAGCTGATCCGCCGCTATGGCCCGCAGACCGTCAAGGGCGTGATGAAGCGCATCATCGACAATTCGGAGAAGTCCTTCCTCGAGAAGATGAAGCGCATCCCGGACGGCTACTGGCAGGATCGCACCTACATCGAGGCCTGCCGGCCGGGCGATCGCCGCACGCATCGCGTGCAGCTACAACTGCGCAAGGAGGGCGACCGGCTCGTCTTCACCAACGACGGCACGGCGGATCAGGAAGGCGCGATGAACGCGACCTATTCGGGCTGGCGCGGCGCGATCATGGTCGCGGTGACCGAGCTCCTGTGCTGGGATCAATACTTCGCCGTCGGCGGCGCGCTGCGCCACATCGACTTCGATCCGACGCCGGGCACGCTGAACTGCGCGAACTTTCCGGCCTCGGTGTCCACTGCGCCGATCCAGTCGATGGAAATCTCGCTGTACCCGGCCTACAACGTGCTGTCGAAGATGATCTATCCGGACGCGGAAATGCGGAAGGACATCATGTGCATCGGCGGTACCAGCCAGTGGCCGGCGACGCTGTTCCGCGGCGTCGATCAGTGGGGCGAGCGCTACGGCTATCTGTTGATCGACCCGATCGGCGGCGCGATCGGCGCGTTTTCCCACGCCGACGGCATCAACACCGGCGGCCAGTCGCGCACGCCGATCTGCCAGCTACCGAACATCGAGCACACCGAGCAGAGCTTTCCGATCCTCTTCCTCTATCGCAAGGAGCTGCCGGACTCGGGCGGCGCCGGCAAGTATCGCGGCGGGCTCTCGGCCGAGAGCTGCTTCATCCCGCACAACACGGCGCACATCGTGCAGGACACGCTGTCCTCCGGGAACGCGACGCCGACTTCCTCCGGCATGATGGGCGGCTATCCGTCGACGACGAACGCTTACATGTTCTATCGCGATACCGACATCCTCGAGCGCAACGCCCGCTCGAAGATGATCGAGGACATCTCGGAAGTGCGCGGCAGCGAGGAAGTGCTGCAACTCCGCCAGGAGAACTTCGTGCAGCACCAGGCGGACGTCTACGCCGTGCGCTGGACCGGCGGCGGCGGCTTCGGCGATCCGCTCGATCGCGCGCCTGAGGACATCGACGCGGATCTCGAGTCCTATGCGATCACGCCGCAGGCGGCGCAGAACATCTACGGCGCGGTGCTGGACGCCAAGGGCCGCGTCGATCCCGCGGCGACCGCCGCTCGCCGCCGCGAGCTGCGCGAGGCGCTGGTCGCGAAGCACGGGAAGAGAGGGCGTGTGCGCGAAGGCAGCCTGCTGTGCGAGGCGAGCGCCAACCTGCACGTCAGGCGCGATGCGCAGGGCAGCTACTGGGCCTGCGCGAAATGCTCGACCGATCTCGGTCCCTCGACGGCGAACTATAAGGACGGCTGCCTGCACGAGGCGCTGCCGGTGTCCGCCTCGAACCCGCTGATCGGCGATCCCGGCCGCTTCATCGACGACGCCGTCACCTTCCGCCGCTTCCACTGCCCCGGCTGCGGCGCGCAGATCGACAACGAGATCGCAGTGGCGAAGGATCCGGTGCTGGCCGACATCGCCGTCACGCCGTGAGCTTGGCGGCGAACTCTTGGCCCGGCGATTCGTAGCCCGGGTGCAGCGCAGCGGAACCCGGGATTCGGGCACGACGAAGCGAAAGATCCCGGGTTGCGCGCTACGCGCTCCACCCGGGCTACGAACGTTTCCTACGTTGTGCGTAAGCTGCCTTCACGCCAAGGGTTTTATATCTCGGACACCCATTTGACTTTATGTCTTCGGTAGACGGCGCGAGTCGGTATGAATCTGCTCGGCTCATCGAGGCTGCCTATGGTGACGTCTATGCGATCGGGGTGCGCGTCGCCGATCCAACTCAGAGTGGTGCCGCACCTCCCGCAGAATGATCTCGTGACTCCAGGCGAGGAGCCGTAGGTGCTGGCCTGGCCCTTCAACAGCCTGAATCGAGCTTTGTCCATTATCAGCCACGATACCGAGTGTGAACCTGCCGCCTTTCGGCAATCGGGACAATGGCAAACCACTACCTGTTCTGGTTCGCCCAAGATTTCGTAACGAATGGCGCCACACAAGCAGCCGCCGTGGCTCTTCACTTCCATTTGAGGTTCAGCTTTCTTGCGGACTGAGCGCAGTCCCGCAGATAGAGGTTTATCAGGGTCTGATACGGCACGTCCATTTCAGCCGCAAGATCCTTGAAGTACTCGATCGTGGGTTCTTCGAGACGGATGGTGATCTGCTTCTTGAGCTTCTTGGCATAGGGATTTCGCTTGGCTTTGGAAAAATCGTATTGTGCTTTCATGGGGATTTGGCCCGGTATTGACGTCGCTCTTGCGACGTAGCTTTTCGTGCAGAGATGATGCGTATGACGCCATCGTTTTGGCGATGGCAATGCGAGACGACCAGTTCTCGGAGCGCGCTGCTCGTCCCGATCATGAGGAATCGATCTTCGCTCTCCGAATGCTCAGGATCGGAAATGAGCAGGGCCGCCTCGTCATAGAAAGCCGTTTTCGCCTCTTCGAACGAGATGCCGTGTTTCGCCAGATTGGCTCGGCTCTTCCTGGGATCCCATTGGAAGGTAATATCGGCCATGGAGACAGTATAACGACAGTGTAGGTATGCGAAAACGCGGTGGCCCCAAGCGGCCCGATCCAGACCACGGACAATGAGAAGAGTCCATATCGGTTTCCTGGCTCTGATGAGCGCAGCAAATCCCGGAGCGACGTCGCGGCGAGAAGCGCGCAGGCAAGCAAACGCTGGCCCCGGATTCGCTGCGCTCATCCGGGCTACGGGAGCTTGGCCGATCGGCTTCAATGCTGCTGGTAGACCCACCTCAGCAGCGCATTGATCAACTCACCGCCCGCCCCGTGGTTCGCGGTCGGGTGATTGACCAGCAGCACGACGACATAGGTCTGGCCCGTTGCCGTGAGCACATAGCCCGCGACGGCGGCGACGTCGTTGAGATGGCCGGTCTTGAGATGCATGCGGCCCGCTTCGGGGGCGTGTTTGAAGCGGTTGCGCATGGTGCCGTCGAGGCCGGTGAGCGACAGCGAGGCGAGATACTCGGGCATGTAAGGGCTTTTCCAGGCGTGCAGCAGAACGCCCGCCATCGTGCGCGCGCTGATCCGCGTATTGCGCGACAGGCCGGAGCCGTTCTCCATCGCGAAGCCCTCGTCCGGCACGCCGGCCTTGGCGAGCCAGGCTTTGATCACGGCCGCGCCCTGTTCGGGCGCGAGCGGCGGCGGGAAAGACTCGGCCGCGAGGCCGTAGAGCAGCGCGTCCGCCATCACGTTGTTGCTCCATTTGTTGAGCGGCCGGATGAGCTCGGCGAGCGGCGGCGAGTACCAGGTCGCGTAAGGCTTGGTGCCGGGCGGCTTGACGCCGCGCGCGACGCCGCCGTCGAGCTGCCCGCCCCACTGCTGCCACAGGGCCTTGAAAAGGCCGTAGGCATAGCTCGCGGGATCCATCGCCGTGCGCGGCAGCGTCTGCTCGCCGCAGCCGGTCGGGTAGCTGCCGCTGAAGAGCACGCGGTTGGGGTTCGCGGGATCGGGAATCGTCATGCGTACCGCGGACAGGATGCCGCGGCACTTCGCGCGCACGAGCTTTAGCTGGTTGACGATCTCGAGGTTTGGCAGCGCCGGATTCGCGCGCACGAGCACGCCGTTTCCGTCGCCGCGCGGCGTAAACGTGAAAGTGAAGGCCTTGAAGTTCGCCATCAGCGCGTTCGGCTGCACGTTGTAGAGACGCAGCGGCTGGCCGTCGAAGGCCGCGGGATCGCGCGCGACGGGCGCGTAGTGGCTGTCGTCGATGAGCAGCCGGCCCGTGATCCGCTGCAGGCCGCGGCGGCGCAGCTCGCCCGCGAACTTCCACAGCTCCTCTTCGACGAGCCAGGGATCGCCGTAGCCCTTCAGCAGCAGATCGCCGTCGAGCACGCCGCCGACGATCGGGCCCAGCGCATAGGCCTCGGTGCGCCAGCGGTGCGTGGGCCCCAGGATCTCGAGCGCGGCGAAGGTCGTGACGAGCTTGATCGTCGAGGCCGGATTACGCGGTGTATCGATGTTGAGCGCGAGCGCGGGCTGACGCGCGCTGACGTTTTGCACGTAGACGCTGACGGCGCCATCGGGCAGGTGATGCGCGCGCAAGATGCGATCGAGCGGGACGGGCAGGGTGGCGGAGACCGCGAGCGGCGCGAAGAGCAGCAGCGCCGCGGCGAGCACGCATCGGAAACGAACAGGCATGCGCGCAGTGTAGAGAAGCGAGGAACACTGTTGTAGCCCGGGTGGAGCGCGCAGCGCGCAACCCGGGATCGGGCGCTTCGCTGAACGAAGATCCCGGGTTCCGCTACGCTGCACCCGGGCTACAAGAAAAATCTTTCGTCATCGGACGACTGGCGGGGCGCGGGGACAGCCCGTATGGTCACTGCGTCGTTTCGAGTCGCCGGAGGGCCGCATGCGAGAGATCGCCGTCGCCGTCACGCAGATGGCCTGCAGTTGGGATCTCCCCGCCAATGTCGCGAACGCCGAGCGCCTGATCCGCGAGGCCGTGGCGCGCGGCGCGCAGCTCGTGCTGCTGCAGGAGTTGTTCGAGAGCCCGTACTTCTGCCAGGACCAGGCCGCGCGCCACTTCGCGCTCGCGCACGAGGCGGCGACGAGCCCCTTGCTCGAACGCCTCGCGCGCCTCGCGCGCGAGCTCGCCGTGGTCCTGCCCGTCAGCTTCTTCGAGCGCAGCGGCAACGTCTATTTCAACTCGCTCGCGATGATCGACGCCGATGGCAGCCGGCTCGGCGTCTATCGCAAGTCGCACATCCCGCAGGGGCCGGGCTACGAGGAGAAATTCTATTTCACGCCCGGCGACACCGGCTTTCACGTGTGGAAGACGCGCATCGGCGCCGTCGGTGCAGCGATCTGCTGGGATCAGTGGTTTCCCGAAGCGGCGCGCGCGATGGCGCTGATGGGCGCGGAAATCCTGTGCTATCCGACCGCGATCGGCTCCGAGCCGCAGGATCCGACGCTGGATACCCAGCCGCACTGGCAGCGCGTGATGCAGGGCCACGCCGCGGCGAACATGCTGCCGCTCCTTGCCTCCAATCGCGTCGGCGTGGAGCGCGGCGACGCCGGGGAGCTGCGCTTCTACGGCAGCTCCTTCATTGCCGACGAGACCGGCGCGCCGATCGCGCAGGCCGCGCGGGACGGCGAGGCGGTGCTGACGGCGCGCTTCGATCTCGATGCTCAGCGCGAGCGCCGCGCGGCCTGGGGCCTGTTCCGCGATCGCCGTCCGGATCTCTACGGTCGCCTGCTCGCCCACTGAGCGGGATTTCGCGCTGCACGTCCTTTGGGGCGGGTACAGCCTCGCGAACCCGGGTGTTAGCATGCGGCGGCCACGAGCGCAGATCCGCGGCGCGCAGGGCAGCGAAGAAACAGGCGAAGGAAGCCGGCAAGCAGGGCGCCGGCAGTAACAGGGGAGAACACATGGACTTCATTCGACCGGCGGCACTCGCCGTCGGCCTCGTGCTCGCGCTGGGCGCGGCACAGGCCGAGACCCTCGTCGACGACAAGGCGCTCGCCGACGAGCAGCAGGGCGACAACTGGCTGGGCTACGGCCGCACGCATTCCGAGCAGCGCTACAGCCCGCTCGATCAGATCACGGCCGACAACGTCGCGAAGCTCGGCGTCGACTGGGTGCTCGAGCTGCCCAAGGATCGCTCGCTGATCGCGACGCCGCTGGTCGTCGATGGGGTCATGTACTTCAACGGCAGCTTCAGCGTGACGCGCGCGGTCGATGCCGCGACGGGCAAAGTGCTATGGGAATACGATCCGAAGGTCGTCGAGCACGCCGGCGACAGGTTCCGGATCATGTGGGACTGGAATCGCGGCATCGCCTACTGGAAGGGCAAGGTGCTGATCCCGACCGTCGATGGTCGCTTGATTGCCGTCGATGCGAAGACCGGCAAGGCACTGTGGAGCGTGCAGACTTTCGATCCGAAGGACGCGTTGTTCATCTCAGGCGCGCCGCGCGTGTTTCGCGACAAGGTCATCATCGGCAACGGCGGCACCGAATGGGGACCGGCGCGCGGCTTCGTGACGGCCTACGAGGTCGAAACCGGCAAGCAGGCCTGGCGCTTCTACACCGTGCCCGGCAATCCGGCCGACGGCTTCGAGAATGCAGCGATGGAGATGGCCGCGAAGACCTGGACCGGCGAATGGTGGAAGCACGGGGGCGGCGGCACGGTGTGGCACGGCATGACCTACGATCCCGAGTTCAACCGCCTCTACATCGGCACCGGCAACGGCTCGCCGTGGAACCGGAAGATGAGGAGCCCCGGCGGCGGCGACAACCTCTTCCTGTGCTCGATCGTCGCCGTCGACGCCGATACCGGCGAGTACGTCTGGCACTACCAGACCACGCCGGGCGAGACCTGGGACTACAACTCGAACATGGACATCGTGCTCGCCGATCTGACGATCGAAGGCAAGCCCGTGAAGGCGCTGCTGCACGCGCCGAAGAACGGCTTCTTCTACGTGATCGATCGCGCAACGGGCAAGCTGATCTCGGCCGAGAAATTCGGCAAGGTCGACTGGGCGACGCACGTCGACATGCAGACGGGCCGCCCGGTCGAGCGCGCGGGCGCGCGCTACGAAGACGGCGAAGAGCTCGTATGGCCCGGTCCCTTCGGCACGCACAATTGGCCCGCGATGTCCTTCAATCGCGACACCGGGCTCGCCTACCTTCCCGTCATCGAAATGGCTGGTCTCTTCAGCGACAAGTACACGAAGCCCAAGGCCTGGCAATCGCCGCACTACAAGTTCGATCCCGGCGTCGACTTCCTGCGCGCGGACGGCCCGGCCGACTGGGGCACTTCGGCGCTGCGCGCCTGGGACCCCGTGCAGCAGAAGCTCGTGTGGGAAGTGCCGACGCCCGGCGTGTGGAACGCGGGCACGCTGACGACGAAAGGCAATCTCGTCTTCCAGGGCAGGGCCGACGGCGTGCTCGTCGCCTACCGCGCGAACGACGGCAAGAAGCTGTGGGAGCAGGCGCTGGGTCTCGGTCTTTCGGCGCCGGCCGTGACCTATGCGGTCGACGGCAAGCAGTACCTCGCCCAGCTCGTCGGCTGGGGCGGCGCGATGAGCGCGACCGGCGGCTCGATGGCCGCGCAGCACGGCTGGAGCTATCGCGCGCAGCCGCGCCGCCTCGTCGTGTTCGCGCTGGATGGCAAGGGCACGCTGCCCGCGATGCCGCCGCCCGTTTTCGCCAAGCCGCTGAAGGAGCCCGAGTTCGTCGTCTTCGACGAGCTCGCCGAGCGCGGCAGCTTCGTGTGGGCACAGTCCTGCGGCATGTGCCACGGCCCGGCCGGCACCGCGGGCGGCTATGCGCCCGATCTGCGCGCCTCGCCGCTCATGCTGAACGACAAGGCGCTGCACGAGATCGTCTTCGACGGCGCGCGCCGCGCGCTCGGCATGCCGAACTTCAAGGACATCACGCCGGAGGACCTCGTCGCCGTCCAGCACTACATCCGGCGCGAGGCGCGCAAGGAAGGGCTGGCGCCGCAGTGACGGGACAAGGCCCGGGCTCCTTGCTTCAGGCTCAGCGCGTCGCCGTCTCGAGTATGGCGGCGACGACGCGCTCCGTTTTCTCCAGCACCTCTTCGCTTGCGCGCACGACGGCCGGCGCGTTCGCGCGCATCGTCGCCGGCGCGTTGCGCTCGATCAGCAGCGCTTGGTAGTCGCGCCACGCCGCGCGCAGCGCGGCGACTTCGGCGCGAGCCTGCGCGTCCAGAAGCTTCGAGACTTCGAGCTGGATCAGCACTGCACCGAAGTGCGCGTGCGACAGCTCGAGTTCCATGCCGGCCGCATCGCCGTTCACTTCCCAGCTTCGATACAGGAAGAACTTCGCCATGCGCTGCGACAGCATGCGCTGGCGGCCGGCGAGGTTGAGCAGATGCGCATACGGTGCCGGCGCGAGGTCTTCGCTGGTCAGCGTCAACTGGTGCGCGGCGCTCTGCACGGCTTCGTTGGCGTCGTAGAGCGCGCTCGCGGCGGCCGCGCTCGGCGGCGTTTCGAGCAGGGCCTTCATCTCGGCCCAGCGCAGCGCGAGCTCGTCGAGCGCGGCGCGCGTCGTCGCGTCACCGGGCGCCGCGCGCAGGCTGTCGAGCTGCGCTTCGAACTGCGCGATCGAGGCGCTGAGGATCGCCTCCGCCTGCTCGACGAGGATGCCCTGCCCGCGCATCAGCCAGGCCTTGGTCGCTCGCTGCGACAGCATGCGCTCGCGGCCCGCGAGATTGACCGCTTCCAGCGCCGAGGGCGGTGCGTCCCGTGCGTATACCGGAACGGCGGAGGTGAGGCCGGCCAAGGCGAATACCAGGCTGCGCCATCGACCGCGCGGCCGCACCGCATCGAATCCCATCGTGCGCCCCCCACACCCTGGTACTCGGCGCGAGTGTCGCAAGCGAGAATTCGCCGCCGCTAGACCTGGATCAAGCTCGCGCGTCGGGACGCCGCATGCCGCTGCACTCCTCGCGGGCCACGAAGAAGATCTCGTCGCCCGGATGAGCGCAGCGAATCCGGGATCGGGCGTTCACGCGCCGGCAGGGGCTTCGATGAACGCAAGCCTCCGGCTCGTGGCATCATCGGACGAACGTGCTACCCGCGATGGCGGATCCCGGATTCGCTGCGCTCATCCGGGCTACAAGGCGCTACAAGGCAGTCGCCGTTGCTCACCCCGCGACCAGGCGCTTCAGCCAGTCGATCAGCACAGCCGGCAACTGCGCGGGCTGCTGCAGCAAGGCATAGCCGCCGCGGCCGAATACCCCTCGCAGATAGTCCGAGGCTTCGCGATCCACGGTCAGGCAGAAGGGATGCACGCCCCGCGATTTCGCTTCGTTGACGGCCTGTCGCAGATCGTGCACGCCGTAAGGCCCGTCGTAGTCGTCCACGTCGTTGGGCCGCCCGTCGGACAGCAAGAGCAGCAGGCGATGCGTGGCCTGCTGCTGCATGAGCTGGGCCGTCGCGTGGCGCAGCGCGGCGCCGACGCGCGTGTAGCGCTCGGGCTCGAGCGCCGCGATGCGCCGCCACGCGTCGCGCGATCCGCGCTCTTCGAAGCGCTTCAGCGTGCGCAGCTCGACGGCTGCCGCCGACTCGCCGGAGAACGCCATCACCGCATAGGGCTCGCCGAGGACGTCCAGCGCCGCGCAGACGAGGAGCAGGGCTTCGCGCTCGACGTCGATCACGCGACGCTCGCCCGCGATCCACGCATCGGTCGAGCCGCTGACGTCGGTCAGCACGAGCACGGCGAGATCGCGGCGCGACGGGCGTTCCTGGAGGTACAGCGCGGATGTGCGCGGCAGACCGGCGCGCGCATCGGCGCGATCGGCGATGCAGGCATCGAGATCGGGCTCGCTGCCGTCACGCTGCCGGCGCAGCGTGACTCTGCGCGCGCGTAGCTGTTCGAAGCGACGGCGCAGGAGCGCCAGTTGCCCGCGCTGCGCGGCGAGCATGCGCGTGACCCAGGCCTCGTCGCCGAGCGCGCCCGCTGCGGCGTAAACGGCCGCGCCGGGCAGGCGATAAGCGCCGGCGCGATAGTCCCATTCGGGGTAGTGGATCGCGCCGTCGACGCCCTCGCCGCGCGCGCCCGGCGGCTTCGCGCGTGGCGGTAGCCGCAACTCGGACAGCAGCACTTCGTGCGCCTGGCCCGGCGTGCGCACCAGGCGCGCCGCGTCGAGATCGGCGACGGCGTCGGCGAGATCGGCCGCATCGGCGTCCGCGTCGCGATCGACCGGGCGCTGCAGGCCCTGCGGATCTTCCACGTGATCGAGCGGACTATCGGCCTGCAGACTGAAGTGGCCGGGCGCCTGCTCGCGATCTTCATCCGCCATCGCCGGCCGCACGCGCGGCGGCCGCCGCAGCCGCGCGCTGCGCGGCGCGCGGGGATCCGGCGCGATCTGCGCCGCCGCTGCCGCGTCCTCGACGATCGCGGCCGGCGCTTCGAGTCGACCGGTCCAGCAGTCCGCCGTGAAGCGCGCGCGTGCGGGCAGGCGGGCCGCGAGCGCCGCGGCCGTCGCGCCCGAAGGCTGCTCCAGCGCGTAGCCGGCCAGCCACGGCGGCGCCGCGCCCGGCGGCGCGCGGAGCGCCGCGCGTATCCAGGCTTCGAGCTCGAGCGCCGCATCTTCACGCGGGACGAAGACGGCGCGCGCCGCGAGCGCCTGCGCGCGCAGCGCATCGAGATCGGCCGCGGTGCCCGGCAGCCGCGCGACGAGCCAGGCCTCGGCCGCGAGCGTCTCCAGCAAGAGCACGAGCGCGCGCTGCAGCGGCGAAGCCGCGGCCGCGGCCGCCTGCGCGCTGCCGCGCAGCGCCTTGACCGCCTGTTGCAGGGCCATCGCGCGATAGAGACGCGCGGCGTCCGCGGTGGCCGGCAGCGCCGGCGGCAGCCAGATCGTCATGCCGTCGGTCGCCGGCAGCGGCGTCGCGAGAGGCGGCGCGCGCGCGCGATCGAAGACGCGGGCGAGCAATGTCGGCGGCAACGGGGGCGCGGCCGGACGCAGCGGCCACGCGCGGCCGGTGACGGCCAAGAGCAGCAGCTCGAGGCGCGGTGCGAGCGCGGCGAGACGCGTCAGGTGATCGCGGGCCGGCGGACGTCGATCCCGCCAGCCCTCGCGCAGACGCGCGAAGACGACGCGGGCGGCGCCGCTCAGCAGTTCTTCCGGCTCGGCCATGCGTGTCCCTCACGCGAAGCTGGCGTCGATGAGATCGCAGAGCGCGGCGTTCAAGGTGTCGTCGTCGGACAAGGGGGAGACCAGCGCGGCGCGACAGGCCGCGCGCGCGTCGATGCCGTCGGCGATCAGGCGCGCGCAGGCGATCAGCAGACGCGTGCCCGGCACTTCGACGAGCCCGCGATCCTGGAGTTGGCGCAGGCGCCCGCCGAGCTCGACGAGGCCGCGCGCGATCGGCAGATCGACGCCGCTCTCGTGCGCGACGATCGCCGCTTCGCGCTCGGGAGCCGGAAAGTCGAAGTCCAGCGCGACGAAGCGCTGGCGCGTGCTGGGCTTCAGATCCTTCAGCATGCGCTGATAGCCGGGATTGTAGGAGACGACGAGCTGGAAGCCCGGCGCGGCCTCGAGCAGCTCGCCGGTGCGATCGAGCGGGAGCTGGCGGCGATGATCGGACAGCGGATGCACGACGACGACGGTGTCCTGGCGCGCCTCGACGAGCTCGTCGAGATAGCAGATCGCGCCTTCGCGCACCGCACGCGTCAGCGGCCCGTCCTGCCAGCGCGTGCCGTCGTGCTCGAGCAGATAGCGGCCGACCAGATCGCTGGCCGTCAGATCGTCGTGGCAGGACACGGTCACCAGCGGGCGGCCGAGCCGCCAGGCCATGTGCTCGACGAAGCGCGTCTTGCCGCAGCCGGTCGGTCCCTTGAGCATCACGGCGACGCCGCGCGCATGGCAGCGCTCGAAGATCGCGATCTCGTTGCCCGCGGCGAGATACCAGGGCTCTAGCGCGGCGGCGCGCGCCGTGCCGTTCACGCGAGCGGTGCCGCCACCCCGGCGCCGCGCGCCGCATCGTCCTCGCTGCGGATGATTTCGAAGCGCGGCGCATGACGGAAGAAATCGAAGATGAAGAGCGCGACGCCGACGGTGAACAGGCTGGCCGTCGCGATCAGCATCAGGAAGTGCACCTGGATCTTGAGTTGCGCATCGAGATAGCCGAGGCCGAGGATGCGTTCCAGATACACCTGGCCGATGCCGGCCGTCGCAAAGGACAGCGTCATGCCGAACATGCCGGTCAACTGCAGCCAGAACGCCCAGTAGCCCAATGCCGTACCGCGCGGCGGACGGCCGGGCGACAGCGAGGGCAAGGTATAGCTGATCATCGCGAGCACGATCATCGCGTAGGCGCCGTAGAACGCCGCATGGCCGTGCATCGCGGTGACGAGCGTGCCGTGCGTCCACTTGTTGACGCCGGGCCAGGTGTGCGCGAGGCCGAGCAGGCCGGCGCCGAACAGCGTGAACACCGCGCTGCCCAGCGTCCAGTGCAGCGCGAGCGTGTTCGGATGCGCGAGGCCGGAGCGGCGCAGCGCCGAGTACGCGTACATCGCCATCCCGACCAGCGCGAGGGGCTCCAGCGCGCTGAAGAAGCCGCCGATCGGCAGCCAGTACGCGGGCACGCCGACCCAGTAATAGTGGTGCGCGGTGCCGAGGATGCCGGCGATGAACACGAGGCCGACGATCACGTAGAGCCATTTCTCCATCACTTCGCGATCCGCGCCCGACAGCCTGATCAGCAGATAGGCCATGAAGCCGCCCTGGATCATCATCCACACGCCCTCGACCCACAGGTGGATGGTCCACCAGCGGTAGAAGATACCGATCGTGTAGTTGTCGAAGTGCAGCAGCGCGGGCAGATAGAGCAGCGCGGCGCTCGCCAGCCCGAGCAGGAGCACGCCCTCGGTGGTCGTGTAGCGTCCGGACTTGCGGATCGTCATCGCGACGTTGTAGAGGAACATCAGCATCACGATGACGATCACGATCTTGTGCGGCAGAGGCTGCTCGAGCAGCTTGTTGCCCGTGCCGTAGCGGAACAGATAGCCGATGATCGCCGTCACGCCCATCGCGACCCACAGCACGAGCTGGACGTAAGCGAGCTTCACGCTGTAGAGCTCGGTGCGTGACTCCTCGGGCACCAGCCAGTAGGTTGCGCCCATGAAGCCCGTGAGCACCCACACGATGAGCAGGTTCGTGTGGATGACCTTCGTGACGTCGAAAGGCAGCACGTAGAGCAGCGGATCGGGGCCGACGTATTTCGCCGCGGACAGCAGGCCGAAGACGAGCTGCAGGCCGAACAGCGCGACCGCGACGGCGAAATACCAGTAGGCGACGGACTGGGATTGATAGCGCATGGAACTCTCCGCGGGGCGCGCTCAGCGCAGCGATTGGAGATAGGCGACGAGCTGATCGATCTGCTCGGGCGTCAGATCCTTCCCGTAGGTGTCGGGCATGAACGAGACGCCGTCCGCCGAGTACATCGCGCCGCTGACCAGATGCGCGCTCGGCGTGACGATCGATTCATGGATGTAGCCCGCCGCGTCGGTCGCTTTGCCGGTATAGCCCTCGGCGGCGATCGTCTGCTCGGCGCGCGCCGCGACCCCGGCGAGCGAGGGGCCGACCATGTTCACCCCCGGCGCGATCGAATGGCAGGCATTGCAGGCGGGGGCGACGGTGCGGAACAGGCGTTCGCCCAGCGCGATGGGATTCTCCGTCCCGGCGACGGGACGTGCGCCGGGCGGCGAAGGCGCGCCTTCCTCGGCCGCGCCGCCCGTCTGCTCGAGGCGTCCCAGCGACATGTCGGTGCCCGGAATCGACGCGCCGGTGACGAGGATCGGCCGCGGCGGCCAGCCCTGATTGTCGACCTTGCCGACCCAGTCGAGGAAAGCGATCAGGCCCGCGATATCCGCATCCGACAGATTCTGCCGCGGCATCAGCCGCCGATGGCGCTGCTCGTCGTAGAACTGCGAGGGATCGTGCAGGTAGGCGGTCAGGTAGGCGCTGCCGCGGAGCTGCGTGATCTTGGTCAGATCGGGCGCATAGTAAGCGCCTTCGCCGAACAGGGTGTGGCAGTTGACGCAGTTGTTCGCATGCCAGACGTCCTGACCGTGGCGCACTTCATCGGTGATCGCCGCCGAATTCGTCAAAGCGGCGAAGCGCGTGTGGCTGTGGACGGTCAGCGCGATGAAGGCGATGGCGCAGGCGGCGGTGGACCAGATCGCGAACTGTCGCGTCTCGCGGCGATTCATGCGCTACACCCCGATTCCGGACCAGTTCGTAATCGCGATGTAGCTCGCGTAGATCAAGGCCACTCCCATCAGCGCCAGCACCAGCCAGGCAAACGCCTTCAGCGCGCCATGCATCACATCCCCCTCTCACGCGCTGCGCGGCGAGTGCGCACAGCAAGCCGCTCGCATTCAACAGGAGGCGGCGAAGTCAATGCCGTCGCAGACCGGCGCACATCCGCGTCGGACATGATTACCGCGCGCGTAATCACGAGGCGGCGATGCGAGGTCATGGCTTTTCGCGCTGGCGATTCTTCGTGACCCGGGTTACGCGCTGCGCGCTCCACCCGGGTCACGACCGTCCGAACAACTGCTCCGTGAATCACTACACAGAGGCCGCAGAGGCCGTAGGTTGGGCTGACGCAGGAAGCCCAACGTTTGGCGCCCGATGTTGGGCTTCCTGCGTCAGCCCAAGCTACGAACCGGTGACGCTTCGTAGCCCGGGTGCAGCGGAGCGGAACCCGGGATCGGGCATGCCCGATACGCAATAGTTTTCGGCCATGCGCGGCGCGCACCGCGCCGGGTCTTCTCGAATGCGTGAGGTTACGGCGGGCGCCGGATCCCGGGTTACGCGCTCCGCGCTCCACCCGGGCTACAAGACATTTGGCACCGTGCGCGTTGGGCGTCCTGCGTCAGCCCAACGGTCATGACGCGCGCGCCACCTGCAATCACGAAAGAGGCGTGGTGAGCTCAGATCCCGGATTCCGCTGCGCTCCTTCCGGGCTACGAAGAACGTTTTCTTGTAGCCCGGAAGGAGCGCAGCGGAATCCGGGTTCGGCGTCTCAGCAGTCGTTAACCCCGGGGTCGATGCCAGGCCTCTCATAGGGGCGCCCGCGCTCAGCGCTTGGCGATGTTCTTCGCCTCGAAGGAAGCCGGCCAGTGCTCACAGGCGGCGAGCCCTTCGAGCGCGAGGCCGTAGGGCAGTTGATCGAGCATCGCGCGCTTCACCTGCATCAGCATCGCCTCGCGCGTGAGGCGCGTGGTCAGGGGCGGGCGGGCGCGAATCAGGCGGGCGAGCGTCCATGCGCGTTCGAGCAGCTCGGCCCGCGGCATCACTTCGTTGACGACGCCGAGCTGCAGCGCCTCGGCCGCCGAGAGCTGCTGCCCCGTCAACAGGAAGTAGCGCGCGCGGTTCAAGCCCAGCAGCATCTGCCACACCACGTGCACGCCGTCGCCCGGCACGAGGCCGCTCGGATAGTGCGGCGCGTCCTGGAACACGGCGTGCTCGGCGGCGAGCACGATGTCGCAGAGAAGCGCGAGCTCGGCGTGCACGGTCGCGGGGCCGTTGACGGCGGCGATCATCGGCGCCTGGATCTCGAGCAGGTTCATCAGCAGGCGCTTCGCGTCGGGCAGCACGTGCTCGCCCCAGGCGCGCGCGTCGACCTTGCCGCCGCCGAGATCTTCGCGGTGGATGAAGGTGTCGCCGCTGCCGGTGAGGATGACGACCTTGTTTTCCGGGTCGCTCGCGATGTCGCCGAAGCAGTAGCCGAGCTCCTGGTGCGGGCCGAAGCCCCAGATCAGATCGCTGCCCTCGGTATGCATCGTCACCTGCAGGATGCCGTCCTCGCGCCGCAGGCGCAGGTATTGATATTTCGCGGCGTATTCGTCGAGGGTATGCAGGCGCATGGTGTTCGCTCCCGTGGCTGTACGGCGGAGCCTGCACCTTAGCATCGTCACGCGCCGCCGGCCCTCACGTCCTTTCCGCCTCGCGTCTCGTCGCGCATTTCCGGCCTAGTCGACACCGCGGCCCTGCGGTTTTCTTGATCCAGGTCGTCTCGGCGCCTCTCCGTCGCTGGCGCACGCGCCGGTCCGCTGTACGCTTCGCGAAGCCAAATCAGGCGACTGCGCATGAAAACGAGAAACTGGATCAAGTCGGGGGTCGCGTTTGCCGCCGTTTTCGCCTCCGCGGCGGCGCAGGCAGGGGGCGGCTATTTCGCAATGGGCTACGGCCCGACGGCGCGGCACATGGCCGGTGCTACCACGGCCTATGCCGAGGACGCGTTCGCCGGGGCATCGAACCCGGCGAAATGGCTCGCGGCCGGTAATCGCGTGGACATCGGCGGCGAGCTCTTCCTGCCGCAAGCGCGCATCAAGCGCACGGGCTCGAACAGCATCTATGACATGACTTCCGACAGCGACAACGAGTTCTTCGTGCTGCCGGAGGGGGCAGTGAGCCGGCGGATCGATGAGCGCTCCGCATGGGGCCTGACGATTTACGGCAACGGCGGCCTCAACACCGAATACCGCGGCCACAACGGCGTGCGCGGCTCGAACTTCGCGCCCGATCGCTGCAACGACAAGCCCGCGAACTTCCTCTTCGGCTGCGACAAGCTCGGCCTCGACATCATGCAGCTCGTGATCGCGCCCGGCGTGGCCCGTGAAGTCGCACCGGGGCATACGCTCGGCATCGCGCCGCTGTTGACCGTGCAGCGCTTCGAGGCTTACGGCTTCCAGGCCTTTGCGCCGTTCTCGCAGCGGCCCACCGATTTGACGAACCGCGGCTGGGACTGGGCGCTCGGCATCGGTGTGCGCGTCGGCTGGCTGGGCGAGCTGCGGCCGGGCTTCACGCTGGGCGCGGCGTGGGCGAGCCGCGTGTATATGGACGAGTTCGAGCAATACGAAGGACTCCTCGCCGACGGCCAGCTCGACATCCCGGAGAACTACTCCGTCGGCTTCGCATGGCGCGTCTTGCCCCGGCTGCGCTGGACCTTCGACTATCAGCGCATCAACTTCGGCGACGTGCCGGCCGTCGGCAACGGCGTGCTCGCGACGCTGCTCGACCCGCTGGGCAGCCCGCTCGGCAGCAGCAAGGGATCGGGCTTCAACTGGGAGAACCAGAACAATTTCCGCACGGCCTTCGTCTATGATTTCAAACCCGCGTTCACGCTGCGCTTCGGCTATGCCTACGGCCCGCAGACGCAGCGCGATACCGGCCTGAACTCGGTGACGATGAACATGCTGACGCCGAACGCCGAGCACCAGGTCGCCGCCGGTTTCACCTGGCGGCCGGCCGCCGGCAACGAATTCCACATGGGCTACAACCGCTACATCGCCGCGCCGTTCCGCGGCCCCTCGGCCACCGCGCTGCTCGGCGTCGGTGGGCACGAACGCCTCGAAGCGCGCGTGGATTCGGTGATGCTGGGATGGTCGTGGAAGCGCTGAGCGGCTGCTGAGCCCGGTCGGGACAGCGCGCCGCGTCCGGCCCGAGCGGCGCCGTAGGCCTCGTTCACGGCGGCGCGGCCGGCGTCGCTACCGCGTGTATCGGCTCGGGCGCTACGGGCCGTGCTTCCCTGATCCGTTTCCAGAACGCCGGATCGTCTTCTGCGGCGCGCGCCGCCGGTCCTATGTCGGCGGCGGCGTGAACCGCGGCGAACGGCCGCTTGTCCTCGAGCAGCCCGAGATGGTGCAGGTACATCGGCACCAGGCCCGAGGCGATGATTTCCCAGTTCGCAGGCACCGGACGTCCGGCGGCGCGCAGAATGCGCACGACCTCGGTGGTGCAGTTGCGGAACAGCGTGTTGTAGAAGCGCGGGCGCTGCGCGAGCTCGTTCATCTCTTGGACGTAGTGTTCGAGCAGACTGCGCCGCATTTGCGGGGTGGTCTCGAGCCGGTAGCGACGCACGTCTTCGCCGCGGCGATTGCTGCGCACGCGGATCACGTCGCGCTCATCCGCGGCGATCAGGATCAGCTCGTAGGAGCGCATGAAACCGGCCAGCATCGACCAGCGCTCGCTGCTTTCGCGGCGCGTCTCGATCGAAAAAGCGAGCGGCTCGCGCTCGCCGAAGACGAAGCTCACGATCAGATGCGCGACGCGCGGATCGCCCCAGGTCGAGACGAAGAGATCCACCGCGCTCAACTCGGCGAGCGGAAAGCGCCGCACCTCCCAGCGCGGCACGCATTCCCTCCCCGAGAGCCACTCGAAGTTGCGGAAGTCTTGCACCACCAGCACCTCATCGATCACCCGTGCGGTGGCCTGGCGCGCGTTTTCGCTGACCCATTGATGCGTGAGCGAGGGTCGGATCGAGCGCCACCACCAGGTCCAGGCCGCCAGCGCGGCAGCGAACAGCGTGACCGCGAGCCACGGCAGGTAGCGCAGGGCCAGGATGCAGAACGCCGTGCACGCGAGCCAGGCCAGCGTCCAGCGCCAGGCGCGGCGATCCTTGCTGAAATAGAAGTAGGCCGCGGCCGCGTGTACGAGACCGATCAGCGCCATCGCGCACTGCGCCGCGATCCGGCCTAAAGTGACGCCGATCACCGCCGTGCTCGCCGGGATGAGCTCGCCGGCCTTCGGCGGCGCGCGCAGCGGCCTACTGAACCACGTCGATGGCGTGGAGCCGAGCGTGAGGATTTCATGCGCACACTATAAGCGAAGCGCTCCGTGTCGCGCGGGCGGCGATCGCGGTTTCAGATGCAGCGTCCGCCGTCGACCTCCATGCACACGCCCGTGAGCATCGACGCTTCGTCGCTGCACAGATAGCAGGCGGCGTTCGCGATGTCGTCCGGCCGCGAGAAGCGGCCGAGCGGGATCGAGGCGAGAAATTTCGCGCGCATGTCCGGCGTGTCCTCGCCCATGAAGGTCGCGAGCAGCGGCGTGTCGCCCGCAACGGGATTCAGCGCATTGACGCGGATGCCGAAGGGCGCGAGCTCGATGGCCGCGGCCCGCGTCGCCGCGATCACCCAGCCCTTGCTCGCGTTGTACCACGCGAGCCGCGGCCGCGGGCTGACGCCCCCGGTCGAGGCGATGTTCAACACGACGCCGCGAATGCCGTCGACGCCGGCGGCGCGCGCCTTGAAGCGCGGCACGGCCTCGCGCAGCGCGAAGTAGATCGCCTTCATGTTGACGGCGTACAGGCGTTCGAAGAGCGAGTCGGGCACCTCCTCCAGCGGCTGCGGGGAATGGCCGATGCCCGCGTTGTTGACGAGAATGTCGAGCGGGCCGAACGCGCGCTCGGCATGCGCCAGCATCGCCGCGACTTCCTCGGCCTGCGCCACGTCGACTGCGCAGGCGCTCGCGCGCGGGCCGAGACCGGCGGCGACTTCGTTCGCGCGCTCGAGATCGCGATCGGCAATCAGCACGCGGGCGCCCTCGGCGACGAACTTGCGTGCGATGCCGGCGCCGAAACCCGAGGCGCCGCCGGTGACGATCGCGATCTTGTCCGCGAGTCTCACGCGAGCTCACGCGCGAGCAGGTAGGTGTACTGCTCGATCGCGTAATCGAGGAAACGTTTCATCTGCTGCCGCCGCTCGCGCAGCAGTGCGAGGACTTGATCGGGCGTACGCCCGTCCTCCAGTGCTTTCAGCACCACCGAGCTCGGCGTGCGCGTCAGCGCGCCGATGTCGCGCGCGACCAGCTTGCTGACGGCCGCCGGGACATTGCTCGGGAAGCCGATGCCGGGATCCTCGTCGAGCATGTAGGCGACGACCGCCCATAGGTAATAGCGGGTCGCTGCGTCCTCGGTGAACAGCATCAGGTTGCGCGACAGCGCGCGGATGCTGGTGCGGGCCGCGTCGTAGTGCTCGCGCTCGGCGCGCAGCTTGCGCGTCGCCTCGCGCATGGCGCGCTGTGCCGCGGCGCGATCGGGCTCTGCTGCAAGCGCTTCGAGCGACTCATCGAGCGCCGTGAAGAGGCGGCGGTAGTCCGCATCGACTTCGAGCAAGGCGCCGTGCAGATCGCGCAGCAGCTCGCGGCGCTGCGCGCGCGTGGCGCGCCGCGCATCGAGATAGCGATTGAGCAGCTCGACGATGCGCTGCGCACCGGCGCTGAGCAGAGTAGCGGTGTCGATCATGGGGGCAGTCTACGCCGTCGCGTACAGGCTTGGGATTCCGCCGGCGCCCGACGTGGTTTGGCGGCATGCCCGCGCCACGAATCTTCGTAGCCCGGAAGCGCAGCGAATCCGGGATCCACCTCGATGCGGCCGATGGTGCCAACGGACTGCCGCGGCATTCGTGCCGGATCAAGCACCGTAGGCGGTGAAAAGCCGAACCCCGGATTCGCTTGTGCTCATCTGCTGGGCTACGAAGACGTTCGCATTTTCCTGTAGCCCGGATGAGCGCAGCGAATCCGGGATCGGCTTTGACCCGTCACATAGCACCAACGGATCCCCGCGACGCTCGTACCGTATCGGGCGCGCGCAGGCGGTGAAAGAGTTCGATGGGTGTCCCGGATTGAGCCCGCGGATTGAGCCGATGCGCTTTCCCATGCGCGCTCCGACGAGCTCCGTGTAGGTGCGAGCCTACGCTGCGCGAAAGAGGGGAGCTGTCCGAGCCGCGTTTCTGTGAAGCAGGCACGCAACTCGCGAGCGTACGAACCCGGCGCACATTGCCGGCCGGCATGCGCGCGGCTACGCTTAGCCCCACGCTCGCTATCGCCACACGATGCGAACCTGCTCTGGGTACCAACGATAACAAGGCCGTCGCGGCGGCAATCCCCCCTGGAGGAAGCAGGCATGAATTCCCCTCGCCGATCGTTCTTCGGCTCGTGGCCGCTGTGCGCGGCTGCGCTGAGTCTGGCCTCCGTCGGCCCGGCAGCGGCCCTGACCTGGAACGGCGTCAACGGCAACTGGACGGACGGCGGCAACTGGACGCCAGCGGGTCCGCCGGGCACGGCGGACGTCGCGGTCATCAATGCCGGCACCGCACAGCTCGACACCGATACGAGCATCCTCGGCCTGACGCAGGGCGGCGGCACGCTCGCCGGCACGGGCACGCTGATCGTCACGGGCGACTCGACGTGGTCGACGGGCACGCACAGCGGCACCGGCACCTCGCAGTTCGACGCTGCGCTGGCGCTGAGCGGCCCCGGTCTCAAGGTGCTACTCGGCGGCCGCACGGTGAACCTCAACGGCACCACGACCTGGTCCGGCAACACGGCCGCGAACAATGGTGCAATCCGCTTCTGGAACGGCGGCACACTGAACAACAACGGTACCTTCAACGATGCGAACGGCTTCGCCTCGTTCATCGAGCACAACGCCGGCGGCCCGCACAACTTCAACAACGTCGGTACCTATAACAAGCAGTCGAACACGGTGACGACCGTCGAGCAATTCGTCGCCTTCAACAACAGCGGCACCGTGAATGTGAATGCCGGCACCTTGATGCTGGCCGGCGGCACCAGCACGGGACTGTTCCAGCTCGCGGCCGGCGCCGCGCTGGAATTCCGCAACGGCAGCAGCACGCTCGACAATGCGACGACGAGCGGCCTCGGCACCTTGATCGTCAGCACCGACAACGTCGGCGGCGATGCGACGGTCGCCGTGAACGGCGGCACGCACACGGCGGCGGTCGTGTTCAGCGGCAGCACGCTGACCGGCAGCGATCACACGTTTCAGGGCGCTTTCACGTGGAGCGGCGGCACGCTGTCCGGTGCCGCGAGCACGACGGTCACGGACGCGGCGCTGTCGGGCCCCGGTCTCAAGACCCTGCTGGGCGGCCGGATCCTGAACCTGAACGGGACGACGACCTGGTCCGGCAATACCGCGGCCAACAACGGCGCGATTCGCTTCTGGAACGGGGGAACGATCAACAACAACGGTACGTTCAACGATGCGAACGCTTTCGCCTCGTTCATCGAGCACAACGTCGGCGGCCCGCACAACTTCAACAATCTCGGCACCTACAACAAGCAGTCGAACACGGTGACGACGGTCGACGGCGGCGTCGCCTTCAACAACAGCGGCACCGTGAATGTGAACGCCGGCACCTTGATGCTGGCCGGCGGCACCAGCACGGGACTGTTCCAGCTCGCGGCCGGTACCACGCTGGAATTCCGCAACGGCAGCAGCACGCTGGACAATGCGACGACGAGCGGCCTCGGCACCTTGATCCTCAGCACCGACAACGTCGGCGGCGACGCTACCCTGACCGTGAACGGCGGCACGCACACCTCGAACGTCCTGATCAGCGGCAGCACGCTGGCCGGCAGCGATCACACGTTCCAAGGGCCGGTCACGTGGACGGGCGGTACGCTGTCCGGCGCCGCGAGTACGACCTTGACCGGTGATGTCGAAATCTCGGGCGCGAACACGAAGACGCTGCTCGGCGGCCGCGTGCTGAACCTGGAGGGTACGACGACCTGGTCCGGTAACACCGCGGCCGGCAACGGCGCGATCCGCTTCTGGAACGGCGGCACGCTGAACAACGACGGCACCTTCAACGACGAGAACACCTTCGATTCGGCGTTCGCGCGCTTCGCCGGAGGACCGCATGCGATCAACAACGCCGGCACCTATAACAAGCAAGGGAACACGGTGACGACGGTGGATGCCTTCATCGTCTTCAACAACACCGATACCGGCGAGATCAACGTGAACGCCGGGACGCTGCGCCTCAGCACCGCCTTCGATAACGAAGGGACGATCACGACCGCCGACGGCGCGAGCTTCGCAGGGCTGCACGCAAGCGATCTGCAGAATCACGGCATCCTCCAGGGCACGGGCACCTACGATCCGGCGACGGGTCGTGCACTCCTCAACGCGGGTGAGGTGCGGGCAGGCCGCGCCGGCGAGACCGGCGCGCTCGCCATTGCCGGCCACTACACGCAGACGGCGGCGGGCACGACGGCCTTCGATCTCGCCGGCCTGCTCGACATCGACACGATCGACGTCGCCGGCAATCTCACTCTCGCCGGTACTTTGCAGGTGTCCAGCGTCGGCGGCTACAACCCGCTGGACGGCGATCGCTACACGATCGTCACCTTCGACGACGGCGTCGCCGATGCGAGCGACCGCACGGGCGTCTTCGACGATCTGGTCTGGCTCGGCTTCGATCCGCGCGTGAGTTTCGCAGTCGAGTACCTCGATCACTCGGTCGTACTGACGGCTGCCGTCGCCCCGGTGCCGCTGCCGGCCGCAGGCTGGCTGTTCGGCGCCGGCCTGCTCGGTCTGGCACGCCGCGTTCGCCCCCGGTCATAGGGTGCGGCAAGTCCGGCACGAATCTTCGTAGCCCGGATGAGCGCAGCGAATCCGGGGTTCGATCTTTCACCGCGCATGCGCGCCCCGATCCGGCGTAAACACCGCAGAGCCCGTTAGCGCCATCGGCCGCGTCGAAGTCGATCCCGGATTCGCTGCGCTCATCCGGGCTACGAAGAGATCCCGCGTGTTCCTGTAGCGCCGGATGAGCGCAAGCAAATTGAGGTTCGGTCTTTCACCGCGCACGCGCGCCCGATCCGGCGTAAACCCCGCGGAGCCCGTTGACGCCATCGGCCGCGTCGAGATCGATCCAGGATTCGCTGCGCTCATCCAGGCTACAGGGAAACGCGCCGCCGCTCACACCTCGCCGGCCGCCACCACCTCGACTTCCGCCACGATCGAATTCGCGATGTAGCACTCCTCGTGCGCGGCGTGATGCAAGGCGTCGAGCTGCGCGCGATTCGGGACGCGTTCGCCGCCGAAGACGATCGCGGGGTGCAGGACGATGCGCGTGATGGCGTAGCGGCCGCGCGCGTTCTTCTCCATGTAGCCTTCCGCGTCGTCGGCGTAGCGCTCGACGACGTAGCCCTGCTTCGACGCGAGGTGGACGAAGGTGAGCATGTGGCAGCTCGACGCCGCGGCAACGAGCGCTTCCTCGGGATCGATCGCGGCGCGGCTCGCAAACGGCAGCGGCACGACCTGCGGCGAGGCCGAGGCCGCGACGCTGATGCCGCCGTCGAACTGCCAGCGGTGGACGCGGCTGTAGCGGCCGCGGGCGAAGTCGCCGGCGTCGCGCTGCCATTCGATGCGCGCGGTATAGCGATGCATGGCTGTCACGAGTGTCTGCTTCAGCGCGCCGCTTTCGCGCGCAGCGCGCCCGGCGTGGTGCCGAGGCGGGCGCGGAACACGCGCGTCATGTGCGCCTGATCGGCAAAGCCGCAGTCGCTCGCGATCTGCTTCAAAGCGCGGCGCGGTTCGGCGAGCAGCCGGCGCGCGCGCTCGACGCGTCGCGTCATTACCCAGGCGTGCGGCGCGCAGCCGAAGCTCGCGCGAAAGCGGCGCGTGAAGCTCGCGAGCCCGAGCCCAGCGACGCTCGCGAGCGTCTGCAGGGCCAGTGCCTCTTCGAGATGCGCATCGACGTAGTCGGCGATGCGCCGGCGCTGCAGCGCGCTGAGCCGGCTCTGATCCTCACGCACCTCGACGCGCAGCTCGGCGTAGTTGCGCAGCAGGTGCAGCGAGAGCTGGGTCGCGATCGCCTCGACGTAGAGCTTGCCGCCGAAGGACTGCGTCGCGGCTTCGCGCTGGATCGCTTCGACGCCGGCGGTCAGCACGGGATCCTCGACCTTGAGCACGTCGCGCAGGCGCACGTCCGCGATCTGCTTGTCCAGCGCCTCGGACGCGAGCTTCGCGAGGAGATCCTCGGTCAGATAGACGTGCGAGACCTCGATGTGCTCGCTCCAGTTCCAGTTCGAACGCTGCGCGCGGGTCAGGAGCGAGAGGCTGCCCGGCGCGCAGCGCGTCTGCGTCCACGCGCCGTCGAAGCGGCGTTCCATCGGCGTCAGCCCGCGGCGATAGGACACGATCATGTAGTCGCGCATCGGCGGGATGTAGACGTCCTGGCCGAGGTAGCGATAGCCGCGCATCGCCACGTCGCACCAGCCCAGCGCGTCGCTGGCGCAGACCACCTCACCGGGCAACCAGTCGGGCAGTTCGGTCGGCGTGATGAGTCGGCCCATGCGCGGTGCCCTCACCGGCGGACACGCGCGACCGTCCGGCGGATCCGATTGTCGAGTACTGGGAACAGCGCGTGCCGCTGGAATCTAGCAGGCGTGCCGCGCGTGTCAATTCGAGCGAGGGGATCGGCAGTGCCGGCGCGGCGTCGGCGAACGCCGCACCGGGCACGAGGGAACGCCGGGCGACGCGCGCGCCGCGGCTCAGCGCAGCTCGAAGCCGGCGTACTGCCGGGCGGCGAGCTCCTCGCACTTCTGGCGGTACTGGCCGACGCCGCCGATGTAGGACAACAGACGCCGCGGCTTGCCTTCGACGTTCGAGCCCATGTACCAGGAATTCGTCTTCGTCACCAGCGTCGCGTTCGCGACCTCGTCGTGGTGCGCCACCCAGTGGTCTTCGAGCTCCTTGCTCGCTTCGGCGATCTGCTTGCCCTGCTGGCGCAGATGGGCGATGAAGGCCGTGATCCATTCCGTCTGCTGCTGCAGGCAGGTCGTCATATTGCACAGCGCCGCCGACGGCGCGAGCGGCGCCCCGGTCGTGAACAGGTTCGGATAGCCATGGATCTGCAGGCCGTAGGCGGTGCGGATGTCGCGACCCCAGTCGTCCTTCAGCGCGCGACCGCCGCGGCCGCGGACGTCGATGCGCGTCAGTGCGCCCGAGCCCGCGTCGAAGCCCGTCGCGAGGATCAGCACGTCGAGCTCGTACACCGTGCCGTCGGCGAGCCGCACGCCTTCCGGCACTACGCGTTCGATCGGGTTCTGCTTCACGCTCACCGCGCGCACGTTCGGCCGGTGATAGACCTCGAGATAATTGCTCTCGAGCGGCACGCGATGCGTGCCGAAGCCGTAGTCGGTCGGGATCAGCAGCTCGCAGAGCTCGGGATCTTTCAGGCGCTCGCGCATCTTCTCGCGCACGAACTCCGACACTTCCTCGTTGACCTCGGGATCCGTGAAGAGCTCGGGGCAGGTCGCGAGCCACAGCTTCAGCGAGCCCCAGGCCCAGTTGTCCTCCATGCGCTGCCGCCGCTCGGCCGGCGTCAGATCCCGCCACGCGCCGGTGGGAAACTCGAACTCGAAGCCGCTGAAGGTATGCGGCAGCGTGCTCTTCAGCTCCTCGAAGCGCGCCTTGTAGGCCGTCGCTTCCTGCGGCCCGTAGGACGGGTTCACCATCGGGCTGATGTACTGCGGCGTGCGCACGAACACGGTGAGCTCCTTAGTGCGCGGCGCGATGGTCTGGATCACCTGGATCCCCGTCGCACCGACGCCGACGACGCCGACGCGCTGATCGGAGAAGTCGAGCGCTTCCTTGGGCCAGCGGCCGGTGTGGAACAGGCGCCCCTTGAAGCTCTCCTGTCCCTCGAACACGCGCTCGAGCGGGGCCGACAGCATGCCGCAGCAGGAGATGACGAACTGCGTATCGATGAGCTGGCCGCGGTCCGTCGTCAATGTCCAGCGGCCCGTCGCCTCGTCGTAGTGCGCGGACTTTATCGTGGTCTCGAACTGGAAGTCCTTGCGCAGATCGAGCCGATCGGCGACGTAGTTCATCCAGCGTTCGATTTCCGGCTGGCCGGGGAAGCGCTCGCTCCAGCTCCAGTCCTTGTACAGATCCTCGTCGAACAGATACTGGTAGATGTAGCACTCCGAGTCGAACTTCGCGCCGGGATAGCGGTTCCAGTACCAGGTCCCGCCGACGTTAGACGCCGTGTCGAAGCCCTTCACCGAAAGTCCCAGCTTGCGTAGCTGGTATACCTGGTACAGGCCCGCGACGCCGGCGCCGATCACGGCGGCGTCGAGTTTCAGCGGTGCAGGGGCGCCGCGGGCGCCCGTCTTCGTGTCGATCATGATGTCAGCTCCTCGCGTCAGTCTTGCGCTGCCCGCGTCGGGCCACCACGGCCGTCACGGGCTATTCGTCCGCCAATTCTTGGCGAGCGGCGGACCCCGGTCTAGTACGAAACGATCGCCGCCTTGAACGCCGCGCCTCCCGGGATCTTCGCCGCGGATATGCTGGCTGAATCTAGCCACGGAGGACACGGAGGGCACGGAGGAAGAGATTGATGGGTCTGCGCCTCGCTACTCCGGCGCGACCATTGGCGCGGGTATCACGGAAGTTTTCCGTCAATCCCATTCTTCCTCCGTGCCCTCCGTGTCCTCCGTAGCTAGATTAACAGGGCGTTTCAAGGAACATAGGCGCACCCGAATGCCGCCGCCAGAACCTGCCACGGAGCCATGTTCAGCAGTCCGGCACGTTGACGGCGAGGCCGCCGGTCGAGGTTTCCTTGTAGCGCGACTGCATGTCGAGGCCGGTCTGCTTCATCGTGCGGATCACGGAGTCGAGCGAGACCCGGTGCGTGCCGTCGCCGTGCAGTACGGCGAGGCGCGCGGCGTTGACGGCCTTGACGGCGCCCATCGTGTTGCGCTCGATGCAGGGGATTTGTACCAGGCCCTTGATCGGATCGCAGGTGAGGCCGAGGTTGTGCTCCATGCCGATCTCGGCGGCGTTCTCGATCTGCGCGTTGCTGCCGCCGAGCACCGCGGCGAGGCCGGCGGCGGCCATCGAGCAGGCGACGCCGACTTCGCCCTGACAGCCCATCTCGGCCGCGGACAGCGAGGCGTTGCGCTTGTAGAGCATGCCGATCGCGCCGGCCGTGAGCAGAAAGCGGCGCACCAGCGCGGGCTCGTCCTTCACGAACACCGTGCAGTACTTCAGCACCGCCGGCACGATGCCGGCCGCGCCGTTGGTCGGCGCGGTGACGACGCGGCCGCCGGCCGCGTTCTCCTCGTTGACCGCCAGCGCCCAGACGTTCAGCCAATCGAGCGCGGCGAGGTGCGCCTCGCCCGGCGCCGAGGACAGGCGCCGGTACATGTCCGCCGCGCGACGTTTCACCTTGAGCCCGCCCGGCAGCACGCCGCCCGTGCGCAGGCCGCGCGCGATGCAGTCGTCCATCGCCGCCCAGATCGCATCGAGCTTCGCCTCGGTCTCGGCCGCGGGCCGGAACGCGCCCTCGTTCGCCATCACGAGCTCGGCGATCGGGAGATCGTGGCGCGCGCCCAGCGCGAGCAGCTCCGTCGCCGAAGCGAAGGGAAAGGGCAGCGCGGGACCCTCCGGCGCGGTTCCGGCCGGGGTCTGCGTCTCGGCTTCCGAGATCACGAACCCGCCGCCGACGGAGTACCAGGTGTCGGCCAACAGCAGCCCGCCGTCCGCGGCATAGCCGTGGAAGCGCATGCCGTTCGGGTGGAAGGGCAGCGTCTCCTCACGCCGCCACTCGATATCCGAGGCCGTGAACGGGATGAGGCTGCCGTCCGGCAGGCGTAGCGCGCGCTCGTGTTCGTAGCGCGCGACGATTTCCGCGATGCGTGCCGGCGTGATCTCGTCGGGCCGTTCGCCGGACAGGCCGAGCAGCACGGCGCGATCGGTCGCATGCCCCTTGCCCGTCCAGGCGAGCGAGCCGTAGAGCGCGACCGCGATGCGCGCGATCGGCGCGCCGCCCGCGCGCGCCAGCAGCGCGTGCACGAAGCGTCCGCTCGCGACCATCGGGCCCACCGTGTGCGAGCTCGACGGGCCGATGCCGATCTTGAACAGATCGAGAACGGACAGCTCCATCGGCTCACACCGTCTGCAGATACCAGTCGTAGTCCTGGCTGCTGATTTCCGCGAGATAGCGCTGCGACTCGGTGCGCTTCACCGCCGAATAGACCTCGACGAAACGCTTGCCGAAATAATCTTTCGCGATCGGCGACTGCGCGAAGCGCTCGATCGCCATCGGCCAGTGCACGGGCAGCGGCGGCGCGTCGGTGACTTGATAACCGTCGCCGGACACCGGCGTGCCGGGATCGATCTCGCGATCGATGCCGTGATCGACGCCGGCGAGCACCGCGGCCGCCGCGAGATAGCAGTTCGCGTCCGCCCCGCAGATCCGATGCTCGACGTGGCGCGTGTCGGCCGGGCCGGTCGGGATGCGCATCGAGACGGTGCGGTTGTTGATGCCCCAGGTCGGGAACAGCGGTGCATAGCTGTTCGAGGTGAAGCGGCGGTAGGAGTTCGCGTGCGGCGCGAACAGCGCCATCATGTCCGCGGCCGTCTCGGCCATGCCGCCGATGGCGTGGCGCAGCGCCGGCGTGCCGGCGGGATCCTCGTCCGCGAACAGGTTGCGGCCGGCGCGATCGTCGAGGCTCAGATGCAGATGCGTGCCCGAGCCGGCGTGACCGCCGAAAGGTTTCGCCATGAAGCAGGCGAGATAGCCGTGCCTGGCTGCGACGCCCTTGACCAGGCGCCGGTACAGCGTCGCTTCGTCGAGCGCGCGGATCGCCTCGGTGCGATGCGTCAGCGTGATTTCGAGCTGGCCCGGTCCGAACTCCGATATCGCCGTCTCCGCCGGGAGATGCTGCACGTCGCAGGCGCGGTAGATGTCGTCGAAGAACGGGGCTAGCGCCTCGACCTCGTCGATGCTGTAGACGTGCGGATGCGCGCCGCGCGGTGCGACGGGGACCGGTGGCCGCTGCTTCAGGCTCGCGGCCTCGAGCAGATAGAACTCGAGCTCGACCGCCATCACGGGATTCAAATCGTTCTTCTTCAGGCGCTCGATCACGCGGAGCGCGGCGAGGCGCGGATCGGCCGCGGCCGAGGGCATGCCGAGCTCGGGATCGAGCATCACGAGCACCTGCGCCGTCGGCGCCGCGAGCCAGGGGCTGCGCAGCAGCGTGCCCGGCACCGGGAACGCGAGGCAGTCCATGTCGCCGACCTCCCACAGCAGGCCCGTGTTCTCGGCATCGTCGCCGTCCAAGGTCAGCGCCGCGATCGAGCTCGGCAGCGGGCGGCCGCACTCGTACAGCGCCATCAGTTCGTGCCGCCGCAGGGATTTCCCGCGCAGCACGCCGTTGTGATCCACCAGCATCATCTGCACGTGGCGGATGTCGGGATTCTCGGCGAGGAACTCGCGGGCTTCGTCGGGCGACGCGCGGTGATCAATCATCGAAATGCTCCGGATGTCGGGTGAGCTCGGCTCTGGGAGCCGCGGGTAGTCGTGTCGTCAAGGCCTCAGCGGCAGGGCGGCGGTTGCGCGAAAGTCGCATGCGCCGGCGTGCCGGCTTCGGTGAGGCAGGCGTCGATGGCCTCGGCCAGGGCGACGACCGCGTCGAGCTTCGTCACCGGGCTCGCCAGCATCATGTTGTGGAACGGCGCGATCGCGAGCCCGCGGTTCAGCAGGTAGAGGTGCAGCAGACGTTCGATCGCCGGCTGCGCCGCGGCTTCCGCTTCGCGCGCCGTGCGCGGCGGGCGTCCCGTGCACTGGAACTCGCAGCGCGCGCCGAGCTGCGTCACGCACCAGTCGAGATCGTGGCGCGCGAACACGGCGCGCAGCGCGTCGGCGAGCCGCGCGGCGAGCCCGATCATCCGCACATAGGCCTCCTCGCTCATCACCTGCTCGAGCGTGGCGCGCAGCGCGACGAGCTGCAGCGGATTCGCCGACAGCGTCGTGCCGATGCCGGTGCGGCCCGCGGGCGCCGCCCGCCAGGCCGCGTGCATCGCGTCGGCCAGCGCGGCGCTGAGACCGTAGACCGCGCAGGGCAGTCCGCCCGCGATCGCCTTGCCGATCACCAGCGCGTCCGGCTCGAGACCGTGGGCGCGCGCGTAGCCGCCCGGCCCGCTCGACAGCGTGTGCGTCTCGTCGAGCACGAGCAGCGTGCCGCGGCGGCGCGTGAGCTCGCGCAGCGCCGCGTGGAAGCCCGGGTCGGGCAGCACCAGGCCGAGGTTCGTCAGCGCCGGCTCGCACAGCACGGCGGCGACCGCGCCGTCGGCGAGCGCGGCGGCGAGCGCATCGAGATCGTTGAAGGGCACGACGCGCGTCGTCGCCGTCAGATCCTGCACCTGCCCCAACAGGCCCGGCGCCGGCCGCGCCGCGCCGTCGACGAGGCGCACGAAAGCGTCGTCGACTGCGCCGTGATAGCAGCCGTCGAAGACGAGGATGTGACGGCGGCCCGTCGCCGCGCGCACCCAGCGCAGGAGGAAGCGGTTCGCGTCCGAGGCCGTCGTTGCGATCTGCCACAGCGGCAGGCCGAAGCGCCGCGCGAGCTCGGCGCCGACCCAGGCGGCATCCGGGCTCGGCAGCATGGTCGTGAGGCCGCGCGCGGCCTGCGCCGCGAGCGCGGCGGCGACGGGCGGCGGACTGTGACCGAACATCGCGCCGGTGTCGCCGAGGCAGAAATCCGCGTAGCGATGGCCGTCGACGTCGGTGAAGGCCGCGCCTTCGGCCTCGCGCACGAACAGCGGAAAGGGCAGCGGCCAGTCGCGCATCCAGTGCAGCGGCGCACCGGCGAACCAGTGCGCGCCGGCGAGTTCGGCGAGCCGCGCCGATTCGGGATTGGCCGCGACGTAGCGCGCCGTCTCGCGCGCGTGGAGGACCTCGAGGCTCGCGGCGGGAAAGTCGCGGACGGGGTTCATGGCGGCGGCGGGGGACATGGCCCCATGATAATGCGTGACCTCGTGCTTGGGTCCGCTGGCCCGCTCCCGGCGCACCGCGGCCCGGGACCGCGGGCGGCCTGCTAGGATGCGGCCATGGATCGTCTGTCTTCGAGCACGCCCGCCGCGGATGGCTATGCGATGCCGGCCGAATGGGCGCCGCAGGCGCAGATCTGGATGGCCTGGCCCGAGCGTCCCGACAACTGGCGCCTCGACGCCGTGCCCGCCCAACACGCCTTTGCCTGCGTCGCCAACACCATCGCCGATCACGAGGACGTGACGCTCGGCGTGTCCGCCCGGCATTACGAGCGCGCGCGCGCGCTGCTGGTGCCGCGCGTGCGGCTCGTCGAGCTGACGACCGACGACGCCTGGCTGCGCGACACGGGCCCGAGCTTCGTGCGCCACGCGAGCGGCGAAGTGCGCGCCGTCGACTGGATCTTCAATGCCTGGGGTGGCCACGACGGCGGGCTCTATGCGTCGTGGGCGCAGGACGATCTGGTGGCGGCGAAGATCGCCGATCTCGAGCGCCTCGTGCGCTACCGCGCGCCGCTGGTGCTCGAAGGCGGCGCCATCCACGTCGACGGCGAGGGGAGCTGCCTCACCACCGAGCAGTGCCTGCTGAACCGCAACCGCAATCCGGCGCTGAGCCGTGAAGACGTCGAAACGCGGCTGCGCGAGTATCTGGGCGTGTCGAAAGTGCTGTGGCTGGGGCAGGGCGTGTACAACGACGAGACGGACGGCCACGTCGACAATCTGTGCTGCTTCCTGCGCCCGGGCGTCGTCGCGCTCGCGTGGACCGACGACGAGAGCGACCCGCAGCACCCGATCTCGCGAGCGGCTCGGCAGCGCCTCTCGGCGATGCGCGATGCGCGGGGGCGGGCGCTCGAGATCGTGAAACTGCCGATGCCCTCGCGGCCGATCGCGATGAGCGCGGAGGAAGCGGCCGAGGTCGCGCCGCGGCCCGGCACGCAAGCCCGTCCCGCGGGCCTGCGCCTCGCTGCGTCCTACGTGAACTTTCTCATCGTCAACGGCGCGATCATCCTGCCCGCCTTCGGCGATCCCGCCGACGCCCGCGCCGCGAGCATCCTCGCCGAGCAGTTCCCGGACCGCGCCATCCGCCAGGTCCCTGGCCGCGAAATCCTCTACGGCGGCGGCAACGTCCACTGCATCACGCAGCAACAGCCTTTGTGAGCGCTGGATGTGATCGCGGCTGATGTGCTGGGGTTGCCACAGAGAACACCGAGAACACAGAGGAAGATGAGGGTGGGCCGTGCCGGCCGCGACACCGTGCTCGGCTGAAAAGTCGCTGATTTGCGCTTCGCTACCACGGAGAAGAAAAATCGAAAACGTAGGTTGGGCTGACGAAGGAAGCCCAACGTTCGGCGCCCGATGTTGGGCTTCCTTCGTCAGCCCAGCCTACGACGTCGCCGTGTCCTCCGTGGCCGCGCGCAGCGCATGTTCAGCAAGCATCAAGCAGGCACGGCATCGAAGCGGGCACGGCCCACTCTCTCCTCCTCTGTGTTCTCGGTGTTCTCGGTGTTCTCTGTGGCAACCCCAGCACATCAGCAGCCACCGGCGCGCGCTATTGCTCCAAGGCCATCCGCTGATCGCGTTCGCGCGTGCGTTCGGCGCGTTTCATCAGGACGCCGGCGGCCGCGACGCCCAGTGCGACGACGAGGACGAGCAGGCTCGCGAGCGCGTTGATTTCCGGGGACAGGCCGAGGCGGACCTTCGAATAGATCACCATCGGCAGCGTCGTCGAGCCCGGGCCCGAGACGAAGCTCGCGATCACGAGATCGTCCAGCGACAAGGTGAACGCGAGCAGGAAGCCGGAGACCAGCGCCGGCAGGATGATCGGCAGCGTGATCACGAAGAACACCTTTGCCGGTCTGGCGCCGAGATCCATCGCCGCTTCCTCGATCGAGGGATCCATGCCGGTCAGGCGCGACTGCACGACGACGGCGACGTAGGCGAGCGCGAAGGTCGTGTGCGCGATGATGATCGTCAGCGTGCCGCGGCCCGCCGGCCAGCCGAAAGCCTGCTCCATCGCGACGAAAAGCAGGAGCAGGGACAGCCCGGTGATGACCTCGGGCATCACGAGCGGCGCCGTCGCGAGCCCCGACAGCAGGGCGCGGCCGCGGAACGGCCCGAAGCGCGCGAGCGTCACCGCCACCAGCGTGCCGAGCACGACGGCGAGCGAGGCGCTGGTCGCCGCGATTTTGACCGACAGCCAGGCGGCGCCGAGGATCTGCTCGTTCCGCATCAGCGACTCGTACCAGCGGGTCGAGAAGCCGCCCCATACGGTCACGAGCTTCGACTTGTTGAACGAGAACAGGATCAGCGAGCCGATCGGCACGTACAGGAAGGCGAAGCCCGCGACCAGCCAGGCCCACAGCGAGGGATGCACGCCGCGGCTCATGCCGGCTCCGCGGCGCGCCGCTGCAGCCAGTGCTGGAAAACCATGATGAGGAGCACCAGCGACAGCATCGCGATCGCGACCGCCGAGGCGATGGGCCAGGCGCGATTGGAGAAGAACTCGTCCCACAGCACCTTGCCGATCATCAGCGTCTCCGTGCCGCCGAGCAGATCCGGGATCACGAACTCGCCGAGCGCCGGAATGAAGACTAGCGAAAAGCCCGCAATGATCCCCGGCAGGGACAGCGGCAGCGTGATCGTCAGAAAGGCCTTGAACGGGCGGCAGCCGAGGTCCTCGGCCGCTTCGAGTAGGGTCAGATCCATTTTCTCGAGCGTCGCATACAGCGGCAGGATCATGAACGGCAGATAAGAATAGACGATGCCGATGTAGACCGCGAAGTTCGTGCGCATCATCACGATCGGCCGGTCGATGAGGCCGAGCGCGAGCAGCACGTTGTTGATGACGCCCGTGTTGTTGAGCAGCCCGATCCACGCGTAGACGCGCAGCAGGAAGGACGTCCAGAACGGCAGCACGACGAGCATCAGCAGCAGCCCGCGCAGCGAGCGATCGGCGCGGGCCATCGCATAGGCCATCGGGTAGCCGATGACGAGGCAGATCAGCGCCGAGAAGAACGCGATCTCCACCGAGCGCAGATAGGCCTTCCAGTACAGCGGGTCCTGGCCGAGAAAGAGGTAGTTCGCGACGTTGAGCTTGAGCGTCAGATAGCGCTCTCCGGTCCATTCGAGGAGCGAGGAGTAGGGCGGCTGCGCGATGAGCTGATCGGCGAAGGAGATCTTCAGCACGATCAGGAAGGGCACCATGAAGAACAGGATGAGCCAAAAGTAGGGCACGGCGATCACGGGGCCGCGGCCGGTCGCGATGCGGCCCAGCAGATTCAGGAGCAGCCGCACCGGCGTGATGCCGGCGAGCCGCCGCACCAGCGGCTCGGCGCTGACCGCCAGTTGATCGCCGAGCGGCAGATAGCCCTGGCGGCTCATGTGGTGAGCACCACCCCGCTCGCCGGATCCCAGTGCACCCACACGCGCTGGTCCCAGGTGATCTCGTCCTCGGCGTGGCGGATGAGATTCGGCTGCGTGACCTTCACCAGCTTGCCGCTGTCGAGCTTGACGTTGAACACCGACAGATCGCCCATGTAGGCGATGCCGTCGATGATGCCCTGGGCGCAGTTCTCGGCGGTATTCGCCGGCGCCTCGCGCGTGATCGAGATCTTCTCCGGCCGCACCGCGACGCAGAGCTGCGCGTTCGGCGGCGCGGCGACGCCGTGGTTGATGAAGATCGTGCAGCCGGCCTCCTCGGAGGCGATGCGTACGTAGTCGTTGTCCTCGTCGACGATGCGGCCCTCGAACATGTTCACGGTGCCGATGAAGTCGGCGACGAAGCGGCTGATCGGAAACTCGTAGATTTCCTTCGGCGTGCCGACCTGCACGATCTGGCCGAGGTTCATCACCCCGATGCGCGTCGCGAGCGTCATCGCTTCTTCCTGATCGTGGGTGACGACGATGAAGGTGACGCCGAGCTTATCCTGGATGTTCATCAGCTCGAACTGCGTCGATTCGCGCAGCTTGCGGTCCAGTGCGCCGAGCGGCTCGTCGAGCAGCAACAGCTTCGGCTCCTTGACGAGCGAGCGCGCGAGCGCCACGCGCTGGCGCTGGCCGCCGGAAAGCTGATGCGGCTTGCGCTTCGCGAACGGGGCGAGCTTCACCAGATCGAGCATCGCGGCGACGCGATCGAGGATCTCGCGCTTGGGCTTGTGATCCTGCTTGAGCCCGAAGGCGACGTTGTCCTGCACCGTCATGTGCGGGAACAGCGCATAGGACTGGAACATCATGTTGACGGGACGGCGATACGGCGGGATGCCCGCCATGTCCTGACCGTCGATGAAGATGCTGCCCGCCGTCGGTTCCTCGAAGCCTGCGAGCATGCGCAGCAGCGTGCTCTTACCGCAGCCCGAGCCGCCGAGCAGGCAGAACAGCTCCTGCTTGTAGACGTTCAGCGAGACCCGGTTGACGGCGATGAAGTCACCGAACTTCTTGGTGACGTCCTGGATGCGGATGTAGGGGACGGCCGCCGGATCCTTCCATGGCTCGGCGGCCGTCGGCTCGGGCTTCCTGCTTTCTTGCATGCCCGCCTCCCCTCCTCCTCGTATATCGTCGCCGGCGCTTACTGGTTCGTCTTGATGCGCGTCCACGCCCGCGTGACGAGACGGTCGTACTCCGGCGTGTTCACGACATTCGGGAACAGGTTCTTCTTGGTTTCCGGATCCGGATAGACCGATTTGTCGTTCTTGATGTCGTCATTGACGAAGGGCAGCGAGGCGGCGTTCGCATTCGGATAGTTCACGTAGTTCGTGATCGCCGCGACCACCTCGGGGCGCAGGATGTAGTCGATGAACTTGTGCGCGTTGTCGGGATGCGGCGCGTCTTTGGGGATCGCCATCGTATCGAACCACATCAGCGCGCCTTCGCGCGGCACGGAGTAGGCGATCTCGTTGCCGTTGTTGGCCTCGGCGGCGCGGTCGCGCGCGATGAAGACGTCGCCGCTCCAGCCGAGGACGAGGCAGATTTCGCCGTTCGCGAGATCGTTGATGTACTGCGAGGAATGGAAGTACTTGATCGACGGCCGCACCTTCATCACCAGATCTTCGACCTTGGCGAGATCGTCGGCGCTCTGGCTGTCGGTCGGCAGCCCGAGGTAGCGCAGCGCGGACGGGAACACTTCGGACGGGGCGTCGAGCATGACGACGCCGCAGTCCTTGAACTTCGAGACGATGGCGGGATCGAACAGTATCTTCCAGCTATCGACCGGCGCGTCGGGCATGCGCTCCTCGATCTTCGCGACGTTGTAGCCGATGCCCGTCGTGCCCCACATCCACGGGATGATGTACTGGTTGCCGGGATCGTAGCCGGCGAGCACCTTCATCGCGTCGGCGTCGAGGTTCTTGTAGTTCGGCAGCTTGGACTTGTCGAGCGGCTGGAAGATGCCGGCCTGGATCTGGCGCGCGACGAAATGCGCGGACGGGACGACGATGTCGTAGCCCGTGTTGCCGGCGAGCAGCTTGGCTTCGAGCACTTCGTTGGAGTCGAAGACGTCGTAGCGGACCTTGATGCCCGTCTCTTTCTCGAAGTTCGCGATGGTGTCTTCGGCGATGTAGTCCGACCAGTTGTAGATGTTGAGGACCTTGTCCTCGCCGTCGCTCGGCCGGGGCGCGGGCGCTGCGGCCGTCGCGGCCGGCGCCGTGGCCTCGCTGGAAGAGGTGGAGGGAGCGGCGCCTGGCTCTGTCGTGGCCGGCGGTTCGTCACTGCCGCCGCAGGCGGACAGCAGCAGGAGACAGGCGGCGAGCAGGACACCGTGGCGATGGTAGCGTGACATCGTGCGTTCTCCGTCGGTCCGGCGCGCGACGCCCCCGCGTAGCGCTCGTGTTCGTTATCGTGCGATCGACATTACGCGATTCGCCCGGCCGCCCGCAACGGGCACCACGGGCCGCGCCTTACGGCGCACACGGAGGGCGGAAGCTCTGCTCGGAGTATTCGTAGCCCGGATGAGCGCAGCGAACCCGGGGTAGGGCATGTCAGGAGCCGCGAGATTTCGACGGGCGCCGATCCCGGATTCGCTGCGCTTCATCCGAGCTACAAATCATCCGGGCTACGAAAACGGCGGCGCCCTCTTTTACGGCAACCTACGTTTTCGATTGTTCTACGTGGCGCGCGCAGCGCCTCTACATTACGCCGAGCGCACGGGCGGTGAGGTCCAGGCAGTGCCGTGCGCGCGTCACGAGCTCGTCGATTTCGGCGTGGCTCATCACCAGCGGGGGCGAGATGATCATCGTGTCCCACACGGCGCGCATCACCAGACCGTTGGCGAAACAGAAATCGCGGCACAGCGTGCCGACCTCGCCGAGCGGCGCGTAGCGCTCGCGCGTCGCCTTGTCCTTCACGAGCTCCAGTGCGCCGATGAAGCCGATGCCGCGCACCTCGCCGACCAGCGGGTGATCGGCCAGCTCGCGCCAGCGCCGCTGCAGATAGGGGCCGGTGTCCTCGCGCACGCGATCGACGATGCCTTCGTCGCGCAGGATGCGGATGTTGCGCTCGGCAACGGCGCAGCAGGTCGGGTGGCCGGAATAGGTGTAGCCGTGGAAGAACTCGCCGCCGCCTTCGATCATCACCTCGGCGACCGCGTCGGCGACCATTACGCCGCCGATCGGCAGGTAGCCCGAGGACATGCCCTTCGCCATCGCCATCAGGTCCGGCGCGAAGCCGAAGGTCTCGCAGCCGAACCAGCGCCCGGTACGCCCGAAGCCGCAGATGACTTCATCGGCGACGAGCAGGATGCCGTACTTGCGGCAGATCCGTTCGATCTCGGGCCAGTAGCTGTCCGGCGGGATGATCACGCCGCCGGCGCCCTGGATCGGCTCGCCGATGAAGGCGGCGACCGTCTCCGGCCCGAGCTCGAGGATCTTCTGCTCCAGCCAGCCGGCCGCCGCGAGGCCGAAGTCCGCGGGCGACGACGCGCCGCCGAGCTGGTACCAGTACGGCGGGTCGATGTGGACGATGCCCGGAATCGGCAGGTCGCCCTGCGCGTGCATCGCCGTCATGCCGCCCAGGCTCGCGCCGGCGACCGTGCTGCCGTGATAGGCCTGCCAGCGGCTGATGATCGTCTTGCGTCGCGGCTCGCCGCGCACGTCCCAGTAGCGGCGGACGAAGCGCAGGATGGTGTCGTTCGCTTCCGAGCCCGAGCCCGTGAACATCACGTGATTCATGTGCGCGGGGGTCACGGCGGCGAGCAGCTCGGACAGCGCGAGCACCGGCGGATTCGCGGTCTTGAAGAAGTTGTTGTAGTAGGGCAGCTCGCGCATCTGCGCGGCCGCGACCTCGGCGAGCTCGTGGCGGCCGTAGCCGATGTTCACGCACCACAGCCCGGCCATGCCGTCGAGCAGCTTTTCGCCGTTCGAGTCCCACAGCCACACGCCGTCGGCGCGCACGATCACGCGCGTGCCGACTTCGCGCAGCGCTTTCGTATCGGTGAACGGATGCAGGAAATGCCGGCGATCGATCGCTTGCCAGCCGGCGGTGTCATGGCGAGAACTGAGTGTGCTCATCGGCGTGCTACACGTTCAACAGCAGGAACTCGCGCTCCCACGAGCTGATCACGTGGAAGAAGGTCTCGTATTCCTTGTGCTTGACCGCGGCATAGGAGCGCACGAAGCGCTCGCCGAGAATCTCGCACAGCGGTTTGCATTCCTCGAGCAGGCGCAGCGCGTCCTCGAGATTGCGCGAAAGCTGGTAGCCGAGGTTGTAGCCGCTGCCCGTCACCGGCGCCGAGGGATGCAGGCCCTCGACCATGCCGAGATAGCCGCAGGCCAGCGACAGCGCGATCGCGAGATAGGGGTTGACGTCGGCGCCGGCGACGCGGTTTTCGATGCGCGTCGACTGCGGATCGGACACCGGGACGCGCAGGCCGACCGTGCGGTTGTCGTAACCCCACTGCACGTTGATCGGCGCGAAGCCGCCGCGCGCGATGCGGCGATAGGAGTTCACGTTCGGCGCGAAGAATGCCATCGCATGCGGAATGTATTTCTGCAGCCCCGCAATGTGCGCCATGAACAGGTCGGTCGGCTTGCCGTCCGCGCCCGCGAAGATGCTCATGCCCGTCGCCTCGTCGACGACGCTCTGGTGGATGTGCATCGCGCTGCCGGGCTCGTCCTTCAGCGGTTTCGCCATGAAGGTCGCATAGATATTGTGGCGGTAGGCCGCTTCGCGGCAGGTGCGCTTGAATAGAAAAGCCTGATCGGCGAGCTCCAGCGGATCGCCGTGCAGGAAGTTGATTTCCATCTGCGCCGCGCCGGATTCGTGGATCAGCGTGTCGATGTCGAGCTCCTGCGCTTCGCAGTAGTCGTAGATGTCCTCGAACAGCGGATCGAATTCATTCACGGCGTCGATGCCGTAGGCCTGGCGCGCGGTCTCCGGCCGGCCGGAGCGGCCGATCGGCGGCTTCAGCGGGAAGTCCGGATCGATGTTCTTCTCGACGAGGAAGAACTCGAGCTCCGGCGCAACGAGCGGCTTCCAGCCGCGGCGGTGGTAGAGATCGAGCACGCGCTTCAAGACGGTGCGCGGCGCAAGGTCGACCTCGCGCCCGTCGTTGTAATAGCAGTCGTGGATCACCTGGGCCGTCGGCTCCGCGGCCCAGGGGACGAGCCGGATCGTCGTGACGTCCGGCCTGAGTTGCATGTCGGGCTCGGTCGGATCGGTCGTGTCCTCCTCCGGGTAGTCGCCGGTGACGGTCTGCACGAACACGCCTTCGGGCAGGCGCAGCCGCTCCTCGAGCCAAAATTTGCTCGCCGGCATGATCTTGCCGCGGGCGATCCCGGAGAAATCCGGGATGATGCATTCGACTTCGGTGCAGTTGCGCTCGCGCAGCCAGCGTTCGAGAGAACCGCGACGGCTGGAAGCATCGTCGGCGGTCACGAGTTCGTTCATGCAGAGCCTCGGTGGGGCGCGCGACGCCGAGCCGGGCGGCGCACGACACCCCCTGATTGGGACGCAGCCATCATAGCCAGTGCCCCTGCGGGTGGTCGAGCGGGCTCGCCGCTGTGCTTGACGGATCGGGGGGATTTGCCACAGAAAACATCGAGAACACAGAGGAAGATGAGGGTGGGCCGTGCCGCGTGGAATGGTGTGCAGGCTTTGGCGCAGCGCGAAGACGGGTTGCGGCCGACCACGGAGCGACACGAGGCCTCGTAGGTTGGGCTTCCTCGTCAGCCCAACCTACGTTTTCGATTTTTCTTCTCCGTGGTAGCGAAGCGCAAATCAGCGACTTTTCAGCCGAGCACGGTGTCGCGGCCGGCACGGCCCACCCTCATCTTCCTCTGTGTTCTCGGTGTTCTCTGTGGCCAAAAACGGCCCATCAGCAAGCACGAACCCCGGGCTTGCTGGGCGATCCGGCCGCGGGCAAGATGGCTCGGCGATTCCCGTTCGAGATCCTTTCTTTCATGCCTTCAGGCGCTGCAGAGGCGCACGTGCGCTCGTATTACGCGGCTTCCGCGCCGGTGGTGCCGCCGGGTCCGCCGCTGGCCGGTGTGGAGCGCTGCGACGTGTGCGTCATCGGCGCCGGGCTCACGGGCCTCACCGCCGCCGTCGAGCTCGCCGCGCGCGGCTTCGAGGTCGTCGTTCTCGAAGCGCAGGCGATCGGCTGGGGCGCGTCGGGACGCAGCGGCGGCCAGCTCATCTTCGGCTACGCCTGCGACATGCCGAAGCTCGCCGGCCTGGTGTCGCCGGCGGCCGCGAGGCTCCTGTGGGACTGGTCGCTGGAGGCGATCGCCGACGTGCGTGCGCGCGTCGAACGTCACGCGATCGACTGCGACTGGGTCGATGGCCAACTGCACGTCGCGATCAAGCCGCGGCAGCGCGACGAATTGCGCGAGTGGCAGGCGCTGCTCGCGCGCGACTATGGCTACGAGGGCCTCGAATTCCTCGCCGGTGAGGCGCTCGCGAGGCACGTCGCGAGCCCGCGCTACTGCGCCGGTCTCTACGATCCGCGCGGAGCCCACGTACATCCGCTGAAGTACACGCTCGGGCTCGCCGCGGCGGCGCGCGCCGCCGGCGTGCGTCTCTATGAAGGCTCGCGCGCGCTGCGCCTCGCGCGCGGTACCGCGCCGGTGGTGCACACGGCGCGGGGGCAGGTCCATTCGCGCTACGTCGTGCTCGCGGGCAATGCGTATCTCGGTCCGCTGGTGCCCGAGCTCGAGCGCCGGATCATGCCGGTCGGCACCTATATCATTGCGAGCGCGCCGCTAGGCGCCGAGCTCGCCGCGCGCTGCCTGCCGAGCAACGCCGCCGTCACCGACATCAACTTCGTGCTCGACTACTTCCGGCGCTCGGCCGATCACCGCATGCTCTTCGGCGGCCGTGTGAGCTATTCGAAGATTCCGCCGCCGAACCTCGCGGGATCGATGCGCGCGCGCATGCTGCGCGTGTTTCCGCAGCTCGCCGGGGTGCCCGTCGACTACGCGTGGGGCGGCTACGTCGACATCTCGATGAATCGCGCGCCGGATTTCGGGCGTCTGGGCGATACGATCTACTACGCGCAAGGTTTCTCCGGCCACGGCATGGCGACGACGGGCCTCGCCGGCCGCGTCATCGCCGAGGCACTGGCCGGCGATGCGACGCGCCTGGATGTCTTCGCGCGCATCCCGCATCGCGACTTTCCCGGCGGCCGCTGGCTGCGGACCCCCTCGCTGGTGCTCGCGATGCTGTACTACCGGCTGCGCGACTATCTGTGAGCGCGCGCCGCCTGTCCTCACAGGCCGAGGCGGAGACCGCGCGGCGCCATCGCTGCGCGAGGCTCAGACGACGCCGTCCTGCTTGAGCCGGGCCAGCTCTCCGGCGTCGATGCCGAGCAGCTCGCGATAAACCTCGTCGTTGTGCGCGCCGAGCGGCGCGCCGGGCCAGTCGGTGCGGCCCGGAGTGGCGTCGAGCTTCGGGATGATGGCGGGGATCTTCAGCGGCTCGCCGTCGATCGTCACGGTCTCGAACAGGCCGCGCGCGTGGTACTGCGGATCGGCGAACATGTCGGCGACGCTGTAGATCGGCCCGGCCGCGACGCCCGCCGCCTCCAATTTCTCGAGCACCTCGGCCTGATCCATCGAGCTCGTCCAGCGGCCGATCAGATCGTCGAGCTCTGCCTGGTGCTGCACGCGATCGACGTTCTCGCGATAGCGCGGGTCCTGCGCCATCGCGGGAGCGCCCATCAGCTCGCAGAGGCGCTGGAACATCGAATTGGTGTTGGCGCCGATGATGATGGTCTTGCCGTCCCGGGTCGGATAGGTGTTCGACGGCACGATGCCGGTCAGCGTCGAGCCCGATGGCTCGCGCACGATGCCCATGCCGTCGTATTCCGGCACCACCGATTCCATCAAGTTGTAGATCGCCTCGAAGATCGCGACGTCGACGACCTGGCCCGCGCCGTGGCGCGCCCGGTCGCGGCCGATGTACGCGAGCAGGATGCCGAGCGCGGCGTGCAGGCCCGCGAGCGTGTCGCCGATCGACAGATTGGGTCGCACCGAGGGCTGGCCCGGAAAGCCGTTGACGTAGCGGAAGCCCCCGAAGCCTTCGCAGACGCTCGCGAAGCCGGGGCGCGCCGCGTACGGGCCGGTCTGGCCGTAGCCCGAGATCCGCGTATAGATGAGGCCGGGATTGGTCTGCTTGAAGGCGTCCGGGCCCAGGCCCCATTTCTCCATCGTGCCGGGCCGGAAGTTCTCGATGAAGACGTCGGCCTTGTCGACGAGCCGGCGCAGGATCCGGCGGCCCGCGTCGGCGCGCAGATCGAGCGTCACGCACTTCTTGTTGCGCGCGAGGCTGTACCACCACAGCGCGGTGTCGTTCTTCACGATCCGCCAGCGGCGGATCGGATCGCCGCCTTCGGGCGGCTCGATCTTGATCACCTCGGCACCGTAGTAGCCGAGGATGGTCGCGGCGAACGGCCCCGCGAGCAGTTGTCCGGTCTCGATCACGCGCACGCCTTCGAGCGGGCGGCGGTTCTGCGTTCCAGTCGTCATGGGGGTTCCTCGTCGCCCCGGGCGCTCGTGGCCCGGACCTTCGTTCGCACACGAGCCGCGAGGCGCGGCTCGCGCCGCAGGTTATGCCCGCGGCTGCCAGGCTGGCAATGCGCGCGGCGTGAGCCGCGCGAGCGCGGCGCCGGCGAGCACGCCCAGGGCATCGGCCGCGACGTCGGCGACGGAGGGTGAACGGAAGGGCACGAAGCCCTGCGCGAATTCGATGAAAATGCCGAGGCCGAGCACGTACAGCGCCGTGGACGGCCAGCGCGCGCGCGGCAGGGCGACCGCGAACCACCACATCAGGAGCCCGAAAGCCGCGAGATGGTAGAGCTTGTCGGTCCACGGCAGATCGGGGCCGGGCAGCTCGCGCAGCGGCCACAGGCACAGCACGGTGATGCCGAGCGCCTCCAGCCAGCCGAGGCCGAACCACAGCGCGCGCGTCATCGAGCGCACCGCGCCGGCCCGGTCGAACTCAGTGATGAGTCTTGGAGATCTCGACGATGTAGCGGAAGAGATCGGATTCGGAAAGGATGCCGCACAGTCGTCCGTCGTCGTTCACGACCGGCAGTCCGCTGACCTTCAGCTTCAGCATCGTTTTCGCGGCGAGCGCGACCGAGGCCGACTGCGGAATCGTGATGGGGTGAGGCGTCATGATAGCCTCGACCGTCGGTAGCTGCGCGACCCCGCCCGCATCCCCGGCGGCCTTCGCGGCGCGCACGTCGCCCTGGCTGAGGATGCCTGCGAGCTGCGTGCCGGAGACCACGGCGAGGCGGCGGATGTGCCGGCTGCTCATCAGCGCATCGGCTTCCTCCAGCGTTGCCGACGGCGGCACGGAGATCACCTCGGGCGTCATCCAGTCGCGGACCTGGTGGTTCATGATGTCTCCTTGCGGGCACGGCGCCGACTCCTGCTATCGGCCGCGCGCTGCAGAACATTGAGCGGGCGCCGCTACAGAGCGGCATGGAAATCCGCTCCTCGTTCTCGCGCGCGCTGCTGCTCGGCGCCGCGCTGGCGCTGCTGGCGCCGCGGGCCGGCGCCGAGCCCTTTACCGACGGCGTGAACGCCTATCGCAATCGCGATTTCTCGACGGCGCGCGCCAGCTTCGAGGCGCTGGGCGCGCGCGGCGACCCGCGCGCGCAGTTCGCGCTGGGGCTGCTGTACGAGAACGGCGAAGGCGTCGAGGCCAATGCCGCGGCCGCCGCCGACTGGTATCGCAAGAGCGCGGCTCAGGGCTATGCGAAGGCCCAGTACAACCTCGGCATGATGTATTTGCAAGGCGCGGGCGTGGGGCGCGATGAGCCGGCAGCGCGCGACTGGTTCGAGCGCGCCGCGAAGCAGGGCAATCCGGACGCGGTCGCGCGGCTGCTGAAGTTCGCCGAGGGCGGCGACGTCAATGCGCAGTACCTCGTCGGCGTGATGTACTTGAACGGCGGCGCGGTGACGCGCGACGCCGCGCTCGCCGCGCGCTGGCTGCAGCGCGCCGCCGCGCGCGGCCACCTCGACGCGATGTTCGCGATGGGCGTGCTGACGGAGACGGGCAAGGGCGTCGAGCGCTCTTACGCGGCGGCCGCGAACTGGTATCACCCGGCCGCGAGCCAGGGCCACGTCAAGGCCATGTACAACCTCGCGCGCCTGGTGCGCGACGGCCACGGCCAACCGCCGGATCCCGAGCGCGCCGAAAAGCTCTTCGAGCAGGCGGCGAACGCGGGCTTCGTGCCGGCGCAACTGAGCTTGGCCATGAGCTACGACTTCGGCAAGGACCGGCCGCGCGATCCCACGCGCGCCGCCGCGTGGTACGACGCGGCCGCGGCCAACGGTTCGGCCGAGGCCCAGCTCAACCTCGGCTATTTGCTCGCCGCGGGTGAGGGCGTGAAGCCGGACCTGCCGGAAGCTTACGCGCATACCTGTGCCGCCGAACGCCTCGGCCATCCGCTCGCCGGCGACAACCTGCGCCTCATCGCCGCCCAGCTCTCCGCCCCGGAAATCGCCCGCGCCCGCGAACGCGGCGAAAGCTACGTCAACCGCGCGCGATCGCTGCCGAACGTGGCGGTGAATTGAATCTCGTGCGTCGGGGATATTCTTTTTACCACCGAGAACACCGAGAACACCGAGGAAGATGAGAATGGGCCCGTGCCGCGTGGAGGCCGAGCCCATGTTTCCGCGCTTCTCTGCCTTCGGTGTTCTGTGTTCTCGGTGGTCAACAGCGCCTCACCGAGGCACAGAGGCCTCCATCAACGCAGGTAGTCGACGGCGATGCCGGCGAAGACGGCCAGGCCGAGCCAGTTGTTGTTGAGGAAGGCGCGGAAGCAGCGGGCGGGATCGCGATCCTTGATCAGCCATTGCTGGTAGACGGCGAGCGCGGCGGCAACGGCGAGGCCGGCGTGATAGGGCGCGCCGAGATCGGCCTGACGGCCGACCAGCCAGAGATCCAGCAGCAGCAGGCACTGCAGCGCGCCGATGATGTGGCGATCGGCCTCGTCGAAGAGGATGGCCGTGGACTTGATGCCGATCTTCAGATCGTCCTCGCGATCGACCATCGCGTACTGCGTGTCGTAGACGAGCACCCACAGCACCACGGCGGACAGCAGCAGCCATGCGAGCGGGGGCAGCGTGCCGGTCTGCGCCGCGAACGCCATCGGCACGGACCACGCGAAGCTCGCGCCCAGCCACACCTGCGGCAGATAGGTATGGCGCTTCATGAACGGATAGGCGCTCGCGAGCGCCAGCGCGGCGAAGGCGAGCGCGATCGTGAGCCGATTCTGCGTCAATACCAGCAGGCCCGAGAGCAGCACCAGCACGACGAAGAGCGCCAGCGCGTGCTTGGGCTCGATCTCGCCGGCGGCGAGCGGCCGGTCGCGCGTGCGCCGTACGTGGCCGTCGAAGTGGCGATCCGCATAGTCGTTGATCACGCAGCCGGCCGAGCGCATCAGCAGCGTGCCGAGCACGAACACCGTCAGCACGAAGACATCCGGCACGCCGCGCGCCGCAATCCACAGTGCCCACAGCGTGGGCCACAGCAGCAGCAGCGTGCCGATCGGCCGATGCAGGCGCATCAGCCGGGCATAGGCGCGCCAGGATGCGAACGGCGAGGATCGACGGAGCGCGTAGTTCTGCATCCGCGTAATCTAAACGCGGACAGCCGTCGATTTCCATCGGCCGCGTCCGCCGGCGTTTCCCTTCCGCACCCGAGTGCAGGTTCTTGCATCGGTGAAGTCTTTGTTTGCCACCGAGAACACCGAGAACACAGAGGGGGATAGAATGGGCCGTGCCGATCATGGGAAACGGCGCGTGATTCGGCGCAGCTCTTGTAGCCCGGAAGCGCAGCGAATCCGGGGTTCGGCGTGTGAAAAGCATTGGGCGCGTGTCCCGGCACCTCAGGAAAGCAAACGGTCTCGCGAGAACGGCGAGCCGATCCCTATCCCCCTCGGTGTTCTCGGTGGCCATATAAGGCCTCTCCGCCACCGCTCACCTTTCCGGTGTGGCCATGCTGCACACCAATGTCGTAGCCCGGGTGGAGCGCGCAGCGCGTAACCCGGGATCGGCGCCCGCCGTTCTCTCATGCATTCGCCGAAAACTGTCGCGTATCGGGCATGCCAGATCCCGGGTTCCGCTACGCTGCACCCGGGCTACGAAAGCTCAACGTTTCGGTGTAGCCGTGCTGCACAACAGATGCGAGCGCCTCACACCTTCGCGAATTCCGCGCGGTGCACGGTCCAGCGCGCGATCAGTTGCTCGGCGAGCACGGGTGCTTCGTCGAGCAGGCGGTCGGCGACTTGCTGCACGGTCGGCAGCAGCCGCCGGTCGCGGGTGAGATTCGCGATCCGGAATTCGGCGATGCCGGTCTGGCGCGTGCCCAGCACTTCGCCGGGCCCGCGCAGCTCGAGATCGCGCTCGGCGATCACGAAGCCGTCGTTGGTTTCGCGCATCGTCTGCAGGCGGTGGCGCGCCGTCTCGCCGAGCGGGCTCTTGTAGAGCAGCACGCAGTCCGACTGCGCGCTGCCGCGCCCGACGCGCCCGCGTAGCTGGTGGAGCTGCGAGAGGCCCAGCCGCTCGGCGTTCTCGATCACCATCAGACTCGCGTTCGGCACGTCGACGCCGACCTCGATCACCGTCGTCGCCACCAACAGCTCGATCGCGCCGCGCGCGAACTGCTGCATCGTCAGATCCTTCTCGCGCTCGTGCATGCGGCCGTGCACGAGGCCGATCTTGAGCTGCGGCAGGGCCTGCGCGAGCGCCGCCGCGGTGTCGGTCGCGGCCTGCGAGTCGAGATGCTCGGATTCCTCGATCAGCGGGCACACCCAGTAGGCCTGGCGGCCGGCGGCGCAGGCCTCGGCGATGCGCGCGACGATGTCCTCGCGGCGCGACGCCGGCAGCACGCTGGTGCGCACGGGCTGGCGGTTCGGCGGCAGCTCGTCGAGCATCGAGACGTCGAGATCCGCGTACGCCGTCATCGCCAGCGTGCGCGGGATCGGCGTCGCCGTCATGATCAGTTGATGGGGACGACGGGCGTCGCGCGCGCCCTTTTCGAGCAGCGCCAAGCGCTGGTTGACGCCGAAGCGATGCTGCTCGTCGACGATCACGAGGCCGAGGTTCGCGTAGGCGACGTTGTCCTGGAACAGCGCGTGGGTGCCGACGATCAGCCGCGGCCGATCCTCCGCGAGCAGCGTGCGCGCCGAGCGCCGGCCGCCCGCGCCGAGCCGGCCCGTCACCAGCAGCACTTCGACGTCGAGCCCGCCGAACCATTTCGACAGCGTGCGGCCGTGCTGCTCGGCGAGCAGCTCGGTCGGCGCCATCAGCGCGACCTGCTGGCCGGCGGACAGCGCGCTCGCCGCGGCGAGGGCCGCGACGGCGGTCTTGCCGGCGCCGACGTCGCCCTGCAGGAGCCTCAGCATCGGCACCGGCTTGGCGAGATCGCGATCGATCTCGTGCACCACGCGCTGCTGCGCGCGGGTCAGCGCGAAGCCGAAGGCGCGCAGCAGCGCCGCGCGCAGCGCGCGCGGGACCGGCAGCGGCGTGGCCGTGAGCTGCTGCGCGCGCTTGCGGAGCTGGCGCAGCGTGAGCTGATGCGCGAGCAGCTCCTCGATCGCGAGCCGCTGTTGCGCCGGGTGCTGGCCCTGCCGCAGCGCCTCGACGTCGACCGCCGGCGGCGGACGATGTACGCAGCGCAGCGCGGCGGTCAGCGTCGGCAGCCGTGCGCCGCCGTGGAAATGTCGCGCGATCAGCGCGTCGATCGCGTCCGTCTGCTCGCTCTCCCGGGCAAGGACCTCGAGCGCCGCGCTGGTCAGGCGGCGCAGCCGCGCCTGATGCAGGCCTTCGGTCGTCGGGTAGATCGGCGTCAGCGCGCCGTCCAGCGGGGTCGCGTCCGGCCGCGCGTCGTCGATGAGCTGCACCTCCGGATGGACTATCTCGAGCGACAGCGGCCCGCGCCGGACTTCGCCGAAGCAGCGCACGCGGCGGCCCGCTTCGAGCCTGAGCTGCTGCGCGCGGTTGAAGTAGAAGAAGCGCAGGGTCAGCGCGCCGGTGTCGTCGGCGATCCGGCACAGCAGGGCGCGGCGGCGGCCGAAATGGATCTGCGAAGTCTGGATCAGGCCTTCGACGACGACTTCCTGCTGCAGCCGGAGCGCGCCCAGCGGCGTCAGCCGCGTGCGATCCTGGTAGCGCGAGGGCAGGTGAAAGAGCAGCTCGCGGATCGTGCGGACGCCGAGCTTCGCGAGGCTCTCCGCGACGCGCGGGCCCGCGCCGGGCAGGCGCGCGACGCCGTCGTCCAGCGTCGGCGGCAGCGCGGGCATGCGGCGCGGCTTATTTCGTCAGTTGCAGCACCGCGTCGACTTCGACCAGCGCCCCGCGCGGCAGCGCGCTCACCTGCACCGTCGCGCGCGCGGGAAAGGGCTCGGCGAAGACGCGGGCCATCGCGGCGTTGACCTGCGCGAAGTGGCCCAGATCGATCAGGTAGATCGTCAGCTTCACCGCGTCGTCCAGCGCGCCGCCCGCGGCCTTGGCGACCGCCTTCAGGTTGGCGAAGACCTGCTCGATCTGCGCCTCGATGCCGCCATCGACGATTTCCATCGTCGCCGGCGACAGCGGGATCTGGCCCGAGAGATAGACGGTGTCGCCGACCTTCACGGCCTGCGAGTAGGCGCCGATCGCCCGGGGCGCTTCGGGCGTCGCGATGATGGTTTTCTGCATCGGAGATTCCTGCTCGATCATGGACGCCCATGCTCGCATGCCGTCCCCGCGCGAGCCAGCCCGCGCGGCCCCGCACCGCCTTCCTCGGCCTGCGGCAGCGATCGGCCCGCCGCGCGGCGAGAACGCTGCGCCTCAGGCTTTCTTGCGCGCGACGCGCACCACCGTCTTCACCCCGCGCACGGTGCGAATGACGTCGGCGAGATGCTTGCGATCGCGCACGGTGATCAGAAAGCGGATGTTGGTGTTGCGCTCGTTGCGCTCGGAGATCGTCACGTCTTCGATGTTGGCATTGGCGTCGGCCACCGCGGCGGCGATCGTCGCCAGCGTGCCGCGGCGGTTGATCACGTCCAGCGACAGCTCCACGCTGAATTCGCGCTCCACGTTCGGCGCCCACTGCACGTCGATCCACTTCTCAGGCGCGCTGCGGTACTCGGCGACGTTCGCGCAGTTCTGCTGGTGGATCACGATGCCGCGGCCGGCGGTGAGGAAGCCGATGATCGAATCGCCGGGCAGCGGATAGCAGCACTTCGGGAAGGTGACGACCATGCCCTCGGTGCCGCGGATCGCGAGGGGCACGGGCGGATTGGCCTGCGCCGCGGCGCGCCGGCGCGCCGCGGCCGCATCGCTCGGCGGCTCGACCTTCTCCGGCAGCAGCATGCGCACCACCAGCGGCGCCGGCCGGTTGCCGAGGCCGATGTCCGCGTACAGGCGCTCGATGCCGTCGAGCTTGAAGTTGGCGAGCACGGCTTTCAGTTGCTCGGGATCGAGGCGCTCGACGCCGAGCCCGTAAGATTCCAGCTCGCGCTCGAGCATGCGCCGGCCGAGCATGCGCGCCTCGTCGATCTGGAGATTCTTGAGGTAGTGGCGGATCGTCGCGCGCGCCTTGCCGGTGACGACGAAGGTCAGCCACGAGGGATTCGGCCGCGCGCCGGGCGCGGTGACGATCTCGACGGTCTGCCCGGTCTCCAGCGGCGTGCGCAGCGGCGCGAGCTGGCGGTTGATGCGGCAGGCGACGCAGCTATTGCCGAGATCGGTGTGGATCGCGTACGCGAAGTCGACGGCGGTCGCACCGCGCGGCATCGCGAGGATCTGGCCCTTGGGCGTGAAGACGTAGATCTCGTCGGGGAAGAGATCGATCTTCACGTTCTCGAGGAATTCCTGCGAGTTGCCCGCCTGCTGCTGCATCTCGAGGATGCCGCGCAGCCACTCGCGCGCGCGCTTGTTCGCGTTGCGCGCGGCGCCGTCGCCGGACTTGTACAGCCAGTGCGCGGCGATGCCGGCCTCGGCGACCTGATCCATCTCGTTGGTCCTGATCTGCACCTCGATCGGCACGCCGAAGGGCCCGAACAGCACCGTGTGCAGCGACTGGTAGCCGTTCGCCTTCGGGATCGCGATGTAGTCCTTGAACTTGCCGGGCACGGGCTTGTACAGGCTGTGCAGGATGCCGAGCGCGCGATAGCAGGTGTCGACGGAGTCGACGATCACGCGGAAGGCATAGACGTCGTTGACGCCCGAGAAGCCGAGATGCTTCTCGCGCATCTTGAGATAGATGCTGTAGAGATGCTTCTCGCGCCCGATCACGTGGGCGACGAGGCGCTCCTGGCGCAGATGGCGCTTGATGCGATCCTTGATCTTGTCGACGACTTCCTTGCGATTGCCGCGGATGCGCTGCATCTCCTGCTTGATCACGCGGTAGCGCAGCGGGTAGAGCGTCGCGAAGCCGAGCTCTTCGAGCTCGAGGCGGATCTGGTTGATGCCGAGGCGCTGCGCGATCGGCGCGTAGATCTCGAGCGTCTCGCGCGCGATGCGGCGGCGCTTCTCGGGCTTCAGCGCGCCCAGCGTACGCATGTTGTGCAGGCGATCGGCGAGCTTGACGAGGATGACGCGGATGTCGTCCGCCATCGCCATCAGCATGCGCTGGAAATTGCGCGCCTGGGTCTCGGCCTGCGACTCGAACTCGAGCTGCGTCAGCTTCGACAGGCCGTCGACGATCGCCGCGACCTCGTCGCCGAACTCCTGCTCCACGCGCTCGAGCTCGATCGGCGTGTCCTCGACGACGTCGTGGAGGATGGCCGCGATCAGGGTCTCGTGATCCATGTGCATGTCGGCGAGGATGCAGGCGACCTCGAGCGGATGCTGAATGTAGGGCTCGCCGGACGCGCGCTTCTGGCCGTGGTGCGCGGCCGCGCTGAAAGCGAAGGCGCGGCGCACCTGCTCGATCTGCGCGGGCTGGAGATAGGCGCGGATGCGACCGCACAGATCGTCGATGCGCAGCAGGCCTTCGGGCTGGGCGTTCATGCCGCGCGGACCTCGGGGTGGGACATGAACTCCGCGCGTGACGGCCGCCGCGGGCGGCCGGAGAGCAATGCAGGACGGCGGCGCATGTCGCCGCGACGCCACGCGTCAGGGATAGTCGGGCGGGGACGCCTGTTCCTGGGCCAGGAATTCGGCGGCCAGCTCGAACTCTTCGGCCGCGCGCTGCTTGGCGTCGAGCTCGTCGAGGATCTGCTGGTTCATCACTCCGGCGGCGATTTCGCGCAGGGCGACGACGGTCGGCTTGTCGCCGTCCTCCTGCACCAGCGGCTGGGCGCCGCGGGCGATCTGGCGCGCCCGCCGGCTGGCGGTCACGACCAGTTCGAAACGGTTTTCGACGAACGGGAGGCAGTCTTCGACGGTGATTCGGGCCATCGGGATCTCGCAGGCGTGGTCGGGAAATACGGCCAGTCAGAATAGCAGGCGACGTCGGGGCTGTCATCGCGCCGGCGACGCCGACCTCGCCCGGATCGATGTCAGTCGTGCTCAGGCCGCGCCGGACTCCAGCGCGGCCGTCGCGCCGATCGCCTGCTGGCGGGCGGTCGACAGACGGGCGACGCGCACGATGGCCTGCAGATCGCCGCAGGCGCGCTCGAAGTCGTCGTTGACGACGAGATACTGGTACTCCTTGTAATGCGCCATTTCCTCGCGGGCCGCCTGCATGCGGCGGGCGATGATCTCCGGGCCGTCCTCGTTGCGGCGTTCGAGCCGGCGCTGCAACTCCTCGATCGAAGGCGGCATGATGAAGACGCTGACGGTGGCGGGGAATAGATCGCGTATGCGCCGGGCGCCCTGCCAGTCGATCTCCAGCACCAGGTCCCGGCCCGCCGCCAGCGTCTCGGTCACCGCGCGGCGCGAGGTGCCGTAATGGTTGCCGAAGACCACGGCGGATTCGAGAAACTCGCCGCGCGCCTCCATCGCCGTGAAGGTCGGGGCGTCGACGAAATGGTAGTTCACGCCGTCGACCTCGCCGGGCCGCCTCGCGCGCGTGGTATGCGACACCGACACGCCGATCCCGGGCGTGGTCTTCAGCAGCGCGGCGACGAGGCTGGTCTTGCCGGCGCCGGACGGCGCGGAGACGATGAAGAGTTGTCCGCTCATGCGAGGGGTCGTGCCGCTGCGCGGTTATGCGCTGGATATCTTCGGTTCATGAACTCGCCGTGTGCTTGCGGTGGCGTTGAATTGGTTGAGTAAAAATACTCAATATCTCGAGTAAATCACGCCCCGACCATCGGCGCACCGGGTCGTGGCCGGCTTCCGCGGGTCACCGCCGTCCTTGCAGGTCGGTAAGCCTACTCTGCTTGAGCAACTCATCGACGACCTCGGCGTCCCGGCGCGCTTCGAATCAGCGGCTTGCAAGCCCGGCCAGAAACCTCGCCCGCTGCGTCTTCACGCCTGCGCGAATGCGGCTCGTCACCACCTCCGGAAAATCGGGAGGTAGCTCCGCCGCCACGCTGTCGAGCGCCGCCGGCGCATGATCGACGAGATGCTGCATGCGATGCCAGAGATCCGTCCCGCCCACGCGCATGGCCAGATCGTGCCAATGGCGGGTCTGGATCTCCTGCAGCCGGTAATGCTTGTTCCGGCCGGCCACGGCCACGGCCATGGCCAGCTTTGCCTCCTGGAGAGAAATCCGGTTCGCGCCGCGACCGATGACGGGCCACGCCGAGAGCACGTCATACAGCGGCGTCAGGGCGAATGCGCCACCGGGCTGCAGGTGTATGGAGAAGTTCTTGCTGTGACCGTCCGTGGCGGCCAGCAGCCAGAATGCCAGTTGCGCGAGAACGAGCTGGGCACGGTCTGCTTCCGCGCTGGCACTGGCGCTCAGCAGGTTCAGGATCTCGTTCATCGAGGCACCGCCATCGCTTTCGTAACGCTGGCTCGGCGGTCGGCCCGTCGCCTGGCAAAAATCTTCCTGTGGCAGACGGGCGATCCAGACGCCTTCGGGTGGTGAATACCCCTTGGTATCGATCTTCGGGATATCGGCGCCTACCCATCGGCGATCGAAACGCCGTACGACGAGGGCCTTCTGCGCGCCGAAAGCAGCGAGCCGCGTCTCTGCGACCGGTAAGCCCATCTGCCCGAGCAATCGTGAGCACAAGCATTCGTTCTCCACCGAATGCGAGAAATCGCCGCGGAAGCTGCCGATGAGGCCGAGCGGGAGCTTCAGGATATGGGTCGTGGGCGTCATGCCGCGCGGGAGGTACCAGCGGTTACCCATTTGCAACAGCGCCGTCTTTTCTTGCGCGCCGGCAATCGAGATGCGGAATTCCGCGTCGCCATCGATCGTTTGACCGAGGGGCGAGGGCGCTGTGACGTTGTGGAGTATCCGCTCGACGTCCGCGTTCGATAGCGGCAGCGCATCGATTCGATTCCACTCGGCCGCCGTTTCGTCGGGCGGAAGTAGCTGGACGGCGCCGACGCAGTCTCGACCTATGGCGGCGAGCAGGTCGAATGTCTCCGTCGTGCGCAGACGGAGCCGGTCGCGAATGCGCCGGCGGATGTCCGGGTTGTCGGGCAGCAGATTGTCGAAGTAGTGGTCGACGACGCTGCCGCGGATCTCGCGATCGGCGGTCAGCGGCAGCGACAGGGATATCGCGCGCGCATGCGGTGATTCGATCCAGGTCCGGGCGTAACGGAATATCGAGTTCCCCGAGCGGCTGGCCGTCCACTCGCCTACCAGCTCGCCGTTCATCCAGACGTTGAGCGTTGCCACGGATCACCACGAGCCGCCGGCATCGGCCGCCGCGGCGTCCTTTTTTGCCGGCGCGGGCTCCTTGAGCACGAGCCGTACGCCCAGCAGGGCGAGTATCTGCAGGAGCTGCCCGACGCTGACGCTCGCGGGATCCCGCTCGATCTTGCCGATACGCGCCTGGTTGACGCCGAGCTTGGCGCCGAGCTCGGCCTGGGTCAGATGGCGTGACTTGCGCAGCGATCGCAGGTGCAGGGCCAACTGCTCCGGGGTGAGGGCAGTGTATTCCATGTTGAATAGTCCTCATCTGGACTGAGATGAAATTAGTCCAAGTTAGGAATATTTGCAAAATAGTCCTTATATGGACTGCGCTAGCCGAGACCAAGATCAGAAGCCGAACGGGCCTGAAATCCGAGGCGGGTCGACAAAGGCGGGTGGGGTCGAATAGAGGTCGGCGGGCGCTCTGGAAGCTCGCTCGACCCCGGAAACTCATTCGATGTTCTGAATCTGCTCCCTGATCTGCTCGATCAGCACCTTCAGCTCGACCGATGCGCCGGAGGTATCGACGTGTGCGGACTTCGAGCCCAAGGTGTTCGCCTCGCGGTTGAGCTCCTGCATCAGGAAGTCGAGGCGGCGGCCGATGGGCTGGGTCTGCTTCATCACGCGCGCCACTTCGCCGAGGTGCGCTTCCAGGCGGTCGAGCTCCTCGGCGACGTCGAGCTTCTGGATCAGCAGCGCGCATTCCTGCTCGACGCGCGCCGGGTCCAGCGCGCCGGCGAGCTCCTCGATGCGCGCCGCGTGGCGGCTGCGGATGGCGGCGATGATCTCGGGCACGCGCGTGCGCAGGCTCTCCGTCAGCTCGCGCATCGTGCCGCAGCGCTCGAGCACGAGCGCCGCGAGCTTGGCGCCTTCGCGCTCGCGCGCGTCGACGAGCTGATCGATCGTCCGATCGAGCTGCGCGAGCATCGCCTGCGACAGCTCGTCGAAGTCGACTTCCGGCGTCTCCAGCACGCGCGGCCAGCGCAGCACTTCGAGCGGGCTGACGGACGCGGGCTGATCCATCAGGTGCGCGACGGCCTTCGTCGCATTGATGACCTGGCGCGCGAGCTCGATGTTCACGCGTAGCTGGCCGGCTTCGCCGCCCGCGGCCTCGAAGCGCAGCGCGGCGTCGATCTTGCCGCGATTGAGCCTCTGCGCGAGGCGCGCGCGCACCTCGCCTTCGAGCACGCGCAGCTCTTCGGGCAGGCGCAGGCCGACTTCGAGATAGCGGTGGTTGACCGAGCGGATCTCCCACATGGCCCGGCCCCACGTGCCCGTCGTTTCGAGGCGGGCGAACGCGGTCATGCTGCGTGCCATCGGGATCTCCTGGCGAACGGGAAAGGTGGGGCATCTTAGCGAGGCGGCGGCGGGCCCGCCAAGCGCGCGGCTGACGCGCTGGCTCTATAATCGGCCTTCTTCCATTCCGGGCCGTTCCGATGAGCAAACGACCGAGCGGCCGCGCCGCCGATGAACTGCGCCCCGTGCGCTTCACCCGCCATTTCACGATGCACGCCGAAGGCTCGGTGCTCGTCGAGTTCGGCCACACCCGCGTGCTGTGCACGGCGAGCGTCGAGGACAAGCCGCCGGCCTGGTTGAAGGGCCAGGGGCTCGGCTGGGTCACCGCCGAATACGGCATGCTGCCGCGCTCGACGCACACGCGCTCGCGGCGCGAGGCGGCGCAGGGCAAGCAGGGCGGCCGCACGCAGGAGATCCAGCGGCTGATCGGCCGCGCGCTGCGCGCGGTCGTCGATCGCGAGGCGCTCGGCGAGCGCTCGATCGTCGTCGACTGCGACGTGCTGCAGGCCGACGGCGGCACGCGCACGGCGTCGATCACGGGCGGCTACGTCGCGCTGGTCGACGCCGTCGCTCGCCTGCGCAAACAGAACCTCATCAAGCGCAACCCGATCCACGGCGCGATCGCGAGCGTGTCGGTCGGGATCTGCAGCGGCGTGCCCGTGCTCGATCTCGACTATGCCGAGGATTCCTCGGCCGAGACGGACATGAACGTCGTGATGAACAACGCCGGCCACTACGTCGAGATCCAGGGCACGGCCGAAGGTCACGCCTTCCGGCCCGACGAGTTGCAGGCGATGCTCGTGCTCGCGAACAAGGGCATCCGCGAGCTGCTCGCGGCGCAGGAGCGCTGCCTCGCCGATGGCTGAGCGCACGCTCGTCCTTGCCACCGGCAATGCCGGCAAGCTGCGCGAGCTCGCCGCGCTGCTCGAGGGCTGCGGCGCGATCCTGCGCTCGCAGAGCGAGCTCGCGGTCCCCGAAGCAGCGGAGACGGGCCTGTCCTTCGTCGAGAACGCGCTCATCAAAGCGCGCAACGCGGCCCGCCACACGGGGCTGCCCGCGATCGCGGACGACTCGGGTCTCGTCTGCGACGCCCTCGCCGGCGCGCCCGGCATTCATTCGGCGCGCTACGCGGGGTTTGATGCGACGGACGCCGCGAATCTCGACAAGCTGCTCGCCGCGCTGGCCGCGGTGCCCGAGGCCGCGCGCGGCGGTCGTTTCGTATGCGTGATGGTCTATCTCGCGCATGCGGAGGATCCCTGTCCGCTGATCGCCCAGGGCCGCTGGGAAGGGCGGATCGCTCGCGCGCCGCGCGGCACGCGCGGCTTCGGCTATGACCCGGTCTTCATCGCCGCCGGCGGCCACTACACCGCGGCCGAGCTCGATCCCGCGCTGAAGAGCGAGGTCAGCCATCGCGGCCAGGCCCTGCGCGCGCTGGTCGCGCAGCTACGCGAGGCCGAGGCCTGGCGATGACGCGCTCGCGCGCCGAGCTCGCGCTGGGCGACGAGCCGCGGCTCGCGGCGCTCGATCCCGCCGCCGTGCCGCTCGCGCTCTACGTGCATCTGCCGTGGTGCGTACGCAAATGTCCCTACTGCGACTTCAACTCCTACACGCGTGAAGGGGCGATCCCGGAGCGCGAGTACGTCGATGCGCTGCTCGCCGATCTCGCGCGAGACGCGCACCACGCCGCGGGACGGGCGCTCGTCTCGATGTTCATCGGCGGCGGGACGCCGAGCCTCTTCTCGGGTGCAGCGATCGCGCGGCTGCTCGACGGCGTGCGCGCGCGCCTCGATTTCGCGGCGGACGCCGAGATCACGCTAGAAGCGAATCCCGGCGCGATCGACGCGCGGCACTTCGCCGCCTATCGCCGCGCGGGCGTCAACCGGCTGTCGATCGGCGTGCAGAGCTTCCGGCCGAGGCAGCTCGCGGCGCTCGGTCGCGTGCACGACCTCGCCGACATCGAGCGCGCCGTTGTCACCGCGCGCGATGCAGGCTTCGACAACTTCAATCTCGATCTGATGCACGGCCTGCCCGGTGACACGCCGGACGATGCCCTGCGCGATCTCGAGCGCGCGCTCGCCTTCGCGCCGCCGCACCTCTCCTGGTACCAGTTGACGCTCGAGCCCGGCACGGCCTTCGGGCGCAAGCCGCCGCGCCTGCCGCCGCACGATCGCATCGCCGAGGAGTTCGAGCGCGGCTGCGCGCTGCTCGCCTCGCGCGGCCTGCAGCGCTACGAGATCTCGGCCTTCGCGCAACCCGGCCGCGCGGCGCGCCACAATCTGAACTACTGGCAGTTCGGCGACTATCTCGGCATCGGCGCCGGCGCGCACGGCAAGCTGACGACGGCCGCGGGCATCGTGCGCAGCGAGAAGCGCCGCCAGCCGGCGGCGTACATGAAGGCCGCGCACGCGGGCCAGCCCGCCGGCCGCGCGAGCCTCGTCGCCGCGCGCGATCTGCCGTCCGAGTTCATGTTGAACGCGCTGCGCCTGCGCGCGGGCTTCGATCGCGCCTGGCTCGCCGAACGCGCCGGCCTCGGCGGCGCAGCGGACGCCGCCGTCGCCGAAGCCGTCGCTCGCGGCTGGCTCGGCGACGACGGCGAGCGCGTCGTCGCCACCGAGCTCGGCTATCGTTTTCTCGACGATCTGCAACTGCTGTTCGTTGCCTGATCTCTTCGTAGCCCGGGTGCAGCGTAGCGAAACCCGGGATCCCCATGCGCCGGATTTCCTCGCACCCACTCCCTGCAACGCGACTATAGTGACCGCATGACGATCCCCTCCCGCATGCGCGCGATGTGCCTGGCCGCACCGAATACCCCGCTGATCGCGCGCGATCTGCCCGTACCCGTGCCGGCCGCGGACGAGGTGCTGATCGAAGTTGCGGCCTGCGCCGTCTGCCGCACCGATCTGCACATCGTCGACGGCGAGCTGAGCGAGCCGAAGCTGCCGCTGATCCCGGGGCACGAGATCGTCGGCCGCGTGGTGGCAGTCGGGCGCGCGGTGGAGCGGTTGAAAACCGGGATGCGCGTCGGCGTGCCGTGGCTGGGCGCGACCTGCGGCCGCTGCGATTACTGCCGCAGTGGCCGCGAGAATCTCTGTCCCGACGCGCGCTTCACCGGCTATCACCGCGACGGCGGCTATGCGGGCTACACGCTGGCGAAGGCGGACTATGCCTTCGAGATCCACGGTGACTACAGCGATGCCGAAGCCGCGCCGCTGCTGTGCGCAGGCCTGATCGGCCATCGCTGCCTGCGCATGGCCGGCGACGCGCGACGGCTCGGCATCATGGGTTTCGGTGCCGCGGCCCACATCGTCGCGCAGGTCGCGCGCTACGAAGGCCGCGAGATCTACGCGTTCACGCGTCCCGGCGACCTTGCGGCGCAGCGCTTCGCGCGCGCGCTCGGCGCCGCCTGGGCCGGCGCCGCCGACGATCTCGCCCCCGTGCCGCTCGACGCGGTGATCATCTTCGCCCCCGTCGGCGCTCTCGTGCCGCTCGCGCTCCGCTGCGTGCGACCGGGCGGCAGCGTCGTCTGCGGCGGCATCCACATGAGCGACATTCCGGCGTTTCCGTATTCGATCCTGTGGGGTGAGCGGAAGATCGTCTCGGTCGCGAATCTCACGCGACGAGACGCGACGGAGTTCCTGGCGCTGGCACCGAAGGTGCCGGTGAAGACCGAGATCACCGTGATGCCGCTCACCGCCGCAAACGAAGCGCTCGCGCGCCTGCGTCGGGGGGAGGTGAGCGGGGCGGTGGTCTTGGCGTGCGAGTGAGCGACGGCGTGCGGCGCGATCGTCGCGATCGACGATCGCGCCTACGGCATGTGCGACTTCCGGATCGCCGGCCCCAGCGGCAACGCGCTCAGCATCGGAGAAATCATGGCCGGCGGCCGGGATGGTGCTGGTATCGATGCCGGCACGAGGAGCTAGGGAGGCTGGACCCCGGATTCGCTGCGCTTCCGGGCTGCGAAGAGGCAGCGCGACGCCACCGTGCGTGGAGGAGGGGAACGATCGACTCGCGACGCTGGTCGATTGCGGACCGCAGCTCGGCGCAAGCCAAGGAGATGAACATGCCTTCGACCATCATCCCGACTCTCAAATACGACGATGCCGCGGCCGCGATCGACTGGCTGTGCAAGGCTTTCGGCTTCGAGCGCCATTTGATCGTGCCCGGCCCGGGCAAGCTCATCGAGCACGCGCAGCTCGTATTGGGCGACGCGATGATCATGCTCGGCTCGGTGCGCGACTCGCCGTTCGATGCCTGGCAGAAGACGCCGCGGGCCGTCGGCGGCGTCGGCACGCAAAGCCCTTACATCGTCATCGACGACGTCGCGTCGCACTATGCACGGGCGCTGGCCGCAGGCGCGGAAATCGTGCTGCCGCCGGAAGAGCAGGATTACGGCGGGACGCTGTACTCCTGCCGGGATCCGGAAGGCCATCTGTGGAACTTCGGGTCCTACGATCCGTGGTCGGCCTCGGCCTGAGGACTACGGTGGGACATTCGCGTACGACGAGCAAGCCGGGCTCGTCGAAGCCAGCGGCCGGCGAGCCTTCCGCGCCGGCATGCGCCTCGCTGCTCGCGGAAGTGCGTGCCTGCACGCTGTGTGCGGACAAGCTGCCGCTGGGGCCGCGTCCCGTGCTCCAGCTCGATCCCGCGGCCCGCATCCTCGTCGCCGCCCAGGCACCGGGCCGCAAGGTGCATGAGACGGGCGTTCCGTTCAACGATGCGAGCGGCGACAGACTGCGCGTCTGGCTGGGTGTCACGCGCGAGCAGTTCTACGATCCCGAGCTGTTCGCGATCGTGCCGATGGCGCTGTGCTACCCGGGCAAGGGCGGCTCGGGCGATCTGCCGCCGCGGCCCGAATGCGCGCCGCGCTGGCGCGCGCCGCTGCTGGAACGCCTCGTTCGCTTGCGGCTCACGCTCGTCGTCGGTCGCTACGCCATTGCTTACCATCTTCCCGCCGAAGGCGACGGCCTGACGGCAGCGGTCCAGGCCTGGCGGAGATACTGGCCGACCCTCGTGCCCTTGCCGCATCCGAGCCCCACCAACAACCGCTGGCTCGCGCAAAACGCGTGGTTCGAGCGGGAGCTCGTGCCGCTGCTGCGCGCTCGCGTCGCGGAGCTGTTGCGCGGGAAGGGCGGAGATCGGGCGAAGACGGCGGCGCGAGGCTCACGCGCGTCGACGCGCCGCATCGGCCCGTAGCCCGGAAGGAGCGCCGTGCAGCGGCGCGGAATCCGGGAAAAGGACGATCGACTCGAAGCGTCGGCGATGCGGGACATGCCCAGCCCGGATTCCGCTTCGCTCCTTCCGGGCTACGATCTTTCGGACGCCCTCATCCCCGCGCCGCCCCCGGAAAGCCCAGCGACGGAAAGCGCTCCAGCGCCTCGAGCTGCGGCAGCAGGATGTGCGTCTCGATCTGACGCTCCGCGAACAGCCACTGCCCGTCGATCTGCGCCAGCCGATCGGTGTAAGTCCCGAAGCACACGCCCGTCTTGCCGCTGCCGGCCTCGATGTAGCAGGCGGTGAAGTAGCAGGTCGACCGCGCGCGCGGGCCATCGGCCTCGATCTCCATCGAGTGGATCATGTGCTTGAGATGGCGCAGGCCATCGCGCAGATGGCGGTTGTAGTGCGCGTACCAGTCGCGTATGCCGGCCCGGCCGCGGACGACGTAGTCGCCGTCGAAAAGCGGTCGCAGCACGGCGTCGGGCGCGAACAGCGCGGCGACTTCCTCCTCCGTTCCGCGATCGACGCGATGGCAATACTTGGCGAGCAGTTGCTTGATGTCGGTGATGGCTTGGCTCATCGGTGTGCACTCCGTGACAACGTCGTGCCTGCGATGGTAGCGCAGGACGCCGGCTGCGGCGCGCGATCGCAAGCCGGCGCTGCGCATCACATGCAGAGCCGATTCGGGGGCTGCACTGCGCGTGCGATCCGCGCCGCCGGACATGCTTGCGCCCCCCTTCACGACGGCGCCACGGACACCGCGCCGAGGCCGCCGGCTCGCGTCTCAAGTCCCTCCGTCGGCCCGCCGATAGAGTGACGCAGGGGCCGGACCACCACAGGAAAAAGAACCGTATGGCGCTGAATATAAAAGACTATCGCTTCCTCATCATCGACGACCTCCGCGAGATGCGCATGACGGTTCGCGGCATGCTCGAGAGTCTCAAGGTCAAGGTGGTGCACGAAGCCAGGTCCGGCGACGAGGCGCTGGAGATCCTGTCCAAGAATCCGATCGACGTGGTGCTCTGCGACTACAACCTCGGCGAGGGCCGCGACGGCCAGCAGACGCTGGAAGAGGCAAAAGGCCGCGAGCTGCTGCTGCCGACCGCGGCGTGGATCATGATCACGGCCGAGCAGGCGATGAGCATGGTGATGGGCGTCGTCGAGAACAATCCCGACGGCTATCTCGTGAAGCCGATCAACAAGTCCGTCCTGCAGGCGCGCATCGAGCGCGTGATCGGGCGCAAGCAGATCATCAACGGCATCGAGGCCGCGCTGAAGGCCGGCGAGCACGCGCAGGTCGTGCGCCTGTGCGATCAGCAGCTCGAGAAGTTTCCGGCGCTGAAGGCGGATCTCGTGCGCTTCAAGACCGAAGCGCTGATCCGCGAAGGCGACTACGACGCTGCGGCGGAAATCTGCGCGGGCCTGCTCGCCGAGCGCGAGCTGCCGTGGACGCTGCTCGCGCTGGGCCGCATCCGCTATGAGACCGGCGATCTGCGCCAGGCGAAGACGCTGTTCCAGAAAGTCGTCGAACGCCATCCGACGGTGATGGAGGGCTATGACTGGCTCGCGCGCGTCGAGCACGACGCGGGCGCCGGCAAGGAAGCCCAGCGCATCATTCAGCAGGCGCTCGCGATGTCGCCGCGCTCGCTGCGGCGCCAGCAGACGCTCGGTGACGTCGCGGCCGAGAACAGCGACTACGCGACCGCCGAGAAGGCCTACGACCGCGCCGTGCAGATGGGCGAGGACTCCTGCTATGCGCGCCCGGACGATCAGGCCGGTCTCATCTCCTCGATGATGGAGACCAAGGGGCCGGACAACGCGCTGCGCATGCTCGCCGAGCTGAACAAGAAGAACGGCCGCAAGAAAGGGGCGAAAGGCCCGCACTGGCGGCTGACGACCGTCGAGGCCACGCTGCTCGGCAAGCTCAAGCGCAAGAACGAGGCCGTCGCGGCCGCGAAGCGCGCGCTCGACGCCTACAAGGCGGACACTGCCCATCCGGCGGCGAGCGCAACGCTCGCCCTGGTGCGGGCCTGCTACGAGAACGGCCTGTCCGACGAGGGTCACGCGATCGTCGATCGCCTCGTGCGCGAGAACCACGATCGCCACGACGTCATCGACATGGCCAAGCGCATGTTCGACGAGCTCGGCATGCAGGAAGAGGGCGCCACGCTGATCGACAATGCGCAGCAGGCGATCATCAAGATCAACAACGAAGGCGTGCTGCTCGCGAAGGCGGGCCGCTACAAGGAAGCCCTGTCCCAGCTACAGCAGGCGGCGGAAGAGCTGCCGAACAACCTGACGGTGCTGATGAACGTGGTGCAGGCGCTGCTCCTGCAGATGAACAAGGAAGGCGCGTCGAACCAGGCGCGCTATCTCGCGCAGGAACACCTCGCGCGCGCGGAGCAGCTCGCGCCGCGCTCGGAAAAGGTCGCGCAGCTCCGTGCCAGGCTCGCCGCGCTGAGCGCGGCGCCTGCGAAGCAGGCCACTGCCTGATGGAGGCGCGAGCGGCCGTGCCGCCGGGCGATGCGTTCGCCGATTTGCTCGCGAGCGCGGTGCACGACATCAAGAACTCGCTGGGCCTCGTGCTGAACTCGGCCGAGCACATCGCGGACACGGTGGTGGTCGCGCGCGAGGATCACGAAACGCTCGCCCTGCTGCAGCATGAAGCGCGGCGCGTGAACTCCGATCTGATGCACCTGCTCGGGCTCTACAAGCTCGAGCGCGGCGCCCCGCTCGTGGTGCCGGACGTCGTCGACTGCGCGGAGCTGCTGGCGGAGCTCGTCGCCTACAACATGCCGCTGCTCGCGAGCAGGGGCATCATGCTCGACGTCGAGGAATGCGCGGCGGCCGAAGGCTATTTCGACCGCACGCTCGTGCTCGGCGTGCTGAACTCGGTGCTGAACAACACCTTCCGCCATGCGAAGAGCCGCGTGTCGATCGGCTGCGCCGTGCACGAGGGCTACACGATCTTCACCATCGAGGACGACGGCGACGGCTATCCGCAGGCCATCCTCGACTCCGATCTGTCCGCGCCCTTCGTCGGCGCCGCCAACGGCAGCACCGGCCTCGGCCTCTACTTCGCCCGCCGCGTCGCCGAGCTCCACCGCCACCGCGACCGCTGCGGCCGCATCGAGCTCTCGAACCGCCCCGGTAGCTGCTTCCAGCTCTTCTTGCCTTAAACCTCCGGCCGCGCGCGGCGTGGCTGTGCCGTTTGACGGGCTGCTTTTGCCACCGAGAACACCGAGAACACAGAGGGGAGAGAGTGGGCCGTGCCGGTTTCAATGTCGTGCTCGACTGGAAGGCCGCTGAATCTGCTGCGCGCTACCACGGAGAACACGGAGGCCTCGTAAGGTTGCCGTGAAAGAGGACGCCCCCGTTTTCGTAGCCCGGGTGCAGCGTAGCGGAACCCGGGATCGGGCATGCCCGATACGCAAAGGCTTTCAGCCCTGCGCGGTGCGCACCGCGCCGAGTCTCCTCGAATGCATGAGAGACGACGAGCGCCGGATCCCGGGTTACGCGCTGCGCACTCCACCCGGGCTACGAAAGCGCCGTCCGCGTTGGAAGGCGATGTCTCTTTCATGATTGGGGGGTGATGCGCGCCTCATCACCGTTGGGCTGACGAAGGAAGCCCAACGTCGAGCGCCGAACGTTGGACTTCCTTCATCAGCCCGACCTACGGTTCTCTTCCTGCCTTCGGCTTCCGGCCGCGCGCGGCGTGGCTGTGCCGTTTGACGGGCTGCTTTTGCCACCGAGAACACCGAGAACACAGAGGAGGAGAGAGGTGGGCCGTGCCTCATCTCGATGCTGTGCCCGTCTGAAAGGCTGCTGAACCTGCACTGCGCGCTACCATGAAGAACACGGAGGGCAAGATTGAGTGGACCTGAGTCTCCGTGACTCGATCACGACCATCGGCGCCCACGCTGCGGAGGCGCCGAACATTTCCTTTCCCTCCGTGTTCTCCGTGGTAACGGGCGCAGCCCGTCTTCATTCACGCCGAATGATGCACGACTTTAGTCGATCGGCACGGCCCACTCTCTCCTCCTCTGTGTTCTCGGTGTTCTCTGTGGCAAACAACAGCCGTCACTTGGCACCGAATTCAAATCGTCCGCACAACGCTTCACTTCCGCGCCGGATGGAACTCGCGTTGGAATGCCGGTTGTTGGCGCCAGGGGCGGCCGGCGAGCATGCCGCCGTCGACGACTAGTGCGTGGCCGTTGACGTAGGAAGACTCTTCGCTCGCGAGCCAGCAGACGGCGCTCGCGATTTCCTGCGGCTGGCCCATGCGCGCCATTGCCTGCTCGTCGACGTGCAGCTCGCGGATCTTCGCCATGCGCGCCTTCCAGCGCTCGTCGGTGACGCCGGTGTGGATCGGCGTCTCGATGTTGCCGGGGCACACGACGTTGACGCGGATCCCGTGCTCGACGAGCTCCAGCGACACCGACTTCGTGAGCTGCACCACCGCGGACTTGCACGCGGCGTAGACGTGCGGGCTGTAGCCGGACACCATGCCGGCCGCGCTCGCGATGTTGACGATGTTGCCCGCGCGCCTCGGCGTCATCGCGCGCGCCGCGTGCTTCATGCCGAGAAACACGCTCCTCAGGATCACAGCCTGCGAGTAGTCCCATTCCTCGATCGGGATCGAGGCAATCGGCCCCAGCGTGCCGACGATCGCCGCGTTGTTGACCAGCACGTCGAGCCTGCCGTAGCGCTCCTGCGCGATGCGGCAGGCGTTCTCGAAGTCGCGCTCTTCGCGCACGTCGAGATGCAGCGCCATCGCGCCCAGCTCCTGCGCGAGCGCGGAGGCCTTCGCGTCCTGGATGTCGCCGATGATGACGATGTCGCCGCGCGCGACGAAGGCGCGCACGCAGGCCTCGCCGATCCCGCTCGCCCCGCCGGTGACGAGGCACACTCTCCGTTCAGACATGACAATCCCTCGTAGCCCGGGTGCAGCGCAGCGGAACCCGGGATCAGACGCCAAAAAAGAACCCCCGCCAAATGCGGGGGTTCGAGCTTCAATCGAGCTTCCGGCCGGCGCCTAGTGCGCGTGCCCGCAGCCGCCCATGCCGCAGCCGCCCATCCCGCCCATCACCGGCGGGCCGGCGTCGCAGCCCAGGTTGCTGCTGCCCGCGACCATCGGCGCCGCCAGCTTCTTGGCGACGGGGGTGTCGGCCGGGGTGGCTTCCAGCGGCAGGCCGGCCATCGCGCACAGCTCGCCCCAGGTGCGGACTTCCTCGCTCATGCGGTGCTTCACTTCGACGGTGCGGCCGTTGGCCGCGCAGTGGTAGTCGTACGTAGGCATCGGAATGGCCTCAGAAATTCTTGGTGGAGTGGTAGGCGCGGGCGGTGCTGCCGGCGCCGAAGGACGAGCCGCCGCTCGAGTTGCTGCCGAGGTTGCCGGACTGCATCACGCCGGCGCGGGTGAAGGTCTTGGCGACGGGGGCGTCGGCCGGCGTATCGCCCGGCTCGAGGCCGGCGCGCCGGCACAGCTCGCCCCAGGTCGTGACTTCCTCGCTCATGCGGTGCTGGACCTCGACCGTGCGGCCGTTGGCGGCGCAGAGGTAATCGTAAGTGGGCATGGGGATCTCCGGTCGAATTCAGGATGGGACCGATTATAGCCGCGCATGGCATGGCGGCCAGCAGGGGGCCGAAGCCGTCGCCAGGCTGCGAGCGGCTAAGCCATTGGCTGGGTGTTGACTAGGAAATATTCCTGAAGAAGGGCAATTACTCAAATGAGGAATAGGAGACCGCCCGTCGGCGCGGCAGTCTCGGTCCCACACCTGCCACACCAGGTGGGTGCACGTACTCCAACAATAGAAGTTTCAGGGAGGAACCCATGCCCAGACCCATCCGCCTCCAACTCGCCGACGCCCATTACCTCGTCACCGCGCGCGCGGCGAGCCCGGACAGCCTGTTCACGGACGAACACGACCGCGCCCGCTTCACCGACCTGCTTGCCCGTAGCTGTACGCGCTATCGCTGGCGCGTACATGCCTGGTGCCTCGGTGTCGATCACTACCAACTGCTGGTCTACACCGAACGCCCGAACCTCGCGGCCGGCGTGCGCCATCTGAACAGCGTCCACTCGCAAACGCTGCATCGGCAGCGGCGCGCCGGCGGTCAGTTGTTCGAAGGCCGCTACGCCTCTGCGATCGTCGATCCCGCGCGCGCGTTGTTCACGGCCGCGGCGGACGTGCTGCTCGCGCCGGTGCGCAGCGGTCTCGTCGCCGATGTCGCGGACTGGCATTGGTCGAGCTATCACGCGACGATGGGAAGCAGTCCCGCTCCCGAATGGCTCGCTGTGCAGGATCTACTCCATCCATTCGACGACGAACCGACGCGCGCGTCCGCCGCCTTCGACGCTGCGCTGCGCGCGCTGCCGCCTCCGGTCGACGATCCCGATGCGCCGCCCAAGGTCTACGCCGACGCCGAGTACATCGCGAAGCTGGTCGCGAACAACGTGCCGGAAGAAGAGGACGGCATCGTGTTCTCTCGTCTGCGCCCATCGCTGCGCGAGCTCGCCGCGGCCCATCCCGATCGCGCCGAGGCGATGCGCGTCGCCTATCGCGTCGGCTACTCGCAGAAGGAGATCGCGCGCCACTTCGACGTACACACGGCGACGGTGTCGCGGGCGGTCGCGGCCGGCTCCACCTGGCCGCGCATCACTTCGCCGCTGATCGCGATGCGGTATGTCCACGACTGACACGAACGTTTGGGACTACGTCGTCACCTACGGCGGGCCGTCGCTGTTCATGACGGCGGTCTTCCTGGTCGTGATGCCGCTGATCTGGTTCAAGCTCGCACGGCCGCGCTTCGAGCGCTGGCCGTCGCGACTCGCCGTGATGCTCGCCGTGTGGCTGGCCGCCTGGCTCCTCGCCTACGGCGACGTGCTGATGATCGCGCGCGAGGCGAAGCGCGTGTGTGAAACGGAGGCGGGCTTGAAGGTTTATCGGACGGTGGAGGTGGAGGGGTTTGCGGGAACATCGGACATAGAGTACTGGTCCACGCAAGGATTCAGCTTCGTCGAATCTCGGCAACCTGATGGGACTATTTTTAGATACGTTCCTCAAGGTGAGCCAATTCGGCTCGCCTTACAGGATGAGATGAAGAGCAAGTTTGAGTATGTGTATCTTGGATGGACGACGCCCAAAGATCGAAAGAATTTTTATCCGAACACGAGAGTAATACGAGACATCATAAGCGGAGAAATCATCGGTCAGTTAGTGATGTTTTCTATGCGATATGGCTGGCTAGATTCCCCGTTTGCTTCATCAACCGGCGCGCAGAATTCCTATTGCCAGGGTGGCGTGCCAGTTCACTACGAAGAACTCGAACACGACGGCAGATCTTTCATCTCTGCAGTTCTGAAACCAATTCATGGTGATAAATAGATAGGGTTGTCCCTGATAAAGACGATTATGGCTCCACGGATGGAGTCTCAAATCCGAGACGCATGGAGGCGCTTATGGATTTCCGGGCAAATTTTAGGTACGCCGCCTTTTCCAATCTCGCATATGTGCAGTGGTCTGCGGAAACCGTTAGTACGCCGGCCGAGTTGCTCGAGATCGCCAGCGATCAAAAACGTCTACCCAGTTCTGTTGGCGCAGCACTGATAAAATCAGGTGCCAATCAACAGTGGTCCTTGCCTATAGCTAGCATCCACCCCAACGACTCCACCGGCTTCGCCGCCAATCTTTTCGTCAGCGCCGATGAGAAGGTCCTCGCGATCCGCGGCACCGAGTTCGAGAACACGCTGCCGGAATTGATCCTCGCGCTGCTGCCCGGCCAGCAGTTGAGCGAGCAGACGATACTCGACCTCTTCGGCGCCGACCTCAAGGAGATCTCCACTCTCGGTCTCGCGCTCTCTCAGTCGACCAGCCTGCTGAACTATGTGCTACGCGCAACCGCGCCGGCCGGTGCCGCGGTCGCGCAGTACACGCTGCGTGCGCGGGTCGTCATCGGCTCGCCCGGCGTGTCGCCGGCGCCGCGCGGCGCGCCGTCGTTCCGCGTGTCCAACAGCGGCCTGGGACTCTCGACGACCTGGTACTGGCTCGAAGCCGCGGCGGGCACGGGCGCGGGGCTGTTGGCGGCGGGAGAGACCATCACCGTCGTCGGCCATTCGCTGGGCGGCCATCTCGCGGCACTGGCCTTGCGCCTGTTCCCGAATCTTTTCTCTCAGGCCGTCGTCTTCAACGCCGCGGGCTTCGATGCCTCGAGCTCGAAAGCCGTGACCGAAGCCTTCGTGCGCATGGTGACGCCGCTCCTGCCCGCGACACCGGCCTCCGATTTCTCCGGCTTCGGCGAGCGCCTGCAGAACTTCGTGAGCGAGAGCTCGACGCACGACGACGACCTCGCCATCGTGCCGTCGACCTTGAGCGGCATCGGCCGCCTAACGCCGATGCAGCTCTTGAGAACCGAAGCGAACAGCCACGGCATGGATCCGCTGATGGACAACGTCGCCGTGCTCGCGTTGCTCGAGCGCCTGATGCCGGGCGCGCCGCGCGAAAAGCTGTACGCGGTCTTCGATGCGGCGAGCGCGACGGCCGGGGACAGCGCGGAACGGGTGATCGGCGAGCTCGCGAAACTGTTGTCGCCGGCCACGCCCCCCTTGCCGATCGCGGCTGCCGGCTGGCTCGGCTACGATGAATCGAGCGCGCCGTTCGCGGCGCGCGCGGCCCTGCACGACGCCGTGCTCGCGCTCGACGCCGCCGTCGCGGCCAGACCCGATCTCAGACTCGAGTCATCGTGGGAGCTCGGTGATGCCGCGCTCGCGATCCGCGTGCGCGAATCCATCGCCTGGCGCCATGCACTGCGCGAATACCTGCCCGCTGCGCTGAGCGGCGACGATAGTCTCTATGCGCGCGTCAATGTGAACGGCGTGCTCGATGCCGATGCGATGTCGGAGGCCGAGATTGCGGATCGCATCCGCATGTATCGCTATGAGCTCGAGCGCCGCAGAGTCGATCGATCCGGCGGCAGCGTCGTCGGTGCGCCGGCCACGGAGTACACCGATCTACGCCAGGGCCTGCACTTCGTCGCGCTCGATCTGCTGCCCGATACGCAGCCGCCGATCGAGGACCGCGTCGTCTTCGGCACCGACGGCGCGGACAGCGGTGCCGCGATCGCGGGCTCGTCGCGCCGCGACCGCCTCTACGGGGGCGGCGGCAACGATCGCTTGAGCGGCGATGCGGCGCGCGATCGTCTCGACGGCGGGTCGGGTGACGACGTGCTCGAAGGCGGCGACGACGCGGACACGCTCGAGGGCGGCCCGGGCAACGACACACTCTACGGCGCGGGCGAGACGGGCGCCGACGATGGTGACGCCGACCGGCTCATCGGCGGCCCCGGTTTCGATCGGCTGTACGCGGCCAGCGGCGACGTCGTCATCGATCGCGACGGCGAGCTGCGCGTGCGCATCGGCGAAGCGTGGATCGCCGCGACCGGTCGCAGCTATCGCGTCCTCGTCGACGACGGCCTCGTGCGCGTCGTGCAGAGCGAAGATGCACTGGCCTTGACGCTCGCGTACAACCGCGCGACCCGCGAGCTGCGCGTCGGCAACGTGACGGTGCTCGACTTCACCCCGGGCGATCTGGGCCTCACGCTGGCGGCCGGGCTCGTGCCCGAGCCGGCGCTGCCGCGGATCGCGGGCACGGCGGGCGCCGATAGGCTAGGCGGCGGCGCCGTCGCCGAGCTCATTACCGGCGGCGCCGGAGACGACGATCTCCACGGCAACGGCGGAGACGATCGAATCTACGGCGAAGCGGGGCTCGATACGCTCTACGGCGGTGCTGGCAACGACGGCCTCGATGGCGGCAGCGAGCGCGACGGCCTGTTCGGGGACGCAGGCAACGACAGACTCGTCAGTGGTGACGGCAGCGATGCGCTCGCCGGTGGCGCGGGGGAGGACGTGCTCGACGGCGGTGCGGGCGACGACCTGCTCGGCGGCGGACCGGGACGCGATCTGCTCATAGGCGGTGACGGCGACGATGTGCTCAGCGCCGAGCTCGACTTCGCGCGCCCGAACAACGACTGGACCATCGAGCGCCACGCCGCCACGCCCGGCAACTTGCTGCACGATCCTCGCGGCCTCGTGTTCCTCGGTTTCAACGCCTTCGATCTCGAAGCGATCAATCGGCCGCGCGACACCGCCGGCGACGTCCTTTACGGCGGTGCCGGTGCGGATCGCCTGTTTGGCAGCGCCGGCGTCGATACCCTCGATGGCGGCGAGGGCGACGACATGGCGCTGGGCGGCGACGGCGCGGACGTGATGTTCGGTGCCGACGGCGTCGATTACCTGCGCGGCAACGGGGGTGGCGATCTGCTCTTCGGCGGCGGCGGCGACGATTTCCTCGTCGGCCACGGCGGCGGCGACGAGGGTCGCGAAGCGGACGGCAACGATCGGCTCGACGGCGGCGCGGGCAGCGACGAGCTCTACGGCGGCCCGGGTGACGATGAACTGCTCGGCGGCGCCGACGACGATCGCTTGTTCGGCGGCTCAGACAAGGACCTGCTGCATGGCGATGACGGCGACGACATGCTGGCCGGGGACGAGGGACGCGACGAGTTCTTCGGCGACGAGGGCGCCGATCGGCTCTTCGGCAACGACGATGACGACGTGCTGTGGGGCGGGGACGGCGACGATTATCTGGAAGGGGGCGACGGCGCCGATCGCCTCGCGGGCGGCGCCGGTGCCGACACGCTGTTCGGCAACGACGGCAACGACAGTCTCGCGGGAGACGCGGGCAGAGACGTCCTCGTCGGCGGCAGCGGCAACGACACGCTCGATGGCGGCAGCGGCGATGACACGCTGGACGGCGGAGCGGGCCAGGATCTCTACGCCCTCGCCGATCGCGCGGGACACGATCTCATCCTCGACAGCGGCGGCATCGACGAGCTCCACCTCGTCGAGCAGCGCTCGTTCGCGGGTCTGACGGCGACGCCAAGCGGAGAAGATCTCGTGCTCGCCTGGGGCAGCGATCGCAGCGTGCGGATCGCGGCTTGGCGTAGCGGCACGGTCGAGCGCCTGCGCGTGGGTGAGGATCTCGTGCTCGACGGGGCCTCGCTGAACGATTTCTCGCGCGCCGGACGCGTGCAGAGCCTCAGCAGCCGGCTCGCCGCGCCGGCCGGCAGCCGGATCGGCACCGACGGCGATGACGATCTCGTGCTCGATGCGTCGGCGCCGAGCGTCTCCGCCGGCGCCGGCGACGATCGCTATCTGCTGCCGAGCGCCGCGCAGGGCGTGCGGCTGCGGCTGGACGATACCGACGGCAGCAATACGCTGCAGTTCCGCGGCGCGACGCTAGGCGAGCTGACGCTGGCGCTGGACGGCGAAGCCTATGTCCTCGGCGTCGGCGACAACCGGATCACGGTGGCCCCGCACGCGATCGCGCGCTACGCCTTTGCCGATGGCACGGTGCTGAACGCCGGCGATTTCCGGCTGCACGTGCTGAACACGGTGGCCGTCGCTCCGCGCCTCGCGCAGGCGCTGGAGAATCGCGCCGTCTACCTCGGGCAGTCGTTTTCCTTCGGCCTGCCGGCCGCCAGCTTCGTGGATCTCAATCCCGGCACCGCGCTGAGCTTCGAAGCGACGCTCGCCAACGGCAATCCGCTGCCATCGTGGTTGCGCTTCGATCCCGCCACCCAGCGTTTCACCGGCGCGCCGCCGAACGGAGCCCTCGGCTCCTATGCCGTTCGCGTCAAGGCGACGGATCCGGGCGGCCTGTGGGCCGACGACGTATTCGGTCTCGACGTGCTGCCGACGCTGTCGCGCGCGTCCGGCGCGGTGTTCGGCTGGCAGGGCGTGAACGGCGTCAACGGCTTCTGGATCGTGACGCCCGAAGTAGAGGGCACGACGCGGCCGGCGCCGATGATCGCGGCGCTCGGCGATCTCAATGCCGACGGGTACGACGATTTCCTCGTCGGCGATACCGTGCACTTCGGCCGTGCGCGCGGCTTCGGCTACGCGCTGGGCGCGGCGCCGCTGAACGGCTACGACGCGTTCCGGATCGACAACTACGTCGCCGACGGCTTTCGCTATGCCGATTCCAAGCTGCAGCCCATCCGCGGCGACTTCAACGCGGACGGCATCGACGACATCCTCCTGCCCTCGCCGATCGGCAATCCGGCGGACGATCGCGTGCTGTACGGCCATCGCGGGCGCTTCGCCGGCGTCGTCGATCGCCTGAGCCTGCCGACGATCGTGCGGCCGCCGGAACCGGTGACGCCGCCGCTCATCTATGAAGGCCAGCTCGTCGCCGCGCCGGACGTGCGGCGGCTCGGCGATTTCAACGGCGACGGTCGCGAGGACTGGCTCGTGAACGTCTGGCGCGACACCGCCTCGCGCGCCTGGTTCGGCGTCGTGTTCGGTGCCGCGACGGCGGCGCCGGTCGTGCTCGACGCGGCGAACGGCCGCAATGCACTGCGCCTGCACGTCGACCCCTACCCCGGCTATCGCTACACCGAATGGGACGGCGCGTTGAATGCGAGCGGCTGGGGGCCGCTGCTGCCGCTGGGCGACATCAACGACGACGGCCGCGCCGATCTGGGCTTGGGCTCGGCGCCCTATCTCTTCATGAACCAGCCGACCTATGCCGCCGTCGTGTTCGGCCGCAGCGACGGTTACGGCGGCCATCTCTCGCTGTCCGCGCTGAACGGCGCGAACGGCTTCATGACCACCTTTCCGTCGCCTGGCCTCGGCTATTCGGGCGCGCATCTGCTGCGCGAGGCCGGCGACCTCAACGGCGACGGCTTCGACGACTTCTTCGCCGTCGACGATGCGAACGGGGCCGTCTATGCGATCTACGGCCGTGTCGCGTTCTCCGGCACGATGCAGGCCGGCACGGCCGCGAACGACATGATCAATGCCAGCCCGAACTCGGCGACGCACGCGGGACCCGGCGACGACACCGTCTACGTCCCGATGAGCGCGCCCGGGCTCGTGCTCGGCGGCAGCGGTCGCAATGTGATCGTGTTCGTAGCGGCCGCCGCGCTGCCGCCGGGCGCCAAGGTGTTCCATCTCGACGCCTACGGCGGCCTGCAGGAAGACACCTATCAGCTCATCGGGCGCACGGGGCTCGCGATCGTTCATCTGCACGATCCGGCCGGTCTGCCGAATCGCCTGCGCGTGAACTGGTCGCTCGATACCTTCGACTTCCTCGTGCGGCAGGGCTCGGTCACGCTGGACTTCGGTCCCGATGCGCCGCAGATCCATCTCGAAGACGTCGATCTGGACGACGTGCTCGGCGGGCCGCGCACGGTGCAGACGATCGAATTCGCCGATGGTCAGGTGCTGACTTACGAGCAGTTGATCGCGCGCGGTTTCGACGTGCCCGGCACCGCGGCCGACGAAGCGCTGCGCGGCAGCGACGTCGTCGATCGGATCACGGCACTGGGCGGCGCCGATCAACTCAGCGGCGGACGGGGCAACGACACGCTGGACGGCGGCAGCGGCGACGACGTCTACGTGCTGGCGCGCGGCGACGGGCAGGATTTGATCCGCGATGCGGCGGGCCGCGACGCGATCCGCTTCGGCGAGGGCATCGCGCTGGAAGATCTGTCCTGGCGCCACGAAGCGCGCGATCTCGTGATCGCCTACGGCCAGGGCGACGAGCTGCGCCTCGCCGACTGGCACGTGAATCGCAATGCGCGCATCGAGAGCCTGGAGTTCGCGACCGGCAGTGCGGCGAACATCGAAAGCTTGGTCAACCGCGCGCCCGTCGCGCGCGTCGCGCCGCAGACCGTATGGCTGGACGCCGGTACGCCGTTCCAGTACACGATGCCGACCTCCTGGCTCGCCGATCCGGATCCGCTGGACAAGCTGACCTACCGTTTCCTGCTCGACGGCGCGGCCGGCACTTTGCTGCAGCCGGCGTGGCTGACGCTGGGCAGCAGCGCTCCGCGGCTGATTACCGGCACCGCGCCGGCGGATTTCGTCGGCGACGTGCACCTGACGGTCATGAGCTTCGATCCGCTGATGGCGCGCACGACGCTGTCCTTGCGCCTCGCCTTCGGCACCGGCGTCGCGCGTACGGGCAGCGCGAAGGCGGATACGCTCGCCGGCACGAACTGGTCCGACCATTTATCCGGACTCGGCGCTGCCGACACGCTGACGGGCCTCGACGGCCACGATCTGCTCAACGGCGGCAGCGGCAATGACGTTCTCAATGCCGGCAGCGGCGACGACCGGCTCGTCGGCGGCAGCGGCAACGACACGCTGAACGGCGCCGCCGGCAACGATGTCTACGTCCTTGCCCGCGGCGCGGGCGTCGATCGCATCCTCGATGCCAGCGGCACCGATGAGCTGCTGTTCGACGACGCCGGCATTCCCGCCGATTTCTGGTTCAGCCGTCAGGGCAACGATCTGTCGATCTCGCGCAGCGGTACCGCCGATCGCGTGGACCTCGTCGGCTGGTATGCGAGCACGTCCTCGCGCATCGAACGCATCGAGCTGGACGACCGCTACGCGCTGCTCGCAGCGGACGTCGATCGCCTCGTGCAGGCCATGGCGCAGTTCGGCCCCACGCCCGCACCCGGCAGCGCCTTCGCACCGCTGATCGCGACCCCGCTGGCGCCGGTGCTGGCGGCGAGCTGGAAGCCGCTTGCATGATGAGGCGGAGACCAGCATTCTCATAGCGTCTTCGTAGCCCGGATGAGCGCAGCGAATCCGGGATCGGCGTGTGAGACCGTTGAGCGCGTGTCACCGGCACCCTGGTGGAGAGTCAAAGGCTTCACGAGGGCATCGAAGCCGAACCCCGGATTCGCTGCGCTCATCCGGGCTACGAAGCGTCGGGCTCGAAGAGCCGGTGCCGGCTCAGGTGAAATGGCGATTCGGAATGCGTGGCAGGCCCAGGTGCTCGCGCAGCGTCGTGCCTTCGTAGCGACGGCGGAAGAGATTGCGGCGCTGGAGCTCGGGTACGACGCGCTCGACGAAATCATCGAGGCCCTGCGGCAGGAACGGAAACATGATGTTGAAGCCGTCGCAGGCTTCGCTCAGCAGCCACTGCTCCATGCCGTCGGCGATGCTCGCCGGCGTGCCGACGAACTCGAGCAGGCCGTAGCTGCCGCCCGCGTACTGCGCGAGCTCGCGGATCGTCAGGCCTTCCTCGCGCGCCATCGCGACCAGCTTCTCGCGCGAGCTGCGGCTCGCGTTGGTCTCCGGGATCTCGGGCAGCGGCCCGTACAGCGGATAGCTCGAAACGTCGTGGCCGAGCAGCACGCTGAGCGAGGAGATCGCGCTTTCCGGATGGACGAGCGAGTCGAGACGCTTCTTCAGCGCCCGCGCCTCGGCGAGCGTGTCGCCGACGACGACGAAGGCGCCGGGCAGGATCTTCAGGTGCTCGGGATTGCGCCCCGCGGCGCGCATGCGCGCCTTCACGTCCGCATAGAACTCGCGGCCGGCGGCGAGCGTATTGGCCGAGCCGAAGATCGCCTCGGCCGTCTCCGCCGCGATCTGCCGCCCGGCCTCCGAGGCGCCGGCCTGCACGATCACGGGCCAGCCTTGCACGGGCCGCGCGACGTTCAGCGGCCCGCGCACGCGGAACTCGGGGCCGCGGTGATCGAGCACGCGCAGCTTCGCGGGATCGAAGAACACGCCGCTCTCTTGGTCGCGGAGAAAGGCGTCGTCCGCCCAGCTATCCCACAGGCCCGTCACCACGTCGTAGAACTCGCGCGCGCGGCGATAGCGATCCGCGTGCTCGAGGTGCGACTCGCGGCCGAAGTTCCAGGCCTCGTGCGGGTTCGCCGAGGTGACGAGATTCCAGCCCGCGCGGCCGTTGCTCAAGTGATCGAGCGAAGCAAACTTGCGCGCGATGTGATAGGGCTCGTTGTAGGTCGTCGAGGCGGTGGCGATGAGGCCGATGCGCTCGGTGACGACGGCGAGCGCGGGCAGCAAGGTCAGCGGATCGAAGGAGGTGGCGGTCGCGCTGCGCTTCAGCGCCTCCATCGGCACGTTCAGCACGGCCAGGTGATCCGCCATGAAGAAGGCGTCGAAGCAGCCGCGCTCTAGCGTCTGCGCGAAGCGCTTCAGATGGGCGAAGTTGAAGTTCGCGTCCGCAAAGCCGCCCGGCCAGCGCCAGCCCGCGGAGTGGATGATCGCGGGGCGCATGAAGGCGCCGAGATGGAGCTGCCGGTGCGCGTTAGAGGTCATGGGCGCAGTGTCTTGTGTTCATGCGGCGGCTGGCAAGTCTTGCGGGCCGCCCGCGTCTTCGTGTTCGAGCGCCGCTTCGATCTCGCCACCGAGATCACGGACGACACCTGAGGTGAAGAAAGCAGGGCGCCGTCTTCGTAGCCCGGATGAGCGCAGCGAATCCGGGATCGGCGTGTGACACCGCTGGACGCGTGCCTGGCGCTCTGGTGGAGGGCCAAAGGCTTCGCGAGGACATCGGGGCCGAACCCCGGATTCGCTGCGCTCATCTGATGGGCTACGAATTCAAAGAGGCGCGCTGCGGATTTTCCCGATTAATCCCCTTTTTCCTCCATCCGCTGGCACAGACGCCGTAGGTTGGGCTGACGAAGGAAGCCCAACAGAAGTTGGCGCTACGCGCCGCCATTTTTCTCGCCCGAGAACCGCTCAGTGCCGACACGTCCTTTCCCGCGCCGAGGCTCTCACCTTGGGCTTCCTTCGTCAGCCCAACCTACGGCTTAGCGACGCTCATGAGGCGCGTGCATCGCCGCCAATGATGAAAGAGGCATACGCAGTTTCCTCGTCATGTCCGCGCAGGCGGGCATCCAGTGTCGTAGCCCGGGTGGAGCGCGCAGCGCGTAACCCGGGATCCGCGCCCGCCGTCCTCTCATGCATTCGCCGAAAGCTGCTACGAGCCGCGCGGAGAAACCCCAATCAAAAATTCTCTTCTCCGTGCTCTCCGTGGCCAGATTCAGTGCATTTCAATCAGCGCAAGGTGCACACGGATGCGCTGCGGTGGCGCGCTCAGCCTTGCATGGCCTCGAGCTCGGCCCAGCGGCCGATCAGCTCGTCGAGCTGCTGCTGCTTGCTCGCGAGGGCGGCGAGCACGGGCTGCGTCGCGGTGTGGGGACGCTGGTAGAAAGCCGGGTCGTTGCTCTCGGCGACCAGCGCCGCGATCTCGCTTTCGAGCGCATCGATGCGGCCGGGGAGCCGCTCGAGCTCGTGCTTCAGCTTGAAGCTGAGCTTGCCGCCCGCGCGCGGCGCCGGCGCGGCGGCCGCCGGTTCCTCGGGCGCGGCGACGGGCTTGGCCTTCTGTCGGTTCGGATTGTCCGTCTCGGCGAGCTTTCGGCCGCGCGCGACCCAGTCGCTGTAGCCGCCGGCGTACTGCACGATGCGCTTGTCGGCCTCGAACACGAGCACGGTGTCGACCACCGCGTCCATGAACGCGCGATCGTGCGAGACGACGATCAGCGTGCCCGAGTACTCGCGGAGCTTTTCCTCGAGCACGTCCAAGGTCTCGACGTCGAGATCGTTGGTCGGCTCGTCGAGCACCAGCAGATTGCTCGGCCGCGTGAACAGGCGCGCGAGGATCACGCGGTTGCACTCGCCGCCGGACAGCGCCCTGATCGGCGTCTTCGCGCGCTCGGCGTCGAACAGGAAGCCCTTCAGATAGCCGATGACGTGGCGCTCGCGGCCGTCGATCGAGACGTAGTCGCGGCCGTCGCCGACGATCTCGGCGACCGTCTTCTCGGGGTCGAGATCGCGCCGCATCTGGTCGAAGTAGCCGATCTCGAGGTTCTGCGCGAGCTTCACCGAGCCGCCTTCGGGCTCGAGCTCGCCGAGCAGGATCTTGAGCAGCGTGCTCTTGCCGACGCCGTTGTTGCCGACCAGCCCGATGCGCTCGCCGCGCATGATTTTCAGCGACACGCCGTCGATGACGGGCGGGCCGCCGTAGCCGTGCACGAGATTGTGCGCCTCGATCACCTTGCGGCTGGACGCCTCCGCCTCGGACACGTGCAGGCGCGGCGCTGCGAGCGGCTTGACGCGCGCCGCGGCCTGCTCGCGCATCGCCTCCAGCGCGCGCACGCGGCCCTCGTTGCGCGTGCGCCGCGCCTTGATCCCTTGACGGATCCACGCCTCTTCCTGCTCGAGCTTCTTGTCGAAGAGCTCGTTCGCGCGCGCCTCGTCCTCCAGCGCCTTCGCCTTGTTCGCGAGATAGCTCGCGTAGTCGCCCGGCCAGTCGGTGAGCCGGCCGCGGTCGATCTCGATGATGCGCGTCGCGAGGCGCTTGAGGAAGGCGCGATCGTGCGTGATGAAGAGCACGCTGCCGCCGAAGCCCATCACGCGGTTCTCGAGCCAGGTGATCGTCGACAGGTCGAGGTGGTTGGTCGGCTCGTCGAGCAGCAGCAGATCCGGCTGGCTCACCAGCGCCTGGGCCAGCGCCGCGCGGCGCCGCCAGCCGCCGGACAGATCGGTGAGGCGCTGCTCGCCCGGCAGGTCGAGCTCGGACAGCACCTGCGCCACGCGCTGCGCGACGTGCCAGCCGCCGTGCGCCTCGATCTGCCGCTGCAGCTCTTCCATGCGGCGGATCTGCGCGGCGTCGGGATGTCCGGCCGCAAGCGCCTCGTAGGCGGCGATGCGCGCCGACACGGCCGCGAGGCCCTCGGCGACGAAATCGTGCACCGTGCGCTCGAGCGCGTCCGGCAGGCTCTGCGCGAGCTGTGCGACGTGCAGATCGGCCTTGCGCTTGATCGCGCCGTGATCCGGAAGCTGGGTGCCGGCGGCGAGCTTCAGCATCGTCGACTTGCCGGCGCCGTTGCGGCCGATCAGGCACACGCGCTCGCCCTCGGACAGCGTGAAGTTCGCGTGGCGTAGGATCGTGACCTCGCCGAACTCGAGGGACACGTCTTCGAAGCTCAGCAGCGTGCTCATGCGGGCGGCGGGGCAGGGGCGGACGGGCCGGCATTCTGGCCCGCGCCCTTACGGCCCCGCAAGTCGGATCGGGCGGCGCGATGGAGTGGGAAGATCCCCGGCTTCGCTGCGCCGGCTTTTCGTAGCCCGGGTGGAGCGCGCAGCGCGCAACCCGGGATCGGGGTGTCGGTGCGATGAAGATCCCGGGTTCCGCTACGCTGCACCCGGGCTACGAAGCCTGGGGCCTGGCTACGGGGCGGCCTCGTCGGCCAGGCCGCGCACGATCTCGACGATCGCGCTGGAGTTCCGCTCGCCGTGCCCGGCTTGCATCGCCCGCTCGAAGAGCCGGCCGGCCGCTTCGCAGGTCGGCACGGGCTGGCCGAGGCCCGCGGCGAGCCGCAGTCCGTAGTCGGCGTCCTTGCGGCGCCAGCGCGTGGCGAAATAGACGTGATCGTGATCGCCCCGCACGATCCGCTCGCTGAGGTACTTGACCACCGGGCTCGCGACCGTGCCCTGGCACAGCGTCGCGGCCACGAGCTCGCGATCCAGGCCGGCCCGCTCCGCGATCGCATAGCCCTCGGCGAGCGCCGTGATCTGCGCCGTCGCCACGAGATTGACGACGAGCTTGTAGGCGGTGCCGGCGCCCGGCGGGCCGAAGTGCACGAGTGCGCGGGCATAGGCGTCCAGCAGCGGCCGCGCCCGCTCGAGCAGCGCGGGGGCCGCTCCCGCGAGCACGGTCAGCGCACCGGCCGCGGCGCCGTCCGGGCCGCCGGTGACCGGCGCGTCGACGAAGGGCACGCCGGCGGCCGCCAGCGCGTCGTTCAGCGCCAGGATCCACGCGTGCGAGAGCGTGGAATGCTCGATCGCAATCACCCCCGCGGACGGCCTGCCCGCCAGTACGCCGCGCGCGCCCAGCCAGAGCTCGCGCGAGGCCGCATCGTCGCCCACCATGGAGACGACGAAGTCCGCGCCGGCGACGGCCTCCGCCGCGCTGCCGGCCAGCGCAGCGCCCGCCTCGACGAGCGGCGCGGCCTTGTGCGCGCTGCGGTTGTAGACGGTGAGCTCGTGGCCGGCGGCGAGCAGGCGCCGGATCATCGCCGAGCCCATGATCCCGGCGCCGAGAAAAGCGACTTTGGACATATGCGTGGTTTCCCGAGGCCGATCGTCGCGCCCGATCAGCGCATGAATTCCTCGACGTAGCGGCGCGCGTATTCTTGGTACGCCGCCTCTGCCTCCGGCCCCTCGCCTTCGCAGATCCGGATGCCGTCCCACTCGCTCTTCGGAAACTTCACGTACAGCGGGAAGGCGCGATGCAGGCCGATCAGCTCGCGACGGCGGAGCTGCGGCATGTCCATCGTCGGGCCGAGCCGATAGTCCATCGCGATGTCCTCGGGACCGATATAGCCCTCGGCTTCGCAGACCTCGCGCAGCGTGCAGCCGCGGTACGGGCTGAAGAAGCTGACCATCACCCCGTGCGGCTGGATGCGCCGGTCGAGCTCGATGGTTTCGAAGATCATCTCACGCGTCTCGGTCGGGAAGCCGATCATGTTGTTGGCGCTGACGCGGATGCCGGTGTCGGCGAGCAGATCGAAGGCCTTGATGATGGTCTGGTTGGAGACGTTGCGGCCGAGCACGTTGCGGCGCAGCTCGTCGTTGCCGCTCTCGACGCCGACGCTGATCCCTTCGCAGCCGACCGCCTTCAGAATCTCGACCTTGCCCGTCGAGATCGATTCCGGTCGCGCCTCGACCCAGAACGGCAGCCCGACCTCGGGATAGCGGCGCGCGAACTCCTCCACGCGCTTGCGGCTGGTGGTGAGGAAGCTTTCGGCGACGAGATAGACGTAGGCGAGATTGTAGGATTCCTTCTTCTCCAGCATTTCATCGATCAGGCGGCCGATGTCCTGCTCGCGGTAGTAGCCGCCCAGCGAGCCGTATATCTGATCGAAGCCCGAGTTGATGCAGTAGGTGCAGGTGTAAGGACAGCCGCGGTTCATCTCGAAGGTGCCGGTCACCGAAATCCGGCCGCCCATCGGCTTCCAGAACCGCCGCTTGTCGTAGATCGCCCAGTCCTGATGCGGCAGCTCGCGCATGTCGATGCCGGGGCGCACCGGATTCTTGTAGAGCTTGCCGTCGCGCCTGACCCAGAGGTTGGGTATCGCCGTGATGTCCTCGCCTTGCCGCATCTTCCTGCACAGCTCCATCAGCGGCAGCTCGCCCTCGCCGACGCAGACCATGTCGACGGCCGCGTGCCGCATCACGATGTCCGGCGCGAAGGTCGGATACACGCCGCCGGCGATCGTCGGAATGCCGGTGTGCCGCACCGAGTCGAGCAGTCGCAGCCCCAGCGGAAAGGTGACCTCGATGCACGACAGCCCGATGAGATCCGGCCGGTAGGATTCGACCAGATTGCGAAAGTCCTCGATCACGTCGCCGGCCTCGGGAATGATGCCGAGCTCCGCGAAGTCGGTCTTGCGCACTTGCAGGGCCTGCGCCCGCGCCTCGTCGCCGGTCTTCTCCGCGGTCCGGTAGAAAGTGGTGTCGAACAGCTTCACCTCCACGCCCTCGTTCTTCAGGCACGCGGCGAGTATCCCGATGCCGGCGGTCACCAGGGTGTCCAGCATGGTGTTGCAGTTGATGAGAAGTACGCGGAAATCTTTCATGCCGAATCCTCTGCAGGAAATTGAGGGTCGCTCGCGTGGCGCCGGACCAGGCCGGCGATCCAGTCGTAGCCTTCGCGTATCTCCGCGGTCACGTGCGCCACGGGATATTCGAAGACGACGCTGATGCGCGGGTTGTGCGCGAGCACGATGCGCAGGGTTTCCTCCATGTCGATCCATCCTTGTTCGGGCGTCTGCCGCGGGTGCAGTGGAACGTGGCCGCGATGCCGGGCATCCTCGGGGCCGCGCGTGTTCCACAGGTGCATGGAGCGCGCCCGCGGCGCGAGCTTGCGAATGTCGTCCAGATAAGTGCGCTGCCGGATCCGCGCGCCCAGCGCGGCGTGGCCGGTGTCGAGACAGATCCCGAGCTGCGGCTGGCCGAGCATGGCCGCAAGAAAGTCCTCGGGTGCGGCGAAGGCGCTCGAGTAGGCGGCAAACTCGATGTCGATCGGCATCGCGTACCGCTCGCTCAAGTCCGCCAGCCGCAGACAGGCCGCGCGCGCCAGCCGCAGCGCGCAGTCGCGATCCGCGGTATCGGTCTTGCCATAGGTGAGATGCGTCACCACGTAGGCCGCGCCCCAGGCGCGGGCGTGCGCCAGCGTTTCCTCGAGCACGCGGAAGGAAAGATCTCGCAGCGCGGCGTCCTCGTGGAGAAAGAAGCAGCAGACGCCGTCGTGCCGGAAGTAGCTCGGCCGCGGCATCGGCGAGTGGAAGCTCAGGCGCGTGTGGCCCTCGCGCGTCAAGGCGTCCAGCTCCGAACGCAGCGCCGCCGCGGCCTGCGCCGGAAAGTCGAACAGCTCGACGCCGCCGAGGCCCCGATGCAGCAGGCCTTCGGCGTTCGCTTCAGTCGTGTGCATATGCCGGCGCGCCGCGCCAGCGCGCGACTTCCACGAGATTGGTGTTGAAGCTCGAGCCGCCGCCCATGTCGGCCGGCAGATCCGGCGTGGTGTGGTTGGCGTTGCGGTACGCCGGATAGCGCTCGTCCCACCACAGCCCGGTGGCGACGACGACGCCCGGCCGCACGCCCTCGTCGAGCGCGGCCCACAGCACGCAGTCCCCGCGGTCGTTGAACACGCGCACTTCGTCGTCCTCGCCGATGTCGCGGATGCGCGCGTCCTCGGGATGGATCAGCAAGGTGGGGCGTGCTTCCCCGCGCTCCCAGCCCCGCTTGCGCGCGTGACTGGACTTGTGGAAGGAGCACGACGAGGGCGTGATGAAGTACAAGGGATAGCGCCGGTGCCGCGACGGCGTGCGCTCGCGGCCTTCGCGCAGTGGCACGTAGGCGGGCAGCGGATCGTGGCCGTCGTCGGCCATGCGCCGGGAGTAGAGCTCGATGCGTCCGGAAGGCGTCGGGAAGCGGCCGTCCCGCACTTTCACGTGCGCCGCCTCGACCTCGGCAGCGCACCAGCCGTTCTCGAGCAGGCGCTCTGCGCCGACGCTCGCGAGCGCCGGATGCTCCAGCGCGAGGATGTCTTCGATCACGGCCCAGGCGTCCTGACGAAAGCAGGGCTCCTGGAACCCCATTGCTTCGGCGAGCAGCCGAAACGTGTCGAGATTCGAGCGCGACTCTCCCACTGGCCTTATCGCGGGCCGGTTCAGCATGACGCCGTAGTGATAGTAGGAGAACAGCAAGTCGAGGTTCTCCACGTGCGAGGTCGCGGGCAGCACGATGTCGGCGTAGCGCGCCGTGTCGGTCAGAAACTGCTCGTGCACCACGGTGAACAGATCCTCGCGCGCCAGCCCGCGGCGCAGCCGCTGCTGGTTGTAGAGCGTGGTCGCCGGATTGCCATTGAACACGTAGAGGCTGCGCACGCCGGCGTCCGGCTCGGTCAACAGCGCGCCGAGCTCGATCATGTTGTAGGGGGCCGGCGGGTTGGGCCGCAGCGACGCGCCCTCCAGCGCCGTGGTCTCCACGGGAAAGACCGTGCTGGTCGGAAAATAGGCGCCGCCGCCGCGCTGCGCCCAGGCGCCCGTCAGGGCCGGCAGGCAGGCGAGGCTGCGCACGGTCATGCCGCCGTTGCTGTGGCGCTGACAGCCCGGCCCTATGTAGATGAAGGAGCGCTTCGTCGCGGCGTACTCCCTTGCCAAGGTCTCGACGACCGCGGCCGGCACGCCGGATATCTCTTCCGCGATCGCCGGCGAGTAGCCGGCGACGCGCTCGCGCAGCCGATCGAAGCCGAGCGTATGGCGCTCGACGAAGGCTCGATCGTGCAGCTCGTCGCGCACGATGACGTGCATGATCGCCAGGGCGATCGCCGCGTCGGTTCCCGGCCTCGGCTGGAGGAGGAGATCGGCACGACCCGCGCCTTTCACCCGCAGCGGATTGACGACCACGAGGCGCGCGCCGCGCCTCTGGGCTTCGTGCACCAGGGCCTGCTGGTGGATGTTGGTGCAGGCGATGTTGCAACCCCACAGCACGATGAGCTCGCAGTCGCCGGCCGCGCGCGGATCGGCGCCGGCCGAAGATCCCATCGTGTACTCGAAGCCGGTGCGGCCGGCCTTCGTGCAGATCGTGCGCTCGAGCTGCAGCGAGCCGAGGCGATTGAAGAATCGCCGCCCGGCGATGCGACCGTTGACCAGGCCCTCGGTGCCGGATCCGAAGAACGGCAGGATTGCGTGCGGTCCGGTGTCGACGACGATCGCCTGCCAGCGTGCGCGGATCTCGTCGATGGCCGCCGCCCAGGAGATGCGCTCGAAGCGTCCCTCGCCTTTCGCTCCGCAGCGGCGCAGCGGGTGCTGCAGGCGATCCGCGGCGTGGACGCGCTGCGGGCTCAGCGCAAACTTGCGGCAAATGAAGCCGCGCGTGACGGGATGCGCGGGGTCGCCCTCGACGCGCCGCAGCCGGCCTTCGCGCACGTGATAGAGCACGCTGCAGCAGTCCGGGCAGTCATGCGGGCAGGCGCCGCGGACGATGCCGTCCTGCGGCGGCGTGAAGGGTCCGGCTTCGGCCCGTGCTTCCCCCGCGTTCATCGCAGTGCCTCGCGCCCGCCTGGCCGCACGCTGGCGTCAAGAGAGTGAACGTTCAATGTGCTCATCGACGAGAGTTGCTGCCGACACCGCCGCGGTGCCAGCCGCGGCAGTATTTCCGCTGCCCGCTCGGCTCGCCATGACATTGATCAAGACGCGACGGCCGCCGGATCGCGTGCGCTGCCCGGCGGAGTGATCGATCGTGGGTTGCCGTGAAAAGGCGCCCCGTTTTCGTAGCCCGGGTGGAGCGCGCAGCGCGTAACCCGGGATCGGCGCCCGCCGTGTCTCATGCATCCGAGAAGAAGGCTGTCGCATGTCGGACATGACCGATCCCGGGTTCCGCTGCGCTCCACCTGATGGGATGGACTCCTCCCCCTTCTTATTCGGCCTCGATGTGCCACGCTGGGA
>DAOKZI010000013.1:0-129075 GCA_035325705.1 Gammaproteobacteria bacterium
GCTAAACGTGCTGAATGTCGAGATCAGATCAGGGACTTATTCAGAAGTTCCTTAAGTGTCAGGCGCTCACACTCGTCATCTCGAGACGGAGGGACGAGGTGAATCACCGGTGCTTTTTTTCTTTGAACGCCTCGATGCCGCGCTCATGCTTCCACCTCCGCGTCTGCGGTCTCAGACACCTGCAGCCCGATAACGCCGCTGATCTCCATGCTGAATGCGGCAACCTGTTCACCAAGTTCGGAAAGCATCAGGCCAGTTTCAAGCACGATTCCCTCTGGATTCCGGATGCAATCCGTGGCGTACAGAAGGCTGCCGAGTGCGTCGAGCCTGCATGCCAGTGTATCAAGCGCTTTGAGGACGTCTGGCTTGCCATCGGTGACGTGCCACCAGCGCGGGACTAGTGGGGGCGCGCTCATGCCTCACCTCGCTTGCGAGCATGCAGGCGATGATAGATAAACTCCGAAAGAGCCGTTAGCTGCGCTGTTTGGTCGCGCAGTATCTCGCCGATTCCTTCGACGGCGTCGGTGCTAGGTAACCGTCCGGGCATTCCACCTTGTGCAAAGCGACGGCGCTCGCTAGGCCGGACACCACTGATGCGGCAGCAGTTCCTCGATCCTGCTCGCCGGTTGTGTCGGCAAGCGCGCCAGCACGTCCCGCAGGTACGCATGCGGGTCCAGCCCGTTCAGCTTCGCTGACTGCACCAAGCTCATCACCGCCGCGGCGCGTTGCCCACCGCGCAGCGAGCCCGCGAACAGCCAGTTCGCCCGACCGAGCGCAATTGGCCTGATTCGGTTCTCCAGGTGATTATTGTCGATCGGCAAGTCGCCGCCGTCGACGAACCGCGTGAGCGCCTCCCAGCGCTTCAGACTGTAATCAATTGCCCTTGCCGCAGCAGTGCCGTCCGTCGCCTGCTGTCGCTTCAGCAGCAACCAGCGATGGAACGTGTCCAGTACCGGTCGCGTCTGAAGCACCCGAAGTCGTTGCCGCTCGTCCGCGCTTAAGTGTTGAGCCGTGCGCTCGATGTCGTACAGCGTGCGGAAGAAGCGCAGCGCTTCCTCGGCCAGCGGACTCTGGTGGCTGACCCACAAGTCGTGGAACTTCCGGCGCGCATGCGCCATGCAGTCCACCTCGGTGACCCTCGTGCCGAACAGCGCCTTGTAGCCGGCGAAGTCGTCGCACACGAGCTTGCCCTGCCAGCCGTCGAGGAAGCGGCGGGCATGTTGACCCGAGCGGCTCTCGGCGAAGTCGTACACCACGGCTTGCAGTGAGTCGTAAGCCGTCGTGCCGTACGCCCACACGTAAGCCTTGTGCGTCTTGCCCGTGCCCGGCGCCAGCATCGACACCGGCGTCTCGTCCGCATGCAGCACCCCACGCGCGAACATCCCCTCACGCAGCGCATCGACCAACGGCTGCAGTGCGACGCCACACCGCCCCACCCACTGTGCCAGCGTCGAACGTGGGATCTCGAGGCCCGCCCGGCCGAAGATGCCTTCCTGGCGATAGAGCGGCAGATGGTCGAGGTATTTGGCGACCAGCACATGCGCCAGCAACCCCGTGGTCGGCACGCCCTTGTCGATCACGTGCGGGGGCACCGGCGCCTGCACCAGGGTCTCGCACTCGCGGCACACCCATTTGCCGCGCACGTGCCGCTCGACGGTGAACACCCCAGGCGTGTAGTCGAGCTTCTCGCTCACGTCCTCGCCGATGCGGGTGAGGGAGCAACCGCAGGTGCACAGCGTGGTCTCGGGTTCGTGGCGCACTTCCGTGCGCGGCAGGCTCAAAGGCAGCGGCGCGCGCTTCGGTGTCTCCTTCGGCGCAGCCTGCGCCTGCGTCCGCTGCAACGCCTTCAACTCCAGCGCCATCGCTTCGAGGTCCGCCTCGACAGTCTCCTCGAACAGCTGCCGCTGCTCGCCCTTGAACTGCTCACTGCTCGCACCGAACTTCCGGCGCTTCATCAGCGCCATCTCGTGCGTCAGATGGTCTATCTCCATCTGCTTCCAGATATTGTCGCGGCGCACGTCGCTGATCTCCGTCATCAACTGCACCGTGAACGCACGGAGCTCGTCCGCGTTCATCTGGGCCAGTTGCTCGACCTTCATCATGGGTGTGATCGTGACACACCGGATCCACGCCGTCGATCAGGCCACGCGGATTGAAGCCACTTCACCGAGTCGATGCCAGGGTAGGCCTAGCACGAGCGCCTGCAGTTGTTCCGGCGTGAGCGACACCGACGTCCCGCGCGTCGGCCAACTGAACTTGCCTTGATGAAGACGACGCGCGCAGAGCCACACCCCGAAGCCGTCATTCACCAAGACCTTCAAGCGCGTCGAGCGACGATTCGCGAAGAGGTACGCATGATGAGGTCGCGCCTCGCCGAACACGCGCACCACGCGCGCCAGGGCCGTGTCCGGCCCGGCGCGCATGTCGAGCGGCTCGACCGCCAGCCAGGCGGTGTCGATTCGAATCACCGCAACAGCTCTCGCAGCCAGCCCGCACACGCCGGCGCCGCCGACGTAGGCCACGCGATGCTGACCGCACAAGCGCCCCGGCGCAGTTCGATGCGAATGTCCTCCGGCGCTGCCACGATGGGAGCGGCAGCGAGCGTCATCGGTACAAACTCGGCGAGTTCGCGCTTGCTGGATTTACCTTGTCCACGCGCTGCAGTCTTGCGCCGCCAGCGATGCACGAGATTCGCGTTGACGCCGTGCGCCAGGGCAACGCTGGCAACCGAGGCACCGGGTTGGGCACAGGCCGAGAGAACTTCTGCTTTGAAGGCGGCCGAGTGGCGACGCCGAAGGGGTCGGGGAGAAACTTGCATCGTGTCCACCTAATTATGAGGTGGACACTATCCTCAGGCGGTTATCCAAAACTCGGTAGATGCCTTCGCCGGACGCTTACGGTGCTAGAGCTCAGATCCTCGCTACAAATGAGCGCACTCGCGACCGCATCGATGCGACGTCAGATGTTGTCCAGCGTGTTGACAACTTCTAAATCGCCAAACTTCTTCGGGTTATAGCCGAGAGTCCAGGACGACAAATAGACGGAAGGCGCGGGCTCGTCGGTTTGGAGCTGAGTTACTTTCTGCGTCATGGTGCATTTCCTCGTGTCAGTAGTACGCGAGGCCGCGCCGAGAATGCGCAGACGGAATGCTGGCGGGTAGAATGGCGAACAGCCATGGCAGCGACCTCGTTTACAGGTTGCAGTTGTGGTCAGGCGGGGAACCGTGGGTCCAGCACAGCTCCCCGCCGTCTTTGCCGGCTACCGGCCGGCGCGGGTTCGTTATCGTGGCGCGTAGCCGGCCTGTTCCAGTGCCTCGCGCAGGCGATTGAGGGCATCGCGCATCGCATAGGCCTGCTCGTCGTCCTCGGCATTGGCGCGAAGCTCGCTCCATCCCACGCGCTTGATGAACTGCGCGAGGCCCCAGGCTTCGGCGCCATCGAGATCCACGTCGACACGAACGACGGCCACGATCAAGCCTTCTTCGCGATCGGGATCACGTCCGCCCCGTCGCGCAGCGCGTCCAGATAGTCCGCCCACGCCTGCATCATTTTCTTGCGCTCCGGCAGGTGCTCGGCGCGGTTGTACGCGGCCCGCACCCCGTCGCGCTCGGCGTGCGCGAGCTGGCGCTCGATCGCGTCACGGTGCCACCCCTGTTCGTTCAGGAGCGTCGAGGCCATCGAGCGGAAGCCGTGGCTCGTCATCTCGTCCGAGGCGTACCCGAGCCGGCGCAGCGCGGCGTTCAGCGTGTTCTCCGAGATCGGGCGTTCACGCGTTCGAGCGCTGGGAAACAGGTAGCGACGGATTCGAGAAGTGCCGTCGGGGCCTGTGAGCTCGTGAAGCTCCTCGAGGATCGCGACGGCTTGGCGGCTGAGCGGCACGAGGTGCGCCTCGCGCATCTTCATGCGCTCGGCTGGGATACGCCACACGCGGCCCTTCAGGTCGAACTCGGTCCACTCGGCCCGCCGTAGCTCGCCAGGACGCACGAAGACCAGCGGCGCGAGGCGCAGCGCGGCCTTCGTGGTGGGCGAGCCCCGAAAGCCCTCGATCGCCCGCAACAGCGCACCAACGGCCTTTGGAGCCGTGACGGCCGCATGGTGCTGCACCTTGTGAGGCTTCAGCGCGCCGCGGAGATCGGCCGCCGGATCACGTTTGGCGCGGCCGGTCGCGATGGCGTAGCGGAAAATCTGCCCGCAGTATTGCCGGAGGCGTCGCGGTGTCTCGCCGAGTTCCTGCTCCTCCGCACGTTGCAGCACCTTCAGCAGCTCCGGTGCTTCGATCTCGGCGATCGGGCGGCCGCGGAGACGCGGGAACAGGTGCCGCTCCATCCGGGCCATGATCCCGTCTAGCGTCGACTGCTCGAGGCTCTTGGCGCGCTGAGCGTGCCACTCGCGAGCGAGCGCTTCGAACGTGTTTTCGCCGGCCGTGATCCGAGCGGCCTTTTGCGTCTTTCGGGTCATTGACGGATCGATGCCAGCAGCGAGCTGTCGCTTCAGTTCGTCGCGCTTGGCGCGGGCCTCTTTCAGTGAGACCACGGGGTAGACGCCAACGGAAAGACGCTTCTCCTTTCCACCGAAGCGGTACTTGAGACGCCACCACTTCCCACCGGTCGGCGATACCTCGAGATAGAGTCCACCGCCGTCAAACAACCTGATGGGCTTATCGGTCGGGCGTGCATTGCGGACTAAAACATCGGTCAGTGGCACGTGGGGGCATCCATCCAGGCAGAATCAGCGCCTTGCCCCCGATGTTGCCCCCACCGGGAGCCGGCTGTCAACGGATGCCAGCGGACGACTACGGACGCTTTATCGGCTGGATTAGCGAGATTTCAGGAGATTTCCGGATGCCGGTGGACGTCGGCGGACGTGCTCTTGGTGCCGGATGAGGGATTCGAACCCCCGACCTTCGGTTTACAAAACCGCTGCACTACCACTGTGCTAATCCGGCGTCGGGTGAAGGCGGAAGTGTCAGTATAAGCGAGACGTGTGCGGGGCTTTAAGAGCGTGCGCGCGCTGGCGGCGCGGTGAGTCGCGCGCAGTCCATCGGCTCTATGCCCGCGTTGCCGCGGATCTCGGCGGGGATCGCCTCGGCGTTCTCGTAACCGGTCGCGAGCTCGGCGTCGAGCCAGTGCAGATCGGTGGTTTCGACGCGCGGGACGACGAGCGGGCTGTAGCCTTTCTTCGTCATCTCGGCGAGGCGGCGGTTGACGGCATCCTGGCTGCTGAAGACGCCGAGCGAGATCGCGTTGCCGGGGCCGTCCTTCTTGATCAGCAGATAGTCGTTCACGCCCTTGCGCTTCAGATCGGCGATGTTCGCCCGCGCCTCGCTCGCGTCCTTCGGTTCGAGATAGACCCAGAACAGCCGCCGTTTCGCCGTCGTGCTCGATTCGAGCGCGAGACGCGTCGCGCGCGGTGCGAGCCAGCGGCGGATGCCGTCGTACTCGGCCGGCGTCGCATAGGGGCCGACGCGCACGCAGACGCCGCTCGGCGCGCCGAGCCCCGCGGCGACGAGCGGCGCGCCGTCCTCGCCGGCCGCGGGCCCGGTGCTCGCGGGCGACTGGGCCGCCTCGGCCGTCGCCGCTTCCAGCGGCAGGGACTGCGGCGGAGTCGGTTTCGGCGGGACGCGCGGCGGCGGCAGCTCGTCCAGCTCGCCGACGAGCTTCAGCGTCGGCACCTCGCTGGACAGCGGTGCGACCGGCCGCGCGGCGGCGATCTTTGCTTCGACCTGTTCGTTGTAGCGCCAGGTGAAGAACGCCGCATTGGCGACGACCAGCGCGAGCACGAGCATTCTCATGCGCAGTGCTCGGCGACGACCGCGAGCCCTTGCAGCACGAGATCCGGGACGGGCTTGAGCGGCACGGGCGAGAGCTCGGCGATCGCCGCCGCCTCGCCGCCCGTCACGAACCAGGTGAAGTCGCCGGCGTGATCCTTCGCGAGCCGCTCGGCGACGCGCGCGATGAGGCCCGCGATCGCTTCGCGGCAGCCGAGCGAGATCGCCGCGGCGGTGTTCGTCGCGAAGCGATCCACGCTCTGCACTTCGTCGAGCGCGAGCTGCGCCGTGCCCTGCGTGAGACTGCGCGCCATCAAGTTCAGGCCCGGCGCGATGAGACCGCCGATGTGCTCGGCTTCGCGCGTCACGATGTCCACGGTCAAGGCCGTGCCGGAATCGAGCACGCAGCACGGGCCCTGCGCGAGATGGAAACCCGCGATCGCCGCGAGCCAGCGATCGACGCCGAGCTGCGCCGGCCGTTCGTACTTGGTGCGAACGCCGGCGCACTCGGCGCGCACCTTGACGAAGGTCGGCGTGAGCTGCCAGCGCTGCTCGACCCAGAGATTGAGCGCGGTGGCGATGGCATTGCCCGCGACGTTCGACACGACGATGCGGCCGGGCTTCATGACTCCGTTCAGCACGCTGCTCCAGGCGTCCAGCGGCTGCGCTTTGCGCCATTCACAGGGCTTCAAGGCGTGAATGCCGCCGCGCCGGTGCAGGCCGGCCTTGATCCGCGAGTTGCCGATGTCGATGAGCAGCATTCAGTCCCCGGTGCGCCGCAGGTGGCCGGACAGGAAAGTGTCGAGGCGTCCATTGTGCTCTATCTGCAGCATGCCGTGCGCGTCGACGCCGCGCGCGACGCCGCGCACGAGCCGGTCGGGCAGCGTGAGCTCGACCTCGCGGCCGGCGAGCGCGTCGAGGGCGCGCCAGGCCGCGGCCTGCGGCGCGAAGCCTTCTTCGGCAAAGGCGCGCAGGCGCGCGACGAGCGCGGCGATCAGCGCCGCGGCGACGAGATTGCGCGCGGGCAGGCGCGCGCAGCAATCGGCGAGGCTCGTGCTCGGCTGATCGATCTTCGCGCGGACGTCCTCGCCGAGCGCGACGTTGACGCCGATGCCGATCACGACGCTGCACGGGCCGCCGAGCTCGCTGCGCATCTCGATCAGGATGCCGGCGAGCTTGCGACCGCGGACGACGAGATCGTTGGGCCATTTCAGGCCGAGCTCGCGCGCACCGAGACCGATCAGCGCCTCTGCGCTCGCAATGCCGACGACGAGACTCAGCGCGGACAGATCCTTCGGCGGCGACTCGAAGCGCCAGCCCAGTGACAGACACACGGCGCTGCCCGGCGGCGCGAGCCAGCGATCGCCGCGGCGGCCGCGTCCCGCCGTCTGATACTCGGCGAGCCAGACGTGGCCGTGGACGCCGGCCGTCGGCACGAGCTCGAGCAGGCGCTGATTGGTCGAGTCCGTGACCTGACTGACCGTGATCGCGCCGATCTCCGCGGAGATCTCGGGCGCGAGCGCGTGGCGTATCGCGTGCTCGTTCAGGAATTCGAAGCCGCGCGCGAGCTGGTAGCCCTTGCCGCGCACGGCGTAGATGTCGACGCCGAGCGCTTGCAGCCGCTTCACGCGATTCCACACCGCGGCGCGGCTCACGTGCAAGCGCGCGGCCAGGCTCGCGCCCGAATGGGCGCGCCCGTCGGCGAGCGCGGCGAGCAGATCGTAGGACTTGTCCATGCGAGGCGGATGCGCGCAGCGCGCGGCCGGCCAAAACGGCGGATCAGGGTTTCGGTTTGTTCGCGTACGGCGAGTTCGGCAGCACGACGGTGTCGATCTGCGGCGGCGTATCGACCGGGCTCGCGGGCAGGACCGTCGTTCTCTCGGCGTCCGCCGACGGCCCGCCTGTATCGACTTCCCCCGTCACGTCGAACACCTCGTCCGCGGCTACGCTCGCGGCCAGCTCGGCCAGATCGTTGGTCGTGAGCTCCGGTGCGTCAGCGAAGAAATCGCCGACGCCGTCGCCCGCGGCGGGCAGCGGCGAATCCGGCGGCTGCGGAACGTCGTCGATGCTGCTGGTCGCGAGAAAATCCTCCAGCGTCTCGTCGCCGTCGTCGAGCGAGGACGGGCTGCCGAGCACCGTGTCCATCTGGCCGAAGGTGGCCGTGCCGAGCGGACGCGCGGTGCCCTCGAGGCCGTGCGGTGCGGCCGGCATCACGGTGGTCGCGGTCGCGAAGTCCTCGCTTTCCGGAATGTCGCCGCCCGGGAAACTCGGCGTGCGTGCAACGGTGATGTCGAGCACGTCGTCGGCGAGATCGTTCGCGAGATCGGGGCTCAGCAGATCCGGGGCCGGATGCACCGTGACGTCGTCGAAGAAATCGGAGGCCTGCGCCTCGAAATCTTCCGGCGGCGGCTCGAAGTCGGCGTGCTTCAGCAGATCGCCGACGGCGAGCGTTTCCGGTTCCTCTTCGATGTCGAAGTCGTCCGGCCGGGCGTCCGGCGGCTGCAGCGCTTCGGTGCGCTCGTGGCCGGCGGCCGCCGCGTGCGCGCCGCTGTCGGTGAAGAATGCGGTCTTGTCCGCCTCCAGCGCCTGGAGATCCTCGTCGACCGCGGTGACGTCGTTCGCATCGCCGCGCTCGTCGAAGTCACCGCCGAAGAGGTCCTCGGCGAGCGGCGCCGCGGCCGCGCCGGCCGCCGCTGCGCCGGCGGCGCGCGTGACCGTGCCCGCGCCGAAGCCGGCGCTCGAGGTCGTCGCCACGGCTGCGAGCGTCTGATCCATGGACGCGACGATGGTGTGATCGGCCGGCATGCCGACGACGGTCTGGTTGGCGCCGTCCGGGCACTGGAACTCGAATTCGAACTTGTGGAACTTGAGGCGATCGCCGTGACGAAGCTGGCGCTCGCCGAGCACCTTCTCATCATTGACGAAGGTGCCGTTGACGCTGCCCTGGTCGACGAGCCAGTAGGCGCGGTCCTTGGCGCGGATCACCGCGTGCCGGCGGCCGACCGTCGCCTTGTTGACGACGTAATAGTCGAGATAGTCGGGATCGCTGCCCGCGATGCGGCCGATCATCAGCGGCTTCTCGCCGATCTTGCGCGGCCCTTCACCGCTCAGGCCGTTGATGTCGACGAGCCAGGCTTCGACGAGGCCCGGCTGCGCGCCGGCGGCCGGCGGCGCGATCGTGGGTTTCGGCGCGCCCTGCTTCGGCGCGTCGCCCTTGTGGCGGAACATCAGCCACAGGGCGACCAGCACGGCGAGGATCGCGCCGCCGATCGCGCCGAGCTTGCCGATCGACAGCGCCGGCGTCGCCGCCTCTTCCGCGCTCGGCTCGGGCCGCATCACGACGGTTTCGCCCGGCTGCGCGCTCTCGAGCTCCTTGATCAACTGCTCGACCGGCACGCCGGTTTCCTTCGAGAGCTGTTCGAGGGACTTCATTTCTTCCGCCGACAGCGCGGGACCGCCGGCGATCTGCGCCGGCGCGGGCGGCGCCACGGCTTCGGCCGGGGCCGGCACGGGCGTTTCGGCCGCCGGGGCCGGCGCGGCGGGCGTAGGCGCCGGCGCGGGCTCGGCCAGCGTCGCGACTTCCGGCGGCGGTTCGCGCCTCAGCGCTTCCTGCACCTTGGCGAGCGCGGCGGGCAGCTCGGCCGGCGTCGCGGCCCGGAAATATTCCGCGCTGGTCTTCGCGGCGAGGGATTGGATCAGCAGCAGATCGGCCGCGCCCGTGAAGGCGATGCCGTGGATGCGGATACCGTTCAGCACGGCGTCCGCCGCGAGATCCTCGCGCAGCCAGCGCGTGCGCTCGGCGTCCTGCTGGCGATTGCCGGTGTCGACGATGCCGTCGGTCATGAACACGACGGACTTCTGCGCATCCGGCCGGCCCTTGGTCTTCAGCTCGTAGATCGCGCGTTCGACCGCCGCGGGGCTGTCGGTGAAACGGCCCCGGTAGTCGACGGAGTCGAGGCTCTGCGCGAGCGCGCTGCCCTCGCCGACCGGCGCGAGCGGCGCAGTCAGCTTCACGTTCTGATCGAAGACGATGACGCCGGCGTGAATGTCGCCGGTGAGCCCGGCGAGGAATTTCTTCGCTTCCTCGCGGGCGGCAAAGTCGGGATCGGCCTTGCGCATGCTGCCGGAGTTGTCGAAGACGAAGATGAGGTCCTGCTGGACGGCGTGCGCCGCGCAGGCGAGCAGGCCCAGGAAGAGGCCGGCGAGGAATCTCGGCGCGGATCGGATCATGGCGTCGGTCCCGTGGTTTGGCCCGTGTATTCGATGGCGCGATCAGGGCGCGTAGTCGCCGGTCGCAGCGGGGCGCCGCGCGTCGCGACTCCATTCGCTCCACGAGCCGCAGTACAGCCGCGGCTCGGGCAAGCCGGCATGCACCTGAGCGAGCACGTTGTGGCAGGCGCTCACGCCGGACCCGCAATAATGCACCGTCGTCGCGTCCGGTAGTGTACCCAAACTGCCCACGAATGCCTCCTTGAGCAGGGCCGGCGGCAGGAAGTGACCGCGGGCGTCGAAGTTCTTGCGAAAGCAATGATTGCGCGCGCCGGGAATGTGGCCCGCGCGGCGATCGATGGGCTCGAGCTCGCCGCGATAGCGCGCGGGATCGCGGGCATCGACGAGCTCGAAGGCGAGGCTCGGCCGCGCCGCGACCGCCTCCACGACCTGCTCGAGCAGCACCAGACGCTCGCGCCGCGGCTGCCCCGTGAACGCGGCCGGCACCGGGATCCGCACGCCGGCTTCGGTCGGCCGGCCGGCCGCGATCCAGGCCTGGAAGCCGCCGTCGAGCACCGCCACCTCGTCGTGTCCCATGTAGCGCAACATCCACCACAGGCGCGCGGCGATCATGCCGCTGCCGGCATCGTAGGCAACGACCTGCCGGCCGGCCGCAATCCCGAGACGCCCGAATACTTCCACGAGCCGGGCGGGCGGCGGCAAGGGATGCCGGCCGCGATCGGTGGACGCCGGGTGGGAGAGATCGCGATCGAGATGCGCATAGACGGCGCCCGGGACGTGAGCCTCGGCATAGGCGGCTTCGCCGCGCGCGGTGTCTTCGAGATCGAAACGGCAGTCGACGATGACGGCCTCGTGGCACGCGGCCAGCGCCGCGACGTCGATGAGAGTCCCGTAGCTCGCCATCGGCACGCCCCCGCAATATCGGAAGCGGCGAGTGTAACGCGGGAGCGGCGCCGGCGGCGCGGCGGGCGGCAGGGGGCTATGGGATGATGCGGCGAGGAACGGAGGAAACGGATGCGGGTGCGACAAGTAGTGCTCGGAGTCGCGGCGGCCATGCTGTCCGGCTGCGCGACGCTCGGTTACTACGGTCAGGCGGCTCGCGGCCAGGTCGAGATCCTGCTCGGTCGCCGGCCGCTCGCCGAGGTCATCGCCGATCCCGCGAGCTCGCCCGAACTGCGCCGCAAGCTCGCCCTCGCCCGCGACGCGCGCGCCTTCGCCGTGCGCGAGCTCCAGCTACCCGATAATGCGAGCTATCTGCGCTATACCGATCTGCACCGGCCCTTCGTGGTGTGGAACGTATTCGCCGCGCCGGCGCTGTCGCTGACGCCGATCGAAACCTGCTTTCCGGTCGTCGGCTGCCTCAGCTATCGCGGCTATTTCCGCGAGGCCAAGGCGCGGGCGTATGCGAACAAGCTGGCGGCGCAGGGGCTCGACGTCTACGTCGGCGGCGTCGCGGCCTATTCGACGCTCGGCTGGTTCGCCGATCCGCTGCTGAACACCATGCTCGTGTGGGACGATCGCAGGCTGGTGAAGACGCTGTTCCACGAGCTTGCGCACCAGCGCGTCTACGTCCCCGACGACACCGCGTTCAACGAGTCTTTCGCGATGGCCGTCGCCGAGCTCGGCTATGCGCGCTGGCGCGCGGCGCGCGGCGAGCCGATCGGGGCCGACGAGGAGGAGCGGCGCGACGAGGCACTGATCGCGCTGCTGATCCGCCACCGCGACGCGCTGCAAGCGCTCTACGCGCGAGAAGATCTCGACGACGCAGCGAAGCGCGCGCGCAAGCAGGCGCAGTTCGCGGCACTCGCCGAGGACTACGCCGCCCTGCGCGCCGGCTGGCACGGCGACACCAGCTACGACCGCTGGATGCGCGAAGACATGAACAACGCGAAGCTCGCCTCGATCGCAACCTACCACGAGCTCGTACCGGGTTTCCTCGCACTGTTCGCGCAGTGCGGACAGTCCTTCGCCGAGTTCTATCGCCGCGTCGAGGCGATGAAGGGGCAGACGAAGGAAGCGCGAGCGCAGACGCTGGAGGCGCTGGCACGGGTAAAGTCGTAGGTTGCCGTGAAAGAGCGTGCCCCGTTCTCGTAGCCCGGGTGCAGCGTAGCGGAACCCGGGATCGGGTATGCCCGATACGCAAAGGCTTTCGGCGCGGCGCGCACCGCGCCGGGCCTACTCGACTGCATGAGAGGACGGCGGGCGCGGATCCCGGGTTACGCGCTGCGCGCTCCACCCGGGCTACGGCATCTGGCGAGGCGCCGAACCCGGATTCAGCGCCGCGCAGCGGCGCGGAATCCGGGAGCTGAGCTCACCACGCCTCTTTCATGATGGCGGGTGACGCGCGCGTCATGACCGTTGGGCTTCCTTTGTCAGCCCGACCTACGGTTGAGACGCGCGCAGCGCGCAACCCGGGATTCGGCGTCAAGGGGCTATGGCCCCTCTCACGCCGCGCGTTCGAGCACTTCGCGGACGAGCTTGAGGTAGACGGTGTAGATCTCGGTGCGACCGCCCTCGCGCACGATGAAGAACGGCGCGTAATCGACGTTCAGCTCGCGCGCGAGCCGCATGCCGGGGCTGTCGGGGTCGGTGACGTCCGCGACCAGCACTTCGTCGATGCGCGCCAGATGGCCGTCGCGCATGAGCCGCTGCTCCACTTCGGCGCATTTGCGGCAGGTGCTGCCGTCGGCGAAGCGTTTCTTGACGAAAGTGATGTGCATGGACGCTGTGCCTGCCGGAGGGCGCAACCCTAGCCCGGACGCACGCGGCCGAAAAATAATTTATCGGCCTTAGGATATGCCGGCCTCAATGCGCCGGCAGCTCGATGCCGCGCATCAGCTCGTCGATGGCTTCCTTGTCCTGTGCCGCCGCGGCGCGTTCGACGAGCGCGCGCGTCAGGTGCGGCGCGAAGAGCTCGATGAAGTCGTACATGAAGCCGCGCAGCATCGTGTTCCGGCTGAAGCCGATCTTGGTGATGCTGTAGGCGAACAGATGGCTCGCGTCCAGCGCCACGAGATCGGTGTCTTCGTCGCGATCGTAGGCCAGCGTCGCGACGATGCCGACGCCCATGCCGAGCCGCACATAGGTCTTGATCACGTCGGCGTCCGTCGCCGTGAACACCACCTTGGGCGCAAGCCCCTGCGCGCGGAAGGCTTCGTCGAGCTGCGAGCGGCCGGTGAAGCCGAAGACATAGGTGACGAGCGGGTACTCGGCGACGTCCTTCAGCGTGAGTTTTTGCAGCTTGGTCAGCGGATGGCCGGGCGGCACGACGATGCTGCGGTTCCAGCGATAGCAGGGCAGCATCACGAGGTTGTCGAAGAGCTCCAGCGCCTCGGTCGCGATCGCGAAATCGACGTTGTGCCGCGAGGCAAGCTCGGCGATCTGCATCGGCGATCCCTGGTGCATGTGCAGGGACACTTCCGGATACTTCGCGGCGAAAGCCTTGATCGTAGGCGGCAGCACGTAGCGCGCCTGCGTGTGCGTGGTCGCGATCGACAGGCTGCCGCGCCGGTGATCGCTGAACTCTTTCGCGATCCGCTTGATGTTGTCGGTCTCGGCGAGGATCTTGCCGGCGAGCGCAATGATCGCCTCCCCGGCCGGCGTCACCGCCGTGAGCTGCTTGCCGCTGCGCAGGAAGATCTGGACGCCGAGCTCGTCCTCCAGCATGCGGATCTGCTTGCTGACGCCGGGCTGCGAGGTATAGAGCCATTCCGCCGTCGCCGACACGTTCAGATCGTGCCGCGCGACTTCCCAGATGTAGCGTAGCTGCTGGAGTTTCATGGCCGAATTGTAGCCCGGAAGAAACGCCGCGGAATCTGGGCGAGGCGGTGGCGTACAGGCCGCTTATTGCCACCGAGAACACCGAGGGGAACGAGATTAAAGACGTCTCCCCGTAGCCCGGGTGGAGCGCGCAGCGCGCAACCCGGGACCGGGCGTTTCGGCTGAAGGAAGATCCCGGGTTCCGCTACGCTGCACCCGGGCTACGAAACCAATTCCCCCCTCTTCCCTCTGTGTTCTCTGTGGCAACAAGCGGCATGTCCGGTGGCGGGCATGCCAGCTCGATCTGCGGCGCTACGCCGGCCGGAGTTTCTCGATCGTGGCGGCGTAGAGCTCGGCGAGCGGCAGCTCGCACTCGGCGGGGTTCAGCGCGGCGAGGGCCTGTTCGAGCTGACGCGTCACCAGATCCTGCACGCGGTAGCGGGCGCGGCTGCGGCGGACTTCGCCCGGCTCGCGATGGGCGGCCGCCCACTGCGCGTGATCCGCGAGCGCCTGTTCGAGCTCATCGAGGCCGGCACCGGTCTCGACCGACACGCAGAGGACCGGCGTCGTCCACGCGGCCGCGCGCTGCGCGCCGAAATGGACCGTCGAGGCGAGCTGCTGCTGCATCCGCCCCGCGCCCGGCAGATCGCTCTTGGCGACGACGATGATGTCCGCGACTTCGAGGATGCCGGCTTTCAAGGCTTGGATCGCGTCGCCCGTTTCCGGCTGCATCAAGAGCACCACGGTATCGACCAGCGCCTTCACCGCGTGCTCGGCCTGACCGACGCCGACCGTCTCGAGCACCAGCTCGTCGAAGCCGCGCGCTTCCAGCGTGCTCAGGATGTCGGCGACGTTGTTGCACATGCCGTCCTGGGCATCGCGGCTCGACACCGAGCGCATGAACACGTTTGGGCTGTCGGAGGCGCGATCCATGCGGATGCGATCGCCCAAGATCGCGCCCTTGCTGTAGGGGCTCGCAGGATCGATGGCGAGCACCGCGATGTGGGTGCCGCGCGCGGCGCGCCGATCGACGAGCGTGCCGACCAAAGTGCTCTTGCCGACCCCGGGCGGGCCGGTGAAGCCGATGCGGCGCGCGATGCGGGCCGGCGGCGGCGGCGGGTTCGCCAGCATCTGCGCGACGCTCGCGTTCGCGAGCCGCGAAATCTCGCGCGCCAGATCGCGGCGTTCGTCGGCGCTCAGCACGCGATCAGCCCGCGTCGAGGACGCGCGCCATCTCGCTGAGCACCTCGTCGATGCGCTGGCTCGCGTTGAAGATGCCGGCGGCGCCGGCCTCGACCAGCGCGGGATTGTCCTCGTGCGGGATCGTGCCGCCGACGAAGAGCTTGACGTCGTCCGCTTTCGCTTCGCGCAGGCAGCGCGCGGTCTCGCGCACCAGATCGACGTGGCTGCCGGAGAGGATCGACAGACCGACGGCGTCGACGTCCTCCTCCACCGCGACGCGCGCGATGTGGTCGGGCGACTTGCGCAAGCCGGTGTAGATCACTTCGGCGCCCGCGTCGCGCAGCGCGAGCGCGATGATCTTGGCGCCGACGTCGTGCCCGTCGAGACCGGGTTTGGCGATGAGGATGCGCTTGCCGGCGAGACTCATGGCTGACCTCGTTGCTTCGCTGCGCCGCTCAAAGACGCACCGGTTCCTGGAATTCGCCCCATTCCCGCTTCAAGGTGTCGACGATTTCGCCGACCGTCGCGTAGGCGTGACAGCAGTCGACGATGTAGGGCAGCAGATTCTCGCGCTCCGTGTGCGCCGCGTCGCGCAAGCGGGCCAGCGTGCGCGTGACCGCCGCGTTGTCGCGCGTGTCCTTCAGCTTCGTGAAACGCTCGACCACCTTGCGGCTCACGTTCGGATCCAGGCGGAAGACTTCGCCGAAGTCGCTCGTCTGCTCCTCGTGACGGAAGAAGTTCTCGCCGACGACGACGCGCTCGCCCCGGTCCGCGTCGAGCTTGCGCTGCAGGGCGCGGTGCGCGATGCGCGACTGCAGGTAGCCGTCCTCGATCGCGCGGATCGTGCCGCCGTAGTCGTCGATCTCCTCGATGACCTTCTCCATCTCCTCTTCCATGCGATCGGTCAGCCACTCGACGTAGTAGCTGCCGCCGAGCGGGTCGACCGTACGCGCGATGCCGCTCTCGTAGGCGACGATCTGCTGTGTACGCAGCGCGATCTCGGCGCTGGTCTCGGTCGGGATCTGAAAAGCCTCGTCGTAGGCGCAGGTGAAGATCGACTGCGCACCGCCGAGCACCGCGGCCATGTTCTCGATGCCGACGCGTACGATGTTGTTGAACGGCTGCTGCGCGGTCAACGACGAGCCGCCGCAGACGACGCCGAAGCGGAACATCAGCGCTTTCTCGTCGCTTACGCCGTAGCGTTCCTTCAACTGGCGTGCCCAGTAGCGGCGCGCCGCGCGGAACTTGCAGATTTCCTCGAAGAAATCCATGTGCACGTAGAAGAAGAAAGATAGGCGCTTGGCGAACTCGTTCGGGTTCGCGCCGCGCGCGACGAGCTCGTCGACATAGGCAAACGCGTTCGCCAGCGTATAAGCGATTTCTTCGACGGCCGTGCAGCCGGCGTCGCGCACGTGGGCGCCGGCGATCGAAATCGGGTTGAAGCGCGGCGTCTGCTCGTTCGAATAGAGAATGGTGTCCGCGATGAGCCGCATCGAGGGCCGCACCGGAAAGATCCAGGTGCCGCGCGCGACGTATTCCTTGAGGATGTCGTTCTGGATCGTGCCGGTCAGCTTCGCGCGCGGGATGCCGCGCTTGTCGGCGACCGCCAGATAGAGCGCGTAGACGATCGCCGCGGTCCCGTTGATCGTGAACGAGGTCGAGAGCTTGGCCAGATCGAGACCGTCGAAGAGGATCTCCGCGTCCGCGAGGTTCGACAGCGACACGCCGACCTTGCCGACCTCGGCGCTCGCCATCGGATCGGTCGGGTCGTAGCCGCACTGCGTGGGCAGGTCCAGCGCGACGGACAGGCCGGTCTGGCCCTGCGCGATCAGGAACTTGTAGCGCTCGTTCGTCTCCTCGGCCGAGCCGAAGCCCGAATACTGCCGAAAGGTCCACAGGCGGCCGCGGTAGCCGTTCTCGAAGATGCCGCGCGTGAACGGAAACCGGCCCGGCGCGCCGACGCGCGCGGGATCGACCGCTTCCGGCGTGACGACTTCGGGCACTTCGATGCCGGAAGGCGTGCGCTTGCCGGGCTGGGCCGGTTCGAGCGCGACCTCCTCGGGCTGCGTCATCTGGCGCTCCCCGACGAAATGCGGGCCAGCACGGCGTCGGCGGCATCCCAGTGGTCTTGATGCAGCCAGGTGGCGACGAGGGAGTCGGTTTCGAGCTTGCGCAGGCTCGCGGCATCGACGCCGGTGGAGGCGGCGCGGGTCAGCGCCTTGAACGCGCGCATCACCTGCGGCTTGCGCGCGAGCACCGGCTCGAGGAAATGCGCGATAAAGTCGGCGAAGGGGACACCCGGCGCCGCGGCGGCATCGGCGAGGCCGATCTCCAGCGCCGCCGGCGCGTCGAGCAGATCGGCGCGCGTCAGCAGGCGCAGGGCCTGCGAAGGCCCGACCAGGCGCACGAGATCCACGCCGCCGCCCCAGGCCGGCGAAATACACAGCGTGCCCTGCACGAAGGTGATCTTGGCGTGATGCGCCAGCACGCGCATGTCGCAGGCGACCGCGAGCTCGGCGCCGCCGCCGAGGGCATCGCCGTTGAGCAGCGCGATGACGGGTACGGGAAACTCGCGGATGGCGTCCAGATTCGCTCGCGAGCGCAGCGCCATGCGCTCGACCTCGGCGGGCTCGCGCAGGCTGTCGAACTCTTTCAGATCGCCGCCGGCGGCGAAGCAGCGTTGGCCGGCGCCGGTGATCGTCGCGGCGACGAGCTTCTCATTGCGCGCATGCTCGGTGAACACCGCACCGATCTCGTCGAGCACCGCCTGCGACAGCGCGTTGCGCTTGTCCGGGCGGTTGATCAGCACGCGCAGCAGGCCGTCGGCGACGGTCACTTGGAGGTAGTTCAGGTTCATCGCAGCGACCCGGCATGGATAATGGAACGACCCGTATTGTTAAGGGTTTGGCGGACGGGGTAAACCGGCGTCGATACTCCGGACGGAGGAAATGGAGGCGCCGGAAGCCGCCTAAAAAGAAGCCGGCGGAGACGGGGTCTCAGCCGGCGCTGGGCATAGCAAAAATTGGTGGTGTTGTCGTTTTCGTCAGGGACTCTCTATGCGTGGACCTGCCGGTATCGCTTGATCATCACTGCCATCTGGTCCTTCAGTAGCAGCTTCTCCTTTTTCAGGGTCTCAAGGCCGAACTGGTCCAGCGGGACTTCCTTTGCGTTGACGTCGTGGACTTTCGACTTCAGCGCGCTGTACTTGTCGTAGAGCCGGCGGAACTTTGCACTGTCCACCAGCAGGGCGTCAACCGCATCTTGATCGAATTCGAACATCGGGCCTCCTGTACAGGGTTTCAGGCGTGATGCACTAGGAAAGCTAGTCCACGGAGAGGGTATCGGCAAGCCGGGGGAATCCCCCGCTTGACGGAAATAACTGATTGTTTTCATTGGCAAGTGAGGACCGCCAAAAGGCGGTGAAGGGGCCGGGCGTGGACCCCCAAGACGCTGATCGGCAAGGGGTTTGGCGCGCCCGCCCTCAGGGCTCGCGGAAGGCGTTCGTGGCCTCGATCAGGGCCGCCGAGATGCCCGGCTCGAAGGCCGCGTGGCCGGCGTCCGCGACGACCACCAGCCGCGCCTCCGGCCAGTGCCGGTGGAGCTCCCAAGCCGTCTCCATCGGGCACACCACGTCGTAGCGGCCCTGCACGATCACGCCCGGCAGATGCCGGATGCGATGGACGTCTTCGAGTAGCTGCGCATCGCGGACGAAGAAGCCGCGGTTGACGAAGTAGTGGCATTCGATGCGCGCGAAGGCGAGCGCAAAGGCCTCGGCGTCGAAAGTCTGCACCTGCTCCTCATCGACGAGCAGATGGCTGGTGCGCGCTTCCCACACGCTCCAGGCCCGCGCGGCGGCGAGGCGCACCGCCGGATCCTCGCTGGTGAGACGCCGGTGATAGGCCGCGATCAAATCGTCCCGCTCCGCTGCGGGGATCGGCGCGAGATAGTCCTCCCAAGCATCCGGGAACAGCGCGCTCGCGCCTTCCTGGTAGAACCATCGCAGCTCGCGCCGGCGCAGCGTGAAGATGCCGCGCAGTACGAGCTCGCTCACGCGCTCGGGATGCGTCTCGGCGTAGGCGAGGGCGAGCGAGGAGCCCCACGAACCGCCGAACAGCATCCAGCGCTCGATGCCGAGATGCGTGCGCAGGCGCTCCATGTCGGCGACCAGCGCCCAGGTCGTGTTGTCCTCGAGGCAGGCGTGCGGCGTCGACTTTCCACAGCCGCGCTGATCGAAGAGCACGATGCGATACGCCGCCGGATCGAAGAAGCAGCGCATGCGCGGATTCGTGCCGCCGCCCGGCCCGCCGTGCAGGAACACGACGGGCTTGCCGCGCGGATTGCCGCTCTGCTCGTAGTACACGCGATGCACGGGCGAGACCTGCAGAAAGCCGGCATCGAAGGCTTCGATCGGCGGATAGAACGCGGGCGTCGGCATGAATGACGTGGAGTCCTCTCGGATGGTGAGGCAGGGTAATTCAACGTACCATCGAGCGCCAAGCTGCGATCCTCAAGCCGAGAACTCGACATGGCGAACACCGCCGGGCGCCGCGAGCGGCTCCTCTTCCTCACCGGCAAGCTCGCCGAGAAGAGCCTCGCGCGCGTGCTGGCGGAGATCTCACCGCGCGCTTTCGATTACGAGGTGCGCGTGCTCGGCATCTCCGTCGCCGCGCTGATGACCTCGGATTTCATCAAGCGCCGGCTCGATGCGGTCGCGGGCTACGATCGCGTGCTCCTGCCCGGGCGCTGCCGCGGCGATCTGGACGATCTGAGCGCGAGCTTCGGCGTGCCCTTCGAGCGCGGGCCGGAGGAGCTGAAGGATCTGCCGCAATATTTCGGTGCGCAGCGGCGCCGGCGGCCGCTCGATCGCCATGACCTGCGCATCTTCGCCGAGATCGTCGACGCCCCGCTGTGCTCGATCGAGGACGTGTTGGCGCGCGCCGCGCGCTACCAGGCGGACGGCGCCGACGTGATCGACGTCGGCTGCCTGCCCGACACGCCGTTTCCGCATCTCGCCGACACGGTGCGCGCGCTGAAGGCCGCGGGCTACGCGGTCAGCGTCGATTCGCTGCAGGAAGCCGAGCTGCTCACCGGCGCGAAGGCCGGCGCCGACTACCTCTTCAGCTTGAGCGAAGACACGCTGTGGATCGCCGATGAGGGGCCGGTGACGCCGATTCTGATCGGCCGCGAGCCGCGCGATCTCGATTCGCTGGAGCGCGCGATCGCCGCCTGCGCGGCGGCGGGCCGGCCGTACTACGCCGATCCGATCCTCGATCCGATCCATCACGGCTTCACCGACTCGGTGCTGCGCTATCGCGAGCTGCGCCGGCGCCAGCCGCTGGCACCGCTGATGATGGGTGTCGGCAATTTGACCGAGCTGACGCATGCCGACACCCTCGGTGTCAACACGCTGCTGCTCGGCATCGCGTCCGAGCTCGGGGCGAGCGCCGTGTTGACGACGGAGGTCAGCGCACACTGCCGCAGCGTCGTGCGCGAGCTCGCGCACGGGCGGCGCGTGATGTACGCGGCGCGCGAGGACGGCATGCCGCCGCGCCACTTCGACGAAGGCCTGATGGCCTTGCACGAACGCAAGCCGTTTCCGTATACGCCGGCCGAAATCGCGGACTTCGCGCGCGAAGTCAAGGATCCGAATTTCCGCATCCAGATATCGCCGCAGGGCATCCACGTCTACAACCGCGACGGCGAGCGCCTCGCGACCGATCCCTACGAGCTCTTTCCGCTGCTCGGCGTCGACGACGACGCGCCGCACGCCTTCTACCTGGGGCTCGAGCTCGCGCGCGCGCAGATCGCCTGGCAGCTCGGCAAGCGTTACGCGCAGGACGAAGAGCTCGGCTGGGGCTGCGTCTACCAGCCGCCGGCGAGCGACAAGCGGCATTTCGCCGAAGAGAAGTCCACGCTGGCCGCGCGCAAGGCGCGTCGCAGACGCAGGAGCGAATGACCACCGCAGCCCGGGTGCAGCGGAGCGAAACCGGGATTTTCGAGCGCCGAATCCCCGGGTTGCGCGCTGCGCGCTCCACCCGGGCTACGGATGCTACGGGCGAGGCTGGCGCTCCCCCGCCATCGCGACCGCCGCGGCGAGCCAGGCCAGGCTGGACCAGTACGATCCGTAGAATGCGAGGTGGGCATTGAACGGAAAGGCCGCGGCGAGCGCGCTGATCGCCCAGGCCGCCTGCCTGTCGTCCGCGGCCTGCCGCAGACGCGCGAGCACGAGCCACAGAAAGCACGCATAGCCGATGAGGCCGATGAGGCCGGTTTCGAGCGCCACCTCCAGCAGCATCAGATGCGGATGCGTCTGTCCGCCGCCGCGTTCGAACCAGAAATCCTCGGACGGCGCGTAGTCGGCGTAGGCGTGACGGTAGCCGCGCGGCCCGATGCCGTTGAGCGGATGCGCTTCGAACATGCGCCAGCCGGTGCGCCAGAGCGTGAGGCGGTACGAGGAGGCGCGGTCCATCGTGGCGAAGTCGCCGCTCGCGAGGCCGGCCGTTTCGGCGACGCGCGCGCGCAGCGCCGGGTCCAGGGCAATCGCGCCGCCGATGGCGAAGACCAGGACCAGGAGCAGCGCCAGCATCGCGCGGCACGGCTCTCCGCCGCGACGCGCGCAGGCGAGCCACAGCAAGCCCGCGAGCGACACCGCGAGCATGATCCACGCGGTGCGCTTCAGCGACAGCAGGATCACGAGGAACAGCGGCAGCAGCAGCAGCCATGCGAGCGGCCAGCGTCGCGCGAGCGCCGCGGTCGCGAGGCAGTACAGCGGCGTCGCGACCGCGAGCACCAATCCGAGACGCTGCTTGGGATAGAATGCGCCGGTCAGCATCTTGCCGGCCGTCGGATGACCGAACAGGTCGCGGCCGGTGAGGAGCTGCAGCACCGCGTCCGCGAGCCAAAAGGCAATCACCGCGGCGACACCCGCGAAGACCAGCCGCCGCAGCCCGGCATGCCGCAGCGCGATCACGATCGCGAGCACCGCCGGCCAGAAATGCAGATAGGCGAGCGCGGTCTTGCTCGCGTGCGCCGGGTTCACGGCGTCCGGCAGGCTCGCCAGCATCGGCAGCCACAGCGCGAGGAAGGCGAGAGAGCAGCGGCGCAGATCCGCGTCCCGCCACAGCGCATGCGGGGCGCGCGCGCAGGCAACGGCGCCGCCGAGCATCAGCAGCGCGAGCGCATAGTGCACGAGGTGCTCGGTGCTCAGCAGCGCGAACGCGAGCACAACGAGCGCGGCGCCGATCTTCGCTGGCAGGGAAACGGACGCGCTCATGAAACTGCGGGTGGGCTCGGTTTCGCCACGGCGAATTGCGGAGGGCCCGCATTGTGACACAGCACTGGGATCGGACGGCGATGGGATTACTGGACAAAGTATCGGCGCAGCTCGGTATCGTCAGGACGAATCTCGTCCGCGAGAGCGGCAAGGCCTATCGCAAGCTGCTGGCACCGGCCGGCGTGCGCGAGCTGCCGCCGAAATATCCGCAGGACTTCGCGCCGTTCACGCGCAGCCTGTGGGATCGCGTCTCGCCGTACACGATGACGACGCAGGAGCGCGTCGTGAATCTCGAATACGCCGTGCGCTACCTCGAGGCGGCGGGCATCCCGGGTGACATCGTCGAGTGCGGCGTCGGCGCCGGCGGCAGCATGATGGCCGTGGCGTGGACGCTACTCGAGCTCGGCAGCCGCACGCGGCGCATCTTCCTCTACGACACCTATCGCGGCATGGCGATGCCGACCGACGAGGACGTCAGCGTCTTCGGCAAGCCGGCGAAGCGCAAGTACGAACGCAAGATGAAGGACGGCCAGTGCACCTGGCACAACTATCCGCTGCCGGACGTGCAGCGCAATCTCGCGCTGACCGGCTATCCCGCGGACCGGCTCGTGTTCGTCGAGGGCTTCGTGCAGGACACGCTGCCGGCGAACGACAGCGCGAGCATCGCGCTGCTGCGCCTGGACACCAATCTCTATGAGTCGACCAAGGCCGAGATGCAGCATCTCTGGCCCAAGCTCGCGCCGGGCGGCGTGTTCCTCGTCGATGACTACTTCCGCTGGCTGGGCCAGAAGAAGGCGATCGACGAGTATCTCGCCGAGCACGGCGTGCACCTGCTATTGGCGCGGCTGGACGATCACTCGGCGATGGGAATCAAGCCGGGACGCTAGTCGTCTCGTAGCCCGGGTGCAGCGTAGCGGAACCCGGGATCCGATCCGTGCCGAAACGACGAATCCGATCCCGGGTTACGCGCCGCGCGCTACACCCGGGCTACGAAGCCAGGGTTTTCACCAGCGCCCGATGCGTCTGCTCCGGCTTCTCTTCCATCATGCCGTGGCCGCAGCCGGGGATCATCTCGACGCTCGCATGCGCGAACCGCGATGCGAATTCGCGCGCCCCGCGCACGGGCGTCATGCGATCGCGATCGCCGAGGATCAGCGTCACGGGACACTGGATCTTCGCCGCCGCCGCTTCGCCGCCGGTGTAGGTGTGGCAGGCATTCAGATCGGCGTAGATCACGCCCGGCCGCGCCGCTTCGAGGCGACGCTTGGTGATGTTCGTAATCGACAGACCCGGCACCTGGTGACCGCCGATCTGCGCGCCGAAGTCGTGGCCCCAGATCGTCATCATGTCGACCGCCGCGTGATCGTCCGCGCGCGCGGCGTCGAGCAGCGGCGCACCGACCGCCATCGGATAGCCGAAGCCGAGCAGCGCAAGCGCGCGCACGCGATCCGCGCCGTCGGCCGCCGCCTGCAAGCCGACGAGCGAGCCCATGCTGTGGCCGGCGAGACCGACGGCGCCGAGCGCCAGCGCGTCGAGCAGCCCCAGCAGCCACTGCGCGCAGGCCTCGATGCTCGTCAGCGCTGCGCCGGCGGAGCGGCCGTGGCCGCGTAGATCGGGCGCAATCGCGTTGTAGCCGTTGCGCGCGAAGTAGCGCACGAACAGCGTCCATACCGCGTGATCCATGCCGGCGCCGTGCACGAAGCAGACGCTCGGCTTCGCGGGATCCAGATCGTAGCCGGCGGTCTGCACATAGGTGGTCTGGCCCTGATAGACGATTTCCATGACGGCGGCCTATTTCTGCGACGCGTTGAGGGCGCGCGCGAGATCGTCGATCAGATCCTGCGCGTCCTCGAGCCCGATCGACAGGCGCACGAGGCCTTCGGAGATCCCGGCGCGCGCCAGCGCCTCGGCGTCGAGGCGCGCATGCGTCGTGCTCGCCGGGTGGATGACGAGCGACTTCGCGTCGCCGACGTTCGCGAGATGCGAGAAGACCTGCAGCGCGTCGATGAACTTGCGCCCGGCTGCGCGGCCGCCCTTCAGCACGAAGCTGAACACCGCCCCGCAGCCCTTCGGCATCAGGCGCTGCGCGAGCGCGTGGTCGGGATGATTGGGCAGGCCCGCATAGCTCACCTGCTCGACCGCCGGCTGCGTCGCGAGCCAGCGCGCGATCGCCTGCGCATTGTCGCAGTGACGGCGCATGCGCAGCGGCAGCGTCTCCAAGCCCTGCAGCAGGTGGAAGGCGTTGTGCGGGGAGAGGCTCGCGCCGAAGTCGCGCAGCCCTTCGAGCCGCACGCGCATGATGTAGGCGGCGGGCCCGAAATCCTCGGCGAAGTCGAGCTCGTTGAGTCCCGGATCTCGGGCGATCATCTGCGGGAAGCGGCCCGAGGCTTCCCAATCGAAGCGCCCGCCGTCGATGACGGCGCCGCCGATCGCGATGCCGTGACCGCCGATGAACTTGGTCAATGAATGCACGACGACGTCGGCGCCGAGCGCGATCGGCTGCATCAGCGCCGGCGTCGTCAAGGTCGCGTCGATGATGAGCGGCACGCCGGCGGCATGCGCGATATTCGCGACCGCCTCGACGTCCAGCACCTCGCCGCGCGGATTGCCGACGGTTTCGGCGAACAGCAGCTTCGTGTTCGGCCGTATCGCGGCCGCGAACGAAGCCGGATCGCGCGGATCGACGAGGCTGGTCTCGACGCCGAAGCGCGGCAGCGTGTAGGCGAAGAGATTGTGCGTGCCGCCGTAGAGCGCGCGCGAGGATACGATGTGCGATCCCGCGCCGACCAAGGTCGCGATCGCGACGTGGATCGCGGCCATGCCGCTCGCCGTCGCCACCGCACCGACGCCGCCCTCGAGCGCGGCGAGACGCTCCTCGAGCACGCTGACGGTCGGGTTCGCGATGCGCGAATACACATAGCCCGCCCGCGCGACCGCGAACAAGCCCGCCGCGCGCGCCGCATCGTCGAACACATAAGAGGTGGTCTGATAGATCGGCGTCGCACGGCTCCCGGTCGCCGGATCCGGCCGCTGCCCGGCATGCAGGCTGAGAGTATCGAAGCCGAGATAACGCGGTCCGCTCATCGAGCGCTCTCCTGTGAAGTCGCGCCATGGTAATCCAAACTTGCCACGGCCGGCTCTGTGCTGCGTTGAAATGCGTTGGATTGCCACAGAGAACACCGAGAACGCAGAGGAAGAGGAGTTGATTGGGAAGTTCCGAAATCTCTGCGCTTATCGGTGCGTCGGCGCAGCGGCGGCTCCTGACCAATCTCATCTTCCTCTGTGTTCTCGGTGTTCTCGGTGGCCAATTCAGAATCCGTCCGAAGTTCGTAGATTGCCGTGCAAGAGCGTCGCGGTCGTGGTAGCTCCTATGAAAGGTATGGCGCCGACCCCGAGGGTAAGGACTGGCGAGGCGCCGATCCCGGATTCCGCTGCGCTTCTTCCGGGCTACGAAGATCCTTGTCTTGTAGCCCGGAAGGAGCGTCGCGCAGCGGCGCGGAATCCGGGAGAGAGGCTCACCACACCTCTTTCACGATTGCGGGTGACGCGGGCGTCATGGCCGTTGGGCTGACGAAGGAAGCCCAACGTTCGGCGCTCGATGTTGGGCTTCCTTCGTCAGCTCAACCTACGGCTCTCTACGAATGCACGGCGCCCGGCTCGAAAGCCGCTGGCGTCCTCGGCAGCCGCTCATAAGCCCGAATCGCGCAGAGAGAACATCTTCGATCGCACCGTGCGCCGGTATTCTGCGGGCGGGACGGTCATGGTGCGAGTAAAGACGCGGGCGAAGTGGCCTTGATCCTGGTAGCCGACGCGGAAGGCGACTTCGGCGACGGTGAGGTTGGTCGCTTCGAGCATCTGCTTGGCGGCGGCGATGCGCAGGACCTGCAGATAGGCCAGCGGTGAGAGGCCCGTCGCTTCGCGGAAGCGGCGGTCGAGGCTGCGCGGGCTCATGCCCGCTTCGCGCGCGAGATCGGCCATGCGCAGCGGGCGCGCGAGCTCGCGCTGCATGCGCCACTGCACGCCGATCACGGCCTCGTCCGCGTGCTGGTGCTCGTCGCCTTCGAGATAGCGGTATTCGTCGTAGGGCCGCCTGATCTCGTGCGAGAAATTGCGCTCGACGTGGCTCGCGACCTCGCGACCGAAGAACTGCTCGATGAGATGCACCGTGACGTCGGCGAGCGCGTTGACGCTGCCCGCGCAGTAGAGCTTGTCCGCCTGCGTGATGAAGTACTGGCGCTTGAGGCGCACGTGCGGATAGTCGCGCGCGAAGCGATCGAAATAGTGCCAGTGCGTGGTCGCCGCCTTGCCGTCGAGGAGACCGGCCTCGGCGAGGAAGCAGCAACCCGTGCCGACGGCCGCGATCGTCGCGCCGCGCGCCGCGTGCGCCGAGAGCCAGGGCAGCAGCGCGCGATGCCGGGCGATCTGCTTGCGCGGATTGCGCCACAGCGCGGGCAGATAGACGACCTCGAAGTCCGCGGCGTCCGCGATCGCCGCCTGCGGCACGAGATCGATGCCGGCCTGGGTGGCGACCGGCCGGCCGTCGGCCGAGACGGTGAGGATCGCGACCTCGCGGCCGCGGCCCTGCCGGCCCGCTTCGGTCTCGGCCGCGGCCCGCCACATTTCGATCGGCAACAGGCTGCTCGCGGCGAGCATTTGATCGGTGAGTACGAAGGCGAGGCGCATGGCGAGAACCGCGGTCGGACGCTGGCGCGACTGTAAGCCGCGTGGCGGAAATGGCCAATACTTTGGCGCGAATACCCGGTCACATCCCGGGACTGCGGATTAAACTGCCCGCAATTCAATCGACTGCCGCGAGGCCCGCATGACCAGATTACCCGTCATCATCGGCTTCGGCGGCGTCGGCCCGGCCGGGCGCTCGTCCGGTTTCCACGCTTATCGCCGCACGGTGCTCGAGAGCCTGCCGGGCGCGACCCAGGCCCAGACCCTGCGCGCGCTGGCCGCGATGATGGGCCTGGTCCGCCACGACGGCGGCGGCTATGTGACGGCCGACGGCGAACGCCTCGCCGAAGCCGAAATCGCCCCCCGCTTCCGCCGCCACATCCTCGACCACACGCTCATCCGCCGCCTCGAGCGGCAATACTTCGACGCGGACCGCATGTCCGTGCAGCTCAACTTCGATCTCGGCCCGGATAACGGCACGCCGGTCGTGCTCAGCACGCGCAGCAGCGAGCTGCCCGATCCGCTGCCTGCCGGTTGGCGCGTGCTCGGCAGCGCCGAGGGCCGGACGCGCCTCGAGATTGCCGCGCCCGCCGAGCTGCGCGTCGAATCGCATCGCAAGCTCGCCGTGCAGTCCGCGGGCCAAGTGCCGACCGGCTTCGATCCGGCCGCGCTGTACGCCTCGCGCTTCCACCCGCGCGGACTGCAGATGACGATCGTCGCGGCCTCCGACGCCGTGAAATCGGTCGGCATCGACTGGAGCGCGATCACGGCGCGGCTCGCGCCGGACGCGATCTCGGTCTACGCCGCGAGCGCAATGGCGCAGCTCGATCAGCACGGCACCGGCGGCATGCTGCAGGCCCGGCTGCGCGGCGGCCGCGTCAGCTCGAAACAGCTCCCGCTCGGCCTGAACACGATGCCGGCGGACTTCGTGAACGCCTACGTGCTCGGCAACGTCGGCTGCACCGGCGCGATCGCCGGCGCCTGCGCGAGCTTTCTCTACAATCTGCGCCTGGCGGTCGAGGACATCCAATCCGGACGCCGCCGTCTCGCCGTCGTTGGCAACGCCGAAGCGCCGCTGGTGCCGGAAGTCATCGAGGGCTACAACGCGATGAGCGCGCTGGCCACGGACGATGCGCTGGCCAGGCTCGACGGCGGCACGCCGGATCATCGGCGCGCGAGCCGTCCCTTCGGCGAGAACTGCGGCTTCGTGCTCGGCGAGTCGGGCCAGTACTTCGTGCTGTGCGACGACGCGCTCGCGCTCGAGCTCGGCGCAGACATCTACGGCGCGGTGCCGGACGTCTTCGTCAATGCCGACGGCTACAAGAAGTCGATTTCCTCGCCCGGGCCCGGCAACTACATCACGCTCGCGAAGGCGGTGGCGGCCGCCCGCGGCCTGCTCGGCGAAGAAGCGGTGCGCCGGCGCAGCTTCGTGCAGGCGCACGGCTCGAGCACGCCGCAGAATCGCGTCACCGAGTCGCGGATCTTCGACGAGGTCGCGAAGGCCTTCGGTATCCACGACTGGCCCGTCACCGCGATCAAGGCCTTCGTCGGCCACTCGCTCGCGCCCGCCAGCGCCGATCAGCTCGTCAGCACGCTGGGCGTGTTCCGCGACGGCCTCCTGCCCGGCATCAAGACCACGCACGCCATCGCCGCGGACGTGCATCGCGAGCGCCTGAACATCGTGTTGAAGGATCTCGAGCTCGGCGAGCGCGCGGACGTCGCCTTCCTGAACTCGAAAGGCTTCGGCGGCAACAATGCGACGGGGACGATACTCTCGCCGGTCGTCGCGCTGCGCATGCTCGAGAAGCGTCACGGCGCTCAGGCGATGAAGGCCTGGCTGGGCCGGCTCGAGACGACCCGCATCGCCGCCGCGGCCTGGGACGAAGCCTGCTGTCGCGGGCCGATGCAGACGATCTATCGCTTCGGCGACGATCTCCTCGACGAGAACCAGATCGAGATCGACGCGCACCGCCTGCGCCTGCCGGGGATCGCGAACGCCGTCGATCTCGACCTGCCGAATCGCTACGAGGACATGGTATGAGCGCGTCCCCCGGCAGCCGAGGCCGCGGCGATGCCGACGACTGCTTCGTCTGCGGCCGGCACAATCCGATCGGTCTCAAAGTCGCCTACGCGATGGACGGCGAGATCTGTCGCGGCCGCTTCACGCCGGGCGAGCATCACGCGGGCTTCGATCGCATCACGCACGGCGGCATCGTCTTCAGCGTGCTCGACGACGTGATGGCGAACTGGCTGTTCCTGCAGGGCGCGCGCGGCTTCACCGCGAAGTGCGAGATCCGCTATCGCCAGCCGCTGCCGATCGGCACCGAGATCGCGCTGTCCTGCCGCTTGAAGCAGCGCAAGGGGCGGCTGATGCAGCTCGAGGCCAGCGCCGAGCGCGTCGACGACGGCAGCCTCGTCGCGACCACCGAGGCGAGCTTCATGGTCGACGACTTCGGCCGCCTGCCGCCGGCATGAGCGAAACGCCGCCTACCGACGCGCCGACACCGACGCGCTGCGCAGGCTGCGGCAAGACCTTCGGCTGCGGCGCGCGGCTGGACGCCTGCTGGTGCCAGCAGCTACCGCCGCTGGACCCCGCCCGCATCGCGGGCGACGCGGGCTGCTACTGTCCCGACTGCCTCGCCGCGCTGATCGCCGAGCAGCGGCAGACGCACTGAGGACGCGCCCGATGTGGTTCGCACGGGACAAGCTCATCCGCTTCAATCACTGCGATCCCGCGGCGATCATCTTCTACCCGCAGTACTTCGTGCTGTTCCACGAGCTGATGGAAGACTGGTTCAACGAAGCGCTGGACACGAACTACGGCGAGTACATTCGCAGCGCGCGGCTCGGCGTGCCCGCGGTGCGCGCCGACTGCGAGTTCCTGAGCCAGAGCCGCCTCGGCGACGTCGTGCGCTTCCAGCTCGAGCCCGTGCACCTCGGCCAGAGCTCGCTGTCCTTTGCCGGCGAAGCCTGGGGCGGCGAGGCGCTGCGCGCCCGCGCCCGGATCACCGTGGTGCAGATGTCGCTCGACACCCGGCGCGCTGTGCCCTTCGACGAGCGCCTGCGCGCGAACATCGCGCGCTTCCTGCGCGGCGACTGAGGCATCGAACCGCTTCCGCGCAAAGCGCGCGACGCGCACGCCCGGCGGCGTGCTCACGTCGTGTCCCGGCGGAAGATCGTCGGGCGTAATGCACGCAGGCCGTCGGCCACGCCGTGCAGGCTTTCCGAGTGGCCGACGAACAGCCAGCCGCCCGGCCGCAGCCGCCGCCGCAGCGCCGCCACGACGCGGCGCTTCATGTCCAGATCGAAATAGATCATCACGTTGCGCAGGAAGATCACCTCGAAGTCGCCGGCACTCGTCAGATCGCCATTGAGATTGAGCTGAGCGAAGCGCACGCGCTCGCGCACCTTCGCCGCGACGCGCAGCTTGCCGGCCATGGCACCGGTGCCGCGCAGACAGAAACGCCGGCGGTAGTCGGCCGGGATGCCCTCTTCGTTGCGCGCCGTCGGATAGACGGCGCGACGCGCGAGGTCCAGGACCTGGCCGTTGATGTCGGAGCCGAAGACTTCCCAGGACGCCGACTCGCCCAGCTTGTCCATCAGCACCATCGCGATGCTGTAGGCTTCTTCGCCGCTCGAGCTCGCCGCGCTCCACACGCGGCAGCCGCTGCCCGGGCGCAAGGCGGGCAGGATCTCGCGGGCAAGGAAATCGAAGTGCTGGGACTCGCGGAAAAAATAGGTCTCGTTCGTCGTCAGCAGCTCGATTGCGGTCTGCAGCTCGGCAGGATCGCCGCCGACGATGAGACGGTAGTAGTCGCCGTAGCTGTCGAGCCCGCGCGCGCGCAGGCGCTTCGCCAGACGCCCGCTCACCAGGGGCTTCTTCGTGGGCGGCAGATGAATGCCCGCGACCCGCTGCATCAGGGACTGGAAGCGCGTGAATTCGCCGTCGCTGATGGCCTCGTTCATGCCGGCGTGCCTCAGCCGACGCAAACCGCATCCTGCGTCACGGCGCCGGACTCTGCGCCGCCGGCGATCGCGGCAACCTCGGCGAGCTCCTCGAGCGCCAGCACCTGCGTCGCGCTCAGCAGGATGATCAACTTGCCGGCCACCTTGCCCATGCCCGCGATGAACTCGCTGCGCAGGCGCGCGCCGAACCAGGGCGGCGGCTCGATGTCTTCGGCCGAGATGTCCAGCACTTCGTTCACCGCGTCGACGATCACGCCGATCACCCGCGTTTCGCCCGGCCGCGCCGCGAGCTCGACGATGACGATGCAACTGCGCCGCCCGATCTGCGTCGGCGCGCGACCGAAGCGGACCGCGAGATCCAGCACGGGCACGACGGCGCCGCGCAGCTCGATCACCCCGCGCACCAGCGCCGGCATCATCGGCACCTCGGTCAGCCGGCTGTACTCGATGATTTCCTTGATGCTGCGGATGTCGATGGCATAGGTCTCACCGCACAGCGAGAACACGAGGTACTGCTGCGACCCACGCGCAGCGGACGCCGTCGCCATGGCTGTCACGTCCATGCCCGCCTCCGCTCAGTAGCTCACGAACTCGGCATCGGAGGCGCCCTGCGGCACGGCGCAGAGCTCTTCGCGCGCCCGCCTGGCCGTCTTGCGCACCGTCTTGGCCGCGTGCGGCGCCGGCGCCGCGGCCGCCTCCTCGCCGACGCGGAACATCGCCATCATCTGCTGTAGCTGCTGGGCTTGGCCGCTCATTTCCTCGGCGGTGGCGGACAATTCCTCCGAGGCGGAGGCGTTCTGCTGCGTGGTCTGGTTGAGCTGTCCCATCGCCGTGTTGATCTGGCCGGCGCTCTGCGACTGCTCTTTGGACGCCGCGGCGATCTCCTGCACCAGATCCGCGGTCTTGTGGATATTGGGCACCATTTCCTGCAGCAGTTGGCCGGCCCGCTCGGCGGTCTTCACGCTGGCGCCGGCCAGCTCGCCGATCTCCTGCGAGGCGATCTGGCTGCGCTCGGCGAGCTTCCTCACCTCCGCAGCCACCACCGCGAAGCCCTTGCCGTGCTCGCCGGCGCGCGCCGCTTCGATGGCGGCGTTGAGCGCCAGCAGATTGGTCTGATAGGCGATGTCGTCGATGATGCCGATCTTCTCGGCGATCGATTTCATCGCCTCCACCGTCGCCCGCACCGCCTCGCCGCCGTCCGCGGCGTCCTTGGCCGCCTTGTTGGCGATGCCGTCGGTGACCTCGGCGTTTTCGGTGTTCTGGCCGATCGAGGCGCTCATCTGCTCGATCGAGGCGCTGGTCTCCTCCAGGCTCGCCGCCTGCTCGCTCGCGGCCTGCGACAGCGATTGCGAGGTGGCGCTGACCTGCTCGGAGGCAGCCGACAGGCTGTCGGCCGAGGCGCGCACATCGCCGATGACGCGCGAGAGCTTCTCCACCATGCTGCGCATGGCGAAGAGCAGGCTGGAGGTATCGTGGGTCTTCGTCGCCACCATCACGGTGAGGTCGCCGTCCGCCACGCGGCGGGCGACCTCCGCGGCGTAGGCGGGCTCACCGCCGAGCTGTTTCAGCAGACCGCGGGTGATGAGCGCGCCGAGGACGATACCGGCGAGCATCGCCGCGGCGCCGAGCGCGAGCATCAGGGTACGTGCCGCGGCGACGATGCGCTCCGCGTGCTGCCCGTCTTCGTCCATCAGTTGCGTCTGAAACCCGATCAAGGCATGCACGCGCTTGCCGTAGTCGGTCGCGACGGGCAGGAACTCCGCGTTCAGGAAGACTGCCGCCGCGTCGTGGTCGCCGGCCTAGGCCAGCTCGATGATCCGGTTCTGCACGGCGATGTAGCGCGCGCGCGTGTCCATGATCGCGCGGAGCAGCTCCTTGCTCTTCGGCTCGACCAGTCGCTGCGCGAGCTGTTCCCAGGCTTTGCCGATGGCGTTGCGGCCCGCGATGATGCGCTCGCGCGACTGCTGCACCATCGCGCGATCCCGAACCAGCACGATGTCCCTGGCCGCGACGGCGACTTCGTGCACGCCGCTCAGGCCCTCTTGCAGCAGCCCGATTTTGGGCCATTTGTCGCGGACGATGTCGTTCAAGGCCACGTCGATCATGGCCAGGCGGCTGATGCCGACCGCCGCTACCGCGACGAGCAGCAGCAACACCACGCCGAAGCCGAGACCGAGCTTCACACCTACCTTCAGGCTCTTCATTACCGTTTCCTTTTTCTGCTCGAGCACATTGCGGAATGGACGCCGCGCCGCGGCGCCATCGCGCCCGTCGCTCCCGGCATCGATCGAATCGGGCGGCGCAGCCGGGCCCGGGCCAGGCTCAGGGCCGGCACGGCGGCGCGCCGCAGGCGTTCGGCAAGCCGTCCCTCGCACTGCGACGACGGCGGACGGCGACCCGGGGTCGCGATCGATGAGGCGGGGAGGGCCGTCGGCGCATCCCGTTCCTCGGGCACATGTCAGATGTCCCGATAAACTCGCTAACGGCGGTTTCAGCGCTTTTTGAATCCGGAATTTCCCGGATTGGGAGGGGCGTAAAGGCGGAGACGTCGCGCTACAGGCGGGCGCCAGAGGCCGGACTACGCTCGCGACGCCGGCTTCGACTGGCCCTCGGCCGCCAGCCTCACCGGCTCCGCCATCGAGCGCACCTGCATCTTGCGCATGATGCTGGCGCGGTGATCCTCGACGGTCTTGGCGCTGATCCCGAGCTCGGCGGCGATGGCCTTGTTCATCCGGCCGGCGATCAGGAGCGCCAGCACTTCGCGCTCGCGCGGGCTGAGCGTCGCGAGGCGGGCCGCCGCGATGGCGCGCCGATGGGCGGCCTGGCGCAGCTCGCGGCCGCGCGCGCTGGCCTGTCGTACCCGCTCGAGCAGGATCCGCGCATCGAAAGGTTTCTGCAGGAAGTCCACCGCGCCGCCGCGCATGGCTTCGACCACCATCGGGACGTCACCGTGCCCGGTGATGAAGATCACCGGCGCGCTCATGCCGAGCTCGCTCATGCGGGCCTGGACTTCCAGACCGCCGAGGCCCGGCATGCGCACGTCGAGCACGACGCAGGACGCCTCGAGACTTTCCGGATCGTCGAGGAAAGCGAGTCCGCTCGCGTGGCCGCGCGCTTCGACGCCGAGGGTCGCGATCAGCATCACCAGAGACTGCCGGACTATCGGGTCGTCCTCGACGATGCACACCAGATCGCGCTTCTGCATCATGTCTCCCCGATTTTCAGCGCCAGGGTGAAGTGAAAGCTCGTGCCGCCCTCCGCGCCGTTGGGCGTCGCCCACAGGCGGCCGCCGTGGGCCTCGACGATGTCGCGGCTGATCGACAGGCCGATGCCCATGCCCTCGGGCTTGGTGCTGACGAAGGGCGCGAACAGGTCGGCCGCGAGATCCTCGGGCAGACCGCGGCCGCGATCGCAGACCGAGATCTGCACCGCACGGCCGTCGTTCGTCAGGCGGCTCGCCAGGCGCAGGCGCTGCGCGCCGGGCATGCCCTCCATGGCCTCGATGCCGTTGCGGATCAGATTGAGCAGCACCTGCTCGATCTGCACGCGTTCGACCGGCACCTCGGGCAGCCCCGGCGCCAAATCGTAGTCGTAGATCGCGCCGCGGAACTTGATCCCGATGTCGGCGAGGCGCACGACGTCGCCGATCAGCGCATTGAGCTCGGTCGGCTCGCGCCGCGCCTCCTGCTTGCGCGAGAACTTGCGCACACGCCAGACGATCTCGCCGGCACGCAGCGCCTGCTCGTTGATGCTGCGCGCCACTGCGCGCACCTGCGCCCAGTCCGGCGCCGCCGCCGCGAGCTGGTGCTCGATCACGCCGCTGAAGTTGGCGATCGCTGCCAGCGGCTGATTCAGCTCGTGGGCGAGGGCCGCGGCCATTTCGCCCATGGCCGCGAGACGGGCCTGATGCAGCATCTGCTCCTGCCGTCGCTGTTCGCGCTCGGTCAGGGCTTTGCGCAGGGTGATGTCTTCCTTCACCGCCATGTAGTTCATGACTTCGCCCTGCGCCGAGAGCAGCGGGATGATGCGCACGAATTCCCAGAACAGCTCGCCGCTCTTCTTGCGGTTGTGCAGCTCGCCCGACCATTCCCGGCCGGCCGTGATCGTGTCCCACAGCTCGCGGTAGACCGCGATCGAGGCCTCGCCGGATTTCAGGAGGCGCGGGTTGCAGCCGAGCACTTCTTCGGCGGCATAGCCGGTGACTTGGCAGAAGCGCGGATTGACGTATTCGATCGCGCCGTGGACGTCGGTGATGAGGATCGCCACGGGGCTCTGCTCGACGGCGGTGGACAGCTTGCGCAGTTGCGCCTCCGCCAGCCGGCGCGCCGTGATGTCGCTGCCCACTCCGCGATAGCCTTGAAACCGCCCCGTCGCGTCGAATATCGGCTCGCCGCTGACCCGCACATAGAAGATGCGCCCGCTGTCCGGCAGGCGCAGGCCGAATTCGAAATCGCGGAAAGGCTCGCGCCGCGCGAGCTGCGCGCGGTGCGCCGCCCACTGCGCCTCGCTCGGATCCACCGTCGGCAGTTCCCAGCGGCGCTTGCCGATCGCCAGTTTTTTCATCGCGGCCCAGTCGGCTTCCGGTGTGCCGATGAGCTCGGCGAATCTCAATTCGGCGTCCTGCTCCCAGTACCAGCCCGAAGACAGATGGACCAGGGAGCGGAAACGGGCTTCGCTCTGACCGAGGCTGTCGACGAGCCGACTGATCAGCGTCTCGCTGGCGGGGACTTCCCCCCGTCGGCGCGGCGCGCCGGCCGCCCGCGTGCAGCGCCGCGCCAGCGCGCCGGCGAGCTGCCGCAGGCGACCGCGGATCGACCCTGCCCGAAACGGCTTCATCCGCTCGCCGTCGGCGCGCAAAATCCGGCCGCACCCACGCCCGGCGCAGCTTGCACCCGCCTTCGGGTCTGGATTCGTTTTCTATGGGCGGACGTCACGGAGCAGGATTCGCCAGTACCGACGCAGCCTTCAGTGTCCTTACGCAGTCGTTCGGCAACAAGGGGCGGGGAGCGGCGACGAGATCGGCACTCGTAGGTTGCCGTGAAAGTGGCGCCCCGTTCTCGTAGCCCGGGTGCAGCGTAGCGGAACCCGGGACCGGCATGCCCGATACGCGACAGCGTTCGGCGAATGCATGAGAGGACGGCGGGCGCCCGATCCCGGGTTACGCGCTGCGCGCTCCAGCCGGGCTACGAAGATGGTTCTCTTGTAGCCCGGAAGGAGCGCAGCGGAATCCGGGATCGGCGCCTCGCCGGTCCTTACCCCCTGGGGCCGATGCTAGGTCTTCCATAGCGGCTACCACGAGTACCGCTCCACGGGCATCGTCGAATAGCCTATCCCCCGAAAGATGGCGGGAACATCGACATTCTCGGCGTATTCCACAGTGCACTGGACATGGGGCCGTACAAGCGGTAACCGGCGTCCAACATCAAACCGCGGCGAGCGGGCGCGAGGTGGCTTCGGATGATTCGGATCGGGCAAGCTGTCGAGATCGGATGCCTTCGGGTAGCGTCACAGCTTGCGCGTCATGACTCGGGAAGACGCTCGTGACCTATGCGCTTCTGAAATTCGTCCACGTCTTGGGCGCGATCCTGATCGGTGGAGGTCTTATCGCCGTCTGGTTCTCCGACTTGCGCTCCCGTCAGGTGCGCGAGCTGTCTCGCTTTGCCGAGGCGGTACGCAATATCGCCGTGTTTTACGACGGACTCGTCGTGCCCGGCGCGATTCTTCTCCTGGTCTCGGGAACTTGGCTGATCGTCCAATTCTTCGGCGCTTGGGGATTCCTGAAGCTGCCGTGGCTGGCCGGCATGGTGGCTCTGTTCGCGTTCGAGTTCATCGAAGGGAACACCATCACGCGGCTGTACTTCATGCGCTTGCGCAGGCTCACGAACGAAGCCCAGAAGCTCGGCGGCTTCACTCCTCAGCTCGAGCAGGCGCGGGCCGAAAACGTGGCCACCTTTACGCACTTTCTCGATCTGCCGATCCTCTTCTTGATCGTGGCTCTCGGCGCGATCAGGCCCGGCACTTAGGCATTGTTCCTTGCGGGTACGGTGGCATCGATCGTGATTGCGACCGGCCTGACGATTTACATACCAAGACTCTATCCTTGGGGTGCAGAGTCGAGATGAGGTCCCGCGACTACTGACCGAGAACTCCTGTTGCAACGGCGTTCATCGCGGGCCTCGAAGCGTGGAGGGGTCGCGAACGTCCGGTGTCGACGGAAGGGAATCGGTGGATCGCAGGGGGATGCCATCCATGGCCGCAACCGCCGCTCCGTGGCGTTCGTAGCGCGCACTGTAAGAAGCGCCTGCGGCGAACGGCAGGGTAAATGTCAAAGATTGTGACGGGGTTCCCATTTCGGCGAGACCGCATTGGGCTCCTCGCGTCTCCGTCCCGTTCAGCCGCGCTTCATCGCCCGACATGATGATGAGTCTCGGCTCGCCTCACGCGCGGCTCTCCACCTCGGTGTACAGTGATTCGATGAAACAGGCGTTTACATTGCTTGCGCGCGCGCTTCTCGCGAGCTGCGTCTTGCTGCTGGTGGCCGGCTGCAAGGAGGAAACGACGCGCCCGACCTACTCCGACCAGGCCCAGAGCCGCATCCGCGCCGTCGAGCAGGCCGAGATGAAGCGCGCGGCCCAGCAGAAGCAGGGCGAGCAGGACCAGCCGCCGCCCAGCGCCGCGCCGGCCGCCGGCGGCGCTGCGGCCGCGAGCGGCGGCGGCCCAGCGCCCGCCGCGCGCCCGCAGGCGACACCCGGAGAAGTGGCGCCGCAGCCCTATCTGCCGCCGAGCGAACGCGGCGCCTACGTCGAGATCACCGAAACCCCGGCCGGCAGCCCCCCGCCCCCCGCGGGTGCGCAGGAAGAAACGGCATCGGGACCTGGGGCCGCTGCGCCCGGCGGCCAGCCGCCGGTCGGCGGCGGCACCGGCGGCAACATGCCGGCGGCCGTCGCGCCGAATCCGCCGGCCGGCGCTCCGCTCCCGCCGCCCGCGCCGCCGACGGGCGGACTCAAATCCGGCGGCGGTCCGCCGGCCGTACAGGGACCGTCGGCCTTGACCGCCCCGGCGGGCGCCGGGCCGGCTGCGGCGGCGAACGCCGAGCTCGAGCGCAAGCTGCGCGAGTTCGACGCGCTGATGAAACGAGCCCAGGCCGAAGCCGAGCGCGAACGCGCGGCCGGCGGTGCGCCCAGCGGACGCATCGAGGGCCGCGGCGGCGCGCCGGAGGATCTCGGCGGCGCCGGGGGCGCCGCGTCGCGCGCGACGGGCAGCGGCGCCTCGCCCGACCTGAGCGGCGAGGTGGACACGAGCGGCCTGCGCCGCGGCGGGCCGTCCGCCGTGCGCATGCCGATCGGCGAGGACGACGACATCGTCGCCCGCCAGCTACGCGAAGCGGCCCTGCGCGAGACCGATCCGGTGCTGCAGGAAAAACTGTGGGACGAGTACCGCAAGTACAAGGCGCCGTGAGCCCGGGCGCTCGCGCCCGGCGCGCGACGCTCATTGCCGTCGCGACGGCGGCGCTCGTGCTGCTCGCGGGCTGCCAGTCGAATACGCGCGCCACGCCGAGCTACGTCGGCAACGAAGTCGCCCCGGGCGTCAGCGCGCCGCCGGCGGCGCCGGTGCGCGTGGACGTGGGCGTCGGCGTGTTCGAGGACGGCGTCGTCGATCTCGATCCCGATCAGGTCGAGACCACACCGGCCGCGCGCCGCGCCGAGGCGCACTACATGCCGCAGGTGCTGGCCGAGACGATCGAGAGACGCGGCGGCTTCGGCCAGGTGCGCGTGATCCCGCGCCGCTTGAGCGAGATGGATCTGTGGGTCGACGGCCGCATCCTGCGCTCGACCGGCGTGGAGCTCGAGCTCGCGATCACGGTCAGCGATGCGAAGGGCCGCGTGTGGTACACGAAGGAGTACGAGCACGAGGTCAATCGCTACGTCTACGATCCCGATCCGACGCTCCCGCGCCAGGATCCCTTCCAGCCGATCTATGAAGCGATCACCGAGGATCTGGTGCGCGAGCTCGCGCGTCGCTCACCGGGCGAGATCGCCGAGCTGCGCACGATCGCGCAGTTGCAGTTCGCGCAGCGCTTCGCGCCCGAACAGTACGGGGACTATCTCGCGCGCGACGAAGGCGGGCTGTGGACGGTGCGAAGACTGCCCGCGGCCGAGGATCCCGTGTACGCGCGTCTCGCCGACATCCGGCAGCGCGATCGGCTCTTCACCGATCGCATCGGCCAGTACTACCACACCTATGTCGAGCGCATGACGGCGCCCTACGACGACTGGCGCCGCGCGAGCCACGAGGAGCTCGTCGAGATGCGCAAGCTGAAGAGCTCGGAGGTCGTGCGCAAGCTCGGCGGCGCGCTCGCCGTGCTCGGCGGCCTCGCGGCGGTCGTCGCGAGCGGGGACGGCGGCGCACAGGTCGCGGGCGCCGCCGGCATGCTCGGCGGCGCGGCGCTCTTCGCCTCGGGCATGGACAAGGGTGCGCGCGCCCGCCTGAATGCCGAAGCCCTGAGCGAGCTCGCGCAGTCCATGGGCGGCAATATGCGGCCGCATCACATCACGCTGCACGAACGTACGGTGACGCTGTCCGGGACGGTCGAGGAACAGTACGCGCAGTGGCGCGGGCTGCTGCGCGAGCTCTATGCGGCCGAGAACGCCGGGGCCGCGCCGCAGCTCCCGCTGATCGCAGCCGATCCCCCGCAGGACGCCGCGGCCGGCGCCGCCGCGCCGGGTGAGGCCGCTCGCTGAGCTCGGGCGCGGCCCGGTCGCGCGTGATGTCACGAATGCGTCACGGGACGGTCACGAGCGGTAAGCGGAACGGGCGCGATCCGGCGCTGTGGTAAGTTGACGCCATGCTGCCGGACCACAGCTCACCGGGCTCCCCCGCCGAGGCACCGATCGCCGCGCGCGAATTCCTCGCCGCGCCCATGCGGGACGCCGCCCCGGTCGCGCGCCGTCCCGGCCGCGCTCACGTCTTCGCCTACGCGCTGCTCGCGCTCGCCGTCCTGCTCGCCGTCACCGTGTTGCTGCTGCTGCCGAAGTTCGTACCGCCGCCGGCGCCGGAGCAGGCGGCAAGCCCGGCGCCGGCCGCGGTGCCGAGCCCCGCCGGCGCGGCCGACGCGAGCGCCGATCCGCTGCTGACGCCGGCCGAGAAAGCCGCCGCGCGTCTCGACGCGCAGAATGCGCTCGCCGCCGTGCTGCAGCTCGCCGACATCTTGCACGCGCGCAAGGCCGACGAATGGGCCGCCGAGGACTGGCAGGCCGTGCAGACCGCGATCGCGGCGGGCGAGACCGCCTATCGCGAGCAGCGCTTTCCCGCGGCGCTACGCAGTTACGCCGAGGCGGCCAAAGACCTGCAAGCGATCGAAAAGCGCATCCCCGCGGTCGCGACCGGCTATGTCGAGACCGGCGAGCGCGCGCTGCTCGCCAACGACGGCGTGGCGGCCCAGGACGCGTTCGCGCGCGCCCTCGCCCTCGCCCCGGACGAGCGCCGCGCGCAGCAGGGCCTGCAGCGCGCCCAGTCGCTGGATCGCGTGCTCGCGCTGATCAAGGAAGCGCAGGGCTACGAGACGCTCGGCGACATCGAGCGCGCGCGCAGCGCCTATCGCGAAGCGCTGACCCTGGATGCCCAGGCGAGCGTCGCCGCGCAGGCGCTGGAGCGCATCGATCGCGCGCGCGCCGACCGGGAGTTCGCCCGCGCGATGTCCGTGGGCTACCAGGCGCTGGAGGGGCAGCGCTTCGAGGTCGCCAAGGCGAGCTTCGAGCAGGCCAGCAAACTGCGTCCGCGTTCCACCGAGGCGGCAAATGCGCTGAAGCAGACGGCCCTGCGCGCGAGCAGCGCGCGCATCGAACAGGCGCTCAAGGCGGCGGCGAACCACGAGCGCGCCGAGCGCTGGAACGAGGCGGCCGGCCACTATCGCGCGGCGCTCGCGATCGATCGCAGCCTCGATGTCGCGAACCGCGGACTGTCCCGCGCCAGCGCGCGTGCGGCCATCGATCTGGAGATGCAGAAGACGCTGGCGCAGGCGGAACGATTGCGCGAGGAAGCGGTCTACGGCCAAGCGCAGGCCTTGCTCGCGAATGCCCGCGCGGTGGCCGCGCCGGGCCCGAAACTGAAGCGTCAGATCGCCGAGCTCGCGGCCGCCATCAAGCACTACCGGACGCCGGTGCCGGTACTGCTGCAGTCCGACGGGCACACGGCCGTGCGGGTCACGCGGGTCGGTGCGTTCCAGCCGTTTGCGCGCCAGCAGTTGAGCCTGCTGGCCGGACGCTATACTGCGATCGGCCGGCGCGAAGGTTACCGCGACGTGCGCGTGGAGTTCACCGTGGATCCCGCCTCGCCGCCGCCCTCCGTCGAGGTACGCTGCACCGAGATGGTCAGATTTTGAATGACTGTTCCGTGAGATCGCACGAGCCCGTAGGTTGGGCTGACGAAGGAAGCCCAACATCGGGCGCCGAACGTTGGGCTTCCTTCGTCAGCCCAACCTACGGCTCGAGCGTTCAGTGATTCACGAAGCGGTCATTTAGAGAGCACGGTTCACCGCGCCACCTTTATCCGGTGTTTCAACGCAAGTGTCGATTCCCGCGCCGAACGAGCCCCCTGCCCGCGACGAGCAAGCGCGTGTCCACCCGCTGATCGAACCTGCCGCGTTCCGCCCGCCGGGCGCCCTGCACGGCTTCGAATGGCCGGCGGTACCGTGGACGGCGCTCGCGATCGCGGCGACGCTGCTGCTCACCGCGCTGGTGATGATCTATCTGCTGCTCGCGCGCTCGGTGCAGATCGAGACCGTGCCGCCGGAGGCCGAGCTGAGCGTCGACACCTGGTTCGCGCCGCGTCTCGGCGCGCACTGGCTGTTGACGCCGGGCCGTCACGCGGTGCGCGCCTCGGCGCCGGGTTACCGGCGGCTCGCGACCAGCATCACCGTCACCGATGCCACGCTGCAGCGGCAGGAGATCGCACTGACGCCCTTGCCGGGCAAGCTCACGATCGGTTTGACGCCCTCCGTCGGCGCCGTGGTCAGCGTCGACGGCAAGCGCGCGGGCAAGGCGCCGGGCACGATCGAGGAAATCGACGCGGGCACGCGCGTAGTCGAGATCGAGGCTCCGCGCTATCTGCCGTACACGGCGAAGATCGCGGTGCGCGGCAAGCGTCTCGAGGAAACCCTGGAGGCGCGGCTCGAACCGGCCTGGGCGGCGTTCGAGCTGAAGTCCTCGCCCGCCGGCGCGACGCTGCTCGTCGACGGCGCGACGCTCGGCCGCACGCCGTATGTGGGCGAGCTGATCCACGGCCGGCGCAAACTCCTCGTGCAGAGGCCGGGCTACAAGCCCTGGTCGCGCACGATCGAGGTCGTCGCCGGCCATGCGGTGTCGATACCGGACGTCACGCTCGCGCAGGCCGACGGCATGCTCGAGATTCTCAGCAATCCGCCGGGCGCCGCGATCACGGTCGACGGCCGCTTCCGCGGCGAGGCGCCGGCGAAGGTCGCGGTAACGCCCAATCGCGATCATCGCGTGACGGTGATGAAGTCCGGCTATGCGCCGCAGACCGCGCTCGCGCGCGCCGCACCCGATGCGGTCACGGCGCTCGCGCTGCAGCTCGAGCCCGAGCTCGCGGTCGTGAATCTGATCACCGAACCGGCCGACGCGGAGCTGCTGATCGACGGCCAGCCCGCGGGTCAGGCGACGCAGCGCCTGAGCCTGCCGACGCACGAACACGAAATCATCATTCGCAAGCCGGGCTATGCGACTTTCCGCACCCTCGTCACGCCGCGCAAGGGCGTCGACAAGCACCTGCGGATCACGTTGAAGACGGCAGCGCAGATGGCGCAGGAGCAAGCGCCGGCGCCGGTCCCCGTCGCGGCGCCGCCGCCCGAGCTGCAGCCGGCGCCGAGCGAAGTGCCGCCGCCCCTGGTACCCGAGCAAAGCGCAGAGGACGCGCAGGCCACGGCCGCGGCGCAGGCCAGCGTCGACATCGCGAACAATCCCTTCGTGCCGGACGAGATCCGCGGCGAGGCGATCCGGCAGCTCCGCGAACGCGCGACGCGCGGCGGATCGCGCGCGCCGACGCTGCGCCTGGGCGGCGAAGAAGGCGGCGCGATCGAAATCCGCACCGGCCTCGGCCAGACGCTCAAGCGTTTCGACGGCGGCGAGCTGAAGCTGCCGCAGCGGCCGCACGCGAAGCTGACGCGCCCGTTCTATCTCGGCACGCGCGAAGTGACGAACGCCGAGTATCGCCGCTTCATCAGCAATCACGTGTCGCGCGGGGCGAGCGGCCAGGAGCTGAACGCGGACCCGCTGCCCGTCGTCGGCGTCGGCTGGGAAGCGGCGGCGATGTATTGCAACTGGCTGTCGCGCCGCGACTCGCTGCCGCCGTTCTATCAGATTCGCTACGGTCGCGTGCTCGGCGTGAATCCCGCTTCGGTCGGCTACCGACTGCCGACGGAGGCGGAATGGGACTGGGCGGTCGCCCGCGACGACGACGGCAAGCCGCTGAGCTTTGCCTGGGGCGGCGGCTTCCCGCCGAAGTCACGGGTCGGCAACTTCGCCGATCGATCCGCCGCCGACTATCTCGAACAGGTGATTGGCGCTTACGACGACGGCTTCGCGGCCACGGCGCCGGTCGGCAGCTTCGCGCCGAATGCGCGCGGACTCTACGACGTCGCGGGCAACGTCGCCGAATGGATGCACGACGCCTTCGCGCCGGCCGCGGCGGGCGGCACCGATCCGCTGGGCCCCTCGCAGGGCGCGCAGCACGTCGTGCGCGGCGCGAGCTGGTCGACGGCGAGTGAGGCAAAGCTGAAAGCCGCCTGGCGCGAATCCGCCGGCGGCCCCCGCCCGGACTTGGGCTTCCGGCTCGCGCGCTATCTGCGCTGAGCGGAGATCCCGATGCGACGCCGCTGCGCTCTGCCGTTCATCGCGCTGATGCTGTGCATCGCGGGCGCCGCGCCCGCGCAGCAGGCGCAGACGGCGCCTGCGCCGCAGACTGCCCAGACGCCGCCCGATCCCGATCGGCCCGAGTATCGCGCGCGCCGGCTGCCGACGGACGTCTTCCAGCCCAGCGAGCAGGTCGAAGAAGACACGCCCGTGGCCTTTCCCGAAGACATCTGAGGACGCGGCGGATGCGTGCCCAGCAACAGGATCCAGCATGACGAACTGCGTCGTCGACGTGAACGATTTCGAGCTGCGCGCGCGCATCGGCGACGGCGAGATCGCGAGCAGCCCCGGCTATGCCTGCGCCGTCGACGGCCAGGTCGAGCTCGGCGCGCGCGCGCTCGCCCAGGCGCAACTGCATCCGCGCACCACCGAGAACCGCTTCTGGCGCGATCTCGACACCGCGCCCCTGACTCACTTCGGCAAGCGCGTGCGCCATCACGCGGATCTCGTCTGGCTGCATCTCGAGCATTTGCGCGGACTGCTCGGTCACGTCGACGGCGCCGTGTTCGCGGTCCCGGGCAGCCTGTCCCACGAGCAGTTGTCGCTGTTGCTCGGCGTCGCGCCGGCGGCGAAGCTCAAACCCATCGCGCTCGTGGACAGCGCGGTCGCGGCCGGCGCGGCGGCGCTCGGGCCCGGACAGTGGGCGCACGTCGATCTGCAGCAGCATCAGGCCGTCGTGACCGTCCTCGAGGTCGGCGCCGAAATCCGGCGCGGCACGGTCGAGGTGCTGCCCGGGCTCGGCATCAACGCGCTGCGCGCGGCCTGCGTGCGCGCCGTGACGCGTGCTTTCGTCGCGCACTGCCGTTTCGATCCGCTGCATCACGCCGAGACCGAGCAGCTCCTGTACGACCAGCTAGCGCGCTGGATCGAGCTGCTGGCGCGCAGCCCGGAGATCAACGTGCAGCTCACGTGGCGCGGCGGGCGTTTCGACACGCGCCTGTCCCGCGCGACGATCGCAGAGGCCGCGACGCCGCTGCTCGCACGGCTGCGCGCGGCGCTGCCCGCGAGCTTGATGCCCGTCGCCAGCCACCGCCTCGCGGCGCAGCCCGGCTATGCCGAAGTCTTCGGCGCGACGCCGGTGCTCTCGCCGCGCGCGGTGTTCGATGCGCTGCGCGCGCCGCCGCCCGGCGCCGGCAACGGCATCCGGCTCGTGACCTCGATGCGCGCCTGCGAGAGCCCGACGATCCTCGCGCCGGCGCAGCCCGGCGCGGCCGCGGCGACGCACGTGCTCGATCATCACCTCGCCTTCGCGCTGTCGCGCGCGCCGCTGTACCTGCTCGCGCGCGGCGGCTGCACGCGGACGCCGGAGCCGCTCGCCTGGTGCAGCATCGCGCTCGGTGCGCACGGCGCCGAACTGACGACGCAGGACGCGCGCGTGCGCGTCAACGGCCAGGCCGTCGTCGGCCGCATTCCGCTCGCGGCCGGCGATCAGATCACTTTCACCGGCGCGGCGGCACTGTTCACGATGATCGCGGTGCAGGGCGCCGATGACGCTTAAGCGCCGGCCGTTCTCGGTCTTCACGCTGTCGTTCCTCGACGTGATGTGCTGCGGCTTCGGCGCCGTGGTGCTGCTGTTCATGATCTTGAAGCACGAAGCGATCGTGAAGGACGAGGTCGCGGCCGTGGATCTCTCGGCCGAGGTCGAGGCGCTGCAGGCGCAGATCGCGGCCGTGCACGCGGGCACCGAGGCGGCCGCGGCCGAGGCGATGTCGATCGACGAGCAGATCGCCGCGCTGCTCGCCGAATCCGCGAGCGCGCGGGAGCTGCTCGCGCAGACCGAGGCCGCGCGCAAGCCGCAGGCGGCGCCGGCGATCACCCAGCGCGACGTCGATGCGCTGCGCGCCGCGATCCGCAAGCTCGAGGCCGAGAAGCAGCAGATCATGTCGCAGCTCAACGAACAATCGCGCCAGGTGCGGCAGTTCGTGGGCCACGGCAATCGCGAATACCTGACCGGGATCCACACCGGCGGCAAGCGCGTGCTGATCCTGCTCGACAATTCGGCGAGCATGCTCGACGCCTCGATCGTCAACGTGCTGCGCAAGCGGAACATGGACGACGCGGCGAAGCGCCGCTCGGAGAAGTGGCTGCAGGCGGTGGACACCGTGGACTGGATCGCGGCGCGCCTGCAGCCCGGCACGCAGTATCAGATCTACACCTTCAACACCGCCGCCCGCCCCGTGCTCGCGGGCACGGAAGGCCGTTGGCTGGACGTCGACGACGCGCAGCAGTTCAACCAGGCGGTGACGAACGTGAAGATCTCGGTGCCCGACGGCGGCTCGAATCTCGCGCGCGCGATTCAGGTGGTGGGACAGATGAATCCGCTGCCCGACAACGTCTTCTTGATCACCGACGGCCTGCCGACGCAGGGCCTGCAGAGCCCGCGCGGTCACAAGGTCTCCGGCGCGCAGCGCAGCGAGTACTTCGAGGAAGCGGTGCGCCTGATCCCGCGGCCGCTGCCCCCGTTCAACGTGATCCTGCTGCCGATGGAAGGCGACCCGATGGCGGCCTGGGCCTACTGGTCGGTCGCGATGTACACGCACGGCGCCTTTCTGACGCCGGCCTACGACTGGCCGTGATCTCGCCATGAAGCTTGTCCGGCGTGAGCCGCCCGAAATCGGGATCTCCTTCCTCGACACGATCACCTGCGGGATCGGCGCGATCATCCTGCTGATGACGGTGACGACGACGCGCCCGATCGCGCCGGAGGCGCCCGCCGAGGATCCGCGCGCGGCGCAGATCGACCAGTTGCAGCGCGAGCTCTTCGCCGCCCGCGCCGAGGCCGCGGCGGCGCAGGACCGGGCGCGCGAGCGCGGCGCGCAGAAGTCGCTGTCCGACGCGGAGCTGCAGAAGATCAAGCGGCAGATCGCCGCTCTGCTCGACGCGCGGCAGCACGACGAGAAGGCCGCCGAGCAGGCCGCGCTGAACGCGCAGATCTACGGCGAGCTGAAGACCGCGCAGCAGCGGCTGACCGAGGAGATGGAACGGCTCTACGCGCAGAAGAACCGGCCGAAGCCGCGGGATCTGATCGGCGGCATCCCGGTCGACTCGGAGTACATCTGCTTCATCATCGACACCTCGGGCAGCATGTTCAATTACGCGTGGCAGCGCATGCTCGATCAGATGATCGAGACCTTGTCGGTGTATCCGCGCGTGAAGGGGCTGCAGGTCATGAACGACGAGGGCAGCTACATGTTTCCCGAATACGCCGGCAGGTGGATCCCGGATTCGCCGGCGCGGCGCATGGCGGTGATCGAGCGCCTGCGCGGCTGGAACGTGTTCTCGAACTCGAGCCCGAGCGAAGGCATCGAGGCCGCGATCCAGCAGTTCTACCGGCCGGATCGCAAGATCAGCCTCTACGTCTACGGCGACGAGTTCACCGGCAAGTCGATCGCCGAAGTCGCCGAATTCGTGCGCCGGCTGAATCGTCCGAACGCGCGCGGCGAGCCGCTGGTGCGCATCCATGCCGTCGGTTTTCCGGTGCAGTTCGCCCAGGCGATCGGCGGCCAGGGCACGGGCATCCGCTTCGCCGCGCTGATGCGCGAGCTGACGCGGCAGAACGGCGGCAGTTTCGTCGGACTCAATTCCTTCCGCTGACGCGGCAATTCACGACAGGCAGATCCGGACATGAAAAGAGCCTTCCCCTTCGACTTCTTCTACGCGCTGATCACGCTGCTCCTCAGCTTCACGCTGGTGCACGCGGTGTACACCATCGTCGTGAGGCCGAAGGCCGAGGCGGTTCTCGAACATCAGCGGGAGGTATGGGCGGAAAACCCGCTCGCGAGCATGCCGCGCTCGCCGTGGGTCATCGTCAAGGATCACGAGCCGGAAGCCTGTTTCGTGCTCTCGATCTGGGCCGGCTTCATCCTCGCCTACCGGCACTTCCTCGTGCTGCGCGAGCGTAAGCTGCTGGAGCGCGACTTCATCGGGCTCAAGGAAGGCGAAGTCGTGTTCGCCGACGACGTGCGCGAGTTCCAGCGCCAGATCGAGAAGCTCTCGGCCGGCGAACAGGCGCGCTTCCTGCCGCGCACGCTGAAAGTGGCGATGAGTCGCTTCTCGGCCACGCACAGCGTGCAGCACGCGGCTGCGGCGGCCCGCGAGGAATGCGAGTTCGAGGCCTCGAAGCTGGACGCGGAGCTGTCGATGATCCGCTTCAGCGTATGGGCGATCCCGGCGGTCGGCTTCGTCGGCACCGTGCGCGGCATCGGCGCGGCCCTGCAGGAAGCGCAGCGCGCCGCCGCCGGCGACGTCACCGGCGTGACCCAGGGTCTCGGCATCACCTTCAACGCGACGCTGGTCGCGCTGAGCCTGACCATCGTCGTGATGTTCTTCCTGCACCAGATCCAGCTCGCGCAGGATCGCCTCGTGCTCGACACCAAGGCCAAGGTCGACAACAGCCTGATCCGGCATTTGCGGGAGCGATGAGTGCCGAGCAACCGCCGGGCGCGCGGTGATGATGTTTTTTTTGCCACCGAGAACACAGAGAACACAGAGGAACGTAGAGAGACATGGCGGCACCGCCCCAATCTCATCTTCCTCGGTGTTCTCGGTGGCGAAAAAGACGTGTCTGAAACCCGCTGGCGCCCTACTCGTCCTCACCCACAGGGAACGGCAGCGATTGCGGCTGAGGCGCCGGCAAGGCCTCGGGCTCGAGCCCCTCGATCTCCTGCAGCGACTTGCCGGCGATGCCCTGCAGATCACCGTACATGCCGACGGTGGCGCTCATCACGCGCTCGATCTGCGAGGCGCGCTTGGCCCATTGCTTGGTGAGCGTCTTGCGCTCGCGCTCGAGATCTTCCTGCATCGAGGTAAAGGCCTCGACGATGGCTTCGACGCGATGGCGGAAGCGCGGGCCGGTCAGATACTGATAGACCATCTCGGTCTTGGTTTGCCGGCCTTCCCCGGCCTGGCGCGCGAGGCTGACCTGCTGCAGGGAATGGCGCAGGACCGTCGCCACCGGCAGCACCGCGCGCGGGCTCGTGATCCACACCCCGTCGACGACGTCGAAGGCTTCGATGCCCTTCGGCAGCACCTGCGTCACGAGCACCGCGAGCTCGGCCTGCGCCGCGCGCTGATCGTCGCGCAGCTTCACCAGCCAGGCGTCGCTCCAGTGCTTGGTGCGCTTGGACTCCCACAGGATGCTGCCGCAGGCCAGGCCGCCCTCACAGACCCGCTGCAGCGTATCGCCGCCGAACTCGCCCTTGGGCACGGGCTCGATGCGATCGTAGGGAAACTTCGCGCGCAGTAGCTGCTCCAGCTCGAGCTCCTGCACTTCGCCCTGCAGTTGCTGCGAGCCTTGCTCGGCCTTGCGCTTCAGCTCCTCGATCGTCTGCTGCATCGAGGCGATGGTCTGATCCTTCTCCATCACGCGCAGCTTCAAACCTTCCTCCGCCTCGCGCTTCGCCTGCGCCCGCGCCTCGCTCAGCGAGTCCTGCACGCGCTTCTCGACGGTGAGCTCCAGCTCGCGCTTCGCATCGTCGAGCTCGCGCTGCTTGCGCAGCAGGGCCGCTTGCGCCTGCTGGGCCTCGGCGAGCTTCGCCTCGCGCGACTGCAGCAGCGCCTTGAGCTCCGCGAGCTCGTGGGCCCTGGCGTCGAGCTCGGCTGCGGCGGCGAGCTTCGCCTTGCGCGCTTCCTCGGCGACGAGGGCCGCGCGGGCGCTGGCCAGCGCCGACTCGACCTCGGCCGCGACCTGCGCCTCGAGCTCGCGCCGCGCGTCGGCGAGCTGCTGCTCGCGGGCGCGCAGCGACTGCTCGCGCGCGGCGAGCGCGGCGTCCTTCTGCGCGAGCTGCTGCTGGAACTGCCGCCGCGTTTCCGCGAGCAGCGGCGCGGCCAAGGACTCGGTGAGCTTGATCTCGATCTGGCAGCTCGGACAAATGACGGTCGGTTCGGTCATGCGGACATCCGGATTCGTGGCCCTGGCCACCATCTTGCCATGCCGCCGGCGCGGCCCGCGCTCAATCGCGCGCCGCGGCCAGGCGCTTGCGCGCTTCCTGCGTCGCCGCTTCGTCGACGGCGAGCACGCCGTCCTCCTCACGGAAAACGACGCCGTAGATCGCTTCGGCCTGCGGCCGGCTGATCCAGCGCTCGCGCAGATCGTGCAGCACGCGCGCGACCTCGCGCTCCAGCGGATCGCCGTATCCGCCGCCGCCGCAGTCGCGACCGCGTATGTATTCGCCGGGCACGAGCTCGACGTCGATGAAGCCTTCGATCTTCGTCTCGCGACCGTCCGCGTGCAGCACGTGATCCGCGCCCGGCGTGCCGTCGCCGCCGCCGTGCACGCCGCGCGGCGGGGTGCACCAGCCGTCCGGCGCGGAAACGACGCGCATCGCACGCTGGCGCGGACCGTAGACGACCTCCGTGCCCGGTGCTCCGCGATAGCGCCCGGCGCCGCCGCTGTCCCGCATCAGCCTGAGGCTGCGCACGAGGATCGGATACTTCTGTTCGTCGAGCTCGACGCTGTCGCGATAGAGCAGTCCCGCGCCGACCGGAATGAGCAGGTTGATCCAGCCGTCCGAGCTCGGCGAAGCCGGGCCGCCGCCGCCCATCAGGAACATCTGATTGATGTAGTCGCGCTCGCCGTGACGCGCATCGCGGCCCGAGACCACGGCGCAGCCCGAGCTCAGCGCCGTATTGCCTTCGGCGAGCCCCCAGCCGTCGCCGATGCCGGCGAACGCGGACTGCGTCGCATTGACGAGGCGATCGCCGACGTTCGTCGTCGCCACCGAGCAGGAATGCGGAAAGCGCGGGATGCCGACGACGCAGTTCTCGCGCAGGTGCACGCGGAGGCGGCGGAAGCTGCCGGCATTGTGCGGAATGTCCGGGTCCAGGCAGTTCAGCACGCCCGTCATCGCGTTGTTGATCGCGCAGGCCATCGACTCGTTGAGGCCGCAGGGCAGGCAGTCCGGGTTGTCGCGCAGATCGACGTCGATCCTTGCCGCGACCGGATCGATCTCGAGCACCACCTTCAGCGCAATGCCGTCCGGGATCACGCCCGGTATCGGATCGTGACGGGTGGTGTTCTCCAGCCGTGCGGCCGGCAGGCGCCTGATCTCCTGCACGATCCGGCGCTCGGAATAGTCGAACCAGGCAGCGACGAAGTCCTTCAGCATCGGCACGCCATACTGGGCAGCCAGCGCCTGCAGGCGGCGCTCGCCGATGCGCGCGGCGCCGATCGCGGCCAGGAAGTCGCCGTACCACTGGTCCGGCACGCGGATGCGACGCCGGCACATGCGGATGATGTCCTCGACGTTGCGGTACTCGCGCTGCACGCGCACGCAGGGAAAGATCAGCGCGCCTTCCTCGTAGACGTCGCGCGCCGCGGCGTGATAGGTGGTCGGGATGCTGTTGCCGATGTCGGCCTGGTGCGCCTTCGCGACCGCGGTGAACAGATGCTCGCCGGCGCAGAACACCGGCACGAGGATCGTGTGATCGGCCGGATGCGTGTTGCCGAGATAGGGATCGTTGTGGAGAAAGGCGTCGCCCTCCCGCAGATCGCGATGCAGCTCGCTCATCGCCTGCGCCTGCAGATGCGTGCCGAACACGTGGACCGGCGCCGCCTCGGCGCTCGCGAGCAGGCGGCCGTCGCCGGTGACGAGACAGCACGAAAAATCGCGCGACATCGCGATCACCGCCGAGCGCGCGGCGCGCAGCAGCGTATTGGTCATCTCGCGAACGATTGCGTCCATGCGATTGCTCAACACCGCGAGCAGTACCGGATCGAAGTCTTCGGAAAGGGCAGCGGGCTCGCTCATGTTCGGGCTCCTTGCGCGTCCGTCGCGGCCGGGCCGGCGAGCGCGCACAGGTAATGGCCGTAGGGCGTGACGGTCACCGTCGTGCCGGGATAGACGACCAGCGTCGTCGTCGGCTCTTCTATGATGGCCGGACCGCTCACGCGATCCCCGGGCGCCAGATCTTCGCCGTGGAAGACCGCGGCCGCGTGCGGCGCGGCGGCGAGCAGGCCGAAGTAGGCGGTGCGCGCAGCGCGCGCGTGGAGCGCGCCGGCCCGGCCCTGCGGCAAGGGCCGCTGCGCGCCGCGCGGCAGCGCCGCCCGCAGCCGCGCCCGCCAGTGGATGCACTCGATCGGGTTGTCCGGATCGCGCACTGCGAACACCCGCTCGTGCTCGAGATGGAAATCCTCGATCAGCGCGGCGAGGTCGGCGGCGGTGCGCAGGCGGCCGCGCAAGGGCACTTCGAGCTCCCAGATCTGGCCGGCATAGCGCGCCTCGACCGCGAGGCTGCGCGAGAAGTCCGCAAGCCCGCGGGCCGCGAGGCTGCGCGCGAACTCGTCGAGCTCGCGCTCGAGGCGATCGAGCAGCGCATCGACGGCCGCGAAGTCGAACTCGGCGGTCGTGGCGTAGCGGCTCGCGCCCGCTTCGCCCCCCATGTCCGAGAAAAGCGCGCCACAGGCCGACAGCGCGCCCGCCGTGCGCGGGATCAACACCCGCCGCATGCCGAGCGCGCGCGCGATCGGCAGAATGTTGAGCCCGGCCGCGCCGCCGCCGGCGACGAGGATCGCGTCGGCGGGATCGAAGCCTTCCTTGACGGTGATCTCCTGGATCGCCTTGATCATGTTCTCGTTGGCGACGGTGACGATCGCCAGCGCGCTGTCCTCGATCGACTTGCCGAGACGCGCGGCGATCGGCGCCATCACGCGCCGCGCGGCCGCGGGATCGAGCGCCATCCTGCCGCCGAGAAAATGCGCGGGATTCAGATAGCCGAGCACGACCGCGGCGTCCGTGACCGTCGGCTCCTCGCCGCCCGCGCCGTAGCACGCCGGCCCGGGCCGCGCACCGGCGCTGTGCGGACCGACGCGCAGCAGGCCGCCGGCGTCGAGCCAGGCGATCGAGCCGCCGCCGGCGCCGATCGATCGCACGTCGACCGAGCCCATGCCGAGCAGATGGCCGGTGTAGATCTCGCCGAGCCAGGTCTCGCGCGTATGGCTCACCTGGCCGTTGCGCACGAGGCTCACGTCGAAGGTGGTCCCCCCGGTGTCGACGACGACGACGTCCTCGCCCAGCTCCTCGAGTGCGGCATAGGACAGGCCCGCGATCGGCGCCATCGCGGGTCCGGATTTCACCAGATGGATCGGGCGTCCGATCATGTCCTCGACGTGCATCACGCCGCCGAGCGAGGCGCTGACGAGCAGCTCGCCGGTGTAGCCCGATGCCGCGAGATTGCGCTCCAGCAAGCGGAGCTGTTCCTGCATCAGCGGCTTCAGCGAGGCGTCGATCGCCGTCGAGGACGCGCGCGGATACTCGCGCAGCACCGGGTTCAAGGCATGCGAGAGCGTGTACGGAACGCCGGGCAAATGCTCGGCGATCAGCTCAGCGACGCGCCGCTCGTGCGCGGGATTGGCGATCGACCACAGCAGGCAGACCGCGACGGCCTCGACTTTCAGCGCCGCGAGCTCCTCGAGCACGGCGCGCGTGCGCGCTTCGTCGAGCGGCGTGACGACGCCGCCTTCGGCGTCGATGCGCTCGGGGATCTCGAAAGTGAGATGGCGCGGCACGTAGGGATCGGGATAGTCGACGGTCAGTTCGTGCGGCCGCAGCTTGCCGCCCTGCCGATAGACCAGGATGTCGGGGAAGCCTTCGGTCAGCAGCATCGCGGTGCGCGCGGTGCGCCGGGTCACGATCGCGTTGGTCGCGCGCGTGGTACCGTAGATGAACACGTCCGTCGCCGCGAGCAGCTCGCGCGGATCGCGGCCGAGCTGCGCCGCGGCGTCCGCGATCGCGGCCTGCACCCCGGTGAAATTGCGCTCGGGATCGGTGAGCGCCTTGCCGAGCGCAAGTATGCCGCTGGCATCCGCGACCACTGCGTCGGTGAACGTGCCGCCGGTGTCGACGGCGATTCGATAAGTCATCGGTGTCCTGCGTAGCGTGCGCCGGCACGGCGGCGGGTCGTCGCGATTATAGGGCCGCGCGGGCGCCGTGCCGCCCTGAGATATCCCCGCGATTTCTTTGTCGCACCGTCGTTCGAATGGCGAAAACCGTCGTCGCTCCCGCGCAGGCGAGAGCCCAGCCAGCGGCTCCGGGTTCCCGCGAGGACAGGCTCTGCGCGGGAACGACGCATATTCCGGCGCGATCGCCCCGCGCCATCCACGTGCGCAATTCATGAGGATGGCTCGGTGTGCCGCCGGGCCCGCGCGGCCCGCCGCGTCTGCGATGGAAGCGCTGCTTTTTGCAGACTTCTCGAGTTCCTTACCCCGCGCGCCGGCATGCTAGGGTAAGCGAGTATGCGCTCATGGTGTCCGCCGTGAAGAAGACCCATCAGATCAACATCGGCTATGCCTTCGTCGCGGCCGCGGCCGTGCTGATGTTCCAGGCGTGGTGGCACGACTACCACGCCGTCGAGCAGATCCCCTACAGCGAGTTCGAGCAGTTGCTGGCCAAGGACGCGATCGCGGAAGTGCGCGTCTCCGAGCGCTTCCTCGAAGGACGCCTGCGCACGCCGCGGCCCGGCGGCCGCGATCGCTTCGTCACGACGCGGGTGGATCCCGCCTTCGCCGCGCATCTGCGCGAGCACAATGTGAGCTTCGCCGGCGCGATCGAAAGCACCTTCCTGCGCGATCTGCTGTCGTGGCTGCTGCCGGTGCTGTTCTTCGTCGGGATCTGGGCTTTCGCGATCCGCCGCATGGCGGAGCGGCAGGGGCTGGGCGGCTTGATGTCGATCGGCAAGTCGCACGCCAAGGTCTACGTCGAGCGCAGCACGGGCGTCAGCTTCGACGACGTCGCCGGCGTCGACGACGCCAAGGCGGAGCTGCAGGAAATCGTCGAGTTCCTGCGCGATCCCGCGCGCTACGGCCGGCTGGGCGCGCGCATACCCAAGGGCGTGCTGCTGGTGGGCCCGCCCGGCACCGGCAAGACGCTGCTCGCCCGCGCCGTCGCCGGTCAGGCGGGCGTGCCGTTCTTTTCGATCTCGGGCTCGGAGTTCGTCGAGATGTTCGTCGGCGTCGGCGCGGCGCGCGTGCGCGATCTCTTCGAGCAGGCGCGGCAGGCCGCCCCCAGCATCATCTTCATCGACGAGCTCGACGCGCTGGGCCGCGCGCGCGGCGCGGGCGTGCTCGGCGGCCACGACGAGAAGGAGCAGACGCTGAACCAGTTGCTGTCCGAGCTCGACGGCTTCGATCCTTCCACCGGCATCGTGCTGCTGGCGGCGACGAATCGTCCGGAAATCCTCGACCCCGCGCTGCTGCGCGCCGGACGCTTCGATCGCCAGGTTCTCGTCGATCGTCCCGATCGCCGAGGCCGCATTCAGATCCTCGCGGTGCACGTGCGCAAGGTGAAGCTCGCCCCGGACGTCGTGCTCGATGACATCGCGGCGCTGACGCCCGGCTTCACCGGCGCGGATCTCGCGAATCTCGTCAACGAGGCCGCGCTGCTCGCGACCCGGCGCGGCGCCGAGGCCGTGAGCGGCGATGACTTCACGACCGCGATCGAGCGCATCGTCGCCGGCATCGAAAAGCGTTCGCGCGCGATGAGCGCCGAGGAACGCCGCGCCGTCGCCTGTCACGAGATGGGCCATGCGCTGGTCGCGACCGCACTGCCGGGCATGGATCCGGTGCAGAAGGTGTCGATCATCCCGCGCGGCGTCGGGGCGCTCGGCTATACCATCCAGCGGCCCACCGAGGATCGCTTCCTGATGTCGCGGCGAAATCTCGAGGACAAGATGGCCGTGCTGATGGGCGGGCGCGCCGCGGAAGCCTTGGTGCTCGGCGAGATCTCCACCGGCGCCGCCGACGATCTCGACAAGGTGACCGAAATCGCGCGGCACATGGCGATGCGCTACGGCATGGTGCGCGAGGTCGGCCAGGTGGTCTACGACGAGGCGCATGCGCCCTTCCTCGGCGAGGGGCTCGCGTTCCGGCCGGCGCAGCGCGCGCACAGCGAGGCGACCGCGCGCGAGATCGATCTCGCCGTGAAAGCGCTGGTCGATGCCGCCTATGCGAAGGCGCGCTCGCTGCTGGAGGCGCGGCGCGCCCTGCTCGAGCGCGGCATCACCGAGCTGCTCGCCCGCGAGACGCTGACGCCCGCGGACTTTCCGTTTCGCGACGGCGCGTGAAGCGCGTCAGCGCGCGCGCCGGCCGCGCGGCGTCGCCGGCGCGTCGGGCCCGCGAAAGGCGTCGATCAGCGTGCGCAGGACGCCTTCGATCTGGCGCGGGTCGCGCCCCATGAAGGTCATCTGCGCCAGCATGTGGGCAGTGCCGACGAGGAGCTGCGCGGCATCGTCGACGTCGAGCCGGCGCGCCAGCGAGCCGTCGCGCTTGCCGCGCAGCATCGTGTCCTTGAACAGCGACTCGACGCGGGACTGGAACGCGAGGTAGCGCGGCCACACGTCGCGGCGAAAGGCCGTGCTCCAGTCCAGCCACACGCGCGCGTAGTCCGGATGCGTGCGCACCGCCTCGGTGAAGGCCAGACCGGATTGAATCAACAACTCCGGCACGGGCCGCGGCAGCGACAGCACCGGCACGATCGTCTCGTCGATGATGAAGCGCTCGACCTCGTCGAGCACCGCCTCGACCAGCGTCTCGCGCGTCGGGAAATACACGAACACCGTCGGCACCGAGACTTCGGCGAGGCGCGCGACGTCGGCATGCGTGGCGCGATTGACGCCGGCATCGGCAAAGGCCCGCATGGCGCAGCCGAGGAGCTGGTTGCGACGCTCCGCGGGCGCCAAGCGGGCCGCGCGCGCCGGCTTCGAACGTTTTCGTTGATCCATCGCGATAGTTTGCCGCAGCGCACTATTGACAAAATTGTCAATAAAAGCCGATGCTCAGCCCGTCCCCCGCAACCGTCCTCGCCGCCGCACCCGGAGGTCCCGATGAACGAACCCACGCGTCCCGACCAACTGAAGCCGCTGCCGCACGCGCAAGAGTATCTGATGAACGAGGAACAGCTCGCGCGCTACGAAGGCATGTTCCGCAAGGACTATCAGACCTGGGCCCAAATCCTGGGCGAGAACGTCGAACGCATCAAGCGCGGCAGCTACTCGCTGCACTGGACGAAGACCGAGGGCGGTCACTGGGGCAAGCGCGCGAAGCCCTCCTCGCGCGGCCTCACCTATACCGACATCAACCGCATCCGCGGCTACGGCGAGCTGCCGGAACGCGCGGACTGGTTCAATTTCGCGCCGCGCGGCTCGATCCGCGAGCCCTATCGCGATCGCATGCCGATCGTCGACGCCTACACCGTGCTCGAGCGCGACGAGCTGTGGGCGGAAAACGTGATCTCGCTGTACGAGGAAGCGAAAGCGCGGCAGTGGAATGCGACGAAGGACATCGCCTGGGACGAGCTCGAAGCGCTGCCGGAGGATCTCGAGAAGGCGACCTGCCAGCTCTGCACCTTCCTGACCGAGGTCGAGTTCGTCGCCGGCGACTTCCCCGCGAAGTGGCTCTGCCGCACGCCGCAGGATTTTCTCGAAGTGAAGAGCTTCCTGACCACCCAGCTCATGGACGAGGCGCGCCACCAGGAAGTGTTCCGCAAGCGCGCGATCGCGGGCGGCGGTCTGCTGCACGCCTCGCCGGGCTTCGAATGGGCGCTGAAGGCGATCCTCGACGCGCCGACGCACACGATGGGCACCTTCCTGCTGAACCTGCTCGGCGAAGGCCTCGTGCTGTCGGTGTTCCGCTCGGGCGAGATGATTGCGAAGACGCAGGTCGACAAGGAGATCTTCCGCCGCTGCCTGCAGGACGAAGCGCGGCACGTGTCCTACGGCGTGCTCGAGCTGAAGAACTATCTCGGGACGCACAAGAACCGCGAGGCCGCCACCGAGGAGATGCACCGTTTCGCCGACGTCGGCGAGCAGGTGATCCTGACCGCCTTCACGGAGGCCGCGCTCGTCGAGCCCGTCGCCGTGCTGCTGGGCGGCGGCCTCAAGCACATCGACAAGGGCATGGAAGGCCTTGCCCACATGTGGCGCATGTTCATCGACGAATATCTGCAGCGCTGCCAGGCGGCCGGTTTCGATCGCAGCGCGCGCTGCACGATACCGCGCGAGCTGCCCTGGGGAGTCGCCGCATGAGCGCCGCCGCCGACACGCTGGCGCCGGCCGCGCTCGCCTTTCCGTCGCGCGCCTGGTTCGAGCGCCTGGCGGCGCTGATGAACGCCAATCGCACGCGTCAGGAGCAGCTCGGCTACGTGGACTGCATCGCGCAGTTCACGGTGCTCGACGGCGCGCCAAACGGCGGCCCGCTCGCCTATCGCGTGAGCTTCGAGGAGTTCGAGGCGCTGGGCGTCGAGGAAGTCGCGACGCGTGAGCTCGGCAGCGCCGATTTCGCGCTCGAAGGCAGTCTCGCGATCTGGCGCGAGATGATCGAGAGCATCGCCGCCGGCCGCGGCCGTCCGGATCTCGAGCACAGCCTGAACCGGTTGAGCCACATGGGCACGCCGCTGAAGCTGGTCTACGAGAGTCCGATCCGCATGGACTGCTACTTCCGCTTCAACCAGAGCCTGCAGGAATTCGTGAACGCGTCCGCGCAGTTCACGACCACGTTCGGACGCTGAGCATGCCGAAAGAGAAGTTCGGCCACTTCTACATCGATCAGACCTGCATCGGCTGCGGGGCCTGCGATCACGCCTGCCCCGGCAAGGTCGACGCGATCTATCGCATCGAGACCGACTATCTCGGCCGCTTCGCGATCGTCAGCGACGAGTGCATCAACTGCGGGATCTGCGTACCGCTGTGCCCCGTCAAATGCATCCACGACGCCCGCACCGAGGGCGTCGTGGAGGGCGAAGGCGGCTATACGCGAATTCTGGAGCTGCAGGCCTGGGCACAGACCGGCGTGACGTCCTGAGCAAGGGCGGCTCGACGCCACCGAAGATCCCGGGTTACGCGCTGCCGCGCTCCACCCGGGCCACGAAAGGCGGCGCCTCCGACTCGCACCAACCCGTCGTAGCCCGGGTGCAGCGTAGCGGAACCCGGGATCTTCGAGCCTTCGAACCGCGAAGATCCCGGGTTACGCGCTGCGCGCTCCACCCGGGCTACGAAAGGCGGGCATCTCCGACTCGCACCAGCCCGTCGTAGGTCCGGCTACTTCTTGAGCCAGCCCTTGCGCCGGAAATACCAGAACGGTGCAACGATCGACAGCGCCATCAAGAGCAGCGACAGCGGATAGCCGTACTTCCAGTCGAGCTCGGGCATGTAGCGGAAATTCATGCCGTAGAGGCTTGCGATCAGCGTCGGCGGCAGCATCGCGACGGAGGCGACGGAGAAGATCTTGATGATCTTGTTCTGATTGATGTTGATGAAGCCGACGGTGGCGTCCATCAGGAAGTTCAGCTTGTCGAACAGGAAACCGGTGTGGCCGTCGAGGGAGTCGATGTCGCGCAGGATCTGCCGCGCGGTCTCGATCTGCTCGGACGCGAGCAGCTTGCTGCGCATCAGCGCCGAGGTCGCGCGGCGCGTGTCCATCAGATTGCGGCGGATGAGACCGTTGACGTCTTCCTCGCGCGCGATGTCGGACAGCACGCTGGCGGCGATCTCGTCGTCGATCTGCGAGCCGAGCACCTTGTCGCTGAAAGCGTTGAGGCGCTGGTAGATGCCTTCCAACGCGTCGGCCGAGTACTCCACGTTCGCCGCGTAGAGCTCGAGCAGCACGTCCCTGCCGTCTTCGACGTAGCCCGGCTGGCTGCGCGCGCGCAGGCGCAGCAGCCGGAACACCGGCAGATCCTCCGAATGCACGCTGAAGAGGATGTCGTCCTTGAGCACGAAGGCGACGCGCAGGTTCTCGCCGCCTTCGTCATCGAGCAGGAAGAACTCCGAGCGGATGTGCAGCTCGCCGGTTTCTTCCATGTAGAAGCGCGCGCTCGCTTCGATGTCACCGACTTCCTCGTCCTTCTCGTGATCGTGGGGCAGCTTGAAGCCGTAGTGCTCGTAGGCCCAGGCGCGCTCCTCCTCCGTCGCTTCGTCGAAATCGACCCACACCGGCCGCGCCGCGCGCATGTCTTCGAGCGAATCGACGACGAGCTGGCGCAGGCGGCCCGATTCGAGCTCGAAGGCATTGATCATCGCAGCGCAGGAACCGACGCGGCTTACGGCGAGCCGGCGGCGGCATGCTCGACGCGCACCGTCTCGATCACGGCACCGGGCTTGTGATGGTGCAGGTCGTCGATGGTCCCGTCGTAGGTCAGGCAGAACAGCGTGCGCCCGTCGTCGCCGCCGAGCTGACAGGCGACGGCGCGCCGGCCGCCGACCGGGACGGTATCGGTGACCGCGCCGCCGTCCTTCACGCGCAGGAACACGTCGGTCATGAAGCTCGCGACCCAGATGCCGCCGTCCTTATCCAGGCAGATGCCGTCGGGCGTGTGCTCGCCGAGCGCGGCGAAGCAGCGGCGGTTGGAGAGGCTGCCGTCGGCGGCGACGTCGAAGGCGGTGAGACAGTGACCGAAGGTTTCGGCGACGACCAGCGTGCGGCCGCCGTTCATGATCACCGCGCCGTTCGGGAAGTTCAGTCCGTCGGCAACGGAGCGCGCGCGGCCGTCGGGCTCGACGCAGACGAGCTTCGCCGTCGCCGGCGCCGCGCCGGCGAGGAGGTCGTAACCGAAGTTGCCGACGTAGCAGCGACCCTGCGCATCCGTGACCATGTCGTTGCAGTCGCCGGTCGCCCACGGCGAGAGATCGGCGAGGCGCTCGAGCTTGCCGTTCGCATAGCGCAGCAGCGAGCGGTTCGCCATCGACACGATCAGCAGCGAACCGTCCTTAGCGAAGCCGAGGCCCGAGGGACGCTCGTCGACCTTGCACACGCGCTCACGCGCGCCGCTCGCCGTCACGGTATAGACGGTGTAGTCCCACATGTCGGACACCCACAGCTTGCCCTGGTGCCAGCGCGGGCCCTCGAGAAACACGAAACCGTCCACGAGTTTGCTCGTCTGATAAGTCGCCATGTCGGGTTCTCCTGATGGAAAGCGGGAGGCATCGAAAGCCGCCGGTAGTCTAGCAGGCCGATCAAAGAAGCCGCGAGGGTCGCCGGCGAGGCCGCGCATCCGATCGGCGCCGCGTGCGCAGCGGCCTATTTCTTGAAGAGATCCTCGAGCGCGTCGCGGGCAACGTCGGCGTTCGTCGGCGAGCCCGCGGTCGAGCCGCCGGCGAGTCCGAACAGCCCTTCGAGACCGGCACGCGCCGCGGCGCTCGCGCCGTCCGTTGCCGCATGGGCGCCGCCGCGCGGCACGAGATAGCCGCAGAAATTCGCGCGCGTCTTGTCGTTGACCTTGTCCGCGATGGGCTCGCGGCAAGCATTGGCGACGCTCGTGTCGTAGAACTTGCAGAGCTTGCAGACATGGAGATCGGCGCCGCAGGCTTGGCAGTGCGCTTCGCGCGCGAGCGGCAACGGCTCCTCGGCGAGCGAGGCGCCGCAGCGCCAGCACTGAAGATCCTCGATCGCCTCCATCGCATCGGCCTCCGTCAGTCGAAACGCGCGAGTCGATAGGCCGCGAGATCGAGCGCAGGCGCCGCGCCGACGATCTCGTCGGCAACGAGCTTGCCCGCGCCGGCCGCCATCGTCCAGCCCAGCGGTCCGTGACCGGTGTTGAGGAACAGATTGCGGATCGGCGTCGCGCCCATGATGCCGACGCCGTCCGCGCTCATCGGCCGCAGGCCCGTCCAGGCCTGCACCTGCGCCGGATCGAGATGGGGCTCGACGGCGGGATAGAGCTGTTTCAGCAAGCCGAAGAGGTTCGCGATGCGCGCGAGGGTGAGGCGCAGATCGTAACCCGCGAATTCGGCCGTGCCGGCGACGCGCAGGCGTGCGCCCAGCGGACAGACCGCGGCGTGCAGGAAGTCGTCGATCACGGGCATCCGCGGCGGCGCCGTCCACCTCGCGCAGGGTACGGTGATCGAATACCCCTTCGCCGGCTGCACCGGCACGGCGAGACCGATCTGTCGGGCGAGCGGCGCGCTGTAGCTGCCGGCCGCGAGCACGAAGGCGTCGGCCTCGTGATAGGCGCCATCGGCGGTGCCGACGCCGAGCACGCGATCCGCGTCGCGCAAGAGGCGCTTGACGGTGCAGCCGTAGGCGTAGCGCACGCCCGCCGTCGCGCCCGCCGCGGCCAGGAGCTCGCAGAAGCGCTGCGCGTCGCCGGATTCGTCGGCCGGAAAGTAAAGGCCGCCCGCGAGCCGCTCGGCGATCGGCGCGAGCGCGGGCTCGAGGCGCACCGCGCCGGCGCCATCGACGACCTCGAACGCGATGCCCCACTCGCTGAGCTGCCGGCACAGCCGCGCCGCGGCCTCGACGCCGGCGCGATCGCGGAACAGCTTCAGCGTGCCGCGCGCGGCGTGGTCGTAATCGCCGACGACGGCGGCGCGCAGCTCGTCCATCAGCGACAGCGAATAGCGCGCGAGGTGCGCGTTCTTCTCGAAGTTGCGGTAATAGCGGGCCGGTTGCGAGTGACGGAGAAAGCGCAGACCCCAGCCGATCATCCCGGGCAGCGCGCGCAGCCGGAACAGCAGCGGCGCGTCTTCCTTGCCGAGCATCTTCAGCGCGTGACCGAACACGCCGGGCTCGTTCCACGGATTCGCCTGGCTCGCGTGCAGCATGCCGCCGTTGGCGAAGCTCGTCTCGCGCCCGGGCCCGGGCGCGCGATCGATGACCAGCACCTCGCAGCCGTGGCGACGGAGATACCAGGCAGTGGTGAGGCCGAGCAGGCCGGCGCCGATCACGACGGTACGCATAGCCGCTCGATTCTAACAGGCTGCCGAACGCGCGCGGCGGCGTCTTCCGGCGGCCTCCGACCGCGGGCGGCGTGCCGACGCGGCGCGACACGCCTCGCCTCTTGGGTCGCGACACGGGGCAGCGCAGAATGCCGCGAAGTGCCAGTAGGGGAGATCGTCTTGATCCTGGGAGCAGACGTCGGCGGAACGAAGAGCCTGCTGGAGGCGCGTGCCGGCAGCACGCGGCTGCTGCAGCGGCGTTACGAGAACGACGACTATGCGAGCTTCGACGCCGTGCTCGACGACTTCCTGCGCGAGCTGCGCCGAACCTGCCTGGGCCTCATCGAACGCGCCTGCATCGCCGTCGCCGGCCCGATCGCGGGCGCGGGCACGAGCCAGCGCGCGACGGTCACGAATCGACCCGAGTGGCGGCTCGAGGCGGGCAGCCTCGCTCAGCGCCACGGGCTTGCCCAGGTCGTGCTCGTCAACGACTTCGCCGCCGTCGCCTATGGTCTCGATGCGCTCGCCGCGCGCGAGCGCGTGTGCCTGCAGACCGGGCAGCCCGTGGCCGACGGCCTGCGCCTCGCGCTCGGTCCGGGCACGGGCCTCGGCGTCGCGGCGCTGGTCGACGGGCGCGTGATCGCGAGCGAGGGCGGGCACCTCGCGTTCGCGCCCTGGGACGCCGAGTCGCTCGCGCTGTGGCGCTATCTCGGCGGCGAACGGCGGCGCGTCAGCAACGAAGACGTCGTCAGCGGCACCGGCCTGCTCGCCTGTTATCGCTACTGCGTACACGCGACCCAGGGCATCACCCCGGACGTCGCCGCCCCGGCGATCGTCGTCAAGCGCGCGCTGGACGAGCATGACCCGGTGGCGCGCCGGGCGCTGGAGCTTTTTGCGCGCTGTTTCGGCTCGATCGCCGGCGATCTCGCCCTCGCCTTTCTGCCGCGCGGCGGCATCTACCTCGCCGGCGGCATCACCGTCCGCGTGCTGCCGGCCCTGCAGGGCAGCGGTTTTCTCGAGCGCTTCACGGCCAAGGCCGAGCATGCCGGTCTGGTCGCGACGCTGCCGGTGCACGCCGTCCTCGCCGAAGACGTCGGCCTGCGCGGCGCGCTCGGCGTCGCCGCCCGCGGCCTCTGAGACCGCATCGAAACGACGAGCGAGGACAACATGGCGAACAAGCACCTCATCATCACCGGCGGCAGCCGCGGCATCGGGGCCGCGACGGCGCTGCGCGCGGCGCAAGCGGGCTATGAGGTGCTGCTCACCTATGTCGGACAGGCCGCGGCCGCGGCGAGCGTGGTGGCCGAGATCGAAGCCCGCGGCGGCCGCGCGCTCGCCGTGCAGGCGGACCTCGCCGATCCGGCCGCGATCGAGCGCGTGTTCGCGACCAGCGATCGCGAGTTCGGCCGGCTCGACGCGCTGATCAACAATGCCGCGATCACCGCGCCCCTGATGCGGGTCGAGGAGATGAGCGTCGAGCGACTGCGCCGCGTGTTCGAGATCAATATCCTCGGCAGCGTGCTGTGCGCACAGGCGGCGATACGCCGCATGTCGACGCGGCACGGCGGACACGGCGGCGCCATCGTCAATCTGTCCTCGGTCGCGGCCCGGCTGGGCTCGCCCGGCGAGTACGTCGATTACGCGACGAGCAAGGGCGCCATCGACACTTTCACGCTGGGCCTCGCACGCGAGATCGCCGCCGAAGGCGTGCGCGTCAACGCGGTGCGTCCCGGCCTCATCGAGACCGAGATCCACGCGAGCGGCGGCGATCCCGGCCGCGTCGAGCGCCTGAAGAGCCGCCTGCCGATCCGGCGCGGCGGCACGGCGGACGAGGTCGCCGCCGCGATTCTGTGGCTGCTGTCGCCGGACGCGTCATACGTGACGGGAACGCTGTTGGATGTAACGGGAGGACGTTAGTCGACCTGTCTTAAGCGTTTCCAAAGTAACACCGGCCTAGACTGACACGTAGCGCCCTGCTCGCACTATGCAAGAAAACTCAAGGGCGGGTACCGCAACATGAACGCTGAAATCGCATGGCAATTGCTCAATACGATCCGGGCAGCCCAGATTCACCGCCGCCGATGCTCGAATCCGGTTACAGTGCGCCGATCGGCCGCAAGGCGGCCTCGGTTCTCCGCCGCTACGAGTTTCCCGCTTTCAGCGCCGAGTACAAGGCCGAGGACCATGAAGCGATCCTCGCTTTCGACGACTCGCATCCCCACTGCATCGACGACCCGAGCCGTCTGTACGACCCCGACATGCCGAACGTCGGGGCGAACCTGGTGGAAACACCGCGGCCTGTGCCGGCTCCGCCGGCCATCGCGCTGTTCGTGTCGACGCTCGCCAGGTGCGGTCTACGGCGTCGCAGCGCACCCTAACAAGGCGCAAGATGGGGACGGCGTGCAGCCGTCCTCATCCGGTTGCATCGAAGCTTCAGACATGTCGCCACCATCAAGCAGCGGGCGCCGGCCCGAGCGACAGCACCAGCGTGTCGCCGGCCGTCATCTCGTGCGACAGACTCAGCGTCAGCCACCGATAGCCGGCGCCGCGGCGCTGCAGCGCAGCCTGCGAGATGCGGCGCATGTCACTATGTTCGACCACGCCCTTGTCGTTGACGACGGCCAGACGCACCGTGTGTGCGCGATGCGGACCGTGAATACCCTGGCGCACTATGCGCACTCGTACTTTCACGTCACCCGCGACTTGTCGCGCGTCAGCCACGGCAACCCGCATGGTGCGATCGCCGGTCGGCAGCACGGTGACGCTTATCTTGCGGCCGCCCTGAAAATCCGCCGCCGCGGCGCCGCCGGCAGCGGCGAGCCCAAAGCCCAGCAGCAGCGCTTTCAAGTCGAACGTCGCGGAACGGGCCTTCGATGTCGTTTTCATGTCTCCTCTCCTTCAGTCTTGCGACGTACGAAACGATACGCATGGAAGCTTTGAGATTCCTTAATTTGCAGTGGACAGAGCTGACTCGATGCGGCTGCTGATAGTCGAAGACTCGACCGTATTGCGCGCGTCGCTGGGCGCGCAGTTGCGCGAACTGCGCTGGAGCGTCGACGAAGTCGCCGACGGCCACAGCGCGCTCGCCCACCTAGACCGGTATCCGTACGACCTCGTCGTGCTCGATCTGACGCTCCCCGGGATCGACGGCCTGCAAGTACTGAAGCGCCTGCGGGCCAGCGGCTCGCAGACCCGCGTCCTCGTGCTGTCCGCACGCGACCAGGTATCGGACCGCGTCGAGGCACTGAACGCGGGCGCCGACGACTACTTGATCAAACCGTTCGCGTTCCAGGAGCTGGTCTCGCGTCTGCAGGCCTTGATGCGACGCCGAATCGATGCCGGCCTGCCCGTCATCGAGATTGGCAGCCTGACGATCGACCCGCGCACGCGCATCGCGGCGGTGGCCGGAAGCGATCTCGGCCTCACGCCCAAGGAGTACGGCGTGCTCGAAGCACTGCTGCGCAACCGCGGCCAGGTGATGAGCCGCGAACGACTGTTCGAATACCTCTACGACAGCCGCAGCGAGTCCTCGGACAAGGTGATCGAAGTTCTGGTCAGCACGCTGCGCGCAAAACTGGCGGCGGCCGGGTTGCACGACCTCGTCAAGACCCGTCGGGGGTTCGGTTACCTTGTCGACTGATCGATCCGTCTCGCTGCGCCGCGCGCTGGGCCTGCGCATCGTTCTCGGCGGCGGGCTGCTGCTCGTCCTGCTCTTCGAGGCGCTCGACTTCACGATCGATCATGAGATCTACAGCCGCTTCGACGAGGCGCTCGTCGAACGCGGTCGCCTGCTTGCGACCGAGTCCACGGGCACGGTGCTGCCGGAGCGTCGCATGCCGACCGAGTGGCCCGAATTCCGGGCCGGCCAGCACACCGATTTCTTTCAACTCTGGGACGGCGCAGGTCAGACCCTGAGCCGCTCACCGTCGAGCGGGGCGCGCGACCTCGCACGACCCCCGTCGCCACCCGGCGCGGCCCCGGTTTTCTATAATCTCAAGCTGCCCGATGGCCATCATGGGCGGGCCGCGGCACTGCGACTCGGCGACGATGGCACGGTGTTCGCAATCGCGTCCGAACGAGAAGCGCTCGACGCGCTGGAGCGCCGGATCCATCTTGCCCTCGTGCTCACCATCGGTGCGGTATTGGTCCTGATGGTGAGCTTTGTGCTCATGGCGGTGCGCCGCGCGTTGCAGCCACTCGCCGATTTTGGTGCCGATACCGAACGCCGCGCCAGAGAACCGTCGACCGCGCCCTACGATCTGCGCGCACTGCCGCTGGAACTGCGGCCGGTGGCTTCAGCGCTCGACGATGCCTTCACGCGCCTCGCCCGCATGCTGCTGAGGGAGCGCCGGTTCGCGCGCGACCTCGCGCACGAGCTGCGTACCCCGCTCGCCGAAATGTTCGCGCTCATCGAAACTCTGCCGGCCACGCAGGAGCCTTGGCACGAGGCACGACACGTTCAGCTCACGCAAACACTGACGGGCATGACGCGCATCGTCGACGGGCTGCTTGCGCTGACGCGCTACGAAGCGGGGATCGACAAGCCCGCGATCGAACCGCTCGACCTGGTGTCCGTCGTCCGCGCGCAGGTGCAGGCACAGAACGCGGATGCCACGCGACGCGGCCTGACTTTCGACGTGGCGCTGCCGGCAGAACTGTGGGTCATGGGCGACGAGCTGCTCATCGAGCGCATCGTGTCGAACCTGCTGCGCAATGCGGTGTTGCACGCACCCGAGGGCGATCGCATCGGCATCCACAGTGTGGCGGGCGCAGCGGGGCTGTCCCTCTGCTTCGAGAATGCAGCGCCAGCTTTCACCGTCGCCGACATTCCGCGCCTCGGTGAACGGCATTTCCGTGCCGGCGAAGCCTCCGCGAGCGGAGGGCATGCCGGCCTCGGGCTCGCGCTGTGTACCGCGCTCGCCGAGCAGCTCGATCTCGCACTCGCCTATGCGCTCAGCGACGGGCGTCTGACCGTCGAACTCGCAGGGCTGCGCGCGCTCGATGGGGAACTCCTCTGATCCCGCCCGGGCTCGAGAAAACTCCACAAATGCAGCGTTTCCGCGAGCCATGGATGGCCGTCTCCGAACAAGTTCCGAAGGGAGTTGTTCAGCGTTTCCTTACGCGAGATCTAAACTTGGGACCTTACCCTCTGACCAGCGTCTTCATCTGACACGTATCCCATGCAGCATTCATCCCGTTCATCGATCACCCGCCGGCGGCTGCTTTGCGCGCTCGCCGTTGGCCTCGGCCCCGTGTGGAGCATCGCCGGCAGCCGGGCTGCAATTGCGGCTGACACCGAGATCCTCGCGCTTACCCCGACGCAGCGGCAGGCACTCGCCATCGAAGTGACGCCGGCCGCGCCGGCCGCCAGCATCGCGATTGACAAGCTGCTCGGCAGCGTGACCCTGCCGCTTGCCGGCACGACCGTGATCGCGAGTCCTTATGCCGGGCGTATCGCGCGTCTGCGCATCGACGAAGGCGAACGCGTGACGCAGGGTCAGCTTCTCGCAGTGATCGACAGCCGCGACTTCGCGGACGAGCGGGCGCGCCTGGCCGAAATGGACAGTCGCGCGCGCGTCGCGCACCAACAGGCGGCGCGCGACCGACTGCTGGTACAGGAAGGCATCCTGGCGCGCGCACGGGCGCTGGAGAGCGCCGCGACGGCGCAACAGATGGACGCGACACGTCAGGCACTCGCCGCGAACCTCGGTGCGGTGACGGCGGCCGGTGCCGACGACACATTCGCGAGCTTCGAGCTGCGCGCGCCGCACGATGGCATCGTCGTGAAACGATACGTGCTCACGGGCGAGCGCATCGACGCGCTGGCGCCGGCCTTCGTGCTCGCGACGAGCACGGCGTGGCGGGTCGAGGTCCACGTGCCGGTCGCCTTGATACCGCGGCTGGATGAGGCGGCGCGCCTGCGGATCGGCGCCCTCGAGGTACCCATCACCGGCCGCGGATTGGCGCTCGACGAGCAGACGCAGACCGTCATCGTGCGCGGCGTGCTGCCGCCGGATTCAGGCTATGTGCCGGGTCAGCAGTTGATCGCGAGCCTGCATCTGCCGGCGCCGCCCGGCGCCGTTCAGATCCCGCGCAGCGCCCTGATGCACGGGCCCGACGGCGCCAGTCTCTTCGTTCAGAGCGAAGGCGGATTTCGTCCACTCGCGGTCATCGTCCTCAGCGAAAACCCCGAAGTCGCGGTGATCGAGGGCGCGGTCGCCGCGGGCGACGCCGTAGTCAGCAAGGGCACGAGCGCGCTCAAGTCGCTGCTGGAGCGCTGAGATGCTGTCGCGCCTCATCGAATGGAGCCTGTCCCAGCGCCTGCTCGCACTGGCAGCGACGCTGGCGCTCGCCGCCGCCGGCGTTCACTCGTACCTGTCGTTGCCGATCGATGCGTTTCCCGATATTTCGCCGACGCAGGTGAAACTGATCCTGAAGGCGCCGGGGATGACGCCCGAGGAGGTCGAGAACCGGGTCATCGTGCCGCTCGAGCTAGGGCTTCTCGGCATTCCGCGCCAGGTCATGCTGCGCTCGTCGGCCAAGTATTCGATTGCCGATCTCACGATCGATTTCGCCGAAGGCACCGACATCTACTGGGCGCGGCAGCAGGTGGCCGAGCGCTATGCCGACATTCAGGGCGATCTGCCCGACGGGGTCGAGGGCGGCCTCGCGCCGCTTGCCACTCCACTCAGCGATCTCTTCATGTTCACCATCGAGGGCGGCGATCTGTCGCCGCAGGCGCGACGCACGCTGCTCGATTTCACGCTGAGACCGGCGCTGAGGACGATTCCCGGCGTCGCCGACGTAAACTCGCTCGGTGGCGAAGTTCGCACGCTCACGGTGGTACCGGATCGCGAGGCGCTAACGCGGACGGGCCTTGGCTTTACCGACCTCGTGGCCGCCATCGAAAGCAACAATCGAAACGATGGCGCCGGGCGGCTGGCCGACGGCGAAGAGGCGCTGATCGTGCGCGTGGAGGGGGCGGTCCGCACGGCCGCCGATCTTCGGGCCATCGTCGTTGCCGAACGCAATGGCAGCCCGGTGCGGCTCGGCGACGTCGCCGACGTGCAGACGGAAGGTCTCACGCGCTACGGCGCCGTGACGCGCGACGGCCACGGAGAGGCAGTCGAAGGCCTCGTGATCGGGCTACGCGGCGCGAATGCATCGGCGGTGGTAGCGGGTGTACGCGAGCGACTGACCGAGCTCGCGCCGTCCTTGCCGGCGGGTGTCGAAATCGAGGTGTTCTACGACCGCAGCGAGCTAATCGCACGGGCCGTCGGCACGGTGACCAAGGCCCTGGTCGAGGCAAGCGTGCTCGTCGTGATACTCCTGCTCCTGTTCCTGGGCGATTTGCGCGCGGCGCTGGTCGTGACCCTGTTGCTGCCGCTCGCCGCGCTTACGACCTTCGTGCTGATGCGCCTTTTCGGGCTGACTGCGAACCTCATGAGCCTCGGCGGCCTCGCGATCGCCATCGGCATGCTGGTCGATGCGGCCGTCGTGGTAGTCGAAAACACGATGACGCAGTTCCAGGCGCCCGGCGGTGCCAGGCTGCCCAAGCTGCACCTCGTGTATCGGGCGACCGCCGAGGTCGCACCGCCCGTCGCGGCAGGCGTCATCATCATCTGTCTCGTGTTCCTGCCGCTGCTGAGCCTGTCGGGCCTGGAAGGCAAGTTGTTCGCGCCAGTGGCGAAGACGATCGTCTTCGCACTCAGCGGCTCGCTGCTGTTGTCGCTGACGGTGGTGCCCGTCCTCGCGTCGTATCTTCTCGCGCAGCGCGCGCATCACGAGCCCATACTGGTACGCGCGCTCGAAGCAGGGTATCGGCCGGTGCTCGCCGCCGCCCTGCGCGCGCCGCGCACAGTCGGGTCCCTCGCCGCCATCCTTCTCGGCGTCGGCACCCTTGCCTACATGAATGTCGGCAAGACTTTCATGCCGACGATGGACGAAGGCGACCTGCTGGTGCAGCTCGAAAAACTGCCCTCGATCGGGCTCGAGGAATCCGTGCAATCGGACCTGCGCGTGCAGCGGCGACTGCTCGCCGAAATTCCCGAAATCGATCACATCGTGGCGCGGATCGGCGCCGACGAACTCGGTTTCGATCCCATGGGGCTGAACCAGAGCGACGTCTTTCTCCAACTGAAGCCGCGCGAGGACTGGCGCGTGCCGGACAAGGCCTGGCTCGCCGACCGCATCCGCGAAGTGCTGGAGGAGTTTCCGGGGATCGATTTCACGTTCACGCAGCCGATCGAAATGCGCGTCGCGGAGATGCTAACGGGCAGCCGCGGCGACGTGGCGGTCAAGGTGTTCGGTCCGGATCTCGCGACCCTTGGCACGCTCGCGGCGGGCATCGAGCGGACGTTGAACGCCATCGAAGGCAGCCAGGACATCTTCACGCTGACCAACGATGGCGTGCAATACTTCACCACGCGTATCGACCGTATCGCAGCCGGCCGCGCCGGGCTTTCGATCGACGACATCCAGGACGAGCTGCGCGCACAAATCGAAGGACGCCGCGCCGGTACCGTCCTCATCGAAGGTCGGCGCACGCCGCTCATCGTGCGCGGCGCAGAGACGCTGCGCGAGGACCCGGCGGGCCTCGCGCACGGCAGCCTCAGCAGTGCCGACGGCACCACGGTTCCGCTCGCCCAGGTGGCCCGCCTCATGCGCAGCGACGGACCGGTCAAAGTCGATCGCGAGAACGGTTCGCGCTATACCGTCGTCCAGGCGAATGTCGCCGGGCGCGATCTCGTGGGCTACGTCGCAGAGGCGCGCCGGCGCGTGGCCGAGTCCATCCAACTGCCCGGCGGCTACACCGTGCAGTGGGGGGGGCAGTTCGAGAACCAGCAACGCGCGGCAAAGCGGCTTGCACTGGTGGTGCCGGTGGCGCTGTCCCTGATTTTCGTCGTGCTGTTCATGACTTTCGGATCGGCCCGTCAGGCCTTGCTCATCCTCGCCAACATTCCGTTTGCGCTCGTCGGCGGGATCCTGGGGCTATGGATCGTCGGGGAGTACATGTCCGTGCCGGCGTCGGTCGGGTTCATCGCGCTGCTCGGGATCGCGGTACTGAACGGTCTCGTGCTGGTCGCGCATTTCAACCAGCTACTCGCCGCCGGCATGGACATCGCGCGCGTGGTCGAGGAAGGCGCGCGGCGGCGCCTGCGACCAGTCATGATGACAGCCGCCATCACCGCACTCGGACTCGTGCCGATGCTGTTCGCGACCGGCCCGGGGTCGGAGATCCAGCGTCCGCTGGCCGTGGTCGTCGTCGGTGGCCTGTTTACCTCCACCCTGCTCACGCTGCTGCTGCTGCCGGTGCTGTTCCGCCGCTTCGCTCTTGCCCCGGGGGTCCGCTCATGATCGAAACCGAGAACGAAAAGGCGCTCGCCCGCCTCACGCTGGTGTTCCCGCCCGCACTCGAGGACCGGGTGGTGCAATTGTTCCTGGAACAGGATCCACCGTTGCCCGGCTTCACGGTGCTTGCCGCCGAAGGCCATGGCTCGGATTTCTCGTGGGCATCGGTACGCGAGCAGGTCCGCGGACGTGTGGCGAGAAAGCTGCTTATCGTCGTGCTGTCGCAGGCGCGCGCCGGATCCCTGATCGCGGCGCTGCGCAGTGAACTCGCGAACACGGCGTCGACCTGGTGGCTGGAGCCCGTGATTGCGTTTGGGAGGCTGGCATGAGACCGGCAGCGATCCTGCGTGCAATCGGCGTCGCGACATTGGCGTTCGCGTGCTGCGCGCCGGTGCGCGCCTTCCTACCCGACGCCGCTGCGGCGCGCGATGCCATCGACGACCTGCCCACTGTACAGGCTGCCCTCGCGCGGGGACGGGAAGCGACGGCGCGGGGAGATGCGCTGCGCGAAGGCCCCTACGGTTATGAATTGACCGTCATGCCGCTCGCCCGCCACGCGAACGGCTACGGCAGTTACGGCGAACTGGAAACCATGCTCACCCGGCGTCTGCGCCTGCCGACCAAATCGCGACTCGATGGCGCGCTCGCGAGTTCGGGCGAGGAGATCGCGCGCTACATCGTCGGCGACGCGAGGCACGAGGGCGCGCGCCGTCTGCTCGAGGCGTGGATGGCCTGGGCGCGCGCGGCCAGCCTCGCCACGCTGGCCGAACGCCAGCGCGCGACCGCCGAAGACGAGCGCAAGGCCGTGGCGCGGCGCGCGGAACTCGGCGAATTGCCGCTCCTCGACGAGCGTCGTGCGGCGACGGCGCTCGCGCAGGCGGATCTTGCCGCCGAGCGCGCGCGGCTGGCGCGCGAGGAAGCCCGCCTCGCGCTGACCACCGACTTCCCGACGCTTGGGTTGCCCGCCGCGCCGCCCGACCTGCCGCGACCGCAGCCGGCGGCAATCCCGCCGGATAGCGTCGAACGCATCGTCGAACACAACCACGAACTCGCGGTCGCGCGTGCGCTGGCGGCGCGCCAGGGCGTCAGCGCGGCACGCGCCGACGCGGAGCGACGGCCAGACCCGAGCCTGGGCCTGCGCATGCTCGCAGAAGCCGATGGCCACGAGCAGGCGGTAGGCCTCGTGGTGACGATTCCGTTCGCGGCGAGCAGTCAGCCCGCCACGGTCATGGCTGAGCGCGCGCTCACCGAAGCCGTCGACACCGAGGCGGCCGGCGTCGCACGCCGCATCCGGCTGGAGGCGGAAAAGCTGGTGCGAGCCCTACCCGCGCAGTATGACGCGTGGAGGGCGGCCGAGCGCATGGTCGGTGCCGCCGACGACACGCTGGCGCGCATGGAGCGAGCATGGCGGCTGGGCGCGGTCGATTTCGGTGAGGTGTTGCTGGCGCGGCGCAACGCCTACGATGCGCGCGTGAACGAGCTGGGTCTGCGCTTCGACGTCCAGTCGCTGGTGGCGCGGCTCGAAATCGAAAGCCATCGGCGCTGGGCCAATGACGCCCACCACTAAGTACCGGCACGTTCAGCGAACCGCATTGCCGGTCGATGGGGGGTGATCCAGGTCCGGCCGCTTATAAGGGTCGACGTGCGTCATCAGGTCCAGCACGCGGTGCCGCTGCATCACGCGCTTGCGCGCGGCGACGGCGATGTCGTGCCCTTGCTCCACCGTGATGTCGGCGTCGACCTCGATGTGCGCGTCGACGAAGATCATGTCGCCCATCCGGCGCGTGCGCACGTCGTGCACGCCGGCAACGCCCGGCGTTTCACGCAGGGTCTGGCGGATGGCGGCGACCTCGGCCTCGTCCGCGGCGCGATCCATCAGGTCATGCAGCGCATTCCAGCCGAAGGACCAGCCCATGCGCGCGACGAGGAAGCCGACGATCGAAGCCGCGATCGGATCGAGCAGCGGATAGCCCGCGAGATTGCCCGCGATGCCGAGACCGACGACCAGCGAGGAAGCGGCGTCCGAACGCGCGTGCCAGGCGTTCGCGACCAGCATGCCGGATTTCACGCGCTTGGCGCTCGCGAGCAGATGGCGGAACAGCAGCTCCTTGGCGATGAGCACCGTCGCCGCGATCCACAGCGCCGCGAGATGCACGCGCGCGACGGACGCGGGATCCTGCAGCTTCTGCACGGCCGACCACAGCATGCCGGCACCGACGACCAGCAGCAGCGCGCCGAGCACCAGCGAGGCGGCGTTCTCGAAACGCTGGTGTCCGTAGGGATGATCCCGATCGGCCGCCTTGTGGCTGTGGCGCGAGGCGACCAGCACCACGCAGTCGGCGAGGAGATCGGAAGCCGAGTGGATGCCGTCGGCGATCAGGGCCTGCGACCGCGCGTAGACGCCGACCGCGATTTGCAGCACGCTCAGCAGCAGGTTCACGATCACGCTGAGCCAGACGCTGCGCGCCGCGACGGCAGCGCGCAGGCCGAGATTGCGCGAGCCGTCTTCGCTGGCGTCGGGCCGTTCGGTGAAATTCATCGTCATCGAGTGAGAACCGCGCGCGGTGGACCGCAGCAGTCTACACAGCCCGGCGGCCGCGATCGCCGCGAAGCTGCCCGACGCCGAAGCGGCCCCCGGACCGACATCGGTGCGCGTCTTGTGCTAGCCGAATTCAAGTCGGATTCATTTTGGCTCTGTTATCCTGCCCACCGATATGGTCTGGCATGGAACGTGCTGCCTCGAAGCACGTCCGCTCACCTCGGCCTTCGCAGCGAACAGGAACGCGCGCATGCTTGATTTCACGCAGTGGCCGAGCTGGCTACGGGAGCCCCTTGCACACGGTTACGGCAATGCCGTCGAGCTCGCGGCCTGGACGCTGGACGGCGGCAACCGCTTCTACTGGTTGTATCTGCTGAGCTTCGTGCTGCTCGGCGTATGGCTGTGGTATCGCCATTATCGCGGCGGTGCCGGCGGCTGGCGCGCGGCGCTGGGCTTCGTGCTGCCGAAGGACATGTACGCCCATCCCTCGGCGCTGATGGACTACAAGATCCTGCTCACCAACCGCATCCTCGGCCCGAGCGGTCTGCTCGCCCGGCTGGTGCTCGGCAGCGCGTCGATCGCGGCGGTGGCGACGCTGGTCCAGCAAGGCCTGGTGCACGCCGCCGGGCCCGGTCTTCGCGCCGAATGGACGCCGCCCATGCTGATCGCCTTCACGATCGTCTTTGCGCTCGTCAGCGATTTCTCGACCTGGGCCATCCACGCCGCCTCGCATCGGTTTCCGCTGCTGTGGGAATTCCACAAGGTGCACCACAGCGCCGAAGTGCTGACACCCTTCACCGTCTATCGCAAGCATCCCGTCTACAACCTGCTGTCCAGAGCGCTGGATCTCGCGATCGTCGGGCCGTTCATGGGCGTGATCGCCTGGCTGTTCGCCGACGCCCCCGTCGCGGTCACGCTGTTCGGAGCGAACTTCGTGTTCTCGGTGTTCCACGTGCTGGGCGCAAATCTGCGCCACTCGCACATCTGGTGGTCGTTCGGGCCGGTGTTCGGCCGTATCTTCATCAGCCCGGCGCAGCACCAGATCCATCACAGCAAGGACCCGCGCCACTACAACCGCAACTACGGCGAGCTGTTCGCGCTGTGGGACTGGCTGTTCGGCACGCTGTACCTCCCGGGCCGTGAGCCGGAACGCCTCGAGTTCGGCCTCACCGGCGAGGACGCCAACATCCACCCGACGCTGCTTGCCGTCTATCTCGTCCCCTTCACCAACAGCGCCCGCATCCTGCGCAATCATCTGCGCCGCCGGCTGCCGGCGCGCGCGGCACAGGACGCGCTGCCGAGGTGAACCGCGCGACGTCGATCTACCTCGACCTCGTGCGCTTCCTCGCCGCGGTCGTGGTGCTGTTGACGCATCTCGCCTACAAGCGCTTCACCGGCGGTCTCATCATCGAATGGCGGACTTACGGCAACGACGCCGTGATGGTGTTCTTCGTGCTGTCCGGCTACGTGATCGCGCACACCGTCGCAACGCGCGATCGCGAGTTCGGCCCCTATCTGCTGAACCGCTGCGCGCGGCTCTATTCCGTCGCGCTGCCGGCGATCGCGCTGACCGTCGTGCTCGATCATCTCGGCCGCCTGATCGATCAGGCGCTCTACGCCGGCTTCTGGTTCCAGGGCTCGGATCCGATCGGCCGCGTGCTGCACGCGCTGACGTTCACCAATGAGCTCTGGTTCCATTCGGTGCGGCTGTTCACCAACGGGCCGTACTGGTCGTTGGGCTACGAGTTCTGGTACTACATGATCTTCGCCGCCTGCGTCTTTCTGCGCGGCGGCAAGCGCACGCTGGGCGTGGCGGCGCTGCTCGCGCTGGTCGGGCCGAAGATCCTGCTCCTGTTCCCGATCTGGCTGCTCGGCGTCGCCGTCTATCGCCTCAATACCCGGCGCAGCGTCGGCGAGCGCTGGGGTTGGGTGCTGTTCCTCGGCTCGATCGTCGCCTATGCGGCGTTCCGCGCGTTCGGGCTGCGCGATGCGCTGCTGTACTTCACTTACGACTGGCTCGGCAAAGGCTTCGTCGTCGACGAGCTGAGGTGGTCCGACGAGTTCCTCAGCGCCTATGTGATCGGGATCCTGGTCGCCTGCAACTTCATCGGCGTACAGGCCGTGGCGTCGCGGCTCGCGCCGCTGTTGACGCGCTTCGAACGCCCGATCCGCAACTGGGCCGGCTACACCTTCTCGATCTATCTCTTCCACTACCCCGTGCTGCAGTTCCTCGCCGCGGTGCTGCCGATCGAGCCGCGGGAAGCCTGGAGCGGCGTGCTGCTGTTCGCGCTGACGATCGCGGTCTGCCGCCTGCTCGGCGACTACACCGAGAAACGCAAGGAGTTCTGCCGCGATCTGCTCGCGTATGCCTCGGCGAGCCTGATGCGGCGCGCGACGCGCTGAAGAAACTCCGCGTTTGCGGCGTTTCCTCGAGCGCGCTCAGGGCACGGGCTGCAGCAGCAGGCCGCCCAGCGGCGGCAGATCGACGAGGATGGACGCCGGCAGCCCATGCGCCGGCACGGCTTGCGCCGTCACGCGCGCGCCGCCGACGTCCGTGCCGCCGTAGTGCCGTGAATCGCTGTTGAGGACGACCGCGTAGTCGCCGCGGCCGGGTACGCCGTAGCGCCGCCCCGGGCGCGGAACCGGCGTGAAGTTCAGCAGTACGACGAGGGGGCTGCCGTCGCGCGCGAGACGCAGGTAGGCGAGCGTCGAGTTCAGCGCGTCGTCGCAGTCGATCCAGCGAAAGCCCTCGGTCGCGTGATCGCGCTCGTGCAGCGCCGGCGTCTCGCGGTAGAGCCGGTTCAGATCGCGCAGCAGGCGGCGCAGGCCCGCCGGCAGCCCGTTCGCCGCTTCCCGCCATTCGAGCTCGCGATCGCAGCGCCACTCGCACGACTGGCCGAACTCGTTGCCCATGAAATTGAGCTTCTTGCCCGGCGTCGTCATCTGCAGCAGGAACAGCAGGCGCAGGTTCGCGTATCGCTGCCAGTCGTCGCCGGGCATCTTCTGCGGCAGGCTGCCCTTGCCGTGCACGACCTCGTCGTGCGACAGCGGCAGGAGAAAGTTCTCGCTGTATGCATAGAGCTGGCCGAAGGTCAGCCAGTCGTGATGATGCCGGCGGTGGATCGGATCGAGGTGGAAGTAGCGCAGCGTGTCGTTCATCCAGCCCATGTTCCACTTGAAGGTGAAACCGAGCCCGCCGGCTTCGACCGGGCGCGATACCTGCGGCCACGCCGTCGACTCCTCCGCGATCGTCACGGCGCCCGCAAAGCAGCCGTGCACCATCACGTTCAATTCGCGCAGAAAGGCGATCGCCTCGAGGTTCTCGCGCCCGCCGTAGCGGTTCGGCAGCCACTCGCCCGCCTGGCGCGAGTAGTCGAGATAGAGCATCGAGGCGACGGCGTCGACGCGCAGGCCGTCGAAATGAAATTCCTCCAGCCAGTAATGAGCGCTGGACAGCAGGAAGCTGCACACCTCGTTGCGGCCGTAGTTGAAGATGTGCGTGCCCCAGTCCGGGTGGCGGCCGCGCCGCGGATCGCCGTGCTCGTACAGCGCGCTGCCGTCGTAATGCGCGAGTGCGCCGTCGTTGGCCGGGAAGTGTCCGGGCACCCAGTCGAGCAGACAGCCGATGCCGGCGCCGTGCAGGGCGTCGATCAGCGCGCGCAGATCCTCGGGCGTGCCGTAGCGCGAGGTCGGCGCAAAGAAGCCCGTCGTCTGGTAGCCCCAGGATTCGTCGAGCGGATGCTCGGTCAGCGGCAGGAACTCCACGTGCGTGTAGCCCACGTCGAGAACATAAGGCACGAGGCGCTCGGCGAGCTCCCGGTAGCCGTAGAAGCGGCCGTCGGCATGCCGCATCCAGGATCCGGCGTGCAGCTCGTAGACGTTCAGCGGCGCCTGCAGCCAGTTCGTGCGCGCGCGGCGCGCGAGCCAGTCGCCGTCGCACCAGCGGTGCGCGGAAGGCGCGACGACGCACGAAGAGCTCGCCGGCCGCAGCTCGCTGGCCCGGGCGTAAGGGTCTTCGCGCAGGAACACGTGGCCCGTCGCGCGTTCGCGCAGCTCGAACTTGTACAGCGTGCCGGCGTCCAGATCCGGTACGAACAGCTCCCACACCCCGGACACGCCGAGCGTCTGCAGCGGGTGGACGCGACCGTCCCAGGCGTTGAAATCGCCGACCACGGACACGCGCTCCGCGCCGGGCGCCCATACCCGGAAGCGCACACCCGGCACCTCGTCCACGGTTTCGACGTGCGCCCCGAGCAGGCGCCAGGCCTGGTGCAGGCGCCCTTCGCCGAAGAGATGAAGATCGTGCGCGCTCGCGCACGGCGGGAAGGCATACGCGTCATGGCCGCCGCTGCCGAGGCGCCAGGGCCGGCGCGGGCGCTCGGCCACGCGCAGCTCGAACAGGCCCGCGGCATGAACGCAGCGCGCCGGCCGCGCGCGGCCGTCGACGACGAGCTCGAGCGCGCTCGCACCGGGGCGCCACACCCGCAGCACCCATCCCGATCCCTCGCGATGCGCCCCGAGCACTTCGAAGGGCGCGTGCAGGCGCGCTGCGACGAGCCGCAGGACGCGCTCGTCTTCGTGCGAGAGGCTGGCAGCGCATTCGGGAGCGTCGTGAGCGGGCATCGTGTTTATCATACGGGAGAGCCTTCAAGCACGGCAGTGGATAGCGATGGCGCGTTCTCTCGATCTGGTCTTTCTATGGCACATGCACCAGCCCGATTACCGGGCGCCGGGGCACGGCGATTTCACGCTGCCGTGGACCTATCTGCACGCGATGAAGGACTACGCCGACATGGCGGCGCACTTCGAGCGCCATCCCGAGGTGCGAGCGGTCGTGAACTTCGTGCCCGTGCTGCTCGATCAGATCGAGGACTACGCGACGCAGATCGCCCGCCGCGAGCTGCGCGATCCGCTGCTGCGGCTGCTCGCGCATCCCCGGCCCGAGGCGCTCGATATCCACGAGCGCCGGCACGCGCTGGCGATCTGCTTTCGCGCGCATCGCCTGCATGCGATCGATCCCTTTCCCGCTTACCAGCGCTTGCACGCGATGCAGGAGCTCGCGACCGCACAGAGCAGCGACTCGATCGCCTGGCTGTCCGGCGCCTACTTCGCGGATCTCGTGACCTGGTACCACCTCGCGTGGACCGGGGAGGCGACGCGCCGCGCGCTGCCGCTGGTCGCCGAGCTGATGAGCAAGGGCGAGGGCTATACGCATGCGGATCGGCTGGCGCTGCTCGATGCGATCGGCGAGCTGCTGCAGGGCCTGCTGCCGCGCTACCGCGCGCTCGCGGCGCGCGGGCAGATCGAGCTGTCGACGACGCCGCACGCCCATCCGATCGCCCCGCTGCTGCTGTCCTTCGATGCGGCGCGCGAAGCGGTGCCGGATCTCGTCCTGCCTTTGTCGCCCTGCTATCCCGGCGGGCGCGAGCGCCTGGATCTGCACCTCACGCGCGCCTGCGACAGCCATCGCGCGCGCTTCGGCGCGCCGGCCGCGGGCCTGTGGCCCGCCGAGGGCGCGGTGTCGACGGCGGCCCTCGCGCGCTTCGCCGCGCACGGCGTCGGCTGGGCGGCGAGCGGTGAAACGGTGCTCGCGCATACGCTGGGGGCCGATCGCTACGTGCGCGAACGCGATCTCTACCGGCCGTGGCACGACGCGAGCGGCGTGACGATGTTCTTTCGCGACGATCGCCTCTCCGATCTGATCGGCTTCGAGTATGCGAAATGGCACGGCCGCGACGCCGCGCGTCATTTCATCACCGAGCTCGAAGGCATTCTCGCGCGCACGCCGGACGACGCGACGCCGCTGGTCAGCGTGATCCTCGACGGCGAGAACGCCTGGGAGTACTACCCGTACAACGCGTACTGGTTCTTCGAGGATCTCTATGCGGAGCTCGCCGCGCATCCGCAGATCCGCACGACGACGCTCGCCGACGCGCTCGCGGGACACGCCGCCCACACCGGTATGCTGCCTCCGCTGGTCGCCGGAAGCTGGGTCTACGGCACGCTGACGACCTGGATCGGCGATCCCGACAAGAACCATGCCTGGGATCTGCTGTGCAGCGCCAAGCAGCACTACGATCTCGTGCTCGGCAGCGGGCGCCTCGACGCCGCGGCGCGCGCCAAGGCCGAGGCCCAGCTCGCGATCTGCGAAGGCTCGGACTGGTTCTGGTGGCTGGGCGACTGCAATCCGGCGGACTCCGTCGCGAGCTTCGAGGCCCTGTTCCGCCGCCATCTGCGCGCGCTGTACGACGCGCTGGGACTCGCGCCGCCGGCGCAGCTCGATCGGCCGCTGTCCGTCGGTGGCGGCCACGCCGAGGTCGGCGGCACGATGCGCCGTTCCCAAGAAGCCTGACGATCCACGCGCCCCATCTCACGAGGCAGCCGATGACCCGACCCGTTTCGCTCCTGCTCGGCGTCCACGCGCATCAGCCGGTCGGCAATTTCCCGGCGGTGATCGTCGATGCCCACGAGCGCTGCTATCGCCCTTTCCTCCACACGCTGCATCGCTATCCCGAATTCCGCTTCGCCGCGCATTTCTCCGGCTGGCTGCTCGACGAACTCGGCAGCCGCTTTCCGGACGACATGACGCTGCTCGGCGAGATGGTCGCACGCGGCCAAGTCGAGCTGTTCGGCGCCGGCGACTGCGAGCCGGTGCTGGCCGCGATCCCGGCCCGCGATCGCCGCGGACAGCTCCAGGCTCTCGCGGCCAAGCTGAAGTCGCGCTTCGGCGCGACGCCCGCCGGCGCATGGCTGACCGAGCGGGTATGGGAATCCTCGGTGGTCCCGAGCCTCGTCGACGGCGGCGTGCGCTACGTGACGGTCGACGACTACCACTTCCTCTGCACGGGCCTCGACGCGCAGGCCCTCGACGGCTACTTCACGACCGAAGAAGACGGTCGCACGCTCGATCTCTTCCCGATATCCGAGACGCTGCGCTATCGCCTGCCTTTCGCGCCGGCGGCCGAGGCGGTCGCCGGTCTCGAAGCGCTCGCCGACGCCGGACAGGCGGCCGCCGTCTATTTCGACGACATCGAGAAGTTCGGGATCTGGCCCGAGACCTACGACTGGGTCTACACCCGCGGCTGGCTCGCGGCCTTCATCGAGGCCGTGCTCGCGTCGCCGAAGATCGAAGCGCACACCTATGCCGAGTTCCATCGCAAGCAGCCGACGCGCGGCATCGTCTACCTGCCGGCCGCCTCTTACAGCGAGATGAACGAATGGACGCTGCCGGCGCCGGCCGCCCGTACCTATGCCGCGCTGCTCGCCGGCGCCAAACGCTCGCCGCAGTGGCCGCGCGAGCGGCCGTTCATCCGCGGCGGGATCTGGCGCAACTTCCTGAGCCGCTATCCGGAGGCGAACTGGCAGCACAAGCGCATGCTCGCGCTGTCCGCGCGCCTTGCCGCGGATCCCGTGCGGGGCGAGGATCCGGCGCTGCGCGGGCTGCTCTACCGGGCGCAGGCGAACGACGCGTACTGGCACGGCCTCTTCGGCGGCCTCTATCTACCGCATCTGCGCCGCGCCGTGTGGCAGCATCTGCTCGAGCTCGAGGCCGCGCTCGACGCGCATGCGTGGCAGCGGCCGCCGCCCGCCGATCTCGATCACGACGGCCACGTCGAATATCTGCTCGCCAACCGCGAGCTGCAGGCCGTGCTGCGCGACGACGGCCGCGGGGCGCTGATCGAGCTGTCGAGCTACGCGCTGTGCCACAACTTCGGCGACGTCCTGCGCCGGCACGCCGAGCACTATCACCGCCTGCCCGAGGGCGGCGCCGCCGAGCCGCACGCCGCGCATCAGGACGGCGGCATCGCCTCCGCGCACGATCGCGTGGCCTGGAAGCACGCGATCGCGCCGGCCGATCTCGAGCCCGATGCGAACGGCCGCGCGATCGCGAGCGACTGCCTGATTGAGGCCGACGGCCGCCGCACGCCGATCGCGGGCTATCGCGTGCTGCATTCGGATGCGCGATCGATCACGCTCGAAGCACGGCCCCTCCCCGACTGCGTGCTGCGCAAGACTTACGTGCTCGACGGCGCCGACCTCCTGATCGACTGGACCTTCAGCGCGCCGGCGGCGCCCGCGCTCGAGGTCGAGCTGAATCTCGCCCTGCCGAGCTGTGACGGCTACGGCGGCCGCTATCGTCTGGCCGACGGCAGTTTTCCCGGCGGCTTCGGCCAGCGCTTCACCCTGGACACCTGCAGCACGCTCGACTGCGAGGACGCGGCGCTCGCAGGCCGGCTGAGGCTAGGCGCGACGCCGCCCGCCGCCGTGCACGGCGCCCCGCACGAGACGGTCTCGCAGTCGGAAGCCGGGCTCGAGAAGATCATGCAGGGCGCGTGTCTGCGCCTGCGCTGGCAGGCGCCGCAGGTGCGGCTCGCGCTCGGCGTGTCGCGCTGTCCGCCCTGGGACTAGGGCATTCCGCAAAAGCGGCGTGCCGGCCCGAATTGGCCGATCCGTGCGCGAGGTCGCGGCGCGGAATGGCCGAAATGTGGCCAAATCGAGCGCGACATGGTGAAATTCCCGCCCTTCCGCCGGCCGCGGCCGGCGCGAGCAACGAGGAACCCGTCTCATCCGTGACTCCCGACTCCGTACAGATCACCCTGGGCGACGTGCAAGCTGCCGGCGCCGCGATCCGCAAGGCCATCGCCGACGGCGACGGGCCGCTGCCTCCGAAGTTTCTCGTCGAGTTCCTGCTGCAGGAATGGCGCCGCTATCTCGCGTTGACCCATCACCGTCACGGCCCCGAGTCCGATGAATGGGCCGCCGCGGTCGATTGCACGCGGCGTCTGATCCTGAGCGTGCTGCCGGTGCGCTCGGCATCCCAGCGCTCGAAGCTGATGCAGTCGCTGCCCAGGCTCGTCACCGATCTGAAGGCCGGCTGCGCCGTGGCCGCGACGCCGGGGAGCGTGCGCGACGCCTTCCTCGCCCAGCTACGCGAGATCCATCTCGCGCTGATCGAACCGCCGAAGAACGGCAAGCAGGCGCCGGAACCGGATCTGTCCGACACGATCACGATGGACGTCCGCGATCCGCGCTATCGCATGCTGCTCGACAAGCTCGACGGCGCCGACGGCGTCGAGCACATCGAGATGTAGCGCGTGCCGCCGGCGCAGCGCGCGGTGCAGGCCGAAGGCGGCTGCCTCTGCGGCGCATTGCGCTATCGCGTCGATGGCCCGCTCGTCGACGCCGGCTACTGCCACTGCCGGCTCTGCCAGCGTGCGAGCGGCGCGCCGGTCGTCGCCTGGTTCACGATCGAAGCCGGCTGCTTCGCGTGGACGGCGGGCAGCCCGCGCGTCTACCGCTCCTCCGCCGTCTACCAGCGCGAGTCCTGCGCCGTCTGCGGCTCCCAGCTCGTGTTCCGGCGCAGCGTGGCGCCGCGCTACGTCGACGTCACGATCGCGAGCCTCGACGCGCCGGCAGCCGTGGTGCCGGAGTATCACATCTGGCGCATGAGCCGCTTGCCGTGGTTCGACACCGCCGACGCGCTGCCGCGTCACGAGGACGCGGGGCCGGATCAGTCCTGAAGCGCTCGCGCGCTCAGTGCGGCGTCTCGAAGCGCACCCCGAGCCAGGCGCCCAGCCCTTCGGTCTCGAAGCCGAAGACATCCTGATAGTCGTCGTCGAACAGGTTCTCGATGCGCGCGAACAGCAGGATCTGCGGATTCACGCGATAGCGCCCCGCCACGCCGACCAGCGTGTAGGGATCGAGCGTGACGCGGGCCGGCGCGAAGAACGGCGGCAGGAAGCTGTCGTCCTCGCGCTCGCCGGTGTGCGTGAGGTGCAGATCGAGCGAGCCGCGCTCGTCCGCCGAAGTCCAGTCGAGACTCGCCGACACCTGATGCCGCGGCCGCCTGATCTCGTCGATCTCGCCGCCCGTGACGCGATCGGGCTGGGTCGCATCCAGCCAGGTATAGCTCGCGCGCAGCTCGAGCTGCGCGCTCAGCGCGGCGTCGGCGCTCAGCTCGACGCCGTCGCGCCGGCTGCGTCCCGCGAGATTCACCGCGGTGGCGGTGAAGCTCACGGGATCGACGACGAAGCCGTTGATCTCGTCCTTCAGCCGCTCGTTGAAGTAGGTCGCGCCCAGCACCAGGCGTTCGTCGAACAGGACCTGCGAGACGCCGACTTCCCAACCGCGCGAGGTCTCGGGCTTCAGCGCCGCGTTGCCGATGAAGGTCGGCGAGAACGGGCCGCCGAAGGAGAAGCCGTAGCGATCGAAGAAGGTCGGCGACTTCTGGCCCGTCGCATAGGCCGCGGACAGCGTCGTGCCCCAGCGCGGGATCTCCTGTACGAGCGAGAGCCGATAGGTGCCGACGTCGGCAAACTCGTTGCTGTCGTCCCAGCGCCCGCTGGCGCCCAGCGTCGTGCGCTCGGCCAAGGTCACGCGATATTCGCCGGCGTAGCCGATCACCTGGAAGTCGCGATCCTGGTTCGGGTTGCCGAAGAGCGTGACGGGCCCGCGCTGGTGAAAGCGCTGCTGCTCGTAGTCGAGCGCGAAGGTCAGCGCGTGACTGGCCGGCACGAGAGTCGTGGTCTCGCCCTGCAGCGTCGTCTGGTAGTCGATGCTGTGCTTGTGGCCGACGACGCGGCCTTCGAGGAAGACTTCGAGATCGCGATCCTCGTTGTCCATCTTGCTCCACGCGCCCGACAGCTCGTGCAGCCAGTGGCCGTCGAAGGTGCTGAGCTTGGCGCGCCCCTGCGCATAGGCCTGGAGGATGTCCGTCTCGCCGGCGGTGTCGCTCGGTACGCCGAGACCGACGTCACCGTCGGTCGCGGTGCGGATGTCGCTGAGCCGCCCCGTCAGCTCGAAGCGGAGCTGCGGCAGCGCCTGCCAGCCGAGGCGCGTGTTGAGCGTGCCGTTGCGGTAGCCGTCGTCCTCGTCGCCGCGCTCGCTGATGTCGATGCCGCCGCTGTCGAGGTAGCTGAGGGCGAGATTGCCGTCCCAGGTCTCGGTGCCGGCGCCGACCGCGCCGCTCACGCGATTCGAGCCGAAGGAGCCGTACTCGATCGTCGCGTTCGCATGCGGCTTGCCGCTGCCGCGACGGGTGATGATGTTGACGACGCCGGCGAGCGCATCGCTGCCCCACAGCGCGCTCTGCGGGCCGCGCACGATTTCGACGCGCTCGATGTCGTCGGTCGACAGATGGGCGAAGTCGAACTCGTCGGAGCGCGTGACGTCGTTGGCTTCGATGCCGTCGATCAGCACGAGCACGTGATTCGCCTCCGCGCCGCGCACGCGTAGCTGCGTGAACTTGCCGGCGCCGCCGGCGCGCCCGATCGTGAAGCCGGGCACCTCGCGCAGCAGATCGCTCAGGAACACCGGGTTGCGGCGCTCGATGTCCTCGCGCGTGATGACCGTGGCGCTGGCCCCGGCGTTGCGCAGCGCCGTCGGCGTGCGCGTCGCGGTGACGAGGACTTCTTCGCGATGGCGCGTCGCGCTGAGATCTTCGGCAAGGGCTTGGGACAGCAGGCCGCAGCTCGCGGCGAAGACGAGGGGGAATGAAAGAAACGGGCGCATGCGTCACTCCGGCCCGCGCTCTCACCCGAGCACGGGCATACAGGAGTTGCGAAGGGGACAGGTCGTTCACCGCGCAGCGTCCGACGCCGCGTCATGCGCGCCTGAGTCGACCCTCCGCGACTCGGTTTGCAAGACCTGCGGCCGGTATCCGGGCTTGCGAAGATGCGAGGCGATCGTCTCGCGCGTGGATCCCCGCCTTCCCATGCATCGCTGCACAGTGGCTTGGAGGGTCTCCGCTTCGCTTACCGTTGCGGGGGCAGCGCCGGACTGGTTTCCGCGATGGAAACGCACCGGCTTCCCGATTATCCCTGGCGCCGATCAGCGCCCGGGCACCGCTGGCTGTCTATCGAAATCCGCCGCCAGCGTAGCGGCGAGGCCGATCGCGGTCAATCGCGAAAGGTGCGAGGCGGGCTGGAGGGGAAGCTTTGCAAAAGCAGCGCGGCTGCCGTGGAGGAAACGGGGCGCATGCCGATGCAGGCGCCCCATGCCGAAAGAGCTGCGGAAACGCCGAACGAGTCCGTCCTGGACTCGCGCGACGCGGGCGCTCAGCCGGCGACCGCGTCCTTCAGTGCTTTCAGCGCGCTCGCGCGCACCGATACGCTGGCCGGGCGGGCATCCACCTTGACCATCTCGCCGGTGAACGGATTACGCGCCATGCCGGCCTTGCGGGCGGCCTTCTTCACGCGACGCAGCTTGATGCCGAGCTCCGGTACGCTCATTTCGCCCGAACCGCGAGCGTTTAGATGGCGCACGGCGTGATCGCGGATCGCCGTCAGCACGGCTTGCACTTCCTTCTTCTTCAGCCCGGTGGATTCGGCGACGGCAGCCAGGATCTGGCTCTTCGTTTCACGTTCTTTGATCGAGGGTTTGGCTCGAGACATAAGTCCTCCCAGAAAGTATTGGACAACACACACCCGTGTCCGGCGGCTGTTTGGATTCTGAAGCGACTCGATCGCCTAACGGCGGCCGGGTCCTGTACACCAGCGTGATTCCAGCCTCGTATGACACCGTACTCGCGCTCGACGCCGTTTTCTTCTGCGGTTTTCGCGCGGAAAATTGCTTGAAAACGCGCATCGACTGCGAGTGCGGGCGTTAATATAAAGCGAGTTTTCGCGTTTGTAAGCATTTCAGGCCGTTTTTTTCGGCCTTTTTTGCTCGTTTCTTCAGCACTCGCGAGGCGTGTCCGGTCTTGGGACTGCTGCGTCGACGATCGCGCGCAGGGCCGCGGCTGCACCGCATGCGAAGCGATGAGAGACGAGCGCGGACAGGGGCGTGCGATCGGGATTGATCTCGATCGTCGGAACCCCGGCGTGCGCGCTCATCGCGACCGGCTCGTAGATGTAAGGAAAACCTGCCGTCGTGCCGATCGCGAACACGAGATCGAAGCCACGGCGCAGCGCCGCTTCGTAGCGGGCAAGGGCGCGCAGCGGCAGCATCTCACCGAACAGCACGACCTCGGGTCGCAGGATGCCGTCGCAGCGGCCACAGCGCGGCGGCAGATCGAGCGCGTCGAAATCCCGCTGCGTGGAGGTCCCGGCGCAGCCCGTGCAGCGCAGCTCGCTGAGCCGGCCGTGGATCTCGATGACGTCACGGCTGCCGGCCGCGACGTGGAAGCCGTCGACGTTCTGCGTGATCACGCAGACCTCGTGCGTGCGCTCGAGGCCCGCGATGATCGCGTGCGCGGCATTCGGCTGCGCGCCGCGACAGGCGCGCTCGATCTCGAAGAGATACTTCCAGGTCAGCGCGGGATCCCGTGCGAAGGTCTCGCCCGACAGGATCTCTTCGATCGGCAGTCCCTCGTCGATCGTCATCTCGTTGTACAGGCCGCCGACGCCGCGATAGGTCGGCAAGCCGGATTCGGCCGATATCCCTGCACCGGTGAGGAAAGCGAGGCGTCGCGCGCCGCGCAGCAGGACGGCAACATCGCGGGCAAGCATCGGATCGGGAAGGCTCATCAATCGATCCGCCGGAAATCGCGCTCGCGCGTCGCGACGGCCGCTCGCACCAGCCGTCGCGGGAGGTAGCGGGCCGCGGCCGCGATGAGACGGTTGAGCCTGCCGACGACGTGCACGGCCTTGCCGCGATCGACGGCCGCGAGCCCTTCGCGCACGACTTCTTCGGCCGTCATCCACAGCGCGCGCGGCAGGCGCGAGACTTGCGGCCGCATGCCGTTGACGTCGTGGAACTCGGTGTACGTGAAGCCCGGACACAGCGCGCAGACGACGATGCCCGCGGGCGCGAGCTCGGCGTGCAGGCACTCCGAGAAGTGGATCATCCACGCCTTGGCCGGCCCGTAGAGCGTGTGCCCGGCGCCGCCCGGCACGAGGCCGGCGAGCGAGGCGACGTTGACGATGCGCCCGCCGCCGCGCGCACGCATGCCCGGCGCGACGCGCCAGCAGAGCTCCGCCACGCTTTCGATCATCACCTGCTGGAACGCGGCATGGACCGGCCACGCCTGCCCGAGATAGCCGCCGGGCACGCCGTAGCCGGCGTTGTTGATCAGCACGTCGATGCGCAGATCGCGCGCTTCGACGGCGTCGAACAGCGCGGCGGCGGCGCCGGGCACGGACAGATCGGCAGGGATCACGTGGCTCTTCACCGCGTGACGCGCGCCGAGCTCGGCCGCCAGGGCCTCGAGCCGCTCGACGCGTCGCGCCGTCAGCACCAGGTCGTGGCCGCGGGCGGCATAGGCGCGCGCGAAGGCCGTGCCGAGGCCGGCGGACGCGCCGGTGACGAGGGCGACGGGCCGCGCCGCGCTCATGCCGGCGTCGCGCTGCGCGCGTCTGCGGCCAGCGCGTCGAAGGCCTCGTGCGCGTAGCGGAACTCGCGCCCGGAGAGATCTTCGAACAGGCGCGAACGCCGCAACCGATCGCGCACCGGTCCTTTCAGATCGCTGAAGTGCAGGCGCAGGCCGCGCGCGGCGAGGGTGCGATTCAATTCCTCGAGCCGCTCCAGCGCCGTCATGTCGATCGCGCTGACCGAGGACATCACGAGCAGCACGTCGGTGGTAGCGGGCCGGGCGGCGAGCGCGCGCTGCAGCTCGACTTCGACGGCCGGCACGTTGCCGAAGAAGAGGTTCTCGTCGACGCGCATCGCGAGCAGGTGCGGCAGTGTCTCGACGGCGACGCGATTGACGTTCCTGAACTGCTCGGTGCCGGGCACGCGGCCGACGATCGCGATGTGCGGACGACTCGCCTGCCACACGACCGTGGTGAGCGACAGCAGGAGCCCGAGCGCGATGCCGACCTCGACGCCGGCGGCGACGACGCCCAGCGCCGTCAAGGCGAAGGCGAGCCCGTCGGCGCGCGCATAGCGCCAGGCCCGGCGCAAGGCGGCGAGATCGACGAGGCTCGAAGCGGGCACGATGATGGTGGCGGCGAGCACGCAGATCGGCAGTTTCTCGAAAGCGCCGCTCATCGTCGTCACCACCCCGAGCATCGTCAAGGCGGCAACGACGCCGGCGAGCGGCGACTGCGCGCCGGCCGCGTCGTTGACGACGGTGCGCGAGAAGCCGCCGGTCACCGGCATGCCGCCGGCGGCCGCGGCGGCGAGATTCGCGGCGCCCAGACCCAACAGCTCGCGATTGGCGTCGATACGCTCCTGGCGCTTCAAGGCGAGCGACTGCGCGACGGAAACGCTCTCGACGAAGCCGACGAGCGCGATGGCGGCGGCCGGCAGCAGCAGCGCACGCAGGCTGGCGGCATCGGGCAGCGACCAGGCGAGCGCGGGCAGGCCCTGCGGTATCGGGCCCACCACTTTCAGGCCGGTGCGCACGTCGAGCGCGAGCGCCGCGGTCAGCGCCGTCGCTGCGGCGACGACGACGACCGGCGCGAGCCGCATGCCGATGTCCGCGGCGGTCGGCCCGCAGCCGAGCGCGCGCAAGCAGGACGCGGCGTGGCGTTTGGCGAGCACGAGCAGCATCAGTGCGCCAGAGCCGAGCGCGAGGCTCGTCGGGTCGAAGGCTCTCGCGTTCAGCACCAGCGCATGCGTGAGCTCGAGGGCGGTATGGCCGACGCCTGGAATGGCGGCCAGCGCCTGTAGCTGACCGACGATGATCAGCAGCGCCGAGCCCGTCGCGAAGCCGGCGATCACGGGGTGGCTGAGCAGATTCGCGACGACGCCGAGACGCAGCGCGCCGAGGCCGAGCAGCACCGCGCCCGACATGCCCGCGAGCACGAGCGCGAGCCGCGCGTACTCGAGGCTGCCGGGCGCCGCCAGCGGCGCGAGCGCCGAGGCCGTCATCAAGGACAGCACGGCGACCGGACCGACGGCGAGCGTACGCGAAGAGCCGAAGGCCGCGTAGACCGCGATCGGCAGAATGCTCGCATAGAGCCCGGCCTGTGCCGGCAGGCCCGCGAGCAGCGCATAGGCGAGGCTCTGCGGCACCAGCATCACGACGACGACGAGGCCGGCGACGAGATCGCGTCGCGCATGCGAGCGCCCGTAGCCGGCGGCCCAGGGCGGCAGGAAGCGCGCGAGCAGGCTCATCGCGCGCGGCGCGCCGGCCGGCTCACGCGCCGGTGGCGAGCCGGTAGAGCTTGGCGGCGCGCGCGCCCGAGCGACAGAACGCGAGCGTCGGCTTCGGCAAGACGTCGATCAGCGCCGCCATGCGTGCGATCGTTTCGGGCGTGATCTCGGCCGGAATCACCGGCAGGTAGGCATAGTGCAGGCCCGCCGCCGCCGCGGCGCGTTCGATTTCCGCGCTGGTCGGCTGCTCCATGCCGCCTTCGCCGTCCGGCCGGTTGTTGATCACGCTCCTGAATCCCGCCGCGGCGATGGCCGCGAGCTGCGCCGGCAGCAACTGCGGACAGGTCGCGAACTCGGCGTTGAGGGGGTCGACCTGCAGATCCATCACGGGCGCTCGTGCTGCGCGCGCGGAGTCGCGGAGGCCGCGGCGCGGTTGATCAGTTCATAGCCGAGCATGCCGACGAGCATCGCGGCGACGAAGATCACGGCTTGCGGCAGGCCGGCGCCGAGCGCGACCAGCGCCGGACCCGGGCAGAAGCCCGCGAGCCCCCAGCCGGCGCCGAAAGCGAGACTGCCGAGCACGAGGCGCGGATCGACGTCGCGCCGCGAAGGGATCTGCATCGGCGCACCGAGCAGCGAGCGCGCCCGCCGGCGGGCCAGCGCAAAGGCGCCGCTCGCGACCGCGATCGCGCCGCCCATCACGAGCGCGAGCGACGGGTCCCAGTCACCGGCGAGATCGAGGAAGGCGAGCACCTTGGCCGGGTTGGCCATGCCCGCGATGATGAGTCCCAGACCGAAGATCAGTCCGCACACGAAAGAGGCGAAGTTCAGCATGGAGAGTCCTCAGACGCCGAGCAGGTGGCGGGTGACGAACACGGTGGCGAAACCGGCGGCCATGAACGACAGCGTGGCGAGCAGGGAACGCGGCGAGAGCCGCGACAGTCCGCAGACGCCGTGACCGCTGGTGCAGCCCGCGCCGTAGCGCGTCCCGATGCCCACCAGCAGGCCGGCGGCGGCGAGCGTCGGATAGCTCGCGGCGATCGTCATCGCCGGCAGCGGCGCGACGAGGCCATAGGCGATCGGCGCGAGCAGCAGGCCGGCGACGAACGCGAGGCGCCACGCGACGTCACCGGCGCGCGGCATCAGCACGCCGCCGAGCACACCGCTGATCCCGGCGATGCGGCCGTTCAGGAGCACGAACAGCGCGGCGGCCAGGCCGATGAGCGCGCCGCCGCCCAGCGCGGTCCAGGGAGTGAAATTTTGCCAGTCGATGTTCATCCTCGGCTCCTTCAGCGACAGTAGATGCGATAGAGCAGATCCAGCACCTGCTCCACGCGATCGTCCGCAATGCGGTAATAGATGTTCTTGCCTTCGCGGCGCGTCGCGACCACGCCTTCGGTGCGCAGTACGCCCAACTGCTGCGAGAGCGTCGGCTGCCGGATGTCGAGCAGCTCCTCGAGCTCGGAGACGCAGCGCTCGCCCTGCGTGAGCTGGCACAGCAGCAGCAGGCGGTCCTCGTTCGCGAGCAGGCGCAGCAGCCCTGTCGCCTTCGCGGCGGCGCGGCGCATTTTGCGGATGTCCAGTGCGCTCGTATCCGGCATCGTCCGTCGTTCGCTTCGTGCTCAAACAGTATACTTTTTTATATAATATATTATGCTTGAGCGTGAAACAAGCAAGGAGCCCGCGATGAACCCGCAAGTGAAACACTTCTTCGACAAGGCGACCTGGACCCTGAGCTACGTGGTCTACGATGCGCCGGGCGGCACGGCGGCGATCATCGACTCGGTCCTCGACTACGATCCGAAGTCGGGCCGCACGAAGACCGACTCGGCCGAGCAGGTGCTTGCTTTCGTGCGAGCACAGGACCTCGACGTCGCCTGGATCCTCGAGACCCACGCCCACGCCGATCACATGTCGGCTTCGCAATACCTGCGCGAGCAGCTCGGCGGCCAGATCGGGATCGGCGTCCAGATCACCCGCGTACAGGAGACCTTCAAGCAGATCTTCAACCTCGAGCCCGCGCTCGCCACCGACGGCAGCCAGTTCGATCGGCTCTTCGCCGACGGCGAGCGCTTCGCGATCGGCCGCCTCACCGGCGAGGTCCTCGCGGTGCCGGGGCACACGCCCGCCTGCGTCGCCTACAGGATCGGCGACGCGCTGTTCGTCGGCGACACGATGTTCATGCCGGACGTCGGCACCGCGCGCTGCGATTTCCCGGGCGGGGATGCGCGCACGCTGTACAAGTCGATACGCAGGCTGCTGGACTACCCGGCCGACACGCGCATCTTCGTCTGTCACGACTATCCGCCGGCCGGCCGCGAAGTGCAGTGCCAGACGACCGTCGCCGCGGAGCGTGAAGCGAACATCCACGTCCACGACGGCGTGGCGGAGGAAGCCTTCGTCGACATGCGCACGAAGCGCGATGCGACGCTGGAGATGCCGACGCTGATCCTGCCCGCGATCCAGATCAACATTCGCGCCGGCGCCTTTCCGCCGCCGGAAGACAACGGCACGCGCTATCTGAAGATTCCTTTGAACGCACTGTAGCCGTGGCCCGGGTGCAGCGTAGCGGAACCCAGGGATCTTCTGTGGGTCGATGCGCCCAATCCCGGGTTACGCGCTGCGCGCTCCACCCGGGCTACGAAACACCCGCAGATTGATGTGCTCTTCGTAGCCCGGAAGCGCAGCGAATCCGGGATCTTCGTCGACGCGACTCGACGCATTCACGCTTCGTAGCCCGGGTGCAGCGTAGCGGAACCCGGGGATCTTCATCCGTACCTACACCCCCGATCCCGGTTACGCGCTGCGCGCTCCACACGGGCTACGGCGCCGCCGGGTCGCTGGCGCCGATGCCGAGCTGCGTCTCGAGCGCGCCGAGGGCGCGCTCCAGGGCCGCGCGCGCCTCGTGATCCAGCGCGTTCAGCAGCCGGCGCTCGTAGCTGCGCGCGAGGGGGACGATGTCGGCATAGACGCGGCGCCCCGCGCTGCTGAGACGCAGCATCGAACGGCGCCGATCCGTCGATGACGCGCGCCTCAGCAGCAGCTTCTTCTCGAGCAGCCGAGCGACCGCGCGGCTCACCGTCACCTTGTCCATGTCGGTCTTCACGCAGACGAAGTCGGCGGACACGTCCTCGTGCTGGCCGAGCACGGCGATCACGCGCCACTCCGGGATGGCGATGCCGTAGCGCTCCGCATACAGCAGCGAGAGCTCGCGGCTCATGCGGCTCGCGAGCACCGACAGACGATACGGCAGGAAGGCGCCGAGCGCGAGCGCCTCGGCAGGGCTCACGGAGCGAACCGGCTGTCCAGCCCCTGCCAGCACTGCGCGTAATCGTGCTGGCGCTGCGGGCTGCTCATCGCCCATGCGGACGGCTTCATCAGATAGCGCGACTCGAACATGAACGCGAGCGTCGCGGTGTAGCGCTCGGGCTTCAGCTCGGCGCTGCTCGCCTTCGCATGCGCCTGCGCATCGGGCCCGTGCGGCACCATGCCGTTGTGCAGGCTCGCGCCGCCGGGCTCGAAGCCGTTCTCCTTGGCGTCGTAGGCGCCGTAGACGAGGCCCATGAACTCGCTCATCACGTTGCGATGGAACCACGGCGGCCGGAACGTGTGCTCGGCGACCATCCAGCGCGACGGAAAGATCACGAAGTCGAGATTGGCGACGCCGGCGGTATCGGACGGCGCGCTCAGCACGGTGAAGATCGAAGGATCCGGGTGGTCGTAGCTCACCGTGTTCATCGCATTGAAGCGCGCGAGATCGTACTTGTACGGCACCGAAGTGCCGATCCAGGCGACGACGTCGAGCGGCGAGTGCCTCAGATCGCAGCGCCACAGCCGGCCACCGAACTTGCTGATCAGCTCGAAGGAACCGCTGTCCGTCTCATAGCGCGCAACGGGTGCGAGGAAATCGCGATCGTTGGCATAGCCGTCGGAGCCGACCGGTCCGCGTTCCGGCAGGCGCAGGCCCGCGCCGTAGTTCTCGGCGACGTAGCCGCGGCTCGGGCCGTCCGGCAGGCCGATGCGGCACTTCATGCCGCGCGGCAGGACGCCGATCTCGCCGGGCGCGATCGCGAGCCGGCCGCATTCGGTATCGAGCAGCAGGCGGCCCTGCTGCGGCACGAACAGCAGCTCTCCGTCGTGGACCGCGAGATAGCGATCGCGCATGTCGCCGTTCGCCGCATAGACGTGAATGCCGATCCCGGCCTGCAGAGCCGCGTCGCCGTTCGCGGCGAACGTGCGCAGCCCGTCGATGAAGTCCGTCGGCGCGTCCGGGATCGGAAACGGGCTCCAGCGCAGCGGATCCGGCGGCGCGGGCTCGCCGGCGAGCGGCGCCGTCAGCCAGTAGGGCTGCGCATGGGGACGGTGAGCGCCTTGGCGCACCGAGGGCCGCAGGCGATAGAACCAGGTACGCCGGTTGTCGCGACGCGCCACCGTGAACGCCGTGCCGCTGAACTTCTCGGCGTACAAACCGTAAGGCACGGCCTGCGGCGAGAACTGCCCGATCGGCAGGGCGCCCGCGTGCGCCTCGCTCGCATGCTCGTTGTGGAAGCCGGGCATGTAATCCAAATCGTCGGCGACGCGCGCGCCGCGGGGAGTGGTCTCGATGTTCACTGCGCACCTGCCCTGCCGCATTCGGCCCGTTGCAACCAGCGTGATCGCGAGTATAGTTTCAATTGCAACTATCGAGGAAGCGCCGATCTCTGCAATGCTTCCGCGACGACGACGAGGCGATCATCGTTGAAACTCGCGAGCCTCACACAGGGTGGACGCGACGGCACGCTCGTCGTCGTCTCGCGCGATCTGAGGCGCGCCGCGCGCGTGCCGGCGATCGCCCCGACGCTGCAGTGCGCGCTGGACGACTGGGCCGCGCTCGCGCCGCGTCTCGCCGCGGCCGCCGCCGAGCTCGAAGCCGGGCGCTGCGCCGACAGCTTCGCCTTCGCGCCGGCCGCCTGCGCCGCACCGTTGCCGCGCGCCTACCAGTGGGTCGACGGCAGCGCCTACGTCAACCACGTCGAGCTCGTGCGCAAGGCGCGCGGCGCCGAAATGCCCGCGAGCTTCTGGCACGATCCGCTCGTCTACCAGGGCGGTTCGGACGATCTGCTCGGGCCGCGCGCGCCGATCCTCGCGGTCGACGAAGCGCACGGTATCGATCTCGAAGCCGAAGTCGCCGTGATCACCGACGACGTGCCGATCGGCACGACGGCGGAAGCCGCGGCGGCGCACGTGAAGCTGCTCGTGCTCGTCAACGACGTCTCGTTGCGCGAGCTCATACCGGCGGAGCTCGCAAAGGGCTTCGGCTTCTACCAGTCCAAGCCCGCGACGGCCTTCTCGCCCGTCGCCGTCACCCCGGACGAGCTCGGCGATCGCTGGCGCGACGGCAAGGTGCACCTGCCGCTGCGCGCCTGGGTCAACGATGCCCGGCTAGGCGCCCCCGAATGCGGCGTCGACATGACCTTCGGCTTCCACGAGCTGATCGCGCACGTGACGAAGACGCGCCGCCTCGGCGCCGGCACGATCCTCGGCTCGGGCACGATTTCGAACTACGACCGCAGCCGCGGCTCGGCCTGCCTCGCCGAGCGTCGCATGCTGGAGACGCTCGAGTTCGGCGCGCCGCGCACGCCCTTTCTCAAGTTCGGCGATCGCGTGCGCATCGAGATGCTGGACGCGGCCGGCGCGAGCATCTTCGGCGCGATCGAACAGCGTGTGGATCGCGTCGGCGCGTGAGCGGGGAACGCCGGGCGCGCCGTCGATGAAAGATCGATACGCCCAGATCGACATGGCGACGCAGCGCGCACGCGCCGCCCGCCGCGTGTTCCCCTGCGCGCCGCGCGGCGGCCGCGAACGAGTGCCGGTCGCGATCGTCGGCGCCGGGCCGGTCGGACTCGCCGCAGCGGTGGATCTCACCGAGCGCGGCATCGCCTGCGTCGTGCTCGACAAAGTCAACACGCTGTCGGACGGCTCGCGCGCGATCTGCTGGGCGAAGCGCAGCCTCGAAATCTGCGATCGATTGGGCGTCGCGGGCCCGATGATGGACAAGGGCATCACCTGGAACGTCGGGCGCGTCTACTGCGGCGACGATCCGCGGCCGCTCTACAGCTTCGATCTGCTGCCGGATCGGCAGCAGAAATTTCCGGCCTTCATCAATCTCCAGCAGTACTGCGCCGAGGAGTATCTGATCGATCGCCTCCTGGCGCGGGGCGGCGAAATCCGCTGGCAGCACGAGGTGCGCGATCTGAGGCAGTCCGCCGACGGCGTGATGCTCGGCGTGCATACGCCCGCGGGCGACTACACGCTGCGCTGCGAGTATGTGATCGCCGCCGATGGCTGCCGCAGCGGACTGCGCACCGGCATGGGCCTGGACTTCGACGGCCGCACCTTCGAGGACAACTTCCTCATCGTCGATCTGCGCATGCAAGCCCCTTTCCCCGCCGAGCGGCGCTTCTGGTTCAAGGCGCCGTTCAACGAGGGCCGCACGGCGCTGATGCATCAACAGCCCGACGGCCTGTGGCGGCTCGACTTCCAGCTCGGCCGGGACATCGATCGCGAGCAGGCAATCCGCGAAGAGAACGTGAGCCCGCGCGTGCGCGCGATGCTCGGGCCGGACATCGACTTCGAGTACGAATGGATCAGCCTCTACACCTTCCAGTGCCGGCGCATGCAGCGCTTCGTGCACGAGCGCGTCGTGTTCGCCGGCGACGCCGCGCATCTCGTGTCGCCATTCGGCGCTCGCGGCGCCAACGGCGGACTGCAGGACGTCGACAACCTCGGCTGGAAGCTCGCGCGCGTGCTGCGCGGCGAGTCCGGCCCGGCGCTGCTCGCGAGCTATGACGAAGAGCGCCGTTTCGGCGCCGACGAGAACATCGCGAACTCGACCCGCGCGACCGATTTCATGACGCCGAAGACCGTCGTCGAACGCGCCTTCCGCGACGCCGTGCTCGAGCTCGCCGCAGGCCATGCCTTCGCGCGCGCCTTCGTCAACAGCGGGCGGCTGTCCGTGCCCTGCTCGCTGCGCGGCTCCTCGCTGACGACGCCGGATCGCGAGGCTTTCGATGCGGTCCTCGCGCCGGGCGAGGTCTGCGTCGACGCGCCGGTGCAGCGCGACGGGCGGCCCGGCTGGCTGCTCGAGTCGCTGCGCGGGGACTTCGCCTGTCTCTACTTCGGCGGCCCCGGCGCGCTCGGGCGCGGGCCGCTCGCCGCGCAACTGCCGCCGGGCGTGGCGCTCGTCTACGTCGGCCAGGAGGCCGGCCCGGCCGTCGATCTCGTCGACCTCGGCGGCGGCCTCGCCCGCCGCTACGGCGCCGCACCGGGCACGATTTATCTCGTGCGTCCCGATCAGCACGTCGCGGCGCGCTGGAAAGCCTTCGATCCCGCCGCGCTGCGCAGCGCTCACGCCCGCGCCTGCGCGGTGCGCGCGTAGACTAAGCCTCGAGTCTCATTCCGACGGAGCAAGCCGATGAGCAAAGCATTCGCATCCCAAGGCGATCTCGCCCCGAAGACCGTCAGCTTTACCAAGCTCGCCGACAACGCCTATGCGTATACCGCGGAGGGGGATCCGAACACGGGCGTGGTGATCGGTGATGACTGCGTGATGGTGATCGACGCCCAGGCGACGCCGGTGATGGCGCAGGATGTCGTGCGCCACATCCGTACCGTCACCGACAAGCCGATCCGGCACGTCGTGCTCTCGCACTACCACGCCGTGCGCGTGCTCGGCGCGAGCGGTTACGGCGCGCAGAACATCATCGCGAGCCGCGACACTTACGACTTGATCGTCGAGCGCGGGGCCCAGGACTATCAGTCGGAGTTCGAACGCTTCCCGCGGCTGTTCCAGGCCGTGGACTCGATTCCGGGCCTGACCTGGCCGACGATCGTCTTCGAGCGCGAGCTGAGACTGTTCCTCGGCCGCACCGAGGTGCGCCTGCTGCAGCTCGGCCGCGGCCACACCAAGGGCGACACGCTCGCCTGGCTGCCGCGCGAGCGCGTGCTGTTCAGCGGGGATCTGGTCGAATTCAACGCGACGCCCTACACCGGCGACGCTTATCTGCGCGACTGGCCCGCGACCCTCGATCGCATCGCCGAGCTGCAGCCGCGCGCGCTGGTGCCGGGACGCGGCGATGCCCTGCAGACGCCCGATCAGGTCGCCGACGCCCTGCGCGGCACGCGCGCCTTCGTCACGCGGATGTATGAAAGCGTGCGCGCCGCGCGCGCCGCCGGCAAGAGCCTGAAGCAGGCCTACGACGAAACCTATGCGGCGCTGAAGCCCGAGTTCGGCCACTGGGTGATCTTCGATCACTGCCTGCCCTTCGACATCAGCCGCGCCTACGACGAAGCGGGAGGCCTGGACGATCCGCGCATCTGGACGGCCGAACGCGACGCGGAGATGTGGCAGTCGCTCGCCCGCTAGCGGAGCCGTCGCGATGCTGCGCGCCGACAATGCGATCGCCGATCCCGACGGCTTCTACGCCGAGCTCCTCGCCCTGTACGCCGGGCTCGATCCGGCGCAAAGCCTCGAGCTCTGCGCCAAGCTGATCCTGCTGCTCGCGAACGAGGTCGGCGACCGCGAGCGCCTGCAGGAAATTCTCGCTGCGGCGCGCGAGGCGCTTTGAACCGCGGATCCCCTACGCTACGCGAAGCGCGATCGTCACGAGCGCCATTTTCGTGGCCCTGATGAGCGCAGCGAATCCGGGATCTTCGTCGAGCCCGACTCGCCGCTGAGCTTCAAAGGCTTTCCTCGATGTCGAGGATCGCATCGAGATGAGATTGCAGCGTCGGCAGCGTCTGCTCGGCGAAGCGCCTGAGATCGGGATCGTCCGCCGCCTGTGCCTGCTTCTCGAACTCCGCGACGTCCTTGCGGTGATCCTTCACCATCGCCTGCACATAGGCGCGATCGAAGTCCTCGGCGGCCAGACCCTTCAGGCGATCGAGCTCCGCCTGCTGCGCCGGCTGCAGGGTTTGTGGGGGCTCGTAGCCCTTGCCCTTCGCGAGCTCGAGCAGCTTCACGTTGACTTCACCGTGATCCTTGACCATGCGCTGTCCGAAGTCGCGCACCATGTCGTTACGTGCGCGATCGGCGGCGAGTCCGCCGAGCGCGACTTCGGCGAGGCCGCCCTGCGCCGCCTGCGTGACGAACTCGGTGTCTTTCTCCGACAGCAGATTCGACGCTGCTTGCGCCGCGGCCATCGCGAGCAGCGCGGCACACAGCGCCATCCTGCCGAGCCAGCCCGGCTTCCGTTGCTTCATATCCCTGTCCTCCGTGTCGCTGTCCTGCGTCGCCGTGCCGCTCGTGGCGCAGGATCCATGCCACGCACCGCCGCACGACCTGGCGTCCCACACCGGGCTGGCCCCTATCGAAACGCGCTGCGGCCGTGCAGCGTTTGCACGCGGCGCGCAATTTTTACCAGCACCGCGGCGCCCGAGCGCCTTCGGCGCCGCGCCCGGCGCTGGCTCGCCGCTTGCAGCGCGCAGTCACGGATGCTTCATCACCATCAGACGAAAGAGGACGACGAAGCAGCAGAAGGCAAGACTGCCGAGCGCGACCCACCAGGCGAAGAGCGGCCAATAGGACGGCGGTATCGTCGTCTCTGCGCTCGCGAGCAGCCTGCGCATGCGGAGCTGGATCGCGACGACGGGCAGCCAGCACAGGATGGCGAGCGCGTACACGAGGCCCGCGACCAGCAACCAGCCGCGAGCGGGCGGGATGCCGGCCATGGCGGCGAGCCAATAGCCCGTGAGCGGCTGGATCACGGCAGCGGGCGCCGTGAACAACCAGTCGGCGAGCACCACCGTGCGCGTCGCGGCCGCGAGGGCAGCGCGGTCGCGCCGCAGGCTCGCGACGAACAGAGAGAACGCCGTGCCTATGCCCGTGCCGAACAGCACCGTCGAGGACAGCACATGCAGCCACTTGAGCGTGAGATAGTCCATTCAGCTCGCAGGCTGCCGTGCGGCGCCCTCGTCGATCCGCGCCAGCAGCCACAGCAGCGCGAGCAGCGGCAGATTCTTCAGCAGCGGACCGAACGGATGCAGCCAGAACGCCGGCATCGCGATCGTCACGATCAGCGTGTACACCGCGATCACGGCCATCTGCGCGCGCCATACCCAGGGCCGCAGCCAGGCCCGCGGTACCCACAGCGACAGCACGGCGCAAACCGCATCGACGAGCACGCCGGCGGCAAGCGCGACGACCGCCGGCGTCCCCGTGAGGCCCGTGGCGGCGAGCAGCTCGAAGCTGCCTTCGCGCGGGTACAGGCCGGCGGACACGAGCGCACTCCAGGCCCAGGTCGCGGCGACGGCGAGCCGCGCCACCGGCAACAGCCAGCCGAGCTCCGCGCGCCGGCGCCAGTCCGCTTTCTCCGCGCGCGGCACGAAGTCGCCGGGATCGCGCGGCGGACGGCCGAGCAGGCGCCGCGTCGTCGCGACGTCCGCGGTATTGCCTTCGCGCAGCATCGCCAGCGCGGCGCGATCGACCAGCCCCGTGCCCAGCAGCGCGCCACCGGCCCGCGCCAGCGCATCGAAGCCGCGCGGCAGCTCGAGCGCGCGCGCGCGGCCGAGGCCGAGTCCCCTGCGCAGGCAGTCGAACCATTCGCGCCAGCGCAGCGCGCGCGGGCCGACCAGCACCTGTATGCCGGGGCCGCGCGTTTCGATCAATGCGACGAGCGCCGCGACGAGATCCTCGACGTGGATCGGCTGGAGGCGCGCGCCGCGCGTGTCGGGCAGCACGATGAGGGGCAGCGTCGCGATCAGCGTGAAGAAGCGCGCGCTCGCGCCGTCCGCGCCGAAGACGAGGCTGGGTCGCACGATGCAGGCCGCAGGCAGCGCGGCGCGCACGGCGTCTTCGCCGCGGCCTTTCGAGGCCTGATAGGCGGAGACGGCGCTCGTCGCATCGGCGCCGAGCGCCGAGACGTGCACGAAGCCGCAGCCGACGGCGGCGCAGGCCGCGGCGAGCGCGGCCGGCGCGCGCACGTGTACGCCGTCGAAGCTCGCCTGCGGCGTTTCTTTGAACAGGCCGACCGCATTGACGACGAGCTCGGTGCCGCGCGCGTCCCGCTGCAGACGGGATCGCCATTGCTCGGCCTGCCAGTCGCGCATGAAATCGATCGCAAGCTCATGCGCGGCCGCGGGCGCGCGCACGCCGCGCAGGACCGTGTGCCCGCGCGCCTCGAGCGCGGCGACGAGATGCCGGCCGATGAAGCCCTCGGCGCCCAGCACGAGGACCTTCATCGCCGCCCCGCGCAGCAAGCCGCGGCGCGCGGCCGATGATGAACGCCGCGCGCCCCGGCGAGCTCCTGCGCGCCGCGCTCCTCTCCGGTACTGTCGCGAGCCTGACGTCCGCGCTCGCCCTGCTCGCCGGCGGGCAACGCGATCTCGACGATCCGATCACGCCGCTGAACGGCCCGAGCCAGTGGATACTCGGACGTCGCGCGCCCTGCCAGGACGGGCTGCGGCTTCCGCACACGCCGCTCGGTCTGTGCATTCATCACGGCAGCTCGATCTTCTGGGCTTTGTTCTTCGAGGCGACGCGCTCGCGACCGCCGCCGCCGAGCCCTTACGCCGACTGCATGCGGCCGGCGGCGATCACGGCCGTCGTCGCCGCCTTCGTCGATCTCGTCGTGACGCCGCCGCGGCTGCGGCCCGGCTTCGAGCGCCGCCTGTCGGCCTCTTCGCTCGCCGGCGTCTATGCCGCCTTTGCGCTCGGGCTCGCCGGCGCGCGCCTGATCGCGCGCCGGCGTGAAGAATCCCTCAGCTCGCGCGATAGCGCTCGCGCAGCGCCTTGACGCGATCATGATTCGCGAGCACGCCGTCGAACTGGCGCTGGACGACGTGACGCGCGTCGGCCGGCAGCGCCTTTTGCAGCGCTTCGCGATACACGCGCACGGCGACGTCCTCGCCGCGCTCGACTTCCTCGAGTATCGCGAGCGCGTCGCGGCCCGTGACGGCGCTCTTGGTGTCGACCCAGGCGCGATGCAAGGCGCCGGACACGCTGCCGCCGCGCTCGGGGTCACCGCCGAGGCGGCGCACTTCGCGCTGCAGCTCGGCCGCGCCTTCCGCACAGCGGCGCGCGCCTTCGAGCAGCATCGCCTTCAAGGAAGCCTCGGTGAGGTCTTCGGCCGCAGCGGTGAAACCGCGCTCGCCGTCTTTCGAGATTTCGATCAAATCGTTGAGGGTCGCGATCGCTTCTTTGTTGAGGTCCTCGCTCGTCTCTGCCATGCGCCGGCTCTCCATGCTGATCCGCCGCTCGAGGCGGACGCGGGCTCCATGCCCGCCTGGCGGGGCTGCTGCAAGCCTCGTGCCCGTAGACGCACGGGGCGCGCGGATGCCGTACAGAGCTGAGCAGGCCGGGCGCGGCGATTTCCGCCGCACGGCCGCGCTGATCTGGCGCCATGCGCGCGCGCTGCGCGCACGCGCCTTCCTCTCCCTGCTGCTGCTCGTGCTCGCGAAGCTCGCCGCGGTCGCCGTGCCGATTGCGCTGAAGCGCATCGTCGACGCGCTGAGCGCTACGAACGTCGCGCTGGTCCTGCCGGCCGGGCTGCTCGTCGGCTATGCGCTGCTGCGCTTCGCGGGCACGGTGTTCGGTGAGCTGCGCGACCTCGTCTTCGCCAAAGTCACGCAGCACACCGTCGCCTCGCTGACGCTGCGCGTCTTCGAACACCTGCATTCGCTCAGCACGCGCTATCACGCGCGGCGCCGCACGGGCGTGCTGTCGCGCGACGTCGAGCGCGGAATGGCGGGCGTCGCCTTCCTGCTCGGCGCCGGTCTGTTCACCATCATCCCGACGCTGGTCGAGATGTTCGCCGTGCTCGGCATCATCGGCGCCGGCTATCGCGCGCCGTACTGGGCCATCCTCGTCGTGACCTTCTTCGCCTACGCCTGGTTCACGCTGGTCTTCACGCAGCGCCGCGCCATTGCGCAGCGCTCGCTGAACGAGCTGGACTCGCGCGTCAACGGCCGCCTCGTCGACACCTTGATCAACCACGAGACGGTGAAATACTTCTCCAGCGAGACGCTGGAGCGCGACGCGATGGCGAGCCTGATGCGCGAATGGACCGCGCTCGCGCTGCGCAACCAGCGTTCGCTGTCGCTGCTGCACGTCGGCCAGAGCGGGATCATCGCGGTGGCCGTCGGACTCGTGATGCTGCTCGCCGGCAGCGACGTCGTGAGAGGCACAATGTCCGTCGGCGATCTGGTGCTCGTCAATGCCTATGTGATCCAGATCTGCCTGCCGCTGAACGCGCTCGGCTTCGTGTTCCGCCAGACGCAGGACGCGCTGATCAGCGTGTCGAAGGTCCATGAGCTGCTCGACGCGGTGCCCGAGATCGTCGATCGCCCGGGCGCCCGCGATCTCGTCGTGCGGCGCGGTGAGGTCGTCTTCGAGCACGTCGACTTCGCCTACGATCCCAGCCGCCAGATCCTCCGCGACGTCGATTTCCGCATTGCGCCGGGTGCGACGGTGGCGATCGTCGGCCGCAGCGGTTCGGGCAAGAGCACGCTGGCGCGCCTCCTGTTCCGCTTCCAGGATCCGGAAGCCGGGCGCATCCTCATCGATGGCCAGGATCTGCGCGACGTCACCCAGCACAGTCTGCGCCTCGCGATCGGCGTGGTCCCGCAGGACACGGTGCTCTTCAACGACACGATCGCGGCCAACATCGGCTACGGGCGCGCGGGCAGCACGCGCGAGGACATCGTCGAGGCCGCGCGCATGGCCCAGCTCCACGAATTCATCTCCTCGCTGCCCGAGGGCTACGACACCGTGGTCGGCGAACGCGGCGTCAAGCTGTCCGGCGGCGAGCGGCAGCGCATCGCGATCGCGCGCGCGATTCTGAAGAATCCGCGGCTGCTGGTGTTCGACGAAGCCACCTCGGCGCTCGACCTGCGTTCCGAGCGCGCGATCCACGCCGAGCTCCGCCGCCTGTCGCGCGATCGCACCACGCTGGTCATCGCGCATCGGCTGTCGACCGTGGTCGACGCCGACACGATCCTCGTCCTCGACCGCGGCCGCATCGTCGAGCGCGGCAGCCACGACGCGCTGCTCGACGCCGGCGGGCTGTACGCGCAGATGTGGGCGCTCCAGCAGCAGGAACGCGATCTGGTGCGCGCCGAGCGACGCCTGCGACCCGAGCCCTTCGATGCCTCGACGATGATCGCGCACCTGCTGGACTCGCTGCAGTCGCGCATCGAGGCCAAAGGCTTCCATCTTTACACCTGGCTGGGCGCGCCGAACGCGTGGATCAACGGCGATCCCGTGATCCTGCAGCGCGCGCTGTGGGACCTGCTGGTGATCGCCGCGGAGAACACCCCGGCCGGCGGCCGGCTCGGCGTCGCGCTCGAGCAGACCGACGGCAAGCTCGAGCTCGTGATCACCGACACCAGCGAATCCGCGCCGCTGCGCGCTCCGTATGCGAGCGCGAGCGAAGCCGATGCCAGCGACGATCCGCGGCTGCGCATCGGCGCGATCAACGCGGTGATCAAGGCCCACCGCGGCCAGCTCTTCGTCGGCCGCGACATCGACGAGCAGGGCTCGACCTACATCGTGCTGCTGCCGCTGCTCGCGCGCGCGCCGGAGACGGCGCCGGCGCCGGCCGTGCCGGCGCCGCTCGCGCAGGCCTTGGGCGGGCTCGCGATCTGGCTGGTGCTCGGCGAGGAGGAATGCGCGGCCGCGCAGCTCGCCCTGGAGGCGGCCGGCGCGCGCGTCGAATGCCTGCGCGACGGCCAGGCGCTGCTCGCGCGCCTGAATGCGCTGCCGCCGTCGGAATGGCCGGAATGCCTGGTCTACGATCTCGGCCTCGAGGACGACGACGCGTACGCGACCATCGGCGCACTGCGCGCACACGAACAGGCGCTCGACGTGCCGCTGCTCGCGCAACTGCCGGCGATCGCCTTGAGCGGGCGAATCAGACCGCAGGATCGCATGCGCGCGATCCTCGCCGGCTTCCAGCTCCATCTCGCACGGCCGGTGAAGCCCGAGGAGCTGCTGCTCGCCATCGCGGGCCAGACGCGACGGCGCGAAACGAGCGCGGCCGCGTGAAGACGCGGCTGGGGCTCCACAAGGAAGCTCAAGGGACGATCGTCGCGCGCACAGGCCTCGATCTTCGTAGCCCGGATGAGCGCAGCGAATCCGGGATCGAGCCTGTCCGCGTGGTAGCGTCTCGAACCGCCGACCCCGGATTCGCTGCGCTCATCCGGGCTACAAGAGAGCGGCAGACACGTCTCAGGCTGGCTCGTTGGGCTTCCTTCGTCAGCCCAACCTACGATCGCTACGAAGCGACGTTGTAGCCCGGAAGGAGCACCGCGCGAATTCAACGGCTTTCCAGCCCGGCACAGAGTCGAAAGCAGCACGGCCCCATTCTCATCTTCCTCGGTGTTCTCTGTGTTCTCGGTGGCAAAGCGACATCTCAGGCCGCAGATCACGCGTCGCCGGTCGCCATCGCGGTCGGGGGTCGTTCGTTCTCCAGCAGCCGGAGCATCTGCTCGACGCGCGGATCGAGGCGGCGGCGCGCGCGCAAAGTCCAGTTCAGCCCGCGCAGCGTCGCGCGCAGCACCGGCCACAGGATGTCCTGCGCGGCGGCCTCGCGCAGGGCGCGGGCGATGGAGATCAGCGCGGCCGGCGGCGCACGGCGCAGCAGGGCGACCCAGATCGCGTTACGCAGGAGCAGGCGGCGGCGCGCCGCGGCGTCGCGGACGCTCGACGGATAGTGATGGACCGTCAGCTCGACGCAGTAACACAGCCGCCAGCCCGCATCGAGCAGGTCTAGCGCGAGCAGGGCTTCTTCGCCGCCGATGAACAGCCGGGATTCGAAGCCGCCGGCGGCGAGCACGGGCTCGCGTCTGAGCACGCAGGCGCCGGCCATGAAGCCGACGAGCGAGGGGCCCGGCAGCGCGGCGCGCGGCAGCGGGCTCGCCGCCATCAACTTGCAGGTCGGATCTTCGACTTCGGCGGCGCCGACCAGCACGCGCGCGGCGAGCACCGCGACGTCCGGCGCGCGCTCGAACAGCGCGCAGGCGCGGGCCAGCGCACCGGGCGCCCAGCGCGTGTCGTCGTCGCACAGCGCGACATAGGGCGTCGCCGCCGCGCGCAGGCCGACGTTGCGGCCCGCCGCGCCGCGGTTTTCCGGCAGCACGATCAGACGCACGTCCGGAAAGCGCTGGCGCAGACGCGCCGGTGTACCGTCCGTCGAATGGTTGTCGACGACGATGATCGTCGGCGCTTCGGGCAGCGCGCGCAGCGCGGCGACGGTCTCGAGCAGACAGGAACCACGGTTGTAACTCAGCACGACGACGGTGATCGGCAGTTTCATGGGCGTTACCTGCTTCAGGAATGAATCGGCCTGGGACGATCGTTCACGCGGCGCGCGCCGCGGCGGCGAGACGCCAGCACGCTTCGGGCGCGAGCAGATCGGCATGGCCCGGTCCTCCGGGACGCGCCAGGGCGCGCAGTTGACTGCCGTAGCAGCGCACCGCGCCGTGCTTGGGGCTGTCGGTTGCGCTGGGCAAGAACAGCCACGGCGCGGCCCGCACGCCGCACGCATCGAGCGCGGCGAGGCGTGCGGACAGGAGTCCGGGCAGACGGCGGTAGAGCGCATCTTCATAGGCAAGCCAGTCGCGATCGGGACGCGCGCGCAGCGCGGCGAGTGCGGCCTCGTGCGCCAACGCGTGATCGCGATGGAACAGCCCGAACGGAATCGCGACGACGTCCGGCGCATGCGCATCGATCAGCGCCAGCAGCGCGGCCGTGATTTCTTCGCGCGTGCTCGGCGTCCGCTCGCCGTACTGATCGTCGGTGAACGGGAGCCAGTGGGCGCGGGCACCGAGCCGGCGCAGCGCGGCCGCGTCCTCGCCGCGCCGGCACGCGAGCGCCTCGAGCGCGCAGGCATGTCCCGCATCGCGATCCCAACCGGTCTGCACCTCGGGATCGCGCGGCAGGCCGGCGAATACGGTCACGCACAGTGCGCCCGGCATCCGCCGCATCAGCTCGCCGCAGCCGAAGACCGCGTCGTCGAGATGCGGCGAGACGACGAGCAGCCGCGACGAAGCTTTCACGCGCGCGCTTCCATGCACAGGCTCTCGCGCGGCCGATTGTCCAGACTCGCGAGCAGGACGTCGGCGCTGCCGCTTTCGCCGAACGCGCGGCGGCGCACGTCGAGGAAGCCGGCGCGGCCCAGCCATTCGGCGAGAAAATCTTGCGTCATCGGTGTGCGCACCGATCCGTACCAGACGATCTGCGTCACGAGCTTCGCGCCTATGCTCCGGGCTTCGCCGTCGCGGACGTAGAAATAAGTGTGATCGCGCACTCGATAGGCGCCAAGCGCGCGATCGAGATCCGGTACCAGCACCCGCAGCCAGCCGCCCGCGGCGAGGACGCGCCGGCATTCGGCGAGCGCCGGCGCGAGCGCGCCCCACTCGAGATCCTGCAGCAGATGCACGGCGACCACGGCATCGACGCTGCCGTCGCCGAACGGCAGGCCGTGCGTGACATCGCAGCACACGTCGACGCCGGGCCCCACGCGTCTGTCGCAATTGATGAAGCCCGCGGCGGGCATCCGTCCACAGCCGAGATTGAGCCGCGTCGTCACCGACGCGTGGTCAGAAGCGACCGGCATAGACCGCACAGCCGCGGCAGATGTCCGGTGCTTCACCGCTCGCGAGCTGCCGGCGAAACGCCTGATAAGCCGGACTGCGCCACACGCGTGCGACGCCCGAGATCGCCATGTTGCCGAAGTTGATGCGATCCGGAGTCGCGACCATGCAGCAGGGCATCGCCTCGCCGCGATAGCTGACATAGGCGCCGCGCCACGGCCAGTCGCAGCCGCGGGGACGCGCGAGGCCGGGCTCCGCGGGCAGCCGCAGCGTCACGCCGGTGCGCGCGGCCGCGCGGCGCGCGGCCTCGAAGCTGGCCGCGATCGCGGCTTCGTCTTCCGGCCCTGGCGCCTGGGCGCTGACGAAGGCGCGCATCGGCGCATAGCGTGCCGGCAGCGTGTGCTCGTCGAAATCGTGCGCGAGCCGCTGCACGGACACGGCGGGCACGCCGAGACGCGCCGCGAGCTCGACCAGCGGCGCGAACTCCTGCAGATTCGCGCGCATCATCACCGCAACGAATTCGATTTGAGGCCCCTGGCCCGCGCGCGCCTTCGCCTCGAGCAGGCGCTCGAGGCCGCGCATCAAGCGACCGTAGTGCGCCCCGACGCGGATCCATTCATAGCAGGCAGGCGAGGCCGCATCGATCGAAACGTGCAGGCGCGCGAGCCCGCTCGCGACGCATTCGGCCGCGCGGCGGGCGCTCATCAAGGTGAGATTGGAATTGGTCGACACGCGGATGGCGCGCGCGCTCGCCATCGCGACGAGATCGAAGAAGCGCGGATGCATCAGCGGTTCGCCTATCCCTTGCAGGTGGAGCTCGGCGATCGCGGGGAACTGATCGAGCAGTCGGCGAAAACGCGCCACCGGCATCACCGCCACGCGATCGGGACGTCCATCCGTGCGCAGACTGACCGGACACATGCGGCAGGCCAGATTGCACTGGCCCACCGCCTCGATCTGCACGAAGCTCGGCAGCTCGGGACACGCCGCGTTCATTCGTCCTCGCTCTTCCTTGCAATGACGAAGAGGAGAAAGCAAGCCTCGTTCCACGACGCGCGGCGGCCCGGCGGCGCGGGGAGCTCCCGTATACCGCGTATGTCGGGCGCCGGAAAAGATTACGTCAGGCGCCGGCAAAAACTACAAATGGGACAGGGATGTGCGAGCCGCGCGCGCGGGCCTGCTCCAGCGCTCGTCCGCTGCGCGGCATGCCGCGCGCTGGTACGCCTTCTGCATCGTGCCTCCGGCGGCGCCGGATGCGTCGAGGGAGGCAGGCAGTGGAACCGCGGATCGTGCACGGACACTCGGACGCTGCGCTGTGCGATTTCGCGGCGGCGCGACGCGCGATCGAGCTGAGCACGCCGCTGCTCGCTTCCGCCTGCCGGGATCGGATGCTGGGCGAGAGCGGCTACCTGCACATCGTCATCATGAATCCGCTGCGCGCGCCCGCCGACGGCGCCTTCGAAGACGCCATCCTGCTCGAAGCGAGCTTCGGTGACGACGACGCCGACGACGCGCTCTATGCGGGCTTCGCGCGCGCCAAGGCGCATTTGAGCTGGCGCGTGGGCCGCGACGGTTTCGCGATCCAGCACGGCCTGCCGCAGCGCCTGCGCGCAGGCGATACCACGCTGGGCGGCGGCGTATGGCTGGACGGCATCGTCGTCGCGGCGAGCGGATGTCACGCGGTGTACGACGAAGCGCTCAGCGGCGCGGTCGCGATGTGCCTGCGCGGTGTGCTGAAGGCACGCGCGGAAGCGCGCAGGCAGGCGGGCGATCTCTACTTCCACGGACAGGACGTGCCACAGGAAGGATGACAAGGGCGGCGCATACGCCGTCAGAAAGGATGCAGCAGTGCCTCATACCATGCAAAGGATTGCCCTCATCAGCGATCACGCGTCCCCGCTCGCGCTGCTCGGCGGCGTCGACAGCGGCGGCCAGAACGTCTACGTCGCGAACGTCGCGCGCCAGCTCGCGCGGCTCGGTCGTACGGTGGACGTCTTCACCCGTCGCGACAATCCGCTGCAGCGGCTGGTCGTGAACTGGATGCCGAAGGTGCGCGTCATCCATCTCGACGCCGGCCCGCCGCGCTTCGTGCCGAAGGAAGCGATGCTGCCGTACATGGACGAGTTCGCCGACTCGCTGCTCGCCTTCGCCGCGCGCGATCGACAGCGCTACGACGTGCTGCATGCGAACTTCTTCATGTCCGGGCTCGCGGCCCGGCGCGTCGCCGCGCGCTGGGGCGTGCCGCAAGTGATCACCTTCCACGCGCTGGGCGCGGTGCGGCGGCGCGCCCAGGGCAGCGCGGATCGCTTTCCGCTGCAGCGGGTCGACATCGAGCGCGAGCTGATGCGCGAGGCCGATCGCGTGATCGCGGAGTGCCCGCAAGATCGGCTCGACATGCTCGAGCTCTATGATGCCGATCCGGCGCGCATCGACGTCGTGCCCTGCGGCTTCGATCCGAAGGAGCTGTATCCGCAGGATCGGGCGGCCGCGCGCCGGCAGCTCGGCTGGCATCCGCAGGCCTTCACCGTGCTCCAGCTCGGGCGCCTGGTGCCGCGCAAGGGCATTGACAACGTCATCCGCGGCATCCGGCTCCTGCGCGAGGTGCACAGCGTGCCGGCGACGCTCTACGTCGTCGGCGGCAACGCCGAGGATCCGAATCCGCTGGCGACGCCGGAGATCGGGCGTCTGAGCGCGCTCGCCGCGGAGCTCGGCGTCGAGGACTGCGTGAACTTCGTCGGCCGTCGCGGCCGCGATCGCCTGCGCACGCTGTACAGCGCCGCCGACGTGTTCGTCACCACGCCGTGGTACGAGCCCTTCGGGATCACGCCGATCGAGGCGATGGCCTGCGGCACGCCGGTCATCGGCAGCGCGGTCGGCGGCATTCGCCATACGGTGCGTGACGGCGTCACGGGTCTGCTCGTACCGCCCGAGGATCCGGCCGCGCTGGCCGGCTCGCTCGCCGCGCTCGCCGAAGATCCGGCGCTGCGCGCGAAGCTCGGCCGCGCGGCGCGCGTGCGCGCTCAGCAGTTCACCTGGGCGCGCGTCGCCGGCGGCATCCTGCTGTCCTATGCCGCAGCCTGCGCGCATCGCGCGCGGCCCGCGAACGCCGTGCCGGCGCGCGCGGCCCAGGGGGCGTGAGCATGGCGCCGCCGATTTTCCTGCTGCGCGATCGCGCCGTGCTCGTCACCGGCGGTGCGCGCGGCCTCGGCGCGGCGATCGCCTCCACGCTCGCCGCAGCGGGTGCCCAGGTCGTGATCGCCGATCTGGACGGCGCGGGCGCCGAGGCGCAGGCGGCGCAGCTACGCGCGACCGGCAGCGTCGCCGAGGCGCTGCAGCTCGACGTCGGCGCCGAGGCGGACGTGAACCGCGCGATGGCGACGCTGCGCGAGCGCCACGGCAAGCTCGACGTGCTGGTGAACAACGCGGCCATCGACGTCACGCTGCCGATCGAGGAGCTGAGCGTCGAGCAGTGGGACGCGGTCCTGCGCACGAACCTGCGCGGCCCCTTCCTCCTGTCGCGCGCGGCCGCCGCGCTGATGAAGACGCAGGGCAGCGGTCACATCGTCAACATCACCTCGACCGCGGCGCGGCGCGCCTGGCCGAACGCCGCGGCCTATCACGCGAGCAAGTGGGGGCTGCTGGGGCTGTCGCACGCGCTGCACGCGGAGCTGAGACCGCAGGGCATCAAGGTGACCGCGGTGCTCGCCGGCGGCATGCGCACGCCCTTCCTGCTCGATCGTTTTCCCGACATCGACCTCGCCAATCTGCAGGACCCGGCCAACGTCGCGCAGGTCGTGCTGTGGTCGCTGTGCCTGCCGGAAGAATCCGTGATGCCGGAAGTGATGGTGCTGCCGATGCGCGAGACCTCGTGGCCATGAGCAACGTGCGCGCCAAGCGGCCGGCGCTGTTCATCGACAAGGACGGCACGCTGATCGAGGACGTGCCCTACAACGTCGATCCCGCGCGCATACGCCTCGTGCAAGACATGCTGCCGCTGCTCGCCGCCGCGCGCGACGCCGGCGCGGCGCTGATCCTCGTCAGCAACCAGGCGGGCGTCGCGCTCGGCCGCTTCGCGCCGAGCGCGCTGATCTGCGTCGTCGCGCGCGTGCAGGCGCTGCTCGCGCCGCACGGTCTCGCGCTCGACGATGCGCTGTTCTGCCCGCACCTGCCCGACGCGCCGGTGGCGCGCTATGCGCGGGTCTGCGACTGCCGCAAGCCGGCGCCGGGGCTGCTGCTGCAGGCCGCGGCGCGCCACGATCTCGATCTCGGGGCGAGCTGGCTCGTCGGCGACATCCTCGACGACGTCGAAGCGGCGCATCGCGCGGGCTGCCGCGCGATATTCTTCGACCGCGGTCACGAGACGGAGTGGCGCCGCGGCACCGGGCGCGTGCCCGATCGGCACGTGCGCGATCCGCGCGAGGCGCTAGACATCTTCGGCGCGCGCGCGACGGAGTGCGCGGCGTGAACTTCGTCACGGCGGCCACGGGCCCGGACTGGTCGCTCGCGCGGCGCGTGCTGTGCGTGCGGCTCGACAATCTCGGCGACGTGCTGATGTCGACGCCGGCGATGCGCGCCCTGCACGAGCAGCGGCCGGGACGCAGCCTGACTCTCCTGACCTCACCGGGCGGCGCGGCGCTGATCCCGCATCTGCCCTTCGTCGACGACGCAATCGTCTACGACGCGCCCTGGGTCAAGAACGCGCGCACCGCGGCCTGCGATCGCAGCCGCGATCGCGCGCTGATCGAGGCGCTCGCGGCGCGGCGCTTCGACGCGGCGGTGATCTTCACCGTCTACAGCCAGAGCGCGCTGCCCGCGGCGCTGACCTGTCTGCTCGCCGGCATTCCGCTGCGCCTCGCATACAGCCGCGAGAATCCCTATGCGCTGCTGTCCGACTGGGCGCCCGAGACCGAGCCGCAGGCGCCGCCGCGCCACGAAGTCGCACGGCAGCTCGACCTCGTCGCCCGCGTCGGCGCGGGGACACGCGATCCGCGCCTGGTGTTCACCGTGGATGCGCGCGATCGCCTGCATGCGCAGCGCCGCCTGCGCGCACGCGGCCTGCTGCGCGAGGATCGGCCGCTGGTCCTCGTGCATCCGGGGGCGAGCGCGCCGTCGCGACGCTACCCGCCGGCGCTGTTCGGGGCCGCGATCGACGCCATCGCCGCGCTCGCACCGTGCAGCATCGCGCTGACCGGCAATGCCGATGAGCGGGAGACGATCGATGCGGTGCTGCAGGCGACGCACGCGCCGGTGCAGTCGCTGGCGGGCGAGCTTTCGCTCGGCGAGCTCGGCGCGACGATTGCACTCGCCGCGGTGCTCGTGTCGAACAACACCGGTCCCGTGCATCTCGCGGCCGCGCTCGGCACACCGGTCGTCGATCTCTATGCGCTGACGAATCCGCAGCACACGCCCTGGCAGGTGCCGCATCGACTGCTCTATCACGACGTGCCCTGCCGCTACTGCTATCGCAGCGTCTGTCCCGAGACGCATCACGACTGCCTGCGCCAAGTGCCGCCGGCGGCCGTCGCCGCCGCCGCGATCGAGCTGCTCGCACGACGCGACGACACCACCGAGACGCTGCCCTTGCCCGCAATGCCCAACGCCGCGCCGCCCGCGCTCGCGCTGCCGGCCTGAAAGAAAGAACCGCATGTACACGCTCGGCATCAACGCCGCTTTCCACGATTGCTCGGCCTGCCTCGTCGCCGACGGCGTGGTGCTCGCGGCCGCGGAAGAGGAGCGCTTCACCGAAGTGAAGCACGGCAAGCGGCCGGTGCCGTTCACGACCTGGCAGCTACCGTTCCACGCGATCGACTTCTGTCTCGCCGAGGCCGGCATCGCGCTGCGCGAGGTCGATCACATCGCCTATGCCTACGATCCGACCGTGCTGCTGCACGATACGCTGCCGACGGCCGAGATCACGCTGCCGCTGACGCCCTCGGCGCACGGCAAGGACAATCCCTGGCTGCCGCTCTTCCTCGCCTACGTCGTCAACGCGCCGCGCCAACTCGCCGGCGGCGCGCCGCATCATCTCGCGGCGCGCTTCCGCGACGTCGCCTACGACGGCCCCTACGCCTGGCACTGGGTCGAACACCATCTTGCGCACGAGGCGAGCGCCTTTCTCGCCGCGCCTTTCGACGAGTGCGCGGTGCTGACGATCGACGGCCAGGGCGAGAAGACGACGACGAGCTTCGGCGTCTTCGCGGGCGGCAACTACCGCCGCCTCAAGCAGATCGCGCTGCCGCACTCGCTGGGCCTGCTGTACGAGGACGTCACGCGCCATCTCGGCTTTCTGCATTCGTCCGATGAATACAAGGTGATGGCGCTCGCATCCTTCGGCGCGCCGCGCTATCTCGACGAGTTCCGTCACGTCGTCCAGCGCGACGCGCACGGCGGCTACCGCATCGTGCGCGGCGACATGTCCGACTGGCTGGGCCCGCCGCGCCTGCGCGGCGGCCCGCTCGAGCCGCATCACTACGACATCGCGCGCTCGCTGCAGGCCGTGCTCGAGGAGACCGCGCTCGGCATGGCGTTCTGGCTGCAGCGTGAGACCGGCCAGCGCAAGCTCGCGCTGGCCGGCGGCGTGAGCTTGAACTGCGTGATGAACGCGCGCCTGCGCGACGACGGGCCTTTCGAGGAAGTCTGGGTGCAGCCGGCGGCCGGCGATGCCGGCACCGCGCTCGGCGCCGCGCTGTGGATCGACTACCAGCAGCGCGGCCGGCCGCCGCGACGCTGGCGCATGGAGCACGCCTATCTCGGCCCGGCCTACACGGATACGGAGATCGAAGACTTCCTGCGCTGGTCCAAGCTGCCCTACCGGCGCCTGGGCGACGTCGCGGCCGAGACCGCGGGCCTGCTCGCCAACGGCGCGATCATCGGCTGGTTCCAGGGCCGCATGGAATTCGGGCCGCGCGCGCTGGGCGCGCGTTCGATCCTCGCTTCGCCGCTCGCCGCGGACATGCAGGCGCGCCTCAACGAGATCAAGGATCGCGAGGACTTCCGTCCCGTCGCGCCCGTCGTGCTCGAGGAAGCGGCGGCCGACTGGTTCGTCGGCGCGCGACCGGCGCCGTTCATGCTCTTCACCTTCGACGTGCGGCCGGAGCGCGCGGCGCGCATCCCGGCCGTGACGCACGTCGACGGCACGGCGCGCGTACAGACCGTCAATGCCCGCCAGCATCCGCTCTACCACCGGCTGATCCGCGAGTTCGCGGCGCTGACCGGCGTTCCCGTGCTCGTCAACACCTCGTTCAATACGCGCGGCCAGCCGATCGTCTGCACGCCGCGTCACGCGGTCGAATGCTTCTGGACCTCGCCGCTGGATGCGCTGGTGATCGGCTCGTTCTTGCTCGAGAAAGACGCCCGCCCGCGACGCAGCGCCGCGAGTCACGGTCGATGGGCAACGGCGGAGCAGGAGCGATGAGCACGAAGCCGCGCGTGTCCGTCGTCGTGCCGACCTTCAGACGGCCGGCATTGATCGCGCGCTGCGTGACGGCGCTGCTCGTGCAGACGCTGCGGGACGACGATTACGAGATCCTCGTCGCCGACGACGCCGGCGAGCCGACGCTCGCCGCGCGGCTCGCGGCGCTGCCGAACCCGCACGGCGTGCGCCTCGATCTCGTCACGGTCGGCCCCGCGCACGGCCCGGCCGCGGCGCGCAATGCGGGCTGGCGCGCAGCGCAGGGCGAAATCGTCGCCTTTACCGACGACGACACGATTCCCGCACCGGACTGGCTCGCCGCGGGGCTCGCCGCGATGCGCGAGGCCGATGCGGCGACGGGCCGCGTGACCATGGCGCTGCCGACGCCGTGCACCGACTATGCGCGCGATGCGGCCGGCCTGACGCGCGCCGAGTTCGTGACCGCGAACTGCTTCGTGCGCCGCGCGATGCTCGAGCAGATCGACGGCTTCGATGAGCGCTACACCGAAGCCTGGCGCGAGGATTCGGATCTGCACTTCGCGCTGCTGGCCCGCGGCGCGCGTCTGATCCGGGCGTCGGCGGCCGTCGTCGATCACCCGCTGCGTCCCGCCGGCTTCGGCGTGAGCCTGCGCCAGCAGCGCAAGATCCGTTTCGATGCGCTGCTGTACCGCAAGTATCCGCGGCTCTATCGCGAGCGGATCCGCGCGCGGCCGCAGTGGCGCTATTACGCGATCGTGCTCGCCGCCGCGGTCGCGCTCGCGGGCGCGGTGAGCGGACGCTGGTCCGTGGCCGCGATCGCAGCGGCGATCTGGGGCGCGCTGACCTTGGCGTTCTGCCTGCGGCGCCTGCGCGGAACGACGCGCGCGCCGGCGCATCTCGCCGAAATGCTGCTGACCTCGATCGCGATCCCGCCGCTGGCGGTGTACTGGCGCGCGATCGGGGCCTGGCGCTTTCGCTCGCCGCTCCTGTGAGCCGGCAATGAGCGGCTGCGACCTCGCGCGTTACTGGGAGCCGGCGCCGCAGCGGATCGCAGTGTTCCGCGCGCTGCAGCTAGGCGATCTGCTGTGCGCCGTGCCGGCGCTGCGCGCGCTCAGGCGGCGCGCGCCCGAGGCCGAGATCACGCTCGTCGGCCTGCCTTGGGCGGCCGCGTTCACGGCGCGCTATGCGCACTATCTCGATCGCTTCGTCGAATTCCCCGGCGCCTGCGGCCTGCCCGAGCGCGAGCCCGATCACGAAGCCTTTCCCCGCTTCATCGCCGACATGCGCGCGCGACGCTACGATCTCGCCGTGCAGCTCCACGGCAGCGGCGCGCTGTGCAATTTGATCGTCGAGGACTTCGGCGCGCGCGAGTGCATTGCGCACGTGCCGGCGGCCGCGCCGCTCGCGCCGGGACGCCGGCGCTGGCGCGACGAGGAGCACGAGGTCGCGCGCTGGCTCGCGTTGCTGGAGGCGGCCGGCGCGCCCGCCTGCGGCAGCGAGCTCGAATTTCCGCTGACTCCGGCGGATCGCGCCGAGCTCGAGGCCTTGCGCCGAACGCTGGCCTTCGAGCCGGCGAACTGCGTGTGCGTGCATCCCGGCGCGCGACTGCGCTCGCGGCGCTGGGGAGCGGCCCGCTACGCCGCGGTCGGCGACGCGCTCGCGGCGCAGGGCATGACGATCGTGCTGACCGGCGCGCGCGACGAAGCGGCGCTGACCGCGGAGGTCGCCGCGCGCATGCAGCGGCCGGCGCTCGATCTCGCGGGCCGCACCTCGCTGGGCGCGCTGGCCGCGCTGGTCGCGCGCTGCCGGCTCGTCGTCGCCAACGACACCGGGATTTCGCACGTCGCGGCCGCGCTGGGCACGCGCAGCGTGATCGTGTCCAGCGGGGGCGACGCCGCGCGCTGGGCGCCGCTCGATCGCGCTCGCCATCGCGTGCTGCACGCGGCCGCGCCGTGCCGCCCCTGCGCGTACGAAGCCTGTCCTTACCCGGAGCATCCCTGCGCGCGCGACGTGCCGATCGCGCAGGTGCTGGACACGGCGCGCGCGCTGCTCGGCGCGGAGACTTCGCATGCCGCGTAGACTCCGCGTGCTGACCTGGCACGTGCACGGCAATTACCTCTATTACCTGACGCAGACTCCGCACGATTTCTTCGTGCTGTGGCAGCCCGGCGAGCCGCCCGGCTATGCCGGTGCGCGCGGCGCACTGCCGTGGGGATCGAACGTGCACGAGCAGCCCGTCGCGACGCTGCACGGCGCGCGCTACGACTGCGTGCTCTACCAGTCCGCCGCGCACTGGGCGCGAGATCGCCGGACCTTGCTCGACGACGCGCAGCAGCGTCTGCCCGCGATCGTGCTCGAACACGATCCGCCGCAGGCGCATCCGACCGACACGCGCCATCCCGTGCAGGACGCGAACGCGCTGCTGGTGCACGTCACGCCGTTCAATGCGCTGATGTGGGACAGCGGGATCACGCCCGCGCGCGTGATCGAGCACGGCGTGATGGTGCCGGATGCGGTGCGCTATCGGGGCGATCTCGCGCGCGGGCTCGCGGTCGTCAACAATCTCGCGCGCCGCGGCCGGCGGCTGGGCGCCGACGTCTACGCGCGGCTGGCGGACAAGGTGCCGCTCGAGCTCGTCGGCATGAACGCGACCGAGGCCGGCGGGCGCGGCGAAATCCCGAATCCCGAGCTGCCGGCGTTCATGGCACGCCATCGCTTCCTGTTCAATCCGATCCGCTATACGAGCCTAGGCCTCGCCGTGATCGAGGCGATGATGGTGGGCCTGCCGGTGGTGGGTCTCGCGACGACCGAGCTCGCGACGGTGGTGCGCAACGGCGTCGAAGGCTGGCTCGCGACCGATCCCGATGCGCTGCTGCCGGTGATGCACCAGCTACTCGACGATCCGGCGCTCGCCCGCGACTGGGGCGAGGCCGCCCGCCGCCGCGCGCGCGAGCGCTTCGGGATCGCGCGCTTCACGACGGACTGGGATCGCGCGCTGCGCGAGGTGACGGGCTGCTGAACGTCTCTCTTCGTAGCCCGGATGAGCGCAGCGAATCCGGGGTTCGGCTTCGAAACGAAGTCGGCAACATCGATTCCGGACTCGCGTTCCTCGTCCTGGCCGTCGAACGAGGATCCCGGATTCGCTGCGCTCATCCGGGCTACGAAGACTACGAAGACGCGAGTGCGGGCGAGCATGAGGCCGCGTAGGCTTACGCTACTCGGAAGCGCACGGAAGACGTCCATGCCTAGACGACACGCTGCACTCGCCGCGGCACTCGCCAGTCTGCTCGCGGCGTGCGCGACGCCTCCTCCTCCTCCGCCACCGCCGCCCGCGCCGGTCGTGACGGCGCCGCCCCCTGCACCCGCCGCGAAGGCGACGACGTATTCCGGCACGCTGGACTATCCGATGCGCATCGCGCTGCCGCCGGACACCACCGCGCTCGTCGAAGTGCTCGACTCGCGCAGCGAGACGCCGATCGCGATCGCGCGCTATACGCTCGACGGCCGCCAGGTGCCGCTTCCGTTCACGATCGACGTGCCGGCTGCGGAGGCGGGCGCCGCGCGGGTGCTGCGCGCGTCCTTCGTCGTCAAGGGCCGCAAGCGCTGGCGCAGCCAGACCTTGCCGATCTCGGCGACGAAGACCGAGCTCGGCACGATCGCGCTGGGCCCGATCGCGCCGCCGGTCGATCAATATCGCTGCGGCGAGACCCTCGTCGGCCTCGGGCCGCGCGAGGACGGCCACGCCGATCTGGTGCTACCGAGCCGACGCCTCATGCTCACGCAGGTACCGAGCGCAAGCGGCGCGAAATACGTGCAGGCCGACGATGCCGGCACCTGGTTCTGGCGCAAGGGCACGCACGCGAGCGTGGCGATCGAAGGCGCGGCGCTCCCCGCCTGCACGCGCGTCGGCGCGGAGCGGGAAGCGCCGTAGCGCGCCGCTCGTCGCCCCTTTCGCGCAGAGCCCGTCTCGGCGCTTCAAACCGCCTTGGACGGCTCGACCTGGCTCTGGACGGAATGCTCGGCGCGAGGCGTTGCTTCGAGCGTCGCGCGCAGGCGCGGCAAACTTCTCGGATAGTGCTCCTGAATGAAGGCCACGAGCTTTTCGCGCACTTCACAGCGCAGATCCCAGGATTTGCTGGCGTCGCTGGCGCTCGCGAGCGCGCGCAGCTCGAGCGTGCGTTCCGTGGCTTCCGTCACCTGTAGCACGTTCACCTTGCGGTCCCAGTTCGGCGAGGCCTCGAGAATCCGCGTGAGCGCCTGGCGCAGCGCATCCACCGGTACCGCGTAGTCCACGCGCAGGAACACCGTGCCGAGAATGTCGGCCGAGACTCGCGTCCAGTTCTGGAACGGTTGCTCGATGAAATAGGTGATGGGCACGATGAGCCGGCGCAGATCCCAGAGGCGCACGACCACATAGGTCAGCGAGATCTCCTCGATCCTGCCCCATTCGCCTTCGACGATGACCACGTCGTCGATGCGAATCGGCTGGGTCACGGCGATCTGAAGGCCCGCGAGCATCGTACCGAGGCTCTTCTGCGCGGCGAAACCGATGACGATGCCGGCGACGCCCGCGGAGGCAATCATGGCCGTGCCCAACTGCCGCACCGGCTGAAAGACCATCAGCATCGAGGCAATGGCGATCACCGCGATGACGCCGATGACTATCTTCTTGAGCACGGTGACCTGGGTGTAGACGCCGCGCGCTTCGCGGTTGTCGGCGATATCGAGGCGATAGCGCCGCAGGACCAGTTGCGCCATCGCCTCGACGAGCTGCACGAGGATGAGCCCGGCCGTGCCGATGAGCGCCAGGCTCGCGAGATTCTCGATCATCTCCTCGGCCCCGGCGGAAAAGGCCAGGGCTGGCGCACCGACGATCAGCGCGAGCATCGGCAGGACGAATCGCAGGGCTTTGCCGACGAACGGCAGCAGGACCTCGCCCCAGCTCGCCTCGCTGCGCTCGGCGAACGAGGCGAGCAGGGCTTCCAGGGTGCGTGCGACGCGTGCGAGCAGCCAGGCAAGTCCGGCCAGGGATCCCAGACCGCGCAGCCAATCGATCGCCGTGAGACCGCGCGTGGCCCAGCGGGAGTCCGGAAAATCCGCCAGCAGCATCGTGCACGCCAGTGACAGGCCGTGCAGCCACAGCATGAAGGCGATCGGCGGTATCGCGTCGCTCATGCCGCGTGCGATCCAGTATCGGACTCCGGCGGTCTCCCCCGCCGCCGGCGGACGACTCTGCGCCTTGCGCATCCGGCGCCGCGACCACCAACCCAGAACCAGGTGGGCGACGCCCACCAGCAGGACGACCGCACCACCGGCGATCCAGGTTTCGACGTCGACACCGAGAAACTTGGAATCCGTCATGGTTCCGCTCCTTCGCGCTCACCGTCGGCCGCCGGAATCGCCGGCGCCGGCGGGAACATGCGTGTAGATCGAAGCCGAGCAATCCGGCGCGGCGGCCGGCAGGCAGCGTTCCGCGGGCCGTGCGCCGTGCTCACAAGTCCGCTATCAAGGAGCGCGCATCGCGCGCCTGCCGCATCTGGAGCTGTGCTATCAGCCGTTCGAGGTTGGCGTGCAGCGCCCGCAGGGAAGCGTCCGGCAGCCTGCCGAGCGCGCGCGGCAGCACGCCTTCGGCGGGCTGCGGCAGCCTGCGCGCGAGCGTCGCGCCCCGCCGGGTCAGACGCAGCCGCACCCGGCGCCTGTCTACCTCGTCTGCCGTGCGCTCCACGTAGCCCGAACGCACCAGCTTGTCGATCAGCTCGCTCGCCGTGGACTGGTGTACCGACAGGCGTATCGCGAGCTCATTGACGCTGAGCAAAGGCGCATGCGCGAGCTCGCTCAACATCCATGCCTGTGCGCCGGACAAGCCGCAGCGATTTTCGATCGCGCGGAAGTGCCGATGTACCGCGCCGTACACCAGCCTGAACTGCTTCAGCACTTCCAGCGTCAGCTCCTCGTGGCGTATTGCGGCGCTGACCGTTCGCCCGCGTCCTTTCATGCGTGCCGCCCTCCTGGCAAGGCGCGCATCTTAGCGGCACACCGGTCGCGCAGCGCGTAGGCAAGGACGCAAAAATTGTATGGGTGCCCATCTAGTTTGTAAGTTTGGGACGGGCGCGTGTAGTTGTTGCCCGTATCGCTGTGCGACCCCCGGCGCCGGGCCGCGTGCGGGTTCGCGGCTTGCGGCATACGATTTGCTCGAGTCTCCGGCCGACTCCACGTCGCCGGAGTTCCAGCCGTGTCCGAATCCGCCGTCGCCGCCCGCCTCCTGCAGCTATGGGAAACCCCGCGTTCGCTGCGGGGCAGCCTTGCCACGGTCGACCACAAGACGATCGGCCTGCGCTACTTGGTGACCTCCCTCGTTTTCCTCGTACTGGGCGGGATCGAGGCGCTCGTGATGCGCGTGCAGCTCGCGGCCTCCGAGCTCACGGTGCTCGACCCCGAGCGCTATGACCAGCTCTTCACGATGCACGGCATCACCATGATCTTCTGGTATGCCGCACCCATACTCTCCGGCTTCAGCAACTACCTCATGCCGCTGATGCTCGGTGCCCGCGACATGGCGCTGCCGCGCCTGAACGCGTTCACCTACTGGTCCTTCCTGCTGTCCGGCGTCTTCATCTACGCGGGGCTGTTCATCGGCCAGGCGCCGCACGCCGGCTGGTTCGCGTATGCGCCCTATACGCTGCGCGAGTTTTCGTCGGGGCCCGGCATGGACTTCTACGCCCTGGGCCTGATCTTCCTGACGATTTCGACGACGGCCGGCGGCATCAACTTTCTCGTCACCATTTTCCGCCTGCGCGCGCCGGGCATGCGGCTGTCGCGCATGCCGCTGCTCATGTACAGCACGGGCACCACCTCGGTGTTGATCGTACTGGCGCTGCCCGCCCTGACCGCGGCCTGCCTGATGCTGCTGCTCGATCGCCAGTGGGGAACGCACTTTTTCGACCCGGCGCTCGGCGGCACGCCGCTGCTGTGGCAGCAGCTATTCTGGTTCTTCGGACATCCGTGGGTTTACATCATCTTCCTGCCCGCGACCGGCATGATCTCCGTGATGCTGCCGGTCTACGCCCGCCGGCCGCTCGCCGGATACACCTGGGTCGCCACGGCCACCGTGCTCACCGGCCTGTTCGGTCTCGCGGTGTGGGTGCACCACATGTTCGCGACCGGCATGAGCACCCGCACGATGAGCTTCTTCAGCGCGGCGAGCATCGGCATTTCCGTCATGAGCACCATCCAGGTCGCAGCCTGGATCGCGACGCTCTGGCGCGGCAAGCCCGTCATGACCACCGCGCTGCGCTTCATCCTGGGATTCATCGCCTTGTTCGTGATCGGTGGACTTTCGGGCGTCGTGACGGCCTACATCCCGTTCGACTGGCAGCTCACGGACACCTACTTCATCGTCGCCCACATTCATTACGTGATCCTCGGCGCCAACGTATTTCCCGTCTTCGCGGCCTTCTATCACTGGCTGCCGAAAATGACGGGCCGCCTGATGAACGAGAAGGCCGGACGATGGGGCTTCTGGCTGATGTTCGTCGGCTTCAATGCCGCGTTTTTTCCGATGCACCTCGTGGGGCTCGCGGGCATGCCGCGCCGGATCTACACCTATCCCGGCGACATGGGATGGGATAGCTGGAACCTGATCATCACCTTCGGCGCCTATCTGTTTGCGCTGGGCGTCGCGGTCAACGTCGTCAATTTCCTCGTGAGCGCGCGACACGGCGCGCGCGCGCCGGCCGACCCCTGGGGCGCGGACACGCTCGAGTGGTCGGTATCGTCACCGCCGCCGGCGTTCGGCTCCGTGCACATTCCCAAGGTATCCAGCCGCAATCCGCGCTGGGACGAATACGCCGAAGAAGACGATCCCAAGGGAGAACGGATTCTCGACCAGGGTCGCCTCACGCTCGCGACTCATTGGCGCTTTGCGAGCCCGCAGGCGGTCGCCCGCATGCCCGAAGACACGGCAGCGCCGCTGGTCCTCGCCCTGCTGCTCACTGCACTGTTCACGGCCGCACTGCTGCGTCGGCCGGACTGGACGGCCGGGTTTTTGGTGCTGGCGCTGGCGTGCACGGCGTACTGGCTGTGGCCTCAAAAACTGCCGGTGGCTGCCGGCGCCGGCGCCGACACACTCATCCGTGAGCTCGGCTGGGACGAGAAACGGGGCACGCAGGCCATGGCCTGGCTCATCGTCACCGAAGCGCTCCTGTTCGTGTCGCTGTTCTTCGCCTACTTCTTGCTCGCCGACAACAACGCGAAGTGGCCGATGGATGCGCCGCCCGCGCTCGGACTGGCGCTCGCCATGCTCGGCGTGCTGCTCTCGAGCGGTGTCTGCGTCGAAGTAGCGCGTCATTTCGTAAAGCGCGGCCGCAGCGGCATGGCGCGCATCGCAATCGGCGCCGCGGTAATCCTCGGCCTCGGTTTCCTGGCATTGCAGAGCTTGGAGTATCGCGACCGGCTGAAGGCCGTCCTGCCGACGAGCGACGCCTACGGCTCGATTTTCTACACGATCACCAGTATCCACGGCCTGCACGTCGCCGTCGGTCTGCTGATGCTCACCTACGTCGCATGCCTGCCGCGACCCGGGCCCGGCGCCGATCGCCCGCCGCACCGTCCTTTGCACGCCGCCGCGCTCTACTGGCATTTCGTCGACGCGGTGTGGATCGTGATCGTGTTCCTGCTCTATCTATTGCCGAGATGGCAAGGCGCATGAAGGCCTCGGCCTGCATTCCGCCGTGCCTGTTGATCGCGAGCCTGCTGCTCGCGGGCTGTGATTACGCCAGCGATCGCAACGCCGGCTACGTCGGAGAGTACGCGGCGCAGCGCACCGGCGGCTCCGCCGCGCGCGGCGCACGGCTCGTTCTCCAATACGGATGCAGCGCCTGCCACACGATTTCCGGCCTGTATCGCGCGCGCGGACGGGTCGGCCCGCCGCTCGACTTCTTCGCCGAGCGCTCGTTCATCGGCGGCGAGCTGCCCAATACGCCGGAGACGCTGGTGCATTGGATCATGGATGCGCCCGGCCTGATCCCCGCGACTGCGATGCCGCGTATGAACGTCAGCGAGCGCGATGCACGCGACATCGCCGCATACCTCTATACCCTGCACTGAGGCAAGCTCGTCATGCATGCAAGATTCAAATGTGTCCTCGCCGCGGCCTGCTCCCTGTTTGCAGCGGCCGCGAGCGCGCCGGTGCCGGCGCAGTCCGGCGCTGCCGCGACCGACGATATCCGCATGGTCGCGCCGCTTCCCGGCGCCGAATGGCAGTTGCCGAACGGCGACCTCGCGAACACGCGTTACAGCACGCTGGCTCAGATCACGACCGCCAACGTCGGCGAGCTCAAGCCCGTGAACATCATGCACACCGGAATTTCGAACGGCCACGAAGGCAGTCCCCTGGTGGTCGGCGACACGATGTACGTGGTCACGCCGTATCCCAACAATCTCATTGCCATCGACCTCCGGAAGCCCTACGGACCGCTGAAGTGGGTATACGAACCTCATCCCGATCCGCGCTCGGTCGGGATTGCGTGCTGCGATCTCGTGAATCGCGGCGCGTCGTACGCCGACGGCAAGATCATCTACAACACGCTGGACGCGCACACCGTCGCGGTGGATGCCGAGACCGGCAAGCCGATCTGGAAGACGCGGCTCGGTGACGTCGACGTCGGCGAGACCATCACGATGGCGCCGCTGGTGGTCAAGGACAAAGTCATCGTCGGCAATTCGGGCGGCGAGCTCGGCGTGCGCGGCTGGGTGGCGGCGCTCGCGGTCGCCGACGGGCACGAGATCTGGCGTGCCTACAACACCGGGCCGGACGCCGACACGAAGATCGGCGCCGACTTCAAGCCCTTCTACGCCAAGGATCGAGGCAAGGATCTGGGCGTGACTTCATGGCCCGCCGATCAGTGGAAGTTGGGCGGCTCGACGGTGTGGGGCTGGATTTCCTACGACCCCGAGCTGGATCTGATCTACTACGGCACCGGCAATCCCGGCGTCTGGAACCCGGATCTGCGACCCGGCGACAACAAATGGTCGTGCGCGATCATCGCGCGCGATCCGGACGACGGCTCCATGCGCTGGGCGTACCAGATTTCGGCCCACGATGCCTGGGACTACGACGAGATCATGGAGAACGTGCTCGTCGACATGGACTTCGGCGGCAAGCCTCGCAAGCTGCTGATCCATCCGGGACGCACCGGGTTCGTGTTCGTGCTCGACCGCGCCACGGGCGAGCTGCTGTCGGCGGAAAAATTTCAGCCGTCCACCAACTGGGCCGACGGCTACGATCTCCAGACAGGCAAGGCGCGCGAGAATGCGGACAAGCGCACGCGCTACGGTGTCGTGACGCGCGGCATCTGCCCTTCTTCCACCGGCGCCAAGGAAGTCGTGCCCTCGGCGTTTTCGCCGCGCACCGGACTGCTCTACATTCCGGCGCACAACACCTGCATGGACTACGAGGGCATCGAGTCGAACTACATCGCCGGTACGCCGTACCTGGGGGCGAGCGTCAAGATGTTTCCCGGACCGGGCGGTTACCAGGGCGAGCTCGTCGCCTGGGATCCGGCCGCGGCGCAACCGGTGTGGGGAGTGAAGGAGGAGAAGTTCCCCGTATACAGCGGCGTGCTCGCGACGGCCGGCGACCTGGTGTTCTACGGCACCATGGACGGCTGGTTCAAAGCCCTGGACGCGCGCTCCGGCAAGCTGCTGTGGCGATTCAAGACAGGCTCCGGGATCGTCGGCAATCCCATCACCTTCAACGGCCCCGACGGCAAGCAATACGTGGCCGTGTATTCCGGGATAGGCGGATGGATGGGCGCAGTGGCCTTCCCCAGCGTGTCGGCCGACGATCCCTATGCCGCGCTCGGCGTGGTCGGCGCCATGAAGGACATCAAGCAGTACACGGCGGCCGGCGGAGCGCTCTATGTGTTCGGACGCTGACAAGGCCTTGCTGATGCTGGCGATGTTCGTCGCCCTGCTCGGCGCGATGGCTGGTCACTTCGCGGCGAGCGCCGGTCTTCAGTGGGCGCTGGTGCCGGTGGCCCGTGCGGCCGAGGCGCCGCCGGCGGTGGCCGAACCCCTGCGCGTCTGCGCGGATCCCAACAACCTGCCGTTTTCCAATCAGCGCGGCGAAGGCTTTGAAAACGTATTGGCGCGACTGCTGGCACGCGAGCTCGGGCGCGCGCTCGAATATACCTGGTGGCCGCAGCGCCGCGGCTTCATCCGCCACACGCTCGACAGCGGCCGCTGCGATCTCGTCATGGGCGTGCCGGCGGATTTCGAGCGCGTCACGCCCACCGCGCCTTACTACCGCTCCGGCTACGTGTTCGTCACGCGGGCCGACAGGCACCTCGATCTGAAGAGCCTCGACGACCCGCGGCTGCGGAAGCTGTCCATCGGACTGCATGCCATCGGTGATGATTACGCCAACGTGCCTCCCGCCCAGGCGCTGGCCGCGCGCGGCATCGTCGACAACGTCCGCGGCTACAGCGTCTATGGCGACTACTCCCTGCCGGATCCGCCGCGCGTGCTGATCGATGCGGTAGCGCGCGGTGAAGTCGACGTCGCCATCGCATGGGGGCCGCTCGCCGGTTATTTCGCGCCGCGTGAGCCGATCGCGCTGACCGTCACGCCCGTGATCGACGAGCGCGCACGGGATCCCGCCATGCAGTTCTCGATCGCCGCGGGCGTGCGTCACGGCGACACTGCGCTGAAGACAGCGGTCGAACGCGTGTTCGCGGCTCGTCGCGCCGAGATCGACGAGGTGCTGCGCGACTTCCACGTACCGCTGCTCGCGCAACCGGAGGGCAAGACATGAAATCGATCGTCGGCGCATCACTCCTGAGCCTGCTCCTCGCCTGCGCCGCGGCGTTCGCGCCCTGGCCTTCCGCCGCGCAGCGAGCCGTCGAATCCGCGCTGAGCGAGCCCGAGCCTGTGGGTCCTATACCCGGCCCGCGCCGCGCGCACGCCGCCGCGAAGAACCCGTATGCCGCAGACGGCTCGGCGCTGCAGTCCGGACGCAAGCTCTTCGTGGCGTTCAACTGCGCCGGCTGCCACGGCGGACATGCCGGCGGCGGCATGGGACCGAGCCTGCGCGACGAAGACTGGATCTACGGAAGCGCGGCTGCGGACATTTTCGATTCGATCGCCGAAGGGCGTGCGCACGGCATGCCGGCCTGGGGCACGCTGCTGCCGCCGCAATACATTTGGCAGCTCGTGAGCTACATCCAGGCGCTGCGCACGCCACAGGAACCGGAGCCTCCGCAGTGAAGTCGGCGCCGCGGACGTCGATGGCGATCCGCCTCACGGCGCGCGTCGCGTCGTGCGTCACGGCGCTGCTTTGTGCGGCGTGCGCCGGGCCGCAGGACTACATGCACGGCGCGAGTCCCGGCGCGCGGGATATCGCAAGCTTCGGCTGGTGGGTGCTCATCTGCTTCTGCGCGGCGGCGGCCGTCGTGTGGGTCGTGCTGGCGTACATCGCGCTACGCCGCGATGGAGGCAGCTTCGCCGTGCACGCGCCGGCCGAGGAGGAAAAGGGCCGGCCCTGGATCCTGATCGGCGGACTCGGCGTTCCGGCCGCCGTGTTCCTCGCGTTCTTCGGACTGATGTTCTCGCCGATGAAGGCCTCGCCGACTCATCGGCACGCGGACAAGCCCGCGGACATCCGCATCATCGGACGGCAGTGGTGGTTCGAGGCCGAGTACCGCGGCGAGCGGCCCGATCTGGCGGTGCGCGTGCCCACCGAGCTGCACATTCCCGTCGGCAAACCCGTCGACGTCGAGCTCGAATCGCGCGACGTCATCCATTCGTTCTGGATCCCCAAGCTGCAGGGCAAGGTCGATCTCGTCCCGGGGCGCGTGAACCGCGTGCGCCTCATGGCCGACGCGCCCGGCGTCTACCGCGGAGAGTGCGCCGAATTCTGCGGCGTACAGCACGCGCACATGCGCGTCGAAATCGTCGCCGAGACTCCCGCTCGTTTCGAGGCCTGGCTGGACGCGCAGCGTGCACCCGCGAAAACGCCTTCGTACGAGGACGAACTGGCGGCACGCGGTCGCGACGTATTCCAGTCCGCGGCCTGCGCTCTGTGCCACACGATCCGCGGCACGCCCGCGCGCGGTCTCGTCGGCCCCGATCTCACGCACCTCGGCAGCCGTGCGCACATCGCCGGCGGCTCCTTCGACAACAACACGGCGAATCTTGCCGCCTGGATCGCCGACGCGCAGTCCATGAAACCGGGCGCGCAGATGCCGAGCCTGCGCCAGCTCTCCGGCGCGGATCTGCGCGCGCTCGTGAGCTATCTGCAGAGCCTGCGTTAGCCGCGGGCAGTCGCGCGGGACATTCGCGGATCTCGCAGGAGCGACGCCGCTGCGTGTGGCCGGGTGCTCGCCGCCGAGAACGTCGAAGGCGGGAACGTAGAGCCCGACGGCGATGAGGCGCGCGCCTCGCCCTCGATCATGAAAGAGACATGGTCTCCGACGTGGGCGGCGCTTTCGTAGCCCGGGTGGAGCGCGCAGCGCGCAACCCGGGATCGGCGCCCGCCGTCCTCTCGTGCATCCGCGAAGACCCCGGCAGTGCGCGCCGCGCAAGGTCGAAGGCCTTTGCGTATCGGGCATGCCGGATCCCGGGTTCCGCTACGCTGCACCCGGGCTACGAAAACGGGGGCGCCTCTCTTTCATGGCAAGCTACGAGCTGCAGGTGAGTAAATCTGTCACCAATTTTCGCCACGTCGAAATCAGAGACTTCATGCATCCTCGATTTGCACACCGAGCAACCGAAGATCCCATAGGGGTAGGGAAGGGCCTGCGCCCTCCCCTCCCTCCGAACCGTGCGT
>DAOKZI010000014.1:0-10822 GCA_035325705.1 Gammaproteobacteria bacterium
CACGAGGCGCGGGGCGCGGTCGTGCCCCGGGTCGTACTGCAGGGCCGCTGCGCGGGGACGAGCTGGACGCTGGCCCTTCGTCATGCGCGCGCATCCAGCACGGAGCCTCCGCGTGGGAGGACCGGCGACGGCAGGGGCGCGGGTCGCGCGCCGTCGGGATCGGTCGTGGCCTCGGCGTGTACCAGGCTGAGGCCGGCCTGCTCGACCGAGGCCCGCAGGGCCGGCAAGGCGTCGCCGATCAGGCGCGTCGTGTCTGCCGAGGCGGCGAGGAAGCGCACCGCGAGGCGGGATCCCGCCACGTGCGCCTGCGCCCGCAGCGGTCCGAGGCCGGGCGGGTCGAGGGCGAAGTCGAAGAAGACGCCAGCGGGCCCCTTGCCGCCTGCCGGTGGCTCGGCGTTGCCATCCTCGTCACGCTCGGGACCCCGGCGAAAGCGCAGGTGCGCCAGCACCTCCCGTCCGTCGAAGATGAGGGGCAGGTCGAGGGCGAGCGTCCCGTCACGCACCCAGTGATACGCCGTTTCCACCTGTCGGGCGAGCACCGCCTCGCGCAGCGGCGCCAGGACGGCAGAGGGGTCTGGCGCGCCGGCTGCCGGGCTCGTGGCGGGGGCCGGGGTCCCCTGCGTGGGGGAACTGCGGAAGCCCCCCCCCCCGATCGAGGCCCGCCCCGGAGGGGGCGGCGCCCCCGCCGCTAGCCGCTGCCCCCCCGACCGCACCCGCCGCGCCCGCGGGCGACTCCGTCGCGGCTGCCGGTGCGGTCGACGGCCAGAAGGTTTACAACAACGTCTGCGCGCTGTGCCATGCGGCCGGCGTCGCCGGCGCGCCGATGCCCGGCAACAAGGACGACTGGGGTCCGCGCATCGCGCAGGGCAAGGACACGCTGTACAAGCACGCGCTCGAAGGCTTCACGGGCCAGAAGGGCATGATGCCGGCGCGCGGCGGCAACGCGAGCCTGACCGACGAGGAAGTCAAGGCCGCCGTCGATTTCATGGTGCAGAAGTCGAGCTGAGCGCGCTGCTTCCGGGCTGCGCGGCGCTGGGCTGTGCGGCCCGGGAGTAGAGGCCCGAAGGTAGGTTGGGCTGACGAAGGAAGCCCGACATTCGGCGCTCCTAAGGATCCTGTTTCTTCGTAGCCCGGGTGCAGCATAGCGGAACCCGGGATCGGCATACCCGATACGGACTACTTTCGGCCATACGCGGCGGGCGCGCAGCGCGCCGGATCTTCTCGAATGCATGAGAGAACGGCGGGCGCCGATCCCGGGTTACGCGCTGCGCGCTCCACCCGGGCTACGATACTACGCGGCCCGGGAGTAGAGGCCCGAAGGTAGGTTGGGCTGACGAAGGAAGCCCAACATTCGGCGCTCCTAAGGATCCTGTTTCTTCGTAGCCCGGGTGCAGCATAGCGGAACCCGGGATCGGCATACCCGATACGGACTACTTTCGGCCATACGCGGCGGGCGCGCAGCGCGCCGGATCTTCTCGAATGCATGAGAGAACGGCGGGCGCCGATCCCGGGTTACGCGCTGCGCGCTCCACCCGGGCTACGGAATGCTCGACGGTCCGCTCTGCCGCGCTTCACATGTGCTGATCGTGCAGGGCGCCGCCGTCCAGGATTGCCATTTCCGGCTTGATCTCGCCGAAGGGCAGCACCTCTCCGCCGTATTCGCCGGCGAAGCGCGCGGCGGCCTCGCGCTCGGCAAAGGAAGCGATGGTCGGACCCATCGAGCCGCGGCGCTTGCTGCCGACGACGTAGAAGGCGCTGCGCGCGTCGATCCACTGGCCGCGCGGCGCATCCCAGTCCGCCTTGCCCATGTCCTGCACGTAGAGCGCGCGCACCGGCCGCACCTGCTCCGGCTGCAGGTAGACGTTGAACATCTCGACCGTGTCGCAGAAGAAATCCGGCGCGGCCGCGCCTTCGTAGTGAATCTGCGCTTTCGGTCCCGGATGCTCGGCGAGCAGCATGCCGTCGAGCACGCAGGCGGTCGAGGCGGTGAAGTCGACGGGCGCGCTCGCCGTCGTCGATCCCTGCTCCCCGCAGGCGGCGAGCAGGAGCACGGCGGCGAACAACCAGAGTCTGGGCACGGAAATCATCGGCGAAACCTCCAGGCCGCGACGGCGAGCGGCACGACGCACCAGGCGAGGAGCGCAGCGTACAACAGGCCGTCGTGGGCGAGTTCGGGGGGAAACACGGTGGCGAGACCATAGGCGCTGCCGACGTCCTCGATCGCATGCACGTTCAGGATGCGAAAGACGTCGGCCGGGTTCAGCAGCAGCAGATAGGGCAGCGCCGCGCCGCCGATCCGCCCGCCGCCGACGACCAGCACGCCGAGCAGCAGCAGATCGAACAGCAGCACGAACACGAACCAGGTCGCGACCGCGAGCCCGGACGCGCGCGTGCGATCGCTGGCGACGACCGACAGCAGCACGGCGATGGCGAGAAAGGCGCAGCCGAGCAGGATCGAGCTCAACATGAAGCTCGCATAGGCCCCGAGCCCGCCGAGATCGAGCTGGCGCGCGAGCACCAGGGCGACGAGCCCGAAGCCGGCGAGCGTCGAAAAGGCGAGGGCCGCGGCTAGCCCCAGGTACTTGCCGAGCAGGAGCTCGACGCGCGTGATCGGCAGCGACAGCAGAAGGTCGAGCGAGCCGCGCTCGCGCTCGCCGACGATGGCGTCGAAGCCGAGCAGTAGCGCGATCAGCGGGATCAGGTAGATGACGAGACTGACCAGGCTCGCGATCGTGAAGCCGATCGAGCGGAAGCCGACCGCGCCCTGCTGCGCGCCGCCGAAGTAGGCGATCGCGAGCGCGAACACCGTGAACAGCAGCGCGATCGCGAGCACCCAGAGGCTGCGGATGCGATCCCAGAATTCCTTGCCGGCGACGGTCGCGACGGGGGCGAGCTCGAAGTTCATCACGGATTTCCTTCGCCGAAGAAGAGGTCTTCGAGCGACGCTTCGCGGACCTCGACGTCGCGGATCGCCGATCCCGCCCTCGCCAAGCTCGACAGCACGTCGAGCTTCAAGGCGCGCGGCGCGGCGATCTCCAGCGTCGTGCCGCCCGTCTCGCCCAGCTCGAGCGGGAGCACGGCGAGCGCCGTGCGCACGCCGGCGAGCATGCCGGGCGCGACCTCGACGGTGATCCGCACCGGCAGATCGCGCTCGGCGCGCAGCGCCGGCACGCTGCCGACGGCGCGCACGCGGCCGGCCGCCATGATCGCCAGGCGATCGACGCGCTGCTGGATCTCGGCCAGCACGTGCGAGGTCAGCACAATCGTCGCGCCGTCCGCTTTCAGCTCGTTCAATATCGCGTAGAAGTCGCGCACGCCTTCGGGATCGAGGCCGGTGGTCGGCTCGTCGAGGAACAGCAGTTGCGGATCGCCGAGCAGCGCCTGCGCGAGGCCGAGGCGCTGCCGCATGCCCTTGGAGTATTCGCGCAGGCGACGTCGCGCCGCGCCGCCGAGACCGACGCGGCGGAGCAGCCCGACGCACTCGGTCTCGGGCGCGGCCTTCAGGCGCGCGAAGAAGCGCAGCGTCTCGTAGCCGCTCAAATTATCGTAGAAGACGACGTTCTCGGGCAGATAGCCGATGCGCCGGCGCACCGCGCGGAAGGCGCTGCCGCCGACGTCGATGCCGTCGACCTGCACGCTGCCGCGCGTGGGCCGCACGAGGCCCAGCATCATTTTGAACAGCGTGCTCTTGCCGGCGCCGTTGTGGCCGATGAGGCCGAACAGCTCGCCGCGCGCGATCGCGAGATCGACGCCGTCGACGGCCCGCACCGCGCCGTAGTGGCGCGACACGCCCAGCACGCGCACGGCCGCGGCCGCCTCAGTGGAACCGCTGCTCGATCCGTTCACGCCATTGTCTCCATGCGGGATGTCGCGGCTGCATGCGAGGCGCAGCGTCGACGACGCTGGGCGCGCGCAGCACGGGGAACTGGCGGCCGACGAGCCGCAGCGTCTGCACGGCCGGGCTCGCGAGCAGGAGCTGCGCCAGCGGATGGCGCCAGGTGAGGCGATCGACGAGATCGTTGGCCTCGAAGGGCACGTCGCCGCGGCCGTCGCCGTCGCGATCCCAGCCGAGGTAGTTGCTCCAGTAGTTGCCGCGCTCGCCGCCCCAGGGCTCGTCGCGCGCACCGACGTAGCGCACCTGCTCGCGATTGCCGACGAAATCATTGCCCTCGACGAGATTGTTCTTCGAGCCCGCCCATAGATGTACGCCGACGGCGTTGTCGACGACGAGGTTATCGCGCAGCGTGTTGTACTCCGCGTCGTAGATGAAGAAGCCGCGCACGTTGCCGGCGACGACGTTGTCCTCGACGACCGCGTCCTGGATCGTACGCAGCATGATGCCGTGATCCGAATTGTCCCAGGCGCGATTGCCGCGCACGGTCTGATCGCGCACTTCCATCAGCGCGAGCCCGCCGCGGTTGTGCCAGCTATCGTTGCCCTCCCACAGATTGCGATAGGAGTTCATGTAGTGCGTGCCGTAGCGGCTGTGGTGGAGGCGGTTGCCGCGGAACACCGCGTCGTGCGAGACGTCGACGTAGATCGCGTCGCGCACGAAGCTGATGCGATTGTCGATGATGCGCGCCCGCTGCGCGTTGTAGAGCTGGATGCCGTTGCCGCGCTGAGGCGAGCGATAGTCGCGCTTGCCGGTGATGAGATTGTCCTCGATGCGCACGTCGTCGGCTTTCTCGATCCACAGGCCGAACAGATTGTAGTGCAGCTCGCAGCCGCGCACCGTCGCGCGGTGCGCGCCGGGCTGGAGATAGATGCCGGCGTTCTGATCCTTCAGGCTGTCGCCGGAGTCCATCACGAGCAGGCTTTCGATCGTGACGTCCGGCGCCGTGACGCGGATGACGTCGCCGATCAGACCGCCGCGTAGCTGCGGCCGGCCTTCGCCGCGCAGCGTCAGCGGCTTGTCGATGCGCAGGCGCTCCGCGTAGTGCCCGGCCGCGACGACGACGACGTCCCGCGCCGCCGCGCGCTCGATGGCCTGCTGAATCGACTCGCCGGGCCGGACTCGCCACTCTGCCGCGCCCGCGGAGATCGCGAGCAGCCCGCAGCAGAGCGCCGTCCAGCGCGGCACTCGCCTCATGCCGAGGCGATCGTCAGCAAGTGCAGCGACTTCAAGACCAGGAACAGCGCGGCGCCGATCAGCAGGTTCTTGAAGCCGACATAGCTCAGCATGTCCATCACGGTGGCGACGCGATAGGTCCGCTGCCACCACGGGCCGTCCTTGACGTAGCGCTTGGAATCGAGACGCACCAGCACCTCGAACACGCTCCACGCGAACCACCAGCCGATGACGGCGATCGCCTCGATGCGGCCGAATGCCGCCAGCACCCACACTAGCGTCACGCCGCCGCCGAGCGCGAGCGTCGCGGCCTGCCACACGAGGTCGGAGTGGAATACCTCGCGGCGCCACGGCCACAGGTGATCCCAGGCCTCCGCGAGCAGCCAGCGCAGCTTGCTCTTCGGCATCGCATAGGGCGGATGCGCGCGATCGGTCGGCAGGCGCGGATCGACCTCGCCGCTCTTGCGCGCCGCCGGCGCCGCCAGCGGTTCGACCTTGATCGGAATGAAGTAGCCGTCGCGGCCGATCGGCGTCAGCGCGAGCCCCTGCTTCTCGCGCCGCTTGCGCTCCTGCACCAGCGGCGGACAGGTATGGGTATCCGTGTAGAGAATCATGCAGTCCAGGCAGTGCAGGCATTCGCGGTGATCGATGCGCCCGTCCTTGTCGATGGCCTGCGCGCCGCAACCGACGGCGCAGGCCTGGCAGCTCGCGCATTCCTGTTTGCGCTTCAGGCCGAACCAGCGGAAGGTCGAAGGCATCGCGAGCGCCGCGCCGAGCGGGCACAGATATTTGCAGAACGGCCGCTCGATGAACAGCGACAGGCCGAGCAGCGCGGCCGCGAACAGCGTGTAGGGCCAGCTACGATTGGCGAGGCCGACGAGGAAAGTCGTCTTGAACGGCTCGATCTCGGCCAGCTTCTCGGCCAGTCCCATCGAGAACATCGACACCACCAGCAGCGCGACGAACACCGCGTACTTGACCCACTTGAGCCGGTGATGCCAGCGGTCCGGCAGCTTGAACTGGAAGCGCTTCAGGCCGGCGACGCGCGCGAGCTTGTAGAGCAGCTCGGACAGCGAGCCGAAGGGGCACAGCCAGCCGCAGAAGAGTCCGCGACCCCACACGAACACGGTGACGATGATGAAGATCCAGAAGATGAAGATGAAGGGATCGCTCAGGAACAGCTCCCAGGTCCACTGGAACAGCATCGAATGGAACCAGGTCAGCACCTGCGTGATCGAAGGTACGGCGAGCACGCCGAAACCGACGAAGCCGATGCTGATGACCCACGCCGAATACTTGAAGATGTTGACGGGCCACTTGTTGCGGCGGCTCGCGCGCCGCGTCAGCTTCTCGCGCAGCGCGTAGACGACCGCCACCATGCCGAGCAGGGCCGTGAAGACGACAAGCTCGGGGATGCGCGGTTTCCACACGCGTTTCCAGGTCGGCTCGGGCCTCTGGACCACGGGCCGGCCGCCTTCGAGATAGCGTGCCGGCACCCAGTTCTCCTGCGCGAAACTGACGAAGCTGCGGCTGCCGGTCGTGCGGTCGAGCTTGTTGCCGAGGAACACGAGGTTCCAAGGATAGGTCGCGCCGAAGCCCGGATCGCGGATGATGAAGATGGCGGACTCCGCATAGCTCGGCGCGCCTTCCGCCTCGATGCCCCACAGGTTCAGGTAGTCGAGATCGCGGAACGTGAAGGTGTCCATCTGTTGCGCGACCTGCACGCGGTCATAGATACCGCCGCGCACGAAGCCCGAACCCTTGAAGGACTCCGTACCGTTCGCGATCACGAAAATCGCGTGCTCGCCGGGCTTCAGGCGCGACATCAGGCTCGAGTACGCCGCGGCGCCGAGCAGGCTGCGGCCGACGCTCGGGGTGTTCAGCAGCCCGAAGTACATGTCGATCACGGGCGCGGGCTGCGGCGGCAGGCCGAGCTCCTCGGCGTGCACGGTGAGCCGGCTGACGCTGCCCTCGGCCACCAGTTGCGCCCAGCTCAAACGCTCGTCGATCGGCGTCCAGCGCGCCGGAGGTTTCGGCTCGGTCTTGAGCAGGCCGACCTGGCGGGCGATCGCGACGCCGGAGCGCATGATCACCTGGTTCTCGGCGATGACGGTGACGGTGGCGCCCGTGATGGCGTCGAGCCCGATCGCGCCTTCGGTCGCCTTGCCGATCTCGATCTTGTCGCCGACGAAACGGCCGAGGTACTGGTTGATGAACTTCGTCAGCGTCTCTTCCGGGATGCCGAGCAGGAGGATCGGCTCGCTGTGCCGCAGGATCTTGGTGCCCCGGATGATGCCCTGCGTGTCCATGCCGATCAGCGTCACCACCGGTTTGCCCGAGTAGGCCGGGATATCGACGATGTCGGTGGACAGAAACACGTAGCCGACGAGCTCCTGGCGACCGTCGACGCTGCGATAGGCCTCTACGTAGGCGGGCTTGCCGATGCGCGGCGAGAAGCGCTCGGCGCCGGGCAGCACCTCTTTGCAGGGCACGTAGGCGCATAGATCCGGGCTGGTCGACAGCTCGACCGGCAGCGGCGCCTCGTAAGTGCCCTTGCCCGCGGCCGCGGCAAAGCGCGCATCCACCAGCGCCGTCGCGAAGGCCAGCAGGACGGCGAGCACAGACATCGCGGCGGCGCGCGACAGGGAAGGGACTGGAATCGAGTACATCGCACAAATCCAAGGCGCCGCCAGTTCGGGACCGGAACGATGCCGGATCCCGTAGTTTGAAAAGAGGACGGACGAACCGGCGGCGCGTGGCCGTCCGTCCTCTCCCGGCTCAGGCCGGCTCCACCAACATGCGGCTGCGCATCTCCAGATGCAAGGCGTGACAGAAGTGCGTGCAATACGCCCAGAACACGCCCGGCTTGTCGGCCGTGAAGGTCACGGACTTGGTCTCCTGCGGGTTCGCGATGAAGTTGATGTTGTATTTCGGAATCGCGAACCCGTGGGTGAGGTCTTCCACCTTGTCATGATTGGTCATGATGATGGTGACCTCGTCGCCCTGCTTCACCGAGAACTCGCGCGGCGTGAACGCCGGCGCCTGGGACACGATGCGCACGGTGACCTTGTTGCCGTCGCGCGTCACGCCGGCATCCGCGGCGTCCTTCACCGCCAGCGGGAAGTCTTCGAGCGTGTAGATCTGCTTCGGTTGCAGCAGCTCGCGCTTGAAGATGACGAAGTCGTGCGGCTCCGGACGCACCGGGTGATCCGCGATCAGCACCATCTTCTCGCCCGAGATGTCGATGAGCTGCTCGTTCTCACAGTGCAGCGGACCGACCGGCAGGTAGCGATCCTTCGAGAACTTGCAGCCGACCGCGAGCCACTTGCCGTCGGCCGCCACGGTCTCGGACTGCGAGGCGTTGATGTGACCGGGCTGATACTGCACGTCGAGCCGATCGACGACGTATTTCACGGTGTTGTCGCCGGCGGTGAAGCGAATGGCGTCCTCGATGTTCCATTTCACGACCTGACTGTCGAGGAACAAGGTGGTGTAGGCATTGCCGCGGCCGTCGAAGGCCGTGTGCAGCGGCCCGAGACCGAGCTCGACTTCGGCGGCGATGGCCTTGTCGAGCGCGTCGAGCTTGCCGTCGAACCAGTCGAGCACCTTGGCGAGCTCGATGACGGTGGCCGTCGGCGACAGCTTGCCGGCGCAGATGAAGTACTTGCCGTCGGGACTCGCGTTCACGCCGTGCGGATTCTTCGGCACGCTGACGCGTGCGACCAGCGCGGTCTTCGGATCCGCGTTCGCCGCGAGCGTGCCGTCGACGACGGGCACCGGCGAATCGCCGATGGTCGTGAACTTGCCGTCCTTCACCGCCTGCTCGATGCGCGCGATGTGGAAGAACAGACAGCCGTCGCGCTCCGCCGACATCATGTCTTCGTAGTGCACGCCATTCTCGGTGTTGTACTGGTTGGTCGCCGCGAGCTTGCCGTCGAAGGAGGTCGCGACGAGATCGCAGTTGCCGTCGATCAGCACCTGCCAGCGCACTTCCATGCTTTCCGCGTCCACGCAGGAGAACAGCGCGCGGTATTGATCGGCAGCCTCCATGTTGGTTCCGGCATTGGGCTGCGGGATATGGAACTCCGCACCGCAAAACACGCGCGTGGTGTAATTGATCGCCGGATCCACCGGATCGCGCTTGTCGGGGAAGATGCCGTGGAAACCCTGGACGTTGGGCAGCTCCGTAATCTTGTCGCAAACGAAGTAGTCGAGGCGCATGCGCGCGATGCGGCTGTTGATCTTGTCGTTGACCCAGGCGTAGCGGCCGTCGTAGTTGCCGTCCTTGTAAGAGGCGTGGACGTGGTGGGTGTCGCCGACCGTGTACTTCAGACGGCCGTCCGGGCCCGTGCCCATCACTGCCTTCGATTCGTTGGTGATGCCCCAGCCGACGAGGGCGTCCGGCACGAAGCAGGGGATGCGGTGGATCTCGCGGCCGGACGGCAGGCCCAGGATGCGGACGTCGCCGGTGTGACCGCCGCTCCACAGGCCGTAATAGGTGTCGAGCTCACCGGGCTTGAGGTGCGTGGCCGCGGCGGCGTCGGCGGCCGGCGCCGCCGCCGGGGCCGCGGTGGGCGCTGCAGCAGGGGCCGGCGCGGCGGCGGTCGCCGGCGGCTTTTCGTCGCTGCACGCGGCCATGCCCATGGCCATGCCGGTGCCGGCGAGGCCGGCGATGGCGGCGGTATTCAGGAATTGCCGCCGATTCTTGTCGAGCTCGTGGTCGAGCTCCCCCTCGATTTCACTCTTCTTGCGCATGGCAATGGGCTCCTTGGTCATCGGTTATCGGCGCGACCATCCGCTCCTCATGGTCGCGAATCTGTTGCCGCCGGGTGCGACAATTTGCCGCACCACACCATTAACGGCTCTTGTGCGTAGGCCTGTTTGATTCAAATCAACTGGAATCGAGAAATCGAGAGAATAAGTGCTCGGAATTCAGACACATGGACGCCGTGCCTGTGATTGTCTCCGGGTGCGACACCCTAGCCAAGGCGGCGGCCGTCACGCTGTAAGCCAAACACGCCTCCTCGTGTGCAGGTCCAAGCAATTGAAACGACGGGACAAATTCCGGGGGCTTTTGTTGCACTGCGTTATGTGGGTGCTACTCGGCTCGACGTCCGTACCGGCGCTGTGCGCTGCAGCCGCCACCGCGACCCTCACGGGCGACACCATGGGCACCCATTATCGAGTGACCATCGTTGCGCCGCAGTATCCCGATTTGGCGCTGCGGGCGGGGATTCAGCAGCGGCTGGACGAAGTCGACGCCACGATGTCGACCTGGCGCGCGGACTCCGAGCTGTCCCGCTTCAATGCGCAGACCGGCACCGACTGGGTGCCGGTGTCACCGGCGCTGTACACGGTGCTGCAGACGGCGGCCGCCGTCAGCGAGATCACCGAGGGGGCCTTCGACGTCACGGTCGGTCCGATCGTGAACCTGTGGGGCTTCGGCCCGGATCGCAGGCCGTCCACGCCGCCCTCGGACGCGGCGCTCGCCGCGGCGCGGGCCCGGGTGGGGCAGCACCTGCTGCACTTCGCCGCCGCGCCGCCGCGGATCCGCAAGGACCGGGGCGACGTCTACGTCGATTTGTCCGCGATCGCCAAGGGCTATGCGGTCGACCGCGTCGCGGACTGGCTCGCGAGCACGGGGCACCGGGACTTCCTCGTCGAGGTCGGCGGTGAGATCCAGAGTCGCGGGGGGGCGCCCCCCCCACGCCCCGCGCGGCGGCCGGCGGGCCCGCCCGGAACCGGGGCCCCCCC
>DAOKZI010000014.1:10832-120435 GCA_035325705.1 Gammaproteobacteria bacterium
GGGGGGGGGGGTGAGACCCGGAGGGGGGGGCGGCGCCCCCCCCGCGCGCCGTGGCAGGTCGGCGTGGCCTGGCCCGAAGCCGGCACCGCCGAGATCGCGCGCGTGCTCGCGCTGCGCGACACCGCGCTCGCGACCTCGGGCGACTACCGCCAGTACTTCGAGTTCGAAGGCCGGCGCTATTCGCACGAGATCGATCCCGCGACCGGGCGGCCGATCGCGCACGCGCTCGCCTCGGTCACGGTGCTCGATGCCGCGTGCATGCGCGCCGACGCGCTCGCCACCGGCCTGCTCGTGCTCGGGCCCGCACGCGGGCCCGCGCTCGCGCACCGGCTCGGGATTTCGGCCTTGTTCCTGATTCATCGCGACAGCGGTTTCGAGGCGATCACGACCGGGACCTTTCCGCCCGCTCAGTGAGCGAGCGTCGCGACCGGGCGGTCCGCCGCGAAGGCGCCGCGCGGGAGCCGGAGGTAACGCGCCAGCAGCGCGGGATCATCGAAATCCGCCTGATCGAAGTAAATCATCAGCGTGCCGCGCTGGCGCGGTGTGCCCGCATGGTACATGCCGGAAGCAGCGAGCAGCGTCGCCTCCAGACGATCGGCGCTGCGCACGAGCCCTTCCTCGTCGAACATGCTGATCGTGCCGCCGTTGAACGGCAGGCTCTCGAGCGCCTCGTAGGGCAGCATGCGATAAGTGCGATGCGCGCGCTCGCCGGCGCCTTCGAACGGCGCAATCGTCGCGACGTCGTGAGCACCCGCCGTATAGGACGCGACGACGCGGCCTTCGCCTTCGACGAGGTTCGGTATATTGACGTCGATCTTGCGCGGCACGTCGTTCTCCAGCGCGAAGCGCTTGTGCTTCAGCGGCGCGCCGTACTGCCGTGCCGCCCGCTGTTCGAGTTCGGCGGCGGGAAACACTTTGTAATAGCAGCCGCAGCTCGAGACGTTCTCGTAGATCACGGGCTCGTTCGCCGCATTCAAGGTCACGCGGATGATCGCGCCCTGCGTGGTACCGACTTCCGGGTCAAAGGCCCCGTTCAGCTTCGGCCGCTCGGGGAACCAGAACGTGTAGACGAGCTGCTTCACGGCGACGGCGTCGATGGTCGCATGCTGCACATAGGTGTAGACCGCCGGATGCTCGATGTCGATCCTCGGCTGCGCGTGCGGCAAATCGACGCCGCTCATCTGGACTTCACCGAAGCGATCTGCGTTCAAATCGTAGCTGACCGCATCCTTGTGCTCGACGGCGATCACCGGCGCGTAGCGCGCGAGCAACGCCTCGTCGCCGAGCTGCGCGGGGTCGCTGTCGCCGTCGGAAGCGGTCGGCGGCAGGTACAGCGTCGCGTCCGAGAAATCACCGGCGACGATCTCGTCGGCCGCGGTCGCAATGTGCATGCCCATCCACAGACGTACGAACGGCGCGAGCGGCAGCAAAGCGAGCTGGCGCCAAGTGCGACCCTTGGTTTTGATCGACTCCTCAATGTGCGAGGACAGCTCACTGCGATACGCATCGAGCGCGGCATCGTCGGCGAGCTGCGCCACCGTCGCGAGCTCGCGATCCCGCAGGCGAGCGGCGGCAGCGACATAGCCGCCGTTCACGGCCTGCGCCATCGTTCCGCTCGCGGTCAGCGCATGCGCAGCCGCGAACCGCGCAAGCTCGGCGGCCGGCACGCGTCCGAGTTCGAGCCCGGTGCGCTCGTTGCCGAGTGTTGCTGCGCGTTCGACCATCCGCCTCAGAAAAGCGCGTCGCACCTCCAGCGACGCGTCGCGCGGCCAAGCCGCGAGCGCTTCCTGCGACTGCTGATCGAAGACCAGGTAAGGGCGGCCCTCGACGACGAGGTAGCGCGCGTCGCCGGCCTTCGCCGCGTCGAACAGCGCGATCAGATCGCTGACCAAGGCGTCGTCCGAGGACGGCGCGAGCTCTCGCTGATGGGCGCAGCCGGCTATCAGCAGCAGGCCGGCCGCGACGGCGATGAGAAGACACCCCTTCATGGCGCCATCAGCGCCTGCACATCGCGCTGAAGCTCAGGGGTCCAACCGCTGTACGGTCCACCGAGCGCGCCGTCGGCATGCACCAACACGCTGACCGGCAGCCCGACCACATTCCACGCTTCCGCGATCGCAGACTCGCGGTCGAGCACCACCGGATAGTGAATGCCGAGCTTTTTCGCATACGCGTGCACCTTCCTCGGCGACTCGGCGACGTTGATGCCGATAATCGCGATCCCGTCTTCGCGCTGCGCCGCGTACAGCTTGGCAAGTTCGGGAATCTCTTCCTTGCACAGCGCGCACCACGTCGCCCAGAAGTTGACGAGCACGGCCTTGTGCGTTGTCAGCAATTCATTCAAGTCGATCTCGCGCTTTTGCATGTCGATGGCGCGGAAACGCTGCTCGTCGCTGAGCACGTCGGTAGCGAACACGGGCTGCGCGGCGACACCGGCTACAAGCAGGATGAATAGCGCAGCGATCCGCATGCGCCACGGCCGTTTCATATCAGGAGCTCTCCGGTCTTGATCAGCAGAAACTCGGCGACGCCGACCATGCCCCAGCCGAACGCTTTCTTGACCCGCTCCATCCACAGGCCGGAGCGCGGCAGCGAGGTCAACAGTCCGGTGAAGGTGCCGAGAAGGATGAGCAGGAAACCCACGCCGTAGCCGAAACACAGCAGCAACAGGAAGCCATAGAACAGATTCCGCTGGCTGCCCACGTAGACGAGCAGCGTGCCCAGCACCGGCGCCGTGCACGGACCGACGATGAAGCCCGCGGCCATGCCGAACAGGAACACGCCGAGCAAACTCCGCGGTCCGCGTTGCACGGGACCGGCGCCGAGCCCGAGCTGCGGTATGTGGAACACGTCGAGCATCGCGAGCCCGAAGACGAGACACAGGTTCGCAACCGCGAAGTGCGTCCACGGGCTCGCCGAGATCTGGCCGAACAACTTGCCGGACAGCGCGGCAAAGGCGCCGAGCGAGGCATAGGTGAGCGCCATGCCGAGCACATAGACCGAGGACAACAAGAAACCGCGCCAGCGAGCGCCGGCGCTGCGCGCGCCGATGATGCCGAGCGTGACCGGCACGATTGGATACACGCAGGGCGTGAAACTGACCGCGACGCCGCCGGCGAAGACCGTCGCTAGCGCAAGCGCGGGGGGCAGATCGATCAACTGTCCGGGATTGTCCATGTGCTTCCTGGCGCGATGGCGCGACCGCGACGTTCGCGGCTTGCCGCCGGCGGTGCACGCGACGTGCCAGCCGGCGCGCGCGCGCGCGCTCAAGGAGCGCAGAAAGTCGGAGAATCAGAGAGTTCGGACGAAGACGGCGCGAACGTGCCCCGCGCGATCGGCGAGGTCATCTGCAAGGGCTGGCGACGAAGTTTGCAGCCGCCGGCGCGGCCCTCAGCTCGTGGCTGCGCGAAGCACCAGCTTGACGACGAGAACGATGGCGAGAACGAACAGGACGCCGCCGAGCAGGCCGGCGACGACGAAGGTCCGCCCCGAGCCGCGCTCGAAGTCGCGCTGGCGATTGCGTTCGCTCTGAACGCCGAAAAGGGCCGCGAGCACGCTGTGGGCCACCTGTAGTAAGCTCACGCGCTTCGCTCGATCGTCCTGCTGATCCGTCACTGCAGCTCTCGCGGATCGCAAGCATCCGCCAACAATTCGCCAACAAATCCGCCGCCCTCGGCAGCGGCCCGGGACGGTATCCTGCCATCATGTTCGACCAGCTCAAAGAAGACATTCGCAGCATCTTCGATCGCGATCCGGCGGCGCGTAACGCCTTCGAGGTCCTCACCACCTATCCGGGCGTACACGCGCTGATCGTCCATCGCGCGGCGAACGCGCTGTGGCGACGCGGCTTCAAATGGCTGGCGCGGCTGCTGTCGCACCTCGGCCGCATGCTGACCGGCATCGAGATCCATCCGGGCGCGACGATCGGCCGGCGCTTCTTCATCGACCACGGCATGGGCGTGGTGATCGGCGAGACCGCCGAGATCGGCGACGACGTGACGCTCTATCACGGCGTGACGCTGGGCGGCACGACCTGGAACAAGGGCAAGCGCCATCCGACCCTCAAGCGCGGGGTCGTCATCGGCGCCGGCGCGAAGGTGCTGGGGCCGATCACGGTCGGCGAGAACGCGCGCGTCGGCTCCAACGCGGTCGTCGTCAAGGACGTGCCGGACGGCGCGACCGTGGTCGGCATCCCCGGCCGCATCGCGGGCGGCAAGGCGCCGACCGCGGATCTCGAGCACGCCGAAGCGGCCCGGCCCGCGGCCGGCCCGCGCTTCGACGCCTATGGTCTGGCGCGCGATCTGAAGGACCCGCTGGTCCAGCAACTGGAACAAGTCCAGCAGCACGCCGCCCGGCTCGAGCAGCAGCTCACGGCGCTGGAGAGCGCCCTGCGCCGCCACGGCATCGAGCCCTGAACGCGCGGGCCGCGCGGCCCGGCGCCCCCGCTCCGTCGTGCTGCATTGCGGCAACGCTCAAAACGCCGCAATTAGATCTTGACTGTATTACTAGGTTTCCGGGACAATTACCAACGGTCACTCTTGGTATTCCGCTCGGGGGTACAGATGCGATTAACGACTAAGGGCCGTTATGCCGTCACGGCGATGGTGGAACTTGCGCTCAATCAGGACAAGGGACGGATTTCGCTGGCCGAAATCGCCGAACGGCACGGCATTTCCCAGTCCTACCTCGAACAACTGTTTGCTGCGCTGCGGCGCCGGAGCCTCGTCGACGGCACGCGCGGCCCGGGCGGCGGCTACCGGCTCGGCCGTCCGCGCGCCGAAATCTCGATCGCCGACGTCATCGACGCGGTCGACGAATCGGTCGACGCCACGCGCTGCAAGGGCAAGCGGAACTGCCAGGGGGATCACGGCTGCATCACCCACGATCTATGGGAGGAATTGAGCTCCCAGATCCGGCTCTACCTATCGAGCGTCACGCTCGAGTCCGTGGTCGCGAAGACGCGCGGCAGCGGCGACGTCCAGGTGCTGCGCAAATGGCCGACGGCGGCCGCGCACACCGAGAGCAGCGTGGCCTGAAGCCCGCGCCCTCGACTTTTCAGGAGATCGAATCATGTCAGTGACCCTGACCGAACGCGCCGCGCAGCACGCGCAGCGCTTCCTCAGCGGCCCGCAGGGCGGCAACGGCCTGCGCGTCGGCATCAAGGCCACCGGCTGCTCCGGCTATGCCTATGTGGTGCAGCCGGCGCGCGAAATCACCGCCCACGACACCGTGTTCGAATCGCACGGCGTGCAGGTGATCGTCGACGACGAAAGCCTCAAGTATCTCGACGGCACCGTCGTCGATTTCACGCGCGACGGGCTCAACGAGAGCTTCAAGTTCCAGAACCCGAACGTCGCCGCGACCTGCGGCTGCGGCGAAAGCTTCAACGTCTGAGTCATGGCCACGTCTCCCGACGTCCAGTCGTTCATCGGCCAGAAGTACGATGCCGGTTTCTATACCGACATCGAGCAGGAGAGCCTGCCGCCCGGTCTGTCCGAAGACACGATCCGCTTCCTGTCGGCGAAGAAGGGCGAGCCGCGCTGGATGCTCGACTGGCGGCTGAAGGCCTATGCGCGCTGGTGCCGGATGGCGGAGCCCACCTGGGCGCACGTGCATTATCCGAAGATCGACTACCAGGCGATCTCTTACTATGCCGCGCCGAAATCGCAGAAGGACCGACCGCAGAGCCTCGACGAGGTCGACCCGAAGCTGATCGAGACCTACAACAAGCTCGGCATTCCGCTCGAAGAGCAGAAGATGCTGGCCGGCGTCGCCGTCGACGTGGTATTCGACAGCGTGTCCGTGCACACGACCTTCAAGGAGAAGCTCGCCGCTGCCGGCGTCATCTTCTGCTCGTTCTCGGAGGCGGTGCGCGAGCATCCCGAGCTCGTGCAGCGCTACCTCGGCTCGGTCGTGCCGCAACACGACAACTACTTCGCGGCCCTCAACTCGGCGGTGTTTTCCGACGGCTCCTTCGTCTACATCCCGAAGAACACGCGCTGCCCGATGGAGCTGTCGACCTACTTCCGCATGAACGCGATGAACACCGGGCAGTTCGAGCGCACGCTGATCGTCGCCGATGCCGGCAGCTACGTCAGCTATCTCGAAGGCTGCACGGCGCCGCAGCGCGACGAGAACCAGCTACACGCGGCGGTGGTCGAGCTGATCGCGCTGGACGACGCCGAGATCAAATACTCGACGGTGCAGAACTGGTACCCGGGTGACGAGGAAGGACGCGGCGGCATCTACAACTTCGTGACCAAGCGCGGCGACTGCCGCGGTCGCAACTCGAAGATCTCGTGGACGCAGGTCGAGACCGGCTCGGCGATCACCTGGAAATATCCGAGCTGCGTGCTGCGCGGCGAGAACTCGGTCGGCGAGTTCTATTCGGTCGCGCTCACCAACAACCGCCAGCAGGCGGACACCGGCACGAAGATGATCCATCTCGGCCGCAACACGCGCAGCACGATCGTGTCGAAGGGCATCTCGGCCGGGCGCGGCCAGAACGCCTACCGCGGCCTCGTGCGCATCGCGCGCAGCGCCGAAGGCGCGCGCAACTACACGCAGTGCGATTCCTTGCTGATGGGCGACCGCTGCGGCGCGCACACCTTCCCCTACGTCGAAGTGAAGAACAGCTCGGCGAAGGTCGAGCACGAAGCCTCGACCTCCAAGATCAGCGAAGACCAGTTGTTCTACCTGCGCAGTCGCGGGATCGGCAACGAGGACGCCGTGAACCTCATCGTCAACGGCTTCTGCAAGCAGGTCTTCAAGGAGCTGCCGATGGAGTTTGCCGTGGAAGCGCAGAAACTGCTGTCGATCAGCCTCGAGGGGGCGGTCGGCTGAACGAGCGCGGCCAGGACGCCGCGTCATCATCCGTAAACGATCACAGACCCATGCTCAAAATCGAAAATCTTCACGTCGAGATCGAAGGCAAGCCTATTCTGCGCGGACTCGATCTCGAGCTGCCATCCGGCCAGGTTCACGCCATCATGGGCCCGAACGGTTCCGGCAAGAGCACGCTCGCGCACGTGATCGCGGGCAAGCCCGGCTATACGGTGACGCGCGGCAGCGTCACCTTCGACGGCAAGGATCTGCTCGCGCTCGAGCCCGAGGCGCGGGCCGGCGAAGGCGTGTTCCTCGCCTTCCAGTATCCGCTCGAGATCCCGGGCGTGAACAACGTCTACATGCTGAAGGCCGCGCTGAACGGGATCCGCAAGTACCGCGGCCTGCCCGAGATGGACGCGGTGCAGTTCCTCAATCTCGTGAAAGCGAAGACGAAAATCGTCGGCCTCAAGGAAAGCCTGCTGAACCGTCCGGTGAACCAGGGCTTTTCCGGTGGCGAGAAGAAGCGCAACGAAGTATTCCAGATGTGCGTGCTCGAGCCGCGCCTCGCGGTGCTGGACGAGACCGACTCCGGCCTCGACATCGACGCGCTGCGCATCGTCGCCGAGGGCGTCAACCAGCTACGCGATCCGGCGCGTTCCTTCCTCGTCGTCACGCACTATCAGCGCCTGCTCGACTACATCGTGCCCGACGCCGTGCACGTGCTCGCGCAGGGACGTATCGTCAAGTCGGGACCGCGCGAGCTCGCGCTCGAGCTCGAGCAGCGCGGCTACGACTGGCTGCTGCCTACTGCGGTGGCCTGAGATGGCGGCGCTGCTCGACACGCTCGCCCGCGAGTTTCGCGTCGACGCCGACGCGCCCTTCGCGCCGCTGCGCGCGCGCGCGTTCGCGAACGCCCGGCGTCGCGGGCTGCCGTCGCCGCGCGAGGAGGACTGGAAGTACACCGATCTCGCCGGCCTCACGCTCGCCGCGACCCGGCCGGCGTCGCCGTCATCCGAGCACGCGGCGCTGCCGCTGATCGCGGGCGACGGCCCGCGGCTCGTGTTCGTCGACGGGCGCTACAGCGCGGCCTTGTCCTCGCCCATCAGCGAAGCCGGTCTCACCGTGCGCCCACTGTCGGCCATGCTCGCCGAGCAGCCGGCCGCGCTCGCGTCGCTGTTCGAGCGCGGCGCGGCGGACGATGCGCCGGTGTTCGACGCCCTGAACGCCGCGTTCGTCGAAGACGGCGCTCTGATCGAAGTGGCGGCGGACGCCGCCATCGCGCGGCCGCTGACGGTGTTGTTCTTGTACGAAGGCGCCGAGGCGCGCGGCCACATCGCCTCCGTGATCAAGGTGCGCGTCGGCGCGCGCAGCCGCCTCGAGCTCGTCGAGGTGCACTACGGCCGCGAGGCCGCGACGAATCTGACCAATGCGTCGACGGACATCGAGGCGGCCGCGGGCAGCGAGCTCACGCACTACCGGCTGACGGCCGAAGCCGCGCAGGCCAATCACATCGGCAGCGTGCGCCTGCGCGCGGCCCGCGACGCCGCGCTGAGCTCCTACTCCTTTGTCTTCGGCGGACGGCTCACGCGCATCGACGTCCGCGCCGCGCTGGCCGAACCGGGCGCGCGAGTGACGCTGAACGGCCTGTTCGTCGCCGGCGCGGGCCAGCACATCGATCATCAGACCTTCATCGATCACCAGGCCGCGCACACCGTCAGCGAGGAGCTGTACAAGGGCTTGGCCGACGGCGACGGGCGCGGCGTGTTCCGCGGTCAGGTGCTGGTGCGGCCCGGCGCGCAGAAGATCTCGGCGCAGCAGGCGAGCCACAACCTCCTGCTGTCGCCGACGGCGGAAATCGACACCAAGCCCGAGCTCGAGATCTATGCCGACGACGTCGTCTGTACGCACGGCGCGACCGTCGGCCAGATCGACGAGGCGGCGGTGTTCTATCTGCAGTCGCGCGGCATCCCCGCCGCCGAAGCGCGCGCGCTGCTGACCTTCGGCTTCGCGCAAGCCGTCGTCGAGCAGGTGCAGTTCGCGCCGCTGCGCGCCTGGCTCACGGCCGCGCTCGCCGGTCGCGCCGACGTGCCGCTGCCGACACCCGTGGAAGAAAGCCCATGAACGCACCGTCCCGCCAGATCGCCGAATCGTCCACCGCGAACGCGAGCGTCGCGCCCTTCGAGGTCGCGCGCGTACGCGCCGAATTCCCGATACTCGCGACGAGCGTGCACGGCAAGCCGCTCGTGTATCTCGACAATGCGGCGACGACGCAGAAGCCGCGCGCCGTGATCGAGGCGACGAGCCGCTACTACGAGACGATCAACGCGAACGTGCATCGCGGCGTGCATACGCTGTCGCAGCGCGCGACCGACGAGTTCGAAGCCGCGCGCGAGGCCGCGCGGCGCTTCCTGAACGCCGCCGAGGCGCGCGAAATCGTGTTCACGCGCGGCACTACCGAGGCCATCAACCTCATCGCGCAGAGCTATGCGCGCGAGTTCCTGCGCGCAGGCGACGAAATCCTGATCGGCGCCGCCGAGCATCACGCGAACATCGTGCCCTGGCAGATGCTCGCGAAGCAGCGGGGCACGGTATTGAAGGTCGCGCCGATCGACGAGCGCGGCGAGCTCGACATGGCGGCGTTCGAAGCTCTGCTGTCCGCGCGCACGAAGCTCGTGGCGATCGGCCACGTGTCGAATGCGCTGGGCACCGTGAACCCGGTCGGCCGCATCGTCGCGCTGGCGCACGCGGCCGGCGCGAAGGTGCTGATCGACGGCGCCCAGTCCGTAGCCCACGCCGCGGTCGACGTGCGCGCGCTGGACTGCGATTTCTTCGCCTTCTCGGGCCACAAGCTGTTCGGCCCGACCGGCATCGGCGTGCTCTATGCGAAGGCCGCGCTGCTCGAAGCGATGCCGCCGTGGCAGGGCGGCGGCGACATGATCAAGACCGTCAGCTTCGAGCACACGGAGTTCAACGACATTCCGTACAAGTTCGAGGCCGGCACGCCGGACATCGCCGGCGCAATCGGGCTCAAGGCTGCCTTCGACTGGCTCGCGGGGCTCGACTTCGCGGGCGCGATCGCGCATGAGCGCGCCGTCCTGGCGCGCGCGACCGCGGCGCTGCGCGAGTTTCCGGATCTTCGCCCGATCGGTACGGCGCGCGAGAAGGCGGCGGTGCTGTCCTTCGTCATCGACGGCGTGCATCCGCAGGATCTGGGCGTGCTGCTCGACAGCCAGGGCATCGCGATCCGCACCGGCCATCACTGCGCGATGCCGGTCATGCAGCACTACGGCCTGGTCGGGACCGCCCGGGCCTCGTTTGCCCTCTACAACACTTTCGAGGACGTCGATCGCTTCGTCAGCGCCCTGGCGAAAGCGCGCGACATCCTGCGCTGAGCTCGGAGCCATTGCCATGAATGCCTCGATCGACGTCCGCACCCCCGTCGCGCTGGCCCGGGACTGCCCGGCCGTGCTGATCCCCGAGGGGACGCCGGTGACGCTGAAAGCCGGCACCCAAGTGTTCGTAACGCAGGCGCTCGGCGGCTCGGTGACGGTCAACGTCCACGGCAATCTCGCGCGCATTTCGCCCGAGCATCTCGACGCGCTCGGCATGGAGCGCAGCGCCGGGCCGGTGTCCGCCGAGACGCCCGCGGCCGCCGACGGCCGCGTCGACGAGAGCTTGATCTGGGATCAGCTCCGTACCTGCTACGACCCCGAAATCCCCATCAACATCGTCGAACTGGGACTGATCTACCGCTGTGAAATCGTGCCGCTGCCGGACGGCGGCAACCGCGTCGAGATCGACATGACCCTGACCGCGCCCGGCTGCGGCATGGGCCCGATCCTCGTCGACGACGTGCGCAGCAAGGTCAGCGAAGTGCCGCACGTGAGCGAGGTCGACGTCGAGCTCACTTTCGATCCGCCGTGGAACTCGGACATGATGTCCGAGGCTGCCCGCCTGGAAACCGGCCTGTACTGAGTCCGCCGCCCTCGCCCGCCGCCGCCGCGGGCCGCCGGCCACTGCCGGCGTTCGTGAGCGGCCCTCGCGCGCCGTGCTTTATTGCACGGCAGCCAATATAATACAGCCCGCTTTTTCAATGCCTTATGTCCTATCTCCAGGAGACCTCCCGGTCATGGCCATCGAACGCACCATTTCCATCGTCAAACCCAGCGCCGTCAAGGACAACCACATCGGCGCCATCCTCGCCAAATTCGAAGCAGCCGGCCTGCGCATCGTCGCCGCCAAGATGATGAAGCTCTCGGCCGAGCAGGCCGGTCGCTTCTACGCCGTCCATCGCGAACGCCCGTTTTTCCAGGAGCTGGTCGACTTCATGACGTCCGGCCCGATCCTCGTGCAGGTGCTCGAAGGCGAGAACGCCATCCTCAAGAACCGCGAGGTGATGGGGGCGACCGATCCGAAGAAGGCCGCTCCCGGCACGATCCGCGCCGAATTCGGCAAGGACATCTCCGAGAATGCCGTGCACGGCTCGGACGCGCCGGAAACCGCGCGCGAGGAAATCGCGTTCTTCTTCGCCGAGAGCGAAATCTGCTCGCGCTGACGCGATCCATGGAGCCGCCGCGTCGCAATCTGCTCGACTACGACGGCGCCGCGCTCGCGGCGCTGCTGGTCGCGCACGGCGAGCGCGGCTATCGCGCGACTCAGTTCATCAAATGGGTGCATCAGCAGGGCGTGCTCGAGCTCGCGCTGATGACGAATTTCGGCCAGGCGCTGCGCGAGAAACTCGCGGTCCTCGGCGAGCTGCGCCTGCCGGAGATCGTCAGCGTCCACGAATCGGGTGACGGCACGCTCAAGTGGCTGCTGCGCGTCGACGGCGGCAACGCGATCGAGACGGTATTCATCCCGGAGATGGATCGGGGCACGCTGTGCGTGTCCTCGCAGGCCGGCTGTGCGATGAACTGCAGCTTCTGCGCGACCGCGAAGCAGGGCTTCAGCCGCGATCTCGGCGTCGCCGAAATCATCGGCCAGGTGTGGATCGCCGCGCGCCATCTCGGCCAGCATCCGAAGACCCGGCGGCGGATCACGAACGTCGTGATGATGGGCATGGGCGAGCCGCTGATGAACTTCGACAACGTGGTGCCGGCGATGCGGCTGATGCTCGACGATCACGCCTACAACCTGGGCCGCAAGCGCGTGACGCTGTCGACCGCCGGCCACGTGCCGCACATCGATCGCCTGCGGGAAACCCTGCCGGTCAGTCTCGCGGTGTCCTTGCACGCGCCTGACGACGAGCTGCGCAATGAGCTCGTCCCGATCAACCGGACCTGGCCGATTGCCGAGCTGCTCGCCGCCTGCAAGCGCTACGTCGGCGACAATCCGCACGAGCACATCACCTTCGAGTACGTGATGCTCGACGGCGTCAACGACACGATCGCTCATGCGAAGGAGCTGGTGCGCATCCTGCGCGGCGTGCCGGCGAAGATGAATCTGATCCCGTACAACCCCGTCGTCGGCGCCGGCTACCGGCGCTCGACGCCGGCGGCGATCGACGCGTTTCGGCGCGAGCTGTCGAAGGCGGGGCTGCTGACCATCACGCGCAAGACGCGCGGTGAAGACATCGACGCGGCCTGCGGGCAGCTCGTCGGTCGCGTGCAGGCACGCAGCGCGCGGCACCGCCGCGCGCAAGAGGAGCTTCGGCCGTGAACGGATCTGCCTTTCGCCGCGCGGCGCTCGCGGCCCTCGTCGTGTGCGTCGCCGCCGCGCTGGCCGCCTGCCAGTCGGCGCCGAAGCCGAAACCCGATGCCGGCACCGACGAGCGCGCGAAGGTCGCCGGGCTGAACACGCAGCTCGGCATCGAATACATGAAGGACGGCGACAACGAGCTCGCCTTGAAGAAGCTGCAGAAAGCGCTGGAGATCGATCCGCACTTCGTCGACGCGCACAATGCGATGGGCCTGCTGCGCACGCGGCTGCGCCAGTTCGACGAGGCCGAAGAGAGCTTCAAAGCGGCGCTGCGCGCCGATCCCGGCAACTCGATGGCGCTGAACAACTATGGCCAGTTCCTGTGCCAGCAGAAGCGCTACGAGGAAGGACAGGCGCGCTTCACCGAAGCGGTGAAGAACCCGCTGTATCGCACGCCCGAGATCGCGCTGACCAACGCGGGGCTGTGCGCGATGCAGGCGAAGGATCCGGCGCGCGCGGAAGATCATTTTCGCGCCGCGCTCGAGAAGAACCCGATGGTCGCGCCGGCCCTGCTGCAGATGGCGCAGATCCACTACGACCGCGGCGCCTTCGCCGACGCCGAGCGCTACTACAAGCGCTACCTCGCGATCGCGCCGCAGACGCCGCGCTCGCTCGCCTTCGGCATCCGGCTCTCCAAGGCGCTCGGTGACGCCGACAAGGCCGCGAGCTATGCGATCGGCCTGCGCAACAAGTTTCCCGATTCGCGCGAAGCCGGCCAGCTCCAGCGCGGCGAGCTGAACTAGTGCACACGGCGAACGATCTGGTCCCCAGTGCGGCGCGCGTCGCGCAGGGTCCCGGCGCGATGCTGCGCCAGGCGCGCGAAGCCCTGGGCCTCGAGCGCGAGGCGCTCGCGCAGCGGCTGCGGCTGGAGCCGCGCATCATCGAGGCCGTCGAGGACGAGGCCTGGGAGCGTCTGGCCGGTCCCGCCTTCACCAAAGGCTACATCCGCTCGATGGCGAAGGAGCTCGGCGTCGATCCGGCCGCCGTGCTCGCCCAGTACACGGCGCTCGCCAACGTCGCCGAGCCCGCGCTCGCCGACTTCGAGTCGCGCGCGCCGGCGCAGATCACGAGCTCGAGCAAACGCATCCAGTTCATCAGCTATGCGATCGGTGCGGCCGTGCTGCTGCTCGTCGCGGTGTGGTGGCAGCGTCACTACAGCAGCCAGGTGGCGCCGCCGCCGACCGACGATCCGAGGGCGGGCGCGACGGCGGCGGTGCCCGCCGAGCCCTCGATCCCGCTGCCGTATACGTGGACGATCGTCGAGCACGCGGGCGGGCCGCTCGAAGAGCCGCAAACCTGGCGTCGCCAGACCGATGGCTCGGCGCCGCCGCCGATCGACGAAGTCCTGCCGGCGAACGCGCCGGCGGCGGCGTCCGCCGCCGACGCAACGGCAGAAACCCCGGCGGCGCCGGCGAGCCCGGCGCCGAGCGGCGAGCTCGTGCTCGTCGCGAAACGTGATTCCTGGGTCGAGATCACCGATCTGAACCGTTCGCGGCTGCATTTCGGGCTGATCAAGGGCGGCGATCGGATCGCGGTCACGGGCAAGCCGCCCTACGATCTCGTGATCGGCAATGCGCCCGCCGTGAGCCTGACCTTCCGCGGCAAGGCCGTCGACGTCAATGCGCACGCCGTCAACGGCGTTGCGCGCATGGCGGTCGGCGAGCCCTGAGCGTCGCGCAACTTTTCAATCCTTCGGAGCACGTGTGAAGCAGGAACTCCGCGCCATCCGCGGCATGAACGACGTCGCGCCGCCGGCGAGCGCGCGCTGGCAGCGGCTCGAGCGCTGCGTCGCCGGCGTGCTGGCGTCCTATGGCTATCAGCAGATCCGCCTGCCGATCCTCGAGGCGACCGGCGTCTTCGAGCGCTCGATCGGCGACACCACCGACATCGTGCAGAAGGAGATGTACACCTTCGCCGATCGCAACGGCGACAGCCTGAGCCTGCGACCGGAGGGCACGGCCGGTTGCGTGCGCGCGGTGCTCGAACACGGGCTATTGAACCAGCAGCCGCAGCTCCGCCTGTGGTATGCGGGCCCGATGTTCCGTCACGAGCGGCCGCAGAAGGGCCGCTACCGCCAGTTCCACCAGATCGGGGCCGAGGCCTTCGGGCTGGCCGGTCCCGACATCGACGCCGAGATCATCCTGCTGACGGCGCGGCTGTGGCGCATGCTCGGCCTCACGGATCTCAGGCTCGAGCTGAACACGCTCGGCGTCGCCGCCGAGCGCGAGTCCTATCGCACGGCGCTGCGCGAGTACTTCGGCGATCGCGCGGCGCTGCTCGACGAGGAGAGCCGGCTGCGGCTGGAGCGCAATCCGCTGCGTATCCTTGACTCCAAGAACCCGGCGCTGCGGCCGCTGATCGACGCCGCGCCGCGGCTCGTCGATCACCTCGGCGCCGAGTCGCGCGCGCACTTCGACGCGGTCTGTGCCTGCCTCACGGCGGCCGGCCTCGAGTTCGTCGTCAATCCCCTGCTGGTGCGCGGGCTCGACTACTACGGCAAGACGGTGTTCGAGTGGATCACGAACGAACTCGGCGCGCAGGGAACGGTCTGTGCAGGCGGACGCTACGACGGCCTGGTCGAGCTCATGGGCGGCAAACCGACGCCGGCGATCGGCTTCGCGATGGGCCTCGAACGCCTGGTCGAGCTGCTCGCACAGCGCGATGAGGCGATCGTCACCGACGCCGAGCTCTGCGTCGTCGCCGCCTCCGAGGCCGAATCACAGGCGGCGTTGCTGCTCGCCGAATACCTGCGCGACGCCGTGCCGGCGGCGCGCACGCTCTGCGCGTGCGGCGGCGGCAGCATGAAGGCGTTGATGAAACGCGCGGATCGCAGCGGCGCGCAGTTTGCGCTCATTCTCGGCGGCGAGGAGCTCGCCAGCGGCACGGTGAGCTTGAAGCCGCTGCGCGGCCAGGGCGAGCAGCGGCGCATCGCGCGCGAGGAGCTCGCGCCCACGCTCAGCGCGCTGCTCGCCGGCGACCACGCAGCGACGCGGGCGAAGAACTGACTCCGGCCTATAATGGCCGGCCCGCCGGGACCCCGGCGCGGATTCGAGGAGATCATTGGGTGGAAGGCTATACGTCTGAACGCGAACAGGTCGATGCCATCAGGGAGTGGTGGCGGACCAACGGCAAGTCGATCGTGCTCGGGCTCGCCGTCGGCCTCGCCGGCCTCGGCGGCTATCGTTACTGGGACGGCATGCAGGACGCCAAAGCCGAAAACGCCTCGATCAACTACGAGCAGTTTCTGAATCTCGCCGCGCAGGGCGGCGGCAAGGAAGCGCTCGAGACCGGCGAGGCGATTCTGAAAGCCTACCCCGACAGCAGCTATGCGCGCCTGACCGGCCTCCTGCTCGCGAAGCTCGAGGTCGACGACGGCAAGCCCGACGCGGCGAAGACGCATCTGCAGTGGGTGATCGATCACGCCGGCAGCGAAGAGATCGCGGCGATCGCGAAGGCGCGCATGGCGCAGCTCGTGCTCGCCGAAGGCGACGCCGAAGCGGCGCTGAAGCTGTTCGAGCAAGTCGGCAGCGCGTACGGCGAGCGCTTCGCCGAGCTGAAGGGCGACATCCTCGCCCGTCTCGGCCGGCGCGACGAGGCCGTGAAGGCCTATGCGCAGGCGCAGAAGCTCGTCGCCGACGCCGGCGCCGATACGCGCCTGATCGAGCTGAAGATCGAAGCCCTCGGCCTCGATCCGAAGGCGCACTAGCATGCGGCGCATCTTTGCCCTGCTGGTGCTCGTCGCCGCGGCAGCGCTCGTCAACGGCTGTGCCGATCAGGCTGCGGCAGTGAAAGACACCGTCGGCGGCTGGTTCGGCGGCGACGACGAACAGAAGGCCGAGGCGCGCAGGGAGGCCAAGCGTCTCGCGCCGGCCGAGCTCGACAAGAAGTTCGAATCGAAAATCACGATCAAGAAGCTGTGGGACGGCCGCTACGGCAAGGGCGCCGACGAGCTGTATTTGAAGCTCCTCCCGGCCGCGCTCGACGAGCGCATATTCACCGCCGATCGCGATGGCCGCGTGATGGCCATCGATGCGAGCACCGGCAAGGTGACGTGGGAAGAACGGGACAAGAAGCGCTTGATTTCGGGCGGGCCCGGCGTCGGCGAGGGCAAGGTCTATGTCGGCACCTCGGAGGCGCAGGTCATCGCGCGCAATGCGGAGTCGGGCAAGAAGGAATGGATCGCGGACGTCTCCAGCGAAGTGCTCGCCGCGCCCGTCGCCGCCGAGGGCGTCGTCGCGGTCCGCACCGGCGACGGCAAGCTCTATGCGCTGGACGCCGAGACCGGGAACGAGAAGTGGGTGTTCGATCGCACGATCCCGACGCTGACGCTGCGCGGCACCGCGCCGCCCGTCATCCACAGCGGCATGGTGATCGCGGGCTTCGACAACGGCCGCATGACGGCCCTCGATCTCGCAACGGGCAAGGAACTGTGGGAGACGCGGCTCGCCGAGCCGACCGGCCGCTCCGAGCTCGAGCGCCTCGTCGACATCGACGCCGAGCCCGTGATCCGCGACGAGACGGTCTACATCGACAGCTTCCAGGGCCGCGTCGCCGCCGTCTCGCTCGGCGACGGCAGCCTCGAATGGACGCGCGACATCTCCTCCTATACCGAGGTCGCGGTCGACGACGAAAACGTCTACGTCACCGACGAGCGCGGCTACGTGTGGGCGCTGTCGCGCGCCGACGGCTCCTCGGTGTGGCAGCAGAAGCAGTTCAAGAACCGCCAGCTCACCGGTCCGCTGCGCTATCGCGGCTACGTGATCGTCGGTGACTTCGAAGGCTATCTGCACTGGCTGGATGCGAAGACCGGCGAAGTGGTCGGCCGCGGCCGCATCGACGACGAGCGCATCATCGCCAAGCCCATCGACATCGGCGGCGCGATCGCGGGCTACAGCTCGACCGGCAAGATGGCGGCGTTCAGCGCCGAGTAGACGCGCCCGTTGGCCCTCGAACTCCGCCAGCAGTTCAAGCCCGCCTTCGCGATCATCGGGCGTCCGAACGTCGGCAAATCGACGCTGTTCAATCGCATCACGCGCACGCGCGACGCGCTGGTCGCCGACGTGCCGGGCGTGACGCGCGACGTGAAGCTCGGCGTCGGGCGCATCGGCCGCGCCGCCTATCTCGTCGTCGATACCGGCGGCATCGCGAGCGAAGGCGAGCTGGCCGCGGCGGTCACGCAGCAGGCCCTGCAGGCGCTGGATGAATGCGCAGCCGGGGTCTTCGTCGTCGACGCGCGCGAAGGCCTGACCGCGACCGACGAGGAGCTCGCCCGGCAGCTACGTCGCAGCGGCAAGCCGATCCTGCTCGCCGTCAACAAGGCGGAGAGCATGAATCCGGATCTCGTGCGCGCCGAATACGCGGGCCTCGGCCTCGGCGAGCCGTATCCCGTGTCCGCGGCGCACGGGACCGGCGTCGAGGAGCTCGTCGCGGCCGTCACGCGCGACTGGCCGCGGCGGGACGAGCTCGCCGAGGAGGAAGCAGCCTCGGGCGTGCGCGTCGCCATCGTCGGACGCCCGAACGTCGGCAAATCGACCCTGGTCAATCGCATGCTCGGCGAGCAGCGCATGCTCACGGCGGATCTGCCCGGCACGACGCACGACAGCGTCGCCGTGCCGCTCGAGCGCCACGGCCGTCGCTATACGCTGATCGACACGGCCGGGATCAGACGCCGCAGCCGCGTCACCGACGTGGTCGAGAAGTTCAGCGCGGTGAAGACGCTGCAGGCGATCGATCTCGCGCAGGTCGTCATCGTCGTGCTCGATGCGCGCGAGTCGCTGTCCGAGCAGGATCTCAGCGTGCTCGGCGGCGTGCTCGAGGTCGGCCGCTCGCTGCTCGTCGCCGTCAACAAATGGGACGGTATGAGCGTCGAAGCGCGCGAGGAAATGAAACGCCAGATCGACAGGCGGCTCGAGTTCATCGATTTCGCCGAGATACGCTTCATCTCCGCGCTGCACGGCACCGGCGTCGGCGAGCTGTTCGAAGCCATCGATGCCGCGCACCGCTCGGCCTACGTCGAGGTCCAGACCAGCGATCTGACCGAGCTGCTCTACCGCGCGGTCGAGACGCACAACCCGCCGCTCGTCAACGGGCGCCGGATCAAGCTGCGCTATGCGCACATGGGCGGCAAGAACCCGCCGACTATCGTCATCCACGGCAACCAGACCGATCACGTCCCCGACAGCTATCGCCGCTATCTCGCGGGCTTCTACCGCAAGGCGCTGCGCCTCGTCGGCACGCCGGTGAAGATAGAGTTCAAGCACGGCGACAATCCCTTCCACGGCCGCAAGAACCCGCTGAGCAAGCGCCAGATCAAGAAACGCCAGCGCCTGCGCGCGCATGTTCGGAAGAACGCGTGAGGAGCAAGTAGGTTGGGCTTCCTTCGTCAGCCCAACCTACGTCTTCAGTTTTCTTGTAGCCCGGATGAGCAGCGCGAATCCGGGATCGGCGCCGATTTCCGCAATTGCCGCGAACCTACGGTCTCAGATCTGCGCTTCGCGCTGCCACGGAACACGACGTTCTCTGTGGCAAATCTATCCGTTCAAACCTCGAACCAGGGCACCACCGCGTCCTGCGACGCGATGATCGCGTCGAGCTCGGGCGCGACGCGGGCGAGGCATTCGGCGACCAGCTCCGGGTGGTTGGTGCGTTGGCTCAGATGCGCCGCGACGACGCGCTGGAGCTTCGGTCCTTTGAGCTTCGCGAGCAGGCGCTCGGCCTGCGCGTTGCTGAGATGGCCCCAGGCGCTGCCGATCCGCTGGCGCAGCGACGGCGGGTAGTCGCTGTTCATCAGGCGCCCGAGATCGTGGTTGAACTCGAGGCACAGCGCGTCGCAGTCGGCGTAAGCGGCGATCACGTGCGGCGTGAGGCTGCCGAGATCGGTCAGCACCCCGAGCCGGCGCTCGCCGTGGCGAAACACGAACTGCGTCGGCTCGCGCGCGTCGTGCGGCACGGGCACGGGCGTGATCTCGATGTCGCCGATGGTGAAAGGCGCGTGCGGCGAGAACGCTTCGGCCTCGACGGCCTCCCCGTGACGCGCGATCGCCGCCAGCGCCGTGCCGGGCGCCCAGCGTATGGGCACGCGATAGCGGCGCGACAGCGGCAGCACGCCGCCCAGGTGATCGTCGTGCTCGTGGGTGACGAGCACGGCGGACAGGTCGCAGGGATCGAAGTCCAGCGCGGCGAGGCGCGCCGCCAAGGCCTTGATCGAGTAGCCGCAGTCGACGAGCAGCGCGGTGGTCGCGGTGGCCACGATCAGCGCGTTGCCGGCGCTGCCGCTGCCGACGAGCGCGCAACGCATCGCCGGCCTCAGGCGCCGCCGTTTTCCAGCTCGTGCTCGAGCTTCTCGAGGATCTTGCGCGCGATGTCGCCGGTCTCCCAGCGGCCTTCGCGATCGAGTACGACGGCCTCGGTCTTGCTGCCGACGCCGGTCAGGTTCAACTGCAGCTCGTGCTCGTCGTCGCCGCCCCAGAATTTGAGCTTGGACAGCACGCCGCGCTTCTGCGTCTCGCCCTCGCTCGCGGGCACGCGCAGATAGAAGATGCCGCGCGACTTGTCGGACTGATCGATCGTGTAGCCGGCGCGCTCCAGCGCGGGCGCCGTCGCGCGCCAGGCGTCGGCGAATTCGCGGCGGATCGCGAGATAGACTTTGTCGCTGCCGGCCCCGACCAGCGAAGCGATGCCGTCATCGCCGTCGTCCGCGGCGACTTCGTCGGTCGCGGACGCTGCGTCGTCCGCCGCCGCGACGCTGCCGGTGTCGGCCGCCGCGGCCGCACCATAGGCTTCCTCGACCGTCTGCTCCTCCGGCTTCTGCGCCGGCACGCGGCCGCCGACGAGAAAGGCCTGCAGGCGCTCGACAAACTCGCGCTCCTGCACGCTGTCGCGCTGGGTCGGCTTCCACACCATGTCGTCGCCTTCGGGCGTCAGCGACTCGGCGCGCTGCGAGACGTAGAGCAAGGTCGTGCCGGCTTCCTGACCGGCCTCGGCGAAGATCTTGAACTTGTCGCGCGTCAGGGCGTCGGGGTTTTCGTCCCACACGGTTTCGATGACGCCCAGCTCTTCGTCGTCGAGCTCGAGCTTGTAGTTCGACTGCGCCATGAAGTCGCGCAGTTGCGGCCAGATCTGCTTCGGCGCGCCGGCGACGGCGAGGATGTGCTCGTCGTCGAGCACCTTGATCGCATCGTTCGCGGAGCGTTCGAGCTCCTCTTCGCGCTTGCGCTTCGCGATCCGCTCCTGGTAAGTCGAGAACGTCGCTTCCTCACCGCCCTGCGGGATCGCCATGCGATCGCGGATCGCATCGGTCGTCAGATCCGGCGGCACTTCGAGATCGGGCAGAGTGCGGCTCTTGCGGTACTCGGTTCGATTGTCGGGGATGACCGCATCGAGCTTCGACGTGAGACGACTGCAGCCGGCGAGGGCCGCGAACAGCAACGGGAGGACCACGAGACGCTTGAACATGGAATGTGCTGACCTCGAAACGAATTCGCTTACGGCCGAACGGGGCTCGCGGCGCGCCGCCCCTCGCCGTTCAGATGACGAGCGGGATGCCGGCCTCGCGCATCGCGGCGCGCACCCGCGCTTCGCCGACGCTGGACAACCAGGTCAAGGGCAGACGGATGCCCGTGCCGGCCAGACCCATCGCGTGCACCCCCCACTTGACCGGAATCGGATTCGATTCACAGAACAGATCGCGATGCAGCGCCGCGAGCGGCGCATCGAGTTGCGCCGCCGCCGCGGCGTCGCCGGCGAGCGCGGCCATGCTCATCTCGTGCATCTGGCGCGGCGCGAGGTTCGCGGTCACCGAAATCACGCCTTCGCCGCCGGCCAGCATGAATTCGCGGGCGGTCGCATCGTCGCCGCTGAAGAGCAGGAACTCCGGCCCGCACGCCTCGCGCAGCCGCGCGACGCGCGCGACGTCACCGGTCGCTTCCTTGACGCCGATGATGTTGTCGACGCCCGCGAGCCGGCCGATCGTCTCCGGCAGCATGTCGCAGGCGGTGCGGCCCGGCACGTTGTAGAGAATCTGCGGGATGTCGACGGCCTCGGCGACCGCCTTGTAGTGCTGGTACAGGCCTTCCTGCGTCGGCTTGTTGTAGTAGGGCGTGACCAGGAGGCAGGCATCGGCGCCCAGCTCCTTCGCGCGCGAGGTGAGGTGGATCGCCTCGGTCGTCGAGTTCGCGCCGGTGCCAGCGATGACGGGCACCCGGCCGCGCACCATGTCGATGCAGCGCCGGATCGTCTCGCAGTGTTCGGTGTCGTCGAGCGTCGCCGATTCGCCGGTGGTACCGACCGCAACGATCCCGTCGGTGCCGGCCTCGACGTGGAACTCGACGAGGCGAGCGAGCGCATCCCAGTCGATTGCGGAAGCTGGCGCGACACCGCCCTCCATCGGCGTGACGATCGCCACCATGCTGCCCCGAAGTCGACTCATGAACCTGTCCTGCGCAAACGGTCGTGCATGGTACCTTCCCCCTGTCGCCGACTCAAGTTGATGAACCGCCTCGCTATTCCGCCTTTACACGCGCGTGACACAGGGACCGTCCGCGCGCCTGCTCGCGTCTGCTTGCGACCGGAGTCCGGGTGCATGCACAATGCGGCGCGCCCATGAGATCCAGCAACCGGCCCCCACCCGAGACCCTCCAGAACCACATCGCGGTTGCCGTGATGGGCGCCAACCGGCACGGGCTCGTCGAAGGAATCACCAAGGCGATCAAGGACTGCGGCTGCAGCATCAGCGACAGCCGCATGACCGTGCTCGGCGATCGCTTCACGCTGATGATGCTGCTGTCCGGCACCTGGGACGCGATCGCGAAGATCGAAACCCAGCTCGCGCGGCTCGAAAATCAGCTTCAGGTCAAGACCGTCGCACAGCGCACCGAGCCGCGCCGCCGCCAGGGCGATTTGATGCCCTATGCGATCGAGGTCGTGGCCGTGGATCACGTCGGCATCGTCCACGAGATCACGCAGTTCTTTTCCCAGCGCGACATCGGCGTCGAGGACATGTATTCCGGTTCCTACGCCGCCGCGCACACCGGCACGCCGATGTTCTCGCTGCACATGACCGTCAGCGTGCCGACCAACGTGTCGATCGCCGGGCTGCGCGGGGAATTCATGGATTTCTGCGATCACCTGAACCTCGACGCGATCATGGAGCCGGTGAAGTGAATGAGGGCTGACGCGCCGCCGGGCACCGCGCGGACGAGGCGCGAGCGATGAGTGCCAGGAAAGTCACCGCCGGCAAGCGCCTGTTCGTCCTCGACACCAACGTCCTGCTGCACGACCCCAGCGCGGTGTTTCGCTTCAAGGAGCACGACATCTTCATACCGATGATGGTGCTCGAGGAGCTCGACTCGGCCAAAAAGGGCGTTTCCGAAGTCGCGCGCAACGCCCGCCAGGTCAGCCGCTTCATCGACGAGCTCATCGCCGACGGCGATCGGCGCGCGATCGAGGCCGGCCTGCCGCTGCCCAGCCCGAAGAACGGCATGGCGGGACAGCCGCCGTCCGGCCGGCTGTTCCTGCAGACCAGCGTCCTCGACGGCGCGATGCCGACCGGCCTGCCCGGCAACACGCCGGACAACAGCATCCTCGGCACCACGCTCGCGCTGCGCGAGCGGCACGCCGGCATGGACGTCACGCTGGTGTCCAAGGACATCAATCTCCGCATCAAGGCCCGCGTCGTCGGCGTCTCGGCCGAAGACTATTACAACGACAAGGTGCTCGACGACGTCTCGCTGCTCTACACCGGCATGCGCGAGCTGCCGGCCGACTTCTGGGAGCAGTTCGGCGACGACCTGAAGTGCTGGCAAGAGGAGTCGCGCACTTTCTATTCGGCACCGGCCACCCGCTTCGAGCATTTCTATCCGAACGAGTTCCTGTACACCGCGGCGGACGGCGGGCTCGAGCTGATCGCTCGTCGCATCGAGGACGGCCGCGTGATCTTCGAGCGCGCCCGCGACTACCGCCACAACCGCAACGCCGTGTGGGGCATGACCGCGCGCAACCGCGAGCAGAGCTTCGCGCTGAACCTGCTGATGGATCCGGACGTCGACTTCGTGACCCTGCTCGGCGCAGCCGGCACCGGCAAGACGCTGCTCGCGCTCGCCGCCGGCCTCGCGCAGTCGCTGGACATGAAGCGCTATCGCGAGATCGTGGTCACGCGCGAGACGGTGCCGCTCGGCGAGGACATCGGCTTCCTGCCCGGCACCGAGGAAGAAAAGATGACGCCCTGGATGGGCGCGCTGATGGACAACCTCGAAGTGCTGTCCGAAACCCAGGAAGGCGGCGACTGGGGCCGAGCCGCGACGGCCGATCTGCTCGCCAGCCGCGTCAAGATCCGCTCGATGAACTTCATGCGCGGCCGCACCTTCTTCTCGCGCTACATCGTGATCGACGAAGCACAGAACCTGACCGCCAAGCAGATGCGCACGCTGATCACGCGCGCCGGCGCGGGCTCGAAGATCGTCTGCTGCGGCAACATCGCGCAGATCGACACGCCCTATCTCAGCGAGACCACTTCCGGTCTCACTTACATCGTCGATCGCTTCAAGAGCTGGGCCCACGGCGGCCACGTCACCCTGCTGCGCGGCGAACGCTCGCGGCTCGCCGACTTCGCCGTGCAGAACCTTTGAAGCACTGGTTTTTGCCACCGAGAACACGGAAAACACCGAGACAGGAAGGGAAAGAGAGGTTTCTCGCTTCTCCTCGCTGCAACTGCCCCGCCGCGCACGCGCGCTCACTCGAGGCCATCCCGGCTCCGTCTTATCGGGGGCCCTTGCTCAGGCGCGGCGAAGATGACTTCGCCGCCGTCCCTCGGGCTATGATGGCCCGGCGTTCGACGTACGACCACCAAGCCCGCGAGGACTCGATGTTCACCGCTACTCCACTGGTGCCTATGCGCCGGCGCCGTGCTGCCTGCGATGCAGTGGCAGTGGCAGCTCGCTGAGGCCTCGGCCGCGGCCTGTGCGGCTCTCGTCGAGGCCCTGGCGCGGGTCGCGCATACGCAGCGCGCGCCCGTGCGCCGCGCGAGCTGGATCCTGCTCGACACCTTCGACGAGCGCCTCGCCGACGCCGGGCTCGTGCTCGAGACCCTGCAGCGGCCGCGCGCGGCGATCGACTTTCGCCTGCGCGCCGATCATGCGACGAGCGGCGAGCACTGGCGGGCGGCCGAGCTGCCGCGCAGGCCGGCGGAAATTCCGCGCCCGCGGATCGCCGCGCGCCTCGCCCGCCTCTGTGAGGACCGCGCACTGCTGCCTCTCTGCCGCGTGCCGGTCGCGCTGCATGTCCTGCACTGGCGCGATGCGCTGGCCAAGCGCATCGCGGAGATCGAAATCCTGCGCGTCGGCGCGCGCGGCGAGCTGCCGGCCTTGCTCTTCGTCGCCATTCGCCCCGTACGCGGCGAAGAACGCGCCTGCGCGCGCCTGCTTCGCGTTTGCCGGCGCGACGCGCTCGCGCAGGCGCGGCCCGTCGATCCCGCGCGCGCGCTGCGCGCGGAACGCGGCGGTCCGGCCTATCGCGCCAAACCGGTCGTCGAGCTCGATCCCGCGGCGCCGGCCGGCGCCGCGCTCGCAAATCTGTTCGAGGCCTACGGCGAGGTGCTGTGGGCGAACGAGCGCGGCATCGTCGAGGATCTCGACCCCGAGTTCCTGCACGACTTCCGCGTCGCGCTGCGCAGCCTGCGCTCGTGGACCTCGGATCTGCGCAAGGTGATGTCGAGGGCGGCGCGGGCGCGCGTCAAGGACGAGCTCGCGACGCTGAACCATGCGACCGGCCGCCTGCGCGATCTCGACGTGCTCGGCGCGGCGCTGCCCGGCTATCTCGCCGCCCTCGGTGGCATTGCGCCGGACGCGGCGCTGCGGCTCACGGCGCTCGTCGCCGCGGCGCGCGACGAGGCACAGCGCGCGCTCGCCGCGCATTTGCGCAGCCGCGAGTATCGACAGTTCCGGCGCCGCTGGCCGCGGCTGTGCCGGCAGCTCGCCGCGGGCCGTCATCGCGGCCGCGACGGCGACGCGCCGCTGCTCGAGGTGGTGCGCGCCGCGCTGCGCCGGCGGCGCGAGGAGGTTGTCGACTTCGACTGGACGCGCGCCGAGGACGATCCCGCCGTGCTCCACGAGCTGCGCAAGGAGTGCAAGAAGCTGCGCTATCTGCTCGAAGGCTTCCAGCGCCTGTTCGATCCCGCCCGCTGCCGGCGCGCGATCGCGGAGCTGAAGCAGGTGCAGACGGCGATGGGCGACACCTGGGATCTCCACGTGCACCACGCGCTGCTGGAGTCGCTCACGGCGGAGCTGCCGGCCGAGGAGGCGCGCGCGGTGCTGCCGGTCGTGCTCGGTCTCGGCACGCGGCTCTCCGCGCTCGAGCACGCCCACATCGAGCTCGTGTCGCGGGCCTACGCGCGCTTCCGCGCGCCGGGCGTGCAGCGGATTTACAGCCGTCTGCTCGAGCGGCCATGATCGAGCCATGATCGTCGTCGCGACGTACAACATCAAAGGCGGCGTCGGCAAGACGGCCGCGGCGGTGAATCTCGCGCACTGCGCGAGCCGCGCCGGTCATCGCACGCTCTTGTGGGATCTCGATCCGCAGGGCGCGGCGGGCTACTACTATCGCATCGAGCGCGCGGCGAGCGAGGATCCCGCCCGGCTGCTCGACAAGAAGCGCGATCTGCGCGAGGCGATCCGCGGCACCGACTATCCGCTGCTCGATCTGCTGCCGGCGGAGCTCGGTCATCGCAATCTCGATATAGCGCTGAACGAGCTGAAAAAGCCGACGAAACGCCTGCAAAAACTGCTCGCGCCGCTCGCCGACGACTACGATCTCGTGATCCTCGACTGCGCGCCGCATCTCTCGCGCGTGTCGGAAAACGTGTTCGAAGCCGCCGACTGGCTGCTCGTGCCCGTGATCCCCACGCCGCTGTCGGTGCGCGCCTATCGCCAGCTACGCGAGTTCGCGACCGCCGAGGGGCTGGCACCGGACAAGCTGCTGCCGTTCTTCTCGATGGTCGATCGCCGCCGCCAGTTGCACTGCGAGCTCGTGCGCGCCTTTGCCGCCGAGCATCCCGAAGTCCTGCGCAGCTTCATTCCCTACACGAGTCTCGTCGAGAAGATGGGCGAGCAGCGCGCCCCGGTGCTGGCCTTCGCCGCGACGAGCCCCGGTGCCCGCGCCTTCCTGGCCCTGTGGCAGGCGCTGTGCGCGCGCATCGGGCTCCCGTGCGGACCGATCGATGCCGCGGCCTGAGCCCGCGGCCCTGGCCGCGGCCATCAAGGACTGGGGCGCCGAGCTCGGCTTTCAGCAGATCGGCATCACCGGCATCGAGCTCGCGGCCGACGAGGCGCGCCTCGCGGCCTGGCTCGCCCGCCACTATCACGGCGAGATGGGCTGGCTCGCGGCGCACGGCGCCAAGCGCAGCCGCCCCGCCGAGCTGGTGCCGCGCACGCTGAGCGTCGTCTGCGCGCGGATGGACTATCTGCCCGAGCCGCAGGCGGAAGCGCTGCGCCAGCTCGAGGATCCCGCCGGTGCCTACGTGTCGCGCTATGCGGTCGGCCGCGACTATCACAAGCTGCTGCGGCGGCGTCTGCAGCGGCTCGCGACGCGCATCGAGGCCGCGATCGGCCCCTTCGGCTATCGCGTGTTCACCGACAGCGCGCCCGTGCTCGAGAAGCCGCTCGCGCGCAACGCCGGTCTCGGCTGGATCGGCAAGCACACCAATCTCATCAATCGCCACGACGGCTCGTGGTTCTTCCTCGGCGAGATCTACACCGATCTCGAGCTGCCGGCCGATCCGCCGATGACGCAGGACCACTGCGGTAGCTGCACGCGCTGCCTCGAGGTCTGTCCGACCGGCGCGATCGTCGCGCCCTATGTGCTCGACGCGCGCCGCTGCATCAGCTACCTGACGATCGAGCTGAAGGGCGCGATCCCCGTCGAGCTCAGGCCGCTCGTCGGCAACCGCGTCTACGGCTGCGACGACTGCCAGCTCTGCTGCCCGTGGAACCGCTACGCGAAGCAGACGACCGAGCCCGACTTCCGGCCGCGCCACGATCTGACGACGGCGGCGCTGCTCGATCTCTTCGCCTGGGACGAGGCGCAGTTCCTGACTCGCACCGAAGGCTCGGCGCTGCGTCGGATCGACTATGCGCAGTGGCGGCGCAACCTCGCCGTCGCGCTCGGCAACGCGCCGCGCTCGGCAGCCGTCCTCGCCGCCCTGCAGGCCGCGCGCGACGCTTCCCCAACGCTGGTGCAGGAACACATCGACTGGGCCATTGCGCGGCAGTCGGGAACCGAAGATTGGCCACCGAGAACAGGAGACCGTAGGTTGGGCTGACGAAGGAAGTCCAACATAGGCACCGCAGCGAGGCGAAATTACGTGTCGTCATTGAGCGGTTCTCCGGCGAGATCGAACGACAGCGTACGGTGCCAACGTCCCGTTGGGCTTCCTTCGTCACTCCAACGGTCATGACGGCCGCATCACCCGCAATCATGAAAGAGGCGTGGTGAGCCCCTCTCCCGGACTCCGCGCCGCTGCGCGGCGCTCCTTCCGGGCTACAAGAGAACCGTCTTCGTAGCCCGGAAGGAGCGCAGCGGAATCCGGGTTCGACGCCTCGCCAGATGTCGTAGCCCGGGTGGAGCGCGCAGCGCGTAACCCGGGATCCGGCGCTCGTCGTCTCTCATGCACTCGATGAAACTCGGCGCGGTGCGCACCGCGCCGGACCGAAAGCCTTTGCGTATCGGGCATGCCGGATCCCGGGTTCCGCTCCGCTGCACCCGGGCTACGAGAACGGGGCACGCTCTTTCACGGCAACCTACGAGCTGCGTTGCGCGCGACGCTACGCGTGGCCGCGCCGGGCTGCCATCGCCTACACTGAGGCGCAGCGAGAGGGCGATCGGCGCATGCAGGCTTATTTCGATCTGAACCCGCAGGTCTACGACTGGTGCGTGCGGCTGTTCGAGCGCGCCCGCAAGCTGCTCGGCGTGCGCATCCTGCTGCATCACGACGAGGATCAGATCGAGGCGGGCGATATCTTCCTCTTCAATCATTTCGCCCGCGCCGAGAGCTTCATTCCGCAGTACTGCCTCTACGAAGCGACGGGCGCGCTGTGCCGCTCGGTCGCGGCCGGCGAGCTCTTCCGCGGCAACGAGCGCCTCGCCGGGCTGCTGCGCGACGTCGGCGCGGTGCCCAACGATCACCCCGAGCTCTTGAGCCTGCTCGCGGTCGATCTCCTGAAGGGCCGCAAAGTGGTGATTTTTCCCGAAGGCGGCATGGTGAAGGATCGCCAGGTCGTCGATGCACAGGGCAACTACAGCGTCTACTCGCGCAGCGCGAGCGCCCGGCGCAAGCACCACTCGGGCGCGGCGCGACTCGCGATGGGCCTGCAGCTCTTCAAGCTCGCGGTCCTGCAGCGCCTCGAGCATGCGCGGCAGGCGGACGTCGAACACTGGGCCGAACAGCTCGGCCTGCCGTCCGCGCAGCTCCTCGTCGAGCGCGCGCAGCGCCCCGTGACCGTCGTGCCCGCGAACATCACGTTCTACCCGCTGCGCGCGCACGACAATTTCCTGCGCCGCGGCGCCGATCTCGTGTTCGGCAAGCTGTCACCGCGCGCGATCGAGGAGCTGATCGTCGAAGGCAATCTGTTCTTCAAGGCGACCGACATGGACATCCGGCTCGGCGAGCCCGTACGCGCGGAAGCCGACTGGGGCTGGCTCGATCGCAAGGCCACGCAGCTCCTCGCGCGCCGTGTGCCCTCGCTCGACGCCGTCTATGCGCGCGAATGGTTTGCGACCTCGCTGCCGCGCCGCTACGCCGCCCGCCGCCTCCATCGCGCCGCCGAGCGCCTGCGCGATCGCTACATGCACGACATCTATCGCGCGGTGACGGTGAACCTGAGCCATCTCGCCGCGCGGCTCCTGCTCACCGCCCTCGAGCAGGGGCAGACGCGGCTCGATCGCCGCCGGCTCGCGCGGCTGATCTATCTCGCGCTGAAGAGGCTGCAGCCGCGCAAGGACGTCCATCTGCATCGCAGCCTCTACGATCCGCATCTCTATCGCCAGCTCGTCGACGGCGACTGGCAGGAGCTGCGCGAATTCCTCGATTCCGCCGTCGCCGCGCAGCTCGTCGCGCGCGACGGCGAAGATCTGGTGCTGCTCGACAAGCTGCACCAGGAGCGCGATTTCGACAGCATCCGCATCGAGAATCCGATCGAGGTCTATGCCAACGAGGTGGCGCCGCTCGCCGCGGTACAGGACGCGATCGCCGCGGCCTGGGAGGCGCTCGATGCGCACACGGCGCGCGACTTCGCCGCGCTCGCCTTCGACGATCTGCGCATCGAGCACGAATGGGATCGGCGGCTGTTCGCCAAGGACAAGCACCGCGAGCTGAACGCGCGCGAGTCGGCGACCGCCGATGCCGCACCGTTTCTGCTGCACGCGGCGCGCCCGCGCCCGCTCGGCGTCCTGCTCGTCCACGGTTTCCTGGCCTCACCGGCCGAAGTGCGGCCGCTCGCCGAGCGCCTGCACCGGGCGAATTTCCGCGTGCTCGGCGTGCGCCTCAAGGGTCACGGCACCTCGCCCTGGGATCTGCGCGAACGCGCCTGGCGCGACTGGCTGGACAGCCTGCGCCGCGGCTACGAGATCCTGCGCGGCTATTGCGACGAGATCTGCCTCGTCGGCTTCTCGACCGGCGCCGCGCTGTCGCTGGTGCAGGCGGCCGAGCAGCCGCCGGGGCTGCTCGGCGTCGTCGCCTGTTCGACGCCGATCCGCTTCCGCAACCGCAACCTGCGTTTCGTGCCCTTCGTGCACGGCGCGAACCAGCTCATCGAATGGATGTCGAGCCACGAGGGCGTGATGCCGTTCCGGCCGAACGATCCCGAGCATCCGGACATCAACTACCGCCACATGCCGGTGCGCGGCCTGTGGGAGCTGACGCGAATGGTGGCATACGTGAAGGACCGGCTGCCCGCGGTGCGCTGTCCGGCGCTGATCCTGCAGGCCGACGACGATCAGGTCGTCGATCCCGACAGCGCGCGGCAGATCTATGCGCGGATCGGCAGCAGCGAGAAGTCGCTGCACTTCGTGACCTCGCGCCGCCACGGCATTCTCCACGAGGACATCGGCGACACGCACGCACACATCGTCGAGTTCCTCGAGCGCCTCGACGCGCGCGCGCTCAGGAGCTGACCCCTTTCGTTGCCGGTACGGCGGCGGCGCCGGCCGGCGGCAGATGCTCCAGCCAGCCGCGCAGTCGCTTCGCCACGTCTTCACCGGCGCCTTCGAGGCCGCCGTCGACGCCGTCGACATCGACGCGACGGCGCGGCGGCGCGTCCTCCGCTAGCGGCAGCCGGGCGCGCGCGTCGGCGGCCTGCACGGCCGCGCGATCGCGCAGCGGCACGAACTCGATGCTCGGCACGGCGAGCGCGCCGAAGTCTCCCGACCAGCGGCCGAGCGCGGCGAAGGCGCGCAGGCCCTCGGGCAGGCCGTCGGCATAGCAGCCGAGCACCGCGGGCACGCTCGCATCGGCCGCCGCGATCGCGAGCAGCGGCGCTTGCGCGCCCTCGGCCGGCGGCGGCAGCGCTGCGCTCAGCGCGGCAAGGGCCGCGGCGACGCGCGGGCAGAACTCGGGATGGATCGGCGGCGATGCGCGCTTCTCTGCGGCGCCGGTCTGCGCGGCGGTATCGGCGTCCTTGCCGGCCTCGTCGGTCGCGGCCTGTTGCGCGCTCGCGTCGGCGGCGCCGTCCGCGCTCGCCGGCGCGGCCGGCCCCGCGCCGAGCGGCGGCTGGAAGGTGAGCGTCACGAAACCCCCGGCCGGCGGCAGGCTGCGCAGGCCGTGCATCAGCTCGCGCCGATCCACGAGCTCCTGCGGCGCCGGCACGATCAGCAGGCCGCCGCGCGGCGGTCCGTGCCGCGGCCTGCGCAGCAGCGCCACGAACTTCCTGCCCTGCGCTTCCAGCCACTCGAGCTCGTCGTCCGCCGCGAGGCGCGGCGCGATGCGCGCATATTCGGCCTCGCGATCGGTGACGAAGATTTCGCCGCCCGCGGACTCGCGCGCGGCGGCGTCCGCGCTTGCGGCGTCGGCGGCCGGCGCAGCGGGAGCCTCGGCTTCGGCCGACGCCGGATCGGCGGCGAACCCGGTGAGCGGCAGCCAGCACAGGCCGAGGGCGAGGAACAGCGAACGCGGTGACATGCTCGAATCCCGGAGTGGACCGGCCCGCGGTCCGACTTCGCGGGTAGCGGCCGCACGGGGCGCTTTCCGCAGGCCTTTTCCGGTAAAGTGCGCCCCCTCAAGCCGGAGGCTCCTCACCATGCAGGCCGACGTCATCGCGCCCTCGATCCTCTCCGCCGATTTCGCGCGCCTCGGCGCCGAAGTGGACGCCGTGCTCGCCGCCGGCGCCGAGTTCGTCCACTTCGACGTGATGGACAACCACTACGTACCGAACCTGAGCATCGGTCCGATGGTGTGCCAGGCGCTGCGCAAATACGGGATCACGGCGACGATCGACGTGCACCTGATGGTCGAGCCCGTCGATCAGTTGATCGGGGACTTCGCGAAAGCCGGCGCCACCTACATCACCTTCCATCCCGAAGCGAGCCGGCACGTCGATCGCAGTCTCGCGCTGATCCGCGAGCTGGGCTGCAAGGCGGGCCTCGTGCTCAATCCGGCGACGCCGCTGACGCTGCTGCGCCACGTGATGGACAAGCTCGACATGGTGCTGCTGATGTCGGTGAACCCCGGCTTCGGCGGCCAGTCGTTCATCCCCTCGGCGCTGCCCAAGCTCGTCGAGGCGCGGCGGCTGATCGACGCGTCGGGGCTGCCGATCCGGCTCGAGATCGACGGCGGCGTGAAAATCGACAACATCCGCGAGATCGCGGCGGCCGGCGCCGACACCTTCGTCGCGGGCTCGGCGATCTTCAACGCGAAGGACTACGCGGCGACCATCGCCGCGCTGCGCGCGGAGATCGCGAAGGCCCGCACATGACGGCGGCGCCGCGTCGCGCGGTGCTGTTCGATCTCGACGGCACGCTGGTCGACAGCGCACCGGACATCGCGGCTGCCGCGGATCGCGCGCTCGCCGAGTGCGGCGTGCCGGGCCGCGGGCTGGAGCGCATCCGCGGCTACATCGGCGGCGGCGCCGAAAAGCTCATCCACCGCTGCCTGACCGATCGCCTCGACGGCATCGCCGAGGGCCCGCTGTTCGAGGCCGCGCTCGCCGCCTTCTTCCGGCACTACGCGGCGAGCCTCACCGTCAGCACCCGGCCCTATCCCGGCGTGATCGAGACCCTCGAGGCGCTGCGCAGCCGCGGCTATCTGCTCGGCTGCGTGACGAACAAGCCCGGCCGCTTCACGCTGCCGCTGCTCGCGGCGCTGTCGCTCGCGCCCTACTTCGCGATCGTCGTCGCCGGCGACACGCTGGTGGCCAAGAAGCCCGATCCCGCGCCGCTGCTGCACGCCGTGGAGCTGCTCGGCGCGGAGGTCGCGACGACCACCATGGTCGGCGACTCGATGGCGGATCTGAACGCGGCCCGCGCCGCGGGCATGCGCGTGCTGTGCGTGTCCTACGGCTACTCGCCGACCGCGCGGCTCGCCGATCACGCGCCCGACGCGCTGATCGATCGCATGCCCGATCTGCTGCCGCTGCTGCCGGCCTGAGATCGCGCCGATCCACGGCCTTCGCTTCTTTGTAATCGTAGGTTGGGCTGACGAAGGAAGCCCAACCTACGTCCTACCCAGTTCTCGTAGCCCGGGTGCAGCGAAGCGGAACCCGGGATCGCGCGTGCCCGATACGCAAAGGATTTCGGCCCGGCGCGGCGCGCACCGCGCCGGGTCTACTCGACTGCGCGAGAGGACGATGGGCACCAATCCCGGGTTACGCGCTGCGCGCTCCACCCGGGCTACGACATCGTCGTTCGCGTCGGAGGGCTATTGTCTCTTTATCGCTGGGAGACGCGCGCCTCATCACCGTTGGGCTGACGAAGCAAGCCCGACATCGGGCGTCCAATGTTGGGCTTCCTTCGTCAGCCCAACCTACGGGTTGGTTGCCCGCTCTTCGTAGCTCGGATGAGCGCGCCGCGCCGCCGCTCCGCCTCGGCGGCGGTCGCGGCGAGCAGGCTTTCGAGATACGCCGTCAAGGTTTCGGGATAGCAGCGCTCGCGCGCGAAGTGCACGAGGCCGTACAGCGCGTTCAGCTCCCGCTGCAGCTCGATCAGCGAGTCGGTGCGGTCATGTTCGCTCGGCATGGGGACGCTCCACCGTCGATAACGGATGCCCAGCCTGCATCGCGAAGTTTACGGAACGGCGACGGTCGAGGCCGGATCCTCAACCGAAGGCGCGCGTCACGAGCTCGGTGTCCAGATATTCGGTCAGCGCTTTGATCTTGCCGTTCTCGAAGCGGTAGACCCAACAATAGGTGTTGTTGTACGCGACGCCGCGCTTGGTCATCGCTTCGCCGTGACCCTGCACGACGACGTAGTCGCCGTCGGCGAGCAAATTGTCGACGTGGATGTGGATGTGGCCATCGACGAGAGCTTCCCGAAACGGCACGAGCAGTCCGTCGATCACGGCCTGCTTGCCGTCGAAAGTCTTCGACAGCACGGTGGTGCCGATGATCGTCCATTGCACGTCGTCGGCAAGGCTCTCGAGCAGCGGTGCGCCGTTGCCGAGCGCGAGCTGCTCGAAGTTGTTGCGCACGATGCGCTTGTTGTCGCTAGGCGTGTGATCGCTGGCGGCCATGACTACTCCCCTCGTGTTCGTTCGAAGTGGGAAGAGCGTAAGCGCCGTGCGGGTCGTGCACAATCGCGCAGCGCGGCATCCGCAGACTCAAGGAGAGGAAAAAAATAACGGGGCGGCGGGGAACCGCCCCGGGGCTATTGCCACAGGAGGAGCGCGATGGCGTCGCGCTTTAGGCCAGTGTTACAGGAGAAATCGTTTCGAGCCGTCGTGTGTATCCCCAGTCGAGTCCACATGCTGCCTATAATGCTTCAAGTCTTTCGATGAGCCCCGTATGACGCGCACACCGAAAAAACCGCTCGATCGCGACGCCTGGTTGCGCAAGGCACTCGACGTGCTCTTCGCGCTCGGCATCAGCCAGGTCAAAGTCGAGGTGCTGGCCCGCAAACTGAAACTCACGAAAGGGAGTTTCTACTGGCACTTCCGCAACCGCGACGATCTGCTGCGCTCGATGGTCGACTGGTGGCGCGAACAACAGCTCTCGTTCATCGCGCGCCTCGCCGAGCGTCAGGTCGCCGATCCGCTCGCGCAGATCCGCGCCGTCATCGATTTCACGCAGCACACGGACGATTCCCGCCACGACATCGCGATGCGCGAGTTCGCCCGCTTCAACAAGTGGGCCGCGCTCGCCGTCGCGACGGTCGATCAACAGCGCGTCGATTACCTCACGCGGCTCTTCCGCGCCGCCGAGTTCAGCGAAGAGGAAGCGCTGCTGCGCGCACGCACGCTGTACTTCTACCAGGTCGGCGAGTACACGACCTCGCTGCAGATCGACCCCGGCCTGCGCGATGCGCTGGCCGCGCGTCAATATCGCCTGCTGGTCGCGCGCCCTACCGACGTCGCAGCCGAAGTATGAGCCGTCCGCCCTCGCCGGCCCGGCCCATACGGTACCGTATACAGGTCCGTACGCTACCGTCTGGACGAGTCTCGATCAAGCGCGGCGTGCGGGACCGACGCGCCTCGTGAGCGTCCGGCATCGGCTTCAGCGACTCCGCGCCCGGGGTCTGTCGGCCGAACATCGACCGGGCCGCGTGCCCGCGGCCTGCGCGCTGCTCCTCACGGCAGCGCTCGGCGCAGCCCGCGCCCAGGAGGCCGCCTTCGTCCCACCGACCGTCGGCGAGACCCGCGCCTATGCGGGCCGGCTCTTCGGGGTCGACTGCGCGAAATGGACGATCGCGAGCGTCGCCGCCGACGGCGCGGCCAGCGCGGAGTGTGCCGGACATCGATTGAGCCTGGACGCGAGCGGCAATCCGCGGGCGGCCGTCGGTCCGGACGGCCGCACGCTCGTCGAATTCAAGCCGGCCGCGCCGGGCCTGCGCTTTCCGCTCGCGGTCGGCGCGCACTGGCGCCAGGCCTATACCGCCTACACGGCCTTCAACAATCTCGTGTGGGACGGCGAGGCGAGCTGCCGCGTCGTCGCCTTCGAGCCCGTACGGGTGGCGGCCGGCAGCTTCGACGCCTTTCGCATCGAATGCCGGGACCAATGGAAGGTCGGCCCGAAAACCGGCGACACGCACGTCACGCGCTGGTATGCACCGGCCCTCGCGACGGTCGTGCGGCAAGTCCATCGCGAGGATCCCGCGCGCTGGAACTTCGAGCTCGTCGACAGCGTCGCGGCGGCGCCCCCACCGCCGGCACCGTCGATCCGCATCGAAGCGCTGCCGGCACCGCGCCCCGCCTACGATCCCGCGGCACCGGACGTCCTCGCCCCGGACGAATACTGAACCCCGAAGCAAAGAGAAGACCATGACCGAGCATCATGCTGCCTGCGTCGACGACGCGCTGAGCTCGCGCCGCTCCGTGCGCGCTTTCCTGCCGACCCCGGTGCCGCGCGCACTGCTGGAGGACATCTTCACCGTCGCCGCGCGCAGCGCCTCCGGCACGAACTGCCAGCCGTGGCGCGTGCACGTGCTGACCGGCGCCAACAAGGCGGCGCTGTCGGCGAAGGTGCTCGCGGCCTTCGATGCCCCGGACGCCGAACAGCGGTATCGCAGCGAGTTTCCGATCTATCCCAGCGAGTGGGTCTCGCCCTTCCTGGATCGCCGGCGCAAGGTCGGCTGGGATCTCTATGGGCTGCTCGGCATCGGCAAGGGCGATCGCGAGCGCACGCACCGGCAGCACGCGCGTAATTTCGTCTTCTTCGACGCGCCGGTCGGCCTGATCTTCACGATCCATCGCTCCTTCGGCTACGCGGCGTGGATCGACTACGGCATGTTCCTCGGCAACGTGATGACCGCAGCCCGCGCGCGCGATCTCCACACCTGCCCGCAGTTCGCCTGGACCCAGTTCCACACGATCATCGCCGAGCACCTTGCGCTGCCGGCGGAGGAAAAAGTGCTCGTCGGCATGGCGCTCGGCTACGAAGACGCCTCGGCCATCGAGAATACGCTGCGCACCGAGCGGGCGCCGCTGTCGGAATGGGTCCGTTTCGACATGCCGTGAGCACGCGCGGGCACCGCGCGTGCTGCGTCGCGGCGTCTCGACGCTCCTGATTGGAATCGACCGCGCAGCCCGCATAATGCGGCCGGAGTACGGACATTCATTGCGACGAGGTTCACCATGGCGAAGACCGCGACACAGCCCACCCGCCCCGCGTCCCAGGCGGCGCCCTGCGACTACGAAGTCATCGTGATCGGCGCGGGCGTCTCCGGCATTTACCAGCTCAAGCGGCTCGTCGATCTCGGCGTGCAGACGACGGTGCTCGACGCCAATGGCGACGTCGGCGGCACCTGGTACAACAACCGCTATCCCGGCGCGCGCTTCGATTCCGAAAGCTACACCTACGGCTATTCGTTCTCGAAGGAGCTGCTCGAGGAATGGCACTGGCGGGAGCGCTTCTCGCCGCAGCCCGAGACGCTGCGCTATCTGAACCACGTCGTCGACAAGTTCGAGCTGCGCAAGCACATGCAGTTCGGCGTCCGCGTCGAGGCCATGCACTTCGATGAAGCGAGGAATATCTGGCGCCTGCATCTGCAGGATGGGCGCGTGCTCACGGCGCACGTCGTCGTCACGGGACTCGGGCCGCTGTCGCAGCCGACGCTGCCCAAGATCCCGGGCATGGCCGACTTCAAAGGCCTTTCCTTCCACACGGCAAACTGGCCGCACGAGCCGCTGGATCTCAGCGGCAAGCGCGTCGCGATCATCGGCACGGGCGCGACGGCGATCCAGATCATTCCCGAGGTCGCGAAGCAGGCGGCGCGCCTGACCGTGTTCCAGCGGCGCGCGAACTGGGCGGCGCCGCTCAACAACGGCCCGATCACGGCCGCGGAAATGGCCTCGATCCGCGCGCGCTACGACGAGATCTTCGCCGCCTGCGCGCGCTCGCCCGCCGCCTTCGAGCACATCCCGGACAGTCGCCGCTTCAACGATCTGACGCCGGAGCAGCGGCGCGCCTTCTGGGACAAGCTCTACGACGAGCCCGGCTTCGGCATCTGGCTCGCGAACTTCGTCGAGACCTTCACCGACGAGACGGCGAACGCGGAGCTGTCGGCCTACATCGCCGAGCGTATCCGGCGGCGCGTGAAGGATCCGGTGCTGGCCGAGAAGCTGATCCCCAAGGATCACGGCTTCGGCATCCAGCGCCTGCCGCTGGAGACGAACTACTTCGAGACCTACAACCGCGACAACGTCGAGCTCGTCGATTCGAAGGCGACGCCGATCGAGCGGATCACCGCCACGGGCCTGCGCACGACCGAGCGCGAGTTCGAATTCGACGTGATCGTCTATGCCACGGGCTTCGACGCCTTCACGGGCGCCTACGATCGCATCGACATCCGCGGCGTCGGCGGCAAGAAGCTGCGCGACAAATGGGCCAACGGCCCCGTCACCTACCTCGGCATGCTCGTCAGCGGCTTTCCGAACATGGTGATGCTCGGCGGGCCGCAGACGGCCGCCGCCAATTTCCCGCGCGGCTCGGAAGTCGCGATCGACTGGATCATGCCCTTGCTCGAGCATCTGTGGGCGAGCGGCCATACCCGCTTCGATGCGAAACCCGAGGCCGAGCAGGCCTGGTTCGACGCAGTGAAGGCCAGTTACCAGGGCGTCTTGATGAGCAAGGCGCAGAGCTGGATCACGGGCTACAACTCGAATCTCGAGGGTCACGAATACGGCCACACGCGCTACAACATCTTCGCGACCGGCGGCGCGGAGTATGCCAAGCATCTGAAGGCGGCGGCCGAGGGCGGTTACTCGGGGATCGCCTTCTCGTAGCGCGCGCAAGGACGACGCCGTCCCGCGCCGGGCTGCGCTCGTGTGCAGAGCCGCTTCGCGATGCCGCCCGCTCGTCGTCGCGATGAGGTTCCCCGTGCGCCTGGCGAACAGGCCCTGAGTGCGCGATCGAGACGGGGTGTGAACCACCAGGATGAAGTCGTCCCCATGAGTCCCCCGCACGGCCCGCCGCCGGCGGCGGCGGGCACCGCGCCCGCCCCGCCTGCCCGCCTGCTCCGCAACATCCTCGGCGCCTCGGCCGGCAATTTCGTCGAATGGTTCGATTGGTTCGCCTACGCATCTTTCGCGATCTACTTCTCGCGCGCGTTCTTTCCGGCCGGCGATCAGACCGCGCAGTTGATGAACAGCGCCTTCGTCTTCGCCGGCGGCTTCCTCGCCCGTCCGCTCGGCGCGCTGCTCTTCGGCACCTACGCCGATCGCGCCGGACGCCGCGCTGCGCTGACGCTGTCCGTCGCGCTGATGTGCGGCGGCGCGCTGCTGATCGCAGTCACGCCCACCGGGCTCGGCGCGCTCTCGCCCGCGCTGCTGATCCTCGCGCGGCTGATGCAGGGGCTCGCGGTCGGCGGCGAATACGGCGCGTCGGCGACCTACGTCAGCGAGATGGCGAGCCGCCACCGGCGCGGCTTCTGGTCGGGCTTTCTCTACGTCACGCTGATCGGCGGCCAGCTCGCGGCGATGAGCCTGCAGGTGATCCTGCAGCGATGCCTGAGCGAAGAGGCGATGTACGCCTGGGGGTGGCGCATACCGTTCGCGCTCGGCGCCGCGCTCGCCGTCGTGGTGTTCTGGATACGCCGCAACATCGACGAAACGCGCTTTTTCACCGAGGAGCGCTCGGCCCGCGGCGCCCGCGGCCGGCCCTATGCGCTGCTCAAAGAGTATCCGCGCGAAACCGCCATCGTCTTCACCCTGACCGCGGGCGGTGCAGTCGGTTTCTATACCTTCGCGATCTACACGCAGAAGCTGCTCGTCAACAGCGCCGGCATGCCGAAGGCCGTCGTCGCCGAAATCATGACCGGCGTGCTGGCGACGATGATCTTTTTCCCGCCGCTGGTCGGCTGGATCGCCGATCGCGTCGGCCACAAGCGCACGATGATCGTCGCTTTCGGCACCAGCGCGCTGTGCGCCGTGCCGGCACTGCAGGCGCTGAGCACGGCGCAGGATCCCCGGCTCGTCTACCTGCTCTGCGTGAGCGTGCTATTCCTGCTGTCCGGCTACTACGCGCTCAGCGCAGTGCTGAAAGCCGAGCTCTACCCGACCCACATCCGCGGCCTCGGCGTCTCCCTGCCCTATGCGATCGCGCTCGCCATCTTCGGCGGCAACGCCGAGAGCGCCGCGCTCTATCTGAAGCACATCGGGATGGAAGCGGCGTATTTCTGGATCGTCGCCGCGCTCTTCGCGTGCGCTTTCATTGCGGCGGCATTGATGCCGGATACGCAGCGGGAAGGACGACTGGGAGAGTAGAGAGTAGGTTGGGCTTCCTGCGTCAGCCCAACCTACGGCTTGCCCGCCTTCATCGCCGCGACGCTGATGTCGAATATGCAGCGAAAAGGAGATTATGGAATTGAACCCCGGCCGGGGGGGCAGCTTGTCAACGAAATGTACGGGCCGTAGGTTGGGCTGACGCAGGAAGCGCAACGGCTGCATATCGGCTACAAAGAACGAGGAAAGGATGCCTCGATGCGTTATCGGAGATCGATCACGGCAGGCGGCACTTATTTCTTCACCGCCGATCTCGCCGACCGACAAACCGATCTGCTTGTACGCCATGTCGGCGTCTTGCGCTCAGTGATAAGTAAGGTCAAGGCCATGCATCCGTTCACTATCGGAGCAATGGTAGTGCTTCCGGAGCACCTGCATGCGATTTGGCGGCTGCCCCCAGGCGATTCGAATTACTCTCTTCGATGGTCATTGATCAAGGCGGGCTTTTCCCGGTTGATGGCCGAGGGCGAGACGTCGAGCTCCAGCCGACGAACCAAGCGGGAACGCGTCATCTGGCAGCGCCGATATTGGGAACACCAGATCAGGGACGACGGGGATCTCGCACGACACGTGGATTACATCCATTTCAACCCAGTGAAGCACGGCTGGGCACATAGCCCACGACTGTGGCCGCACTCGAGCATTCATCGGTATATCGAGCGCGGAATCCTGCCTGCCGATTGGTGTGCGAATCCCGACGAGGAAACGGATCGGAGGGGTGAGCGCTGAATGTTGGGCTTCCTTCGTCAGCCCAACCTACAAGCTGCGTTCATCCGAGCTACGGAACCGATGTCGGGCTTCCTGCGCCAGCCCAACGAAGACTACGACTGGAAGACCGCTGTGAGATCAACGGGAAATGAAGAGGCTTCGCGCTGTCCGTCACGATCATAGATCTCGATACGCCGATCGTGGATGAAAACGAGCCAAGCTTCGATTGCCGCGGCAGTGACGTACGCCCGCGCCTTCTCGCGCAGCTTCGGCAATGCATTGTTCACCGACGCGATCTCGACGCAGATCTCGGGAGCACCCGTGAGCGGCATGTCTTCGGGATGGCTTGCGAGGTATTGCGTAGAACACCACGCGATATCCGGCGCGCGGACGCCGATCGACATGGCGATACCGACTTCGGCCATTGTCTGCCCGGCGGGGAGTGCCTGCCGCAGCGCTTCGGCCACGCGCATGGCGGCGAGGCCGTGACGTTTTCCCACGGGGCTCATCAGGATCTCTCCCCATTCCGTCAATTCGATCTTGCCCGGGATGTCTTCGAACAGAGGATCGGCGCACATGGCCTGCCAGCGCCGGGCAAGATCGGCAGGGGACAAGGGCGTTTCGAGTGTGTCGGGGATGGCAGTCACGGGGGCAATATGGCGCTTCGCCTCTCGAGCGGCGTGAGGTCAAGCATACGCCCGCCGTTCTTCCGTCGGCTAGCCCGTCAGCCGCGTCAGCGCCTCGCGGTACTTTGCGGCGGTCTTTGCGATCACGTCGGCGGGCAGCTTCGGGCCCGGCGCCTGCTTGTTCCAGTTCAGCGTCTCGAGGTAGTCGCGCACGAACTGCTTGTCGAAGGACGGCGGGCTCGTGCCGACTCGGTATTGGTCGGCGGGCCAGAAGCGGGAGGAATCGGGGGTGAGGACTTCGTCGATCAGCACGACGTCGCCGCTGCGATCGAGGCCGAACTCGAACTTGGTGTCGGCGATGAGGATGCCGCGGCCGCGCGCATAGGCCGCAGCTTCCCGGTAGAGGCGCAGCGCGAGCTCGCGCACCCGGTGCGCGTGCGCGCTGCCGAGCAGCGCCTCGCAGCGCGCGAAGTCGATGTTCTCGTCGTGCCGGCCCTGCTCGGCCTTGGTCGACGGTGTGAACAAGGGCGCCGGCAGCGCCTCGGCCTGACGCAGGCCGGGCGGCAGCGCGATGCCGCAGACCTCGCCGCGCTGCTGGTAGTCCTTCCAGCCCGAGCCGATCAGATAGCCGCGCACCACGGCTTCCACCATCAGCGGCTGCAGGCGTTTGACCACCATCGCGCGCCCCGCGAGCGGCGCGCGCTCGGCGGCGTCCGGCAGCACGTCCTCGAGTTGGAGCGAGGACAGATGGTTCGGCACGAGCGTCGCGAAGCGGCGGAACCAGAACAGCGACATCGCCTGCAGCACGGCGCCCTTGCCCGGGATCGGATCGGGCAGGACGACGTCGAAGGCGGACAGGCGATCGGTGGCGACGATCAGCAGATGCTCGTCGCCGACGGCATAGATGTCGCGCACCTTGCCGCGCCCGAGCAGCGGCAGGCTCGTGACGCTCGATTCGTACAGGGGCATGTCGGCGGCAGTGGCCATGGGCGCGATTCCGAGCGTGAGACGTACGCCCGCGATTCTACCAGCGTGCTTCGATTTGGCGCTGCTTCATTGCCACAGAGAACACCGAGAACACCGAGGAAGAAGAGAATGAAGGATCGCTGCCGCCAGGGCGACACGACGAGGGAACTCATGAGATGCCCGGTTCGTCACACCGAAGTCGGACGCGTGTACACCAGCGGCACCCACCCAATCTCATTCTTCCTCTGTGTTCTCGGTGTTCTCTGTGGCAAAAAGCAACGCTTAAAGCGGCACCGCATCCCGCGCCGGGCGCGCGATGTCCGGCAGATCGCCGGCGTCGCCCATCGCGTGGGCCATCAGCAGGCGTTTGACGGGATCGAGCCGGTTGGTGAGGCTCAGTCCGGCGCTGCGCAGTCGCGCGGCGAGGGGATGCGGATGCGCGAACAGCCGGCACAGGCGATCGGTCGCCTCCAGCATCATCAGGACCTCCGCGCGGCGGCGGCGCTCGTAGCGGCGGAACAGCGCGCGCGGATGGCGCAGCGCGTGGCTGCCGGCATGCGCGATGCACTCGGCGAGCACCGCGGCGTCGAGCAGGCCGACGTTCATGCCCTGACCCGCGACCGGGTGCATCAAGTGCGCGCTGTCGCCGGCGAGCACGACGCGCTCGGCGCTGTACTGGCGGGCGTGGCGCCAGCGCAGCGGGAAACGCAGGCGGCGGCTCGTGTGCTCGATCGTACCCAGCGTGTGCGCGAAGGCGGTGCCCAGCTCGGCGCGAAAGGACGCATCGTCCTCGGCCACCGCGCGCGCCGCCTGCGCCTCCGTCGTCGACCACACCACCGAGCACCACTGCGGATCCGGCAGCGGCAGGAAGGCGAGCGGTCCGTCGGCGAGGAAGCGCTGGCGCGCGATGCCGCCGTGCGGGCGCTCGGTGCGAACGTTCGCGACCACCGCGTGCTGCGCGTATTCGCGCAGGTCGAGCTCGATGCCGACGAGCGCGCGCAGCGGCGAATCCGCGCCGTCGCAGGCGGCGACGATCAGCGCCTGCAGACCGCGCCCGCCGTTGAGCTGCAGATTGACGCCTTCCGGCGCCGGCAGCAGGGTTTCGACGATCCCGGTCACCAGCGCGATGCGCGACTGCGCCTGCAGCGCGGCGAACAGCCCTTGCAGCAGGTTCGACTGCTCGATGATGTAGCCCAGCGTCGCGCGGCCGTTGGCCGCGGCGTCGAAATCGATTGCGCCGCCGCGGCCCGCGTCCCATACGTGCATGCCGTGGTAGGGCGCGATCCGCGCGCGATCCATGCGCAGCCAGGCGCCGGCCGCGGTGAGGATGCGGCGCGAGGCCGGCGTCAGCGAATAGGTGCGGAGATCCCAGGGCTCGTCGCGCGCCGGATGCCGCGCGATGCCGTCGACGAGCGCGACGTGCAGACCCGCGTCGGCGAGCAGGCAGGCGAGCGTCGCGCCGACCACGCCGCTGCCGACGACCGCGACGTCGTAGGGCATCATGCCGGCGGCGCTCGCAGCCACGGATTGGTCTCGCCGCGCAGCCCCATCAGGCGCCACATCAGCGCGTGCTTCACGGGCGGCAGGAGATCGCAGGCGAGCAGCGCCGCCCCGCGCAGCGCATTGAGGGGCGCGAGATCGAGGCCGAAGGCGCGGGCGAGTCCGTCGGAGAAACGCACGGTGCGATCCTGATCGGGCTTGCGCCGGCGCGCGTAGTCGTCGAGCAGCGCCGGCGCGCCGATGTCCTCGCCGCGATCGACGGCGTTGGCGATTAGATCGAGCAGAGTTGCGACGTCGCGCAGGCCCAGGTTCAAGCCCTGCGCGCCGTTCGGATGGATCGTGTTCGCGGCGTTGCCGACGAGCACCGTGCGCGAGGCGATCAGCGAGCGCGCGCGGTTCAGGCTCAGTGCGTAGGCGCGGCGTTCACCGGCCGAGGAGAAGCGGCCGAGCCGCAGGCCGAAGCGCGCTTGCACGTCGGCGAGGAAGGCCTCGTCCGTCAGATGCATCAGCCCCGCGACCTCCTCGTTGCGCGCAGCGCGCACGATCACCACGCGCCGGCCGCCGTGCGGCAGCACCGCGAGCGGACCTTCACGCGTGAAGCGCTCGAAGGCGGTATGCGGTCGCGGGCGTTCGACGTCGGCGTTGCAGACGATCGCCGATTGGCCGTAGTCGCGGCTCGTGACCTCGATCCCGAAGTGGGCGCGCACGCTCGAATGCAGGCCGTCGGCGGCGACGAGGAGCCGCGTCGACAGCCGCTCGCCCTCGTCCGCATCGGCGTGGACGACGCGCAGCTCGACTCTTCCCGCGCGCGGCGCGATGTCGGCGACCGTCGCGTGCCAGCAGGGGGTGACGGCCGAGAGATTCATCAGCGCGCCGTCGAGCCGCGCGAGCAGTACGTCGGCGGGACACACATAGCCCAAGGCCGGCACCCCGAGCGCCGCGCAGGAGAGCACCGCCGATCCGAACTGGCCGCGATCGCTGACCACGATCTCGCGCAGCGGATTGACCTGCGGCAGCAGCGCGTCCCACAGGCCGAGGCGCGCGAACAGGTGCTGGGTAGCCGGCGCCAGCGCGAGGCCGCGCACGTCCCGGCCCGGCGCTTCTGCCGTGCGCGAACGGGCGTCGACGGTGACGACCGAGAGCCCGCACTCGGCGAGCCCCACGGCGAGCGTCGCGCCGGCGAGGCCGGCGCCGACGACGACGCAGTCGACTTCCCGTGCGCCGCTCATTCGGCGCTATGCGACGCTCGCGAACTGCATCGCGGATTCGATCTCGTCGACCGTCTTCGGCGCCCCGTGACTCAGGATGTCGCGGCCCTCGGCCGTGACGAGCACGTCGTCCTCGATGCGCACGCCGATGTTCCACCAGCGCTTGGCGAGCCCCTTGATGGTCGGCGACAGGTACAGGCCGGGCTCGACGGTGGTCACCATGCCGGGCTCGAGCGTGCGCCACTCGTCGCCGATCTTGTAGTCGCCGACGTCGTGGACGTCCATGCCCAGCCAATGACCCGTGCGATGCATGTAGTAAGGCCGGTAGGCCTCCTCCTTCAGCAGCGTGCGCCAGCGGCCCTTCAGGATGCCGAGCTCGACCAGCCCCTTGGTGATCGCCTCGAGCGCCGCCTGGTGCGGATCGTTCCAGTGATTGCCCGGCGCGACCTTCGCGATCGCCGCGAGCTGCGCTTGGAGCACTATGTCGTAGACCGCGCGCTGTTCGGGCGTGAAACGGCCGTTGACGGGAAAGGTCCGCGTGATGTCGCTCGCGTAGTGATCGAGCTCGCAGCCTGCATCGATCAGCAGCAGATCGCCGTCGGCGAGCTGCTCGCTGTTCTCGTTGTAATGCAGGATGCAGGTATTGGCGCCCGCGCCGACGATGCTCGGATAGGCCGGCGCGCGGCTGCCGTGGCGCATGAAGGCATGCAGCAGCTCGGCCTCGATCTGGTACTCGTAGAGGCCCGGGCGGCAAACCTCCATCGCGCGACGATGCGCGGCGGCCGAGATCTGCGCCGCGCGGCGCATCGTCTTGATCTCTTCGCGGCTCTTGTACAGACGCATCTCGTGCACGTAGTGGCCGACGGAGTGGACCTGATCCGGCGCGTGGACCCCCGCGCGGCCCTTGCTGGTGACGCGGTTCAGCCAGCCGACCAGGCGCTGGTCGAAGTCCTGGTAGCGGCCCATCGTGTAGTAGATGCGTTCCTTGTTCTCGAGCAGCCCCGGCAGGATGTCGTCGAGATCGGAAATCGGAAACGCGTCGTCCGCGCCGTAGTGCTCGCACGCGCCCTCGAGTCCCGCGCGGCGGCCATGCCAGGTTTCCTGCTCCGGATCCTTCTCGCGGCAGAACAGGATGAACTCGCCCTGCGGGCGATCCGGTACCAGCACCAGCACGGCCTCGGGCTCGGGGAAGCCGGTGAGATAGAAGAAATCGCTGTCCGGGCGATAGGGATAGAACACGTCGCGGTTGCGCAGGCGCTCGGGCGCGGTCGGCTGGATGGCGATGCCGCCGCGATCGACCATGTCCATCAGTTTCTTGCGGCGGCGTGCGAACTCTCGCTTGTCCATGGGTCGGAACGCTCGGCTCAGTGCAGGCTCGGCTGCGTCGCGCCGAACAGCGTGCGGAATTCCTCGTGCAGCATCATCGCGCCGATGCGGGCATATTCGCAGACCTCGAAGAACGCGCGCTCGGCGTCTTCACCCTGCGCGTCGAGCGCGCTGACCTGACCGATCTTGTAGAGGTCGCGCAGGAATTCGCGCCCTTCGGCATTGAGCTTGACGCCCGCGCCGTGCAGGCCGAAGCCGGACAGGAAACCGCGGCACCAGGCGCCCAGTGCCTCGGTGCGCACCGGCAGCGCGGCGGCCTCGCTGGGCAGCAGCAACTGGAAGCCGAACTCCGCGTCCTCGCGCAGCCCGCGCAGGGTCGCGGCGACCATCGCCAACAGCGCATGCGTCTGCGGCAGATCGGACAGGCGCTGCGCGGGCGCGTAGCCGAGCACGTGCCGCAACCAGGCGTCGCCGTCGAAAGGCTCGGGATTGCACAGCATCCCGCACAGCATGCCGTGGCACTCGGCGGCCGCGACGTCCGAGGACAGTTCGCGCAGGGCTTGCGCGACGTCGTCGTACAGGGCGCGGTCGGAGCGTTGGATCATGGCGCGTGGCTTCCTGGCCAGGGAGTGGCGATTATGTCACGTCGTATCGCGGGTCGATACGCAGCGCAGAGCGCGCGGACTAAGCGCGGCGCGCCGCGCGGCGGTCCCGTTGACCCCGTCCGGGGGCGCCTCTATATTGCGTTTTAGACACAGCCGTGCGCGCCGCTGGCGCAAGCACGCCACTGCATGGAACGAGCGTGAAAGACAAGCTGGACATCGCAGCGCTCGAGAGCCGAGTGGATGAGCTCATCCGCACCATCGACTCTCTACAGCACGAGAACGAAGCGCTGCGCAACCAGCAGGCCATGCTGGCCGCCGAACGCGCCACGCTGATCGAAAAAACGGAACAGGCCCGCAGCCGCGTCGAAGCGATGATCGCGCGGCTGAAGGCGATGGAAACCCGCTGACCGCACCCGCCTCACCCCCGGGGCTGGCCGGCTCATAATCAACGCTCGATTTCAGCAACTCCCGCTCGGGCGTTGCTTCGTTCCCCTGGAGGCACCGCCCGCATGAGTTCATCGGTCAAGCCCATCACGGTGACGATCATGGACAAGGAGTATGTCGTCGGCTGCGCCGAGGACGAGCGCGAATCGCTGTTCGCCAGCGTCGAATTCCTGAACCGCAAGCTGCGCGAGCAGCGCGACAGCGGCAAGGTCATCGGCAGTGAACGCGTGGCCGTGATGGCGGCGCTGAACATTGCCCACGAATACCTGGACTACCGGCGCCGCAACGAGAACGTCGCCAACGACATGGTCGACGGCCTCGAGCGTATCAATCGCAAGATCCAGTCGGCGCTCTCGCGCGGCGCGCCCGAGATGTCGAGGCCGTCACACGGCACGAACTGAAGAATCGCGTTAGAATGACCGCAGGTGCTCTCTGCGGTGTTCGCCAGGGGTTCGAAAATCCTTGAGCCTATATTCGCAGCAACAGGGACCGATCTGGCATCGACGGTGTGCAGGTCCGCCTCGTAGCGGAAAGCCTTCAGTCGTTCCGAGAAGTTCCAATCTTGAGCCTTTGGTTCAAGATTACGGCCCGCAGCGGCATTGCGGAGGGCACCGCCCCTTCTTACCCGTTTCCTCCAAGTCGCCGACTTGCCCGGCGCGCCGCTTCCGCGCATGCGCCACTGGTTGATGAAAAGCGAGCCCGAGACCTTCGGGGTCGAGGATCTCGCAAAACTGCCCAAGCGCACCACGATGTGGGACGGCGTGCGCAACTACCAGGCGCGCAACATGATGCGCGATGAGATGCGGCGCGGCGATCTCGTCTTCTTCTATCACTCGAACTGCGCGGAGCCCGGCATCGTCGCGGTCTGTGAAATCGCGCGCGAGGCTTATCCCGATCCGTCGGCGGCGGATCCCGGCAGTCCCTACCACGATCCGAAGAGCGATTCGGCGAATCCGCGCTGGGTCGTCGTCGACGTCAAACTGAAGCGCCGCCTGAAGCGCACGATCACGCTCGCCGAAATGAAGGCCGCGCCCGAGCTCGCGGGCATGGCGCTCGTCCGCCGCGGCAACCGGCTGTCCGTGATGCCGGTGACGCCGGCGGAGTGGGAGTTCATTCTGGCGCTGGAATAACGGGTCGTACGCGCGACTGGGCGCTCCTCATGCGCCCGAAGCGAACTCGGCGCCCCGCGACTTCGGTCCTGGATGTCCGCCCGCTGCGCGGGCGTGACGGCGGTGTTCAGGCCTCTTTCACGGCAACCTACGGATCAAGGGGGCAGGGGCATGAAGAAGGCGGTATTCGCGATCCTCGGCCTCGCGCTGCTCCTGGCCGCCGGCGAGGCGATCGTGCGCCAGCTTGTCGGGCTGAGACCGGGCGCGCCGATCCGCCACGACGCGCTGAGCGCGTCGCTACTCAAGTTCGTGGAATTCGATCCCGTGCTCGGCCTGCGCTACAGACCGAACATCGATCAGCTCATCGATGCGCCGAGCGGCGAGTTCTCGATACTGTTCAAGACCAATGAGATCGGATTGCGCGATCGGCCGCTGGGCACGCACCTGCGTCAGGAGCTCAAGTTCCTGTTCCTCGGCGACGAGTTCGTCGAAGGCTGGGGCGCCGACATCGACGAGACGGCGGTCGTGAATGCGCAGCGACTGGTTAACGAGAAGACGGCGCTGAAGCCGCCGGTGCGCTTCGTCATCGGCGCGAAATCGGGCTATGGCGCCGCGCAGAATCTACTGATGGCCAAGCAGCTCGTCGAACAACTGCCGATCCGCGGCATCGTCTTCGTGTACTCCGCGCTGATGCCGCACGCCGATCATCGCTTTCTGGCCCGCGCCAGGCTCGAAGACGGGCTCGCCGTCGGCCTCGACCCGGCCGCGGGCAATTTGCTCGAGCTGCCGCATGGCGAGGATCGGCCGCCCGGCGTGGCCGGTCCGCTTGCCGGCATCGCCGCCAAGAGCGCGCTCGCCTCCTGGCTCGCGGAGCGCTGGGCCGCGTGGCGCTGGCAGCGGGAACATCCGGCCGGTAACGTACGCTTCGATCGCCTGGCCGGCATGCGCGGCGACGCCGGCCAGCTCGCGGCGAGTCACGCACCGACGCTGACGCACCTGAAAGCCATTGCCGCGCTCGCCCGCGCCCGCGACATTCCCTTCATGCTGATCCACCTGCCGCTCGCGCCGCAGGTCGCGGGCGACGAATGGGCGCTGGGACGCGCGCGCTTCGGCCTGCCGGCAACGAAACAGCCCGCTCCCGACCTCGCGCTCGTCGATGCGTTCTGCGAGACCGAGCATCTGCGCTGCCTGCATGCGCACGAGACGCTAGTCGCGGCGGCGGACGCAGCGGACGGCCTGCCGCTCTATCATCCCAGCGAGATCGGCTTCAACGTCGACGGCAACCGCGTGTTCGGGGCGTGGCTGGGTGCGGCGATGTACGAATGGATGGGGCAGCTCGGCCTGCGCTGAGCCGGCATGCCGCGCGCGGTCTCATCCGTGCCTCACGCGATCACGGTCCCCGCATAGTCCTGGGCCGCCACTTCCTCGCAGCGGCGCCGATACGTCGGCAGGCCGTTCGCATAGAGCTGGAAGCGGCGCACGTCGCGGCCGGCGACGTTGCGATTGACGCCGTTGAACCAGGAATCGACCTTCGTCAGCAGCATGCGCGCGGCGCCGTCGAGCACGTGCGCGGTCCATTCGTCCTCGGCGGCCGGCGTCGGCTCGATGCGCGTGCGGCCCTGCGCGCGCAGCCGCGCCAGCAGCCTCGTCACCCATTCGACGTTCTGCTCGATGCAGCGAGGCATGTTGCAGAAAGTGGCCGCGTTGTGCGGGCCGACCAGCGTGACGAGATTCGGAAAGCCCTCGTGCAAGAGGCCGAGGAAGGTGCGCGGGCCCTCGGCCCATTTGTCGACGAGGCGGCGTCCGCCGGCGCCGCGCAGGTCCAGCCGCGAATAGCCGCCGGTGACGGCATCGAAGCCCGTCGCGAAGACGATGAGATCGAAGTCGAAGGCGCCGGCCGTGGTGACTATCCCGCTCGGCGCCATGCGCAGGATCGGCGTCTCGCGCAGATCGACGAGCCGCACGTTCGGCTGGTTGTAGACCTCGTAGTAGTTCGTCTCCAGCGGCACGCGGCGCGTGCCGAAGCCGTGATTGGTCGGGATCAGCTTCTCGGCGATCGCCGGATCGTTCACGCGGCTGCGGATCTTGCGCGCGATGAAATCGCTGAGCAGCGCGTTCGCACGCGCGTCGATCATCACGTCGCGGAAGTTCGCCATCCAGATCCCGAAACCCGGTTCACCGTAGAGCTTCTCGAACAGGGCTTCGCGTTCTTCCGCGCTCACCTCGACGGCGTTGCGCCGATCGGACTGGTGCATGAAGCCCGCGAAGGTCTCGTTGCACAAGGCGAATATCTGCTTGTATCCGGCCTTGATGCGGCGCTGTTCTTCGGGCGTGATCGGCCGGTTCAGCAGCGGCGCGCACCAGTTCGGCTGGCGCTGGAAGACGCTCAGCGTAGCCGCCGTCTTGGCCACTTCCTGAATGACCTGCACGCCCGTCGCGCCGGTGCCGATGACGGCGACGCGCTTGCCGGCGAAATCCACCGGACGATGCGGCCACTGGGCCGTGTGGTAGGCCTCGCCCGCATAGGAGTCGCGACCCTCGATCGCGGGCAGGGTCGGCGTCGCGAAGCCGCCGATCGCGGTGATCAGGAAGCGCGCGTACACGCGGCTGCCGTCGGCAAAGAAAATTTCCCATTCGCGCGCCGCCTCCTGCCAGTGCGCGCCGGTCATCGTCATGTCGAAGCGGATGTCGCGACGTAGCTCGAACTTGTCGGCGACGAATTCGAGATAGCGCAAGGTCTCCGGCTGCGCCGCGAAGTGCTCGCTCCACTCCCATTCCTCGAGCAGCTCGTCCGAGAACGAATAGGCGTAGGAATAGGACTCCGAATCGAAGCGGGCGCCGGGATAGCGGTTCCAGTACCAGGTGCCGCCGACCCCGCCCCCGCGCTCATAGACGCGCACCTCGAGGCCGAGCTCGCGCAGGCGATACAGTTGATAGAGGCCGGAGACGCCGGCGCCGATGACGACGGCGTCGAAGCGCTCGACGCCGGAAGAGGTGTCCGCGTTCATGGCCGCAGTCTAAAGCCTGCGCTGCCCGAACTCATCCAAGCGCCGCGGGCAGGTGCAGTATAGGTTCTCGTAGTTCTCGTAGCCCGGGTGCAGCGGAGCGAAACCCGGGATCCGGCATGCCCGATACGCAAAGGCTTTCGGCCCTGCGCGGCGCGCACTTCTCGAACGCAGGAGCGGACGGCGGGCGCCGATCCCGGGTTACGCGCTGCGCGCTCCACCCGGGCTACGACATCGCCGTTCACCGATCCGTCGAACCCCGGATTCGCTGCGCATCCGGGCTACGAAGATCACGGAGCGGCCAGTCAGGCCTTCGGATACCACGCCGGATCGCGCTTCTCGACGAAGCTCGCGAAGCCTTCCGCCGCTTCGGCGGTCTGGCGTTTCGCGGCGTGCGAGGCGATGAGCGTCTCGAACAGGGCATCGTCCATGAGGGATCCCGCACAGCGCATGACTTCGCGCTTGGTCTGTGCGACCGCTTTGGGGCCCGCGATCAGCAGCGCCTCGAGGATCGGGGCCGCTGCCGCGTCGAGCTGACCCGGCTCGCAGAGCACGTGCACGAGGCCGATGCGCTGCGCCTCGGCCGCATCGAAGCGCTCGCAGGTCAAGGCATAGCGGCGCACGTTGCGCTCGCCGATCGCCGCGTTCAACTGCGGAAAGATCACGCTCGCGAACAGACCCCAGCGCGCTTCGCTGATCGCGAAGCTCGCATCGCGGCTGGCGATGACGACGTCGCAGGCCGCCGCGACGCCGGTACCGCCGCCGATGCAGGCGCCGTGCACGAGCGCGACCGTCGGTTTCGGAAATTCGTTCAGGCCGCGCACGACCAGCGCAGTGCGCCGTGAAGTCTCGAGGTTCGCCGCCTCGTCCTGCGCCGCGACCTCGCTCAGCCAGTTCAAATCGGCGCCGGCCTGGAAATGACGGCCGTTGCCGCGAATGAGGACGACGCGCACGTGCGGATCGCCGGCAAGCCCGCCGAAAGTGTCGAGCAGGGCCTGCACCAGCTCGGCGTTGTAGGCATTGTTCTTCTCGGGCCGATTCAGCGTGACGCGGGCGATGCCCCGGGCATCGACGCTGCAGAGGACGACGGGTTCGGACATGAGCGACTCCTGTACTGAAGAAATGCGCGCGGCGGAGCCTACTGCGGCGATCGGCCGGCGTCGACCGCCGCGGCCCGCGCCGCCGCGCGGCGCCGCTTCATGCCGCGCAGGACCCACAGTCCCAGGACCCAGTCGAAGCCTATGCACGCCGGCGCATACCAGCCCGGCAGCGCGCCGTGCGCGAGATCGACGTGGAAGGCGTCCCACATGCCGTGGAGGATGTAGCCCGCCGCGAGCCAGGCTTCACCACCGACGAGGCCGGCGACGGCCAGCGCGAAGAAGGCCAGCGAGGCGAGCAGCTCGACGACATCGCCGATCGCGCCGCGCGCGAGCGCGGGACCGACGTACACGGCGGCGATGTAGACCAGCGTCATCGCATAGATCGCCCGCGCATGCCGCTGGAAACGACGCTCGACGAGCACGCAGTACGCGGCGCCGGCGACGACGCCGAGGCCCAAGGCGAGACCGAAGCTCATGATGCGCCGGGATCGGCGAATGCGGTGGCCATCGACGAGACTCCGGGCGCCGATCAGACGAAGATCGCGGCGAGACTGCCGAGGCCTTCGATCGTCGCGTCGAAGCGCGCGGGACCGGACACCGCGACCATCGGGCCCAGCGCGCCGGTCAGCACGATGTCGCCGGCGGCGAGCGGCCGGCCGCAGCGGAGCATGACGTCGGCGAGCCAGGCCGCGGCCGTCAAGGGGCTGCCGAGGCAGGCGCGGCCGCTGCCGCTGGACACCGTCTCGGCGCCGCGCGTCATGCGCATCGCACAGGCCGTGACGTCGACGTCGGTGAGGCGCTTCGGTGTGCTGCCGAGGACGAAGAGGCCGCTGGAGGCGTTGTCGGCGACGGTGTCGACGAAGCGAATGTCCCAGCGCTCGATGCGGCTGTCGACGATCTCGATCGCGGGCAGCACGCAGTCCGTCGCGCGGATCAGATCCGCATACGTGTGCTTCTCGTGCAGGAGATCGCGTCCGAGCACCAGCGCGATCTCCGCCTCGACCTTGGGCTGGATCAGGCGCGCGAGCTCGACCGGCTCGGCGTCGCCGATCGCCATGTCGGCGAACAGCATGCCGTAGTCCGGGCGATCGACGCCGAGCTGCTGCTGCACGGCGAGCGAGGTGAGACCGATCTTGCGGCCGACCAGGCGGCGGCCGGCGGCAAGGCCGGCGCGGGTATTCACGTCCTGGATCGCATAGGCGACATCGGCATCGATGCCGGGCACGCGATCGCGCAGCGGCGCGATCGGCGTGCACGCGGCGGCGGCCGCGGCCAGGGACTGCGCGAGGTCTTCGATCGTGCGAGGGTCGGTGCTCAAGACTCGATCTCCGGCGGCCGGAGCAAAGGGGATCGGCCGTTGCCGGATGATACAGAAAGGCCGGCGCCCGAGCTGCGCTGCGCGGTGAGTCGCAGCGTCGCACCTCAAGGCAGCATGATTTCCGCCAGCGGAACTTCCCACGCTTCCACTTTGACGCTGCCAAGATAGGCAGGGCGGGTCTGATTTCGGGTGCGTATCATGACCGCATGGACCGCGCCGGACAGCGGGCCGCTGGGCAGCTCACATCTGCGCGCCAGCTCGCCGAGGATCCGACCGTCAGTCGCACGCAACTGCCGGTTCGCGACGCAGATCTCGTCGCCCACGCGCAGGAGCGCCAGATCGGTGTGGATGGCCGCGTCCGCCGGCTGCCGCCCGGCGTAGCCCAGATCCATGTCCGCCGGACCGAGCGTGAAATAGCGGCGGTCCAGCTCGGGGCGATGCGTGGGGCGAAAGGCGGGCGACACTTCAGCGACGCCATCGACGGAGCCCAGATCGGTGAGGAAGGCATTGCCGGTCTCCGCACGCAGCACGACCAGGGTCTCGCGGGCGCGCGTCATCGCGACGTAAAGCAGGCGACGGTCGTCATCGTGCCAGCGCCAGTCGCCGCAGTCCATGACGATCACGTGGTCGAACTCCAGGCCCTTGGCGCCGTGCGCGGTGAGCAGGCGCAAGGCGTCGGGACGGCCGTGGCGACGCGCATCGCCGGCGGCTTCGTAGAGCGCATCCAGCACTTCCTGGGTCGTGACGCGATCGGCCTGCGAGCCGCGGGCGAACTCATCCACCGCCGCTGCGATGTCGGCCCAGTGCGGATTGTCCGGTTCCTGCCGGGTTTGCTCCGCCAACCAGTCGCACAGGTGCGTCAGCTCGATCAGGTCCGAGCGCCGGCCGGGCAAGGCCTGAACGGTCTGCCAGCCCTCTCGAAGCTGCATGAACGACACGCGCGTACGTGCACCTTCGCTGCCGATCTGCTCGACGCGCAGCCCGCTGTCTTCGCACAGCGTGCGCAGCGGCTCCAGCGTGCGATGCGTACGCGCCAGCGCGGCGATTTCGCCCAGCGGCGTGTTGGGATCGGTAGCCAGGATGCGCTGGATCTCTTGCATGACGATCTGCGCCTGCAGGTTGGGATCGTCCGGCGCGACGATGGCGCGCACGCAGCCTCGGTGGACCGGATCCAAAGCCTGCCAGCGACCGCCCGGCGGATCTTGCGCGCGCGCCCGATCGATGCGGATCGGGTGGTCCACCTTCATGCGCTCCGCCGCGCGCTGGATCACGTGATTGGCCGCGGCGATGATGTTTTGCGTGGAGCGGAAGTTCTCGACCAGATAAGTCACTTCGCCGGCGTAGTCCGCCTGGAAGCGGCGGATGAACTCGACCTTGGCGCCTTTGAAGGCATAGATGTTCTGGTCATCGTCGCCGACGGCCATGATGTGGAGCTTGTTGGCATCGGGGTCGTTCAGGCGCCGGCCGGCGAGCGCCCCGATCAGTTCATACTGCTTTGCATCGATATCCTGGTACTCGTCGACGAAGATGTATTCATAGCCTTGCAGCAGCCGGTCGCGCGTCTCGTCGCCGTCCATGAAAGCCTCGTCGGACTTGCCGTTCAGCAGGTCGATGGCGTTCTGGATCAGCTCGTCGAAGTCGATTCTGGTGTCGGTGCGCGCAGCCGTTTCCAGGCTGGTGCCGGTGAGGCGCAGCGCCATCGCGTGGTAGGTGAGCACGGGGACGCGCCGCGCATCGTCGCCGGCCAGCGCCAGCAGGCGGCGGCGCAGTTCGGCCGCGGCGCTGCGGTTGAAGGCGAGGGCGATGATGCTGTCGGGCGGCACTCGACGCACGCGCAGCAGGTACGCGATGCGGTGGACGATGAGCTTGGTCTTGCCGGACCCCGGGCCGGCCAACACGAGGTGGTTGCCGTGTTCGGGCGCCTCGACCAGGCGCTGCTGAACGGGATGGTTCAAGTCGTCCACGATGCGACGGAACGACTCGTCGGTGGTCGCGAGCTCCAGCAGGTCGGCTCGCCCCTTGAAGAATTGACGCACGAACTGGCGCCGCGGCAGCGAGAAATACGCGTCCAGCAGCTCGGCGGCACGCGCGGGCGAGTCGGCGCCGAGGCGGGCGTACTCGTGCATGACGTGGGTCTGCAAGCTGCGCTCGCGGTAGAACTCTTCCAGGGGCGCAAAGTCGTTCTTGGTGAAACGCCGGCCCGCGGCATCGCGGTTGACCGCGATCGTCATCGCCGAGCGAAACACGGCCCGGCCGCGGTCGAGTTCGAGCACGCGGTTGTCGTGCAGGTAAAGCAAGGCATGCTCCATCGCGGCGGCGGGGTCGTGCACCGTCTGCTTGAGCTCGAGGTCGGACCGGATCGCGTCGATCAGGTCGCGGGCCTTGCATTCGACGACCAGGCTGGCGCCGGTCTGCTGAGACGGCAGGGCCTCCAGCAAACGCCGCAGCACGACTTGGGCGACCGAGCGCCGGATGTCGCAGATCTCGCGGATGCGGCTCCAGGTGCGATGGAGCACGATGCTGAGGACATCCCGGCCGCGGGAGCGCCACAAGCTGCGCTTCTGGCTGCTCGAGCCGAAGTTCTCGGCCATCGAGCGCAGACAGGTGCGAACGGTCTCGGGCGTCACCCGCGAGTCGCCTTCCTTCAGCCCGAGCCGGCGGCGCAGCTCGGTGCAGACGGCGCGGACGTCGAGATGCTGCGGCTCGGCGGCGGCATCGGCATCCGGTGCCTGCTCGTTCATGAGGCGGAGCAGTTCGCGCTCCATGTCGTTCAAATGATGCAAGGCCTTGTCGGCCGCGCCCTTCACGCCTTTGCTCAAGCGCACGCTCAAGCCCAAGTCGTTGGCGATGATGTCCAAGGACTCGAGCTGGTGAAGGATGCGGAAGCATTCTTGAGGCTCTATGCCGGCTTCCAGCATCAGCTCATCGGTGCTGATGCCGGAAGGATCGGTCGTTCTGAACAGGCTGGTGGCAACGGCCACGTATTTCTCGTGCTTGGCCTGCGGCAGCTTGGCCTTTGCGATGCGCTCCAGCGCCTCGCCCAGCGTGGCCACGCGCAGGCTGGCGGGAAACACGCGCGTGTTGTTTTCACTGCGCCTCAGGAAGCCGCCGCGCTCCAGCCAAGCGACCGCGGTGGTCACCTTGGTCGTCGCGTCGGGGGATTCGATGTCGATGTCCGTATCTTCACTGGCGGCCAGGAGCTCGGTCGCGGAGACGACGATTTCATCGCTCTTCAGGCGCTTCGCTCGATCGCGGACGGCCTTGAGCAGTGCGGCGAAGTCTTTGGGTGTCAGGCGCGAGCCGGCCGACAGGCGGAACTGCGCCTCCACGTCTTCCGGATCGAACAGCAGCACGCTGCGCGCCGGCTTGCCGTCGCGTCCGGCACGGCCGGCCTCTTGCAGGTAGCTCTCCAGCGAGCCCGGGATCTGGGCGTGGATGACGATGCGGATGTCAGGCTTGTCCACGCCCATGCCGAAGGCGTTGGTCGCGGCGATGACGGCGAGCTCACTCTCGAGGAAGCGCTGCTGCACGCTCTTCTTGGCGTCGGGCTCCATGCCGCCGTGAAAGCAGCCGCAGGACATGCCTTGGGCACCGATCAGTTCGGCCACGGTCTCCGCGATCTTTTTGGTCGCGCAGAAGACGACGGCCGCGTCGCCGTGCTCGAGCTCGTGCCGGAGGAGCTCGACGATGCGCTGCGGCTTCTCGGCTTTCGTCGCCGGAATGACGTGATAGCCGAGATTCGGCCGGTCGTGGCCGCCGAGAAAGCGCTGGAGCTCGACACCCAGCGTGTCGCGGAAGTGGCTGCACAGGTCGTCGATGACGTCGGGCTTGGCCGTCGCCGTGAAGCACGCCACCGGCGCGGGCACACCGCCGACGGCCTCGCGGATGAAGCGCGCCACGTACAAGTAGTCGGTGCGAAAGTCGTGGCCCCACTTGGACAGGCAGTGCGCCTCGTCGAACACCCAGGTCGCGATCTCGCGCATGCGGATCGCCTCGACGAAGCTGCGGCTGCGGAACTGCTCGGGCGAGACGAGCACGATGCCCGCATCGCCGAGACGGATCTTGTCGAGCGCCGCGCGGCGCTCGATGGGGGTCAACAGACCGTTGATCGTGACGGCACAACCGACGCCGACCTTGACCAGATTGTCCACCTGATCCTTCATCAGCGATTGCAGCGGCGAGACGATGACCGTGAGCTGGCCGGCACGCCAGTAGTGGACGAGCGCAGGAAGCTGATAGCAAATCGACTTGCCGCCGCCCGTGGGCAGCACGGCGAGCACGCTCTCGCGTGCCAGGCCCGCGGTGACGATGGCGCGCTGGAGCGGACTGCCGTCGGGCGCTGCCGGCTTGGGGCGGAAAGCGGTATGACCGAAGTTCAGCTCGAGCAGATGCTCGGGATCGTGCTGCTCGCGACAGTAGACGCAGCTCGGGTCGCGGCAGTCTCGTTCGCGCAGTTGAGAGATCAGCGTGCGGACCAGCGGCAGCGACTGGTGGACCCAGATCGGCAGGACCGAGTTGCCGCCGGAGACGCGGATCCAGCCCAGTGCAAGGGCGAGCGCGTAGCGATGTTCGGCTGAATCGGAAAGGTCGCGAGCGGCGAGCTGCGCCAGCCGGCTTGCACAGCAGCGCGAGGCGAAGCGCCGGGTGGCGATCGATCCGGCCTCAGCGCACGCCGGCGCCGGCTTGCCGCGCACGAAGCGCAAGCACTGCTCGAGCGACGGGTCGTGGACGACGAGGAAGTGCAGCAGCGTCAGCCAATCGGGATCCTCGGCATGCATGCCGGCAAAGGCATCGATCTCATCCCCCAGCAGGTCGAGCGCGAGGCGAGCGTCTTTCAACGGATCGTTGCGAGTATCGGACAGCAGCTTGTAGCCCTTGACCAGCCGGTGATAGGGGTTGGTGGGGAATGCGAGCACCGACCATTCCAGCGTATCGATGAGGGGCAAGTTCAGGCAGGCCAGCCCGGGGAACTGCCGTCGGAGCTCGGGCAGGTCATGCCGCCGCAGGTTATGCCCGACCACGACGCGAGCGCCCGTCGTAATGGCATCGATACGTCTGACGACGTCCGCCTTGTCCGGCTCGGTGACGCTGAGCCGGATCTGCTGGACCGAATCGGATCGGACCGCGCCGATCTTGAAGATGCGATGGTCTCTGGCGGGGTCCACCTCTATGTCTATCGACAGTGCGGCAAGGTCACGAACGAGCGCCCACTTTGGTGCCGAGTACGAGGCATCTCCGTCCCGAACCTCTGACATTTGTCCCAAGCCCCCCCGTTCCAAGAAAAGTCTTCACCGCTAACTCATGGGCGTGCGGAATCCTGAATTTGTGGGATCAATATACGCAGTGGCACTGCAAGCAACCGTTCGCCGAAGGGAAGGACATCGCCCCCATCATAGAGAACGATGCCTGCGGCGAACTGCTTGCCGCAGGCGCTGTTGAGCTTGCTCAGGCCTTTGAAGTCGCTCTGAGTGACGGTGGCCGCCGCCTTGATTTCGATACCGGCGAATTGCCGGCCGCGCTCGACGATGATGTCGACTTCCACCTTGTCCTTGTCGCGGTAATGGTAGAAGCGCAACTCTTCCTCATGCCAGTCGGCGTGCTTGCGTAGCTCCTGATAGACGAAGGACAACGGGCGTGTCCTGCAAGGCTTCGCGCAGTGGGAGCTCCGAGTATCTGGGGTAGCGCATTTATTCCCGGCTGGCCGATGCGGTTCGGCTAATCGTAAACTGGCGTCCGCCCAATTGAAAATTTGTCCTCGTCCATCTGTAAATTGACGAGGTAGCCGGGAGGCTAAAAGGGACCATTTCCCCTGCGGGCATGTCTTTTCAGTTCCATCCCTAGAAAACTCTCGGCGGCGCGCAGGTCCTCGGCGCCGGCCCCCGGCTCATTCGTTCGGCGAGAACGGGATGAGATTCCACGGCTGGCGGCGCGAGCGGCAACAATCGTCAATACGGCCTCAGACATTGAACCTGAAGTGCATCACGTCCCCGTCCTGCACCACATAGTCCTTGCCCTCGAGTCTCAGCTTGCCCGCGGCCTGCGCGCCTGCCTCGCCCTTGCACGCGATGTAGTCGTCGTAGGCGATGACCTCGGCGCGGATGAAGCCGCGCTCGAAGTCGGTGTGGATGACGCCGGCGGCCTGCGGCGCGGTCGCGCCCTTCGGGATGGTCCAGGCGCGGGCTTCCTTGGGGCCCGCGGTGAAGTAGGTCTGCAGGCCCAGCAGCTTGTAGCCGGCGCGGATGAAGCGGTTCAAACCCGGTTCCTCGAGGCCCATCTCGGCGAGGAACTGCGCGCGGTCTTCGGGCCCGAGCACCGCGAGCTCGGCTTCGAGCGCGGCGCAGATGACGATGCATTCGGCGCCCTGCTGCGCGGCGAGCTCGGCGACGCGCCGTGAATACTCGTTGCCGCCTAGATTGTCCTCGTCGACGTTGGCGACGAAGAGCACGGGCTTCGCGGTCAGCAGCGACAAGCCCTTGACCGCGGCGAGCGCGGCCTCGGACAGGCCCTGTGCGCGGATCGGAATGACCTGATCCAGCCCGGCCTTGATCTCTTCGAGCGCCGCGACGCGCGCCTTCAGCTCCTTGTCGCCGGACTTCGCCTGCTTCGCGGCGCGCTCCAGCGCGCGCGTCGCGCTGTCGAGATCGGCCAGCGCGAGCTCGGTTTCGATCACCTCGATGTCGGCCAGCGGATCGATGCGGCCGGCGACGTGCACGATGTTCTCGTTCTCGAAGCAGCGCACGACGTGCGCAATCGCGTGCGTCTCGCGGATATGGGCGAGGAACTGGTTGCCGAGACCCTCGCCCTTGGACGCCCCGGCGACGAGGCCCGCGATGTCGACGAATTCCATCGAGGTCGGCACCGTGATCTTCGGCTTGGCGATGGCGGCGATCGCATCCAGCCGCGGGTCCGGCAGCGGCACGATGCCGACGTTGGGATCGATGGTGCAGAACGGATAGTTCTCGGCCGCGATCGCCGCCTGCGTCAGCGCATTGAACAGGGACGATTTGCCGACGTTCGGCAGGCCCACGATGCCACACTTGAAACCCATGCTCAGTCTTTCCGTGCTTGGCCGCGCGCGGGCTCGCCGTCGCGGCGGTTCAGTTCGTTCATCACGAGCTCGAAGCGGCCGCCGACGAGATCGGCGAGACGCTCGAGCGCGCGCTCGATGGCCTGCTCGATGGCCGCGCGATCCTCGGGCGACGGATTGCCGAGCACGTAGTTCGTCACCAGCGGAGCGCTGCCCGGATGGCCGATGCCGATGCGCAGGCGCTTGAAGTCGCTGCCGATCTGCGCGGTGAGATCGCGCAGTCCGTTGTGACCGCCGTGGCCGCCGCCCTGCTTCAGGCGCACGACGCCGGGCGCGAGATCCAGATCGTCGTGGACCACGAGCACCTGGCACGGCTCGATCTTGAAGAAGCGCAGATAGGCGCCGACGGGGCCGCCGCTGCGGTTCATGTAGCTCATCGGCTTCATCAGCACGATGCGCGCGCCGCCGATCGTCGTCGCGCCGAGATCGGCGTCATAGCGCGCGTCGCGGCGCGTGTCGCCGATGCGATCGACGAGCCAGAAACCGACGTTGTGACGGTTGCGCGCGTACTGCGGTCCCGGATTGCCGAGGCCGACGATGAGCGTGACGGGGGACGAAGAGGAGGCCATGACGACCGCGCTGCCGCAGCAAGGCGGCCGTCAGAGCTTGGTACCTCGTCTCCATGATTTTGACGAGTTCAGCAAGCCGAGGAGCGTTCTGCGCAAGATGCACGAGCGCGGCACAGGACGCTCCTCGGCCTGCCCGCGGGGAGCCTGCCCCACGCCGCCCTGCGGCGTTGCCGTCCCTTGCCATAGTGCCGCTATGGCGGCGGGACGGCGCCGTGCAGGCCGACGTGGGGCAGGCTCTGAACCCGTCAAAATCATGGAGACGAGGTACCGTCGCGAGCTCAGCTCGCGGCCGGGGCCGCTTCCTCGGCGGCGGCCTTCGGTGCGTTGATCGACACCACCGGCTGCATCGGATCGCCGCCGTGGACGATCGCCGCGACGCGCACGCCGGCCGGCAGCTTCAGATCCGAGAGATGGATCGTCTCGCCGATGCCGAGGTCCATCAGGTCGACCTCGATATACTCCGGCAGATCCTTCGGCAGGCACACGATTTCGAGATCGCTCATATGGTGGCTGACGATGCCGCCCTGCGTCTTCACCGCCGGCGCCGCGTCCTCGTTGAGGAAGTGCAGCGGCACGCGCAGCGTGAGCTCTTCGGCTTCGTTGATGCGCAGGAAATCGACGTGCAGGATCGCCGTGCGCACCGGGTGGCGCTGCATGGCCTTCAGCACCACCTTCTCGTCCGCGCCGCCGGCGAACTTCAGCGTGAGGATGTGCGAATAGAAGGCCTCGTGCTCGGTGTGCAGCAGCATCTCGTTGTGATCGAGCTGGATGCTCGCGGGCTCCTTGCCCGCGCCGTAAAGAATGGCCGGCACCTTGCCGGCACGACGCAGGCGGCGGCTCGCACTCTTGCCCTGCGTCGAGCGCGGCTCGGCCGTGACCTCGAACTTGTTCTGCATGGGATGTCTCCTAGGTTGCTGAATATGAGGCGAGCCGCGCGCTCCGCGACCAGAGGCGCGGCGCCCGTCTCAATCGATGAACATCGAGCTCAATGACTGGCCCGAGCTCATCCGGTTGATGCTTTCTCCCAACAGCGCCGCGACGGACAACTGGCGGATACGCGTGCACGCCGCCGCCTCCTCGCCGAGCGGGATGGTGTCGGTGACCACGAGCTCGTCGAGCGCCGAGGCCTCGATGTTCTTCATCGCGTTGCCGGACAGCACCGCGTGCGTGCAATAGGCGGACACCGAGCGCGCGCCGCGCTCCTTCAGCGCCTTCGCGGCCTGGCACAGGGTGCCGGCGGTGTCGACCATGTCGTCGACGAGCACGCAGCTACGGTCCTTCACGTCGCCGATGATGTTCATGATCTCCGCTTCGTTGGCGCGCGGACGGCGCTTGTCGATGATCGCGAGATCGGCGTTGTCGAGGCGGCGCGCGACGGCGCGCGCGCGGACCACGCCGCCGACGTCCGGCGAGACGACCATGAGATTCTGGTATTCGTTCTTCCAGATGTCGCCGAGCAGCACCGGAGAGGCGTAGACATTGTCCATCGGGATGTCGTAGAAGCCCTGGATCTGATCGGCATGGAGATCGACGGTCAGCACGCGATCGGTGCCGACGCCCGCGATCATATTGGCGACGACCTTGGCCGTGATCGGCACGCGCGCCGAGCGCGGCCGGCGATCCTGCCGGGCATAGCCGAGATAGGGAATGACGGCCGTGATGCTGGCGGCCGAGGCGCGGCGCAAGGCGTCGATCAGCACCATCAGCTCCATCAGGTTGTCGTTGGTCGGCCGGCAGATCGACTGGAACACGAAGACGTCGCGGGCGCGCACGTTCTCCGCGATCTCCACCATGATCTCGCCGTCGCTGAAGCGGCCCACCGTCGCCTTGCCGAGCGGCACCTGCAGGTGCGCGGCAATCGCGCGGGACAGCGCGGGATTCGAATTGCCGGCGAAGAGCATCATCCCGGAACGGTTGAAGATCATGTCCACGCGCGTCTTCACTCAAATTGGCTGGGGAGCCAGGATTCGAACCTGGGAATGCCGGGATCAAAACCCGGTGCCTTACCGCTTGGCGACTCCCCAGCAGTCTCAAACCGTGTCTGTCACCACGCCGGGCGCCGCATCGGCTCCGCCGCGAGGCGATCGAGCAGCGGGGAGCGATTGCAGCGCCGGGCCACGAACCAGGTCCAGCCTGCCGGCACTTGGCGGCCCGCGTCGAGCGCCGCGTCGCGGGTCGCGAAGGACGCGAAGAGACAGGCTCCGGTCCCGCTCATCCGCGCCGGCGCATGTCCGCCGAGCCAGTCCAGCGCCGCGCCGACCGCCGGATAGAGGCGACGGGTGACGGGTTCGCAGTCGTTGTGCGTGAGGGCCGGCGGAAGGGCCGCGATTGTCAGCGCGGGCGTATCGCGTGTCAATTCCGGATCCTTGAACACGGCCGCGGTCGGCACCTCGCAGCCGGGGTGGATCACGAGGCACCAGCGTTCTTCGGCCGGCAAGGGCGTCAGGCGTTCGCCGACGCCTTCGGCCCAGGCCGCCTCGCCGCGCACGAACACCGGCACGTCCGCGCCGAGCGCGAGGCCCAGGGCCGCGAGGCGATCGACGTCCAGCGCCGTGCCCCACAGGCGGTTCAAGGCGACCAGCACGGTCGCCGCGTTCGAGCTGCCGCCGCCCAGCCCCCCGCCCATCGGCAGCCGCTTGTTCACCGCGATGTCGGCGCCGAGCGGGCAGCCCGTCGCGGTGCGCAGCGCCGCCGCGGCCCGGATCACGAGATCCTGGGCGGCCGGCACGCCGGGCAGCTCGTGCAGGCGCCGCAGCGCGCCGTCGGGCCGCACCGTGATGGTGATGTCGTCGCCGTAGTCCAGGAACTGGAAGTGGGTCTGCAGCAGGTGATAGCCGTCCGCGCGTCGTCCGACCACGTGCAGGAAAAGGTTGATCTTGGCCGGCGCCGGCCACGGGGCCGGGCCGTCGTTCACGATAGTCGCAGGCGCCACAGAAATACCAAAGAGTACGGCGAGTAAACCGGCGTGTATCGTAGCCCGGGTGCAGCGTAGCGAAACCCGGGATCTTCGACGATTTTCATCCCGAACTCCGGTCCCGCTTCGCTGCACCCGGGCTACATCGGGCCTTCCGGCAGCTCCCAGCCGTCGATCGCGAGCCGGATTTTCAGATCTCCGGCATTGAGAAAGAGTCGCTTCGGCAGCGTCGTTCCCGCCGCCGCGCCGTATTCGAGGACGCTGATCCGCCAGCCGGCCTGCGCGAGATCGCTGAGCCGGCCTTCGCCGTCGAGGCTCAACTGCTCGACTGGCTGCCGCGGGTCCGGAATGCCGCGCACCCAGTAGCGCGCGCCCTCGACCGGGAAGGACCAGCCGAGGTGGGCCGCCATCAGGGCCTCGAAACTCGCCGCGCGGTACTGTTTGCCGTCGGGCGCGCTCAATACCACCTGCCCCGCGTCGCCCTGCAGCCGGAAGCTGCCCTGGGCGAGCGGCGCCATGATCCGCAGATCGCTGTCCGGCCCCTGCTGGCGCCAGCGCAGCTTCGCGCCACCGCCCTCGCTGCCGCGCTGGATGCCGACGCGGCCGGTGACGGTGAAGGCCGCCAGGCCCGCGACGGCATCGCGATGCGCGGCCCAGCGCGCGTCTGCGGCTGCCGGCGCGGGCGCCGCGCGCCACGGAGCGCTCGCGCAGCCGGCGAGCGCTGCGAGCAGACCGAGGAGCGCCGCGAGCGCGAGACGGCGGCGCGCGCTCACGGCGCGAGGCGCTTGATGGCCTCGAGTATGCGCGTGTCCTTCGGGTGCGCTTCGAGCGCGGTGTTCCAGATCTCGCGCGCATCGTCCCGGCGCCCGAGCATCCACAGCACTTCGCCGAGGTGCGCGGCGACTTCGGGATCGTTGCGCAGCTTGCGCGCCTGTTCGAGATAGGGCACGGCCTCTTCGAGCCGGCCGAGGCGGTAGAGCACCCAGCCCATGCTGTCGAGGATGAAAAAATCGTTCGGCGAGATGGCGAGCGCGCGCTTGACGAGATCGTAGGCCTCGTCGTAGCGCTGCGTGCGATCCGCAAGCGTGTAACCGAGCGCGTTCAAGGCCTGCGAGTTCTGCGGCTCGCGCGCGATGATCGTGCGGAGATCGGCCTCCAGCAGATCGAGCCGGCCCATCTGCTCCGCCAGCATCGCGCGGTTGTAGAGCAGCGTCATCTCGTACTTGCCGTTCAGCGCGCGATCGAAGACCGCGAGCGCCTCGTCGTAGCGCTTCTGCTGCGCGAGGATCTCGGCGTGCAGCAGCGTGAGCTGGATGCGCTGCTCCTCGCCGGCGGGCGTCGTCGCGGCGAGCGCGGCCAGCGCCTCGTCGATCTTGCCCTCGTTGGCCAGTATGGAGATCACGCGAATCTTCGCCGGCACCGCGTTGCTGCCGCCCTTCACGGCCCGATAGTGCACGAGCGCGGCGGCCGGCCGCTGCCGTGATTCCTCGATCTGGCCGAGATAGAACGAAGCCTCGTCGGTGCGCTCGTCGAATCGCAGCAGGGCGCGGAAGTTCTCTTCCGCGGCGTCGACCTTGCCGGCCTGCAGATTGAGGAGACCGAGCGCATAGAGCACGTCGGTGTTGTCCGGCGCCTGTTCGAGCAGCATCGCGAACTGCAGCCGCGCCTGCTCGTAGCGCTGGGCATCGGCCAGCATGCGCGCGTAGAGCAAGCGCAGGCCGAATTCATCCGGCGTGCGCTTCAGCGCCTTTTCGAGGAAGGCGATGCCTTCGGCGCCCGCGTTCTGCTTTTGCAGCACGGCCATGTAGGCGAGCGCGAGGTTCGGATTGACGTTGCTGCGTTCGACCAGCCGGTCCATCGCACCGCGCGCCTTCTCCAGATCCTCGGCGCGCATCGCGAGCAGCGCATAGGCGACGAGCGCGTCGGTGTCGCCCGGACGCTCGGCAACGAGCTGCTCCATCACGGACAGCGCGGTGCGGCGGTCGTCCTCGCGACCGAGCAGGTTCGCGATCACGCGGAAGCGGCTGCCGTCCCCGCTGTTGTCCTGTGCCAGCACGTATTTCAGATGGTCGAGCGCGGCGGCCGCGTCGCCGTGTCGAATGTACATCGCGGCGAGGATCTGGCGCGCATCGAGGCTGCTCGGCCGCAGTTCGACCCACAGGCGGGCCGCTTCCAGCGCCTTGTCGTCGTCGCGCGAGAAGACCGCGATCTTCGTCGCCCGCTCGGCGAGATCGGGATTGCGCGTGCTGCGCGCGAGCGTCAAGTACTGATCCAGCGCGAGATCGAGCTGTTCGCGCTGGCCGGCGAACTCGGCAACCAGCATCTTGTACAGCGGGTCGCCCTCGATCGCGGCCGGCGGCGTCGGCGCCTCACGGACAGCGAGGGTGTCCTGCTCGGACACATACGGCACCAGCGCCGATTCGGCCTCATCGGCACCCGGCGCCTGACCGGTGCTGGCGCAGGCCGTCAGCGCGAGCGCCAGCGCGCAGCCGAGCGCACAGCGCCGCCATGCGGGCCGGCGCGTGGTGCAAACGGCGGTGGCGCGGCGGCCCGCGCGGGGCGCGCGCAGGGACACGGACGGAAGCTTCATGGTTTAGACTATACCCGAGTCGAAAACCTTTGGTTGAGGCGCGCGACGTCGCAGATCGCTGCCCACCACAGCGCCCACCCCAATGCGTATCCGGGCGGTGGCCGACAGCGCACACTGAAGCCACTGCGACCAGCGAAATCCATGTCCATCATCGTCTTCGGCGTTAGCCACAAGACTGCGCCCATCGACGTGCGCGAGAAAGTCGCGCTCGATGGCGAGCAGCTCGAAGCGGCGCTGGAGGGTGCGCGCGCCGCCGTCGGCGCCCGCGAAGCGGTGATCCTCTCGACCTGCAACCGCACCGAGTTCTATCTCGCCGGCGACGAGCCTCCCAAGGGACAACTCGCGGACTGGTTGGTTCGTTTCAAGGCCCTGGATCCGAAGCTCGTCGACGGGCATTTCTACATGCTCGAAGGACCGCAGGCGATCCGGCACACGCTGCGCGTGGCCTGCGGGCTCGATTCGATGGTGCTCGGCGAGCCGCAGATCCTGGGCCAGCTCAAGCAGGCCTACCAGACGTCGGAGAGCAAGGGCAGCATCGGCAAGACGCTCAGCAAGCTGATGCAGTACGCCTTCACCGTCGCGAAAAAGGTGCGGACCGAGACGGCGATCGGCCAGACGCCCGTGTCCGTCGCCTATGCCGCCGTGCGCCTCGCGCGCCAGATCCACGGCGATCTGAAACCGAAGACGGCGCTGCTGCTGGGCGCCGGCGACACCGTCGCGCTGGTCGCCAGCCATCTGCGCGGCCAGCACATCGGCCGCATGATCATCGCCAATCGCACGCGGACGCGCTCGGAGGAGCTCGCGCGCGAGCTCGACGGCGAAGCGATCCCGCTGACGGACGTCGCGCAGCGGCTGTGGGAGGCGGACATCGTGGTGTCCTCGACCGCAAGCCCGCTGCCGATCATCGAGCGCGCCGCGGTCGAGGTCGCGATCAGGCGACGGCGCTACCAGCCGATGTTCTTCGTCGATCTCGCCGTGCCGCGCGACGTCGAACCCGCGGTCGGCGAGCTCGAGGACGTCTATCTCTACACGGTCGACGATCTGAACAACGTCATCACCGAGAACATGGAGCTGCGCCAGATCGCGGCGGCGCAGGCCGAGGAGATCGTCGCCCTCCATGCGCAGCACTTCATGGACTGGCTGCAGTCGCTGGACGGCAACGCGACGATCGTCGCCTACCGGCGCCAGGCCGAGGCGACGCGCGACGAGCTGCTCGGCAAGGCGCAGCGCCAGCTCGCGGCGGGCGAGGATCCGAGCAACGTGCTGCGCGCGCTGGCGACCACCCTGGTCAACAAGCTCGTCCACCATCCGACGACGAAGATACGCGAGGCGACGGTGGAAGGCCGCACCGATCTGCTGCTGGCCGCGCGCGAGCTGCTGAACATCCGCGAGTCCGGGCAGTGACGCGGACCGCATGAAGGACTCACTGCGGCGCAAGCTCGAGCAGCTCGCCGAGCGTCGCGAGGAAATCGACGCGCTGCTCGCGAGCCCCGAGATCGGCAATCAGCAGGAGCGTTTCCGCGCGCTGTCGCGCGAACGCGCGGACATCGATCCGCTGGTGCGCGCCTTCGCCGAGTTCCGCGCCGCGGAGGCCGAGCTCGCGCACGCGCAAGCCATGCTGGAGGACGCCGATCCGGAGCTGCGGGCGCTCGCCGGCGAGGAGATCGGGACCGCGCGCGACACGCTGGCCGCGCTCGAGTCCCGCATCGACGTGCTGCTGCTGCCGAAGGATCCCGCGGACGAGGCCAATATTTTCCTCGAGATCCGCGCCGGCACCGGCGGCGACGAGGCCGCGCTGTTCGCGGCGGATTTGTTCCGCATGTACTCGAAGTACGCCGAGCGCCGCGGCTGGCAGGTCGAAGTGTTGAGCGCGAACGAGAGCGAGCTCGGCGGCTACAAGGAGATCATCGCGCGCATCATCGGCGCGGGCGCCTATTCGCTGCTGAAGTTCGAGTCCGGCGCGCACCGCGTGCAGCGCGTGCCCGCGACCGAGGCGCAGGGCCGCATCCACACCTCGGCCTGCACCGTCGCCGTGCTGCCGGAAGCGGACGAGATCACCGAGATCGAGATCAATCCCGCCGATCTCAAGATTGATACTTATCGAGCCTCGGGCGCCGGCGGCCAGCACGTCAACAAGACCGATTCGGCGATCCGGATCACGCATCTGCCGAGCGGCGTCGTCGTCGAATGCCAGGACGAGCGTTCGCAGCACAAGAACCGCGCGCGCGCGCTGTCCCTGCTGAAGGCGCGGCTGCTGCAGGCCGAGCGCGATCGCCAGACCAGCCAGCAGGCGCAGACGCGCCGGCGGCTCGTCGGCTCGGGCGATCGCTCGGAGCGCATCCGCACCTACAACTACCCGCAGGGGCGCGTCACCGATCACCGCATCAACCTCACGCTCTACAGGCTCGACGCGGTGCTCGAGGGCGATCTCGACGCCGTGATCGGCCCGCTGAGCAGCGAGCACCAGGCGGATCTGATGGCGCAGATGGCGGCCGAGGGATGAAGTCCGCGCCGCTGCCACCCTTGCCGGCCGGCACGAAGCTCGCCGCCGCGCTGCTCGCGGCCGCGACGGCGCTGGATTCGCGGCTCGAGGCAGAGTTGCTGCTCGCGCATCTGCTCGGGCTCGATCGCGCCGGTCTGCTGCGCGAGCGGGAGCGCGAGCTCGATGCGCTCACGCTCGAGGCCCTGCGCGTCTTGGTCGCACGCCGCGCCGAGGGCGTGCCGATCGCCTATCTCACGGGCCGCCGCGAGTTCTGGTCGCTGGAGCTCGAAGTCGATGCGCGCGTGCTGGTACCGCGGCCGGAAACGGAGCTGCTGGTCGAGACCGCGCTCGCGCTCGCCGCGCACGCCCCGCCGGGGCCGATCGTCGACGTCGGCACCGGCAGCGGCGCGGTCGCGGTGGCGCTCGCGCGCGAGCTGCCGGCGCGCGAGATCCTTGCCGTCGACGATTCGGCGGCGGCGCTCGCCGTTGCGGCGATCAACGTCGCGCGCCTCGCGCCCGATCGCGTGACGCTGCGCGAGAGCGATCTGCTCGCCGCCTTCGACGCCGACTGCTGCGCGCTCGCCGTGTCGAATCCGCCCTATGTCGAGGACGACTGGCCGGACCTCGCGAGCACCGCGCTGCGCCACGAACCGCGGCATGCGCTCGCTGCCGGCGCGGACGGGCTCGACGTGATCCGGCGGCTCGTCGTCGACGCGCGACGATGCCTGCGCGCCGGAGGCTGGCTCGCGCTCGAGCACGGCGCGACGCAGGCGCCGGCGGTGCGGCGCCTGCTCGCGCAGGCGGGCTTTCGCGATCTCCTCACGCAGCGCGATCTCGCCGGCCACGAACGCGTCAGCGCGGGACGCTCGGGCGGCGCGTGAAGCGCCGGCGGCACCGATTGTAGAGCTCACGCCCGCTGCCCATACTGCCCCGCCATGGACGAGGCCCGCCTCCTGCGCTACAGCCGGCAGATCCTGCTGCCGGAAATCGACGTCAGCGGCCAGCAGAAACTGCTCGACGCCAGCGTCGCGGTGTTCGGTCTCGGCGGCTTGGGATCGCCGATCGCGCTCTATCTCGCGGCGGCCGGCGTCGGCCGCCTCGTGCTGGTCGATTTCGATACCGTCGAGCTGTCGAATCTGCAGCGACAGATCATTCATCTCACGCGCGACCTCGGCCGGCCGAAAGTCGAGTCGGCGCGCGAGAAGCTGCTCGCGCTGAACCCGGAGACCGTCGTCGAGATCGAGACGCGCGTGCTCGAAGGCGCGGCGCTCGACGCATTGATCGCGGGCGTCGATCTCGTCATCGACGGCACCGACAACTTCCCGACCCGCTTCGGCCTCAACGCCGCCTGCCTGCGCCAGCGCAAGCCGCTGGTGTCGGGCGCCGCGATCCGTTTCGAAGGCCAGATCAGCGTCTACTTTCCGGGCCGGGGCGACAGCCCCTGCTATCGCTGCCTGTACGAGGACGGCGCCGGCGCGGATGAGACCTGCGCGCAGACCGGCGTCGTCGCGCCCTTGCTCGGGATCGTCGGCAGCGTGCAGGCTCTGGAGGCGATGAAAGTGCTGATGGGCATCGGGACCCCGCTGGAGGGTCGGCTGCTAGTCTTCGACGGCCTGCAGATGGAATGGCGCACGCTGCGCTTCAAGCGCGACCCGCAGTGCCCGGTCTGTTCGACCGTTCCCCGCCGCTGACGCGGCTGCGGCTGCCGGCCGCGCTGCATGCCGAGCTGATCGCCCGAGCGCGCGCGAGCCCGGCCGCCGAGGTGTGCGGACTGCTGGGCGGCCGGGGCGAGCTCGCGACGCGCTGCTACCCCCTGCGCAACGTCGCCGAGGATCCTGCGCTCAGCTTTCTCGCCGATCCGCGCGAGCAGTTGGCCGCGATGCGCCGCATGCGCGAGCGCGACGAAGCGCTGCTCGGCATCTATCACTCGCATCCGACGGGACCGGCGACGCCCTCGGCCCGCGATCGCGCGCTCGCGGCCTATCCGGGGATCGCGTATCTGATCGTGTCTTTGGCCGCAGGCGCGCAAGCGGCGCTCGGCAGCTTCGTGTTCGAAGGGGAAGAATTCGCGCCGCTGGCGCTGGAAATCGTTTGAGGACGGCCGAACGGGCGCCTTCAGGCCCCGACGGCCGCTTCCGTTTCGCCGAGGACGCGTTCGAGGCAGGCCGTGGCGTTGTCGGAGCATTGTCCGCAACAGGTTGATACAGCGAGCTTTTCCTGCAGACAGTCGAGGGAATACGCACCCTGCTCGACGGCCTTCCGGATATCGCGATCGGTCACGGCATTGCAGATGCAGACATACATGACAGGCTCTCCGTTCTGATGCGAATCCTAGAACTAATGAGAACCATTATCAAGAAGGGGACGGCAGGCGATATGAAGATCCCGTCACGTCCGACGGCGCCGCGTACCTGGAACGGCCGCGGCGAGCGGCTCAGGACTTGTCGACCTTACCCTGCAGATAGGTCGCGAGGCCCAGGGTCTCGATCAGGGAAAGCTGGGTCTCGATCCAGTCGACGTGACCTTCTTCACCCTCGAGGATCTCCTCGAGGAGATCGCGCGTGACATAGTCGCCGAGCTTTTCGCAGTGCGCGATGGCCTCGCGCAGGAGCGCGATGCCCTCGTGCTCGGCCGCGAGATCGGCCTGGAAAATCTCCTCGGCGTTCTGGCCGATGCGCAGCGCACCGAGGCTCTGCAGGTTCGGCAAGCCTTCGAGGAAGAGGATGCGCTCGATGAGGCTGTCGGCGTGCTTCATTTCGTCGACCGACTCGCGGTACTCGTATTCGTCGAGAGCGCGAAAGCCCCAGTTGCGGAACATGCGCGCGTGCAGGAAATACTGGTTGATGGCCGTGAGCTCGCCCTTCAGTATTTTGTTCAGATAGTCGATAACGCTGACGTCGCCTTTCATGTCGATCACCTCGGACGCGGCCGGAAGCGCCGGCTGGACAGTGGATGTCGGGGTAGTGTGCCACGCAGCACGCGGCGCCGACATCGCCGCGAGTTGCCGAATCTTCGTCTAATGCGGCCGACAGCGGACCGCCGGGCAGGAATCAACGAGCATGAGCATCGGAATGATCGTGTTGCTGGCGCTGGTCGCGGTGACCTTGTTCTACGGCGTGTTGATCTACAACGGTCTGGTCAATCTGAAGCACAACGTCGCCAAGGCCTGGTCGAACATCGACGTGCTGCTGAAGCAGCGCCACGACGAGCTGCCCAAGCTGGTCGAAGTGTGCCGCCAGTACATGGGCTTCGAGAAAGACACGCTGGAGCGCGTGATCGCGGCGCGCTCCGCCGTGTTCAGCGCCCGCGACGCCGGCGACGTGGCGAAGCTCGGCCCGGCCGAAGCCGCGCTGCGCCAGGGCCTCGGCCATCTCTTCGCCCTGGCGGAGAACTACCCCGAGCTCGAGGCCGACGAGCAATTCAAGCATCTGCGCGAGCGCATCACGGCCCTCGAGAACGCGATCGCGGATCGGCGCGAGCTCTACAACGATTCGGTGAACGCCAACAACGTGCGCATCGAGCAGTTTCCCGACGTGGTCGTCGCCCGGCTGTTCGCGTTCGTCGCCCGCCCGCTGCTGAGCTTCTCGGCCGACGAGACCAAGGATCTCGATCTCCGTTCGCTGTTCACCTGAGCCGCGATGCTCGAAGCCCTCGCGCGCGCCATCGCGACGACGCCGAGCGGTGAATTCTGGCCGGCGACGGGCATGGCCGGGATCGCGGCCGGCGCGCTGCTGTTCCACGCCTGCCGTGCGCTGTCCCACAAGCGCCTCATCGAAGACACACCGACCTCGCGTCTGCGCGCGGCCGCACAGGGCTATGTCGAGCTCGTCGGCACCGCGCGAGTGTTCGACGGCGAGCCGATCGTCGCGCCGCTGAGCGGCCGCCGCTGCTGCTGGTACCGCTACAGCATCGAACGCCGCGAGCAGGCGCAGCGCGGCCGCGATCGCTGGCAGCGCGTCGACGGCGGCGAGAGCACGCAACTGTTCATGCTCGACGACGGCAGCGGCCGCTGCGCCGTCGATCCCGAAGGCGCGACGATCACGCCGTCGGCAACGCAGATCTGGTACGGCAGCACGCGCGTGCCGCCGCGGCTGCCCGGGCCGCGCCGCGGGCGGTGGTCGTGGCTGCTCGCGGGCAGCGGCGCCTATCGCTATCGCGAAGAGCTGATCGAGATCGGCGCCCCGCTCTACGCGCTCGGTTTCTTCCGCACCCACGGCGGCGCCGCGACGCCGGTCGATACGCATGCCGAGCTCGGCGCGCTGCTGCGCGAGTGGAAATCCGATCGGGCGGCGCTGCTCGCACGCTTCGATGCCGATCGCGACGGTGAAATCGACACCGCGGAGTGGGAACGGGCGCGACGCGCGGCGGAGACGGAAATCATGCGCGCGCACGCGGCCGGTGCCGACGCCCCGCCCGCAGTCGATCTGCTGTCGCGGCCGCCGCTAGGCGAGCGGCCGTTTCTGCTCGCCGCGGGGTGCGAAGAAGATTTGACGGATCGTCACGGCTGGGCCGGCAGCCTGGGGCTCGCGCTCGGCACCGCGACGGCGATCGCCTTCGTATGGGCGGTGGCGACACGCGTCGGCGGCGGCGTCTGACACGCGCGGACGTGCGCCGCGCGCGCCGCGGCGAGCATGCTAGAGTCCGTGGTTCTCGCCCGCCCGGGCCCGATTTGGACGATGCTTTCCCGATGTCTGCGCCTGCCCTAGCCACCGAACTCAGCCACGCGCTGGCGAGCCTGCCGCGCTACTCCGCGATAGACCCTACGGCCGTGCCGGCCGAGGTCGCCGCGCTCGTCGCCGACAACGAGCGCGGCATCGAGGCCATGCTCGACGAACCGGGCCCGGTCACCTGGGAAGGTCTGTGTGCACGTCTCGACGATTACAACGATCGCCTGAATCGGCTGTGGTCGCCGATCCGACATCTGCACAGCGTCGCCGACAGCGAAGCGCTGCGTGCGGCCTATGCCGAAGCCCTGCCTCAGGTCGTGCGCTACGGGACCGCGCAGATGCAGAACGATCGGCTCTGCGCGGCCTATCGCGATCTGATCGAAAGCGCGGACTTCGCGCAGCTCTCGCCGGCGCGCCAGCAGGCGGTGCGCCACGCCGTGCGCGACTTCCGCCTCGGCGGCATCGAGCTCGACGCAGAGAAGCGCGCCCGCTTCAGCGCCGTGCAGCAGCGCCTCACCGAGCTCGGCCGTCGGTTCGAGGAACACGTGCTCGACGCGACGCGCGCCTGGCATTTCCACACCGAGGATCGCGCGCGCCTCGCCGGTCTGCCGCCGTCGCTGCTCGGCCTCGCCGCGCAGAACGCGGCGCAGGCCGGCAAGCCCGGCTGGCTGCTGACGCTGGACATGCCGTGCTATCTGCCGACGATGACCTATGCCGAGGACCGTAGCCTGCGCGAGGCGCTGTATCGCGCGTACAGCACACGCGCGTCCGATCAGGGGCCCAAGGCCGGACAGCATGACAACGGACCGCTGATCGCCGAAATGCTCGCGCTGCGCCACGAGCTCGCGCAGCTCGTCGGTTTCGCCGACTACGCGGACTATTCGCTGGCGACGAAGATGGCGCCGTCCGCTGCGGGCGTCATCGCTTTTCTGCGCGATCTCGCCGCGCGCTCGAAGCCGCACGCCGCGCGCGAAGTCGCCGAGCTCGAACGCCACGCGCGCGAGCACCTCGGCCTCGACGCGCTCGAAGCCTGGGACGTCGCCTATGTCTCGGAGCAACTGCGGCAGACCTGCTACGACATTTCGCAGGAAGCGCTGCGTCCCTATTTTCCCGCGCCGCGCGCGATCGAGGGTTTGTTCGGCATGCTCCGGCGGCTCTTCGGCCTCGACGTCGCGCGCGTCGAAGACGTCGATACCTGGCACGCCGACGTCGAGGTCTTCCGCATCGCAGATGCGAACGGCCGGCTGCGCGGCCTGTTCTATCTCGATCTCTACGCGCGTCCCGGCAAGCGCAGCGGCGCGTGGATGGACGAATGCGTCGTGCGCCGGCGCCGCGCCGACGGCCTGCAGCATCCCGTCGCCTACCTGACCTGCAATTTCACGCCGCCCGTCGACGGCCGTCCGTCCTTGCTGACGCACGAGGAAGTGATCACGCTGTTCCACGAGTTCGGACACGGCCTGCATCACATGCTGACGCTGATCGACGAGGCGCCGGTGTCGGGCATCAACGGCGTGCCCTGGGATGCAGTCGAGCTGCCGAGCCAGTTCCTCGAAAACTGGTGCTGGGAGCGCGAGGCGATCGATCTGCTGAGCGGCCACCATGAGACGGGCGAGACGCTGCCCACGGCGCTCTTCGAACGCATGCTCGCGGCCAAGGGCTTCCAGGCCGGCATGAAGATGCTGCGCCAGATCGAGTTCGCGCTGTTCGACTTCCGCCTGCACGCCGAATACGCGCCGGAGCTCGACGTGCAGCAGGTGCTGGACGAGGTGAGGCGCGAAGTGGCCGTCCTCATTCCGCCGGCATGGAATCGCTTTCAGCACAGTTTCAGTCACATCTTCGGCGGCGGTTACGCTGCCGGTTACTACAGCTACAAATGGGCCGAAGTGCTCGCGGCCGATGCGTATGCGCGTTTCGAGAGCGAAGGCGTCTTCAATCGCGCGGTCGGCGAGGAGTTCATGAGCACGATCCTCGAGACCGGCGGCGCCTTCGATGCAATGACGCTGTTCCGCCGTTTTCGCGGGCGCGATCCGCAACCGGAGGCCTTGCTGCGCCGTTCTGGACTCCTGTCCTGAATCGGTTTACAAAGCCGCCCATGCTGCGCGTCGCCTGCCTGCTGCTGGTCGTCCTGTGCATGCCGCGCGTACTCGCGGCCGAGGCTGCCTTCGTGATCGACAAGCTGCTCGTCGGCGTGCACAAGGAAGCCGATCTGAACAGCGCCATCGTCAAGGTGCTGCCCACGGGCACCGAGCTCTCGGTGCTCACGCGCAAGGGCGAGCTCGCGCAGATCAAGGACCCCGAAGGCGTCACCGGCTGGGTCGACGCCGCGTACTTAATGAAGGAGCCGCCGGCGGCGAGCCAGCTCGCGCAGTTGAAACAGGAAAAGATTTCGCTGACCGAGCGCCTGCGCAAGCTGGAGACGACCACCAAGAGCGGCAAGGCCGGCGCGGCCGATCTCGCCAAAGTCGATGCGTTGACCAACGAGAACACCGATCTCAAGAGCCAGCTCTCCGCGCAGAAGCTGAAGAACGGCGAGCTCGAGGAAGAGCTGAAGGCGCTGCGCAAGACCGTGGGCGGCGCGGCCGGCGGCTCGGTGGCCGGTGAGCTGCAGAGCGCGAACCTCGAGCTGCGCAAGAATCTCGACGCGGCGCAGGCGAAGCTGGCCGAGCTCGAAGCCGAGCTCGCCTCGTCGTCCGCGGCCGGCCGCCTCGCCGCCGGCGCTCGCACCACGCCGTGGTGGGCCTGGCTCGCGCTCGTGCTGCTGCTCGCGGCCGCCTTCGCCGGCGGTGCGTGGCTCACCGACTGGCTCGCGCGGCGCCGTCACGGCGGCTTCCGCATCTGAGACGCGACGTGCTCTCGGTCGCGACCTGGAACGTCAACTCGATCAAGGCGCGGCTCAATCACGTGCTGCAGTGGTGCGCGCAGACCGCACCGGACGTGCTCGCGATACAGGAGACGAAGACCGTCGATACGGCCTTTCCGCGCGAGGCACTGGCGCCGCTCGGCTATGTGCAGACGATCCTCGGCCAGCCGAGCTACAACGGGGTCGCGATACTGAGCCGCAGCGCGCCGCGCGAGATCGTCACGGCGCTGCCGAATTTCATCGACGAGCAGCGCCGCGTGCTCGGCGTCGCCTTCGAAGAGTTCTTCCTGCTCAATCTCTACGTGCCGAACGGCTCGGCCGTCGGCACCGAGAAATACGCCTACAAGCTCGCATGGCTGGATGCGCTGATCGCCTGGCTGCCCGAGATCCTGAAAGCGCATCCGAAGCTGCTCGTCGTCGGCGACTTCAACGTCGCGCCCGAGGATCGCGACGTCCACGATCCGGACGCGTGGCGCGGTCAGGTCCTGTGCAGCGAGCCGGAGCGCGCGCGCATCAAGGCGATGGAAGGCCTGGGCCTGCGCGATCTCTTTCGCGAATTCGAGCCCGCCGGCGGCCACTACACGTGGTGGGACTATCGCGCCGCTGCGTTCCGCCGCAACCTCGGCCTGCGCATCGATCTCGCGCTCGGCAGCCCCGCGCTGGTGCCGCACTGTCGCGGCGTCAGCATCGATCGCGCGCCGCGCAAGTGGGACAAGCCTTCGGATCATGCGCCGGTGCTGATCCGGCTCGACTTCGGCGCGTGAGCTCGCTCATTTGCAGCGGTATCTGCCGCCTCATCGGTTCCCGCCGTCCAATCGTGTGGCGCACTCACGGTTTTTGACGATCGACTGCTATGCGGATCGCAGTTTCGGCGCGAGAATCGACCCGACTCCGCATCCGGGCAGCGCCATGAGCCAAGACGACTATGAATTCCCGTTCGACTTCTGGGCCAAGCTCGCCGCCGAGGATCCGGCCTCCTTCGAAGAGGCCCGCCAGTTGATGATCGACAGCCTGATCGAATCCGCGCCGCCGGAGCGCCAGCCGCGGCTGCGCGGCCTGCAGTGGCAGATCGATCAGGTGCGCGCCCGTACGCCGCACCCGATGGGCGCCTGCGTGAAGATTTCGAACATGATGTGGGACAAGCTGCTCGGCGCCGACGGCCTGGTCGAGCATCTCGAGCGGCTGGGCAGCGGCCAGCCGGCGAACCGCGAGACCCGGCCCCCGGCCTCGGTCATTCCCTTGCGTCCACCGCACTGAGCCGCCCTGGATCCCGGCCCGGCGGCTTGAATTGGTAGGGGAGGGCTTCTATCATCGCCGACCCTTGCCCCCGAGCCGAATCCCGGAACGCGTCATGAAAGCCGACATCCATCCCGCCTATCACGAGATCACGGTGACCTGCAGTTGCGGGAACACCTTCCAGACGTGCTCCACGACCAAGAGCGACGCGATCACCATCGACGTCTGCTCGTCCTGTCACCCGTTCTACACGGGCAAGCAGAAGCTGGTCGACACCGCGGGCCGCGTCGACAAGTTCCGCCGCAAATACGGCGGCTGAACGGCCGCGCAGCCGACCCGCCCGCCGCGCCCAATCCGTCGCCGGCGGGCCGCCCCCGCCGACTTGCCCGCCCCGCCGGTGGTCGCCAGACTACCGGCCATGATCGCTCCGATCGCCCGCTGTCTCCGGCAGAGTGCCGCCCTTCTCGTCCTCGTCCTGCAGCTCACCGGCTGCGCGACCAATCCTGTCACCGGCCGCCCGGATCTCGTGTTCATGTCCGAGCAGCAGGAAGTCGCGCTCGGCGCCCAGGCGCACGCCGAAATCCTCCAGCGCTACGAGATCTACGATGACCCCGCGCTCCAGCGCTACGTGGACGCGGTCGGCCAGTCGCTCGCGGCCCACAGCCATCGCAGCCAGCTCGATTACCGCTTCACGGTGCTCGACAGCACCGAGATCAACGCCTTCGCGCTGCCCGGCGGCTATGTGTACGTCACGCGCGGGCTGCTCGCCTATTTGAACTCGGAGGCCGAGCTCGCGGCCGTGCTGGGGCATGAAATCGGCCACGTGACGGCGCGCCATTCGGTGCGCCAGCAGTCCTCGGCGCAGGCCGCCAGCGTGGGCGCGGGTCTGCTGTCGGTCCTCGTGCCGCAGCTCGGCTACGCGGGCCTGAACCAGACGATCAATCTGCTCGGCACGGCGCTGCTGCGCGGTTACGGCCGCGAGATGGAGCTCGAGGCCGACGGCCTCGGCGCCGAGTACCTGGCCCGCACGGGCTACGATCCCCAGGCGATGATCGCGGTGATCGGCACCCTGAAGAACCAGGAGATCTTCGATCGCGAGCTCGCCGCTGCCGAGGGCCGCGAGCCTCGCGCCTACCACGGCCTGTTCTCGACCCACCCGAGCAACGATCAGCGTCTACGCGAGGCGGTCGCCCATGCCGCCGAGGTCGGGAAGGCCGGGGGCGAGATCCGGCGCGATGCCTTTCTCGATCGCATCGACGGTCTGGTGATCGGTGAAAACCCGCGCGAGGGCGTCGTGCGCGGCAAGCACTACTATCACGCGGCGCTGGGCTTCGCGCTGGACTTGCCGGACGGCTGGGCGGTGGACAACTTGCCCGAGCGGCTCGTGCTGTCGGCGCCGCAGGGGGCGGCGCAAATCCAGCTCACCGCCCAGCGGCTCGATACCGGACAGACCGTCGGCAGCCTGATCCACGGCATGGGGCTCGCCTCGTTCGCCGACGAGCAGGCGCTGAGCGTCGACGGCCTCACCGGCCTGACCGGGCTGACGCAGATCGCGGTCGGCGGGCAGCAGTTGCCGGCGCGGCTGGTCGCGATCGGACACGGCGGCCGGGCGTTCGTGATCACCGGCGCGGCGCGCGCCGCTGCCGATTTCGCCCGGATCGAGCCGCTGGTCCTCGCCACGGCAAAGAGCTTCAGGCCGCTCGGGCCAGAGGACCTGAAGAAAGTGAGCGCCAACCGGCTGCGCATCGTGCCGCGCCAGACCGCGGTGAGCTGGGCGACGCTCGCCGCCGCTTCCTCCTTGCGCAAGCTGCCCGAAGCGCAGCTACGGCTGCTGAACGCCGCGCCGCCCGACTCCACCGGGCCGGAGACGCCGCGCTACAAGATCGTCGATTGAGCGTAACGATACGTAAGCGTCTCGCCACCGTGGAACTCGCGCGGCCGGGCCCGGTCTATTCCAGCACGTTCGAGAGAGCGTCTCCGCCAACCCTCCCAGGTGGAGCAGGCCGGTGCATTTCCCCAGTGCACTGGTCGAAGTGGCCCCGGGTACTCTCAACCCCCCCTACTTCCGACACCGGGGCCCTTTTTATTCGCGATGCCCTCCCGCCCGCCGCCCGGGCGGGAGGGCATTAACTCCGCTCCGTCTCCGCGGTGAACCATGTGTGCAGCAGCGCCCGCAGCTCGGGCACGCCCGCGCGCGTGGACGCGGAGAACGGGCGGACGGCGGCGGCGTCGCCGCCGCGAGCCGCGATTTCGCGCGCGGCGGCACGCACGGCCGTCGCGATCGCCTGCCGCCCGAGCTTGTCCGCCTTGTTGAGCAGCAGCACGAGCGGCACGCGTGCCGCGAGCGTCCAGCTCACGAAGTCGAGCTCGTCCTGCTTCAGCGGATGGCGCGCGTCGGCGATCAGCACGAGGCCGGCGAGGGCCGCGCGGGTTTCGAGATAGCGCGGCATCGCGGTCCGCCAGTGCGCGCGCGTCGGCTTGTCGACGGCGGCATAGCCGAATCCCGGCAGATCCATCAGGCGCCGATCCTCACCGAGATCGAAGAGCACGAACTGCTGCGTGCGACCCGGCGTGCGACTGGTGCGCGCGAGACCCTGCCGATCGCAGAGCGCATTGATGACGCTCGACTTGCCGACGTTCGAGCGGCCGACGAAAGCGATCTCGCGGCCCTCGTCGCGCGGCAGATCGCGCAGTCGATCGACGCTCAGCAGAAAGCGCGCGCGACGGAAGTAGGCGTGTTCGGGCGGCGGCGAAGAAGCGTTGGGAGGCACGTCGTCGTTGGCATCAGTGAGGGCATCGATGCGATGGCATCGGCGCCCCGGGTCCGTTCGGAACAGTGTCGAGGCGAGGCAGCGCAGTGCCCGGCGGGTCGATTTTCGATGCTATAGTACACGCCGCTCGCCGGCGACTCCGCTCCGTCACGCACGATGCGGGAATCCGTGGATCACGGCCCTGCGGCCGGTGCGGGCGCTGTCTGAACCTTGCCTCTGGCTTTTCTGGGGAGATTGGAACGCGATGTTTCGTACGACGATACGCACGCTGATCGTGGTGTCGCTCGGCCTCGTGGTCGGGCAGGGCGCGCTCGCGCAGGACGCCAAGACCAAGGCCGCGGCCTGCGGGGCCTGCCACGGGCCGGATGGCAACAGCGTCAACCCGGAATGGCCGAACCTGGCCGGCCAGCACCCCGCGTACGTCGTCGCCCAGTTGCAGGCCTTCAAGAGCAACGTGCGCAAGAACCCGAACATGAACGCGATGGCCGCGCCGCTGAGCGATCAGGACATGGCCGATCTCGCCGGCTACTTCGCGAGCCAGACGCTGAAAGTGCCCTCGGTCGATGCCGAAGCGGCGAGCGCCGGCGCGAAGCTCTATCGCGGCGGCAATGCCGAAACCGGCGTGCCGGCCTGCATGGCCTGCCACGGCCCGAACGGTGCCGGCAACGCGGCGGCGAACTACCCCGCGGTACGCGGCCAGCATGCCAAGTACACGACGCTCCAGCTCAACGCGTACAAGAGCGGCGAGCGTGCGACCGATCCGAAATCCATCATGCGCTCGATCGCCGCGCGCATGAGCGCGGAAGAAATCGACGCCGTCTCCCGCTTCATGGAAGGCCTGCACTGAGGCTCACTGCGCGCCGGCGCTCACCGCCGGCGCGGAACCTAGCGAGGATTGTCGGTTCTATAGGGCGGACTCACACCGCCAGGCAGGTCACTCCGATGCGACGTCTCCTCTCCTCCCTTTTCCTCACCGCGCTCGTGCTCGCCGCCGCCCCGCTGAAGGCCGAGCAGTTCGAAGAAGGCAAGCACTACAAGCTCATCACGCCGGCGGTCCCGACCGCGAACCCCGACAAGATCGAAGTCGTCGAGATGTTCTGGTTTGGCTGCGGCCACTGCTTCCACTTCGAGCCGATGATCGCGGCCTGGCTGAAGAAGAAGCCGGACGATGTCGAGTTCCGCCGCATTCCGGCCGTCTTCGCCCAGAATTGGGTGCCGCATGCGCGCGCCTTCTATGCCGCGACCGCGCTGGGCCAGGAAGAGAAGCTCCACCGCCCGCTGTTCGACGCGATCCACGTCGACGAGCGCAAATTGTTCTCCGAGGACGCGCTGATCAAGTTCGCGGCCGAGGTCGGTCTGCCGGAGAAAGATTTTCGCGCCGCCTACGACAGTTTCGCGGTCGACGGCAAGGTCAAGCAGGCGATGCTCGCGACCCGCGACTACGGCATCGACGGCGTGCCCTCGCTGATCGTCAACGGCAAATATCGCGTCACCGCCTCACTCGCCGGCGGTCAGGACCGGATGCTAAAGGTCGTCGATTTCCTGGTCGATAAGGAGAGAGCTCGCTAGATCCGACGTCGGGTCGCGGATTGTCGCGCTGATCCCCTAATGGGGCTCGAGGTCCATGCGAGCGTCTGCCGCGTGATTCGCGGCATCTCAAGTGGACGGCCGACGCATGGCGAGTCTGAAGACACCGCACAACGAGAACCTCGACAGCACCTCCCGGATCGGCGGCGGGCAGAACGCCAGCGCCGCGCGCATGCAGCGGGCGGTGCTGAAGCTCGCGTTCTCGTTCTACGGGCACAGCCCGGATCTCGACGAACGGCTCAAACGCCTCGGCAATCTGATCAAGGCCGGCCGCAAGGACGGCATCGTGCAGTCGCTGATCGACGAAGTCGTCGATCTGATCATCGCCCGTGAGGGCAGCGGCGCCAGCGCGCATGAATCCAGCGCACGACAGCTCGCGGATCTGATCGGGCGCCTCAGCCTCGAAGGCTCGCTCGCCGAGGAGGCGCGCGCGATGCAGCGCCGCCTGCAGAGCGCGCGCGGCAAGGAAGAGTTCGAGCGCCAGTTCAACGACGTCGTCGGCTTGTTCAATACCCTCGCCCGGCGCGGCGCGCACGGTGCCGACGGCGACGATGAGCCGCGCGAGAGCGCGCTGTTCGATAATTTTCTCGCCGAGCTGCAGGTGCCGCCGGAGCTCGACGATGCGATGGATCTCGTCCGTCAACGCATCCGACGCCAGCGCAGCCAGGCGATGGTGCTGGACTGCGCGCGCGACGTCGCGCGCATGCTCAGCTCGCGCCTGCGCGAGGTGCCGTCACCGGCCTCGCCCGACTCGCTCGCCGCCGCGGTCGCGCTCGCGCGCGCGCAGCTCCAATCGATGGTCGAGCAGCTCGTGCTGCCGCCGCCGATCGCGAAGGACACGCTGCGCATCAAGGCCCAGCTCGACGGCGCCCGCAGCGAGCACGACATCCACGTCGCGGTGAGCGCGATCCTCGATCTGCTGAACCAGGCGCGCGGGCGCTCGCAGCAGGAAGTCAACGAGCTGGCCGCTTTCCTGAAGGCCGTCACGCGCAGGCTGGAGGACTTCAAGAGTCAGGTCGCGCGCAGCAATGCGCTGCATGACGAATCGATCAGCAGCACGACGATCTTCCAGCGCGTGATGGCGAGCCAGGTCGCGGACATGCGCGATCGCGTGGACGTCGAATCCGACATCGACACCCTGAAACTCGTGATGATCAATCAGCTCGAGAGTCTTGAAGCCAGCGTGCAGAATTTCGTACAGGGCGAGCAGACGCGCCAGTACGACGCCCGCTCGCAGTTCGAGCAGATGCTCGGTCGCCTCAACGAGCTGGAAACGGAAACCCAGCGCCTGCGCTCGGATCTCGACGAACAGCACACGCTGAGCCTGCTCGATCCGCTGACCGCGGTGTTCAATCGCATGGGCTACAACGAAGGCATGAGCCGCGAGTACGCGCGCTGGCAGCGCTACGGCGGCACGCTGTCGCTGCTGATTTTCGACCTCGATCTGTTCAAGTCGATCAACGACACCTATGGCCACGCGGCCGGTGACAAGGTGCTCGCCTCGGTGGCCCAGCTACTGCGCAAGCAGATCCGCCACTGCGACATCCTGTGCCGGCTCGGCGGCGAGGAGTTTGCGATCATCCTGCCGGAAACCGACGTGCAGGGCGCGGCGATCGTCGCCGAGAAGCTGCGCGCCAGCATCGCGAACAGCCAGTTCCGCTTCAAGGAACAGCCGGTGCCGGTGACGGTGTCGATAGGCGTCGCCGAGTTCCGCGACAGCGACACGCAGGAAGACGTGTTCGAGCGCGCCGACCGCGCGCTCTATCTCGCGAAGAAGCGCGGCCGCAACCGCTGCTGCACCGAGCTCGAGCTCGACGATGCCTCCGGCGCGGCGGTACTCGTGATCGAAGCGAACGCGAACGGCACGGCGGGCGATTGAGCGCGCGCGGCGCTCAGCGCAGCGTGCCGGCGAGGAATTCCCCGAGCTGAGCGCGCGACGCGCGATCGAGGTCCACGAACTTCAGCCCCAGCACCATGTGATCGCCCTCGAAGGGCGCGCAGTATTTCGCGACGCAGGCCGCCGTGAAGGCGCTGACGCTGCCCGCCAGCGGCAGCGCGATCGAGATTTCGAGCCCGCGGTGTCGCGCGCGGCGTCCCATCGTCCCTGCCGGCTGCACGAGCAGCGCATAGCGCGCGTCGCAGACGACCTGCGCGGCTTCGCGTGAGAGGTTGCGCACCAGGCAGCGGAAAGTCAGCGTGTCGCTGAGCCTCAGCAAGGCATTGCAGGAGGCGCCGATCCGCGGATAGGCGCGGCGCTCGGCGCTATTCGTATCGGTGAGGACGAGGGGCTGGAACATGTTCGTGCTTCTTGTTGTAGGCGCCCGAGCCGTCCGGCGCTGGAGCGGCCTCCCTCCCGGCGCGAAAACCCCCTTCACGCCCGCTTGCGCCATTATCGAGGCGGGCCCGCGGCCGGCCCAGCGTCCGTCGCACGCGGCCGGGGGCTTGTGACATTGTTTAACCGCCCCGGCGCGAGCTCGCCGGCGGCGCGTCCTCGTCGATCAGCCGCTCCCAGACCACTTCGAGCTCGTAAGCCATCGAGCGCGCGAGGCCTTCGAGGTCCGGAAACAGCGAGGCGTTGGTGACGTTCATGCGATAGAGCGCCTGCATCGCCTCCGCGCGTAGCGACCAGGGCAGCACGAACTTCGCGATCAGCGCGTCGCTGTCGCCGTAGGCGGCGAGCAGCGCGTCGAGCGGACGCGCGAGCTCGCCCGGCACCACGAATAGACCCGACTGCGCGACCAGCCGCCGGTCCATCTGCGCCGGCTCGCCGAACCATACCAGCGGCCAGCGGTTGTCGAGAAACCAGCGCTCGTAGCGGCCGGCGAGGCGCGGGTCGATCGCCGCGCGCGTCAGCGCGGGATCGAAATCAGGAGCGGCATCCCACAGCGCCGGCGTGTTGAGCGCGTAGAGCGCGGCATCGCCGCTCGCGTGCTCCAGCGCGAAGAACGCGGCGACGAAGGGCGACTTGGTGAAATCGAGCAGCCGCGTCGGCGCCCCGTGGTGCTGCATGAGCCCGAGCCAGCGCAGCGTGTCGTCCGCGCCAAAAGGCTCGCGCATGTAATTGTGGGCCTTGCGCCGAAACACGCGCAGCGCTCGCGCCTCGCGCAGCGGCCAGCGCGCGGCGTCCGGACTATAGGTTTGCAGGCGGCGTCCCAGCGAGCTCACGAGCGGCCAGTCGGCGCAGGTCTCGCCGCGGAACGCCCAGCCCGGCATCTGCTCGAGTCGCGCAAGCAGATCGGACCAGCGGGTGACGGTGAAGCTCTGCATCGGGCATCCGGCCGATTGTGCCCCCGCATGATCGCGAGCCGCGAAACCTGCACCCAGCGGCGGCAGCGCGGACCCAGCGCCCGTGAAGTCCGGCGCGCGGTCGGCGCCGACCGACGGGGTGACCATCAAAGGCGCCTGCGTCATGATGCGCCGGCAAGCTCCGGATCATTTCCCGCAGCGGTCTCCCAAGCTCGCCGAGCGTCGCAGGCAAGGCGCCGAGCGGACGCCGAGATCGCCTCTCCGATCAAGCAGAGGTTCGACGATGTACTTCGAGACCGCCGCCGGCATGCGACCCGCGCCGCTCAGCCACAATCCACTCAACGCGCTCGTGATGCCGCGGCCGATCGGCTGGATCAGCACCATCGACGCCCAAGGCCGCACGAATCTCGCGCCCTTTTCCTACTTCAACGCGGTGAGCGCCGATCCGCCGTACCTGATGTTCGCGCCGAACAGCGTGACGCCCGGCAAAGCCAAGGACAGCTATCGCAACCTGCTCGAGGTGCCCGAGTTCGTCGCGCACGTCGTCTCCGGCGCCAACGCCGCCGCGATGAACGCGAGCTCCGCGTCGCTGCCGCACGGCGTCAGCGAATTCGAGCACTGCGGCATCGCCGCCCTGCCGTCCAGGCTAGTGCGACCGCCGCGCGTCGCGGCCGCCCTCGCCGCCCTCGAATGCCGCGTGTTCCGCATCGTGGATCTGCCGCGCACGCCGGACGGCCCCGACAATCACGTGGTGATCGGCGAAGTCCTCGCCATACACATCGACGACTCGGTGATCGTCGACGGCCTCGTCGACGAGCGCCGGCTGGAGCCGCTGACGCGGCTCGGCTACATGAACTACGGCAGGCTGGGCGAGGTGTTCGAGATGCTGCGACCGGGATGAGGTTCGTGCGAGTTTTCCCAGGCTCGTGCATCGCGGCTTCGAGGCCTGCCCCTTGCAGCGCGCCGAACGTCCACGTTCGCCCGCGCAAATCCGTAGACCGCGCAACACAGACCGTAAGCCCATGACTACAGCCGAACCGTCTGGCCGACGGCTTCGGCAAGCGCGCTCCGTCAGTACGCTTTTCTCCAGTCGCTAGTCACCCGCCATCGATGAAGGTGCCGTACGCGACGTGCGGCCATTCATGGCCCGTCGGTGGATCTCGAGCCAGGTGCCGAAGCGTCGGCACGAGGAGCAAGCTGATGACCACGCCTACTGCCACCGCGCGTCCTCTCGCCGTCGTCACCGGTGCTTCCAGCGGCATCGGGCTCGAGCTCGCGCGCTGCTGCGCCGAGCACGGGTTCGATCTGGTGATCGCCGCCGACCGCCCGCTGGACACGGCCGTCCGGGAGCTGTCGGTAACGGGCGCGCGGGTGGAGGCGGTGCAGGCCGATCTTGCCGTGCTAGACGGCGTGGACCGCTTGTTCGCCGCGCTCGATGGCCGGCCCGTAGCCGCTCTCCTCGCCAATGCCGGTCACGGCCTGGGCAAGGGGTTTCTGGATCAGCACTTCGCGGACGTCCTGCACGTCATCAACACCAACGTCACCGGCACGCTCTATCTCATCCAGCGCGTCGGGCAGGACATGCGCCGGCAGGGCCACGGCCGCATCCTGATCACCGGATCGATCGCGGGCTTCATGCCGGGTAGCTTCCAGGCCGTCTACAACGGCACGAAGGCCTTCATCGATTCGTTTTCCTGGGCACTGCGCAACGAGCTGAAAGACACCGGTATCACGGTGACTTGCTTGATGCCGGGCGTCACCGACACCGAGTTCTTCACGCGCGCGGATCTCATGGACACCAAGGTCGGCAGCTCGGACGACAAGATGGATCCCGCCAAGGTCGCCGAGATTGGCTTCAAGGCGATGATGGATGGGGACGGAGACGTCGTGGCGGGACTGAAGAATAAGCTGCAGGCCGCGATCGCGTCCGTCACCCCGTCCGCGGTGCTGGCCGAGCAGCATCGCAAGCTGGCCGAGCCCGGCTCGGCCGCGCAGTAGGCGGGCGAAGATGGCCGAGCGTAGAACGCATACTCAGGCCGGCGATGCGCCCTTGGCGCAAGCCCGGGATCCCGATGCAAGAGCCGTGGCCGAGGCCGCGCCCGAGACCGTCCCGGACGACTCGGTGGTGGGCCGCACGGTCACCATCGATCGCCCCCGGCAGGAGCTCTACGCCTTCTGGCGCGACTTCGAGAACCTGCCGCGCTTCATGGAGAACATCGAGCGCATCGACGTGCTCGGTCCGGATCGCACGCACTGGGTCGTGAAAGCGCCGGCGGGCACGCGCGTGGAATGGGACTCCGTCCTGACGGAGGACAGTCCGAACGAGCGCATCGCCTGGTCCACCACCGAAAACTCGGGCATCCGGCATTCCGGCAGCATAGCGTTCCGGGACGCCCACGGCGGCCGCGGCACGGAAGTGACCGCGACGATCGTGTATACCCCGCCGGGCGGGGCGATCGGCAAGGCGATCGCGAAGCTGTTCCAGCGCGAACCGAAAATTCAGACCCGGCGGGATCTGCGGCGTTTCAAGCAACTGATGGAAACGGGCGAGATCGCGCGCGCCGAGCCGCCCGACGCCGCGCCCCGCGCTTGACGAACGAAGGAAAGACCATGCGCGCACTTACCTGGCACGGCAAGCACGACGTACGGGTGGAGACGGTCCCGGATCCGAAAATCGTCAATCCCCGGGACGCCATCGTCCGCGTCACCTCGACGGCGATCTGCGGCTCGGATCTGCATCTCTACGATCACACCATTCCGCGCATGCAGGCGGGAGACGTGCTCGGCCACGAGTTCATGGGTGAAGTGATGGAAACGGGCCGCGGCAATACGCGGCTCAAGGTCGGCGACAAAGTCGTGGTTCCCTTCGTGATCGCCTGCGGCGCTTGCTTCTTCTGCAAGAAGCAGCAGTTCGCCGCCTGTGACAACTCGAATCCTGCGGACGAGGCCGATCTATCCGAGCTGCTGTACGGCTATGCGATGACGGGCGCGTTCGGCTATTCGCATTTGACCGGCGGCTACGCCGGCGGTCAGGCCGAGTTCGTGCGCGTGCCCTACGCCGACGTGGGGCCGATCGTCGTGCCGCCCGAGATCGAGGACGACAAAGTCTTGTTCCTGTCCGACATCCTGCCGACGGGATGGATGGCCGCGGAGAATTGCGACATCGAGCCGGGCGACACCGTCGCGGTATGGGGCTGCGGCCCGGTCGGTCTGTTCGCCGCACAAAGCGCCCTGCTGCTCGGCGCGGAGCGCGTGATCGCCATCGATCACCATCCTCATCGACTCGCCCTCGCCCGCTCGCTCGGCGCCGAAGTGGTGAACTTCGAAGAGGTCCACGTGCGCGAAGCCCTCACCGAGATGACGGGCGGCATCGGGCCGGACGCCTGTATCGACGCCGTGGGCATGGAAAGCCACGGCTACAGCCCGGACAACGTGCTCGACGGCATCAAGATGGCCGTCAAGCTCGGCACCGATCGACCCCATGCCCTGCGCCAGGTGATCCTGGCATGTCGCAAGGGAGGACGCGTTTCCATACCCGGCGTCTACGGCGGCGTGGCGGACAAGTTCCCGCTCGGCGCGCTGATGGAAAAGGGACTGTCGATCAAGACCGGACAGACGCACGTGCAGCGCTACGGGCAGAAACTGCTGGCGATGATTCTCGACGGCAAGATCGATACGACTTTCCTGATCAGCCATCGCCTGCCGCTCGAACAGGCGGCGGACGGCTACCGGATGTTCAAGGAGCAGCAGAACGAGGTCACCAAGGTCGTGCTCAAGACGGACGCCGCGGCCGTGCAGTGATCGGGCGCGGAACGCGGTGAGCGTGGTATGGACCTCGCGCGAACGGGCCGCCGCCGAGATTGAAGCAGGCTCGCCCTACGGACTTTTTGCGCTCGCCGGTCCGTACGGTTCAACTTGCCGCCAGCGCGCTGCGCGCGAGCGCGAGATCGGCCACGAATTCGCCGAGCGCGCGGCGACGCTCGTCGGGATCGCGAATGCGCAACAATGCCGACGGATGCACGGTCGCGGTCACGCGCGGCGCCCAGGCCGACTCGACGAAGCGACCGCGCGCGGCCGCGACGCGCACGTCCCGGCCGATGAGCGCGCGCACGGCCGTGCCGCCGAGGCACACGAGTACTTCGGGCGCCACCAGCGCAATTTCGAGCTCGAGCCACGGCAGGCAGGCGCCGACCTCGCTCGCGGTCGGCGTGCGATGCAGGCGACGCCGCCCGCGCGGCTCCCATTTGAAATGCTTGACCACATTCGTCACGTACGCGTCGGTGCGCTCGATGCGCGCGGCCGCTAGCGCTTCGTCGAGCAGCCGTCCGGCCGGACCCACGAAGGGCTTGCCGGCCCGATCCTCCTGGTCGCCCGGTATCTCGCCGACGAGCATGAGCCGCGAGCGCTTCGACCCCTCGCCGAACACGGTCTGCGTCGCATGCGCCCAGAGCGCGCAGCCGCGGCACGCCGCCGCCGCGTGCCGCGCGGCGGTGAGCGATGAGGGATCCGGCGGCAGAAAATCGGCTGCCGACGTCGCGATTTCGCCCCGGCGTACCGGACGGCGCGGCGCTGCCTGATTCGTCGAACGGGCTGTCATGGCCATCCCTCTCAGCGTCAAGAGCCACTACTCCATAGGAGAAGGCGTGGCGAGCGTGGAAACGCTCGTGGCGCGGGCCGCCGCGCTCGGCCTGCCCGCGCTCGCGCTCTCGGATGTCGACAGCCTCTCCGCTCAACCGCTCTTTCACGCTCTGTGCCAGGCGCATAGCATCCGCGCGATCACGGGCGTCGAGCTGCGAGGAAGCGCTGCCGACGGACCCACGCGCATCGTCGCGCTCGCGCGCGACGCGGCCGGCTACCGTAGCCTCTGCCGCATCGTGAGCCGGCGCCGTGGCGGCGCGGGGACGCCGGCTGAGCAGCGCACGGCGCGCGATCCCGTCGCGGCCGTGGCCGCGCACGCCGACGGCCTCTTCGTGCTTGCGAGCGAGGCGCTCGCGCTCATGCGCCTCGTCGAGTCCGGACGCATGGCGCGGGCGAGCGTACGGGCGCTGCTCAGGCGTCCGCGCGCCGACACCGCGGAGCCGGCGCTGCTGGCCGCCGCGGCCTCGCTCGGCATCGGCGTCGTCGCCGATGGCGCGGCGGCGCTGAGGCATGCCGAGGACGAGCCGCTGGCGCTCGTCGTCGCAGCGATCGGGCGCGGCGGCGCGATCGGCGAGGAGCTCGTCGTCGCGGCGGCCGAGCGCGCCGCGCGCCGACCCGGCCCTCTCGTCGACGCATCCCTGCTCTTCGCGGACGCGCCGGACGCCGTCGAGGAATCGCGCCGGCTCGCGGCCGAGTGCGACTTCGTGCTCGCGCGCGGCGATCCCGTGCTGCCCGGCGCGGAGACCTTCGGGCGCGCACCGCAAGTCGAACTCGCCGCGCGCTGCGAGGGCGCGCTCCGTGAGCGTCGCGCCCGCGGCATAGCCACCGAGGCCCATGCGGCGCGTCTCGCCGAGGAGCTGCGGGTGATCGGGCAGCGCGGTTACGCGGGCTATTTCCTGGCCGCGGCAGAGATCGCGGCCGAGGCGCGTGCGCTCGACATTCCGCTCGCGCCGCGCGGTTCCGCCGTCGGCTCGCTCGTCGTGCACCTGCTCGGCATTTCGACGCTCGATCCATTGGCGCACGGCCTCGTGTTCGAGCGCTTCCTGCACGCTGCTCGCGCGGCGCCGCCGGACATCGATCTCGATGTGTGCTCGCGGCGGCGCGATGCGCTCCTCGAGCGCTGCTATGCGCGTTTCGGCCGCGACCGCGTCGCGCTCGTCGGCGCACATCACCGCTACGGCTTGTCCGGCGCCTTGCAGGCAGGACTGAGCGCCGTCGGCGCGCCGTCGGCGACTATCGAGCGGCTCGCAGAGGCGCTCGCGGATGACGATGGTGCCGCGAGGACATTCACCGACGAACGGTTCGGGCGCCCGTTGCCGTGCCGGCGCGAGACGCTCGAAGTGGCGCTCGGGCTCCGCGGTGCGCCGCGGCTCCTCGCCCTGCATCCGGGCGGCACCGTGATCGCGCCCGTCGCGATCGACGCGTTCGTTCCCGTCGAGCGCGCGGCGCGCGGGTTCACGGTGGCCCAGTACGATGCAACGGGTATCGAGACCACGGGGCTCACGAAGCTCGACCTTCTCGGCAATCGGTTTCTGACGCAGCTCGCCGATACGCTCGAGCTCGTGGGGCCGGGCGCGACGGAGCGACGGGCGCTCGCCGACATCGCACTCGACGACGCAAGGACGCTCGCCGCGCTCGATCGCGCCGATACGATCGGCTGCTTTCAGGTGGAAACGCCTGCGCTGCGTGCCTTGCTCAAGCAGTTGCCGATCCGGTGCCTCGAGGACTGCGCCGCCGCGCTCGCGCTCGTGCGCCCGGGAGCCGGGACAGGCGCGGTCAAGCTCGAGTACTTGCGCCGCGCCCATGCGCGGCCCGCTCGAGAGCCTCGGGCCGGAACCGATCCAATCTCCGACGAGCTGCTCGCCGACACGCAGGGGCTCATGCTCTACGACGAAGACCTGCTGCGTATTCTGCGCCGCGTGGCCGGCCTGTCGCTCGCCGAAGCCGACCAGCTCCGCGCGGCGCTCATCGAGGCGGGGCCTCGCGAGCGTGAGGCGCTCGAGCTCGGGTTCAAACGCCGGGCGGCCGCGCACGGCCAGGCCGATGCCGCAGACCCGGCCTGGCGGAACGCGGCGCAGTTCGCCGCCTACTCGTTCTGCAAGGCCCACGCGCTCGCCTATGCGCTGATGGCATTTCAAGCCGTGTATTTGAAGCAATATCATGCCGTGGAGTTCGGCTGCGCGCTGTTGAGAAGCTACGGTGGCGCCTATCCGATGAGGACCGTCGCGGCCGATCTCGTGCGCCACGGCGTCAAGGTGCTCGGCCCCTCGGTGAACCGCTCCGGTGCCGAGACCGATCTGGAGGACCGTGCCGGCGGCGGGCGCGCGATTCGCGTGGGGCTCGAGCGCATCAAGTCCCTCACGCGCCGTTCGAGCAGCGCGATACTCGCGCGTCGCGCGCAATCCGGCCGGTTTTCAACGCTAGAGGAGCTGCTCGGACAAGTGGCGCTCGGCCGCCGCGAGCTTGCGGCACTGCTGCGCTCGGGCGCGTGCGACGAGCTCGCGCCGCTGTCCGCCGACGTCTACCCCGAGGCCCACGAAGCGTTTCTGCGCGGGGAGCGGCCGACGACGGTGAACGCCTCAGCGGCTTCATCACCGGCCCGACGCCGGGCGAGCGTACTGCGACGTATCCAGAACGAGCTCGAGTATCTCGGCATGCATTTCTCGGCGCACCCGATGGCGGTGCTGCGGCCCGACGCCGAGCGCGAGGGCTGCCTGAGCTCCGTCGAGATCGACGAGGCCCCGGACGGAAGCCGCGCGCGCTTTGCGGGCATCGTCGCGGCAAGCCGCCGGCATACGAGCGACACCGACGCACAGCGACGCACGCTGTTCCTGACGCTCGAGGACGAGCACGGCCTCGTCGATTTCATGATCGCGCCGCCGCGCTATGCCGAGCTCGCACCCGAGCTCACGACACCGGGCCCCTATCTCGTCGCCGGCGTCGTATGCCGCGACTACGGGCGCACGACCGTCGCCATCGACACGCTGTGGCCGTTCCACGAGCGCGCGCGGCACCGCACGGGCGGCCGTGCATGACTCGAGACCGGATCTTCCGTGGCGTTGTAGATTTTGCAGCGGCGTGAGCAGCATCTACTCATGCTTCCGCGATCCCGGATCGGGCGTTAGCTTCGAGTGCCCATGCGGCGCACTTCGCCGTTTTGCTCCTCGCATTCGAGCTCGACTTGGAATCGGGGCTGCCCGCCGAGCTATCGAGCGGCTTTCCGAACCTCGCCGTGCGCTTTCTTCAAATCCACTCGCACGAGGGCCGCCGCGAACCGCGCGAAGTCGCGGCGAGACACGAGTTTAGCGAGCGCTTGCGGAGAACGCGCCAGTCCCAGGCGGGCTGCACTTTTCTCTACGCGCGCGTCCGCATAGGGATAGGCCTCGCGCCATATCGTCTGCACCTCGCGCATGAAGATGTCGGCACCGACGTCGCCGATGCCGCTGAACTGCATCAGTAGCTGCTTCTCGCGCGCCGGATCCCGCCCCGCTTCCTCGCGCAGCCTGCGCAGATCGCCGCCGTAGACGTCCAGCAGCCGTTGCGCCGTGTCGCCCAGCATGGTCGAGGTGCGTTCGTCGTAACGTTTGTACCCGTGGCGGGTGAGAACATCGACGCGCCTCTGCCAGGTGGCATCCGCCATTTTGCGCGGTGTCGTGAGCCCCGCCTCGATGAACGCACGCGCGGCGCGCATCGCATTGCCGGCCGCAATGCGAGCGCTCAGCAGCAGCGACATGCACAGAAGCTGGAACAGCGGGGCCGGCGTATTCTTGAGCGGCGCCAGGCCCAGCTCCTGTGCGTAGCTCTGGCCATAGGTGTCGAGCAGCACCTTGACCAGCTTTGTGGGCGCCGTGTCGGCCATGATCTGCTCCCCGGTCCTTGCAGACAACGCGGTCGAAGCAGGCCCGATCGGGCAAAATCCGCGCCACGATAAGCGTAATTCGGCATGCCTCGTCCGGCGCCGTTCCGCAAACCACGCAGAGTCGAGACCCACGATTGCGGTGACAACGTCGTCGTCGATCGGACGTGCTGCGGACGCCGGCCCTCGTACGCGGCGTGGCGAAGATCGGCGGCGTCGATCGCAACGCCGCGGACATCGACATGCGCGAATGGTGGCGCCGGATCGGGAGAGCTGGCACAGGCGCCGCCGTGGCGCGAGCGGCGCCGTAGCGCGGGCTCGATCGCGCGGCCCGAGGGCCACGGCTGCACGATACCTCGCAGCAGCCGTGGTCTCGGGAGCATCGATCACGACACCGGGGCGGCGTGCGCCTCCGAGCCTTCGCCCATGCCCTGGGCGGGCGCCGGCGCAGCACCTGCGCGGACGCACTCCTCGATGCGGCGGCCGATCTCCGCATCCACGTTCTTCCAATAGTCGATGGCGCGCTCCAGCACGGGCGAGCGCACCCCGCCGAGCAGGCTGCCCGCGACGGTCTCCACGAGCCGCGCGCGCTGCGCATCGTCGAAGACTTTGCGCACGAGGATCCCGGCCTGCCTGAAATCGTCATCGTCACGCCTCAGCGTATAGGCGCTGCGAACCATCTCACCGTCGGCTTCCCAGCCGTCCGCGACGGGCCCGGTCTCATCCGCCCAGCGCCTGCCCGCGCTGTTCGGCGCGTAGACCGGCGCATTGCCGCTGTGGTGATAGCTCATGTGGCCGTCGAACATATACGTGTTGACCGGCACCTTGGGCTGATTGACCGGGAGCTGATGGAAGTTGGCCCCGATGCGATTGCGCTGAGCGTCGTTATAGGCAAAGGCGCGGCCGAGCAGCATCTTGTCGGGCGACAGGCCGATGCCCGGCACCGTGTTGCCGGGAGAGAACGCCGCCTGCTCGATCTGCGCGAAGAAATTCTCCGGGTTGCGATTGAGCGTCATCTTGCCGACCTTGATCCGCGGGTAGTCCGCATGCGGCCAGATCTTGGTGAGATCGAAGGGATTGAGATGGTAGGTCTTCGCATCCGCATAGGGCATGACCTGGACATACAGCGTCCAGCTCGGGTATTCACCGCACGCGATCGCCTCGAACAGATCCCGGCGATGGAAATCGGCGTCTTTGCCGGCCATCGCCATGGCTTCGGCATTGGTGAAATTATCGACGCCCCGATCGCTGATGAAATGATATTTGACCCAGAACTTCTCACCGCGCGCATTCACCCACATATAGGTGTGCGAGCCATAGCCGTTCATGGTGCGCCAGCTACGCGGCAGGCCGCGATCGCCCATCAGGTAAGTGACCTGGTGCGCGGATTCCGGATTGAGAGTCCAGAAATCCCACTGCATGTGATTGTCGCGCAGACCCGAGTCCGGCAGCCGCTTCTGACTGCGGATGAAGTGCGGGAACTTCATCGTGTCGCGCAGAAAGAAGATCGGCGTGTTGTTGCCGACGAGGTCGTAATTGCCTTCGCTGGTGTAGAACTTGAGCGAAAAGCCGCGCACGTCGCGCCAGGTATCGGGGCTGCCGGCCTCGCCCGCCACGGTGGAGAAGCGCGCGAGCATCTCCGTCGTGGCGCCTTTCTGGAACAGCGCCGCCTTCGTATAAGCGGAGACGTCTTCGGTCGTCTCGAACACGCCGAAGGCGCCGGAGCCCTTGGCATGGGGCTGCCGCTCGGGAACCTTCTCCCGGTTGAAATGCGCCATCTGCTCGAGGAAATGCACGTCATGGAGGAGGATGGGGCCGTCGGGCCCTATCGTCAGCGAGTTGCGATCGCTAGGCGCCGGTGCGCCGGTGCTCATCGTCGAACCGCTCGTATTCTTTGTGTCAGGCATGTTTGCTCTCCGTCTTGCGGCAGAATCGCCGCGGCCCGCGATCCGCGCGCACTCACTGCGCGCAGATCGGATGCAGTCACCATACAAACTTCCGCTGGGCGCCGAAAGCGCGAGGCGGTCTGGACACGTTCCAGACCATATCAGCGCCGGACGACGCGCGGCGGTGAGATCTCGTGCACGGGCGCTGCGGATCATCGAGGACGCGCCGGCATTTGAAAGAATCGCGAACTGCGGCCGTTCGCTTGGCGGATATCAGGAGCAGCAAAAGCAAAATGGCGCGCTCGGCGGGATTCGAACCCACGACCCCTGCCTTCGGAGGGCAGTACTCTATCCGGCTGAGCTACGAGCGCGCAGGCTTGGGATCGTAGCCAAAAACCGCTGCCCGGCATACCTCGGAGGGCGAGCCCGGTGCGGACCCGGCGCTCAGGTCGTCAGCCGTCGGTAAATGTCGGCGACCTTGTACGGCAGTTTCGGCACTTCATCGACGACGGTGTAGTTCGTCGGCCCGTACATGTGCGGCAGATAGGACTGCGCTTCGCGATCGATGGTGATGCAGAAAGGATGGATGCCGGCGCGCTTGACCTCGAGCAGCGCGTGGCGCGTGTCTTCGATGCCGTAGCGGCCGCGGTAGCTGCCGTAGTCTTCCGGCTTGCCGTCCGACAGCGTGACGAGGAGCTTGGTGCGCGCCGGCACCGCGGCGAGCAGGCCGCTCAAATGGCGGATCGCGACACCCATGCGCGTATAGGCCTTCGGCGCCATGCCCGCGATCCGCCGCCGCACGGCCGGCGAATAGGGCTCGTCGAAGGTCTTCACGCGGTAGACCTCGCAGCGCTTGTTGGTGCGGCCGGAAAAACCGTAGATCGCGAAGGCGTCGCCCAGCGTATCGATCGCTTCCGACAGCAGCAGCATCGCTTCGCGTTCGGCGTCGTTGACCCAACCTTTCGTCGAGCCGCTCATGTCGACCATGAACATCACGGCGACGTTGCGACCCGATTTGCGGAAGTGCGTGTAGAGCCGATCGCTCATCTCGTGGCCCTGCACGAAATCGACGTGCGCATCGACCAGCGCATCGAGATCGAGCTCGTCGCCGTGCGGCTGGCGGCGCTGGCGCTGCGCCTCGGAAAGGATCGCCTCGAACACGCGCCGGATCGATTTCGCGAGGCCGCGATATTTCAGCTCCGTCTCGACGACGAAAGCGTCGCTGCCGTCGGGCACCGTCTGTTCGGTCAGCGCGCAGAAGGCTTCGCGAAAGCGCTCCCGCGTGTAGTCCCATTCGGGATAGACGTGACAGCGCTCGCCGGGCATCGCGTCGAGCTCGGCGCCGGGCGTGCCGGTGCCTTCCGCGTCACCGGGATACGGCGCGCTGCCGGCGGCGGGGTCGAGATAGTCGTCGCCGAGATCGCCGACGTCCTGCACGATCGAGGCGAGCAGCGCCTGCAGCTCGGCGTCGAGCGGCACCTGTTCGCCGTCGTAGCGCAGCGCGAGCTCGCGATTCGCGCCATCGTCGGACTGCTGCACCGTGAAGCGGTCCGCGGGCTCCGCCGCGACGCTCGCCTCGGCCTCGCCGTCTTCGTCCTGCCGGGCAAGATCGCGCTCCAGCGCGGACAAGACCTTCTGCAGTTGCGCTTTCTCACGCGGCATGCGCTCGCTCAACACCTCGCGCACTTTCAGCGGCAGCATCTCGCCAACGTAGCGCGGCGCCGCGGGCAGCTCGCGCGTCGCGAACGCGGCGACCAGCGCGAGGCTGTCGCGCGCCGTCGTGCCGGGCGCGGCCAGCGCGGCCGCGTCGCTGCTGAAGCGCTCCCACGCCGCGCTCGCATCGGGATCCGCGAAGGCGATGCGCGCCATGTCGCGCGCGAGACCCGGCAAATCGCGCGCGAGACAAGCGTTCAGGCGCACGACCTCGAGCTTTCGATAGACCGGCCAGGTCGTGTCGAGGTCGAGCGTGCGCAGCGCTTCCTCGAGCGCGCGCTGCTGCCAGGTGCCGTAGCGGTTCTGCGCCCACAGATAGACGGCCGTGGCCTTGTACAGGCGCGCGTTGTCCTCGCGCGCGGCGGCCACCGCCAGCGTCGGCGGCAGGAAAATGCGCGCGCTGTCGGTGTAGGCGGTTGGATCGCTCGCGATCGACAGCGCGCGTCCGCCGAGGCCGCGCACGAAATAGCGCAGAAAGCCCGTCACCGACGCGAGCGCGCAGCTCGTCTGCGCAACGGCGCGGCGCTCGACGTAGGCCGTCAATGTGTCGAACACCTCGAGGCCGGCGCCGAGCCCGCGCTGATCGAAGGCGTCCATCGCCTCGATGATCCAGTCTTCGACCGCGCGCTCGTCGAGCCGGCGAAAGGCCTGCGGCGCATTCGCGATGAAGCGCGCGGCGAGCTCCTCGTTCGATAGCGCGATGACTTCCGTCCAGTGGAAGATGAAATCCCGGACCTCGCGCTCGAGCTCCGCGAGATCGAGCGCGAGCGCCTCCGCCCGCGGCGCGCGCGCGAGCACCGTCTCCGCGACCCTTCGAAGCTCCTGCCGCGCGCCGTCGCTCATGGGTAGCGGTCGTGCCGCTTCATGTTTCGAATGAATTGGCCACAGAGAACACCGATAACACAGAGGGCGAAAAGAGTTCGACCGAGGTTTCCGCAACGCAATCGCCAGAATCGGCCATTGCGTCTCGAGAGCTCCTGCTCAATCTCGTCTTCCTCTGTGTTCTCGGTGTTCTCTGTGGCCAATTCATTCAGCATTCCCGCAAGCACGACATCACCCATCAGAACACCGCGCTCGCGAGCTCGTGGATCGCGTGGAGCAGCTCGCTGTCGTCGGTGAGGGCGTGGGCGACGGCGGTGTCGCAGGCGACGGCCGGCGCGATGCCGCTCGCGATCAGTTTCGCCGCATTGACGAGCAGCCGCGTGCTCGCGCCTTCGTCGAGGCCGCTGCCTTTCAGATTGCGCGTGTGGGCGCCGAAACGCACGAGCTTGTGCGCGAGGTCGTCATCGACGCCGCTCTCGGTGCGGATGATCTTCTGTTCGAGCTCGAGCGAGGGATAGTCGAACTCGAGCGCGACGAAGCGCTGGCGCGTGCTCTGCTTCAGATCTTTCAGCACGCTCTGGTAGCCGGGATTGTAGGATACCACCAGCGCGAACTCGCGCGGCACGGGCAGGAGCTCGCCGAGCTTGTCGATCGGCAGCACCCGGCGATCGTCGCACAGCGGATGGATCACGACCGAGGTGTCCTTGCGCGCTTCGACGATTTCATCGAGGTAGCAGATCGCGCCCATGCGCACCGCGTGCGTCAGCGGCCCGTCGAGCCACTGCGTTTCACCGCCTTTCACGAGATAGCGCCCGACCAGATCCGCGGCCGTGAGATCGTCGTGACAGGCGACCGTCACCAGCGGCCGGCGCAGCCGCCAGGCCATGTGGTGCACGAAGCGCGTCTTGCCGCAGCCGGTCGGGCCCTTCAGCAGAATCGGAAGCTGATTCGCCACCGCGGCCGCGAATACCTCGCGTTCATTGCCCAGCGGCTCGTAATAGGGCTCATCGACGATCATGCGCTCGGCGGCGCTGTCTTCGTGCTGCACGGAAAGATCTCCGGTCGGGCTGGCGGCGCTCGATCGCGCGCAGCCCCGTGAGGCGGACGTTGCGGACAGGGGGCTCGCTGCATTTGAAACGATCGGACCCGCGCGAGCAAGCCGCGGTCACGCGAGTGCTTCGCTAGGCGGGGCAGGCAAATTGGCTATAATGCGGCCCGACATCGAGGACCCTCGATGTCGCCGTCCAAACAACCAGAATGTGCTGCCCGCAGGCGGACACCGGGGTCACCCGGAAGAACATGCCGGGCGCGAGAGACCAAGCATCATGGACAAGCCTCAGAGCAATGCCGAACAAGACGCCGTATTCGTGCGCAATTTCGCCATCGTGCTGCTGTTTCTCGCGGGCATAGGCGTAACCGTTTATTTCCTTGCTGCCCATGTCTATTCCGACTTCAAAGAGGAAATGGCCGACGACACCCGCATCGGTGTGCGCGTCGCGCCCGTCGGCAATCTGAACACGAGCGGCGAACCCGTCGCCGTCGCGAGCACCGCGGCCGCCCCCGCCGAGGCTGGCAGCACAGCGACCGCCGCCGTCCCCGCCGCGAGCAGCCCCGGCGAAGCCGCATACAACAAAGTCTGCTTCGCCTGTCACGGGGCCGGCATCGCCGGTGCGCCGAAGATCGGCGACAAAGCCGCATGGGAATCGCGCGTGGCCCAGGGCACGGACACGCTGTACAAGCACGCGATCGAAGGCTTCCAGGGTCAGACCGGCATGATGCCGCCGAAGGGCGGCGCCACGGACCTGAGCGACGACGAGGTCAAGGGCGCCGTCGATTTCATGGTCGCGAAGCTCGATGGCGCCGCCGCGGCGCCGGCCGCCGCGCCCGCGGCGGAAGCCGCCGCCCCGGCTGCGGCAGTCGAGGAAGCGGCGCCCGCCGCTGCCGACGCCGCTGCCCCGGCGACCGCCGACGCCGGCGCCAAAGGCAAGGAGATCTACGACAGCGTCTGCTTCGTCTGCCACGGGCCGGGCGCCGCGGGCGCGCCGAAGCTCGGCGATGCCGCCGCCTGGGGCGAGCGCATCGCGCAGGGCAACGAGGTGCTCTACGACCACGCCATCAACGGCTTCATGGGCAAGACCGGCATGATGCCGCCGAAGGGCGGCCGCCCCGACATCGCCGACGACGACGTCAAGGCCGCCGTCGATTACATGGTCGGCGCCAGCAAATAAACCGATCCCTCACGGATCTTGCGACGAAGGGGCCTGCGGGCCCTTTCTTCGTTGTTGGTCTTTGAAGAATCTAGCCACGGAGGGCGCTGAGCGTCCCACGTTGGGCTTCCTTCGTCAGCCCAACCTACGGCCCTCGGTGGCCAAAAAACCCCCGCAATGCGAGGATGAAGCTACACCGTCTCCAGCCCCGCATACGCCGCGACCAGCCATTTGACGCCGCCGGCGGCGAAATTGACTTGCACGCGCGTGTGCGCGCCGCGGCCTTCGAGGTGGAGCACCACGCCTTCGCCGAAGGTGCGGTGGTGGACGCGCTGGCCTAGACGATAGGGATAGCCGCTCGTGTCCTCGACGACGGCTGCGCGCGGATTCAGCGCCGGGCTCGCACCGCCGAGACGCACCTCCTCGACGAGCTCGCGCGGCAGCTCGCGCAGGAAGCGCGAGGGCTGCGGATAGTAATCCGTGCCGTGCAGGCGGCGGCTCTCGGCATAGGATAGCGTCAGGTGTTTCATCGCCCGCGTGATGCCGACGTAGCACAGCCGCCGCTCTTCCTCGAGCTGGTTCGGATCCTCCGCCGAGCGCGTGTGCGGGAAGAGCCCTTCCTCCATGCCGACGAGGAACACGTTCGCGAACTCGAGGCCCTTCGCCGAGTGCAAGGTCATGAGCTGCACGCTGTCCTCGAAGCTGCCGGCCTGACCTTCGCCGGCTTCGAGCGCGGCGTGGCTGAGGAAGGCCGACACCAGCGGCAACTCGCTTTCGTCCTCCGCCGGCTCGAAGTCGCGCGCGGCCGTGACGAGCTCGCCGAGGTTCTCGATGCGATCGAGGCCGCGCTCGCCCTTTTCCTTCTTGTAGTGCTCGACGAGGCCGCTGCGCTCGACGACGAGCTCGATCGTGCTGTCGAGACCGAGGCCTTCGATCTCGTGCGCGAGCTCGTCGATCAGCGCCAGGAACTGCTGCAGGGCGCCGGCCGCGCGCGACGCGAGCTCGCGGTTTTGGATCAGCCGCACCGCCGCGTCCCACAGCGTGAGCCGCTCGAGACGCGCGGTCTGGCGCACGTCGTCGAGCGTGCGGTTGCCGATGCCGCGCGCCGGCAGATTGACGACGCGCTCGAAGGCCGCGTCGTCGCCGCGAAAGTTCGCGAGCCGGAGATAGGCGAGCGCGTCCTTCACTTCAGCGCGTTCATAGAACTTGAAGCCGCCGTGCACGCGGTAAGGCACGTCGGCCTGACGCAGGGCGTCTTCGAGCACGCGCGACTGCGCGCTGGTGCGGTAAAGAAAGGCGCATTCGTCGTAGCGCCCGCCGCCGCGATGCCAGTCGCGCACGCGCTCCACGCAGTAGCGCGCCTCGTCGATGTCGTTATAGCCGGCATAGAGCTTGATCGCTTCGCCGCGGCCGCCCTCGGTCCAGAGGTTTTTGCCGAGGCGCGCCGCGTTGTTCGCGATCAGCGCGTTCGCGGCATCGAGGATGTTGCCCGTGGAGCGGTAGTTCTGCTCGAGACGCACGATCTCGTGCTGCGGGAAATCGCGGCGGAAGCGCTGCATGTTCTCCACTCGCGCGCCGCGCCAGCTATAGATCGATTGATCGTCGTCGCCGACGGCGAAGACTTGCGCGCGCTCGCCGGCGATGAGCCTGAGCCACGCGTACTGGATCGCGTTGGTATCCTGGAATTCGTCGACGAGCACGTGGAAGAAGCGCTCCTGATAGTGGCGCAGCAGCCCCGGCGTGTCGCGCCACAGCTCGTAGGCGCGCAGCAGCAGCTCGGCGAAGTCGACGAGGCCCGCGCGCTGGCAGGCGTCCTCATAGGCCTTGTAGATCTCCACCATCGTCTGCAGCACGCGATCGCCGGCGGTGTCGATGTGCGCGGGGCGCTGGCCCTCGTCCTTGCGCGCGTTGATGAACCACTGCGCTTCCTTCGGCAGCCATTGATTCTCGTCGAGGTTCAACCCGCGGATTGCGCGCCGCACGACCTTCTGCTGATCGTCGCTGTCCATGATCTGGAACTGCTCCGGCAGCTTCGCCTCGCGCCAATGCGCGCGCAGCAGCCGATGCGCGATGCCGTGGAAAGTGCCGACCCACATGCCGCCGACCGGACGTCCGAGCAACTGTTCGATGCGCACGCGCATCTCCGCCGCGGCCTTGTTGGTGAAGGTCACGGCGAGGATGCCCGACGGCGAAGCGAGCCCCTGCTCCAGGCACCAGGCGATGCGATGCACCAGCACGCGCGTCTTGCCCGAGCCCGCCCCCGCGAGCACCAGCGTCTGCGGCGCGCCGGTGGTCACGGCCGCGCGCTGCGCGGCGTTCAGCGGCGCGAGTATCGATGAAGTAGCCATGCCCGAATTCTATCGGAAACGCGGGGCTTCTCTCTTCTTTTCGCTGGCGGTGGAGGCTTCTTTTGGGGCTGCTTTCGCCACCGAGAACACCGAGAAGAAAAATCGAAAACGTAGGTTGGGCTGACGAAGAAAGCCCAACGTTCGGCGCCCGATGTTGGGCTTCCTTCGTCAGCCCAACCTACGACGTCGCCGTGTTGCTCCGTGATCAGGCGCAGCCCGTCTTGGCGCTGCGCCGAAGCCTGCACGGCCATCCACGTGACACGGCGCCCCCTCATCCCCCTCTGTGTTCTCGGTGTTCTCGGTGGCAAAACCGCATCTACCAGCGGGCATTGGCGCAAAGTCCGGAGACGGAACCGGACCCGGCGCGGGCTACAATGGCGGCCTCCCCCAGCGGCGCATGCCCCATGCAGGACTCACTGATTTCGGAACAGACCGCGCTCGACGTCGCGGCGCAGGCGACGGCGGCCGCGCAGAAGGCAGGCTGTGCGGCGGCGGTCAGCGTCAGCGCCGGCAACGGTCTGTCGGTCGGCGTGCGCAGCGGCGAGGTCGAGACGCTCGAATACCATCGCGACAAATCGCTCGCGGTGACGGTGTATCGGGACGGCCGCAAGGGCTCGGCGACGACCACCGATTTCGCGCCGGCGGCGATCGCCGAGACGGTGGCGGCCGCGGTGCGCATCGCGGCCGATGCCGAAGCGGATCCCTACGCCGGCCTGATCGATCCGCAATATCTCGCGCGCGACGTCCCGGATCTGGATCTCGATCATCCCTGGGATCTCGACGCGGAGGCGGCGATCGCGCTCGCCCTCGAATGCGAGGCGGCGGCGCGCGACGCGGAGCGCGAGGTGAGCCAGGTCGACGAAGCGGCCGTCAGCCGCTATCGCGGCCTGCACGCCTATGCGGACACGCAGGGTTTCGCCGGCGCCTGGCGCGCGACGCGTCACGGCCTGTCCTGCACTGCCGTCGGCAGCCGCGACGGGGCGATGCAGCGCGGCTACTGGTATACGACCGCGCGCCGCGCGGCCGATCTCGAGGCGTCCGCCGCGGTCGGCCGCAGGGCGGCGGCGCGCACCGTCGCCCGCCTCGGCGCGCGCAAGATAAAGACCTGCAGGGCGCCCGTCGTGTTCGAGAACCGGCTCGCGACGGGCCTCGTCGGCCACCTGGTATCCGCGGTGTCGGGCGCGAATCTCTATCGCGAAGCGAGTTTCCTGCGCGATGCGCTGGGAACGCGAGTGTTCCCCGATTTCGTCGGCATCGAGGAACGCCCGCACCTGCCGCGCGGTCTCGGCAGCGCGCCCTTCGACGGCGAAGGCATGGCGACCCGCGATCGGCTGCTCGTCGATCGCGGCGTGCTCGCGGGCTATGTGCTCGACGGCTACGCCGCGCGCCGGCTCGGGCTCGCACCGACCGGACACGCCGGCGGCGTGCACAATCTCATCGTCACCGATCGCGGCGAAGATCTGGACGCGCTGCTGAAACGCATGGGCCGCGGCCTCCTCGTCACCGAGCTGATGGGCTTCGGCGTCAATCTCGTGACGGGCGACTATTCGCGCGGGGCCAGCGGCTTCTGGATCGAGCGCGGCGCAGTCGATCACCCGGTGGAGGAAATCACGATCGCGGGCAATCTGCGCGAGATGTTCGCGAACCTGATCGCGACGGGCAGCGATCTCGAACGCCGCGGCACGATCCAGTGCGGTTCGATCCTGCTGCCGGAGATGACGATCGCAGGGGACTAGAGCGGACGGACGCCGCGCCGCAGGTTGCCGTGAAAGAGCGTCGCGGTCGTGGTAACCCCAGTGAAAGGCATGGTATCGACCCCGGGAGTAAGGACTAGCGCCGAACCCGGATTCCGCTGCGCTCCTTCCGGGCTACGAAGATCCTTGTCTTGTAGCCCGGAAGGAGCGCCGCGCAGCGGCGCGGAATCCGGGAGCCGCGCCCGCCGTCCTCTCATGCATTCGGGAAGATCCGGCGCGGTGCGTGCCGAGCATGGCCGAAAGCTGTCGCCTATCGGGCATGCCGGCTCCCGGGTGCAGCGAAGCTCCACCCGGGCTACGGAATTCCACGATGGACTTCGTTTCGCGGCGTTCCACACGACGCGAGGCGCCGCGGTCGCCGAGGCTGCGTGCTAAAGTCTGTCCGCCGCGCGCAGATAAACCTTCGGATGGCGCCGCCGGGCGCCCGGTTCGGCGCCGGCCTCGGCTGCGCGCCGGCACGCTGCCCCCCTACGGATGCCCATGACAGGAGAGTCGACGCTTCGTGAGCATCACACCGTTCAAGCCGAAGGCCGCGGCCGACGCCAGCACGCGTGTCGCCGCTCTCGTGTCCGCCGCCTCCGGCATCGTGCTCGGCAAGACCGAAGTGCTGCGGCTCGCCGTGACCTGTCTGCTCGCCGGCGGTCATCTCCTGCTCGAGGATCTGCCGGGCGTCGGCAAGACCACGCTCGCGCAGGCGCTCGCGCGTCTGCTCGGCCTGTCGTATCAACGCCTGCAGTGCACGAGCGATCTGATGCCGGCCGACGTCGTCGGCGTCTCGGTCTACGACCGCAACGACAGCCAGTTCCGTTTCCACCCGGGCCCCGTGTTCACGCAAGTGCTGCTCGCCGACGAGATCAATCGCGCGACGCCGCGCGCGCAGAGCGCGCTGCTCGAGGCGATGGAGGAACGGCAGGTGACCGTCGACGGCCGCGCGCTGCCGCTGCCGACGCCCTTCTTCGTGATCGCGACGCAGAATCCGACCGATCAGGTCGGCACCTATCCGCTGCCGGAATCGCAGCTCGATCGATTCCTGATGCGCCTGTCGCTGGGCTATCCGGGTCGCGACGCCGAGCGCGAGCTGCTGCAGGGGCGCGATCGCCGCGCGCTGCTCGCCGATCTGGAGCCGGTGTTCGGCGCCGACGAGCTGCTCGATCTGCAGCGTCAGGTCGATGCCGTGCACGTCGCCGAGGCGCTCGTCGACTATCTGCAGGCGCTGCTCGCGCGCAGCCGCGAGCTGCCCGGCCTCGCGCACGGACTGTCGCCGCGCGCCGGGCTCGCGCTGCTGCGCGCGGCGCGCGCCTGGGCGCTGGTCCACGGCCGCGGCCACGTGCTGCCCGAAGACGTGAAGGCCGTGCTGCCCAGCGTCGCCGCCCATCGCCTCGCGGCGCGCGAGGCGGGCGTGCGCGCCGAGGCGATCGTCACGCAGTTGCTGCGCACGGTGCCGGTGAGCTGAGCTTCGCGCGCCCAGCGACGCCGCGATGGAAGTCCTCGATCGCAAGCGCGTCTACATCGTGCCTTCGCGCGCGGGCAGCGTGTATCTCGGCGTGATCGGCCTGATGCTGATCGGCGCGATCAACTACGACAACGCGCTCGCCTACATCCTCGCCTTCCTGCTCGTCAGTTTGCTCTTCACCTCGATGCTGCACACCTGGCGCAATCTCGCGGGCCTCGGCCTCGCGGCCGTCGCCGTCGAGCCCGTGTTCGCCGGTGCTCCCGCGCGCTTCGAGCTGCTGCTGAGCGATCTCGCCGGGCGCCCGCGTCACGGCCTGCTGCTGCGGCGGCTCGCGCCGCGCGACTGGCGCTTCTGGCGCCGTCCCGGCCTCGGCCGGATCGCCGAGTGCTCGGCGCGCGAGGACGATGCGACGCGCGTCGTCGTCGAAGTGCCCAGCGAGCGCCGCGGCTGGCTGCCGCTGGGCCGCGTCGAGATCGCGAGCCGCTATCCGATCGGCCTGCTGCGCGCCTGGGGCTATCTGCGCGACGACGCGCGCTGCCTCGTCTATCCGAAGCCGGCCGGCAGTCTGCCGATCGGCGGCGGCGCGACCGGCGCCGGTGACGGCGGCGGCGGCGCTGCGGGCGTCGACGACTTCGCGATGCTGCGTCCCTACGTCGCCGGCGACTCGCCGCGCCACGTGCACTGGAAAGCCTCCGCGCGCAGCACCGAGCTGCTCGTGAAGAAGCTCGAAGGCGGCAGTGGACGCCACTGGCTGCGCTGGCAGGACACGGCGGCGCTGGGCGGCGTCGAGGCGCGGCTGTCGCAGCTCGCGCAGTGGGTCGTGAGCCTGGATGCGGCCGGCGAGCACTACGGGCTCGAGCTGCCGGGTTTCGTGCTCGAGCCCGCGCACGGCAGCGCGCAGCGCGAGCGCGCGCTGCGCGCGCTCGCGCTGTTCGACGCGGCGTGAGCGCACGAGGATGAGCGTCCGCGGCGAAATCGCGACGCGCGATCTGGGCTGGTGCTGCGCCGGGATCACGCTCGCGCTGGGCCCGCATCTGACGCGCCTGCCGCCGGTGCTGCCGATCTGCTTCTTCCTGCTGCTCGCGTGGCGGCTGGCCGGTGCGCACGGCAAGGCCAAGCTGCCGCATCGCGAGTATCGCCTGCTGTGGATCCTCACGCAGCTCGGCGGGCTCGTGCTGTTCGCCGGCGTCTATGCGCATTACCAGGGAGGCATGGGCCGCGACGCCGGCGTCGCATTGCTGTGCGGGCTGGTGGGCCTGAAGCTGCTCGAGATGAAGGAGGCGCGCGACTTCTACGTCGTGTGCTTTCTCGCCTATTTCCTTGTCGTCACCAACTTCTTCTACTCGCAGGCGATCGTCACGGCGATCTACCTGTTCGGCGTGACCGTGCTGATCACCGGCGCGCTGATCCGCTTCAACAGCCCGGCCTCGATCGGCGATCGCGCCTGCGCCGGGCTCGCTGCGCGCATGGTGCTCGAAAGCGTGCCGCTGATGGTGTTCTGCTTCATGCTCTTCCCGCGCCTCAACGGGCCGCTGTGGGGCATGCCCGGCAGGGACGACCGCGGCGTCACGGGCCTGTCGGATCGCATGGAGATCGGCCGCATCGCCCATCTCGGCACCTCGGACGAAGTAGCCTTCCGCGTCGCCTTCGACGGCGCGCGGCCGCGGGCGCGCGATCTCTACTGGCGCGGCCCGGTGCTGTGGCTGACGGACGGGCGGCGCTGGGAGGCGGGCGAGGTCGCGCGCGACAAGGGCACGGTGCCCGTCGTCGTGCGCGGCCCGCGCTATCGCTACGAAGTGCTGCTCGAGCCGAACGACGAGCACTGGCTGCTCGGTCTCGACGCGGTGACGGCGACCGGCGGGGCCATGCGCGTGTCGCGCGCGCTCGAGCTGACGAGCGCGCAGCGCGTGAAGCAGCGCCGCCGCTACACGCTCGAATCCGCGACGCGCTACGCGCTGCGCGATCTCAGCCGCGAGGAGCGCGCGGCGGCGCTGCAGCTACCGGCCGGCGCCCATCCGCGCACGCGCGCGCTCGCCGCCGAATGGCGCGCAGCGGGACTCGACGATCGCGGGGTCGTCGATGCCGCGCTGAAGCGCTACGCCGCGGCGCCTTACGGCTACACGCTGACGCCGCCGACCCTCTCGGGCGATCCGATCGACGGCTTCCTGTTCGACACCAAGCTCGGCTTCTGCGAGCACTACGCGGCGAGCTTCGTCGTGCTGATGCGCGCCGCCGGCGTCCCGGCCCGCGTCGTCACGGGCTACCAGGGCGGGGAGTACAACGGCCTCAGCGACTACATGGTCGTGCGCCAATCCGACGCGCACGCCTGGGCCGAAGTCTGGTTCGACGACGAAGGCTGGGTGCGCGCCGATCCGACCGCCGCGGTCGCGCCCGAGCGCGTGTCGCTGGGCATCGGCGAATTCAGCCGCGCCGGCGCCGGCATCCGCGCGCTGGACGACAACGACACCGCGCTCGCGATGCTGCACAGCGCGCGGCAGCTATGGGATGCGGCGAACTATCAGTGGAGCCAGTGGGTGCTCGGCTACTCGCCGCAGCGCCAGCGCGAGCTGATGGAGCGGCTGGGCCTGGGCCACCTCACCGCCGGCAAGCTCTTCGTCACGCTGATCGCGGCCGGCACGCTGTTCCTCGCCGGGCTCGCCTGGCTGCTGCTGCGCCGTCCGGGCCGGCGCGACGGCCCGGCGCTGCGCGCCTGGCGCGAATGCTGCCGCCGGCTCGAACGCGTCGGCTTGCCGCGCGAAGCGCACGAAGGCCCGCTCGAATTCGCCGCCCGCGTCGCCGCCGCCCGCGCCGATCTCGCGGCCGACATCCAGGACATCGCCCGCCTCTACGCGCTGCTGCGCTACGCCGACGCGCCCAACGGCATCGACCTGTTGCGCGCACGCGTGCGGACGTTCAGGCCCGTGGCACGATCCTGAGCGCGCGGGACTGTGCCATCTTGAATGGCCGCTATTGGCCACAGAGAACGCCGAGAACACGGAGAAAAAAAGGGGCATGGAGCTCGTAGGTTGCCGTGAAAGAGGCATAGCGTGAGGACGAGCGAAGTCCTCGCC
>DAOKZI010000015.1:0-112044 GCA_035325705.1 Gammaproteobacteria bacterium
CCCCTACCCCGCGACAGCGCTTGACCTTGGGGAGGAGTCCATATACGGGCTACGGGAATGGGCTGGGCTTCAGCCGAGATAGCGGCGGAAGAATTTCACGCTGAGATCCAGTGCGCGCGCGGCGTCTGCCTCGCGGTACGGGCGGCCGCCCTTGCGGGCGAAGGCGTGATCGGCGTCGGGGTACTTGTGGATTTCGACCAGTGGGTTCGAGCCGAGGCGGCGTTCGAGCAGCGCGTTGATCTCCGGTTGCACCCAGCGGTCCTTCATCGCCATGTGCAGCATCAGCGGGCGGTGGAGATTCTTCGCCTCGCGGATGTTGTGCTCGATGTAGGTGCCGTAATAGGCGACGGCGCAGTCGATGTCGGTGCGGCAGCACATCAGGTAGCACAGCTTGCCGCCGAGGCAGTAGCCGACGGCGCCGACCTTGCCGCTGCACTCGGGTAGCGACTTCAGGTAGGTGCGCGTGTCTTCCATGTCCTGCACGCCGAGCTCGTAGTCGAATTCGTAGTAGAGATCGAAGGCCTTCTCGGCGTCGGCGGGATTGCGATCGGACAGCTCGACGCCGGGCTCCTGGCGCCAGAACAAGTCCGGCACGAGGCAGACGTAGCCGGCCTCGGCGAACTCGTGCGCATGGTGGCGCATCGTGTCGTTGACGCCCCAGATCTCCATGATCGCGATGATCGCGCCGGCCGGTCTGCGATCCGGCACGGCGAGATAGGCGCCCATCTCGCCGTCGCGCAGCGGGACTCGAATGTTCGAGGTCTTCATCGGTTCATTGCCTCGCGGCCGTGCCGCCGTCGATGATGAGAATCGTGCCGTTGCAGTAGGACGCTTCGTCCGAGGCGAGGAAGAGGCAGCCGTTCGCCATCTCCTCCGGCGTGCCGGCGCGCGCCATCGGCGTGAGCTGCGCGGCGACGGCGGGATCGTCGAACACGCCCATCACGGACTGGATCATCGGTGTGTCCGTATAGCCGGGGCACACGCAGTTGGTGCGCACGCCGTCCTTTGCATAGGTCGTCGCCATCGCGCGCGTCAGGTTGATCACGCCGCCCTTCGCCGCGCAGTAGGTGTGGGCCGTCGGCATGCCGAAGAGCCCGGAGATGCTCGCGACGTTGACGATCGAGCCCCTGCCCTGCTTCAGCATCTGCCTGAGGCTGGCGCGGTTGATGAACGCCGCGGCATCGAGATTGAGGCCGATGACCTCGCGCCACTTCTCGGGCGTCGTGTCGTCCAGCGGATGCATCGAGCCCGGGCTCTTCTCGTTCCAGCTCCAGCCGACGCTGGCCGAGTGCACGAGGATGTCGATACGGCCGTAGGCGGCGAGCGTCGCGGCGACGATCTCGTCCGAGGATTCGGGCTTGGAAAGATCCTTGGCGAGCACCGTGCCGCGGCCGCCGAGCGCATGCACCTCGACCAGCGCCTCGTCGAGGTTCTTCTGCGTGCGCGACACGCCAACGACCGTCGCGCCCTCGCGCGCGAACAATGTCATGCACGCCCGCCCGATGCCCGTCCCGGCACCGGTAATCACCGCAATCTTGTCTTTGACTCTGTCGACCATGTCGCCTCCCTCAAGGCTCGTATGGCCACCGAGAACACAGAGAACACAGAGGGTGGAAGAGAGATCCCGGATCCCGGGTTCCGCTACGCTGCACCCGGGCTACGCGAGCTGCGGGAGCACACGACCAACCCATTCTTCCTCGGTGTTCTCGGTGTTCTCGGTGGCAAAACTGAATATCAAAACCGCTCCACCAACGTCGCATTCGCCATGCCGCCGCTTTCGCACATCGTCTGCAGGCCGTAGCGGCCGTTCTTCGCTTCGAGCACGCGCAGGAGGTTGGCCATCAGGCGGCCGCCGGAGGCGCCGACGGGATGGCCGATCGCGATCGCGCCGCCGAAGACGTTGACCTTCTCCGGATCGGCGCCGACGGCCTGCTGCCAGGCGAGCACCACCGAGGCAAACGCTTCGTTGACTTCGAAGGCGTCGATGGCGTCGATTGCGAGGCCCGCGCGCTTCAGCAGCTTCCGCGTGGCCGGGATCACGCCCGTCAGCATCAGCAGCGGATCGTCGCCGGTGACGGCGAAGTGCGTGATCGCCGCGCGCGGCGCGAGGCCGAGGCGCGCGGCGGTCTGCTCCTCGCAGATCAGCAGCGCTGACGCGCCGTCGGACACCTGGCTCGCGTTGCCGGCCGTGACGCTCCAGCGGATCTCGGGGAAGCGCGCCGCCATCGCGGCGTCCTCGAAGGGCGTCTTCAGCGCCGCGAGCTTCTCGATCGTCGTGTCGCCGCGGATGCCTTCGTCGGCCGTCACGCGCTTCACGCCGCCGTCGGCCTGCGGCACCTCGATGGCGACGAGATCGCGCGCGCTGCCGCCGGCACCGGCCGCGGCGTCACGCGCGTCGGCGGCGGCGCGCTGCTGGCTGCGCAGCGCATAGGCGTCCTGCGCCTCGCGCGTGAGGCCGTAGCGCGCCGCGATCAAATCCGCCGAGATGCCCTGGTGGACGAGGCCCTGCGGATAGCGCGCCTTGAAGCGCGGGCCCTCGCTGTCCTTGCCCATGCGATTGATGCGCATCGGCACCGTGCCCATCATCTCGACGCCGCCGGCGATCACGACATCGTAGGCGCCGGCGATCACGCCCTGCGCGGCGAAGTCGATCGCCTGCTGCGCCGAGCCGCACTTGCGGTCCAGGGTCACCGCCGGCACCGTCTCGGGCAGGCCGGCGGCGAGCGCCGCCTGGCGGCCGATGTTGCCGGCCTGCTCGGCGACCTGGATCACGCAGCCCGTGACGACGTCCTCGACGAGCGCCGGGTCGATGCCTGTGCGCCGCACGAGGCTCGCGATCGTCTCGGCGTAGAGATCGACGGGATGCACACCGGCGAGCGCGCCGTTCTCGCGGCCGCGGCCGAAAGGCGAGCGGACGACGTCGACGATGACGGCGCGGCGCGCGCTCACTTGAATCTCCTGAGCGAGAGCTTGAGTTCGGGCGAGGAGAGCTGCACGACGGGCGAGTTCGCGAGCTTCATCAGCCGGCGCACCTGGTCGAGCTCGGGCGAGGACAAGGTCGGGAAACTGGTCCGGATCGGGCCAGCGGCGAGCGCCTTGTCGACTTCCGACGACGGCACCAGCGCGCGCAGGATCAGTTCGTCGTCGTCGGTCGTGCCGTAGCGCTGGTGCAATTCTTCCAGCGTCGGCTGCTCCGGCGGGTTCGCGCAGATCTCCTTCGCGCGCGGCGCGGACATGATCCTGTCCAGCACGTTCGGGTCGATCGGCGCGACGGTCTCGCCGTAGTGCTTCGCGGCGTACTGGATGACCTCGTCCGGGATCACCGAATAGCGCTTGCCGGTGACGATGTTCAGCACCGCGAGCGTGCCGACGAGCTGGCTGAACGGCGTCGCCATGCCGGGGTAGCCGAGCTCGCGGCGCACGACGGCCGTCTCGCGCAGCACCTCGTCGAGCCGGTCGGCCATGCCGTGCTGCACGAGCTGCGCCTTCATCGTGCCGACCATGCCGCCCGGGATCTGGTGCTGCACGGACAGCACGTCGTACTCGGCGTACTGGTTGACGAGGAAGCCGCCGGCCTTGCCCATCTCCTCGAAGTGCTTCGCGACCGGCGGCAGCAGCGAGGTATCGATATCGTGCGTGTGGCCCAGCAGCTCGACGTTGCGCGTCATGATCTCGATCGACGGCACCGAGGGCCCGTTCGCCATCGGCCGCACCGCCGTGTGCAGGATCGTCACGCCCAGATCGATCGCATCGAGATAGGCCTTCGCGGACTGGCCGAGCAGGTTGTTCGAGTGGAACTCGATCGGCTTGCCGCGCGCCTTCGCGACGATCGCGGGCAGCAAGGTCTTCAGCCGCTCCTTCTCGAGCACGCCGGCCGTGTCGTAGAGCAGGATCGTGTCGATGTCCGGGCAGACGGACAGCTTGTCGGCCTTGTCGGCGTAGTACTCGTCGGTGTGGACCGGCGACAGCGTGAACATGATCGAGCCCGCGACCTCGGAGCCGAACTCCTTCGCGACCTTCGCGAGCCGGTGCATCTTGTCGATGTTGAACAGCACGTCATAGATCCAGAAGCTGCGGCAGCCGTGCACGTTGAGCCGGCGCATCCACGCGTCCATCAAGGAATCCGGCGTGACGCTGAAGGTCACCGAGGCGTTCGAGCGCATGCCGGCGCGGATCTTCGTGCGCGGCATCGCCTGCACCAGCAGATCGAGACCTGCCCAGGGATTCTCGCGGCAGTACTTGATGAGACACTCGAACATCGACGAGCCGGTGAGATCGATCACGCGGTAGCCGGTGCGATCGATGATCGGAGCGACCGGCAACGCGTGACCGGCCTGCATGCGCATGCCCCACAGGCTCTGCTGCCCGTCGCGCATCGTCTCGTCGAGGAATTCGATATGTGCCATGGTGGCCTTACTCCTGCTGCGCGCCGAAAGCCGGCAGCCCGGTCTTCTCGAGCCAGCGCGTGTTCAAATGGTTGTGCACGAAGTCCGGATGCCGCGCGATGTAGCGCAGCAGCGGCAGATTGGTCGTGAGCCCGCCGATCTCGCAGCGGTCCAGCGCCGCGCGCAGCCGCTCGACGCAGGCCTCGCGGTTCGCCGCCGTGACGATCAGCTTGCCGATCATCGAGTCGTAGAACGGCGGCACGAGATAGCCGTCGTAGCAGTGGCTGTCGACGCGGATGCCGGCGCCGCGCGGCGGCGCCCAGTGCGCGATCCGGCCGGGGCTGGGACGGAAATCGTGGTAGGGATCCTCCGCGTTGAGCCGCACTTCGATCGCATGGCCGCGCAGCGGGATCTGCGCCTGCGTCAGCGCGAGCGGCTCGCCGGCCGCGATCCGGAACTGTAGCTGCACGAGATCGTAGCCCGTGATCTGCTCGGACACCGGGTGCTCGACCTGAATGCGGGCGTTGACCTCGATGAAATAGATCGCCTGGCGATCGACGTCGTAGAGGAACTCGACGGTGCCGGCGTTGCGGTAGTTCAGCGAGGCGACGAGGGCGACGGCCGCCCGGTGGAGCTGCGCGCGTAGAGCGTTCGGCATCGCGGCGCAGGGCGCTTCTTCGAAGACCTTCTGGTAGCGCCGCTGGATCGAGCAGTCGCGCTCGCCGAAATGCACGACGCGGCCCTGTCCGTCGCCGAACACCTGCACTTCGACGTGCCGCGCGTTCTCGACGTAGCGCTCCATGTACATGGTGTCGTCGCCGAAGGCCTCGCGCGCCTCGTTGCTCGCCTTGTCGAAGCCCGCGGCGATGTCTTCCGGCGTGCGCGCGATGAACATGCCGCGGCCGCCGCCGCCGGCGGAGGCCTTGATCAGAACCGGATAACCGAGCTCCTCGGCCGCGGCCTGCGCGCTCGCGACGTCGGCTATGCGATCGGTGCCCGGCACCAGCGGCACGCCGGCGGCGCGCGCGATCGCCTTCGCCTCGAGCTTATCGCCGAGCGCGGCGATGGTCTCGGCGCGCGGGCCGACGAAGGTGATCCCATGCTCGTCGCAGAGGCTCGCCAGCGCCGCGCGTTCGGACAGGAAGCCGTAGCCGGGATGCAGCGCGTCGCAGCCCGTCGCGAGCGCGGTGTGCACCAGCAGCTTCGGATCGAGATAGGACAGACGCGAGGGCGCCGGGCCGAGCACGACGCAGCGATCGGCGAGGCGCGCGGCGAGGCTGTCGCGATCCGCGACGGACACCGCCTGCACGGCCTCGATGCCGAGCGCCTGCGCGGCGCGCACGACGCGCGCCGCGATCTCGCCGCGGTTGACGGACAGGACGCGCGAGATCGCCATCAGGCCGCCGGCTCGACGATGAAGAGGATTTGATCGAACTCGACCATCATCCCGTCCTGCGCGCGCACCTCGCGTACGGTGCCTTTGATCCCGGCGCATACCGGCGCGAAGAGCTTCATCACTTCGATCAGACAGACTTCGGTGTCGGCGTCGATGTGCTGGCCGATCTCGACGTAGGGCGGCGCCCCGGGCTTTGGCGCGCGATAGAAGGTGCCGAGGTTCGGCGCGCGGATCGCGAGCATGCCGTCCGGGATCGGCGCTTCGGTGACGGGGGCGTGGGCGGTCGAGGTTTTGGCGGTCGGGGCAGCGGGCGCGGCGGCCGTCAGTGCGACGGGCGCAGTGCCGGCGGGCGCGGCGCGCGCCGGTCCCGTCGCGTTCGGATCATTGGACAGGAACAGCTCGAAGTCGCCGACCTGCACGTGCATCTCGTCCCAGTCGGACTGCTTGAAGATCTCGATCAGGTTCTCGATGTCCTGCGGCTTCACGGGGGTGTGCTTGCCGGTCGTCATGCGTGATGTCCTCTTGGGTCTACGCTTGGTCTTTTGTCCGCGCTTCGCTCGGGCGTCCGATCCCGGGTTCGGCTACGCCTCACCCGGGCTACGGGTCGATCGGCGATGTAGGTTGGGCTGACGAAGGAAGCCCAACGGGCGTGCACGTGCCACGTAGGCTTCGTGTACGACTCTCCAATCTCCACTCGAACGTGCGCGCGCTTGCAACAGCATGGGCGCGTTCTACGTTGGGCTTCCTTCGTCAGCCCAACCTACGAGGTTCATTGAGCGCACGATCCCGGGTTCCGCTCCGCTGCACCCGGGCTACGGGCGTGTGGCTTCCAGTGCCGCGAGCAGCACGGGTAGGCGTGGTGTCGCGACGATCGTGCGCACGCCGGCGGCGACGGCGGCCTTGACGCCTTCGTCGCTTGCGATCGCGCCGCCGCGCACCGTGGTCTTGCCGGCGAGCAGCTCGGGCAGGCGGGCGACGTCTTCGCCGCCGTCGACGTTGCCGAGATCGAAGGCCTCGGCCGCCTCGGCGACGACGGCGAGCGGCGCACGCGCCTCGGCCCAGCGCGTCAGCAGCGCGAGCGCGGGCTCAGCGTTCTCGTCCGGCGCGACGACGGGCAGCGCGCCGTCGTAGAGGCAGCCGCTTGCGCCGTCGACGGTGACGACGCGGCCTTCGAGCGCGGCCAGCGTGCCTTCGCCGCAGCCGACGACGCAGGCGACACCCAGCGCGCGCGACACCACGGCCGCGTGCGAGGTCGCGCCGCCCTGCTCGGTGACAACGGCGCGGCAGACGATCATGCCGTGCACGTCGTCCGGGCTCGTCGTCGCGCGCGCGAGCACCACGGCTTCGCCGGCCAGCGCGCGGCGCTCCGCTTCATCGGTATTGGTGACGACGATGCCGACGCCGACGCCCTGGCAGGCCGCTTCGCCGCGCGCGAGGCAGCGCGCGCCCTCGGCCGCGCCGTCGGCGAGCCGCGGCCGCAGCAGCGTGCGCACCTGCTCGGCCGTCACGCGCGACAGCGCCGTCGCCTCGTCGATGCCGCCTTCCGCGACCATGTCGACGGCGAAGCGCAGCGCGGCGGCCGGCGCGCGCTTCGCCGCGCGGGTCTGCAGCAGATACAGCTTGCCGGCCTGCACCGTGAACTCGATGTCCTGCACGTCGCCGTTCTCGCGCTCGAGTGTCGCGGCCGCCGCGAGCAGCTCCTCGTGCACGGCCGGCAACTGCGCGGCGAGCGCGGACAGCGGCTGCGGCGTGTAGCGACCGGATACGACGTCTTCGCCCTGCGCGCGCGCGAGGTACTCGCCGTAAGGCGCGCGCTCGCCCGTCAGCGGATTGCGGCTGAACAGCACGCCCGTGCCCGAGCGCTCGTCGAGATTGCCGAAGACCATCGCCTGCACCGTCACCGCCGTGCCGAGGCTGTCGGGAATGCCGTGATGCTGGCGATAGCGCCGCGCGCGGCGCGAGTTCCAGGACTCGAACACCGCGGTGACGGCCGCGGCGAGCTGCGCGCCGGGATCGGCCGGCACGCCCTGCCCCGTCGCGCCCTCGATCGCCTTGCGCCAGTCCGCCGGCGACGCGTCCTCGCCGAGCTCGGGCAGCACGCCCTTCAGCACGATGCGGCCGTAGAGCTCGAGGAAGCGGCGATGCGTGTCGCGCGCGAAGCGAGGATCGCCCGTCACGCGCCCGAGCGCCGCTTCGGTCGTCTCCGTGATGCCGAGGTTCAGCACCGTGTCCATCATGCCCGGCATCGAGATCGCCGCGCCCGAACGCACCGACACGAGCAGCGGTCGTTCCTCGCCGCCGAAACGGCAGCCGCTCGCCTCTTCCAACCAACCGACACCGCGCGCGAGCTCCTCGGCGAGACCGGCCGGCACCGCGCCGGTGTCGAGGAAATGCGTGCAGGCGCGGGCGGTGACGACGAAAGCCGGCGGCACGGACAGCCCCAGCGCGCGCATGCGCGCGATCGACCAGGCCTTGCCGCCGACGAGCTGGCGATCGGGCAGGCCGCTGCCGTCGATCGCGAGCGTATGGGGACCGAGCTCGAAACTCACGATCGTCACTCCTCGCGCGTGCGGCCGAGGACGCGCAGCAGATCCTCGTGCATCTCGAACCAGACCGTATGGTAGCTCTCGCGCTTCGCGTCGCTGATCCACTCGATGCGCCCCGCCTCGGCTTCCTCCAGCGCGTGCTCGAGCTTGCGGCGATGGATCGCGAGCCGCGGCAGGCCTTCGATCAACTGCGTGAGGATCGGCGCGAAGCGCTCGTGCAGATCGCCCAGGCGATCGAGCACCGCGGCGTCGTAGTCGGCGTTCGAATGATCGTTGCGAACCTTCTGGCCGCCGAGGTCCAGCATCTGCCAGTCGGTGACGATCTGCTTCAGCTCGAGGTTGACGCGCTCGAAGCGAGCGTAGGCCGCGACGAACGCGGCATCGGCGCGCAGCGCGCCGTAGTAGCGGGAATACTGGTTGTCGAGGATCATGCGGCCCGCCGGCGTCAACACGTAGGCGCCCTGCGCCTCGGCCAGCCGCGCGCCCGCCGCCGCCTCCTTCAGCAGCGCATCGGCACGCTCGAGCTCGAGGCCGGCGGCCGCGGCGACGGCCGCCGCGTTCGCATGCTTCTTCAAGGCAACGCCGTGCAGCGCGAGATGCATGTCGTTCATCGAGCGCTCCTCAGGCCTTGCCGTTGCGGAGACAGCGATCGCGCACTTCGCGGCGCAGGATCTTGTTCGCCGCGCTCTTCGGCAGGGACGGCCATACCTCGATCGATTTCGGCCGCTTGTAGTTCGCGAGCCGCTCGCGCGCGTGCGCCATCAACGTCTCGGGATCCAGATCCGCGCGCCCGGCGACGACGGCGTGGATGCGATCGCCCCACTTCTCGTCCGGCAGGCCGACGACGGCTGCCTCGACGACGCCGTCGATCTCGAGCAGCACGTCCTCCACTTCGCGCGGATAGACGTTGTAGCCGCCGGAGATCAGCATGTCGTTCTTGCGATCCATGATGTAGAAGTAGCCGTCCTCGTCCATGCGGCCGACGTCGCCCGTATGCAGCCAACCGTTGCGGAAGGCCTGCTCCGTCGCCTCCGGGCGATTCCAGTAATAGGCCATGGTCTGCGGCCCGCGGCAGCAGATCTCGCCGATCTCGCCCGGCGGCAGCGGCCGATCCTCGTCGTCGAAGACGCCCACGTCGACGAAGGTGAAGGGTCGGCCGCAGGAGCCGATTCGATCGTGCTCCTCGGGCTTCAAGCAGGTGATCACCATCGGGCTCTCGGCCTGGCCGTAGGTCTGCGCGAAGACCTTGCCGAAGCGGGCTTGCGCGCGCTCGAGCACGCTGGGCGCGATTGGGCTCGCGCCGTAGCTGATCGTGCGCAGGTTCAGCTTCGCCTGCGCGAGCCACGGCTCCTCGAGGATCATCGCGAGCATCGTCGGCACCAGGAAGGTCATGCTCGCCTGCGAGCGCTCGGCGAGATCGAGGAACTCGGCGGCATCGAACTTCGGCATGATGATCGAGGTCGCGCCGCGCGCGATGCAGGGCAGGAAGAACGCGCCCGAGGCGTGCGCGATCGGCGCGGCGTGCAGGAAGGTGTCGCCGGGCCGGATGTCCGGCACGAGATCCATCAGGAACGCCGAGAGCTCGGCGAGCTCGCCGCGCGTCGTCAAGGTCACCGCCTTGGCCTTGCCGGTGGTGCCGCCGGTGAAGCCGAGACGGTACGGCGCGTCCAGCGCGCGATCGACGGCGCAGGGCCGCTGCTCGCCGCGCGCGATCAGCGCTAGCAGCTCGTCCGGGCCAATCAAGCGCTCCGCGCGCAGGCCGTCGATGCCGGCGTGGATCACGGCGCGCGCGCCGCTGTCATCGATCTTGTACTGATGATTCTCGAGAGTCTCGCGCGTATTGAGCCCGACGCGTACGAGGCCCGCCTTGGCGACGGCGTAATAGGCGATCAGGCATTCGATGCTGTTCGACAGCAGCACGCCGACGCGATCGCCGGCGGCGAGCCCGCCGGCGAGCAGCGCGTTGCCGAGACGGTCCGTCGCGGCGTCGAACTCGCGGAAGCCGATGGAGCGGTCGCCTTCGACGAGGCAGGCGGCGTCGCCGTGATACTGCGCGGCGCGGCGGATGAGCTGTCCGATTTGCATGGCTACCTGTATTCAGTAGGTTGGGCTGACGCAGGAAGCCCGACATCGGGCGCCGAACGTTCGGCTTCCTGCGTCAGCCCGACGATGATGAGGCGCGCGCATCACCCGCAACCATGAAAGAGACATAAGTCTTCCAATGTAAACGGCGGTGTCGTAGCCCGGGTGGAGCGCGCAGCGCGTAACCCGGGATCGGCGCCCGCCGTCCTCTCCTGCAGTCGAGAAGACCCGGCCCGGTGCGCGCCGAGCAGCGGGGCGCGCTCTTTCACCGCAGCCTACAAAACCGATCGGTTTCAAGATGGCTAGCCGCGGCGCAGCGCTTCGACGTCCGCGCGCCGCAGCCCGGCGCCGCGGTTCGCGAGCAGGCGCGATTCCCGTTGCTCGACCCGGTACAGCGCCTCGGCCTCGGGCGAGCGGTGGTGATACTTGAGCCAGCTCTCGCAGAGATACTTGTAGTCTTCGCCGCACACGGCCGGCACGAACTCGCGGGCGCGGCGGTTGTACTCGGCGAGCGGCAGCACGCCCTGCGTCGTGCGATAGCGATCTTCCTTGGCCGGCAGATAGCTGGCCCCGGGCGCGAGGCCGCCGACCGTGCGCGTGTAGTCGCCGTCCTTGAGAATCGAGTAGGGGATCAGCGAGTACATGCGCGCCGGCGTATTCGCGTGCTGGCACATCTGGTATTCGTTCGTGCGCTGGCAGGGGTTGCTGAGCGGACCCAGGATCTCCCACAGCGACAGATTGCCGTACTCGTCGTTCAAGAGCGGCCGGAAACGCTCGGCGCGTTCGTCGATCAGCATCCAGTCTTCCATTGCATAGCAGCCGGCGACGTGGGCGAGATCCTTGATGATGCTGAAATAGGTGATCGCGCCGGCGTCCAGCATTTGGTCGCGGTTCCAGCCGGCGATGCGCTGCCACAGCTTCGTGGTGGCGTCCTTCGCCTTCTGCGTCAGCATCTCGAAAGTGCGCGTCAGCTCCTCGCGGCTGCCCATGCCGACCGGGATGTGGCCTTCCGACAGCGTGTCCGAGGTGTAGAGGCCGACGCCGACCATGTGGTGCGACTTGAACTCGGGCTGCGATTCGAAGGAGCCCCAGTCGTCGATGATGTTGAAGTGGCAGCCCTTCACCGCCATCGGCACGGTGAGGTTGTTGTACGGCATGTCGGCGGCGACGCCGTCCAGCCACGGATAATCGCCTTCGGCGAGATCCATGAAGTCGCGCACGATCATCTCGCGCTCGTCGTCGAGCCGGTACGGCCCCTGGTTGTGGAGCGCGATGCGGCTCTCGCAGGACACGAGGAAGCCGTACTGCGAGGTCGCCGCCATGAAGGCCTGCGCCGCCGTATGCAGCGCGTCGCCCTCGACGCAGTCGTACATGTCGGCGTGGAAGATCTGCAGCTTGCGCTCCGGCAGCACCTGGGCGCGATGGCCGAAGTCGCGGTTCGTCATGTGGCCGTCGTTGCGATGCCAGGCGAGCTCGAAGCGCTTCCAGAAGTCCATCACGTAGACGACGTCCTCGACGGCGTCCTGCGGCCGGATCATGCCCATCGCGATCAGGTACTCGCGGCCGAGCAGGTAGAACGAGGGCAGGCACCAGCCCATCGCGGGATTCTGGATCTTGATGCCCATGTTGCGCGCGCGATCGCCGATGTCCTCGGCCTTCATGTGCCGCTCGATCTTCCGCAGCAGCGACGGATAGCGGTAGAAGCACATGAAATAGGACAGGATCATGTACGGCGAAACCGGAAAGAGCTTCGATTCCTGCACCGTGCGCGTGAGGCACAGCCAGTAGGTCTCGTCGGTGTTCTGCTGGATGAGGTTGTTCGTCTCCAGCAGTTGCGTGTAGCTCAGATCCATCACCGGCTCCGTCACTGCTGTACCACGCGCCACACGCGCGCCGTCATCTCGACGCCCTTCTGGTAGGCCTCGGCGGTCTTCGCCGTCGCCGTGCATTCCATGCGCACGGTGTCGCCTTCGCGGATGCCCGAGAGCTTGGAGTTCATGAAGCAGGGGATGCCGTACTCGCGGGTCAGGATGCCGAGGTGCGAGCGCACGGTGCCGCCCGCGCACAGCACGCCGGCGAACTGCTCGAGGATCGGCGCGGTCAGCGTGCCGCCGGAGTCGTCGATGACGGCGATCGTGCCGGGCGGCACGCCGTTTTCCAGATAGCCGAGCACCGTCGCGCTCGAGCGCACGTAGCGCGCGGTGCCGACGAGATCGGCGTCGTACTTCACGACGTTGTCGCCGCAGCCGCGCAGCTCGAGTCCCGCGGCGTCCACCGGCGCGGTCGGCGCTTCGGGGTGCTCGAAGCTGAAGCTCGCGAGATCCTCGCCGATGCCGGCGGCGGCGACATAGGCTTCCGGACGCTCCTGCTGCGATTTCAATGCCGACCACGCGTAGCGGTGGCCGTAGTCGAGCAGCTTGCGATCGATGGCCGCGAAGTCTTGCGCGGTGATCAGCTCGAAGGACTTGCCGAACACGAAGTCGTTCCAGGCCTGCCCCGACTCGACGTAGCGGCGCCGCACGAGCTCGCGGATGGCGCCGTGGAAGGCCTCGACGATCGCGGTCCCGCACTGATCGCCGTATTTGTCGGAGTCGCCGTAGAGTCGGCTCATCGTTTCCACCTCTGACGGATGTGCGGGGAACCGCCGCGATCGCGGCGGCACCGGAAGGTGCGGCGAGTCTGAACAAGCATCCGGAGGCTGTCAATCGAAGCGGCCTGTCCTCATACGCGATTGTTCTACAATCGTCCTGATTACCGCGCCGCAGCACGCGGGCGCGTTGACATCGCCGGCCTCCGCCTCTAGCGTGCCGCCGACGTCGTAGCGCCGTAGGCCACCGCCGATGAAATCTCGTTCGTCCCCTTCCGCCGATACGGCGAGCACGCGGCGCACGCTCGTCGCGCGTCGCGATCAGAGCTCGCCCGATCAGGTCGCAGAGACGCTGCGCGACGGCGTGCGCACGGGTCGCTACGTCCCGGGCCAGCGCCTCGTCGAGGCCGATCTGACGGCGGAGCTGAAGCTGAGCCGCGGGCCGATCCGCGAAGCCCTGAAGCTGCTCGCGGCCGAAGGCATCATCGAGCTGCATCGCCACCGCGGTGCCTATCTGCGCCAGCTCACGCGCCGCGAGGTCAACGACGTTCTCGCGATCCAGGAGTTGCTGACCGGCCTCGCCGCGCGCCTCGCGGCCGAGCACATCCAAGAGGGGGACCATCGCGCGCGTTTCAAGCAGGCCTACGCGGCGCTGATGAACGCGTACAAGGCGCGCGACGGCGGCGGCGTGCTGGACGCGCGCGTGCGTTTCTACGCCGAGCTCGTCGCGCTCGGCGGCAACGCCGAGCTGGCCCGCTTCGTGCCGATCCCGCAGACCAATCTGCTGCGCGCGCAGTTCGAACGCCATCTGCCCGCAAGCGAACGCACGAAGCGCCGCCAGGACTATCCGATCATCGCCCGCCTGATCCTCGCCGGCAAAGGCGCCGCCGCCGAGACCGCGATGCGCAAACACCTCCGCAGCACCCGCCAGGCCATCAACGCCCTGCCCGACGCGGTGTTCGCGAAGGAAGTCGCAGTGCGGGTATAGACGGTCATGACGCCCGCGCCACCCGCAATCATGAAAGAGGCGTCGTGAGCCCAACTCCCGGATTCCGCGCCGCTGCGCGGCGCTCCTTCCGGGCTACAAGAGAACGACCTTCGTAGCCCGGAAGGAGCGCAGCGGAATCCGGGTTCGGCGCCCGCCGTCCTCTCATGCATCCGAGAAGAAGGCTGTCGCGTATCGGGCATGCCCGATCCCGGGTTCCGCTATGCTGCACCCGGGCTACGAAACAGGGCGCTCTCTTTCACGGCAACCTCCGGATGCCCCAATCCGAGCGCGGCGAACGCACGCTAAGATGTGGCGATGCTCCGCCATGCCGACGCCTTCCGTCTCGCCCTCGAATCGCTGCTGTCGCAGCGGCGGCGGTCGGCGCTGATCTGTCTCGCGACGGGGATCGGCGTCGCGGCGGTGGTGCTGCTGACGGCGCTCGGCGACGGCGCGCGGCGCTTCGTGGTCGGGGAGTTCGCCTCGCTCGGCACCGATCTCCTGATCGTGATACCCGGTCGCAATGAAACGGTCGGCGGCCCGCCGCCGATCATGGGCGAGACGCCGCGCGATCTGACGCTGGGCGACGCCATCGCCGTCGCTCAACTGCCGTCGGTGTCGCGCGTCGTGCCGGTGATGATCGGCACGGCCAATGTATCGACGCTGGGCGGCACCGAGCGCGAGGCGATGATGCTCGGCGTCACGCGCGACATGCTCGAGGTGCGCCATCTGGAGATGGGACAGGGGCGCTTCCTGCCCGAGCTGCCGCCCGATCGCGCGGCGGCCGTCTGCGTGCTGGGCCCGAAGCTCGCGCGCGAGCTGTTCGAAAACGCCTCGCCGCTCGGCCAGTGGCTGCGCGTCGGCGATCGGCGCTTCCGCGTCGTCGGCGTCCTTGCCGACACCGGCGTATCGCTGGGCCAGGACTTCAACGACATGGTGCAGGTGCCGGTGGCCTCGGCGCAGGCCCTGCTGAACAGCGAAGGCCTGTTCCGCCTGCTGATCGAGACGCGGTCCGGCGCAGCGATGACGCGAGCCCTCGAGGAAGTGCGCGATCTCCTGACCGCCCGGCACGACGGCGAGGACGACGTCACGCTGATCACGCAGGACAGCGTCGTCGCGACCTTCGATCGCATCCTTCGCGCGCTGACCCTGGCGCTGGCCGGCATCTCGGCGATCAGCCTGGTCGTCGCCGGCATCCTCGTGATGAACGTGATGCTCGTGACCGTCGCGCAGCGCCGCAGCGAGATCGGCCTCCTGAAAGCCCTGGGCGCCCGGCTCGATGAAGTGCGCACCTTGTTCCTGTTCGAGGCCGTGCTGCTGACCAGCGCGGGCGCCGCGGCCGGCGTACTGATCGGCTACGCCGGCGCCTTCGTCGTCGGCGCGCTCTATCCGAGCTTCCCGGTCGCCGTGCCGTGGTGGGGCACGGCGGCGGCGCTGCTGAGCGCCGTTGTCTTCGGCCTCGCCTTCGGCACGATCCCGGCGCGGCGCGCGGCGCAGCTCGATCCCGTGCGCGCGCTGTCGAACCGGCCGTGATGCGCGGTGGCGATCTCGTCGGCTTCGCGATCGCGGCCGTGCGCGCGCACCGCCAGCGCTCGCTGCTGACGATCGTCGGCATCGCGGTCGGTATCGCGACCGTGGTGCTGCTGACCGCGCTCGGCGAAGGCGTACGCCAGTTCGTGCTCGGCGAGTTCACGCAGTTCGGCACCAATCTGCTCGGCGTCTTTCCGGGCAAGACCTCGACCTTCGGCGGCTCGCCCGGCACGATTTCGACCACGCGCCCGCTCTCGCTGGACGACGCCTTCGCGATCGAGCGGCTGCCGCGCGTCGAAGGCGTGGTGCCCGTGATCCAGGGCAACGCGAACATCGAGAGCGGCCAGCGCAGCCGCCGCACGACCATCTTCGGCGTCAGCGGCGAGCTGCCGCGCGTGTGGCGGACCGACGTCGCCTTCGGCCGCTTCCTGCCCGACACGACGCTCGACGAGGCGCGCGCCTTCGCGGTGCTCGGCGCGAAGATGCATCGCGAGCTGTTCCGCGGCGAGAACCCGCTCGGCGCCCGCGTCCGGATCGGCGCCGACAGCTTCCGCGTCATCGGCGTGATGCAGCCCAAGGGCCAGATGCTCGGTTTCGATCTCGACGACACGCTGTTCATCCCCGTCGCGCGCGCGCAGGCGATCTTCGATCGCGAGGGCCTGATGGAAATCGACGTGCTGTTTCGCGCCGGCGAGCGCTCGACGCGCGTCGCCGAGGACATCACGCGCCTGTTGATCGCCCGCCACGGCCAGGAGGATTTCTCGATCACCACCCAGGACAAGATGCTCGAAGTGCTGGGCAAGGTGATCGGCGTGCTGACCGCGGGCGTCGCCGCGATCGGCGCGATTTCGCTGCTCGTCGGCGCCGTCGGCGTCGGCACGATCATGACCATCGCGGTCACCGAGCGGACCGAGGAAATCGGCCTGCTGCGCGCCGTCGGGGCTCGTAAGCGCGACGTGCTCGGCAGCTTCCTCGCCGAAGCCGCGGTGCTCGGTGCAGTCGGCGGCCTCGCCGGCGTCGCGCTCGCGGCGCTCTCGATCGGCGCGCTGACGCTCGCGGTGCCGATGCTGCCGCTGCGCATCGCCTGGCCTTTCGTCGCGCTCGCATTGGGCTTTTCCGTGCTGATCGGGCTCGTCGCCGGCCTGATGCCCGCGGCGCGCGCGGCCGGTCTCGATCCGCTTGCGGCCCTGCGCGCGGAATGAGCCGGGAAAAACACTGGGGACAGCGGCGTTTCCACGACGCCGCACGGCAAGCGCGCAGCACGTGCCCCAACGCTCGCCGCATTGCGCCGGGACGCTCCGATCGAGGCGACCCTCTCCGCTTTCGCCGAGCTCCGCTGCAAACGGGAAGCCTTCGGCTTGCAGGTCCACGGCGGGCTGCGGAGAATAGCCCGCATCCTTCCTCGGAGATGTGCGATGAGCGCTGCAGCCGACTCGTTGTCCGATACCTCGCCGGCGGTGCTGCGCAGTGACGCGCACGGCATCGCGACGCTGACCCTCAGCCGGCCTACCCAGTACAACACCCTCTCGCGCGCGATGATCGACGCGCTGAGCGCCGAACTGCAAGCGCTGGCCGGCGACGAGGCGATCCGCGTCGTCGTGCTCGCGAGCACCGACCGCGCATTCTCGACCGGTCACGACATGAAGGAGATGCGTGCGAACCGCAACGAGGATTTCCTCACGCGCCTGCTCAGCGACTGCTCGGCGATGATGCAGGCGATCGTCGCGCTGCCGCAGCCCGTGATCGCGAAGGTGCAAGGCATCGCGACGGCCGCCGGCTGCCAGCTCGTCGCGAGCTGCGATCTCGCCGTCGCGGCGAAGAGCGCGCGTTTCGCCACTTCCGGCATCAACTACGGCTTGTTCTGCGCGACGCCGGCGGTTGCGCTGTCGCGCACCGTCGCCCGCAAGCACGCGCTCGAGATGCTCTACACCGGTGACTTCGTCGACGCCGATACCGCGGCGCAGATCGGCCTCGTCAACCGCGCCGTCGACGACGCGGCGCTGGACGCCGAGGTCGAGTCGCTCGCGCGCAAGATTGCGGCCAAGTCCGGCTACGCGATCAAGCTCGGCAAGCGCTCGTTCTACGCGCAGGTGAACCAGCCGCTCGATGCGGCCTACCGCTGCGCGGCCGCCGATCTCGTGCGCAATCTGCTCGCCGCGGACGGCATCGAAGGCGTCGACGCCTTTTTCGAGAAGCGCGAGCCGCGCTTCCGCCAGTGAACCATCCGGCGGCGCGCTGCGCGCGCGTCGCCTTCAGTCCCAAGCCCGAGGCTGCGAGGCAGATGATCCGATGAATCCCTACGAACAGAATCTCGACAAGGTCGCCGCCAACCACGTGCCGCTGTCGCCGCTCAGCTTCATCGAGCGCGCCGCGTCCGTGTATCCGCAGCGGCTCGCGGTGGTCCACGACGACAAGCGCTACACCTGGGCGGAGACCTTCGCGCGCTGCCGCCGGCTCGCGAACGCGCTGGAGAGGCGCGGCATCGGCAAGGGCGACACCGTCGCGATCGTCGCCACCAACATCCCGGCCTTCTACGAGGCGCTGTTCGGCGTGCCCGCCTGCGGCGCGGTGCTGAACCCGATCAACATCCGCCTCGACGCCGAGGCGATCGCCTTCATCCTCGATCACGGCGGCGCGAAGCTCGTATTGACCGACACCGAGTTCGCGCCCGTGATGCGCGAAGCGCTGGCCAAGGCGACGGTGAAACCGATGGTCATCGACATCGCCGATCCGGCCGCGCCCTGCCACGATCGCCTGGGCACGCTGGAGTACGAGGACTTGCTCGCCGAGGGCGATCCGGCCTCGCCGTGGCGCCTGCCGGAGGACGAGTGGCAGGCGCTCGCGCTGTGCTACACGTCCGGCACGACGGGGAATCCGAAGGGTGTGGTCTACCACCACCGCGGCGCCTATCTCAACGCGATGGGCAACGCGCTGGCCTGGAGCATGCCGCTAAACCCGGTCTACCTGTGGACGCTGCCGCTGTTCCACTGCTGCGGCTGGTGCTTCCCGTGGACGATCGCGATGCAGGGCGGCACCAATGTGTGCCTGCGCCGGATCGCGGCCGCCAATATCTACGATGCGATACGCCACTACGGCGTCGACTACTTCTGCGGCGCGCCGATCGTGCTGAACTTCATCCTCAATGCCTCCGCGGCCGAACGCTGCGAGCTGACGGCGCCCGTGCACGTGATGACGGCGGGCGCGGCGCCGCCGGCCGCGATCATCGAAGGCATGGAGAAAGCGGGCTTCGAGGTCATCCACTCCTACGGCCTCACCGAAACCTATGGGCCGGCCGTGTTCACCGCGCCGCAGCCCGAATGGGCCGGCTACAGCAAGGAGCGGATGGCGGAGCTCCGTATCCGTCAGGGCGTGCGCTACCCGGTGCTCGAAGATCTCGACGTGATCGATCCGGACACGATGAAACCCGTGCCGCGCGACGGCAAGACCATCGGCGAGGTGATGTTCAAGGGCAACGTCGTCATGCGCGGCTATTTGAAGAACAAGAAGGCGACCGATGAATCGCTCGCCGGCGGCTGGTTCCATTCCGGCGATCTCGGCGTGATGCATCCCGAGAACTACATCCAGATCAAGGATCGCTCCAAGGACATCATCATCTCCGGCGGCGAGAACATCTCCTCGATCGAGGTGGAAGAGGTCTTGTACCGCCATCCGTCGGTGCTCGAAGCCGCGGTCGTCGCGCGTCCGGACGAGAAATGGGGCGAGACGCCGTGCGCCTTCGTGTGGCTGAAGCAGGACGCTCCGCAGGTCGGCGCCGAGGAGCTGATCAGGCACTGTCGCGAGCACATGGCGCACTTCAAAGCGCCGAAGACCATCGTCTTCCGCGAGCTGCCGAAAACGGCGACGGGCAAGATCCAGAAGTACAAGCTGCGCCAGGAAGCGGACGCGCTCGGCAGTCTGAGCTGAAAAGCCCTCTTCGAACCCGGGAGCGGGCGTTGTCGCGCGCAGCACCGCGCGAATTTCGCGCCGTGCGTCCTCGTCGCGCTAGCCGCGCGGGAAACGCCGATCCCGGATTCGCTGCGCTCATTCGGGCTACGAAGCCGCGAGGCGGTAGCAGGAACGCGCTGTAGGACGCAAGCGCACATCACCCCGAAGCTGATCGGCGTCAAGCGCCGGCATACGTCGCGCCCGTACGGTCGTATCGTTTCTTCCGCCATGGTCTGCGCCATGGCCGTCACGAACCGCCTTCCGCTGCGGAAGGCGTGCCGACACGAACAACAATAAGAGGTTCGTGCCAGCGTAAGCGCACCATGGCCGTTCTCTGTCGCAGTACAACATGCAAAGGAGTCGACCATGCCCAGGTCCGCGATACTCGATGAACGACGTCTCGCCGAAGCAGTGCCCGCGCGCGCGGTGGAGACCGTCGACGACGTCCTCGATGAAATGCATCGGCGCATCACACAGCGTGCGTTCGAGCTGTTCGAAACCCACGGGCTGTGCGGATGCCGCGAGCTCGACGACTGGTTGAGCGCAGAGCGCGAACTGTGCTGGCAGCCGCCGGTCAGCATCGTCGAGCGCGATGGCACGGTGATCGTCGAAATGGCGATGCCCGGCTTGAAGCCCGATGACGTCGACGTGCAGATGACCGATCATCGGATCCTCGTTCGCAGCGAGTGCGGGCGCCCCCGTGCCGGCGAGACGGAGCAGATCCACGTCGACGAACTGCCGCGCGGCCAGGTCTTCCGCTGCATCGAGCTCTCGTCGACGCTCGAGCCGGCGGCCGCGCGCGCGACGCTGCGCGACGGCATGCTGAAGATCGAAGTGCCGGTGGCGGAGGCCAAGACCCAGCCGGCCGCGAGCATCCCGGTGGAAGGCTCGGAGCAGCGGCTGCGAGCCTGATCGACGGGGCGCGCGCTCGTCGTAGCCCGGGTGCAGCGTAGCGAAACCCGGGCTCTTCATCGCGCTCCAATGCCGATCCCGGGTTGCGCGCTGCGCGCTCCACCCGGGCTACGAAGAGTTCTTTGTAGCCCGGATGAGCGCAGCGAATCCGGGATCGGCGCTTTCCGCGCCGCTAACGCGACGAGGACGCGCGGCGCAAACCTCGCGCAGCGATGTCCGATCCCGAAGTCAAAGCCGCGTAACTTCGTCCTGCGGGCGCAAGCCGCGGCGGAAGCGTCGCCAGTTTTCGACGTAGCGCGCGGCGGACTGCGTGAGACCGGCGATCTGTGCCGGCGTCAGCGCGCGCGCGACCTTGCCCGGGCTGCCGAGCACGAGCGAGCCGTCGGGGATTTCCTTGCCTTCTGTGATCAGCGCGCCGGCGCCGATCAGACAGTTGCGGCCGATGCGGGCACCGTTGAGGATGACGGCGTTGATGCCGATCAGCGTGTTGTCGCCGATCGTGCAGCCGTGCAGCATCACCTTGTGGCCGATCGTGCAGTCGCGGCCGATCGTCAAAGGGCAGCCCGGATCGGTGTGCAGGACCGAGAGATCCTGCACGTTCGAGCGCTCGCCGATCGTGATCGGCTCGTTGTCGCCGCGGACCACCGCGCCGAACCACACGCTCGCGTCCTGCTTCAGCAGCACGTTGCCGATGACGCTCGCGGTCTCGGCGATCCAGTAGTCCCCTTCGGCCCGCACGTGGACGCCGTCGAGTTCGAAGATCATCGCGGCCCCCTCTCAGGCGTCGGCGAAGAGCCACGGCGTGATCGCGCGCCGCCGCGCCTCGTAGGCGCGGATCCGGTCCGCGTGCTGCAAGGTGATCCCGATGTCGTCGAGACCGTTCAGCATGCGATGCTTCAGACCCGCGTTGTACTCGAAGGCGTGCTGCGTCCCGTCCGGCTCGGTGACGGTCTGCGACTCGAGATCGACGGTGAGCCGGTAGCCCTCGGTCTTCGCGCAGTCGGCGAACAGGCGGTCGATGACCGCCGCCGGCAGGGTCACGAGCAGCAGCCCGTTCTTCGCCGAGTTGCCGTAGAAGATGTCGGCGAAGCTCGGCGCGATCACGACGCGGAAGCCGAAGTCGTAAATCGCCCACGGCGCGTGCTCGCGCGAGGAGCCGCAGCCGAAGTTGTCGCGCGCGAGCAGGATCTGCGCGCCCCGGTAGCGCGGCTGGTTCAGCACGAAGTCCGGGTTCAGCGGGCGCCCTTCGTTCGGCTGGTCGGGCTCGCCCTTGTCGAGATAGCGCCATTCGTCGAAGAGGTTCGGCCCGAAGCCCGAGCGCTTGATCGACTTCAGGAACTGCTTGGGGATGATCGCATCGGTATCGACGTTCGGCCGATCGATCGGCGCCACGAGGCCGGTCAGCTTGCGGAATGCGTCCATCTCAAGTCACCTCGCGCACGTCGATGAAATGACCGGCGATGCCGGCCGCGGCAGCCATCGCCGGCGACACCAGGTGCGTGCGCCCGCCGTGGCCCTGCCGGCCCTCGAAATTGCGGTTCGAGGTCGACGCGCAGCGTTCGCCCGGCGAGAGCTGATCCGGATTCATGCCCAGGCACATCGAGCAGCCCGGCTCGCGCCACTCGAAGCCGGCGTCGAGGAACACGCGATCCAGTCCTTCGCGCTCGGCCTGCTGCTTCACGAGGCCCGAGCCCGGCACGACCAGCGCGAGCTTCACGTTCTTCGCGAGCCGCTTGCCGCGCACGACCTCCGCCGCGACGCGCAGATCCTCGATGCGCGAATTCGTGCACGAGCCGATGAACACCTTGTCGATCGCGATGTCGGTCAGCGCGGTGCCGGGTTTCAGATCCATGTACTTCAGCGCGTTGCGCATGCCGATGCGCTTGATCTCGTCCGGCTCGCGCTCGGGATCGGGCACGCGGCCGTTCACCGGCAGCACCATTTCCGGCGAGGTGCCCCACGACACCTGCGGCTCGATCGTGGCCGCGTCGAACTTCACGACGGTGTCGAACTTCGCGTCCGCATCGGACACCAGCGTGCGCCAGTAGTCGACGGCGCGCGTCCAGTGCTCGTCCTTCGGCGCGCCGGGCCGGCCTTCGACGTAGGCGATCGTCTTGTCGTCGACCGCGACCATCCCGGCGCGCCCGCCCGCCTCGATCGACATGTTGCAGACCGTCATGCGCTCTTCGATCGACAGCGCGCGGATCGCGCTGCCCGCGTACTCCATCGTGTGGCCGGTCGCACCGGCGGTGCCGATGCGGCCGATGATCGCGAGGATCAGATCTTTCGCCGACACCCCGCGCGGCAGCACGCCCGCGACGTCGATCAGCATGTTCTTCGCCTTGCGCAGCACCAGGGTCTGCGTCGCCATCACGTGCTCGACCTCGGAGGTGCCGATGCCGAAGGCGAGCGCACCGAGCGCGCCGTTGGTCGCGGTGTGCGAGTCGCCGCAGACGATCGTCATGCCGGGCAGGCTCCAGCCCTGTTCCGGGCCCGTCACGTGCACGATGCCCTGGCGCACGTCGCCGATGTCGAAATGCGTGATCCGATGCTCGCGGCAGTTGCGCGCGAGGGTTTCGAGCTGCAGCTTGGCAACCGGATCGGTGATGTTGCGCACGTCGCGCGTCGGCACGTTGTGATCGGACACGGCGACGGTCGCGGCGGTCCGCCACAGCTTGCGACCGGCGAGCTTCAGGCCTTCGAAGGCCTGCGGCGTCGTGACTTCGTGCGCGATGTGACGGTCGATGTAGATCAGCGCCGAGCCGTCGTCGAATTGCTCGACGAGGTGCGCGTCCCAGAGTTTGTCGTAGAGCGTCGTGGCGGTCATGGCGGGCACCGGTTCGATAGGAGCGCGGATTCTAGCTCGGAAAACGGCCGTGCGGCTGGCAGCCTCGCGCTCGCAGTCGCGGACCGAGGGCGGCGCGCCGCGGGCTTGCGGCGCGTTTGCGCGCTCGAGGAACTCCACTAAGATGCCTCCACTCCAACGTGCGCCGCCCCTTCGAGGATTGCCGATGTCGTCGATCAAGCGTCTGTTCCGCCGCGCGTCGCGCGGTCTCCTCGCCGTCGTGCTCGCCGGTGTGCTCTTGCCGGCACAGGCGGATTTCAACGACGGCGTGCTGGCCCTGATGATGGGCGACAACGACAAGGCGCTGAAGACCTTCGTGCCGCTCGCCGAGACTTCGGACCATGCCTACGCACAGTATTTCCTCGGCCGCATGTACGCCGAAGGGCGCGGCGTCGAAGTCGACAAGGAAGCGGCCGCGAAGTGGTTCCGCAAGGCGGCGGAGAAAGGCGTGCAGGACGCGCAGTTTCGCCTCGGCGGCTGCTACGAGCGCGGCGAAGGCGTGCCGAAGGACATGGAATACGCCTACGGCTGGTACAGCGTCTCCGCACACATCGGTAATCCCAAGGCCGCCGCCGCGATGAAGGCGGCGGAAGCGAAGCTGTCGCCGGAGGAGAAAGAGTCCGCGACCGAGCTGTCGCAGGAGATGATTCAGAAGTACGGCACGGTGTCCGAGAACACGAGCCGTACGCAGTGAGGCCGCGCGCGGCGGCTCACACCACCAGATTGACGTGCATGCCTTTCCAGACGGAAGTGCTCGCACCGCCCATCCGTTCGAACATCGCATAGAGCATCGCGGCCGGCTGGGCGCGGCGCGATACGGCGTCCGCCGGCAGGGGCCGCGCGGTTACCGCTTCGTCACGCAGCACCACGCCTTCGACGGCCGGCGTCGCCGCGACGGCAGCGACGCGCGCGCTCCCCGCACGCGTGGCACGCGCGGAGCTCGTCTGGGAGCCGAGAACGGTCGCCGCAATCTGCATGCGGGGATCCTGCCTCAAGCCCGGCGGCGGTGCACGTTATTTTTGCGTGCCGGCGGCCGTCGATTCCGCTGCGTCGGCGTCGCGCAGGCGCTGCCGCCAGGCCTCGAGATCGCTCGCCTCGATCGTGACGGGATGGGCCTCGGCGGCCTTGCGCAGCACGGCCGCCCGTTCCGCCGCGAGCGATCGTTCGCGCAGCCAGGCGACGATCTGCGGCCGCACTTCTTCGAGCGGCGGCACCGAGCCCGGCACCAGCGCGCCGCGCTGTACGACGTGGAAACCGTCGTCGGTCTCGACCGGGCCGACCGGCTTGCCCTGCGGAGCGGCGAGCAGGGCTTGGCGCACCTCGGGCTTCAGCTCCTCCGGCGCGAGCAGGCCCATGAAGCCGCCGTTGAGCCGGCTCGGCGCATGATCCGAAGTGCTCGCGGCGAGCTCGGACAGGCTGGCCTTGCCGGCCAGCAGGGATTCGAGGGCCCGGCGAGCCCGTTCGCGCGCCGCGGTGCGGGCCGCCTCGTCGCCCGCCGGCGCGGCGATGAAGATCTGCCATACCGGCAGGCGATCCGGGATCCGGAAGCGCGCCTGCTGATCGCGATAGAACGCCGCGATCGCGACCTCGTCCGGCGCCGGCGCGGCGGCGGCCGGTGCCTCCCGTTCGAGATAGTCTGCGGCGAGGATCTCGACGGCCGCTTCGCGCAGCTCGGCGGCGACCGCGGGCTGGTCGGCGAGGCCCGCGGCCGTCGCGGCGGCATACAGCACCTGCTGCCGGCCGCGCTGCTCGACGAAGGCGGCGAAAGCGGCGGCATCGTCGAGCACGGCTCGGCGCCGCGCCGGCGGCAGCCGCGACAGGCTGGCGTCGATGCTCGCGTAGCCGAAGCTCGTGTCCGCCGGTGCGGAGGCGGCCGGCGCGAAGGAAGGCGTCGCGAGCGGCCACAGGCTCGCGCCGGCCCAACCGAGACCGAGTCCGATCGCGAGCCCGAGCCCGGCGCCGGCGAGTGCTCCGAATTGCATGACGATGCTTCCTCCGGCCGCGCCGTCGACGCAGCCCTTCAGTCCGCTGGCGTGGAGGCTCCGACCGAATGCGCCCAGGACGCGTTCAAGGGCATCGCCCGGAAACTTGCCTTTTGCCGAGTTTCCCTTCGCGTATAATCGGTTCGGCATATAAGTTCGCCCGCGATCGTAGCATCTGCTACGGTGCTCGCGACCGACCCAGGGACGACGGCAAGCGCCATCGGGGCAGCAAGCCTCCGGCCGATGTAACGGGACATGAGTGCCAGCAATCAGGCCAGCCACCTCGCGATTCTCTTTGCCGATCTCAGCGGCAGCACGCGGCTGTACGAGCTGCTGGGCGATTCGGTGGCGCGGCTGCAGATCGCCGAATGCCTGCGCCGGATCGAGGAAGTCGTCGTCGAGCACGGCGGCAAGGTAGTGAAGACCATCGGTGACGAAGTGATGTGCACCTTTCCCGAGGTCGAGTCGGCCGTGATTGCGGCCTGCGGCATGCAGGAGCTGTTCAACGACGCCTGCGTCGAGGACACCGCCGACGGCTCGATCGCGCTGTCGCTGCGCATCGGCCTGCACGCCGGACCGACGCTGGTCGAATCGACCGACGTCTTCGGCGACGCCGTCAACGTCGCCGCGCGCATGGTCGCCCAGGCCAAGGTCGGCCAGATCATCACCACCCGCGTCGTCGTCGACCAGCTACCCTCGCTCCTGCGCGGCAATACGCGCCTCATCGATCACGCGCCGGTGAAGGGCAAGAGGGACACCTTCGAGCTCTTCGAGGTGATGTGGCAGCAGGACGACGTCACGCGCATGTCGCCGGACATCGTGGTCAAGCCCGCGCGCCGCGCGCAGCTCACGCTGAAGCACGGCAGCAGCACGCTGGTCGTCGACGATCACCGCCCGCAGATCGTGCTCGGCCGCAGCAAGGCGGCCGATCTGACCGTCGTCGAATCGCTCGCCTCGCGATTGCATGCGCGCATCGAGTATCGGCGCGGCAAGTTCTTTCTGGTCGATCAGAGCACCAACGGCACCTACGTGCGCAACGACACCGACGACGCCTTCCTGCGCCGCGAGGAGGCCCTATTGACCGGCAGCGGCGCGATCAGCCTCGGCCGTCCCTTCGTCGAGAAGCCGCAGGATCTGGTCGAATTCGAGGTCCAGGGCACCTAGGGTGCCGTCGCGCGATGGAGCTTCGTCATTCACTTGCCATTCTTGCGCATCGCGGCCCGGCGGCGCGCAGCATCGAAGCCCGGTTCGGGACGACACCGTAGATGCGCTGGCAGTCCGTGTCCGCCACGCACGTCGGGCTCGTGCGCAAGGTCAACGAGGACGCGATCCTCGATCGCCCCGACCTCGGCGTGTGGGCCGTCGCCGACGGCATGGGCGGCCACGCCGCCGGCGATCTCGCGAGCCAGATGCTCGTCGAGTCGCTCGGCCGGCTGCGCGTGCCGGCCGATCTGTCGACCTTCGTCGAGTTCGCCGAGCACAACATCCTCGCCGTCAACGATCGCCTGCTCGATCTGTCCCGCTTCCGCCACCAGGTGATCGGCAGCACCATCGTCACGCTGCTGATGCACGAGCGGCACTGCGCCTTCCTGTGGGCCGGCGACAGCCGCCTCTACCGCCTGCGCGACGGCGAGCTCGCGCAGCTCACCACCGATCATTCGCAGGTCGAGCAGTACGTGCAGCAGGGCCTGCTGTCGCGGGAGGACGCGCAGTTCCATCCGGACAACAATCTGATCACGCGCGCGGTGGGGGCGACGCCGGCGCTGTTCCTCGACTGCGACGTCGCCGGAATGCAGCCGGGCGATCGCTATCTGCTGTCCTCCGACGGGCTCGACAAGCACGTGATCCACGAGGACATCGCCGACGGCCTGCGCCGCTTCGAGCTGCCACGCTGCGCACGCCATCTGATCAACCTGGCCCTCGAAGCGGGCGGCACCGACAATGTCTCGGTGTGCCTGGTCGAGGTGCTCGACGACTGAGCGAAGTCTGCGACGCATGAATACGTCCCTGTTGCGCCGCTTGGCGCAGGCCTACGCCGAACAGCGCATCGACCGCCGCACCTACATCCACGAACGGCGGCGCTTGATCGACGAAGCCGTGGCCGGCGTCGATTCCGAGCCCCCGCGCGTGCTGGCGCCGGGCGAGCCGACCCTTAGCGCCATCGATCGGACGATCGAGCTGCCGCGCGAGGCACGCGAATGAGCGGCACGGACACCTCCGCGACGCCGAACGTCGACGCCGGCGAAATCGCCAAGTTCTCCGCGCTCGCACCGGACTGGTGGGATCCGGAGGGCCCTAGCCGCACGCTGCACGACATCAATCCGTGCCGGCTCGGCTTCATCGCGGAAGCGACCTCACTGGCCGGCAAGCGGGTGCTCGACGTCGGCTGCGGCGGCGGCATCCTGAGCGAGGCGCTCGCCCGCGCCGGCGCGATCGTCACCGGCATCGACGGCAGTGCCGCCTGCATCGAGGTCGCGCGCGCGCACGCCGCGGCGAGCGGCCTCGAGCTGCGCTACGCGGCGGAAACCATCGAAGCGCATCGCGCCGCGCCGCTCTACGACATCGTCACCTGCATGGAGCTGCTCGAGCACGTCCCCGCGCCGGCGCAGCTCCTCGCCGCCTGCCGCGCGCAGCTCGGCGACGAGGGAGAACTCTTCATCGCCACGCTGAATCGCACGCCGCAGGCCTATGCCGCGGCGATCCTCGGCGCGGAATACCTGCTCAAGCTGCTGCCGCGCGGCACGCACGACTATCGCAGCTTCATCCGGCCCAGCGAGCTCGCGCGCTGGCTGCGCGCGGCGGGCTTCGAGCTCGTGCGCATGGCCGGCATGCACTACAACCCGTTCACGCGCCAGGCGAGCCTCACGCGCGATCTCGGCGTCAACTACCTGGTCCACGCCCGAGTCGCGGGATGAGCGATGCGCCGCCGCTGCACGGCGTGCTGTTCGATCTCGATGGCACGCTGCTCGACACCGCGCCCGATCTCGCCGCTGCACTGAACCGCACGCGCGCCGACTACGGACTGCCGGCGCTGCCCTACGCGGCAATCCGGCCGTGGGTGAGCCACGGCTCGTATGCGCTGACGCGTCTCGGCTTCGACTTTGCCGAGACTAGCGCCGAGTTCGAGGCCGCGCGGCGCGCGCTGCTCGATCACTACCACGCGCATCTCGCCGAGGGCACGACGCCGTTTCCGGGCATGCGCGCGCTGCTCGCCGAGCTCGAGGCGCGCGGCGTCGCCTGGGGCATCGTCACCAACAAGCCCGGCTGGCTGACCGAGCCGCTGCTCGCACGGCTGGGCCTCGACTGGTGTCCGGCCTGCGTCGTCAGCGGTGACACGCTGCCAGAGCGCAAGCCGCATCCCGCCCCGCTGCTGCACGCGGCGCAGCTCCTCGGCTGCGCGCCGGCGTGCTGCGTCTACGTCGGGGACGCCGAACGCGACGTCGCGGCCGGCCGCGCGGCCGGCATGCGCACGCTGGTCGCCGCCTACGGCTATCTCGCGCCCCACGACGAGCCCGCGCGCTGGCAAGCGCATGCGATCCTCGACAGCCCGCAGGCGCTCGCCCGCTGGCTGGCCGCGAGCCTCGATGGCGCGTGACGCCGCGGCCGATGCGCCGCTCGCCGACTACCTGCCGCGCCCAGGCAGCGATCTCTACTACGCGCAGCGTTACGCGCCGGCGCCGGTACGCGCGCGGCTCGCGCTCCTCGAAGCGCTGCGCGGGGAAATCGCCCGCGTGCCGGCGAGCTGCTCGAACGCGGAGATCGCGCAGACCAAGCTCGCCTGGTGGCGGGAGGAGATCGCGCGGCTGGCCGAAGCCGCGCCGCGCCACGTGCTGACGCGCGCGCTCGCGCCGCAGCTCGCCGCGCTGCCGGCCTTGCCCGCAGCCGCCTTCGCGCTCATCGACGGCACGGCCGCGCTGCTCGCGGCGCCCCGTCATCCGACGCGCGCGGCGCGCTACGCGGCCTTCGACGCCGCGCACGGGCCGCTGTGGGAGATCGTCAACACCGAAACGGCGACGCTCGACGACGCCGCTGCGCAGCAGGCGCGGCTGCTCGGCAGCCGCGTCGAAGAAGCCTATGCGCTGCGCGATACGCGGCGCCTCGTCGCCGGCGGCGTCGGCCTGCTCGCGCAGGACACGGTGAGCGCCGTGGCGCAGGAGACCTCGACGGCGCTGGAGGACGCCGACTGGTATGCGCGCGTGATCGCCGTCGACCTCGCGGCCTGTCGCGAGGCGCTCGCCGCCGGCCTCGCCGCCCTGCCCGCGCGCCGCAGCCTGCGGCCGCTCGCGACGCTGACGCGCCTCGCGCTCGCCACGCTCGAGGAAGTCGCCGCCGACGGCTGCCGCGTGTGGGAACGCCGCGTCGAGCTGACGCCGCTCAGAAAGCTGTGGATCGCGCTGCGCGAGCGAGCGGGAGCGTGAACGGCAGCGCGGGCCTCACTGTCGCGCGAATGAGGCCGTAGCTTGGGCTGACGAAGGAAGCCCAACGGGGGAATCTCGGTTCTCGTAGCCCGGGTGCAGCGTAGCGGAACCCGGGATCGGGCATGCCCGAGACGCAAGCGCTTTCGGCCCTGTGTGGCGCGCACCGCGCCGAGTCTTCTCGAATGCAGGAGAGACGACGAACGCCGGCTCCCGGGTTACGCGCTGCGCGCTCCACCCGGGCTACGACACTGCGCGAGCGAGCGGGAGCGCGGACCTCACTGTCGCGCGAATGAGGCAGTAGGTTGGGCTGACGAAGGAAGCCCAACATTGGGCGCCAAACGTTGGGCTTCCTTCGTCAGCCCAACCTCGGACTACGACGGCGATGCGCGCCGCTTCGTAGCCCGGATGAGCGCAGCGAATCCGGGATCTTCGTCAGCGCTCCGTCGTCGCCCCCTGCCACAAGAGACGCATGCGCAAACGCCGGAAGCTGTCGGCGTCGAGCATGTCGGCTGTCACGAACAGGCCGATCCTGCCGCGCGGCCCGTCGAGCGTGAGGATCGTCAGCCACGGCGACACCACCGGCCCGGGCGCGAGTCGCGCCCGTTCGCGCCTGCCGTCGCGCCACTGCAGATGCCACACGCCGGCGCTGTCGAAGAGCACGGCGAGCAGGGACGCGGCGAGCGCGCGGCGGCGCGCTTCGAGCCAACACAGATGGCCCAGCAAAGCCGCTGCGAGCAGACAGCCGGCGGGCGCAACACCGCAGGCCAGAAGCGCGAGCGCGGCCGCGGTGAGGTGCATGAAGCGCAATGCAAACCGCAGCGACGGGCCTTCGGGCAAGACGAGACGAACGGCGACGGCAGCGCTCATGAAGGCAGCATAGCAGCGCCGGCACCTCGCGCGCGGCTTGAAATTTTCCAGTCCGGACAAGACAATGCCTGATGCCCATGCAGCACCGTATGGTGTAGCGCACGGGCACGCGACGCATTCCGGAATCCCGACAGACCGGCACAGCATGAGCGATCAGACCTCCGAATCCGCGATTCCGCCGGCAGCGCCGCCGACGCCGGCGACCGAGCGACCCGAGTCTGCACAGCAGCCCAAAGAAATCGGCGGTCCACGCGGCCCCGAACCGACCCGTTTCGGCGACTGGGAGCGCAAAGGCCGCTGCATCGATTTCTGAGTTTCGACGCGCCGTCGGCCGCTGCGTGCCGACCGTCCTCCGCGCGCTTCTTCGCGCCGGATCCGATCAAGACCAGGACACGTAGTTGACGAAGACCATGAGCAACCGACCGCTTTCGCCGCATCTGCAGATCTACCGGCTGCCGCTGGTAGTGCTGCTGTCGATCACCCATCGCATCACGGGCGTCTTTCTCGGCCTCGGCACCCTGGTGCTGCTGTACTGGCTGTGCGCCGTGGCCAGCGGCCCCGAAGCCTACGCCGCCGCGCAGTCCGTGCTCGACATGTTCATCGTCAAGCTCGTGCTCTTCGGCTGGACCTGGGCCTTCTTCTACCACTTGTGCAACGGTGTGCGTCATCTCGCCTGGGACGGCGGCTACGGCTTCGAGCTGCCTCAGGCCTACGCGTCCGCCTACGCGGTGCTCGCGATCTCCACCGTCCTCACCCTGCTCGTCTGGGGCTTCGTCGCGGCCGCGCCGGGAGGTGCGGCATGAGCCTGCGCACCGATCTCGGCCGCGCCAAAGGGCTCGGCAGCGCGAAGGACGGCGTGAGCCACTGGCGCCTGCAGCGCCTGACGGCGCTCGCGCTGGTGCCGCTCAGCCTGTGGTTCGTGCTGAGCCTGCTCTGCGTCTTCGATGCCAGCCACGCCGAGATCGTCGCCTGGGTGTCCGCGCCGCACGTGACGGTGCTGCTGATCGCCCTGTCGATCGTGCTGTTCTGGCATCTGCAGCTCGGCCTGCAGGTCGTCATCGAGGACTACGTCCACACCGCGTGGTACCAGATCGCGCTGCAGGTGCTCCTGCGCATCGGCGCCGGCCTCGGCGCGCTGATCGCCATCGTGTCCGTCCTGAAAATCTCGCTATCTCTGGGTTGATCGATGTCCGCCTACTCCCTCGTTGAACACAAGTACGACGTCGTCGTGGTCGGCGCCGGCGGCGCCGGTTTGCGTGCGACTTTCGGCATGGCCGTCGAAGGCCTGAAGACGGCGTGCATCACCAAGGTCTTTCCGACCCGCAGCCACACCGTGGCCGCCCAGGGCGGCATGTCCGCCGCGCTCGGCAACATGGGGCCGGACGACTGGCGCTGGCACATGTACGACACCATCAAGGGCTCGGACTGGCTCGGCGATCAGGACGCGATCGAGTACATGTGCCGCGAAGCGATCCCCGCCGTGATCGAGCTCGAACACTACGGCGTGCCCTTCTCGCGCACGCCGGACGGCCGTATCTACCAGCGGCCCTTCGGCGGCATGACGACGAACTTCGGCGAAGGCATCGCGCAGCGCACCTGCGCCGCCGCCGATCGCACGGGCCACGCGATCCTGCATACGCTCTACCAGCAGTCGCTGCGCTACAACGCGGAGTTCTTCATCGAATACTTCGCGCTCGATCTCGTGATGGACGCGGACGGCGTGTGCCGCGGCGTGCTCGCCTGGAATCTCGAGGACGGCACGATCCATCTCTTCCGCGCGCATGCCGTGGTGCTCGCGACCGGCGGCTACGGCCGCACCTACTTCTCCTGCACCTCGGCGCATACCTGCACCGGCGACGGCAACGCGATGGTGCTGCGCGCGGGCCTGCCGCTGCAGGACATGGAGTTCATCCAGTTCCATCCGACCGGCATCTACGGCGCGGGTTGTCTCATCACCGAAGGCGTGCGCGGCGAAGGCGGCTATCTCACGAACTCCAAGGGCGAGCGCTTCATGGAACGCTATGCGCCGAATGCGAAGGATCTCGCCTCGCGCGACGTCGTGTCGCGCTCGATGACCATCGAGATCCGCGAAGGCCGCGGCGTCGGCCCCGAGGCGGATCACATCCACCTGCATCTCGAGCACCTCGGCGCCGAGGTCATCGAGAAGCGCCTGCCGGGCATCGCCGAGTCCGCCAAGATCTTCGCCAACGTCGACGTCACGCGCGAGCCCATCCCGGTGCTGCCGACCGTGCACTACAACATGGGCGGCATCCCGACCAACTACCACGGCAACGTCGTGATGCTGAAGGACGGCAACCCCGATCACGAGGTGCCGGGCCTGATGGCGATCGGCGAGGCCGCCTGCGTGTCCGTGCACGGCGCGAACCGCCTCGGCTCGAACTCGCTGCTTGATCTCGTGGTCTTCGGCCGCGCCGCGGCCAAGCGCTGCGCCGCCGAGATCAAGCCCGAGACGCCGCATCCGGCGCTCGCGCAGGACGCCTGCGAGCAGGCGCTCGCGCGCTTCGATCGCCTGCGTCACGCCAACGGCAGCGAGCCGACGGCGAAGCTGCGCCTGGCGATGCAGCGCACGATGCAGCACTACGCCGCGGTGTTCCGCACCGGCGACTCGCTGCGCGAGGGCTGCGTGAAGATGGACGAGGTGTTCCGGTCCTTCGACAAGATCAAGGTCAGCGATCGCTCGCTGATCTGGAACACCGATCTCGTCGAGACCCTGGAGCTCGACAATCTGCTCGGCAACGCGATCGTCAGCATCCGCGCCGCCGAGAACCGCACGGAGAGCCGCGGTGCCCATGCGCGCGAGGATTACCCCGAGCGCGACGACGCGAACTGGCACAAGCACACGCTGACCTGGTTCGACCACCAGGGCAAGGTCAGCTTCGACTACCGTCCCGTGCACATGTACACGCTGACCGACGAGGTCGACGTCGTCCCGCTGAAGAAGCGCACGTACTAGAACGAGCGAAGTTTCGAGGATCCCATGGCCGAGTTCAGCCTACCGAAGAATTCGACGATCAATCCCGGCAAGACCGTCCAGGCCGCCGACGGCGCGAAGCGCGCCAGGCGCATCCAGATCTATCGCTGGGATCCGGACACCGGCGAGAATCCGCGGCTCGACACCTTCGAGATCGATCTCGACAAATGCGGCCCGATGGTGCTCGACGCGATCATCTACATCAAGAACGAGCTCGATCCGACGCTCGCCTTCCGCCGCTCCTGCCGCGAAGGGATCTGCGGCTCCTGTTCGATGAACATCGACGGCACCAACACGCTGGCCTGTACCAAGGCCATCGAGTCGGTGCAGGGCGACGTCAAGATCTATCCGCTGCCGCACATGGAGGTGCAGAAGGATCTGGTGCCGGATCTGCGCCACTTCTACGCGCAGTACGCCTCGATCAAACCCTGGCTGCAGACCGACACGCCGCCGCCGGATCGCGAGCGCCTGCAGTCGGTCGAGGATCGCGAGAAGCTCGACGGCCTGTACGAGTGCATCCTGTGCGCGTGCTGCTCGACGGGCTGCCCGAGCTACTGGTGGAACGGCGATCGCTATCTCGGCCCGGCGATCCTGCTGCAGGCCTATCGCTGGCTCGTGGACAGCCGCGACGAGGCGACCGGCGAGCGTCTCGACAATCTCGAGGATCCGTTCCGCCTCTACCGCTGCCACACCATCATGAACTGCACGAAGACCTGCCCGAAGGGGCTCAATCCCGCGAAGGCGATCGCCGAGATCAAGAAGATGATGGTGGCGCGCACGCTGTAGGAGCCGTACGCCGTGGCCGTGACGAAGCAAATGCAGTGGCGCTGCCGGCGCGGCATCCGCGAGCTCGATCTCGTCTTCGGCCGTTTCCTCGAGCAGGGCTTCGATACGCTGCCCGCCGCGGAGCTCGAGGCCTTCGAGCGCCTGCTCGAGCAGAACGACCTCGACATCTACGACTGGCTGCTGGGCCGCACCGATCCCCCGAGCGAGGAATTCCGGCGGCTGATCGCGCGGCTGAACAATCGCACGGTCTGAGCCGATTATTGTGGAGACGCCCGCTGGCGGCATGAAGGCAGAAGCGGCGCGCGCGAAGGCGCGGCTGCCGGCGCTCGGCGTGCTCCGCGTGTCCGGCGCGGACGCGCTCGACTTCCTGCACGGGCAGTTCACGGCCGATCTGCAGCGTCTCGCGCCCGGCCGCGGCAGCCTCGCCGCGTGGTGCAACCCGAAGGGCCGCGTGCTGTTCCTGCTCGACGTATTGAACGCCGGGGACGAGGGCTGGCTGCTGCTCGCGCCCGCGAGCGAGCTGCCGGCGCTCGCCAAGCGCCTGCGCCTGTACGTGCTGCGCGCGAAAGTCCTCATCGAGGAAGCGTATGCGCAGTGCCTGGTGATCGGCCTCGCCGGCAGCGCGGTGCCGGCGACGCTGGCCGCGACCGGCGCGACGGCGCGGGCGGGCGCGGTCTGGCTGTGGCGCGTGGCCGCGGATCCCGCGCTCGCCTACGCGTTCGGCCCGCACGACGCCGTCGCGGCGCTGTGGGACGGCGTCGATGCGCCCGTCGTCGACGAAGCGTGCTGGGAAGCTTTCGAGATCGCCGCCCTGCGGCCGCGCATCGTCGCTCCGCTGCGCGAGCGCTTCCTGCCGCAGGAGCTCGATCTCGAGCGCCTGCAGGGCGTGCACTTCGACAAGGGCTGTTATCCGGGCCAGGAAGTGATCGCGCGGCTGAAATATCGCGGCCAGGTCAAGAGCGGCCTGCATCGCGCGGCCAGCGAGGCTCCCGCGGCCGCCGGCGACAAGATCTATCGCGCCGGCGCGAGCGCGAGCGTCGGTGAGGTGCTGCGCGTCGCGCCGCGCGCCGACGGAAGCTGGGCGCTGCTGACGGTGCTCGACTTCGCCGCCGTCGAGGCCCCGCTCCATCTGCGCGACGCGCAGGGCCCGCGCGTCACGCCCGAGCGCTGAATCGTTTGCACGACGCGCCGCGCACGCACGGCCGGCGCACGAAGCCGAGCGCTTATACGCCGGTGTGGTGGCTGCCCGACGGCCACACGCAGACGCTGTGGGGCGCCCTGTGCCGGCGCGTGCCCGCCGTCCTCGCGCGGCGCGAGCGCGTCGAGCTGCCGGACGGCGACTTCGTCGATCTCGCCCACGTCGGCGCGGACGCGGCGCCGGCCGTGCTCGTGCTCCACGGCCTGGAAGGCGATCTGCAGTCGCCGTACGCGCGGGCGCTGCTGCACGCGATCGCCGCGCGCGGCTGGCACGGCGTGCTGCTGCACTTCCGCGGCTGCAGCGGCGAGCCGAACCGCCTGCCGCGCCACTACCACTCGGGCGACACCGGCGATCTCGCCCAAGTCATCGCCCTACTCCGGCGCCGCGCGCCGGCGCTCGCGGCCGTCGGCTATTCCTTGGGCGGCAACGTGCTGCTCAAGTATCTCGGCGAACGCGGCGCGGACGCGGGGGTTGCCGCGGCCTGCGCGGTGTCCGTGCCCTTCGATCTCGCGCTCGCCGTGGACACGCTGAACCGCGGCTTCGCGCGCGTCTATCAGCGCCGGCTCGTCGCGAGCCTGCAGGCGAAGGCGCGGCGCAAGTTCGCGCGGCTCGCCGCGCCGATCGATCTCGCCGAGCTCGCGCACTGGCGCGATTTCCGCAGCTTCGACGAGCGCGTGACGGCGCCGCTGCACGGCTTCGCGAGCGCGGACGACTACTACGCGCGTTCGAGCAGCCGCCCGTTCCTGCGCGAGATCGCCGTGCCGACGCTGATCGTCCACGCCGAGGACGATCCCTTCCTCGATCCGCGCGGCATCCCGAGCGCGCCGGAACTCGGCGCGCCGGTCACGCTCGAACTCGCCGACCGCGGCGGCCACGTCGGCTTCGTCGCGACCGAGGACGGCTGGCTGGAACGGCGGATCGCGGACTTCGTGGCTGCGGCGTCGCCGGCGCATGGAGGCTCGTAGTTCGTAGCCCGGGTGCAGCGTAGCGGAACCCGGGATCTTCGCGGTACACGAAGCGCCGCTTCCCGGGTTGCGCGCTGCGCGCTCCACCCGGGCTACAATGCCGCCGGCTCGAAAACTTCATCCCGTGATGGATGTTCGCATGCTTGATCTGCTCGGTACTCGCCTTGCTTTCGCTGCCATGGCCGCGGCCTGTGCCGCGCTGCTCGGCGTCGGCTATTACTTGCAGTTCGTCGACGGCCTCGAGCCCTGTCCGATGTGCATCTTCCAGCGCGTGTGCTACATGGCGGTCGTCGCGATCGCTGCCGTCGCCGCGCTGCACGGGCCCGGCCGACTCGGTCAACGGGTCTATTCGGCGCTGCTCGCGCTGCCGGTGCTGATCGGGCTCGGCGTCGCCGCGCGCCAGACCTGGCTGCAGCATCTACCCGAGGATCAGGTGCCGGAATGCGGGCCGGGCCTGTCCTTCATGCTCGAGATGTACGCGCCCTTCGAGGTGCTGAAGCGCACGCTGCGCGGCACCGGCGACTGCGCGAAAGTCGACTGGACCTTCCTGGGGCTTTCGATCGCCGAGTGGTCGGTGATCTGTTTCGCAGTCCTCCTGATCGTGCTCGTTTTGCAGTTCGTGCGCGCCCGTCCGCGCGCGACGCTCGCCTGAAGGGAGCCGGCCCCGATGCGTCGTTCGATCCTTCTCGCCCTGCTCGCCCTCCTGACCGTCATTGCCGCCGCGCGCGCGCACGCGGGACAGCCCGAGTTCTCCTACATGACCTTGAACGGCCTCAGGCAGCTCGCGGCCGTCGCCGAGGACATTCCGCGCGAGCTCGTCGCGCTCGGCTTCACGCCCGGCCTCGTCGAGCAGCGCGCGCGCGAGCGACTGGCGAGCGCCGGTATCGAAGTGGTGCCGCTGGAGCAGGCGCTGAGCGCGCCGAACGCCGGCAAGCTGCGCATCCGCCTCGTCACCAACAGGGACGGCTACGGTCTTTACTACTACGGCCTGAAGCTCGAGCTGCGGCAAAAAATCCCGCTCGGCAACCCGGCCGGCGGCTTCGTGTCGCAAGTCGTGTGGACGGACGGCGAAAGCGGCACGATGAAGGCCGACGAATTCGGCAAGCCGCTGTCCGCCCTGGACCGCCTGCTCACCGCGCTGATCGCCGATCACCGCGCGCAGAACGCGGCGGTGCATTGAGGGGCAGCGAATCCGGGGCGCCTGCGCTACCTGAAATGCACGGAATCTAGCCACGGAGAAGAGTGGAATTGGCGAAGAGCCGTAGGTTGGGCTGACGAAGGAAGCCCAACATCGGGCGCCGAACGTTGGGCTTCCTTCGTCAGCCCAACCTACGATCGCTGCGCGCCATTCGATGGGCTGAACAATCTAGCCACGGAGGACACGGAGGGCACGAAGGAATAAAAAGATTGTTCGAGGGGGGCCTAGGTTGGGCTGACGAAGGAAGCCCAACGGGGCGTTGGCACTGCGTGCTGCCCGTTCGCACCCGCCTAAAACCCCTCAGCGATACGCATTCTTTTCCCGGCGCTGAGCGCCCCTCCCGGATTCCGCGCCGCTGCGCGGCGCTCCTTCCGGACTACAAGAGAACCGTCTTCGTAGCCCGGAAGGAGCGCAGCGGAATCCGGGTTCGGCGCCTCGCCTGATGTCGCCGCCCGGGTGGAGCGCGCAGCGCGTAACCCGGGATCCGCACCCGCCGTCCTCTCATGCATTCGCCGAAAGCTGTCGCGTATCGGGCATGCCCGATCCCGGGTTTCGCTACGCTGCACCCGGGCGACGAGAACGGGGTACGCTCCTTCACGGCAACCTACGTCCCTTTTATTCCTCCGTGTCCTCCGTGGCTGGATTCCGTGCATTGCAGGCAGCGCAGGCGCCCGGATTGGCCGCTAGGCGCCGCTGCGCGCTGCCAGCATCTGCGCGTCTACCGCGGCCAGCGCGCTGAGATTGACGACGCGGCGTACGGTCGCGGAGGCGGTGAGGATGTGAGCCGGGGAATTGAGCCCGTGCAGGATCGGGCCGACGGTGACGCCTTCGCCGAGCACGGTCAGCAGGTGCATCGCGATGTTCGCGGCGTCGCGCGAGGGCATGATCAGCACGTTCGCTTCGCCCTGCAGCGGTGAATCGGTGACGGCGGCGGCGCGGACCTGGGGCAGCAGCGCGGCATCGGCCTGCATTTCGCCGTCGATCGTGAGCTCGGGTGCCGCGGCCTTGGCCAGCGCGAGCGCCGCGCGCATCTTCACCGCCGACTCGCCGTCGCCGGTGCCGAAGTTCGACGCCGACAGCAGCGCCACGCGCGGGCTCATGCCGAAGCGGCGCGCGCGCTCGGCGCTGGCGAGCGCGATGTCGGCGATCTCCTCTGCCGTCGGCTCCGCGTTCACGTGCGTGTCGGCGATGAGCAAAGTGCCCTTCTTCAGCACCAGCATATTGAGCGCCGCCAGGCAGCGCGCGCCGGGCAAGCGCCCGAGGACGTCGACGAGATGGCGCAGGTGATCGCGGTAAGCGCCGGTGAAACCGCAGAGCATCGCGTCCGCCTCACCCTTTGCGACGAGCAGCGCGGCGATCACCGTCGGGTTCGTGCGCATGACCGTGCGCGCCTCGTGCAGCGACACGCCCTTGCGCATCATCCGCTCGAAGTAAGCCGTCGAGTATTCGCGGAAGCGCGCGTCGTGCTCAGGGTTGACGAGATCGAAATCGACGCCGGGCTTCAGCCGCAGCCCCAGACTCGCGATCCGCGCTTCGAGCACCGCCGGCCGCGCGATCACGACCGGCCGCGCGATTTCCTCGTCGATGACCGTCTGCACCGCGCGCAGGATCACGGCTTCCTCGCCGTCGGCGTAGACGATGCGCTTGCGATCCTGCTTGGCGCGATCGAACACCGGCTTCATCAGCAGCACGGACTGGAAGATGAACTTGGTGAGCTGATCGTGATAAGCGTCGAGATCCGCGATCGGCCGCGTCGCCACACCGCTGTCCATCGCCGCCTTCGCGACCGCCGGCGCCAGCGTCGTGATGAGACGCGGATCGAAAGGCTTCGGGATCAGATACTCGCGCCCGAACTTCAGCGACTCGCCGCCGTAGGCCGCCATCGCGACGTCGGACGCTTCCTGCATCGTGAGCTCGGCCAGCGCCTCGACGCAGGCGAGCTTCATCTCCTCGGTGATGGTCTTGGCTCCGACGTCGAGCGCGCCGCGAAACATGTAGGGAAAGCACAGCACGTTGTTGACCTGGTTCGGATAATCCGAGCGCCCGGTGGCCATGATCGCGTCGGGCCGCGCCGCGAGCGCCTCTTCGGGCAGGATCTCGGGCGTCGGGTTCGCGAGCGCGAGGATGATCGGATCGCGCGCCATCTTCTTCACCATCTCGCCGCTCAGCACGCGCGGCGCGGACAGGCCGAGGAAGATGTCCGCCCCCGCGATCGCTTCGGTCAAGCTGCGCGCGCTGGTATCCGCCGCATAGGCCTCCTTGTGCGGATCCATCTGCTCCTTGCGGCCCCGATAGATCACGCCCGCCTTGTCGGAGACGAGTATGTGCGTGCGCGGCAGGCCCATGGACTCCAGCAGGCGCAGGCAGGCAATGGCGGCCGCGCCGGCGCCCGAGCACACGAGCCGCACTTCTTCGATGCGCTTGTCGACGAGCCGCAGCGCGTTGCGGATCGCCGCCGCGGCGATGATCGCGGTGCCGTGCTGATCGTCGTGGAACACCGGAATGCCGATGCGCTCGCGGAGCTTCTGCTCGACGTAGAAGCACTCCGGCGCCTTGATGTCTTCGAGATTGATGCCGCCGAAGGTCGGCTCGAGCGCGGCGATGAAGTCGACGAGCTTGTCAGGATCCGACTCGTCGAGCTCGAGATCGAAGACATCGATGCCGGCGAACTTCTTGAACAGCACCGCCTTGCCTTCCATCACGGGCTTCGCCGCGAGCGGGCCGATGTCGCCGAGGCCGAGCACCGCCGTGCCGTTGGTGACGACGGCGACGAGATTGCCGCGATTGGTGTACCGCGCGGCCGTCGCCGCGTCCGCGGCGATTGCCTCGCAGGGCGCGGCGACGCCGGGCGAGTAGGCGAGCGCGAGATCGCGCTGGTTGGCGAGCGGCTTGGTCGGCGTGATCTCGGTCTTGCCCGGCCGCGGGAGCTCGTGGTAGTAGAGCGCGTTCTTGTACAGTTGATCGTCCATCTCGGATCTCCGGACCGGTTGCGAGCTCAGCGGAACGGCGGCATCCCGCCGCCGGGCGGGAACTGCCCGCGCATGCCGCGCATCAGCGCCTGCAGACCGCCCTTCTTCGACATCTTCTTCATCATGCGCTGCATGTTGTCGAACTGTTTCAGCAGCCGGTTCACGTCCTGCACGTCGCTGCCCGAGCCGGCCGCGATGCGCTTCTTGCGGCTGGCCTTGATGATGGCCGGGAAGCGCCGCTCCTGCGGCGTCATCGAATCGATGATCGCGGCGAGCCGCGTCATCTCCTTGTCGTTGACGCGATTCTTCATCTGCTCGGGCAGCTCCGACACGCCGGGCAGCTTCGACATCAGCGCGGACAGCCCCCCCATATTGCGCATCTGATCGATCTGCTCGCGGAAGTCCTGCAGATCGAAGCCCTTGCCCTTGGAGATCTTCTCGGCGACCTTGGCCGCCTTCTGCTTGTCGACCTTCTGCTCGACTTCCTCGATCAGCGTCAGCACGTCGCCCATGCCGAGGATGCGCGAGGCCATGCGATCGGGATGGAAGGGCTCGAGCGCGTGCAGCTTCTCGCCGACGCCGAGGAACTTGATCGGCTTGCCGGTGACGTGGCGCACGGACAGCGCGGCGCCGCCGCGCGCGTCGCCGTCGGCCTTGGTGAGGACGACGCCCGTCAGCGGCAGCGCATCGCTGAAGGCCTGCGCCGTGCGCACGGCGTCCTGACCCATCATCGAGTCGATGACGAACAGCGTCTCCTGCGGATGCAGCGCGCCGTGCAGCGCGCGGATCTCGTTCATCATCGCCTCGTCAATCGTGAGGCGGCCGGCGGTATCGACGATCAGCACGTCCTTGAGCTGCCTGCGCGCCTGATCGAGCGCCGCGCGCGCGATCTGCTCCGGCGAGCGGCCCGGCTCGCTCGGATAGCAGTCGACGCCGACTTCACCGGCGAGAATACGTAGCTGCTCGATCGCCGCGGGACGGTAGACGTCGCAGCTCACCATCGCGACGTTCTTGCGCTCGTTCTCCTTCAGGCGCTTGGCGAGCTTCGCGGCACTGGTCGTCTTGCCCGAGCCCTGCAGGCCCGCCATCAGCACGACGATGGGCGGCTGCGCGGCGAAATCGAGGCCGACGCCGGCCTCGCCCATCAGCCCGGTGAGCTCGTCGCGCACGACGCGGATCAGCGCCTGGCCCGGCGTCAGCGTGCCGATCACTTCCTGACCGAGCGCGCGCTCGCGCACGCGCTCGACGAAGCTCTTGACGACCGGCAGCGCGACGTCGGCCTCGAGCAGCGCCATGCGCACTTCGCGCAGCGTGGCGTCGATGTTTTCTTCGGTCAGCCGGGCTTCGCCGCGCAGGCGCTTGACGATGCCGGTCAGCCGTTCACTGAGATTGTCGAACATGATGTTTGCTTCCGGAAATGGTCGGGAGGTCGGCCGTCACCAGGCTTCCATGACCTCCGTATAGGGAAAGTGCAGTCCGGCCGTGGCCCAGACCTCGGCGACGCGGCGGACGACGGGCTCCGCCTTGTGCATCCAGTCCGGGTGGCGCTGCCGATTGTCGAAGACTTCGAACGGCTCCGGCTGCGGATCGCGGTGACCGAAGCGGTAATAGAACCCGCGCACGAGCTCTTCCATGCGCGCCTTGCCGTAGGCCACCACGGTGATGTCGCGATTGGCCGAGAGACCGGTCGTCGCCACGTAGTAATGATAGAGCTCCCAATATTTCAGATAGGCGTCGAAGTAGGGCATGCGCACGAGGTCCTCGGCCGTCTCGCCGACGTAGGCGAGATCGCGGCGCACCCATTCCTCGATATTGCCGCGCACGCGGAACAAGCCGTCTGCGGGCCAGCCGCCGGACTTTTCATAAGTCGAGATGCAGGAGCTCACGGGATGGCGCACCGTGAAGATGTTCTCGACCGCCTGCCCCAGCACGCGATGGAAGAAGCCGCCCGCATAGCTGCCCTTCGTCAGCTTCTTCGGCACGACGATCTTTCCCGAGTGGGGCCGATTGCGGCCGAAGTAGAGCTCGATCATCGTCAGATACTCGGCCATCGTCTGCAGGCTCGCGATCCAGGAATTGACGCCGCGCTCGAAGCGGAACGGCCCCGCATCCGGAAAGCCGTCGTGCGCGATCACGTTCGGCACGCGATCCGGGTGATGGCCGAGGGCGCGGAAAATCTCCTTCGTGAGATAGGACCCGCCGTTGCGCGGCACCCCGATGACGTTGACGAAATGAAAATTGAGCTGGAGATCCTTGATCGGCTCGACGTTGCCCGTCATCAGCGCGACCAGCAGCTCGTAGGCGCGGCCGATCGCGCGCTGGCCCAGCGGCGAGGCGAGCACCGTGGCCGCGTTCGCGGCGGCCGACTGCAGCAGGCGCGTCTGCTCGCTGCTCAGGGCCTCGGAGAGCTGATCGCCCCAGATTGCGCCTTCGAAAGGGATGTCGGCGACGACGTGGTGCAGGAAGTCGATGAAAATCGGCGAGACCGGCAGTTCGCGGTCGCTCAGTTTGATTTCGACGCCCATGGATGGTTTCCGCTGCGATGGCGCAGTCTACGGACCCCCCTGCGGCGCATCAAGCAGGCTTCAGGCAGTCCCGCTGCGGGCGACGTCGGCCTCGAGCAGGCGCTGGAAATTGTCGAGCGACATCAGGTGCGCGTAGACCCGGGACAGGAAGCCCTGCTGCATCAGGCGCGCGAGCGCGGCCGCGTCCAGCGCGGCCAGGCGGCTCTCGACGACGCACCACATGCCCGTCACGCGCTTGCGCCGGCCGCGCACGGGATTGATGTCGGCATCGAAGGGATCGAGCAGACCGAGCTCGGCCACGGCGGCGCAGAAAGCCTCGGTCTGGCGCGTGGCGAGGTCCACTTCCTCGATGAAGCGCTGGAGCTCCTGCCAGCGCGGCGTCGGCTCGCCGCGCGCGTCGAAGAGGTGCGGCGGGGTCGGGGCGAGCCCGGCCTCGTCGACGCAGATCGCGGACTGCAGGCTCGTGCCTTCGCCGCGCACGCGCGCCGTGCAGAACGGATAGCGCCGCACGTAGGCCGGACAGTAGTGGCCGGGCAGCCAGTCGCCGGCCGCGTCGACGCAGAGATTGCGCCCCGCTTCGAGCCCGGTGAGGAGCAGCGGCTGCCAGGACCCGTCCTCGGCCCGGCCGAAGACGATCGGATTGCTGCGCGAGGCGGCGACGAATTCGGGGAGCGTCAAGTAGATCGCGTGCAGCCGCGCGGCGAAGCGCGCCACTCGCGGCGCGATGCCGCGTTCGCGGTGGCGCTGCCGGTCGAGCAGCGTGAGCGCGGTATAGCCGGGCGGTGCGGCGACTCCCTGACTCATCGCTGCGCGCCGCGCTCGCTCAGAAGCAGTCCTCGGGATCCGCCGCGGGCGTCGGATCGCTGTTCAGCGGGTTCGCGGGATCGTTGAAGTCGAGCTTCACCGGATCCAAGCCCATGCGCGCGAAGCCGCCCTTGCCCTGATCGAAGGGCGTGTCGTTCACGTCGATGCTGCCCTGGTGCACCTTGAAGTAGAGGCCCTGCTGCACCTGGGTGCCGAGATCGGGACAGCCGTCCGTGCAGTCGATCACTTCCAGATCGGTGCCGCGGATACCGATGGTCGCCACCGCCGTGCGATAGCGGACGGCGCTGTGATTGCGCTGGCCGATCAGGCCCGTGACCGCGCGGAAGCCGCCCTTCAGCAGGCTGAACACGCTGCGGCTCTCCTCCGGCTTTTCGGCGTAGTGGTAGTCGGCGATCTGGAAACGCGTGTTCGGCCGCAGGACGATGTAGCCGCCGTCGGAGAGCTTGATGCGCGCGAAGCTGCTGGTCGCGGTGATCACGGTGTCCCCGCTATTGATGGGCTGGCCCTGATCGAGCCGGCGCAGCTCGCCTTCGGCCGTCGCGGCCGAGGCCCTGCCGACGACTTTGACGACTTCGCCGGCCGCGGTCGCGGCCGAGGCGGCGGGCAACGCGCAGGCGCCGGCGACGAACAGCAGCGCCGCGCGCACGGCGTGTCCGGTGAAGCTGGTGCTCATGTCCCTGTTCCGCTCCCCCTGCGCGCTCATTCGCACATCTGCCCGTTGTTCGACTTCTGCGCGACGAGCTCCTCGCCGCCCTCGTCGCCTCCTTCCTCGACCCCGGCGTAGCCCTTGTCTTTTTTCCTGTCGTTCTGGAGCTCGCCGAACTCGTTGACGATCGGCGTCTGGAAGACTTTCTGCAGCACGTCGCGCACGATGACTTCGCCGATGAAGCCCGTCGACACGATGTTGCCGATGCCGGTCGTCGTGCCGGCCGTGCTGAAGAGGATGTTCTGATCGCCGATGTCGATCTTGCCGTTCCGGCCGATCGCGATGCCGCCGGAGTGCGGCGTCCACGGCAGGCCCAGGTTGCCGAGGATCATCGTGGTCCCGGGCAGCTTCGCGAAGTGATCGAGATTGGTGAAGCTCGGCCCGTCGCCGAAGGGCGGGAGCGGCGCCGAGTTTTCGACGTGGATCCTCGCGTTCGGCGAGTACGAGGAGAACTGTGCCAGGAATTCGTTGCCGATCGAACTCTCGCTGAACACGCCGGGGCCGAGCTCGAGCGTGCCGTCGGTCATGAACACGACGTAGGGCGTGTCGGGATCGGCGAACACCAGGCCTTCTCCGAACTCGATGCCGTTCTGCGCGCGGAAAATCGCGTTCGGTCCCGCGGTCACGGCGCCGTTGTAGCGCGGCAGCGGGATGCGTCCGCCGTCCGCGCGCAGCGCGCGCGAGAGGAACAGCAGTGACACGCGATCGCCGTACTCGTCCGGCAGGTTCCGATCGCCGAGGATCATCGCGCCCTTGACGGCCAGCGAGCCGCCGCTGACGTCGATCAGCGCGTTGTGCGCGAACATCGAGCCGGACACGATGACGTCGCCCGCCGCGTTCAGCTTGAACGCGCCGAAGCTGCCGAAGCCGCTGAAGCTGTCGAAGCCCCGCTGCGCGAAAAAGCCGCTGTCGATGCCGCCATCGCCGTCGCTGCTGACCAGGCTCGGACGCAGCACCGTCGGGCCGGCGTGCGCGGTGTTGTCGATCGCGACGTCGGGCGCGCCGCCGCCGTAGTTCGCGATCGCGATGTCCGGCGACTTCGTGCGCACCGCGATCGCGCCGCCCTGCATGGTGCTCAAGGAGACGGCGGGCGCATCGAGCAGGCCCGAGGTTCCCGTGGTGATGCCGCCGGCGCCGCCCAGAACCTCGAGCCGCGACTGGCCGGTTTCACCGTCGATCCCGCGCACGCTGAGCACGCCGTTCAAGCGCACGGCGCCGCTGCCCGCATTGGAGATGGCAAGCTGCGCAACGCCGAGCTTCGACGCCGCGGTGACGTTCTGCCGCAGGAGGATGTCGCCGCTGCCGCCGCCGTAGAAGTCGTTATTGAAGATGCTGATGCTGGCCGAACTGCCCGCCTGCGCCTCCATCGCGCCGTTGACGAGGATGCCGCGTTGCGCTCCCAGCACGATCGCGGCGCTGCCGTCGCTCGCTTGCGCGATCGCCCGCACCCCGCCGGCGAGATTGAGGCGGCCGTCGTCGGCGAACAGGCCGACCCACGCGCTGTCGCCCGTCGCGCTCAGATTGCCGCTGACCTCGATGTCGCCGGTGTTGGTCTCGAAGCTGATCGAGCCAAAGCTGCCGCCGCTGACCGTGACGTTGCCGTTGATCTTGATGGGGCCGGCGCCCGTATTCGTCAGAAAGACGCCGGCCGAGCCGCCGGCGCCGCTGACGCTCAAATTGCCGCTGACGTTGATGCCGTTCTGCGCATCGACGAAGAGCTCCGCCGAGCTGCCGCCGGCGCCGGCGGACACCGTGATGTTGCCGTTGACGTTGACGACCTTGGCCCCCAGCGAAGCGTAGGCATCGACTTCGCCGCCCGTCGCCGCGACCGTGATCGGACCGCCTACGCTCAGATTGCCGCCCGGTGCATCGAGAACCAGATCCGCGTCCTGGTCCGCGGCCGTGACCGACACGGCGTCGAGGCTCAGATTGCCGCTCACGGTGCCCGCCGTGACGCCGACCGCCTGCGTCGCGCCGATCCCGGCGATGTTCACATTGCCGGTGTTCACGCCGGTGCCGTTCAGCGTGTTGACGAACAGCGAGCGCGCGGTGATCGCGCCGGTCGTCACGTTGCCGCCCGTCGCACCGGCCTCGATCTGCACCGTCCCGCCCGCCGCGCCGATTGCGCCCGTCACCACGTTGCCGTTGGTGAGGCCCGAGTTGGCGCCGTTGATCGTGACGCCCGCCGCGCCGATCGCGCCAAGCGTGACGTCGCCGGCCGAGGATCCCGCGGAGGCGGTGAACAGGCCCTTGATGTTGATCGCGATGCCGGCGAGGTTGATGTTGCCGGCGGGCGCGTTGCCGAGGCTGAAACTGCCCGTGCTCAGTCCGACACCGAGTGATGCGCTGGAATCACCCGTGATCGTGCCGATTCGGAGCGCGAGATTGCCGCTGCCATTCGCCGCGATCGTGAACGGGCCGCCGCTGGCGAAAATCTCGTCGCTGGCGACCAGGGTCACATTGGTATTGGCGTCGAGCTTGCTCTCGATGAAGCCCTTGCCGACCGTCGACAGCGTCGCGTCGCCGCTCGGCGACGCGACGCCGGGGCCGATGCCGAGACGCGCCGGATCGACGAGCACTTCACCGCCATCCCCTGCCTGCACTTCACCGTCGAGCGTCAGCACGCCTTCATGGGCGCTGAGCTCGACGAAGCCGCCTCGGCCACCGTCCGCACCGCCGCGCGTATCGACGCGCGCACCGGCCGCAAGATTCAAAGACTGCTTCGCGACGAGCCGCACCGTGCCGCCGTCGCCCGCGCCCTCACCGGTGGCCTGCACCACCGCGCCGGCCGCGATCTCGACGTCGTCGGTCGCGGAGCTGACGAGCACGCGGCCGCCGTGCGCGCCGCTCGCGTCCAGCGTGCCGCTGTTGACGACCTTGCCGCCCGCGCCGCGCAGGAAGATCTGTCCGCCGTCCTCATCGATGCCGGCGGCGCGCACGACGCCTGCGTTGTTGACGGCGGTGGCGACGAGCCCGTCGGCGACCTTTGCCGTCATCAGCACGCGACCGCCGTTGGCGAGGATTTCGCCGGTGTTCTCGACGCCGGCCTGCGCGGCGGCCGTCGCCTCGTCGACCGCGAAGCTGACGAGCCCGCTGTCGTCGAGCTGCAGGCTGATCTTCTCGCCGGCGGCGAGCGCGACGGTGCCGAGGCGCGCCTGCACGAGGCCTTCGTTGGCGACGCGATCGCCCATCAATACGACGTAGCGATCGCCTTTCAGCTCACCCGCGTTGGTGACCGCCGCGGCGGGCGCGCCCGTGCCCTTGGTGAACACGTAGCGGCCCTGCATGAAGTCCTCGTCGCCGATGTCGAGCGTGCTCGCGGCGAAGCCGGCCGTGTCGACCTTGGCGCCGGGGCCGAAATAGACGCCCTGCGGGTTGACGAGAAAGACGCGGCCGTTGGCGTCGATGCGCCCGAGGATCTGCGAGGCGTTGCCGCCGGTGACGCGGTTCAGGATGGCCGCGTTCGCGCCCGGCTGCACGAACTGCACGTATTCCTGGCCGTCGACCGAGAAGCCGTGCCAGTTGACGATCGCGCTGCTGCTGCCCTGGGTGACGGTGGTGGTGTTCGCGTCCGGTCGCGTGACGCCGACCGTGCCCTGCACGATCTGTTCGCCACTGGGGCCGGCGAGCGCGAGCCCGGGCATCAGCGCGAGCGCCGTCCAGCCGTAGTGCCGGCGGATCGCGGCGGCCAGCGGGTTCATCGAGGGACGGGCGTAGGCGGACATTCGGATAACCCCCATGCCGGTCGACCGGCCGTTCCTGTTCCCACGCCCGCGATGCTAGCGGGCGGCCGTCGGGCGTCTGTGACGGATCGCGCACGCCGTCCGGCGGCGATCCGCAGGCTGTCAAAAATTTGCAGTGATGCCGGTCCAGAAGCGCAGGCCGTCATCATCGTCCGAGGCCTCGTGCCGCCCCAGCGGGTAGGCCAGCGTCGCATCGACCGCGACGTGACCGAAGGCAAAGGCCTGATAGCCGACGCCGACGCCCGTCAGCGATTCGCTGCGCTCGACGCCGAGCCGGTGATGATTCTTGCGGTAGACGCGGCCGGTGTCGACGAACGCCTTCAGGCGCTGGTTATAGAGACCGGGGAACATGTTCACCGGGTGCTGCAGCTCGCCCGTCGCTGTGTAGCCGCGATCGCCGGCGAGCTCCGAGGACGGATACGCACGCACGCCGTTCGGCCCGCCGATGCGGAACTGCTCGAGATCGTTCAGCGGATCCGGCGAGGCGACGGCGCTGAAGCGCGCGAAACCGGCGAGCTGCTGCCACAGCCGGCGATAGTGGCTGAGATCGATCTGGAGCTTCGCGGTCTGGGCGTTGTTCTCGAGACTGGTGTCGAAGCCCGACTGCTCGGGATTGACGTCGGCGCGCCGTTCGGGGCGGTCGAAGTTGGTCGACAGCGACGCGCCCAGCGTGCTGAAGCTGCCGTCCGGCCCGGTGTAGTTGAACAGCGCCGTGAACACCGCGAGCCCCATGTCGAGATTGCGGCGATCGGGCGGGCCATCATCGACGAACTGCGTGGTCTGCCGCGTGACCGAGCGATCGTAGCCGAGGCCGAGGAACAGGTTCTTGTTCTGCGCCCGCCACACCGGGTGCAGCACGGTGATCCCGAAGTTGTCGCCTTCGCCGTCGATGTCGAAGGTCTCGAAGCCGGGCCCGAGCTTCTTCTCGTCGACCGCGTAGTCGAAGCTCGAGTAATACACTTCCGCGCGCGTGCCCCAGGCGCTCACCGGCAGGCTGTACGCGAGGCGACCGTAGTGCATCAGATCGGCCTCGGCGTAGACGCCCGAGAACGCAAGCTGATCGCCGATGCCGAGCATGCCGTTCAGCGCGGCATCGGCTTGCACGCGCCACTCGCCGATGCTCTCGCGCCCGTAGTTGTTGAGGCCGATCGAAGCGTCGTAGCGCTTTTCGGTGGCGTCCAGCACGAGATCGGAGGTCCCGAATTCCTTGCCCGGCTGCAGCACCGCGCGCGCATCCACGCCGGGCAGATCGTTGAGCAGCAGCACTTCGCGCTCCAGCGGCACGGTGCGCACGACCGCGCCGGGCTGCAGCTCGTTCATCTGCCAGCGCACCAGCCGCTCCCGGGTGCGTCGCAAACCCTGGGTGCTGATGTCGCCGAGCTTGCCTTCGATCACTTCGAAGGTGATCACCCCGGAGCTGACCTGCTGCTCGGGCACATAGGCGGAGGCGAGCGTGTAGCCGTGCGTGCGGTAGTAGCGGGTGATCAAATCGGCGACGTCGTAGATCTCGAGCAGCGTCAGGCGCTGGCCGACGTAGGGCGCCACGAGGGGCTGGAGCTCGTCGCTGCCGATGGCGCTGTTGCCGACGATGTCGAAGCGCTGCACCAGGATCCGGCGTCCCCCGGCCGGGACGCCGGCCGCGAGCGAAGGCGCGGCCGGCGCTTGCAGCTTGTCCGGCGGCGTCGCGGGCAGCGTCGGACGCGTGCGGAACTCATCGCGCACCACGCCGGGACTCACGCCCTGTGCCCGCAGCGGGCTCGTCGGCAGCGCCCCGAGCAGCATGGCGATGAAAGGCAGGAGGCGCGCTACGGTCCGTGTCACGGCATGGTGCTCGTCTGGCAGAGGGCGGGGCCGGAAATTTGCTGACAGCCTGAATTATAAACATCATCTAAGGTATTGCAAATTCATCGATTTTAGGAGCCGAATCCAGGCCGAGCCTGGCCTGCATCCGGGCCGCGGCCGCGTCCTCGCCGAGACCGGCATAGCGCGCGGCGAAGCGCTCCGCCGCGCGCCGGAAGTCGCGCCGGTGGAGGACGGCGCGCAGCTTGGCCAGTAGATCGCCGGGCGCGCGGCGCGGCGCGGAGAGCCCGGCGCCGAGCATCTCCAGCCGCCGGCCCACCAGGTATTTCTCCAAGGTGTAAGGCAGCACGAGCTGCGGCTTGCCGGCCAGCAGGAAGGCCATCATCGAATTGAGATTCGCGTTGCTGAGATAGGCATCGGCCTGCACCGCGGCCTGTGCGAGATCGACCGGCTCGGGCATCCACACCGCCGTCGGCGCGAGCGCCCTCATCGCCGGCGTGACGCCCGGCGCGTAGAGGCACAGCCGCACGCCCAGCGCCGCCGCCGCGGCCAGCACTTCGGACAGCAGCACCGTCGGTTCGAGATAGCCGAAGACGCGCGGCCCTAGGCCCGGCGGCCACACCGGCGCGATCCCGAACCCGGCGCTGGGCCAGGCGCCGAGATAGTCGGCGCCCGGTCGTTCGTAGACGTGATCGAATTCGGCGAAGGACTGCACGAACTGATCGTCACCGAGCAGGACGTCGGCGACGCTGCCCGCCGGCCGCCCACCGCAGGCGCGCAGCGCGGCATCGAGCTGCGCGAGGAGACGCGCTTCGCTCGCCGCGAGCGCGGCCCGATCCGCGGCCAGCCAGTAGCGCAGCGGCGGTAGCGGGCTCAGCGGCGGCGGCAGGCAGAAGCCGTTGCCGGCGGCGATCGCGCGCAGGCCGAGCACGCGCGTCGCGAGCACCGCGGTCGGCGCGTAGTCGGCGATGACGAGATCGGGCGCGCGCTCGCGCAGCAGCCCGCACCACGCGGCGAGACGGGTCCTGAGCTGCGCGGGATCGGCGAAGCCGCTGTTCAGCAGCACCTCCGCAACGCTGTTCGGCGACTTCACCCGCGCCGCGGGCGGGGTTTCGTCCCAGGGCGCGGCGGCGACGGCGACGGGCCAGGCGGCGAAGACCTGCGCCGCGCGCGCGGCCTCGCGCGCAATGAAGCTGATGCGATGACCCGACGCGCACAGCCGCGCAATCAGACGGCGATAGCGCACGAGATGGCCGAGCCCGCCGCCGAGCTCCCAGGCGAATACCACGTGCGCCACGGGATCAGCCTCGCGCGCAGGCGCCGGGCGGCCGTCCTGTCGCCTCGCGGCGCGGGCTTATACAATGGCAGCCGACCCTCATGCGTGCAGCTTCGATGCTCATGATCCTTGCCAATCTGACGGCGATCGCGACCTACATCGGCGCCGCCTTCGGGCTCGCGCGCTGGCCGACACCGGGGCAGCATCGCAAGCTGTGTCTGAGTCTCCTCGCGCTCGCCGTCGCCGCGCACGCCGCCGGCCTGTGGCCCAGCACGGTGATGGCCGAGGGCCTGAATTTCAGTGTATTCAACGCCGGTTCGCTCGTCGCCTGGTGCATCGCGCTCGCGATCCTCGTGCTGCTGCTGAAGCTGCGGCCGGTGGAAAGCCTGGCCGTCGCAGTGCTGCCGCTGGTGGCCGGGGCGGTCGTCATCGAGCTCGCGTTTCCGAACACGCGCGATGTGATCTCGCACGTCCCGGCCGGCCTGCGGCTGCACATCGCGCTCGCGATCGTCGCCTACAGCCTGTTCGCGATCGCGACCCTGCAGGCCTTCTTCCTCGCCTTCGCCGATCGCAAGCTGCGCCGGCATCAGCCGGTGCTGCATTTCCTGCCGCCGCTGCCGGCGATGGAAGCGGTGATGTTCCAGCTCACGCTGATGGCCTTCGTGCTGCTGACGGTGAGCCTCGTGCTCGGCGCGATCTACATCGCCGACATCGGCGCCCAGCATCTCGCGCACAAGATCGTCTTTTCGGTGCTGGCGTGGGGCGTGTTCGCGACGCTGGTCGCGGGGCGCTGGCATTTCGGCTGGCGCGGGCGCCATGCGATCCGCTACGTGACCGCCGGTTTCGCGCTGCTGGCGCTGGCGTTCTTCGGCACCAAGATCGTGCTCGAGCTGATCCTGCACCGGATCTGAGGGTCGGGACGGCCGCGCTTGGAGCACTATTCGATTTATCACCTGGTGGGGGCGCTGCTCGTCCTCATCCTGCTGGCGGCGTGGTTCTCCGCGGCGGAGACGGCGGTGATGGCGCTGAACCGCCAGCGCCTGCGCCAGCTCGCCGAGAGCGGCCACGCCGGCGCGAGCCGCGTGCAGCGCCTGCTGCGCGAGCCCGAGCGCTACCTCGGCCTGGTGCTGCTCGGCAATCGTTTCGTCCTCATCCTGCTGACGCAGATCGCGACCCTCGCCGCCCTGCACTGGTTCGGCGATCTGAACCTCCTCCTCGTCACCGGCGCCGTCACGCTGGTCGTCGTGCTGTTCGCCGAGCTCGTCCCGAAGTCGGCCGCGGCCGCCCATGCGGAGCAGATCGCCTACCCCTCGTCGCTGCTGCTCGCGCCGCTGCTGCAGCTCCTGCAGCCGCTGCTCGCCGCGCTGAGCGGACTCTCGCGCCTGTGGCTGCGCGCGGAGACCGCGAGCCACGCGCGCGATCCCGCGGATCGCGAGGAGCTGCGCACGGCGATGCGCGAAGCCGGCGCGCTGATCCCGCAGCAGCATCGCGACATGCTGTTCGGCCTGCTCGATCTCGAGGACGTGACGGTCGAGGACATCATGGTGCCGCGCGCCGACATCGTCGCCATCGATCTCGACACGCCCTGGGTCGACATCGCCGAGCAGCTCAAATCCTGCCGTCACACGCGCGTGCCCTGCTATCGCGGCACGCTCGATCACGTCGTCGGCATCCTGCACATGCGCAATCTGAGCCGTCTGTTCCGTCCCTCGGCGGAGCTCGACGCGACGCAGCTCGAGGCGCTGCTGACGCCCGCGCATTTCGTGCCGGTGAAAGCGAATCTCTATGCCCAGCTCGTCAACTTCCAGCGCGATCGCCAGCGTCTGGCGCTGGTCGTCGACGAGTACGGCGAGATCGAGGGCCTGGTGACGATCGACGATCTGCTCGAACAGGTCGTCGGCAAGTTCACGACCGTGCCGCAGTTCGGCGTGCGCGAGGTCTATCGTCAAGCCGACGGCAGCTTCGTCGTCGACGGTACGGCCAATGTGCGCGAGCTCAATCGCGCCTTCGGCTGGACGCTGCCCGAGCACGGCCCGAAGACCTTGAACGGCCTCATCCTCGAAGCGCTCGAAGACATCCCGGACGCCGGCACCAGCCTGCGCATCGGCGACTACACGATCGAGGTCGTCCACAGCAGCGAGCACGCCGTGCGCAGCGCGCGCGTGTTCCCGCCGATCGCCGCGCCCCCCGCCGCACCCGCACCCGGCGCTGAGGATTCTTTGTAGCTTGCTACGTCTCGCTCGCGAAGATTTCCGCCGCCGCGGTTCCACTGCGAGCCGCGGTGTGGTTACACTCCTGCCTCGGGTGCTCGTGGCCGTCGGTGTCGCCATGAGCAGGCAACGTGCAGGTCGGGCCGCCGCACGGGATGCCCCGTGCCCATGTCGCCCATGCGTTCCCGCGCCCCTTCGTGCGGCCTTGCCGTCGCGCTCGTCCCCCGCCGTGTCCCCGCCCGCGTTCGTCGCCTCGCGGAGGCCCGCACATGGTGACCGCCCTCGTCGCGATCTTCGTCGTCGCCTACGCCGCCATCGCCTTCGAACATCCGCTGCGCATCAACAAGTCGGCCTCGGCGCTGATCGGCGCCGGCCTGATGTGGACGCTCTACGCGACCCTCACCGCCGATCACGCCGAAGTCGGGCACCAGCTCGGCGAATCCATCATGGGGACGGCGCAGATCGTCTTCTTCCTGATGGGCGCGATGACCATCGTCGAGGTGATCGACGCCCACAACGGCTTCGAAGTCATCACGAACAGGATCCGGACCACGACGCTGACCTCGCTGATGTGGCTGGTCGGCGGCGTGAGCTTCTTCCTCAGCGCCGCGCTCGACAATCTCACCACGACGATCGTGATGATCTCGCTGATGCGCAAGCTGCTCGCGCAGCACGAGGATAGGCTGTTCTTCGCCGGCATCATCGTCATTGCCGCGAATGCCGGCGGCGCCTGGTCGCCGATCGGCGACGTGACGACGACCATGCTGTGGATCGGCGGCCAGATCACCACGCTGTCCATCATGCAGTCGGTGTTCCTGCCGGCGGTGGTCAATCTCGTGGTGCCGCTGGCGGTGACCGCCTTCTTCCTGCGCGGCAGGCTGGTGATCGCCCCCGCCGCGAGCGTGCACGAGCGCGGCGCGCCCAACACCACGGAGTTCGAACGCAAGCTGATGTTCTACCTCGGCATCGGGATCCTGGTCGCGGTGCCGGTATTCAAGACGCTCACGCATCTCCCGCCGTTCATGGGAGTGCTGTTCGGCCTCGGTCTTCTATGGCTGGTCGGCGATCTGGTGCACCGGCACAAGGAGGACATCGACAAGCAGCACCTGACCCTCGCGCATGCGCTGAGCCGCATCGACATGGGCTCGATCGTGTTCTTCGTCGGCATCCTGCTCGCGGTCGCGACGCTGGAGCACACGCAGGTGCTGAGCGCTCTCGCGCAGTACCTGGACGAGACCATCGGCCGGCAGGATCTGATCGTCCTCATCATCGGGATCGCGAGCGCCATCGTCGACAACGTCCCGCTCGTGGCAGCCGCGATGGGCATGTACAGCCTCGCCGACTATCCGCCCGATCACTTCCTGTGGAGCTTCCTCGCCTACTGCGCCGGCACCGGCGGCTCGATCCTGATCATCGGCTCGGCGGCCGGCGTCGCGGCGATGGGCCTCGAGCGCATCCACTTCTTCTGGTACGTGCAACGGATCAGCGGCCTTGCGCTGATCGGCTATCTGGCGGGCGCGGGCGTCTATCTGCTCCAGTATCGGCTCTTGCACTGAGAGTGCCGTAGCTCGCGGCGATGAAGGAAGCCCAACGGTCATCATGAAAAAGACCTAGCCCTCCAACGCGAACGGCGGTGTCGTAGCCCGGGTGGAGCGCGCAGCGCGTAACCCGGGATCGGCGCCCGCCATTCTCTCATGCATTAGAGAAGATCCGGCACGGTGAGCGCCGCGTGTGGCCGAAAGACCTTGCGTATCGGACATGCTCGATCCCGGGTTCCGCTACGCTGCACCCGGGCTACGAGAACCGGCTTGTTGGGCTTCCTTCGTCAGCCCGAGCTACGCCCGATCGATTTCGCAGAACTCGAGCGCCCGCGCTTCAGACCTCGCCGAGCGCCTCGGCGAGGCGGGAGACCGCGATCAGATCGAGATCGGCCTGCTTCGGCGCGTTGGCCTTGGGCACGATCGCGCGCTTGAAGCCGTGCTTGGCCGCCTCGCGCAGGCGCTCCGGCCCGTTCTGCACGGGCCGGATCTCGCCGGCGAGCCCGATCTCGCCGAAGACGACGAGATCGCCCGGCACGGGGCGATCGCGCAGGCTCGAGAGCACCGCGAGCACCACCGCGAGATCGCCGCCGGTCTCGGTGACGCGCACGCCGCCGACGATGTTGGCGAAGACGTCGCAGCCGGCCGTCGACACGCCGCCGTGACGATGCAGCACCGCGAGCAGCATCGCGAGGCGGTTGCCGTCGAGGCCGACCGTCACGCGCCGCGGATTGCCGAGCGCGCTGCTGTCGACCAGCGCCTGCACCTCGACGAGCAGCGGCCGCGTGCCTTCGCGCGTGACCATCACGACGCTGCCGGCGACGGGCTGCTCGTGGCGCGAGAGCAGGATCGCCGAGGGATTCGTCACTTCGCGCAAGCCCCGATCGGTCATGCCGAATACGCCGAGCTCGTTGACCGCGCCGAAGCGGTTCTTGAACGCGCGCACGAGCCGATAGCGGCCGCCGAGCTCGCCTTCGAAGTACAGCACGGCGTCGACCATGTGCTCGAGCACGCGTGGGCCGGCGAGCGCGCCTTCCTTCGTGACGTGGCCGACGAGATAGACCGCCGTCTGCGTCGCCTTCGCAAAGCGCACGAGCTGCGCCGCGCATTCGCGCACCTGCGCGACGCTGCCGGGCGCGGAGCTCAGCGCGGGCGTATAGACGGTCTGGATCGAGTCGATCACCAGCACCGAGGGCCGCTCCTGCGTCGCGATCGCGAGCACGCGCTCGATGTCGGTCTCGGTCAGCAGGCGCAGGTGCTGGCGCGAGAGCTTCAGGCGATCGGCGCGCAGCGCGATCTGTGCCGCGGACTCCTCGCCGCTGACGTAGAGCGTCGGCACGCCGATCCCGCCGTAGTGCGCGAGGCTCTGCAGCAGCAAGGTCGACTTGCCGATCCCGGGATCGCCGCCGATCAGCACCACCGAGCCCGGCACCAGGCCGCCGCCGAGCACGCGATCGAGCTCGGACAGGCCCGTCGGCAGGCGCGGCTCCTCGGCCGCCGCGATCTCGGCGAGATCGATCACGCGCGGCGCATCGCCGCTGTAGTTCGTGTAGCGCGGCGCCGCGCTGGGGGCCGGCGCGACAAGGGTCTCGACCAGCGTGTTCCACTGGCCGCACTCGCTGCACTGGCCGGCCCACTTCGAGGCCGTCGCGCCGCACTGCTCGCACTGATACTGGCGCTTCGGCGCCTTCACGCGTCGAGCTCCACGAAATGCGCGCGCATGCGCATGCGACAGAGCAGCTCGTAGGGAATCGTGCCCGCGCAGCGCGCGATGCGCTCGACCGGCAGGCCGTCGCCCCACAGCACGACCGGATCGCCGACGCGCGCGTGCGGCAGCGGCGTGAGATCGACCGTCATCATGTCCATCGAGGCTTCACCGAGCACCTGGGTGCAGACGCCGTCGACGAGCACCGGCGTGCCGGTCGCCGCCTGGCGCGGGTAGCCGTCCGCATAGCCGAAGGCGACGACGCCGATGCGCGTGTCGCGTGCGCAGGTGTAAGCCTTACCGTAGCCGACGCCGCCGCCGGCGCGCACGGACTTCACCGCGATCAGCGCCGAGGTCACCGTCATCGCCGGCGTCAGCCCGAGCTCGCTGCCCGGCGTCGCGTCGAAGGGCGACACGCCGTAGAGCGCGAGCCCGGGCCGCACCCAGTCACCGTGCGTCGCCGGCCAGGCGAGGATCGCGCTCGAGTTCGCGAGGCAGACCTCGCTCGCGTGCGACTCGACGAGCGCCGCGAAGCGTGCGAGCTGGGCCTCGACGCTCGCATCGCCGTGCAGATGAGCGCTCGCGAAATGCGTCATCAGGCGCAGGCAGCGACCGCGTGCGGCGAGGCGCGCGACGACGGCGGGCACCTCCTCGAGCGTGAAACCGAGCCGGTGCATGCCGGTGTCGACCTTGATCCACAGCGGCGTCACGCGTTCCTGGCGCGCGAACCATTCGAGCTGCTCGTGGTTGTGGACCACGGACTCGAGGCCGTGCACGCCGATTTCCGCGAGCTCGCTCGCCTCGAACGGCCCTTCGAGCAGCACGATCGGCTGCGTGATGCCGGCGTCGCGCAGGCGGACCGCTTCCTCGATCGAGGCGACGCCGAAGGCATCGGCTTCGCGCAGCGCGCGCGCGACGCGGATCAGCCCGTGACCGTAGGCATCGGCCTTGACGATCGCGAGCACGCGGCGGCCGGGCGCGCGGCGGCGGATGAGCTCGAGATTGCCGCGCACCGCGGCGGGATTGAAGATGACCCGGGCGGGCCGCGTCACGCGCGATCTCCGCCGTACTGCTCGAAGGCGAGGTTCTCGAAGGTGGTGTATTCGCCCATGAAGCGCAGCTTGCGCATGCCGATCGGGCCGTTGCGCTGCTTGCCGATGATGATTTCCGCGACGCCTTTGTCGGCGCTGTCCTCGTTGTAGACCTCGTCGCGGTAGATGAACATGATGAGGTCGGCGTCCTGCTCGATGGCACCGGACTCGCGCAGATCCGACATCACGGGCCGCTTGTCGCTGCGCTGCTCGAGGCTGCGGTTGAGCTGCGACAGCGCGACCACCGGCACGGCGAGCTCCTTCGCGAGCGCCTTCAAGGACCGCGAGATCTCCGAGATCTCCGTCGCCCGGTTCTCCGAGTTGCCCGGCACCTGCATGAGCTGCAGGTAATCGACGACGATCATGCCGAGCCCCTGCTCGCGCGCGAGCCGCCGGCAGCGCGAGCGCAGCTCGCCGGGCGACAGCGCGGGCGTGTCGTCGATGTAGAGCTTCGCTTCCGACAGGATGCCGACCGCGTGCGTCAGCCGCGGCCAGTCGTCGTCGGCGAGCTTGCCGGTGCGCACCTTGTGCTGATCGATGCGGCCGATCGAGGACAGCATGCGCATCGCGAGCTGCTCGGCCGGCATTTCCATGCTGAACACGGCGACCGCGGTTTCCCCCTTGATCGCGGCGTTCTGCGCGATGTTGAGCGCGAAGGCGGTCTTGCCCATCGACGGGCGGCCCGCGATGACGATCAGATCGGAAGGCTGGAGTCCCGAGGTCATGCCGTCGAGCTCGAAGTAGCCGGTCGGCACGCCAGTGATCGGGTTGTCGCGCTGGAAGAGCTGATCGATGCGATCGAGCGTGCCGACCAAGAGCTCCTTCATGCGCCGGAAGCCGCGCTTGCCGCGCGACACGCGCTCGGCGATCTCGAACACCGTGCGCTCGGCGAGGTCGATCAGCTCCGTCGTGCTGCGTCCCTCGGGCCGGTAGCCTGCCTCGGCGATCTCGGTGCCCGCGCGGATCAGCTCGCGCAGCACCGCGCGATCGCGCACGATGTCGGCCCAGGCGTCGATGTTCGCCGCCGTCGGCGTGTTCTCGGCGAGCTCGGCGAGATAGTCGATGCCGCCGACGGATTCGAGCAGCCCCTGCGTCGCCAGCCACTCCGAGAGCGTGACGATGTCGTAAGGCTTGCCCTCGTTGGCCAGCGCTTCGATGGCGCGGAAGATCGCGGTGTGATCGCGGCGATAGAAGTCCTGGAAGCCGAGCCGCTCCGACACGTGCATCCACGCGTCGTTGTCGAGCATCAGACCGCCGAGGACGGACTGCTCGGCTTCGACGGAGTGCGGCGGCAGGCGCAGCGAATCGGTGCTGCGATCGGCCGCGGGCAAGCGCCCATGGAGGGTGTCTGCGGGCATCGCGGCCCGAGCTCAGCGCGAACGGCGAGCCGGACGAGCCGGCTTCCGCGGCGGCGGCGCTGCCGCGCGCCGCGCGCCGGCTTCCTGCCCGCGCCGCTTCACGCCTGCTCGGCGGCTTCCTGCTGGTTCTCGGCGGCGACGACGATGACGACGCTGCACTCGACGTCGGCGTGGAGCTGCAGCTCGACGTCGTGGCGACCGACCGTGCGCAGCGGGCCCGCCGGCAGGCGGATTTCACGCTTCTCGATCGAATGGCCGAGGCCGGCGAGCGCTTCCGCGATCTCGGTCGTGCCGACCGAGCCGTAGAGGCGGCCTTCGCTGCCGGCCTTGGCGACGATCACGCACTCGAGGCCGTTGAGCGCGGCGGCGCGCGCCGTCGCTTCGTCGAGCGCGGCCTGCTGCACGCGCTCGAGCTCGGCGCGCCGGGCTTCGAACTTGGCGATGTTGTCGGCCGTGGCCGGCACGGCCTTCTTGCGCGGAATCAAGTAATTCCGGCCGTAGCCCGGCTTCACGCGCACCTTGTCGCCGAGCTTGCCGAGGTTCTGAATCTTTTCGAGCAGTATCACTTCCATCGTCGGTCCCAACCTTGATTCACCAGTCTCGATACTTGTGCGCGCGCGGCGCGCGAGGCAGCGGCCGCCTCATCGGCGCGCCCGCCGCAGTCGTCTGAAATCGGCCACCTGATCCGCGATGCCGGTCACCGCGAGCACCGTCGCGACGATGTGCGGCATCAGCACGGCGAACACATAGACCCCGATGAGCCAGGGTCTGCGCGCCGGTGCGCGGCCCGTGCGCTCGTGCACCACGGCCAGGCCCTGGGCCGCGAACAATAGCACCAGCACGACGAGCAAGTCACCGACCAGCCCGGCCGGTGCGCCGTCCCGCCGCGTCAGCAGCGCGGCGACGGCGAGCACCGCGCCCGCCGCCGACACCCAGCGCGGCAACAGCAGCGCGCGGAACTCTTCACCGAAGGCACCCGGCCGGTACAGGCCCGACTGCCAGGCTCGCGCGAGCAGCAGCATGCAGCCGAGACCGAGGCACATCACGGCGACCGAGGCCTCGTGCATCACGCTCGCGATCGCGGCGGTTTCCTGCGCCGACAAAAATTCACCGCCCTGCTCCTTCACCGCCTTGCCGAGCTGCGCGAGCCGCTCGGCCCAGAACGCGTCGACGTCGCCGAGCGCGTACCTGAGCATGTACGCGAAACCGGCGACGAAGGCGCCGAGCATCGCGAGCGCCGTGCCCTGGCTGCCGCTGCCGCGGAGCACTACGGCCGCGCACCAGATCGGCACCCAGGGCAGCAGGACGACGATGCCGGCGCGCCCGACCTGCCCGGTCGTCGCCAGCAGCACGACGACCGCGAGGACCAGCGCCATCGCAGCGACCTTCGCGCCCTCGACGCCGCCGTGACGGAGGGTCACGAGACCGATCGTCGCCCCGCTCAGGAGCAGGACCGGGGCGAACCACAGCGCGAGCAGCGAGAAGCCGGCGGCGACGGCGGTGGCCGCGAACGGCCCCGACATCGCGATGCGCGCGATCCCCCGCACGGCTCGGCACGCGCCGCGGTGGCGGCTGCGCTCAGTGCGAGTCGCTGTAGGGCAGCAGCGCGAGGAACCGCGCGCGCTTGATCGCGATCGAGAGCTGGCGCTGATAGCGCGCCTTGGTGCCCGAGATGCGGCTCGGCACGATTTTGCCGTTCTCGGCGACGTTGGCCTTCAGCGTGTTCAGATCTTTGTAGTCGATCTCTTCGACCTTCTCGGCCGTGAACTTGCAATAGCGACGGCGGCGGAAATGACGCGACCCACCGCCGCGGGGCTTGGACTTCATCATCACTCGTTCTCCTCTCAGGCGGCCGGTGCGGCGGTTTCGGTCTCGGCGGCGGCCGGCGCGGCGGCTTCGGTCTCGCCGGCCGGCGCATCGGCGCGGGCTTCGCGCTCGGCGCTCTGCGCGGCCTGGCGGGCGCGGCGCTCACCGTCACGCTCTTCTTGATCTTCCTTCGCCTTCGCCATCAGCGAGGGCTCGGTGAGCGCCTTGTCGCGCGCGATGACGAGGTGGCGCAGCACGGCGTCGTTGAAGCGGAACGCGCTGACGAGCTCGTTCAAGGTCGCGCCGTTGACCTCGATGTTCATCATCACGTAGTGCGCCTTGTGGACCTTGACGATCGGATAAGCGAGCTGGCGGCGGCCCCAGTCCTCGAGGCGGTGGATCTGACCGCCGTTGCTTTCGATCATGGTGCGGTAGCGGTCAATCATCGCGTTGACCTGCTCGCTCTGGTCAGGGTGGACCAGAAACACGACTTCGTAATGTCGCACGAGTTCTCCTCTCGGCTGATAGCTTCCCGTACGGGCGGTGAAGCAAGGAGATGATGGATGTGAAGGCGCGCCGGCCGGGCCGTCCCGGCTCGCGTCGTTCCCTCGGGGAGCCGCGGATTGTAGTCGCCGGGCGCTCCCGCTGTAAAGGCAGCCGGTTCAGACAGATAGCCGCTGGCGCCTGGCTTCGAACAGGCACACGGCCGCGGCCGTCGCGAGATTCAGGCTGGCCACGCTGCCGGCCATCGGGATCGACACCAGCAGATCGCAGCTCGCGCGCGTCAGGCGGCGCAGTCCGTCGGACTCGGCACCCAGCACGAGCACCAGCGGCACGCGCAGATCGGCCGCGTAGAGCGTGCCGGGCGCATCGCCGGTCGCGCCGACGATCCACAGGCCGTCCTGCTTCAGGGCCTCGAGCGCCTGAATGAGATTGGCGACGGCGCAGATCGGCATCGAATCGGCCGCGCCGCTCGCGACCTTGGCCGCCGCGGCCGTGAGCCCGACGCTGCGATCGCGCGGCAGCAGCACCGCGTCGGCGCCGGCCCCGTCCGCGACGCGCAGGCAGGCCCCGAGGTTGTGGGGATCCTGCGGATGATCGAGCGCGAGCACGAGCGGAGTGCGCGCGGCGCCTGCGAGCTTGGCGCGGAGCGCCGCGAGATCGAGCGGCGCCGGCGGCCTGCGCCGGAGCACCACGCCCTGGTGCACGGCGCCGTCGGTGAGGCGATCCAGCGTCGTCGCCGGCACGCGCTGCGGCCGCAGGCCGAGCCGCGCCGCCGTCGCGGCGAGCGCCGCGAGCTCGGGCTGGCTCGCGTCCTCGCGCAGCCACAGCTCGAGCACGTCCGTCGCCGCCCGGGCGAGCGCCGCCTGACAGGCATGCACGCCCCACACGAGCAGGCTGCCGTCGCCGCGCGCGGCCTCGCGACGGCGGCTCATCGCCGGCGCTTGCGCCCGCCGTCGACGTTCAGCGCAAAGTCGATTTGCCGCTCGTCGAGGTTGACGCGCAGCACCGTGACCTCGACGCGCTGGCCGACGCGGAATTCGCGCTTGCTGCGCTTGCCGAACAGGCGATGGCCGACGGCGTCGAACTGGTAGTAGTCGTCCGGCAGCGCCGTCACGTGCACCAGCCCCTCGACGAAGCTCTCGTCGAGCTGCACGAAGAGCCCGAAGGAAGTCACGCTGCTGACGATGCCGGCGAAGCGCTCGCCGACCTTGTCCAGCATGTACTCGCACTTGAGCCAGGCGACGGCCTCGCGCGTCGCCTCGTCGGCACGCCGCTCGGTCATCGAGGTGTGCTCGGCGAGCGCCGTCAAGGCCTCGGGCGCGATCTTCGGGCGCCGGCGCCGCGTGAGGCGCTGCTTGATCGCACGATGCACGAACAGATCCGGATAGCGCCGGATCGGCGAGGTGAAGTGCGCATAGGCCTCGAGCCCGAGCCCGAAGTGGCCCGCGTTCTCGCCGCGATAGACGGCGAGCTTGAGGCTGCGCAGCAGCACCGTCTCGATCAACTGGCGATCGGGCCGCGCTTTCGCGGCGGCCAGGACCTGCGCGAAATGCCGCGCCTCGGGCGCGGCGCCGCCGGGCAGGCGGATGCCGAGCTCGGACAGGAACTGGCGCAGCGCGATCAGCTTCTCGGGATCGGGCTTGTCGTGCACGCGGTAGAGCGCGGGCAGTCCGTGCTTGCCGAGGTACTCGGCGGCGGCGACGTTCGCCGCGATCATGCATTCCTCGATCAGCTTGTGCGCGTCGTTGCGCTCGCGCACCTCGATGCGCTCGATCTTGCGCGCGCGGTTGTAGATGAACTTCGGCTCCAGAGTGTCGATGTCCAGCGCCCCGCGCGCCTCGCGCTGCTTGCGCAAGGCCTTGTACAGATCGTAGACGTCGAGCACGTGCCCCTGCAGCGGCGTGAGCTCGGCGCGCGGCGCATCCAGCCAGCGCGCGACGTCCTCGTAGATCAGCCGCGCATGCGAGCGGATGACGGCGTTGTAGAAACGATGCTTCAGCGCGACGCCCGCGGCCGACAAACGCAGCTCGCAGACCAGGGCGAGCCGCTCGACGTCCGGGTTCAGCGAGCAGATCCCGTTCGACAGCGCCTCCGGCAACATCGGGATCACGCGATCGGGGAAATACACCGAGGTGCCGCGCTCGCGCGCCGCATCGTCCAGCAGCGTGCCTTCGCGCACGTAGTGTGCGACGTCGGCAATCGCGACATAGAGCAGAAAGCCGTCGCGCGTACGTTTGCAGTACACCGCATCGTCGAAATCCCGCGCGTCGCTGCCGTCGATGGTCACGAAAGGCAGCTCGCGCAGATCGACGCGCCCTTCGCGCTCCGCCGCCGTCACTACACTCGGAATGCGCGCGACTTCGTCTTCGAGACCGGGCGGCCAGGTCGTCGGCAGGCCGTGGGCGCGGATCGCGACGTCGACTTCCATGCCGGGCGCCATGTGATCGCCGAGCACTTCGACGACGCGGGCGAGCGCCTGATAGCGCGCGTCCGGCTGCTGCACGATGGCCGCGACGACGATCTGGCCGTGCGCGGCGCCGCCCTCCTCGCCGGCCGGGATCAGGAGATCCTGATTGATGCAGCGGTTGTCGGGCACGACGAAGCCGACGCCGCCCTCGCGGAAGTAGCGGCCCACGACCTCGCTGTTCGCGCGCGAGAGCACTTCGACCACGGTGCCGAACGGTCGATCGCGGTGATCGATGCCGGCGATGCGCACGTAGACGCGATCGCCGTGGAGCACGCGGCGCGCATCGCGCGGCGCGATGTAGATGTCGCGCTCGCCGCTGTCCGGGCGCACGAAGGCATAGCCGTCGGGATGACCGATCACGCGTCCGGCGATGAAGTCCATGCGCTTGGCGAGGCCGTAGCGCTGGGCGCGGGTTTCGACGAGCTGCCCATCGCGCAGCATCGCGGCGAGACGGCGACCGAGCCCCTCGCGCGCGGCCTCGCCCGTGACGTGCAGCGCCGCGGCCACGTCGTCGAAGGCGAGCGGCGCAGCGGCCTTTTCGAGCGCGCGCAGGATTTCTTCGCGCGTCGGAATCGGCACCTCGTAGCGGGGCGCTTCGCGCCCGCGCGTATCGCGTCGGCGGCTCATGGGCGGCTCATTGACTCACGTAGGTCGCTTCTGTAGTCTGCGCGTCGCTTTGCCGAGGTGGCGGAATTGGTAGACGCGCTGGTTTCAGGTACCAGTGGAGAGATCCGTGGAGGTTCGAGTCCTCTCCTCGGCACCAAAGAAAAATAGCGTCGCGCCGTCCCTCGCGCGACAGGCCGGCCGGCCTCACTCGCCCAGTGCTCCTTCACCCCGCGACCGTCAGCGCGATCGTCGTGCCGATGTAGCCGACATAGATCGCCCCGTTCACGAGCAGATGCCACACGCGCAGGCCGCCGCTTTCACGACGCGCGTTCCAGAACAGCCACAGCGCCGCCCCGTAGGTGACGAGGACGCCGAGCACGACCTCTAGCGTCGGCCGCCACGGCGTGATCGTGAGACCGAGCGCCGGCAGCAGGCTGCCCTGGAACACCATCGCGCCGGTGATGTTGCCGAAGGCGAGCGTGTCCTTGCCGCGGCGGATCCAGATCACGCTGTTGACCTTCTCCGGCAGCTCGGTCGCGATCGGCACGATCAAGAGGGCCAGCAGCAGCGGCGAGATGCCGAGCAGCACGGACAGGTGCTCGACGCAGTAGACGAACCCCTTGGCGCCGGCGATGAGCAGCGCGAGGCCTAGCGCCATCTGCGCGACGATCACCGGCAGCTTCTGCGGCAGCCCGATCCTGCACAGGAACAAATCGCCGTGCGCCTCCGTGCCGTGACCGTCCTCGACGAGCTGCGCCGAGACGCGCAGCGTCAGCATCACGTAGACGAAGTAGTTCAGCACCAGCGCGATCGCGAGGCCCGCGCGCACCGTCGCCAGCGAAGGCGGCACGAACAGCGCGACGAAGGCCATCGCGAAGGCGACGAGGAAAAACGTCAAATCGCGCTGCAGCCCCGTGCGCTCGGGCCGCAGATGACCGTGCAGGCCGCGGCGCGCGAACACCGACAGAGCCATCACGCACAGGCTCAGCGTCGAAAGCATCAGCGGCGCCCCGAGTATCGCGCCGACGCCGATCTCGGCGTTGAGCTCCGCATTGGCGCCGCCTGCGATCACGGCGACGACGGGCACCGTGCTCTCGGGCAGCGCGGTGCCGACTGCGGCGAACAGCGATCCCGTCACGCCTTCGGAAATGCCGATGCGTTCACCGAGATGCTCGAGCGCGTTCGTGAAGATCTCGGCGGCGGCGAGGATGACGAGCAGCGCAATTAACAGTTCGAAGCCCAGGACCATGCTAACCTCGGTGCCGCGCCCGGGCGGTCACGCAACGCCCGCGGCCGACTCTACCCCAGCGGGCATGAAGGGCGACCGTGGATTTGTCTCTTTTTCTGAAGGCCGTGCTGCTCGGCATCGTCGAGGGCTTGACCGAGTTCCTGCCCATCTCGAGTACCGGACATCTGATTCTGGCCAGTGAATGGCTGGAGTTTAACAGAGCAGATGCGAAAACGTTCGAGGTGGTGATCCAGCTCGGCGCGATCCTGTCCGTGTGCTGGCATTTCCGGCGACGGCTGACGGGCGTCGCGCGAGGGCTCGGACGCGAGGACGAGTCGCGTCGCTTCGTCTGGAACCTGCTCCTCGCCTTTCTGCCCGCGGCAGCGATCGGCGGGCTGCTCCACGGCTTCATCAAGCAGGTGCTGTTCTCTCCACCGGTCGTCGCGATCGCGCTGATCGCCGGCGGCGTCGCGATCCTGCTCGTCGAGCGCTATGCGCCCGCGCCGCGCGTCAAGCATGTCGAAGGCATTTCCCCGGGCCTCGCCCTGAAGATCGGCTTCGCGCAGACGCTCGCGCTGATCCCGGGCGTGTCGCGCTCCGGCGCGACCATCATGGGCGGCATGGCCTGCGGCCTGTCGCGGCAGGCGGCCACCGAGTTCTCGTTCTTCCTCGCCATCCCGGTGATGTTCGCGGCCACGGCCTACGATCTCGTGAAGAGCTGGCAGCATCTCTCGCAGGACTCGATCGGCGTCTTCGCGGTCGGCTTCGTCGCCGCCTTCCTGAGCGCGCTCGCGGCGATCCGCTTCCTGCTGCGCTTCGTCTCCACCCACGATTTCCGGCCTTTCGCGTGGTATCGCATCGGCTTCGGGCTGGTGGTGCTCGCCCATCTCACGCTCTGAGCGCGCAGGCCGCGACCGATAGAACGCATTCGCAGGTGGATATGCCGAGATATTAATTCCGCGCCTCTCCCGCCTTGCCTAGACTGCGCGCTCTCTGTTGCCGTACGCGGAGCGCCGATCGTGTCCACTGCCGTCCTGCTCGATACCGCCCTGACTGCGCCGCGCCGCGATCTGCGCTCACGCCTGGAGCAGGCCCTCGACGGCTGCAGCGAAGAAGATCTGATCTGGGCCAGCGGCTTTCTCGCCGGTCTCTCGGCCCGCGGCCAGCGCCGTCAGACGGAAGCCGGCGCGCCGGCGCGCGCCGCCGAAGCCCCGCGCACCGTCCCTACGCTGACCATCCTCTATGCTTCGCAGACCGGCAACGGCAAGGGCGTCGCGCAGCGCGCGCTGGACGCGGCGACGGCGCAGGGCATCGCCGCGCGCCTCGTCAATCTCGCCGACTTCAACCCGCGTCAGGTCAAGCAGGAACGCGCCGTGCTGCTCGTCGTCAGCACGCACGGCGACGGCGATCCGCCGGACGATGCCCTCGCGCTGCACCGGCTGCTGCACGGCGCCCAGGCGCCGCGGCTCGAGCGCCTGTCCTTCGCCGTCATCGCCCTCGGCGACTCGAGCTACCCGCACTTCTGCAAGACCGGGCGCGACTTCGACGCGCGCCTGGAAGCGCTGGGCGCGAAGCGGCTCGCGCCGCGCGTCGACTGCGATCTCGATTTCCACACGGCGGCGGACGGCGCGGTCGCGCAGCTCCTCGCCGCCGTCGCGCCCGGCGAAGCCGCCGCGCCGGCGCGCATCACGCTCGTCGAGCGCACGCCGCGCGAAGCCGCCAGCGAGGCCGCCGATCCCGTGCGCGAGATCCTCGCCACCGCGAGCGTGCTCACGAACCAGCGGCTGAGCGGCCGGCACTCGACGAAGGACGTGCGCCATCTCGAATTCGGTCTGGACACCGGCGAGTTCGCCTACGAGCCGGGCGACAGCGTGCTCGTCACGGCGACGAACGCGCCCGCCCTCGTCGACGAGCTGCTCGCGACGACGGGCTGGTCGGCGACGGAGACGGTGCGCCTCGGCGAGACGAGCTTGACGCTGCGCGAAGCGCTCGGCTCGCGGCTCGAGCTGACTTTGCTCGCGCGCCCGACGCTCGCGGCGCTCGCCGCCCGCTCGGATCATGGCCCGCTGCACGATGCGCTGGCCGGCGACGGCGAGGCGCTGCAGTCCTATGTGCGCGAACGCCAGCTCGTCGACGTGCTGCGCGAGAGCGGCGCGCGGCTGACGGCGCAGGAGTTCGTCGCGCTCGCGCGCCCGCTCGGCCAGCGCGCCTATTCAATCGCCTCGAGCCGCCTCGCCGCGCCGGGCGAGCTGCATCTGACCGTCGCCGTCGTCGATGGCCGCTACGACGGCCGGCCGCGTCCTGGCTGCGCCTCGGGCTTTCTGGCCGCGCGCGCGGTCGGCGAGGAGCTGCAGTTGAAGCTCGAGCGCAACCCGGCCTTCCGTCTGCCGCGCGAGGACGACGCGCCGATCGTTATGATCGGTCCGGGTACCGGCGTTGCCCCTTTCCGCGCTTTCATCGAAGAGCGCACGGCGCGCGGCGCGCGCGGCAGAAGCTGGCTGTTCTTCGGCGAGCGCACGCAGCGCGAGGACTTCCTGTACCAGCTCGAATGGCAGCGGCATCTGCGCCAGGGCTCGCTCACGCGCCTCGACGTCGCCTTCTCGCGCGACACGGCGCACAAGCACTACGTGCAGGATCGCCTGCGCGAGCGCGCGCAGGACGTCTATGCCTGGCTCGAGGAAGGCGCTTACATCTATGTCTGCGGCGACGCGCAGCGCATGGCGAAGGACGTGCACCAGGCGCTGATCGATCTGATCGCCCGCAGCAGCGGACGCGAGGCGGCAGCGGCCGAGGACCATCTGTTCGAGCTCAAGCGGCAGGGCCGCTATCAGCGCGACGTGTACTGAGCCATGAGCGAGCACGCCACCCCGTCCGCCGTCGAAGGCATCAAGGCGCGCAGCCGGCAGCTTCGCGGCACGATCCTCGAGGGCCTGGCCGATCCCTTGACCGGCGCGATCGGCGAGGACGACACGCAGCTCATCAAGTTCCACGGCAGCTACCAGCAGGACGATCGCGATCTGCGCAACGAGCGCCGCGAGCAGCGCCTCGAGCCCGCCTACCAGTTCATGGTGCGGGCGCGCGTGCCGGGCGGCATCTGCACGCCGGCGCAGTGGCTCGCCTTCGACGAGATCGCGCGCACCTACGCCAACGGCACGCTGCGCCTGACCACGCGCCAGGCCTTCCAGCTCCACGGCGTGCTGAAGCGCAATCTGAAGCCGACGATCGCCGCCATCAACCGTTCGCTGCTCGACACGCTCGCGGCCTGCGGCGACGTCAACCGCAACGCGATGTGCGCGGTGTTGCCGTTCGAGCGCAACGTGCATGCGCAGGCCATCGATCTGACGCGCCGTCTCAGCGCGCATCTGCTGCCGCGCACCGGCGCCTATCACGAGATCTGGCTCGACGGCGCGAAGCTCGTCGATACGCAGCAGGACGAGGAGCCGATCTACGGCCGCGTCTATCTGCCGCGCAAGTTCAAGCTCGCCGTCGCGGTGCCGCCGGACAACGACGTCGACGCGTGGTCGCAGGATCTCGCCTTCGTCGCCGTCGCCGCCTACGGCCACATCGCCGGCTACAACGTGCTCGCCGGCGGCGGCATGGGCATGACGCACGGCGATCCCGCGACCTGGCCGCGCCTCGCGGACACGCTCGGCTACATTCCGGCGGAGGCCGCGATCGCGGTTGCCGAGGCGGTCCTGACCACGCAGCGCGATCGCGGCGATCGTTCGAACCGCAAGCACGCGCGCCTCAAGTACACGATCGAGGACATGGGACTGGACGCGTTTCGCGCCGAAGTCGAGCGGCGCGCGAAGATCGCCTTTGCGCCGGCGCGCGAAGTGGCGATCCGCGACAACGCCGATCCGCTCGGCTGGCGCACCGACGATGCCGGGGTCCATCACTACGGGCTCTACGTGCCCAGCGGTCGCGTCGTCGATGCGCCCGAGTGGCGCGCGCTGTCCGGCCTGCGCGAAATCGCGCGTCGCGAGCTCGCGGAGTTCCGGCTCACCGCCAATCAAAATCTGATGCTCGCCGAGGTCGCGGCCGCGCGGCGCGAGGAGCTGGCCGCGCTGCTCGCGGAATACGGCCTGTCGGCGCCGGTCTCGCGCGTGCGCCAGCTCGCGCTCGCCTGCGTCGGCCTCCCGACCTGCGGGCTCGCGATGGCGGAAAGCGAACGCTATGCGCCGCATTTCCTCGCGGCCGTCGAGGCTTTGATCGCAAAGCACGCGCTGGGCGATGCGCCGATCGGGATCCGGATCACGGGCTGCCCGAACGGCTGCGCGCGGCCGTATCTCGGCGAGATCGCGCTCGTCGGCAAGGCGCCGGGCCGCTACAACCTCTACGTCGGCGGCGCACCGGACGGCCGCCAGCTCACGGCTCCCTTGCGCGACAATCTCACCGAGGCCGAGATCCTCGAGGCGCTGGACGCGCTGTTCGCGCGCTATGCCGCCGAGCGCAGCGACGGCGAAGCCTTCGGCGCGTTCGTGCGGCGCGCCGGCATCGTGCCCGCGATCGCGAGCGGCCGCGAGTTCGCGGCCGCGGCCGCGCGCTTGAGCGCGGGCTGAGCGCTAACCATGCACGCCGCGTCCCTGCTGCCGCTGTTCGTCGATCTGCGCGGCAAGCCTTGTCTCGTCGTCGGCGGCGGCGCGGTCGCCGCGCGCAAGGTCGACGCGCTGCTGACCGTCGGCGCCGAGATCGACGTGGTCGCGCCCACGCTGAGCGCGCCGCTCGCCGCGCTCGCCGCCGCGGAACGCCTGCGCCACCATGCGCGCGAATTCACCGACACCGACGTCGACGGCCGCGTGCTCGTCATCGCGGCGACCGACATGCGCGCGATCAATGCGCGCGTCGCGGCCGCGGCGAACGCCGCCGGCCGTCTCGTCAACGTCGTCGACGATCCCGAACTGAGCGGGGCGATCTTTCCCTCGATCGCCCGCCGCGGCGAGCTCACCGTCGCGGTCTCGAGCGGCGGCGCGGCGCCCGTGCTCGCGCGGCTGGTGCGGGCCCGCATCGAAACGCTGCTGTCCCATTCGCTGGGCGATCTCGCCGCCCTCGCCGGCCGCTGGCGCGCGCGCGTACAGCGCCGCGTTTCTTCCAGCGGTGCGCGCCGCCGGCTGTGGGAGCGCGTGTTCGAGCCGCGTTCGCCGGTGCTGCGCGCGCTCGAGGCGGGCGATCTGCAGGCGGCCGAGCGCGCGATGGCCGCGGTGCTCGCCGGCGCGGGCGACGGCGCGCGGCACGCGGGCAGCGTCGCGTTGGTCGGCGCCGGGCCGGGCGATCCCTCGCTGCTGACCCTGCGCGCGGTGCGCGCGCTGCAGGAGGCGGACGTCATCCTGCACGATCGCCTGGTGCATCCCGACGTGCTCGATCTCGCCCGCCGCGACGCGCGGCGCGAAGACGTCGGCAAGCTCGCGGGCGGCGATCACGCCGCGGCGCAGGACGCAATCAACGCGCGCCTCGTCGAGCTCGCCCGCCAGGGCCTGCGCGTCGTGCGCTTGAAGGGCGGCGATCCGTTCATCTTCGGGCGCGGCGCGGAAGAGCTCGAGGCGCTGCGGGCCCACGACATCGCCTTCGAGATCGTGCCCGGCATCACCGCGGCGCTCGGCTGCGCCGCCTATGCCGGCGTGCCGCTGACCAAGCGCGCGGTCGCGCAGCAGGTGACGCTCGTGACCGCGCACTGCGCGAAGTCGATCGACAGGCTGGCCTGGCCGCTGCTCGCGCAGGCCCGCCACACCGTCGTCTTCTACATGGGCGTCGGGCAGGCCGCGCTGATCGAGGCGCGGCTGCGCGAGTTCGGCCGTGCGCCCGCGACGCCGGTCGCGATCGTCGAGCGCGGCACGACGGCCGCGCAGCGCGTGACGCACACCACGCTCGCCGCGCTGGCCGCGACCGTCGCGCGCGAGCAGGTGCAGGCGCCGGCCCTCATCATCGTCGGCGAGATCGCCGCGGCCGCGGACTGCCATCCGTGGTTTGCGCCGGCCGCTGCCTCGACGCGGGGCGATCTGAGCGCCGCCGCCTGAGCGGGATCGGCGCGGCCTTCGCCGCTTCCGCGTCTCCCCGTCCCGTCCCCTCACGACGCCGCACGACGCGGCGGTCTGCGCCGGCGCGCTAGAATGCCCGCGCCCTTTCCCGAGCGGATGTCGTGATGCGCGGTGCCCTCCTGTCCGGTTTCATTCTCTGGCTCCTGTGCATGTTCACGAGCGCGGCGTCCGCCGATGCGCGCGTGGAGCGCTTCAGTCCCAGCGGCAGCGTCAAGGGCGTCCGCCAGGTGCAGGTGCGCTTCAGCGAGGCGATGGTGTCCTTCGGCGATCCGCGCGCGCCGACGCCCTTCACCATCGACTGCCCCGTCGGCGGCCGTTCGCGCTGGGTCGACGCGCGCAACTGGGTCCACGATTTCGATGCCGATCTGCCCGGCGGGATCACCTGCCGCTTCACGCTGAAGCCCACCCTGCGCAGCGCGACCGGTGCGCCGCTGGCCGGCGAGCGCCGCTACGGCTTCGACACCGGCGGGCCGGCGATCCTCGCGAGCGAGCCGTGGGAAGGCGCGCAGATCGACGAGGAGCAGATCTTCCTCCTCGGTCTCGACGCGGCGGCGACGCGCGCGAGCATCGAAGCCGGCGTGCACTGTCGCGTCGACGGCATCAACGAGGCGATCGGCGTCGAAGTGCTGGACGGTGACGCGCGGCGCGAGGCGCTGGCGGCAAGTCCCTGGTTCCTGCGGCGCTACGCGGCCGCCGTGCGCAAGGGGCGCTACGAAGAGGACATGGTCGCGCGCACGCCGGACCAAGAAGCGGCCGTGCGCGCCCGCTATGAGGCCTTGGTCGACGGCCCCGACAGCGCGATCGTCGCGCTGCGCTGCCGGCAGCGCCTGCCGAACGCGGCGAAGATGTGGCTGGACTGGGGGCCGGGTCTCGCGACGGTGCAAGGGCTCGTCGGCACCGAATCGCTCGCTTATGCCTTCGAGGTGCGGCCGGTGTTTCGCGCTAGCTTCGGCTGCGAGCGCGTGAACCGCGGCGCGCAGTGCATGCCGGCGCTCGGCATGCGGCTGTCGTTCTCGGCGCCCGTCGCGCGCGAGACGCTGGCGAAAATCGCCGTGACCGACGCCGGCGGCCGCGCCTACGCCGTCAGCGTCGACGGCAGCGAGGACGACGCGAGCGCGCAGGGCCTGCGCGTCGCCGGGCCGCTGCCGCCGCGCACGCATTTCAAAGTGACGCTGCCGTCCGATCTGGCCGACGACGCGGGGCGCCCGCTCGCCAATGCGGAGCGCTTTCCGCTCGAGGTCGCGACCGACGAGGATCCGCCGCTCGCGAAGTTCGCCGCGCGCTTCGGCATCGTCGAGCTCGCGGGCGATGCGACGCTGCCGGTGACGGTGCGCAATCTGGAGCCGAACATCCTGCGGCGGCCACCGCCGCCGCCGCGGAAGATCGAGCCGACGGTCGGCGGCTTCGTGCGCGATCTGACCGCGCGCGCGCTCGATCTCGAGCGGGACACCGGCGAGGCGCCGCTCGCCGTCGCGTCGATACGCGGGCGCGTGCTGAAGATCGATGCCGCCGACACCGCCGAGGTCGGCCGCTGGTTCGACGCGGTCGAGCGCGCGGGCCGCGACGAGTACGCGTGGGACGAGGCGCGTAGCGAATACGTGACGACGCAGCGCGCCGGCAGCGTCGAAGTGCTGCAAAAGGCGCGCGAGGCGCGGCTGCTCGAAGTGCCGCGCGCCGCGCCGGCGAAGGCCTTCGAAGTGATCGGCATTCCGCTGCGCGAGCCCGGCTTCTACGTCGTCGAGCTCGCGAGCCCGCGGCTCGGCGAATCGCTGTTCGGCAAACCCGGCACCTACTACGTGCAGTCGCTCGCGCTGGTGACGAATCTCGGCGTGCATCTGAAGCTCGGCCGCGAATCCTCGCTGGTGTGGGTCACGGCGCTGGACACGGGCAAACCCGTGGCCGGCGCCGAGGTGACGATCAAGGACTGCGCGGGCCACACGCAGTGGAGCGGCACGAGCGATGCGGCCGGGATCGCGGCCGTCGAGCTCGCGCTGCCCGAGGCCTCGGCGCGACCGGCCTGCGCCTGGAGCTCGCGCGGCCTCGTCGCCATCGCGCGGCTCGGCAAGGACACGGGCTTCGTGTCCTCGGAGTGGCAGAACGGCATCGCGACCTGGCAGTTCGGCCTGCCGGCGCCGGCGAATCCCGCGCCGCGCCTGGTCAGCACGGTCTTCGATCGCACGCTGTTCCGCAGCGGCGAGACGGTGCACATGAAGCACCTGATGCGCGAGCACACGACGCAGGGCTTCGTGCAGTGGTCGCCGGCGACGACGCGGCTGCGCGTGCGCCACGAAGGCAGCGGCGACGAGTTTCCACTGAGCCTCGATCCCGCGGCGACCACGGGCAGCGCGACCTCGAGCTGGCGCATCCCGGCCAGCGCCAAGCTCGGCAGCTACGTGGTCGAGCTCGCCGACGGCGAACGCTGGCTCGCGGCCGGCAGCTTCCGCGTCGAGAGCTTCCGCGTGCCGCTGCTGCGCGCCGAGCTGCAGCCGCGGGATCTGCCGCGCGTGCGGGCGAAGTCGCTCGCGCTCGATCTGCAGGTGAACTATCTCGCCGGCGGCCCGGCCGCGGAGCTGCCCGTCAATCTGCGCGGCGTCATCGAAGCGCGCACGGTGTCCTTTGCCGACTATCCCGAGTTCGGCTTCATGACCGGCAACGTCGAGGAAGGCAGCGCCACGAGCGTCGAGCAGCCGTGGCGCGCGACCGAGACCGACGAGTCGCGCCCCGAGCCGCTGGGCACGCAGCGCGCCGTGCTCGACGCCGCGGGCGGCGCGCGTCTCACGCTCGAGCTGCCGGACAGCGATCGGCCGCGCACGCTGCTCGCCGATCTCGAGTATCCCGATCCGAACGGCGAGATCCTGACGGCCGCGACGCGGGTGCCGCTGTGGCCCTCGCGCATCGTGCTCGGCCTGAAGCCCGAAGGCTGGGCGCTGAGCCGGCAGGATCTCGCGTTCAAAGTCCTCGCCCTGGATCTCGACGGCAAGCCGCGCGCGGGCGTCGAGATCGGCGTCGATCTGCTCCAGCGCAACACCTATTCGCATCGCAAGCGGCTGGTCGGCGGTTTCTACGCCTACGAGCATCGCACGGAAGTGAAGAAGCTCGGGCTCCTCTGCAACGGACGCACGGATGCGCAGGGCCTCCTCCTCTGCCGCGGCAAGTCGCCGGCGTCCGGCAATCTCATCCTCGTCGCGCACGCGACCGACGCCGAGGGCCATGCGAGCCACACGCATCGCGACGTGTGGGTCGCCGGCGACGAGGACTGGTGGTATGCGGTCGGCGATCACGATCGCATGGATCTGATCCCCGAGCGCAAGCGCTACGAGCCCGGCGAGACGGCGCGTCTCCAGGTGCGCATGCCTTTCCGCGCGGCGCAGGCGCTGGTGACGGTCGAGCGCGAAGGCATCGTCGATGCGTTCGTGACCGCGCTGTCGGGCAAATCGCCGGTGGTCGAGATCCCGCTGCGCGGCGAGCACGCGCCGAACGTGTTCGTGTCCGTGCTCGCGGTCCGCGGCCGCGATCAGGCGGTGCAGCCGACCGCGCTCGTCGATCTCGGGCGGCCCGCGTACAAGCTCGGCATGGCCGAGCTCAAGGTCGGCTGGCGCACGCACGAGCTGCAGGTGAAAGTGCAGCCCGAGCGCTCGGTGTACCGCGTGCGCGAGGAGGCAGCGATCGATCTCGAGGTCGCGCGCGCCGACGGCAAGCCGCTGGGCGCCGACGCCGAGATCGCGCTCGCGGCGGTCGACGAAGGGCTGCTCGAGCTGCGCGCAAACGATAGCTGGGATTTGCTCGCGGCGATGATGGGCCAGCGCGGCATCGAGGTGCAGACGGCGACGGCGCAGATGCAGGTCGTCGGCCGCCGCCACTACGGGCGCAAGGCCGTCGCCCCGGGCGGCGGCGGCGGCAGCGGCGGCGCGAGCCGCACGCTGTTCGATACGCTGCTCACCTGGCAGCCGCGCGTGAAGCTCGATGCGCAGGGCCGCGCGCGCGTCACCGTGCCGCTCAACGACTCGCTGACGGGCTTTCGCATCGCCGCCGTCGCGACGGCCGGTGCCGGCCACTTCGGCACCGGCATGGCGACGATCCGCACGACGCGCGATCTGATGCTGTTCTCCGGCCTGCCGCCGGTGGTGCGCGCGGGCGATCGCTATCGCGCCGCCTTCACCGTGCGCAACGCGGGCGACGCGCCGCTGACGGCGACCGTCGACGCCGCGCTCGCGACGAGCGGCGGCGCGCCGCTGCCGGCGCTCGCGCCGCAGACGTTCGAGCTCGCGCCCGTCGCCTCGCGCGAGATCGCGTGGGAGCTGACGGCGCCGGATGCGGGTGCAGCACTGCACTGGCAAGTGACGGCGCGCAGCGGCGAGGACGCGGCCGCGACCGATCGACTCGAAGTCACCCAGCGCGTCGCCGCGGCGCTGCCGGTACGCACGGTGCAGGCGACGCTGACGCAGCTCCGCGCACCGCTCGCGCTGCCGCTCGTACGGCCCGCGGGGGCGCTCGACGGCGGCGGCATCGCCGTGAAGCTCGACGCGAGCCTCGCCGCCAGCCTCGACGGCGTCACGCGCTACATGCGCGAGTATCCGTATCGCTGTCTCGAGCAGCGCGTGTCGCGCGCGATCGTGCTCGGCGAGGACGCGGCGTGGTCGGCGCTGATGGACGAGCTGCCCGGCTATCTCGACGCCGACGGTCTCGCGAAATACTTCCCGACGCCGGCACCCGGCAGCGAGGTGCTGTCGACCTATCTGCTCGCGATCGCCGCGGCCGACGGCCGCGCGATCCCGGACAGCACGCGGCAGCGCCTGCGGCAAGGCCTCGTGAGCTTCATCGAGGGCCGCCTCGATCGCGAATCGAAGCTCGCGACCGCCGATCTCGCCCTGCGCAAGCTGGCCGCGATCGAAGCCTTGAGCCGCTATCCCGAAGGCGTGCAGACGGACTGGCTGGACAGTCTGGATCTGGCGCCGAAGCTGTGGCCGACTTCTGCGGTTATCGACTGGATCGATCTGCTGCAACGGCTCGCCGACTATCCCGCGCGCGAGGCGCGACTCGGTGAGGCGCTGGGCATCCTGCGCGCGCGGCTCGATCTGCAGGGCACGCGGCTCGGCTTTTCGACCGAGGACGGCGATGCGCTGTGGTGGCTGATGCTGTCCGCCGACGTCAACGCGAATCGCGCGTTGCTCGCCGTGCTCGAACGCGCGGACTGGGCGGAAGACGTGCCGCGTCTCGTCACCGGCAGCCTGCAGCGCCAGCGCGAGGGCCACTGGGACACGACGACGGCGAACGCCTGGGGCATGGTCGCGATGCGCGCCTTCGCGCGCCGCTACGAAGCCGCGGCGGTCGGCGGCCGCACGCAGGCCGCGCTCGCGAGCGAGCAGTGGACGGCCGACTGGGCCGCTGCGGCGCCACGCGAGCACCTCTTCGCCTGGCCGCAGGCGCCGGCCGCGCTGAACATCACGCATGCGGGGACCGGCGCGCCGTGGGTGAGCGTGCAGAGTCGCGCGGCGATTCCGCTGCGCGCGCCGCTGTTCGCCGGCTTTGCGATCGCGCGCACCGTGATCCCGGTCCGGCAGCGCACGCCGGGAATTTGGCAGCGCGGGGACGTCTATCGCGTGCGCCTGGACGTCGATGCGCAGAGCGAGATGACCTGGGTCGTCGTCGAAGATCCGCTGCCGGCCGGCGCCACCGCGCTCGGCGGCGGCCTCGGCCGCGGCAGCGACGCCGCGGCGGCCGCGAGCTACGGCGCCGCCGCGGTCACTCCCGTGTTCGAAGAGCGCCGCCAGGACGTCTTCCGCGCCTATTACGACTACGTGCCGAAGGGCGGCTTCACGCTCGAATACAGCGTGCGCCTCAACAACGCCGGCGAGCTGCAGCTACCGCCGACGCGCGTCGAGGCGCTGTATGCGCCGGAGATGTACGGCGAACTGCCGAATGCGCCGCTGAGCGTACGGCCGTGAGACGCGGCGCGCTGCGCGCGTGGGCGGCGCTCGTGCTCGGCGTCGCGCTGGTCGCGAGCGCTGCGCGTCCGCCGGCGATCGCGCTGCCGAGCTTCGCGGACGTGCAGGCCGCGCATCCGGCGAGCGAATCGCGGCTGCTCGATCGCCACGGCCGGCTGCTGCACGAGCGGCGTACCGATCCGAGCCGGCGGCGCGGCCAGTGGACGCCGCTGGCCGCGATATCGCCGCGCCTGCGCGAGACCGTCGTCGCTTACGAAGATCGGCGCTTCTTGCGCCATCGCGGCGTCGACTGGCTCGCCGTCGCCGCCGCGCTCGCCGACGGCCTGCGCGGCCATCCGCGCGGCGCGAGCACGATCACGATGCAGCTCGCGGCCCAGCTCGATCCGGCGCTGCGCACGAGCGCGCGCCGGAGCTGGTCGCAGAAGTGGCGCCAGATGCAGGCCGCGCGCGCGCTCGAACATCGCTGGACGAAGGCGCAGATCCTCGAGGCCTATCTCAATCTCGCGAGCTACCGCGGCGAGATCGCGGGCATCGACGCCGCCGCGCGCGCGCTGTTCGGCAAGGCGCCGGTGGCGCTCGATGCCGACGAGGCGCGGCTGCTCGCGGTGTCGCTGCGCAGTCCGAACGACGCTCCGGCCCGGCTCGCCGCGCGCGCCTGCCGGCTCGCGCCGCCGGCGACGGCGTGCGACAAGCTCGCGCGCCTCGCCGCGGACCGGCTCGGCGCTGCGCCGAGGCTCAAGCCCGCGGCGAGCCTCGCGCCGCAGCTCGCGCAGCGCCTGCTGCGCCGAGGCGAGGCGACGCACGCGACGACGCTGGACGCGCGCCTGCAACAGCTCGCGCTCGATAGTCTCGTGCGCCAGCTTCGCGAGCTCGCGTCGCGCAACGTGCACGACGGCGCCGTGCTCGCCGTCGACAACGCGACGGGCGAAGTGCTCGTCTATGTCGGCAACGGCGGCACTTACTCCTCGGCGCGTCACGTCGACGGGGTGCGCGCGCCGCGCCAGGCCGGCTCGACGCTGAAGCCTTTCCTCTATGCACTCGCCCTCGAGCAGCGGCTGCTGACGGCCGCTTCGCTGCTCGAGGACAGCCCGGTGAACCTCGAGACGCCGACGGGCCTCTACGTGCCGCAGAACTACGATCGGCGCTTCCGCGGCATGACGAGCCTGCGCGCGAGCCTCGCCGGCTCGCTGAACGTGCCGGCCGTGCGCACGCTGATGCTGCTCGGGCCGGACGCCTTCGTCACGCGCCTGCGCGAGCTCGGCTTCGACGGCGTCGATCGCGACGGCGACTACTACGGCTACGCGCTCGCGCTGGGCTCGGCCGAAGTCACGCTGTGGCAGCTCGTGAACGCCTATCGCACGCTCGCCAACGGCGGTCGTCGCGGCGCGCTGAGCGTGGAGGCGCGCGGCGTGCAGGAGGCGCAGGCCTGGGGCACGACGGCGGAGGCCGCGCGCCGCGCCGCCGCATCCTTCATCGTCGGCGACGTGCTCGCCGATCGCGCCGCGCGCAGCGCGAGCTTCGGCGTCGAGAATGCGCTGAACCTGCCGTTCTGGGCGGCGGTGAAAACGGGCACCAGCAAGCAGATGCGCGACAACTGGTGCGTCGGCTACACCGCGCGCTACACCGTCGGCGTGTGGATCGGGAATTTCGACGGCGCACCGATGTGGGAGGTCTCGGGCCTGAGCGGCGCGGCACCGGTGTGGGCCGAGGTGATGAGCCAGTTGCACGCGATGAAGCCCAGCGCGCCGCCGGTACCGCCGCCCGGCATCGAGCGCCGTCACGTCGACTTCGACGGCGTCGACGAAGCCGCGCGCGAGGAATGGTTCCTGCGCGGCACGGCGACCCCGCGCATCGCGCTGCATGCGCCGACGCGCCAGATGCCGCGCATCGCCTATCCCGGCCGCGACAGCATCCTCGTCGTCGATCCGGACATTCCGCCGGCACACCAGCGCGTGTTCTTCGCGATGCGGCCGTCGCGCGCGGATTACTCGTGGGTCCTGAACGGCCAGGCGCTGGCCGGCGAGGCGTGGTCGCCGGCACCCGGGCGTTACACCCTCGATCTGATCGACGACACGGGGCATCGCATCGATCGCGTGCGCTACACGGTCCGGGGCGCGCAAGCGGCACTCGGCTTCCACGGTCCGGAAGGCGCGCAGCGCTAGGCATCCCCGTGAATCACGCATGCGAATCGCACGGATGATTCCGAAGGCCGGGGTAGGCTCTGCGCGGGAGCGACGAGGATTTCCTCATTCGAAGGACCGTGCGCCAAGGGCATTTCGTCGGAATGCCTCCGAGCACCTCGGAATCCGGGCCGCGCAGCAGCGCATTCGCCCCCGGTGGCGACGTCGCGCTGAACTTCGCCGCCCGTTCTTGCTAGGATTCGCCGCATGAAACCCCGCTGGCAACTCGCCGACCTCCGCTGGGACGAGATCGATCCCACCGCGGTCAGCCCGGAACTGCTGCAGACCGTGAAGACCGCTGCGCTGGTCGAGGCGAACAGCGCCGACTACGTCGCGTATCTCAGCAACGTGTTCGACGACGATCTCGAGTTCAAGACCGCGGCCGAATACTGGGGCGTCGAGGAGGCCCAGCACGGCCGAGCGCTCGGACGCTGGGCCGAGCTCATCGATCCCGGCTTCGATTTCGCCGCCGCGCTGGCGCGCTTCCGGGCCGGCTATCGCATCCCGATCGACGCGCAGGAATCCGTGCGCGGTTCGCGCACCGGCGAGCTCGTCGCGCGCTGCGTCGTCGAGTCCGGCACCTGCTCCTTCTATTCGGCCTTGCGCGACGCGGCACCCGATCCGGTGCTGCGCGACATCTGCCACCGCATCGCGCAGGACGAGGCCAACCACTTCCGGCTGTTCAAGACGCATCTCGAACGCTATCAGCGCCGCGAGCCGCTGGGGCGCTGGACGCGCGCACGCATCGCGCTCGGCCGCATCTTCGAGACCAGCGACGACGAACTGTCCTATGCCTACTACAGCGCCAACGTGCCGGCGCACACGGCCTACGACCGCGTGCAACACGGGACGGCCTACTGGCGGCGCGCGATGAGCTTCTACGCCCAGCGCCACCTGCAGGGCGCGGCGTACATGGTGGCGCAGGCCATCGGCAGCGCCCGCCTCGGCCGCCACACGCGCCGGATCGGCCGCCTCCTCTATCTCGCCACCCGCTGGCGCCTCCGCCGCCTAAGCGCCGCCGGCGCGGCTTGAAGCGCGCCTCTCGTAGCCCGGATGAGCGCAGCGAATCCGGGGTCCGGCGCTTGCCGGGGGCGCAGGCGCGTCACCCGGCGCTGAATCCCGGATTCGCTGCGCTCATCCGGGCTACAAGAAGGGAACGAGCAGTTTGTAGGTTGGGCTGGCGAAGGAAGCCCAACATCGGGCGTCACCCGCAATCATGAAACAGGCGTGGTGAGCCTCCCTCCCGGATTCCGCGCCGCTGCGCGGCGCTCCTGCCGGGTTACAAGACTAAGGATCTTCGTAGCCCGGAAGAAGCGCAGCGGAATCCGGATTCGGCGCCTTCCCAGTCGTTACTCCCCGGGCTCGATGCCATGCCTCTCATAGGGCGACGCTCTTGCACGGCAACCCACACCGTGCCGCATTCACCGCGGCCGGATGCTCACGGCCGCAGGGATCGCCGAAAACCAAGCTCAGAGATCGAGCGCGGGATCGGCCGGCGCGGCCTGGTAGCGCTTCCAGTTGAAGGGCATCAGCAGTTGTGCGAAGAGCTTGCGCGGCATGCGTTCGCGGATGCCGATGAACCCGGGACCGCTCTCGCGCTTGTAGAGCCAGGTGCCGAAGAGCTGATCCCACAGCAGCAGATTCTGGCCGTAGTTCGTATTGCCTTCGACCGGGCTCGTCGAGTGATGCCAGCGGTGCAGGTTCGGCGTATTGAACACGTAGTTGAGCCAGCCGCAGCGCACCGCGACGTTGCAGTGAGTGAGGATGCCGATGTAGGCCGTGATCGCGCTGACCCAGACGATCGCGTCCATCGAGATGCCCGTCGCGAGCAGAAAAGGCACGCTCGCGAGCACGCTCAGATTGGAGTCGACGAAGTGGAAGCGGCCGGTATTGACGATCCACAGCCGCTTCACGCTGTGGTGCACGGCGTGGAAGCGCCACAGCAGCGGCCATTCGTGGCCGAGGCGGTGGGCCCAGTAGAGCCCGAATTCGCTGGCGACGAGGCCGATGAGGACCTGCAGCCACAGCGGCAGTGCGCCGATCGCGCCGCTGCCGCGGTTGGCGAAGAATTCGAGGCTCATGAGCTGGACGATCGTGAACTGCACGAAGCCCTTGTTGAGCAGCGTATGGCCTAGATCGGCGCCGATTTGACCGTCGTTGCGCCGCCAGTCGGCGCGGTAGGGCAGGTGCTTTTCCAGCAGCAGCAGCCACAGCACGATCCACGCGTACGACAGATTGAAGTAGATCGCCGGATGCTCGCGCGCGAAGCCGAGGGCAAGGATGCTGCCGCTCGACAGCACGAGCGCCGGCCATGCGAGCACGGCGGCGACGCGCGTGAGCCCGCGCGGCTCGCACGCGACGGCGAGCGGCTCGGCGCCGCCCGGCAAGGTTTCGGGATTGCTCACGCCTGCGGTCGCCTGCTCGTCAGCGAGCCACCTCGGCCACCGGCCGCGACGGGGCATTACATTCGAGCCGCAGCGCCGTGCTCACTTCGTAGTCGTTGCTGTCGCGATCGCGCGCGAGGCCGCAGTGGACCCGCGTCTCGACCTGCAGACCCGCCTCATTGGGCTCGATGGTGAACTGATAGTTCGGGCTGCAGTTCGCCTCGCAGCGCCGGTAAAGCTCCTTGCCCTCCTCGCCGCGCCCCTGCGAGAACGCCATCACCCAGTCGTTCAGCGCGCTGATCGACTTGAAGTGACGCGGCGGGAATTCAAAGGGCCGCACGCGCGTCTGCGCGTCGAGCTTGCGACAGACGGCCTGTTGTTCCGCGGCGGGCAGCAGGTGGATCGGGCCGACCTTGTAGACGACGCGCGGCACGTCGTCGCGACAGTCGCCGCAGGCCGTCGCGACACTGGCGGCTTTCTTCTGGCGATCGAGGGCTTCGTTCAGCAGGCGGCCGGCAACGGCACGTATCGACGCGGGATGCTCGGCGATGTTGTACATGATGCCGGCCGAGCCGACTTCGCTCGCGATCGGCAGATCGGCGACGCCGGGTTCGCAAATCGGCGCCGGCGCGGCAGGCGCCGCGGAGTCGGCGGACGGCGCATCGAGATCGTCGGCCCGCGCGGCGAGCGAGGCGCTCGCGCCGGCCAGCAGTCCGGCGAGCAGCAGGGCTTGAAAGCGAAAGGTCTTGATCGGGCGTCTCCTGAAAGCTGCGTTAGGGAAACTCTGCAAAAGCAGAGTTTCCGCGGGCCATGGATGGCCCGCTCGCGACTCAAATGCGCAAGCATTTGAGTCGCGGAGGCGAGCCCGAACTTGCTTCAGTCTCGCCGTCTCCGAACAAGTCCAGGATGGACTTGTTCGGAGTTTCCTTAGTGTAGGGATGTCGCGGGCGAGCGTCACCTGCGGCCCCTGCGCATCTTCGGAGAGCCCGGCTGAACCGGCTGTGAACTGGGCACCGCGCGACCGGACGGCCCGCGGCGGTGCCCGCAAGCGCAACGCGCGTGCTCAACCCATCGTCTGGACTTTGTCGATCGCGACCTTGTAGATCACGCGGACTTCACCCGGCTGGCGCCACGGATACTTGTCCTGGTTGATATATTTCTTGGCGAGCGCGTCGATGTGCGCGTCGCCGCCTGCCTCGGTCACTTCGACCACGCGCCCTCGGATTTGCAGATACCGATAGGGATTGTCGGGATCGAGGATCGACATCGCGACTTTGGGCCGCGCGCGCATGTTGCGGTCCTTCACGCGGCCTTTCGCAGAGTTCAGCAGAATGTGCTGGCCGTCGTAGCTGAACCAGACCGGCGTCACCTGCGGCGCGCCGTCCTTCATCGACGTACCGAGATGGGCAAAGGTGATCTTGGACGTCAGCAGATCGGTGAAGTTGGCGGGAATCTGCGCCATGGGAACCTCCGGCTGTTCGGGTGGAAAGCCGAAGGTAGGGGCGCGGGGTGGGCCCGGTCAAGGCAGCCGCGTCCGCGCCGCGTGCGAGCCGGACGCCTCGCGCACAGTCCCACACGTCGTAGCCCGGGTGCAGCGTAGCGGAACTCGGGATCTCCATGCGCTCGAACACCGTCGAAGATCCCGGGTTACGCGCTGCGCGCTCCACCCGGGCTACGAAGGCCGGCGTGATCCCAAACGTGTCGTAGCCCGGGTGCAGCGTAGCGGAACCCGGGATCTTCAGGTAATGCCGTTCAGCGCGCGGCTTCGACGCGGTTGCGGCCGGCGTGCTTGGCGCGGTAGAGGGCCTTGTCGGCGCGCTCGAACAATTCGCTCAGGCTTTCCTGTTTGCCGAGCTCGGCGACGCCGATCGAGACCGAGACGGGCACCGGCGAGCCCTTGAAGTGGAAGTTCGAGCTCGCGATCTGCCGGCGCAGATCTTCACAGACTTCGATCGCGTGCTCGAGCCGCGTATCGGTGAGCAGCGCGACGAACTCTTCGCCGCCGTAGCGGGCGAAGAGATCGGTCGTGCGGATGCGCTTGAGCGCGATGCTCGCGGTGTAGCGCAGCAGCTTGTCGCCGGCTTTGTGGCCGAAGTTGTCGTTGATGCTCTTGAAACGATCGAGATCGAGCACGGCGAGGCACAGCGGCGACCCGTGGCGCCATGCGCGCTTCACTTCGATCTGCGCGCGTTCTTCGTAGGCCAGCCGGTTCGGCGCGCCGGTCAGCGTGTCGCTGTGGGCGCGCGCGTGCTCGGCCTCGAGGTTCTCGCGCAGGCGATTCGATTCCTGTTCGAAGCCCTGCAGGCGCTGGGTCAAATCGGCGATGCGCCGCTCGTAGGCGTCCTGCTTGTGCTGCTGCATGTGGAGGTAGGTCGACATCGTCGAACGGATCGTCGCGACGCGGTGCTCGACCAGCGCGCGCAGATCGGCCGGCGGTTGCTCGCCCTGCACGGCCGCGTCGAGGGCGTCCATGTGCGCATTGATGCCGCGCGTCAGCTCGCTCGACTCCTGCGCCGTCGTGCGGCTGTGATCGACGGCATAGCGCAGCTCGTGATCGATGACGTTCAGATTCTCCGAGGCCTGTTTCAGATAGTCCTCGAGCGTGCGCAGATCCTTGCGCATGAAGGCATGGAGATCGTTGAGGAAGCTGCCGGTTTCACGCACGGGATCCTGGCTCTTGCCGCGGCCGAGCGTCTCGCGCAACTGCTGCGAACGCTCCTCGAACTCGGTCGGCAGCAGCAGCCAGTCGAGTAGCTGGGCGAGACTCGCGCCGGGGCTGGTCTCCGGCGTCTCCTGCACCGCGAGCGCGTCGCGCACGAGTTGGACGAGCTTCCCGGCCTGGGCCTGGCGTCCGGCGAGGCTCGTGTCCTGCTGCCAGGCCGTGCGCAGCTCGATCGCGCGCTCGCGCAGGGCCTCGCGTGCGGCGAGCTCGTCGATCACGCGCGGCACGAAGTCTTCGCTGGGAGAAGAGGCGCGCATGCTGCCGGTGCGCGACAAGGCGGCGGCCGCGAGATCGTTCAAGGCTTCGGCGAGCAAGGCGGCGACGCGTGCGGGATCCTCGCCGTTGCGCAGGCGCGATTGAATCTGCTTGAACTCGAGCGCCGCCTGCGGCGGGATTTTCAGCGCCGCCACCAGGGCGTCCAGCGACGCACGGCCGTTGTCGGCCGGCGGATGGGCGCGTTTGCGCGACTGGGCGAGGCAGGCATCGCCGACTTCGCCGAGAAGGCCCGCGCGGATCTTGAGCTCGCTGCCGCTGCGGAGATTGGCGCGCAGGCCGCTGAGCTGGCGATCGAGCCCGGCGTCGAGCCCGTCGAAGCATTGTGCGAATTTCAACAGCGCCTGGATCAAAGTGCGTTCACTCTGTGCCGAGGCCGCGCGCTCCTGCTCCGCTTCACGCGCCAGATCGCGATAGCGCTGCTTCCAGTCCTGCTCGGCGCCGAGGCGCGTGGTGTCGTTGACTGTCGACATGGAACTCCCCCGTGATGAAGCTGTATCGTCTTCACCCCGCGCGGTCTTGAGGGCAGTAGGCTCGCCGTGCCGGCGCGGCCGGGAGGCGGGCAATCCGTTCGTGCCGGATCGAGCGCCGGCTGAATTCTTCGGTCTTACCCGTGCAGGCGCTGCGCGGAAACAACGCGGTTTCGTAGCCGGGAAGGCGCAGCGGGATCCGGGCGCGGTATCCCGGATTCCGCGCCGCTGCGCGGCGCTCCTTCCGGGCTACGGAAGAGGCGCGGCTCGGCGCAAAGCCTGAAGTCTTCATCGCTCCCCGCGCGGGCGGGAACGACGCGCTCGGCGCTCTCGCGGTCATAGCGGATACACATCGCTCCCCGCGCGGGCGGGAACGACACGTACCGTGCTGCACGTTCTCCTCATCGTCTTCGTAGCCCGGAAGGAGCGCAGCGGAATTCGGGCGGCGGTGGCTCGGGCGTATGGGTTCCTTTAAGTTCGTTCACTGGGCTGCCGTCCACACCGTCTGCGCGGAGCGACGAAGGATGTGCGCATGCCTCAGCCGCCGTCCCCGCGGAGGCGGGGACCCAGACGGCGCTTGTCCGGCGCAGGCGTTTGAACCGTCGCCCGATCCCGATCGCGTTGCTCTTGTAGCCCGGATGAGCGCAGCGAATCCGGGGTTCGGCCGTTATCCTGCAGGCGCCTGAACCGGCGCCGATCCCGGATTCGCTGCGCTTCCGGGCTACAAATTCTGGTGGCCCGCGGAAGCTTTGTCTCGTGCAAGCTCGTCCTCATTCGAACACGCCGTGCAGGTACCAGCCGCGGCGGCCGTCCAGCTCGCGGAACACCCACCAGCGCGTACCCTGCGGATCGCGGGCGATGAAATAGTCGCGCGCGAGATCGGCGCCTTCCCACCAGCCGCCCTGCACGCGCTCGCGTTCGAGACCCAGCGTGAGCGCGCCGCCGAGCGTAGGCCGGCCGTTCCGCTCGGGCAGCGGCAAGGGCTCGCGCGTCAGCCACAGCGGCCGGGGCCGGCGACGACGGACGGGGCTGTCCGCCGCCACCGATCCCGGCAGCGGTGTCCCAATGGGCAGGGCCTGCATCGCCCGCTCGGGACGAGGATCGGCCAGGGCCACGATCTGTTTCAGGGCCTCGGGCCCGAGCCGCGCCTGCAGGCGTTCGAGGAACTGCGGCCAGCGCTCTTCGGCGCCCTGCGCGACGCTGCCGCGGCGGAAGAGGTCGTCGATCGCGGGCGCGCGCGCGCGCTCCGCCTCGAAATCGTCGGCGCTGAGCTCGATCGCGCGCACCGGCGAAGGCAGCCGGCGCCGCGCGAAATACTCGCGCGTGAGCTTGGTGAGATGCGCGGCGTCGCGGCTCGGCGCGACCAGCGCGATGCGATGGGCGAGCGCTTCGCCGTCGCGATGGTGCAGCGTCCAGGTGAAGCCGCGCAGTACCGCGCCCCGCGCGCGCAGGACGCCGCCGAGCTCATGCAGCAGGCGCTCCATGCCGATCGTGAGGGCCTGGATCTGCCGGACTTCCCACAGCAGCTCGATCCGTTCCATATAGCGGGCGGGAGGCGTGAACGTGGGCCGCGGATCGGGCTCGCGGCCTAGCGCGCGATCGAGCGCTTGCAACAGCTCGGGTGCGAAACGGCGCGCAAGGCCATCGCGCGGCAGGCGCAGATATTCACCGACGGTGTACACGCCGATGGCGTAGAAATCCTGGAGCTGCTTCAGCGGCAAGCGCAGCACATCGAGCGGCAGCGGCGCGAGCGCGGCCGGCAGCGCGGCGAGCGCGTCGATCGCCGCGGTCTGCCGGCCGCGGGCGAGCCAGGTGGCGGCGAGCGGGGTCGGCGCGGCGGCGAAGGCAAAACCCTGCATGCCGAGCTCGCGCAGGCCGCGGCGCAGCCTCGATAGCAGGCCGTGCAGGCCACCGAAGAGCGCGAGGCTGCCGCGGACCTCGAGCAGCAGCGCATCCGGCGCGACGGCGCTGATCACCGGCGTGAACTGAGCGGCCCAGGCGCAGAGCCGCGCCAGTGCGGCTTCTTCGGCCGCCGGCGTGCGCGGCAGCACCTGCACCTCGCCCAGCGCATGCGCAGCGCCGAGCGCCATGCCGGGGCGAATGCCGAGCCGCGCCGCTTCGCGGTTGACGAGCGCGATGCGCTGACGCGTGCCCTCGCCTTCGCTCAGCACGCAGGCGCGGCGCTCGGCATGCGCACTGGTCGCGATGTCGAGCGCTAGCTGCGGCAAGTGGATCGCGAGCCACAGCACCGCCGACGGCGCGGCGGCCGGCAGCGCCCCTGCCGGCACGGCGAGCGCCGAAGTGCGCGGCACGGGATGGACCCGCCGCTGCAGCGACTGCAGCGGCGGGAAGACGGGTGAAGAGCGATCGTCGGGCTTGTTCATGGGCATGTCCTTGGGCTTCTTTTGAATGCTGAGCGCAAATTCGATCGATGAAGTCCGCGTCTCGAATCGAAAAGTCGCTCCTGAACGCTCGAGCCTCTGCGCAGCCCAGGTGCAGCGCGCAGCGCGGAACCCAAATCTGGGGAGCGCTCTTCCGGGATCCCGGGTTTCGCTACCCAGCACCCGGGCTACGCAACTCTTCCGTTCTTCCGCAACGAGAGACTCCAAATCACTGCTCCGTGAAATCGAGCGGCTTCGTAGGTTGGGCTGACGAAGGAAGCCCAACGCGGGATGCTCAGTCTTGTAGCCCGGAAGCGCAGCGAATCCGGGATCGGGCGCCGAGCCTCGCGCTTGCATCCAATGATCCGCCGAACCCCGGATTCGCTGCGCTCATCCGGGCTACGAAGATTGCAGGGCGGCCGCACACGGAGCGGAATGCCGGGCTTCCTGCGTCAGCCCAACGGTGACGAGGCACGCGCATCCCCCCATAGTTTTCAAACGTGAACGGCGGTGTCGTAACCCGGGATCGGCGCCCGCCATCCGCCTCATGCATTCGAGAGAGCCCCGCGCGGTGCGCGCCGCGCAGGGCCGAAAGCGCTTGCATATCGGGCATGTCCGATCCCGGGTTCCGCTACGCTGCGCCCGGGCTACGAGAACGGACGCCTTCTTTCACGGCGAGTTATGGCCTCTTCGAGTTTGTAGTGATTCACGGAGCAGTTATTTGGCTGACCTTCTCGTGGCACGGCTCGCTCGAGCGTTTCATCCGGACGGCATGCCGAAACTCGCGCCTGCCGCCTCGTCCTCCAGCGGCAGGTGACACTCGCGCGCCCGCGGGCTGCCGCGGCATTTGAGGAGGATGACGTCGAGCGCGGCGCGGGCGGGCTGCGGCTTGAGCAGCAGGCGCAAGGCTGCGGGCGAGGCCTGCGCGGCGCACTCGGCCGGCCGGAACAGCACGCCGAGCGTACCGCCGGCTTCACAGGCGAGCTGCAGGCGCCGCAGGCACAGCGCGTCGATTTCCCGCGGCCACAGCAGCGCCGCACCGCAGCCCGGAAAACGCAGGGCTTGCTCGAAGGCCCACAGCACTTCGGCACTGGCCGCGGCCGTGGGGCGGACGGATCCGTCCGCGTCCTGCGTCTCGCTTGCGAGATCGACGAGCATCACCCGCTGCAGCGCCAGGTCCGCCGCCCGAAGCGCCGGTGCATAGGGCTGATAAGGCGGCGCGACCCATATCAGCCAGCGCGACTCGCGCGACAGCCGCGCGAGCGCCGGCAGCAGCAGGCGCAGGCCACCGCTGCCCGGCTGCGCGGAGAGAATCTCGACCAGCCCGGGGAAGGGCCAGCCGCCGCCCGGCAGCGCGGCGTCGAGCGCCTCGAAGCCGGTCGGCAGGCCCGGCTCGGCGCAGGCTTCGCCGGCCCGCCACAGGCAGGCGCGACGCATGAGATCTTCGAGGCTCATCGCGGCGGCGCGCCTCACCGCAGGCGCGTACGCAGGACGCCGACGGCGAGGCCTTCGATCGCGAGCGACTGCGTGCGCAGATCGATCTCGATCGGCGCGAAGTCGGGATTCTCGGCGAGCAGGCTCACGCGCTGACCGCGGCGGCGGAAACGCTTGACGGTGACCTCGTCGTCGACGCGCGCGACGACGATCTGGCCGTTGTCGGCGCTCGCAGCCGCATGCACCGCGAGCAGATCGCCGTGCAGGATCCCGGCGTCACGCATGCTCATGCCCTCCACGCGCAGGAGATAATCCGCGCGCGGCCGGAACGCGGCGGCATCGATCTTCAAAGTGTCTTCGACGTGGGCGGCGGCAAGCAGCGGCTGACCGGCGGCGACGCGCCCGATCACCGGCAATCCCTCCTCACCGCTCTCCTCCAGCACGCGGATGCCGCGCGAGGCGCCGGGCCGCAGCTCGATGGCGCCCTTGCGGGCGAGCGCGCGCAGATGCTCCTCGGCCGCGTTCGGCGAACGGAAACCCAGCGCCGCGGCGATTTCGCTGCGCGTGGGCGGCAAGCCGTCCCGCTGCAAGGCGGCGCGGATGAAGCTCAGCACGGCGCGCTGGCGTTCGGTGAGGGGGTCGACCATGACACACCTGTATGGATTTACAGGTGTGATTATATCCAGCGATCGACCGCCGGCAAGAGAGGCGAAGCCAGGGTTTCTCGGATCCGGGCGAGGGCAGAGGAGCAAGCCGCGACGCCGCGGGCTCACCGCCCCCTTCCCTTATACTCCCGCCACGCGCGGGTGCCGCGCGTGGCTCGCTCTCCTCTCCGCCGAAAGATTTACATGACCGTCACTTCGATGCTCGATTCCCGTCGTCTCCCCGAGCCTACCGCCCGGCTGCGCCGAGGCCTCATGACGGCGCTGGCGGAGACCGCGACGCACACGCGCGCGCTCGGCGGCCGGCTGTCGACGCAGGTCTTCGCGCGTGTCGTCATCGAGCCTCTCTGAGACGGTCATGCCGAGCAAGCTCACCGGCTTCGAGCGCTTGTGGAAAGCCTGCGGCTATTCGCTGCAGGGCTTGCGCGCAGCGTGGCGCCACGAGGCCGCGTTCCGGCAGGAGCTCACGCTCGCGATACTGCTGCTGCCAGCGGCGTGGTGGCTCGCGCGCGGCGCGCTCGAATTCGCACTGCTGGTCGCGACGCTGCTGCTCGTGCTCGTCGTCGAGCTGCTGAACTCGAGTATCGAGGCCATCGTCGATCGCGTCGGCATGGAGCGTCACGAGCTGTCGGGGCGGGCCAAGGATCTGGGTTCGGCCGCAGTGCTGCTGAGCCTCGTGCTGCTCGCCGTGGTGTGGGGCGCAATCGCGTGGGTGAGATTCGACGTCGGCTGAGAGCGCCGCTCAAGTCCGAGTAATTCCTGCCGATTCGTAATGAAATCATCACACGAGGAAGCTCGCATGGATCTCAGCACCGCCATCGAACACCACGCCGCCTGGAAAATCCGCTTTCGCAGCGCGATCGCGAAGCAGGAAGCCATCGATGCCCGCAACATCGGCGACGACCGCTGTTGCGAGCTCGGCAAGTGGCTGCACGGCGAAGGCAAGACCCGCTTCGGCACGCTGCCCAGTCACGACACCTGCGTGCAACGCCATGCGGCCTTCCACACCGAGGCCGCCAAAATCGCCCAGGCGATCAACGCTCGCCGCTTTGCCGAAGCCGAAGCGCTGCTCGGCAGCGGCTCGACCTATGGCAACGTGTCCTCCGCCGTCGGCGTCGCCCTGCTGCAGTTGAAGAAGGACGCGAAACTCTGATGCGCCGGCGGGAGCAGCGTGCGCATCCTTTCAATCCATGAATTCTGCGTTTGCGGAGCCGAAAGATCCCGGGTTCCGCTACGCTGCACCCGGGCTACGGCGCGCTCGCGGGACGCGGCTTTTCGTAGCCCGGGTGGAGCGCGCAGCGCGCAACCCGGGATCTTCGATTGGCCTCAGGCGCGTGGGGATCCCGGGCTAGCGCCGCAGCGCGCTCGCGAGCTCCCGGGTGGTCTGGCGCAGGCGTTCGATGAGGACGTTCTGGAAGGCCTTGCCGAGGCGTAGCTGGCAGGGCAGCGAGGCCCAGTCCTTGTAGTCGCGATCGATCTTCACGACGGTCGTCTCGCGATTCGCCGTGACGGTCGCGCTGCGGCCGCCGTCGGCGAGGTATTCCATCTCACCGAAGCAGTCGCCGGGATCGAGATCGCGGATCCGCACGCCGTTGATCGACACCGCGACCGCGCCGTCGGCGATCACGTAGAACGCGCGCTCCTTGTCGCCTTCCGAAAAGATCGCCTGACCCGTGTCGTGACGACGCCAAGTCGACACCTTGGCGATTTCCTTCAGCTCTTTCTCGCCGAACTCGCGGAAGAAGCCGAGCTCGGCGAGCTTGCCGATCTTCTGCTCGTCGGTCAGCACCAGCGGCAGCTTGCGCGCATCGCCGAGCAGGCCGTCGAGATCGGCGACGAGCTCGGCGCCGGTCTTGTAGCGGCGCTTGACGTCCTTCTCGAGCAGCTTGCGCACGATCGGCCATAGCTGCTCCGGCAGATCCGGCCGCACCTGCGTCAGCGGCACCGGATCCTCGTGGCAGACTTTCTGGATGAGGCCGGTCAAGCCCTTCGCGGCGAACGGCGGCGAGCCGGTCAGCATTTCGTAGAACACGGAGCCGAGCGAGAAGAGATCCGACTGCGGCGTGATTTCGGCGTCGCGCGCCTGCTCCGGCGACATGTACAGCGGCGAGCCGAACCAGCCGACGATCTGAGTCTGATCCGCGCCCATGCGGCGCGCGATGCCGAAGTCGCCGAGCTTCGCGACGCCTTCCTTCGTCAGCATGATGTTGGCGGGCTTGATGTCGCGGTGGAGCACGCCGTTGCGATGCGCATAGTCGAGCGCGTCCGCCGCCTGGCGGATGATGCGGATCACCGTCGGCACCGGCAGCAGGGATTCCTTGCGGCAGTAGTTGCGCAGGGTATCGCCGCCGTCGATGAACTCCATCACCATGTACGGCTGGCCGTTGTCCTCGCCCGCCTCGTAGACCTTCAGCACGTTCTGATGATCGAGCCGGCCGGCCGAGCGCGCCTCGTTGATGAACAGGCGCCGCGCGACGCCTTCATTGTCGGCGTCCGCGTTCGTCGCGAGCTTGATCGCGACGGGCCGATCGACGTAAGGATCGTGGGCGCGGTAGACGACGCCCATCGCACCGCGCCCGAGCACGTCGATGACGTCGTACTTGCCGATCTTGGCCGGATGTTCGCTCATGCTTCCGCCGTGAGGACGAGACGCGTCGCCCGCGTCTGGTCGTGGATGAAGTCGATGCCGAGCTCCTTGGCCAGCTCGCCGATCCCGTCGCCCGCCTGCCGCGCGATCGTGAGCTTGCCCATGAAGTGGAGCAGCTCGTTCATCGATTTCGCCATCGCGAAGTCTTTCTGGTTCTGGCGCGCGTCGGTAACGAACTCCTGCTGTATCGAGACGTAGTCGACCGCGAGCTCCTTCAGATATTCGTAGTTGGTGCGGGCTCCGCCGAACTCGCCGAGGATGAACTGGCAGCCGAACTCGCGCAGCGTATTGACCAGATCGGCCATCTCGGCGAGCTTGGCGACGGCTTCCTTGTCGGCCACCTCGAAGCACACTTTCGACGGCGGCACGGCGGTTTGCATCAGCTCGGCGATGATCGTGTTGGCGAGGCTCTCGCTGTCGAGCGCCGCGCGCGACAGCGGCACGATGAAGGCGCTGAAACGCTCGACGTCTTCTTCGTTGCGCGCCATCCACGCCAGCGTGTGCTTCAGCGCCCACAGATCGACGTCGTAGGCGCGCTCGGACGTCGCCGCGGCGCGGCTGAAGAGCGTCGGCGGCACGAGCTTGCCGTTGCGATCCTCGGCGCTGACCACGACGTAGGCCGCCGGCTGGCTCGCGCTCGACAGCGCGCGCACCTCCTGGTACAGCAAGGCCAGCCGATCGCGTTCGACCGCCTTCGACACGTAGGCCGCCATCTGCTCGAGCTGCTTGCGATGGCGGTTGTCGCTGCCGGCGATGAAGATCGGCTTCTCGGGCATGCCGCGCGCCGTGTTGCAGGCCTCGGCGACGGCGTTCAATAAATCTTCGGCCTTGGTCAGATTGTCTTCGACCGCGAGCAGGCCGGCCGCCGACTTCAAGGCCATGACGTCGCCTTCCTGCAGCGACTCGATGAGGTTCAAGGTCGCGCAAAGCTCCTGCACTTCCTTGTACGCCGCCTGCAGCCCGCCGCGCTCCCAGTACACCGCGATTTCGCTGCCGCCGAGGCGGCCGAGCAGCACGGGCTTCTTGCCGTAGCGGGCCTGCAGTGCCTCGGCGACGCGCTTCAGTACGTCGTCGCCGGCCTCCACGCCGTGGCGATCGTTGATGGCCTTCAGATTCTCGAGCGCGAGCTGGCACAGCACCGCGCCGGCCTCGGGCTTGCCGGCGGCAGGCAGCCTGTCGTCGACGGCGTGCAGGAAGGACTTGCGATTGAGCAACCCGGTCAGCGCGTCGTGATTCGCGTGCTCGGCGACTTCGCCGTGCAGCTTGTTCACGACCCCGAATAGGGCGCGATCGACGGCCGCCGCGCCGTCGTCGGGCAGCGGCTTCAGCAGCCCGCGGCGCAGGTACATCGCGACCTGCTGGAGCGTCAGCGTCGAAGACTTCATGCCGCGCTGATCGACGAACACGAACGGATTGTAGTCGTCGCCGATCCACGCCAGCGTGACCAGCGTCGCCTGCCGCGTGTTCGCGTTCATGATGAGCTTGTCGCCGACGTTCAGCGCCTTCGAGCGGTTCAGCCAGCGGTTCCATTCCGGCGGCAGCTCCTGCTGGGAGGCCGTCGTTTCACCGGGCTTCAGGCCCGATTTTTCGCGCCGCTCGCGCAGCACGATCTGCTGCTCGTTGAGGCCCGCGACGACCTGCTGCACGTTGCCCTCGTAGCGGCGGCGCTGATCGCGCAGGATTTCGTCGAGCTCGCTGATGATCGGATGCAGCAGCTCGTGATCGCCGTCGAATTCGCGGTTGATGCTGTCGATCAGGCCGCGCACGCGTGTGATGTACTGCTGCGCCTCCTGTCCCTGTTCCTGGCGCAGCAGCGACACGCGGTTCAACAACTGGCGCAGCGGGTGCTGGGTCGAGGAGAAGAACTCCTGGTCCATCAGCGCGCCCTTGTGCACCGACGGCTGCAGGCGTTTGAGCTGCGCCTTCGCGAAATCCGCGAGCATCGAATCCTGCAGCAGTGCCTGGAACAGGCTGACGATGACCTCGATCGCGTCGCTCTCGGCCTGACCGATCGCGTGATCCGCGAGCCCGTCGGCCGCGAGCGCGGCCTCGACGCGCTGCTTGATGAACTCGGCGTCGAAGAGCTCGGGCTCGGCGTCGTCGAGCAGCGCGTGCTGCAGCGGGGTGAGGCCGTGGGCGAGCTGCACGCCGCTGTAGTAGTGCCCGCCGGCGGGCAGCGCCGGCGCCGCGTATTGCGGAGCGAGCTGACGGCGCAGCGCGAGCTGCGTCTGCGCCGTGTGGTAGGCCTGCTCGAAGCTCGGCAGCACGGCGACCGAGGGACCGTAGCCGAAACCGCTGAACGTCGCTTCGCCCGCGATCCCGCCGTGGCCGCCGATCCCGTGCAGGCCGGGCACGCCGAGCACGCCGTCGCCGGCGACGAGCGGCGGCAGCGCCGGCATCGCAGCGGCGACGCTGCCCGCCGGCATCGGCGGGACCCCCGGCGGCAGCGGGCCGTGCGTGCCCTGCGGATGAGCGCCCGGCATGGCGGGTGCCGCCCCGCTCACGCCGCCCGGATACGCGCCCGGCGGCGGCCCGCTCGGCAGAGGCGGGGCGCCCGGTGCGAGCGGCGGCGCGGCGCGCAGCCCGGAGGCGACGCGCTCGTACGGGCCCGGCGGGGATGCGGGCAGCGGACCGGCAGGATTGATCGGGCTCAGGGTATCGCCAAGAGGCGGGTGCTGACTGCGCTCCAGCGGCGGCACCGGCGGATTGGTCTTGCGCCCCGCGCCGAGCGGCTTGAAGCTCGCCCGCTCCTGTTCGAGCACGGGCATGATCCCGTTGTCGATGAGGAGCTGATTGACGGCGGCGTAGAGCCTGCCGAGATGCGGCTCGAGCACGCGCCGCAGCGTCTTGTACGCGAGATCGCTGCTCGCCTTGTTCGCCAGCAGGCCTTTCATCGACTCCGCATAGGCGTTGCAGAGGACGGCCGGCCCGACCGGGTTGTTGCTGTCGTCCATCACGCGGCGCGCGAGCAGGCCGAGGCGGCGCGACAGCGCGTGCAGCGGCTCCTTGAAGCGGCTTTCGAGCTCCGACACGGCTTCGGAAACCGACAGGAATTCCTCGAACTCGTCCTTGTCGACGAGCGAGAGATTGGACAGCGAAGTGACTTCGGCGGGCGTCGCGCGATCGGCGAGCGGGTTGCCGAGTATGGCGGCGGCGCGCGCCAGGATCTCGGGCACCTGCTTGCGCACTTTATCCGCGCGGCGGCGCAGGGCCGACTGCGCATCGGTGAACAGCGTCGAGTCGCGATTGGTCTTGGCGTCGCGCGCGGCGGCGAAGAAGGCATCGCCGAGCTGGCGGACGAACTCGTCCGTCATCAACTGCGCGGTCGAGCCGACCAGCGCCGAGAGGCGCGGCAGGATGCGGCCGAACTCCGGCGCGAAGCGCTTCTGCGTCTCCGACATCGATTCGGTCGGCGACGGCGGCGCATTGAGCGTGGCTAGCCCCTGCAGCATCCCGATCGTCTTCGGATCGGGATCGTGGAAAGCGACCCCGATGCCGGTCGCGATCACGCGGCAGACGAGCAGTTTGAGCTGGAGATCCTTGCGTTCACCACCGACGACGAGGGCGAAATACAGCGTCGCCTTGTCGTGCATGTTGATGAAGCGGAGCTGGCGCTCGTCGGTCTGGATGAACATGCCGGCGACGCAAAAGTCCTTGACGGTGCACGCGATCGGCGGCCGGCCGCTGACCGAGATCAGCGCTTCCAGACTCATCGGGATACGCGCGTAGCGCCGTCGCTCCTGCCCCTGGGCCATGCTCGAATGTGTTCCGTTTGCTACCGTCGGCTCGTGCCGGTGGACATCGTGTTCCGGGGCGGCCGGCGGTCTACAGGCCAGGCCCGGCACATTGTAAGGCATTGTAACATCGAAGCGTCGCCGCGCCGGCTCTCGGCGGCGGCCGCTCGACCCGGCCGCGCAGCCTCGCGGCCCGCAGCGTGAGGAGCTATGCGACAATGCCCGGCCTCATCCACTCCAGCAAGGACATCGGCCTCGCGTCGCTTCGACTTGAACCATGGACACGCCCCCGGCCCGCAGCAACTTCATCCGCGACATCATCGACGCCGACCTCGCCAGCGGTCGCCACAGCCGCGTGGCCACCCGCTTCCCGCCGGAACCGAACGGCTATCTGCACATCGGCCACGCCAAGTCGATCTGCCTGAACTTCGGCATCGCCCGCGATTACGGCGGGATCTGCAATCTCCGCTTCGATGACACCAATCCGGAGAAGGAGAGCGAGGAATTCGAGCAGGCCATCGCCGACGACGTGCACTGGCTCGGCTTCGACTGGGACGAGCGCTATTACCACGCGTCCGATTATTTCGAGCAGCTCCACGACTACGCGGTGCTGCTGATCCGTGCCGGCAAGGCCTATGTCGACAGCCTGTCGGCGGAGGAGATCCGCCGGTATCGCGGCACGCTGACCGAGCCCGGCCGCGACAGCCCCTACCGCACGCGCACGGTCGAGGAGAACCTCGAGCTGTTCGCACGCATGCGCGCCGGCGAGTTCGAGGACGGCGCCCACGTGCTGCGCGCGAAGATCGACATGGCCTCGCCGAACATCAATCTGCGGGATCCGACGCTCTACCGCATCCGCAAGACGGCGCATCACCGCACGGGTGCCCAGTGGTACATCTATCCGATGTATGACTACACCCATGCGCTCTCCGATGCGCTGGAGCACATCACGCACTCGCTGTGCACGCTCGAGTTCGAGGATCATCGCCCGCTTTACGACTGGGTGCTCGAGCAGCTACCGGTCCCCTCGCGTCCGCGGCAGTACGAGTTCGCGCGCCTCGAGATCAACTACACGATCACGAGCAAGCGCAAGCTGCACGCGCTGGTGCAGGAGGGCCTCGTGTCCGGCTGGGACGATCCGCGCCTGCCGACGCTGAAGGGGCTGCGCCGGCGCGGCTATCCGCCGGCAGCGCTGCGCGAGTTCTGCGAGCGCGTCGGGGTCACGAAGAAGCAGACGATCATCGACGTCGGCATGCTCGAGAACTGCGTGCGCGAAGAGCTCGATCGCAGCGCGCCGCGCGTGATGGCGGTGCTCGATCCCGTGAAGCTCGTGATCGAAAACTATCCCAAAGACTTGGTCGAGGCGCTGACGGCGCAGAATCATCCGAAGGACGAGTCCTTCGGCACGCGCACGCTGCCGTTCTCGCGCGAGCTCTACATCGAGCGCGAAGACTTCATGGAAGACCCGCCGAAGAAGTTCTTCCGCCTGGGCCCGGGCCGCGAAGTGCGGCTGCGCTACGGCTATCTCGTGACCTGCACCGGCTTCGAGAAGAATGCAGCCGGCGAGATCGTCGAGATCCGCTGCACCTACGATCCCGCGACCCGCGGCGGCAACGCACCGGATGGCCGCCAGGTCAAAGGCACGATCCACTGGGTGTCCGCCGCGCACGCCGTCGAGGCCGAGGTGAGACTCTACGACCGACTCTTCGACGTCGAGGATCCGGCCGCGGCCGAGGACTTCCACGCGCATCTGAACCCGCGCTCCGTGAGCGTGATCGGCACCGCGAAGCTCGAGCCGATGCTCGCCGACGCCGCGCCCGAAGCACGTTTCCAGTTCGAGCGCCTCGGCTACTTCTGCGCCGACCGCCGCGACCACCGCCCCGGCCGCCCGGTGTACAACCGCAGCGTCACGCTGAAGGATACGTGGGCGAAGATGGCGGAGCGGAAATGATTCATCCCGCGCGGGTACAATCAGCGTGCTTGTACCGACCTCGCCATAGTTCAACGGATAGAATGGGCCCCTCCTAAGGGCCAGATGCAGGTTCGATTCCTGCTGGCGAGGCCAACCGCCCGTATCAGACCGTCTCCGTCCGTCTCATCTCGCCTCCTAAAGTCGCGTTTTTTGGCCTAAAACTCTCCATTCTCGTATCTCAGCGTCTCGCGCCGTCGCTTGACAGCGCAGGCTTTCCGCGGCCAGAGTTGGTGCCAAGTTGACCCTGTGGGGCCAACTGGCGCAACGGCGATGAAATTGGGGCGTGCCGCGGAAATTTCGCGAGAATGTCGCGAATTCGTCGTTAGGAACCAAACCTGCATCGTCGTTGATCAGCGCACTTTTGGCCTAGGGGAGTTGGCACCAATGGCGCTCACAGCAAAGCAGATCGAAGCACTCAAACCCGAGTCGAAGCCCTACACGAAAGCGGACGGCCGAGGTCTCTCCATCGAGGTCGCGCCGACCGGCGGCAGATGGTGGCGCTTCAAATATCGCCACGGGGGGAAGCAGAAGCGGCTGAGCCTCGGCACGTACCCCGACATTGATCTGAAAACCGCGCGCGAGCGCCGCGAAGAAATGCGGCAGATGGTAGCGCGCGGCATCGATCCGCTGGCGCAGCGCAAGGCCGAGAAGGTCACCAAGGCCAACACGTTCGAAAGCGTGGCCCGTGCCTGGTTCGAGAAGAACCGCAATAAGTGGTCGGCACGCACGTGGGGCCTCGTCACCACGCGCGTCGAGAAGGACCTGATCGGCGAGCTGGGCGCGCGTCCGATCGCGGAGATCACCCGCAGCGAACTTCGCGACGTGCTCGAGCGCGTACAGGGCCGCGGCGCGTTGGAGACGGCGCACCGGCTGCGTCAGGACGCGGCATTGATCTTCCGCCACGCCGAGGCGCTAGAGCTCACCGATCGCAATCCCGCCGACGCGCTACGTGATGTCCTGCACGTGCGCACGACGAAGCACCATGCGGCCATCACCGACGAAAAGGAACTTGGCGCCCTACTCCGCGCGATTCACGCGATGGACGGCGACGCCACGGTGCGCGCGGCGATGCGCATGCTGCCCTATGTGTTCGTCCGCCCCGGCGAGCTTCGCGCCGCCGGTTGGGCGGAATTCGACCTCGAGGCAGCCGAGTGGCGCATCCCGGTCGGCAGGATGAAGCAGCGCGTCGAACACATCGTGCCGCTCGCGCCGCAAGTGGTCGCCATCCTGCGCGAACAACAGGCGCTCACGAAGGGCAGCGATTACGTGTTCCCGTCGGTGCGCTCGAAGCGCCGGCCGCTGAGCGAGAACACGCTGAACGCATGCTTGCGACGGCTCGGCTACTCGAAGGACAAGGCGACCGCGCACGGCTTCCGATCGACGGCGACAACGCTGCTGAACGAGTCCGGCCTGTGGCACGTCGACGCCATCGAAAGGCAGCTGGCGCACGCCGAAGGCAACAAGGTGCGCGCGGCGTACAACAAGGCCGCGCACCTCGCAGAGCGACGGAAGATGATGGTTTGGTACGCCGACCACCTGGACAAGTTGCGCGACGCCGATTTGGTGTAGCGGAAAGGGGGCAGTGATGTCCGTGCGATGGGACCGTACTACAAACTTCGAACACTGGAAGCGAGCTGCAGCGGGCGAATTCACCCGCGAAGTGAAGCAGTTCCTCCGTCAAGTGGCTAGTAACATTCTCGAAGCGGAAGCGCAAACGACGGGCGACAGGCGAGACCACTACTTGCGGGCGGTCGGTATGGGCGGCAGGGAGCATGATGCGGAGTTCGCGAACGCGGTGAGCGAGTTCGATCAACTCGGCGACCTCGTCTATCCGGACACATCCGCGCGTTCGCTCGTTCAGCATCTTGAATGGCGCGGAGTCGCCGGCAAAGACGAGGCGCCCGACCCGCTCAGAAAGCGGGCAGATCGGGTGCGGAAGAAGCGGAAGCCAAGCCCGCCATAAAAGCGCCGCCCGCAAAGTCTCGACATTGCGGGCGGCACGCATCGCGGCTCCTTTCTAAGCTTTAAGACATCCGGCAACCGTCGGAGGCGCAAAGCTACGAAAGGAGCTGCACATGTCCTCGATCGAACTAGAGTACGACTTTTCTCACCTCCGCGAATCAAAGGCGCGCAGGGACGCCGAGATTGTCGCCAAGGGCGCCGAGCATGGCGCGGAATGGGCGCAAAAACATGCCGAGTACGACTTGCTTAAACACATTGCGGAGGAAGTATCCGAAGGCAACTACGAAGCAGCCACGGAGGCCTTGAAATCTTTTCACGAGGCACGCGGCGGCAGCGATTTCTTCCTGATCGAAGTATTTGGCGACCTATACGATCAGTTCCGCGGTTATCCGCCCGAGGCGTACTTCGACAGTTTCGTAGAAGCCGCCGCCAAGGTGTTCGACGCCTTCGAAGCGGCGGAGGGTTGAGCGATGGGGTGTGAAGCTGCGACCTAGAATCGTGCCTCCTCTGGCGTCCCTGGTGTCCCTGAGCCGACCTAGCGTCGGCTTCTTTTTGTCGCGAGGCGGTTCCGGCCGTATACATGCCGCGCTAGTCGGTTCTTATCGTGTTATGCACCTAACCGCAGAGGGTGCATCGTGGCACACCAAATCCTTCGAATTTCTGACGTTCAGAAACAGGTTCGGCTCTCCCGCGCCAGCATTTACCGTTTGATCCGCGCCGGCCAATTTCCTGCGCCGGTCAAACTGACGGCCAAGGCAAGCGGCTGGAGCGCAGACGCAGTCGACAGCTGGGTCGCATCGCGAACGGCTCAGGCCGCGGAGGCGTGAACCGATGAACGTAACGGAGGCCGCCGCCGGCGTTGTCGCGCCGACGGCGGGGGCATCGGCAGCGGGAGACATGGGAAAACTAGTACGCGCCAGCAGTGTGGACCCGAAGGCTGGCGGCAAGTTGACGGTCTTCACGAACGCGAGCGGCCTGCTGACCAAGAGCTACGATCTGGACGCCGACGGTTCGCTGCAGAAGGCTACCCGCGGCCAGATGTCGCGCGGGACCGCGCGGCGAGTCAGCGTGCGCGGCGTCTGCGAGCTCGCCGCCCTCATGCAGGGCCTAGAGACCAATCAGGCGCTCGCGCACGGCATTTTCGATGCTGATGAAGTGCGCATCGTTCCCGACGAGGACGTGCATCGCGTCCGCGGGGCGAAGTCGAGGACGAAGAAATTCATGCGCTGGCCGACCGGCCCGGCGATCATGATGATCGACCACGATCCCGCGCCAGACGCAGAGCCCATCACGCCCGACGACTTGCGCCGCATCCTGATCGAAGTCTGCCCCGCGCTCGCCGCGGCGCCGATGGTGTCGATCGCGTCGTCGTCGAGCTTCATCTACAACGCGGCCACCGGCGAGCAGCTGCAAGGCCTGCGAGGCTTCCGCCTATACGTACTGGTCGCGAAGGGCACGGACATCCCGCGCGCGGGCAAAGCGCTGTTCGAGCGCCTATGGCTCGCGGGGCGCGGCCGCTTCGCTGTGTCGAAGTCCGGGCAGCACCTGAAGCGCTCGTTGATCGATGCAACGGTGTGGAGTCCGGAGCATTTGGACTTCGCGGCCGGCGCCGCATGCACGCCACCGCTCGAGCAGCGCCGGCCGACGCCGACGTGCTGGAACGATGACGCGCCGCCGTTCGATACGCGCGGGATTCTCGACCTGACGCCCGCGGAGACTTCCGAGCTCGAAGCGATCGAGCGTCAGGCGAAAGACGCTGTCGCGGACGAAGTCGCGCATGCCCGTGCCGAATACGTGAAGGAGCGCGGCGAGGCGCTGAAGGCGCGCGGCGTCGACAGTGACCGCGCGCACGCTATCGTCTCGTCGGCGCTCGATCGCGGCGTGCTCTATCCGGAGTTCTCCATCACGTTACATGACGGCATCGAGGCGACGGTCGCCGAAATTCTGGACAACCCGAAAAAGTACAACGCGGTGCGGTGCGCTGACCCGCTCGAACCGGACTACCGGAACGACAGGCGCGTCGCGATCATCCGCACGCTGGGCGGCCGCCCGAGCATCTACAGCCACGCCCATGGCGACCAGACGTTCGAACTATGCCGGCAGCCGACGGAGCTGCGCGTGCAGCCGGGCGAAGAATCCTGGCGCGCCGATGACGCGTTGCAGGTGATGCGCCGGAACCACTTCTACGATTACGGCCCGCGGGTCGCGCGCGTCACGGTCGACGGCACGCTGCAGGTGCTGAGCTCGACGGCGCTGTGCGATCACGCCAGTCGCGTCGTGCGCTGGACGAAGTACGACGCCCGGTCGAAGGCATGGGCGCCGACGGCCATGCCCCCTCGCATCGCGGACTTCATCGTCGAGCGCACCGGCGGCGAGCGCGGTCTGCCGCCGCTGACTGCCGTCATCACCGCGCCGACCATGCGGCCGGACGGCACGGTGCTCGACGTGCCGGGCTACGACGACGAGACCGGGCTGTACTACGCCACGCAGGAAGTCGATCTGCCTCGGGTGCCGGATGCGCCGTCGATCGACGACGTACGCGCCGCCCTGCGCGCCCTGTGGGCGCCGGTGGCGCTCTTCCCGTATGACAGTGCCGAGAGTCGGGCCGTCATGCTGGCGGCGCTCCTGACGGCCGCCGTGCGGCCTGGCGTACCGACGGTGCCGGGCTTTGCCTTCGACGCGCCGGCGGCGGGATCTGGCAAGACGCTGGCCGCGCGCACGGTTGCCGCGCTGATGGGGCGGTCAGTGCGGCTGCTGTCGCCGCCGCGAGACGAGGCCGAGTTAGGCAAGGTGCTGTTCGCCGCGCTGTTGGCGGGCGACCCCGCCATCGTGTTCGACAACGTCGTGCGGCCCGTCGAGGGCGCGGCCCTGAATGCCTTCCTGACGGCACCGACGTACGCCGATCGCGTGCTCGGGGAATCGCGCGTCGTAGCGCTACCGAACCGCTCCCTGCTGATGGCGACCGGCAACAACATCAGGTTCGTCGGCGACACCTGCCGGCGCTTCCTCGCCTGCCGCATCGACGCACGCGTCGAGGTGCCTTTCCTCCGGCGGTTCGGCTTCGATCCAGTGACGAGGGTGCAGGACAACCGCATCGACTTGATCATCGCGGCCCTGACCGTGCTCCGCGGCTACATGGTGCGTGGCGTGCCGCTGGCGGCGGGGCGCCTAGCGTCGTTCGAAGTGTGGGACGACCTGGTCAGGCAATGCGTGTGCTGGCTCGCCGAGATCGACGTCGGCCTCGAGCTCGCCGACCCCATCACCAGCGCGGTGGCTGCCGTCAACGAGGACCCACAGAAAGCCGTGCTCGCGGCGGTGCTCGCCGCGTGGCGGGCGGCCTTCGCCGACCGGGCCGTGCCGGCGAAAGATGCGATCGCGACGGCGGACGGATTGGGAGAAGTCGGTGAAGCACTCGACGCCGCGATGCGGGACGTGCATGCGGGTGATGTTCGGTTCGATGCAAAGCGGCTGGGACTGTGGCTGCGGCAGCACGCAGGACAGATCGCTGGCGGTCTGCGGTTCGAACGTGCCGAAGACCGGCACACGAAGGCGGCGCTGTGGCGGGCGGTGCCGGCGTGAACTCGCAAAAATTTGCAGCTTCGCGTCGCCGGCGGGCGAAGTCGCAAAAATCTGCACGTGTGACCGAGCGCCGGAGCGCCGGATTTGCGGGGAGTGCGGGTAGTTGCGGGGAGGATATAAACCATCTTCTGAAAACTGTCAGTGACAGTTTTTATATAGAGGCTGAAACCCTCCCCGCAACTACCCGCACTCCCCGCAGGCGCTCGAAGGGGTGGCGACGATGACGTCCGCGCACATTCGCATGCTCGAACGCGCGGCGCGGACCGTCGGCGATGCGTGGCCGCGTGACGATGTCGAGCGGGCGGCGTTCCTCGATTTCGTCCGAGATCAAATCCGCCAATCCTCGTCGCCGGAAACCTTGCTGTTCGTCCGTCACGACCCCGTCGGTGTGAAATGGACGGTCGGCCCCCTTTCGAACCCCCGCGAGATCGATCTGCCGCTCGACGGCGCGCAGCTGGCACGCGACGCCATCCACGCCTTCAACGAAGGGCGCGATTTCGTCTCGCCTGTCACGCAGCAGGGGTTTTACACCAGCGTGCGCCGCACCCTGGTAAAGCGGCTTCGCGCCGAATGCCTCGCCCTTGCTACCGAAGTCGCCAACATCCGCATGAACGGGCGCTACGTGCCGGCGCCGGGCTCGCCGCAGATCATCACCGAAAGAGCACGCCGACGGCCCCTGACAGTTACCTGACAGCGGCCGTTCCCGATCGCGCGAGCGCGCTACCGTATGGGCTCAAGCGAAAAGGGACGCGGTATGACAAACAAAATTACGTCGTGGCAATACGGCCAAGCGGTGATCGAAGAGATGCGCCGGCTCTGCGATCAGTCGAATTACGAAGTCGAGCGCGTCGACGAAGAGCTCGCGCGCAACAGCGCCCAGCACCGCGCACTCGCCGACGAAAAAGCCGACCTGGCGAAGGAGACGCTGCCGCTGGCGCGCCGGGTGCGCGAGGCGGCGGCAGATCCCCGCCTCGAGCTCGATGCGGACTTCGCCGCGCGACACGAAGCGGACCAGCAGCGCCTTGCTGCGAACAACGCACGCTTTCAGGAGATCAACGTCGAGCTTCACGCGCTGACCGTCGAGCATTCGGAGTTGACGGCCGAACGCCGCGCGGCGGCCGACGCCGACGGACACACGTGCGCAAACGGCAGGCGCGCGGCGATCGATGTCGGCCTGAAGTTCATCACCGACGCACCGGCGATGTTCAAGGAAGGCTTAGACGATCTCGTAGCCGGTCATGCGCGCATCAACCAAGGCTTCGCAAAGGTCGCGCAGGCCCGCCGCGCCGTCGAGGGTCCTGCGGTCGAGCTAACCCGACTCATGCCGTGGACCGAGCTGCACGCCAAGCTCAACCTTCAAGAGCAGATCCTTGATTGGCTCGACTTGCGATTGCCGGAGCTGCGCTGGTTCCGCGGCCCAGGTTCGCAGCTGTCGCAGGACGAGGTTGATTCGATCTTGGGCCGGATGACCGACGCGATGCACGCCATCGCCAACCGATGCAGCGTGGAGGGCGCGCGATGAACTTCAACGAAATCGCCGATCAGCTGTACGGCGCAACCACGGGCGCACGCGACGGCGCACCTGCCGAGAACGCGACCTTCCTCGCCGGGCGCACGGAATCGGAAAGCTCGAAGGCTCCGCCGGGCGAGGTCACGCCGGCGGCCAATATTGACGCCGTGCTGCCGGGGCAGCTATACGCGCACACGCGACGGCAGAGCGCGGTGGATTTCGTCAAGCGCGACGAGCGCGCGCACCTTATGAGCGGCCATCAGATCAGTGCGATCGCGGATGTAGTACAACCTTTGATGGACGCGATGGGCATCGACCATCGTCATCACGAAGTTTTGCAGCGTGCCATCACGCACGGCCCGAGCGCGACGGACGAGCAGCGACTTGCGTGGCGGCGCGAAGCCGAGGACCGGCTACACGGTGCGTATGGCGATCGCTGGCAGGAAGTGCACGCCCTCGCTCGTCGATGGGTAGCGCGTGATCCGCAAGTGGCCGATTGGTTGACCGCGACGGGTGCGGGCGACCATCCCGACCTTGTCGAAGCAGTTGCCGAAATCGCATGGCAGAAGCGCCTTCAAGATCTGCACGAATGAACATTCAGCTGAGCCAGACTGAGGTCGAAGACTGCGCCCGCATTCTGCTCGGCGCGCTCGAGGACCACATGTCGGAGCGCGAGGGCATCGTGCTGATGGATATCGCCATCGAGCACGCGCGATCGCGCGGCGTCGACGTCGAGGCCGTCTTCGAGCACGCGCAGCGCGATCCCCTCCTCGAGACGTTGGTGCGCCATCCGGCAGGTACGGCGGCGTTGTTCGCGACATTGGCGGCGCGAGGACCCCACGGCCGCCGCGGCCCTCCGGCGGTCTTGGGATGGATTCAAGGCGGGACTCTGTTCGCGTATTGCCCGGCGTGTGGCGACATGCACCGGCACGGTTCGGGCGGTGCCCGGATCGGACGCATCGAGGATCGCGTCGCGCATTGCGATCGCGGCTCGCCGATCGATTACAGCATTCTGCCGGTGCCGCCCGAAACCTGGCCGATGCCGACGGCGAAAAAGCCCGGCCGCGGGCGCAAACCGCGCGATTGGAAGCCGAGCTATGAATTCCACTGACGAGCTTCAGTGCACTCTCGCGGAGGCAGTCCGCGGGCGCACGCCCGAACCCGCCCCGCACCACGACGCCGACGCTCCGTGGCGCGGGAAGGCGCGAGCGCTATGTGACGTGTGCCCGCGTCATGCAGTGATAGACGCGCCCTGCTTTCGCGAGCTGCGCGGGAAGTGCCCGACGTGAAGCGGCGCGTCGCCGGTTTCCAGTGCGAGCACAACCGTGGGTTGCCGTGTGACTGAAGCCGCAGCACCTGCACGCCTGGCAACCGAGGATCGAAAGCGCAAGTTTTGCGAGTTCGTCAGCGAGGGCCTCACCGCCGGAGACGCAGCAAAAGCTACAGGCGTCGCGCGCCGCACCGTTTTCTATTGGCGGCAGGGGGACGCCGCGTTCGCCCGCGCTTGGGAAGAGGCCGAGCAGCTACGCGTCGAAGCTTTAGAAGCCGCTGCGCACCGCCTGGCACTGTCCGGCGATGCCGTGATGCTCAAGTTCTTGCTCAGCAACCTTGCGCCCGAAAAGTACAGCGAGCGTGCCCGCCTCGATGTCACGAGCGGCGGCGCACCGCTGCACCTAAGCGAATTGGAGCTCGCCACCCGCGTGGTGCAGGTGCTTAGCGCAGCCCAGCACGCCCCTGCGAGCATCGCGCACAACGCCGAGCCCATCGAGGACGTGGAGTGGCACGCGGTTGAAGACGTCGATGACTTGGTGTGACGGGCGTGTGGTGCCAACTGTGAGTACAGGCAGCGCGAAGCGGCGCATCGGCTGCCTTGTAGTTCCGCTACTTGGATGCGGTCGATGGCTTCGGCCACAGAATCCACAGCGGCCGCGGCGACCGCTCGCCGACCACGCTGCGCGCGTCACGGCGCCGGCCGGCGTCGGAGTCCCGCGAGAACCGGGGGCCCAGGGGGTACCCCGGGGCGGGGGGCAGATTTTCGTCAGATTGGCGGGGTGGGGTTTATACAAAGCCTTCGCCGCTGGTTCCCTTTTTCAAATCAAAAAATTCAAGAACGAGATAGCAAATGCTGTCGAAAGGAAGCCGCCTCGTGAAAGTTCCAACCTACGGCCCGGCGCCGCGAGTCAACCTGACCGCGATCCCCGGCGCTCGTGAAACGCCTATAGTTTCCCCGTCCTTACTCAGCGCCGCCGGCGATCGCCTCGCCGATGCCGGCGCAGCGGCATCCGCCGCCGGCGGCACTGCGCTCGGCGTCGCCGCAAGGCTTCAAGACGCCGAGAACGCCGACCTCATCTTTCGCGCAGAAGCTGCTCTCGCCGACGAATATCGCACCTTCGAGACGCAAGCCAGCGAGCGCCGCGGGCAACAGGCTTGGGGACTGACGAAGGACGCGGAGCGATGGTGGCACGACTCCGCGAGGTGCCACGCCTCCACCATGCCGAACGACATCACGCGCAAACTGTTCGAGCAGTCCATGACGAAGCTGCGCGTGCGCTCGCTCGACGCGATGTCCCTGCACGAATCGCGCGAGCGGCAGGCTTCGCTCGAGGAATCGGCGCAAGCCAGTATCACATCTTCTATCAACATGGCGGCCGCCGGCTGGCACGACGCGGCAGCTGTAGCCGCTGCGAAACTGGACATTCTCCGCTGAACGGCGACGGTTTCTACTCTCAACGGCTGGTCACCAGAGCTGAAGGCGGCGAAAGAATCCGAATTTTTGACCAACCTGCACCGCCAAGTGTTGGGCGCGATGGCGGATGCCGATCCGAAGGCCGCGCAGAGCTACTACGACACGAACAAGGCGGAGATAGCGGGAACCGCGCAAGTGCAGATCGAGCGTTCCCTGCGGCTTGGCGGCATCAAGGTCCGCTCTCAGGAAGCTGCCGACGCAGTCATGGCGAAGGGGCTATCCGAAACCGAAGCATTCGCCTACGTCCGAAAGCATCATGAAGGCGAAGACGAAGACGCCATCCTTACGCGCGTGAAGGCGCAGTATGCTGAGCGCGAAGAGGCGACTATGAAGTATCGCGTCGCCGCGGCTAACAGCGCCTGGCGCCTCTACGCTGACACCGGCGACATTAACGCAGTGCCCTCGCATATCCTGGCTGCTATGGACGGCAAAGATTTCGCGACGCTGCGCGCCCAGGCAAAGCGGGACGCCGCCGGAATCAAGACGGAGACCGATTGGGGAGTGTACGGGGACCTGCGGTTCATGGCGGCAAATGCCCCGGAAACTTTCCTCGGCACCGACCTGCGTGAACTATATCCCGCGCTCGCGCCGGCGGAGCGCGAGAAGCTGCACGATCTGCAGGACACGATCCGCAAGGGGGAAACGCCGAAGGCATCGGCCGACGACGTGACATTGATGCAGCAGATGACCGCGATCTATCGGGAGCTCGGCTGGGACGACGCGCCGAAGGACAAGGCCAAAAAAGGCGCGCTATTCAAGGCGGTGGAGGACGCCATCTACGCCGAACAGCGGCGGCTTGGTGAGGACAAGAAGATTACTGACGAGCAGCGCCGAAAGATTATCGATCGGCTCATCGTCAGCGGTGAGATCGAAGGCGCCCACTGGTGGAGCTTCGACAAGCCTGCGCGTGCGTTCGAAGTCTCGCCCGACGATGCGTCACGCTTCCGGGTGGAAGTGCCGGAATTCGAACGCAAGAAAATTGAAGCCGCGCTCCGCCGCGCTGGCCACCGCGTGGACGATGCCGCCGTCGAAGCGCTTTACAAGCGCGCGCTCGAAGCGGGAACGGTTCGCCAGCCGGTTGCGCCGGACGAGGACTAGGGAAGCTCCGCAGGCCGGAGACTGTGGTCGCTTTGGGGCGACGGAACCGACTCGGCCGACATGTTCCCGCTTCGTTGTCAATACTGAGGCGCACACCGGCGGCTAAGCGCGCGCTGTGGTTGCACGCGGACCACCGAGCGCGAGCGGCGCTTCGGGCGCAAAACAGAGTTTCACCTTTGATGACGATTCTTGTGTTGCCCGGCCGACAGTAAAGCGCGGCGACAGAGTGTATCCTGAGAATACGCGCTTGCAATAACGGACGAGATGCCCGCAGCCATCATAAATTTGAATACGTATCGTGAGCAGCAACGCACGTTGCGAATGCTCGGCCCTGACCTATTCGAACGGCTCCTAGTCTTCGAGCTGATGTACCTGAATCCGACGCTCGCGTCCGCCCTCACAGCAAAAATCTACGATGGCACCACGACGCTATCACAGGCGGCACGCGAGGCGCGCAGTTGGCTGGCTACGCAGTAGACGGCACGGGATGAAGGGAGTTGCGGCCCCAGCACGTCCGGGCTTGTATGTGTCAGCCAACGCAGCGCGTTTCACCCTCCCGCGGCGTTTTGCGATGTGGCCGCCTTTCGTTCGGCCTTGATCTGGTGTTCGTACTTTTCGGCGCTGCGCAAGGTAAAGGCCTCGGGATCGTACCGGCGCACCGCATAGACGGACCCGGCAAGCACGATGGCCGCTACTAGCCACGCTATAAGGCCCGGCGCGCGCGCGTCGCGCGCTCGAGGATGACGCGCCGCCGGCTTGGTGCCGGTCACCATTGCCGATACAAGGTTTTCGCGGGATAGCCATGACATTGCGATTACGGCTACAACATGCACCCCGACGAACGCAAGCAGCGTCCATGCGATCGCCTCGTGCGCCTCTTCCATCAGAACGACGCCAGTATAGACCGTCGCCATGATCATCATTAGCAGGACCAGCACGCTTACTGCTCCTAGCGGATTGTGGCCGACCGTCGGCTCGGCATGTCCGTGAAGGAGCTCGCGCACGTGGCTCAGTACACGAGAGGGCTTAACGAAGTCAGCGAAGCGGGCGTGCTCGCCGCCGACGAAACCCCACACCAACCGAAAGACGACAAGCAGGCCGGCGGACCACCCGGCAATAACGTGCCAGTGATTCAGCGGACTGTCCTCTTCAGATGAAAGGAAGGCCACCGCAACAGCAATCACCGTAAGCCAGTGGAACAAGCGCAAGGGGAGGTCCCACACCTTGACGCGGGCGCTGAATGCTTCGGCGGCGGTTGCCATGGCGACGCTCCTAAGTGCAAAAGCGGTCCAAACCATAGCGGCGGTCCGTGCCTTCGGTCTATCGTGGATGTCACTTACGTGTGACCAATTCTTGAGCTATGTCAAGTTTTTCGAGTTTCGGATGCCGAGCAAGGCCCTTGCTCCGCAGTTAACGCGTCTCGCGATGCACGCGCGTTCCGTTCAGTGCTCCGCTGGAGTATCGGCCCGTGCTCGTTCGCTGCCTCGACGTCCGGCGGGGCGTCGCGGTTGAATAGCCGGAAAAAGGACCCGCGGCTCGAAGGGGTTTGCTTTCTTGGCGAGTTGAGCCGCGGGATTAGGTTGCAATGGCGGCCAGTAAAGCCGTCCGTGCCACAGTACAAGACTCGCTCCCGGAGGGCTTCCCGCAAATGCGGGGCAACCAGATCGCGAACTTGAGATCGCGGACGAGTATTGCGCACCGTGGCGCACGCGTTGCCCTAGAATCGCTGAGTCCGTCCAGCGCCGGCAGTGTCGCGCCAAAGTGATCGCGGAACAGCGAGTGCACCGGGGGTGCAGATCACGCTCTTTGAGGCCGGCATGCCCTGGTTCACGGTGTCGCAAGCGTCCTGGCGACGCGCCTTGCCCGCTGAAGGCCCGGCGAGAAAGGTGTAGTTATCGCGCAGGGTGCGTCGCGCGTGATGGTGAGCGCTCAGCGAGAATGAATTCGGGCGCGGCGAGAGCTTTCGCGGCGCCCGCTCGCGTTTTCTATGCCTGGGTGATTCAATTTTTCCCGGTCTATCGTCGATTGCAGGCCGCACCGGCTGACTTTTCGGGCGCCAAGTCGCGGGCTTTGCTCCGACCTATTTCTCGCGCCGCTCCTACAGATCAGGCCACATCTCACCCTATGCTGTTCAGCCGGGAACGGAGAGCGATGGAACACTACACCGAGTGCGAGCTGCCCGCGCTGCTGGAAGAAGCAATGCAGGTGATAGCCGTCCTGCGTTGGCCGGGTCACGAAACCGATCCCGGCGTTCGAGCCGCCACACAGCAGGTGATGTCTAAGGAACTTCTGAATAAGTCCCTGATCTGATCTCGACATTCAGCACGTTTAGCG
>DAOKZI010000016.1:0-46617 GCA_035325705.1 Gammaproteobacteria bacterium
CGTGGCACATCGAGGCCGAATAAGAAGGGGGAGGAGTCCATCCCATCAGATGAGCAACGCGAATCCGGGATCGGGCGCCAGGTTACGCGCCTGCGTGCCGGCGGGTGCCGAACCCCGGATTCGCTGCGCTCATCCGGGCTACAAGAGGAGGGCGGATTGGGGATTCGGTGGTGGAGTTTGAAAGCGCTTGGGGACGGCCGTACGCCTGTGCCATCGCCGCCCGGAATCCGCTGCGCTCCTTCCGGGCTACAAGAACGACACCGGTGCGTTACTCGGGATCTTCGGCGGTGTTCGGCGTATGGAGATCCCGGGTTCCGCTACGCTGCACCCGGGCTACGACGCCTCCTCTTGTAGCCCGGAAGAAGCGCGGCGGAATCCGGGTGGGCATTGAATTCAGCGAGGTGCTCGATGCCGAGCCATCACGACCGAGCGGACCGTTCGATGCCGAGGCATCGGCCCGTTTTTAGCCTGGGCGGGTCGTTGTCGATGGCAACCCCGGGGGCGACCTCGGGGTTGTTTCCGAGGCGCCGGAACTCAGGCCCCCAGCCCTTCATGCCCTCATCGCGCACAGCGCGGCACCGCCAATCTCGCTGCCATCCAAAGGCCAGCCCCTGACCGCTCGAGCCCACGCCACTGAACTCGACGGACTCATCGGGCTCGAAATCGTCGGTCATGGCGAGTGCTACGGGCGTAGAGGTGCTTCATCGTTTGTTCCCGCTGCAAAGTGGAAGCGGCGCGGCTCGGCATGCCGGCGAGATCCGACACGCGAGCCGGCTGCGATAGGAGACGAACGCCCCGTTGTCCGACGCATGAGCCGAGGGCCTCTCGAAAGAGCTGCCAACGCTGTTACAGTTTTTTAATACTTGTCCCTGTAAGATTCGATTTTCGTTAAGGAACCGGGCTAAACAATGCATATGAAGAAGCTCGCACTCGTGATCCTGCTGGCCTCGCTCGCCGCCTGCGGCGGTGCCGAGGATCGCAAGGCCGCGTACATGGAAAAGGGTCAGGCCCTGTATGACGCCGGGGATTACGACAAGGCCCGGCTCGAATTCAAGAACGTCCTGCAAATCGACCCCAAGGACATCCCGTCCCGCTACATGCTGGCGCAGACGCTGGAGAAGCTTCAGGACTGGCGCGGGGCGGCCGGCCACTATCTCGGCATCATCGAGGCGGATCCCACTCATCGCGAGGCGCTCGCCCGCATGGGCCAGATCTACCTGCTCGGCCGTAACACCGAGGAGGCGAAGAAGCTCGCGGACAAGCTGCTCAAGCTCGATCCGAAAGATCCGGACGGGCTCACGCTGGAGGCGGGCATCAAGGCGCTCAACAACGACATCGACGGCGCGCTCGCGGACGTGGAGGCGGCGCTGCAGGCGAAGCCCGGCCACGTGAACGCGTCCGCGCTCGCGGCATCGCTGTATCTGCAGACGAACAAGCCCGACGAGTCCATCGCGACGCTGAAAGCCGCGCTCGACAAGGATCCGAAGAACACTACCGTGCAGGCGCTGCTCGCGCGCGTGTATACGCAGGTCGGCAAGAAGGACGAGGCCGAGAAGCTCTTCCGCGACATCGTAGCCGCCGAGCCCGAGGTATTGGGCCATCGGCTGCGCCTCGCGCAGTTCCTCGCCGAGCAGAAGAAGAACGACGAGGCCGAGGCCGTGCTCGCGAAAGCCGCCGAGGAGATCAAGGAACCGCCGAAGGACGCCAATACCGCGAAGCTGTCCTTGGTCGAGTTCCAGGCCAAGACCGTCTCCGGCGACAAGGCCATCGGCACGCTGAAGGGTATGGTCGACAAGGATCCGAAGAACTTCGAGCTGCGCACGGCGCTCGCCAAGCTCTACGAGGCCGCGAACAAGCCCGAGGAGGCCAAGGCCACCTACCAGGCGATCATCGACGACGAGCCCGAGCCGAATTCTCCGCAGGCGCTCTCGGCCAAGACGCGCAAGGCGATGGTGATGGCCAAGACCGGCGACAAGGCCGGGGCCGGCACGCTGGTCGCCGAGGTGCTGAAGGAGAATCCGCGCGATCAGGACGCGCTGGTGCTCCGCGGCTCGCTCGCGCTCGACGCCGGCGATCCGGGCGCGGCGATCGCGGACTACCGCTCGGCGCTGAAGGACAGCCCGAACAATCCGGACATCTCCCGCCTGCTCGCGCGCGCACACCAGGCGAACAAGGAGCCGCAGCTCGCGATCGACACGCTGCTGAAGGCGGCGGAGGCGAACCCCGCGGCGCTGCAGCTACGCGGGGATCTCGCGAACCTCTATTCGCAGCAGCAGAACCTCGACGCCGTGATCGGCCAGCTCGACGAGGTGCTGAAGCAGGATCCGGACAATCGGCCCGCGCTCGAGGGCAAGTTCAAGACTTACGTTTATCAGAAGAAGTGGGACAAGGCGATGGAGGTCGCGGAGCAGTTGAAGCAGATCCTGCCGAGCGATCCCATCGGCTTCTACTACGCCGGGCTCGTCATGCAGGCGCAGAACAAGCTGCCGGAGAGCATCGAGCAGTTCGAGTCCGCGCTCGCCGTGTCGCCGGATGCCGTGCAGCCGCTGTCGCAGCTCGTGAAGAGTCATCTCGCGATGGGTAAGCGTGACGTCGCCGAAAAGCGGCTCGCCGAGGTCATCGAGCGCAATCCGAAGAATTTCGTCGCGCAGAATCTGCTCGGCGAGCTGCAGCTCACGAGCAAGCGCTACGAAGAGGCGAAGAAGTCGTTCGAGACCGCGCTCGCGACCAACGACAAGTGGGCGATCCTCTATCGCAACCTCGCCACGGCCAAGATCGCGCTGAAGGACGAAGAGGGCGCGATCAAGACGATGGAGGAGGGCATCGAGAAGACGGGCGGCTCCTCGCTGCTGGTCACCGGTCTCGCCTCCTATCTCGAGAAGGCCGGCAAGCTCGACCAGGCCATCGCGCAGTACGACAAGGTGCTGAAGGCCAACCCGAAGTCGACGCTCGCCGCGAACAACCTCGCGATGCTGCTCATCGAGTACAAGACCGACGACGCCTCGAAGAACCGCGCGCGCGAGCTCTCGAAGCTGCTGGTGGACGCGACCGAGCCGGCGTATCTCGACACCATCGGCTGGGTCGAATACCACTTCGGCGATTACCAGAAGGCCAGCGAGTACCTCGAAAAAGCCATCCAGGCCGCCCCCGACTCGGCTCTCATCCGCTACCACCTCGGCATGGCCTACGTCGGCCTCGGCAACAAAGTCCTCGCCAAGGACAACCTCAAGCAAGCCGTCGACGCTAACCTCGACTTCAAGGGGCTGGAGCAGGCGAAGGAAGAATTGGCGAAGCTGTAGAGTTGCGGTGATCGCGTGATTTTGTAGCCAGGGATTGTTGTAGCCCGGGTGGTTCGTCGCCCCCGAGGTTGCCGTAACCCCCGAGGTTGTCGTAACCCCCGGGTTGTTGTAGCCCCCGGGTTGTTGTAGCCCCCGGGTTGTTGTAGCCCCCGGGTTGTTGTAGCCCGGGTGAAGCGCGCAGCGCGTAACCCGGGATCGGCCTATCGGTATATCGAGAATCCCAAGTTCCACTCCGCAAGATCCCGGGTTCCGCTCCGCTGCACCCGGGCTACGAAGCGCCAAGCCCGCCATCCCCGATCCGCACCCCTCTTGTAGCCCGGATGAGCGGCAGCGAATCCGGGGTCCAGCGGGCCTGCCCAGGCACACCCGCATAACCCGGCACTCGATCCCGGATTCGCTTTGCTCATCCGGGCTACAAGAAGCACTCTCCGCCGCCCCTGTAGAATCCCGCCGATGGAGGCCCCCACCGCATCGAACCGACAACGCCCCGCGCGTGCCCGTGCCTCCCGTGCATTTGCATGCGCACTCTGCGCGATCGCGAGCCCGGCCCACGCCGCCGACTTCGAGCTGCAAGGCGCCGTTGCCGCCGAGGCGCGGCTCTTCACCGAATCCGCGGCCTTCGCCGGCCAGCACGGCGTGAACGGCTCGGCCGTCGCGCGGCCGGAGGCCTACTGGTCCTGGGCGGACGGCGCGCAGAGCTTCACTTTCTTGCCCTTCGTACGCATCGATCAGGGCGACTCACGGCGTTCCCACGCCGACGTCCGCGAGCTCCTGTGGGAAGTCGCGAGCGAGCGCTGGGAGCTGCGGGCGGGGGTAGGGCGCGTGTTCTGGGGCGTCGCCGAATCGAATCATCTCGTCGACGTCATCAACCAGACCGATCTCGTAGAGAACCCGGACACCGAGGACAAACTCGGCCAGCCCCTTCTGAACCTCGCCGCGGTGCGTGACTGGGGGACGCTGGAGCTGTTCGTGCTCCCGGGATTTCGTGAACGGGCTTTCCCCGGTAAATCAGGACGATTGAGAACAGAACCTCGCGTAGATTCTAGTGAAGCGAGCTACCAATCGGCGGCAGGCCGCCGGCACGTGGACGTCGCGCTCCGCTATGCGCATGCGCTGGGCGATCTCGATCTCGGCCTCGCCCATTTCCACGGCACGAGCCGCGAACCGCGGCTGCTGCCGGCGCGCACGCGCAGCGGTGCCGCGGTGCTCATTCCGCGCTACGACCAGATCGACCAAACCAGCCTCGACGCCCAGTACACCCGCGGGAGCTGGCTCTTCAAGCTCGAGGCGCTCTATCGCAGCGGACAGGGCGAGCCCTTCGGCGCCGCGGTCGGCGGCTTCGAATACACCTGGGTCGGCATCGGCGGGACGCAGGCCGATCTCGGGCTGCTGGCGGAAATGAACTGGGACGAGCGCGGCCGTGCGGCGCTGACGCCTTTCGATCGCGATCTCTTCACCGGCCTGCGCGTCGCGCTCAACGACATGGCGAGCACGGCCGTGCTCGCCGGCGTGAGCTGCGATCTGCGCGGCGGCGGCCGTTTCGTCAACATCGAAGCGAGCCGGCGGCTCGGCGAACGCTGGAAGCTCGAGCTCGAGCTGAGGGCCTTCACGGGGGCCGAGGCGGACGATCTGCTGCGCTTCGTCGAGCACGATGATTACGTCGCGCTAGAGCTGGCAAGATACTTTTAGTTAAGACTACAAATCATTAAAAATTAAAATAAATAGGAATAATAGAATGATTCTAGACATCGCGGCGACACGGGGACGCGCCGCAGTTCCTCCGGCGCCATCCCAGGGTGCAGGGGAGGCGGGTGCCTGATGCACGCCTCGCTCCTCAATCTCGTTATCCTGCTCGGCACGGCGGTGCTATTCGTGCCGCTGACGAAGCGCCTGCACCTCTCGAGCGTGACGGGCTATCTGCTCGGTGGGGTGCTGATCGGGCCGTGGGGGCTCGGTTGGATACCGGACTCGAAGGAAATCCTTGAAGTCGCTGAATTCGGCGTAGTTTTCCTGTTATTCCTGCTCGGGCTGGAGCTCCAGCCGCGACGCATCTGGGAGCTGCGCTATGCGATTTTCGGGATGGGCGGCCTGCAGCTCCTGCTGAGCGCCGCGGCCCTGACGGCAGCGGCCTGGAGCCTCGGCCTCGAATTTCGCGCCGCGCTGCTGTGCGGGCTCGTGCTGTCGTTCTCGAGCACCGCCGTCGCGCTACAGCTCGCCGAGGAGCGCGGGCTGCTGCACACCGAGGCGGGCCACAAGGGCATCGCAGTGCTGCTGCTGCAGGACATCGCCGTGATCCCGCTGCTCGCGCTGCTGCCGCTGTTCGGGGCGGGCGGGCAATCGTCGCTGCATCTCGATGGGCGCGAGGCCGTGCTGGCCTTGGGCCTGGTGCTCGCGATCGTGCTCATGGGGCGCCCGCTGCTGCGGCCGCTGTTCCGCGTGATCGCGGAGACGCGCTCGCGCGAGATCTTCACCGCCTTCTCGCTGCTGCTCGTGATGGGGGTCGCGCTGCTGCTGAATGCGGTCGGCATGTCGCTCGCGCTCGGCGCTTTCATCGGCGGCGTGGTGCTCGCGGAGTCCGAATACCGGCACGAGGTCGAAATCGACGTCGAGCCGTTCAAGGGGCTGCTGATGGGGCTGTTCTTCATCGCCATCGGCATGTCGCTGGATCTCGGGCCGTGGCTGCGGGAATCGGCGCGAGTGCTGGAGCTGGTCGTCGGGCTGCTCGTGGTGAAGCTGGCCGTGATGGGGCTGCTGGCGAAGGCCTTTCGCATGCACGGGCATCAGTCCTGGCTGGTGGCGGCACTGCTGTGCCAGGGCGGCGAATTCGGCTTCGTCGTGTTCGGCGAGGTGCTGCGCCGATCGCTGCTCGATCCCGCGCTGGTCGACTTGCTGATGGTCGTGATCGCCTCGTCGATGGTGGCGACGCCGCTGGTATTGGCGCTCGCCGAACGCATGACGCGCTGGCGCCTGCACGAGCCGCACGCGCTGCCCGAGCCGACGCCGTCGGTGCCGGCCTCGAACCCCGTCATCATCGCGGGCTTCGGGCGCTACGGTCAGGTGATCGACCGCTTCCTGGCCGGGAACGGCGTCCGGTCCACGGTCATCGATCACGATCCGGCGCAAATCGAGCTGCTGCGACGCTTCGGGCACCAGGTGCTCTACGGCGATGCCACGCGCATCGATCTGCTGCGAGCCGCCGGGGCGGAGCAGGCGAAGCTGCTCATCATCGCGCTCGACGACGCCGACGCGACGACGCGGCTCGTCGATCTCGCGCGCCGGCATTTCCCGGACCTGCCGCTGCTGATCCGCGTCCGCAATCGCACACATGCCTATGAAATGCTCGAGCGCGGCATCCAAGACTTCGAGCGCGAGACCTTCCCCGCTGCATTAAATACCGCCGTCAAGGCATTGTTGAAAATGGGATTCGATCGCCAGCGCGCCTCCGAAGCCGCCCGCCTTTTCCACCGGCATGACGAAGCGACGCTGCGCCGCCTGCAGCCCGTGCACCGCGATCAGGAAAAGCTGATCACTGCCGTCGAACAAGCCCGCCTGGACCTCGAACAGCTCATGAACGCGGAAACCGCGAGCTCCCGGGAAATCCCGTCGTAGCCCGGGTGCAGCGTAGCGGAACCCGGGATCCTCGCCCTACGAGAAACACGTAGCCCGGAAGGAGCGAAGCGGAATCCGGGCGGGCGTAATGAGACAGCGCAGGACCGTACACCTGCGCCACCGCCGCCCGGATTCCGCTCCTTCCGGGCTACGGGAAAGTTCATGACCGACGCCTGGCCGTCCCCGCCTCAAGCTATGATCCGCGCCGCAACACAGCGCGGGATCCGACATGGCAGATTTGAAAACGACGGGGAGGGCGGTCGACCTCGACCCCTTGTTCGACAACAACCGGCGCTGGGCCGCGGACAAGCTGGCCGAAGACCCGGAGTTCTTTAGCCGGCTCACCGCCCAGCAGGCACCGGACTATCTCTGGATCGGCTGCTCCGACAGCCGCGTGCCCGCCAATGAAATCATCGGCCTCGCGCCCGGCGAGGTCTTCGTCCATCGCAACGTCGCGAATCTCGTTCTGCATTCGGACATGAACTGCCTGTCCGTCCTGCAGTACGCCGTCGAAGTCCTGCAGGTGCGTCACATCATCGTCTGCGGTCACTACGGCTGCGGTGGCGTGAAGACGGCGGTCGAGCCGCGATCGTGCGGCCTGATCTCGAACTGGCTACGCCCAATCCGCGAGCTCGCCGACGCCCGCGCCGCCGAACTGGCCGAGCTCGGCGACGAAGTCGCGCGATCGAATCGCCTGTGCGAGCTGAACGTGATGCGTCAGGTCGAGAACGTGGCCAACACCACCATCGTCCAGGACGCCTGGCATCTCGGCCAAGCGCTGGCCATCCACGGCCTCTGCTACGGCATCGGCGACGGCCTCCTGCGCGATCTCGGCGTCACGGTCGGCAGCTCGTGAGACCGCGCGCGACGTAGCCCGGGTGAAGCGCGCAGCGCGTAACCCGGGATCGGGCGTGTCGATGCAATCGAAGACCCGGGTTCCGCTTCGCGGAACCCGGGTGACGGCGTGTCGGGGCGGTGAAGACCCCTGGTTCCGCTACATCCCACCTGATCGCTAGAAGACGGCGGGGAACTCGATGGGTGTCCCGGAATAAGTTGTCGTCGCTAATTTGACATAATAAACATTATGCGATCTTCATAAGCCTCAAACGCCGCCAGCCAAACTCAACGGCAGCTCCGTCCGCGCGACGACGGGCTTCAGTGCGAAGCTGGTCTGGATGTTCGCGATGCCCGGGATGCGCGTCAGTTTCTCGGCCAGGAAACGCTCGTAGCTCTCGAGGTCGGGCACGACCACGCGCAGCAGGTAGTCGGAGTTACCGGTCATCAGATAGCACTCCATGACCTCCGGGAACGACTTCACCGCGTTTTGAAAAGCGTCCAGCGCGCCGACTTCCTGGCTGCGCAGCGACACGTTGATGAAGGCGCTGATCGGCAGCCCGACGGCCTTGGCGTCGACGATCCCGACATAGCGCTTGAGGATCCCGGCTTGCTCCAGCGCGCGCACGCGCCTGAGACACGGCGATGGCGACAGCCCGACGCGCTCGGCGAGCTCGAGATTGGTGAGCCGGCCGTCGTTCTGGAGATGATGCAGGATGCGGTAGTCGGTACGGTCCAGTGGGATCATTGGCATGTTTGAATCACTAGTGCGATCTAAAGGGTGCATGAATGCCAAAACGGCGCAGAAACGCGCCACATTAGACCATTAATTGCCTGGACGCGTCCCTATACTTCCCGCCATGGGCACAACCGGGAAAAGCCGATGAACGCGCCGCAGAGCCTCACCGAGCAGATCGCCCTGCTCCTCACCGAGAAGCCGGACTGGGTCGATGCGCTGGACGACATCCACGCCGAGTTCGGCGCCGTCGGCGTGCGCGAAATCGTGCGCTATGTGCAGGAAAGGGCGCTGGAGCTCGGCGTGTCGCTGAACGACGCGGCGCTGAACACGCCCTACGTCAACACCATTCCTCCGCTCGAACAGCCCCCCTACCCCGGCGATCTCGAGCTCGAGCGTCGCATCGAGCACATCGTGCGCTGGAACGCGATGGCGATGGTGCTGCAGGCGGCCGACAGCGGCGCGGGCGTCGGCGGCCACCTCGCGACCTATGCATCGGCGGCCACGATGCTCGAGGTCGGCTTCAATCATTTCCTGCGCGCCAAGAGCGAGGCCTACGGCGGCGACCTCGTGATCCCGCAGCCGCACGCGGCGCCGGGCATCTACGCGCGGACCTATGTCGAAGGGCGGCTCAGCGATACGCAGCTACACAATTTCCGGCGCCAGCTCCAGCCCGGCGGCGGCCTCAGCTCCTACCCGCACCCGCGCGCGATGCCGGACTTCTGGCAGATCCCCTGCGCCTCGATGGGCCTGTCGACGCCGTCCGCGATCTACCAGGCGCGCTTCGCGAAGTACCTCGAGAACCGCGGGCTCAAGCCGAAGAACGGCGGCCGCGTGTGGTGCTTCATCGGCGACGGCGAGGCGGACGAGCCCGAAGTCCTCGGCACGGTGAGCATCGCCTCGCGCGAGCGGCTCGACAATCTGATCCTCGTCGTCAACTGCAATCTGCAGCGGCTCGACGGTCCCGTGCGCGGCAACGGCAAGATCATCCAGGAGCTCGAACGGCGCTTCCGCGGCGCGGACTGGAACGTCATCAAGGTGATCTGGGGCAGCGGCTGGGACACCCTCCTCGCCCTCGATCATCGCGGCGTGCTCCGCCGCCGCATGGAAGAGGCGGTCGACGGCGACTACCAGTACTACTCGGTGCTGCCGGGCGATCGCCAGCGTGAGCACTGGGTCGAGGACAATCCCGAGCTCGCGCAGATGATGAACGCGCTGACGGACGAAGAAATCCGCTCGATCAAGCGCGGCGGTCAGGACGCGAAGAAGATCTTTGCCGCCTATGCGCGCGCCCTGCAGTCGCAAGACAAGCCGACGGTCATCCTCGTCAAGACCGTGAAAGGCGACGGCATCGGCGGCGCGGTGCAGGGCCTCAACACCGTACACCAGAAGAAGAACCTCAAGGCCGAGGAACGCATCCGCTGCGGCCGCGACTACGGCATTCCGTTATCCGATGAGGAGCTCGCGGCGGCGAGCTTCTATCGCCCGCCGGCAGACAGCCAAGAAGCACGCTATCTGCGCGAGCGCCGCGCGGCGCTGAACGGGCCGCTGCCGAAGCGCCAGGTCGAATGTCCCGCGCTGCCGGCGCCGCCGCTCGATCGCTTTACGGAGTTCATGGGCGGCTCGGCCGGCCGGCCGGTGTCGACGACGGCCGCGGCCGTGCGCATCCTGATGCGGCTGCTGAAGGAGCCCGAGCTCGGACGCTACATCGTGCCGATCGTGCCGGACGAAGCGCGTACCTTCGGCATGGATGCCTTGTTCAAGGTCGCCGGCATCTATTCGCCGGACGGCCAGCGCTACACGCCGGTCGATGCCGGCACGCTGCTGCCGTACAAGGAGGCGGCGGACGGCCAGATCCTGCAAGAAGGGATCTGCGAGACGGGCGCGATGGCGTCCTTCCTCGCCGCGGGCACTGCGTATGCGATGCACGGCGTGCCGACGATCCCCTTCTATTTCTTCTACTCGATCTTCGGCTTCCAGCGCGTCGGCGACATGATCTGGACCTGCGGCGACAGCCTCTGCCGCGGCTTCCTGATCGGCGGCACCGCCGGCCGCACGACGCTCAACGGCGAAGGCCTGCAGCATCAGGACGGCCATTCACCGCTGGTCGCGCAGACGGTGCCGAATCTCGTGACCTACGATCCGGCCTTCGCCTACGAGCTCGCGCTGATCGTGCGCGACGGCATTCGGCGCATGTACGAGCGCCAGGAAGACGTCTTCTACTACCTCACCGTCTACAACGAGAACTATGCGATGCCGCCGATGCCGGCCGGCGTCGAGGACGGCGTGCTGCGCGGCCTCTATTGTTTCGAGCGCCGCGCGGGCGCGACGCCCTCCTCGCCCCTCGTCAATCTGCTGGCCAGCGGCAGCCTCATGCAGCAGGCGCTCGCCGCGCGCGATCTCCTCCTCGCGCGCGGCTGTGCCGTCAATCTGTGGAGCATGACCAGCGCCGGCGAGCTCTATCGCGACGCGCTGGCCTGCGAGCGCTGGAATCGGCTGCATCCGCTGGCGGCGCCGCGCATGCCCTATGTCGAGGCCACGCTGCGCGAAGAAGGCGGCGTGTTCGTCGCGGTCTCCGACTACATGAAGGCGCTCGGCGATCTGCTCTCGCGCTGGATGCCCGGCCCGTACGCGACCTTAGGCACGGACGGCTACGGCCTCAGCGAATCCCGCCCCGCGCTGCGCGCACATTTCGAAGTCGGACCGCCGGACATCGCGCTGGCGGCGCTCGATCTGTTGAAGGGCACGGGGACGATCGCCGCGGACGACGTCGCGGCGTTCATCGTCGAGCACGGGATCGATCCGGATCGTCCTGCAGCCGTGGGGCATTGAAGGTTTCCCGGATCCCGGGTTCCGCGCTGCGCGCTCCACCCGGGCTACGAAGACTACTCGGCGCCTCTTGTAGCCCGGGTGCAGCGAAGCGGAACCCGGGATCGAGCGCTGGTTCTGGACCTACGCCTGACGACCGCCGGCCCCCGGATTCGCTGCGCGTCATCCGGGCTACGGAGAAAAACGTGAAACCGCGCGCTCAGTCGACGGCCTGCGTCAAAGTCGGCCACTGCGCGCCGCGCAGCAGTCCTTTCCAGTAGATCTGCGGCAGCACGTGCTTCTTCAGCAGGTACATGCTGCGTCTTTCCTTCGACTGATCGAAGGGAAAGGTCTCCTTCGGCGCGAGGTCGTAGCCGAACTCGGCGAGGATCAGGCTGCCGTAGCCCGTGACCAGCGGGCAGGAGGTGTAGCCGTCGTAGCGCGCGTCCGGCGTGCGGCCCGTGCGCGCCGCCTCGAGATTCGCGAGCAGCACCGGGAGCTGGGCGCGAATGGCGGCCGCGGTCTTCGAGGTCGGCAGGCTGCTCGCGTCACCGATGCCGAACACGTTCGGATAGCGCAGGTGGCGCAGGCTCTCCTTGTCGACGTCGACCCAGCCCCCTTCATTCGCGAGCGGGCTCGACTCGAGGAAATCCGGCGCGCTCATCGGCGGCGCGACGTGCAGCAGATCGTAGCGCTGCACGACTTCGCATCGATGCGCGTGATCGCGGAACACCGCTTCGCGGCTCTTCGTGCGCACGGCGACGAGCTCGTGCCGGAAATGCGTTTCGATGCCGCGCGGCCCGATCACGTTCCTCATCAGCGCCTCGGCATAGTGCGGCGAGGAGAAGATCGTCGGCGTCGCGCAGTAATAGTGGAAGCGGGTCCGCTCGCGTAGCCCCCGCTTGCGGCACCAGTGTTCGGCCAGGTACAGAATCTTCTGCGGCGCGCCGGCGCACTTGATCGGCGGCGGCGGAAAGGTGAACACCGCCTCGCCGCCGCGAAAATTGCGGATCGCCTCCCAGGTGCGCGGCGCGTAGTCATAGCCGTAGTTGCTGACGACTTCGGGCGTCTCGAGCGCCGCGGGCAGCCCCTCGATGCGCCCCCAGTCGATCTGGATACCGGGCGCGACCACGAGCCAGTCGTAGCGCACGCGCCGGCCGCTCGCGGTGACGATCGCGTCATGCTCGGGCTCGAAGGCGATCACGGCGTCCTTGAACCAGCGCGCGAGCGGCGGGATCACCTCGCCCATCGGCTTCGCCGAGTCCTCGCGCGACACGATGCCGCCGCCGACCAGCGTCCACAGCGGCTGGTAGTAATGCGTGTCCGCGGGTTCGACGACGAGCACGTCGCGCGCGCCCTCGCGCAGCAGGCCGGCAGCGACGGCAATGCCGGCCGCGCCGCCGCCGACGACCACGATCTCGTGCCACTCTTGGGGCAGCGCCGGCTGGACGCTCATGACAGGAACACGGGCTTGTGCCGCTCGTACATCTCGATCAGATCGGTCGCGGCGAACGGCGGCGCGCTCGCCGCGACGCGCCCGAGATCGCGCACCAGCGCGCGCGTGTGCACGCCGAGCGCGCGCAGCGCGGCGAGATCGCGTTCGCGCACGCGCACGAAGTCGGGCTCCAGGATCGCGAGCGCGCGCGCGGTGTCCGGCGTCGGGACGCCGAGATCGAGCGCGAGCCGGAAACCGCGCGAAGCATATTCATCGCAAGCCTGCGCGAGGCGCGCGAAGTCGGCGTCGTCCGCCGGCAAGAGCGGCACGATCAGGACGATGCGCTCGGCGCCGAGCCCGCAGCGCTTCAGCAGCTCTTCGAAGAACGCGCCGTGGCGGCCTTCGACGGCGAGCACGTGGCGCAGACTCGTGTGCACCCATAAGTCCGTCCGTTCGCGCGCGCAGCCGAGGTGGTTGATCATGTGCAGTACGCGGTAGAGCCGATCCATCGCGACCGCCGCCGCGTCGCTCGCCTGCAGGCGCAGCGGCGTCTCCGCATCCAGCGCTCGCCCGCTGCGCGTGACGACGGAGAGTGCGCTGTACCAACCGCCGATGCGGCTCGGGGCAATGACGGGCGCGAGCCGATGCGCTTCCGTGCGGAGCAGGAAAGGGCCGACTTCGGTCTCGACGCGCGGGCCGCGCAGCACCAGCCGCGCCGCCTGTGCCGAGAAGTGCGGCTCTCCGACGCCTGCGCCCAGGCGATCGATCCGATCGTTCAGATAGTCGACGAGCTCGGCCAGCCCGTCGCAGTTGCACGGCGCCGGCGCCGGCGCGCGCCGCAGGGACACGGGCCGCGGGCTCATGACAGGAAGCTCACGGCGCGCGGCGCCGGTGACGGCGCGGGCCGCACGGCCGGCAGCCAGTCGAGCACGCGCGGATCGAACCAGCGCGTATTGCTGAGCCACAGGCCATCGCGCTCGATACCCGCCTCGCGATTGACGACGAGGACTCGCCGCGCCTGCGTGTCGACGAGCACGAGGCGGTTCAGCCGGCCGATCGCGGCAGCGAGCATGCGGCCGAAGGTCGGATCGCTCAGCAGCGCCGGCCGTCGCGCCAGCACGGGCGCGAGAAAATCGCGCGCCAGATGCCAGCTATCCGAACGCGCGGGCGTATGGCTGTCGACCGCCAGCGTGCCGTTGTGGAAAAGATGGATGTGCTTGGTCACGGGCAGCGGATGCGCGTTGTCGAGATCCACTTCGCCGCGCGTGCGATAGCGGAAGTGGAACACGCATTCGTCATCGAGATGATCGGCCGCCCAGCCGAGTATCTGATCCGCATGCGTCGCCGCCGCGCGGCGGACCACGGCCGCGCGCCCCGCGGGCAGCGCGACGAAGCCGGCCCCGTGCGGATTGAACACCGCCGCCGAGCGCAGCAGCGCGCCCGGCAGCGCCCGTCCCGCAGGTTTGTGAACGATCAGGCACATTGCGGCTTCAGAGCTTTGCGAGCAGCACTTCGGTCGACTTGAAGACTGCGAGCACCGGCGCGCCGAGGTCGAGCTCGAGCGTGTCGATCGAGCGTGTCGTGACGACCGAGGTCACGATGCCGGCGGCCGTCTCGACGTCGACCTCCGACAATACCGGGCCGCGGATGATCTCCACGACCTTGCCCTGGAACTGATTGCGCGCATTGATGGCAGCGATGCCCATGATGATCTGCACTCCTTCGATGAAGACGCCGGCCTGCGGCGGTCGGCCACTCGGAGCAGGAACGGTGCCATGCCGCGAACTCACGCGCGTTCAAGCGCTTGAGGCATGCACCGCGAGGTGAGAATGCGTTCGCCAGCAGATATGCGAGCAGTGACCGGCAAATGTGCGCGAAATAGTCGCATACGTTCTTCACGCTCTTCGTAGCCCGGGTGCAGCGTAGCGGAACCCGGGATCGGCCCATCGGTATGCCGAAAGATCCCGGGTTACGCGCTGCGCGCTCCACCCGGGCTACGAGAGGCGATCGCTTCACGTGACGCGCGGCCCGGCCGCCTCGGCCTTGCGCGGGATCAACACCGCGGGCCGGGACGCTGCGCCAGACTCGCCGAAGGCTTACCCGAGGTTCGCGGATGGTCGCGATCAGGACGTCGATCTCGCGCCGGCGATGGCTGCTGGGCGCTACCGCGGCCGCGCTGTCGCTGCCTTTCGCAGCGCTGGGTGCGGCGCCTGCCGCCCTCGCGCCGCCGCTGTTCTGGCGCACGGTGCGCGCACTCCACGAGCACTTGTTTCCTCCGCTGCCCGGAACGCCCAGCGTCGCCGACATCAACGCGACGGCTTATTTGTCCGCCGTGCTGCTCGATCCGCGCATCGACGCCGCAGAGCGCGAATTCCTGAGCCGCGGAGTGATCCTGCTCGATGCCTACGCCAGGCGCCGTCACGATCGTCCGTTCACCGCGCTCGCCGAGGATGAGCGCGAGGCGGTGCTGCGCCGGATCGAGGAGAATCCGGACGGCCGGTACTGGCTGTCGCTGATCGTCCATTACCTGCTCGAAGCCCTGCTCGCCGATCCGGTCTACGGCGGCAATCGCGACGGCATCGGCTGGCGCTGGCTCGCTCACGATCCCGGCACGCCGCGCCCGCCGCGCGGCTGGTACGAGGCGGTGCCCGAGGATGCCTGAGTTCGACGTCTGCATCGTCGGCAGCGGCGCCGGCGCCGCGCCGATCGCCGCCACTCTCGCCGCGGCGGGTCGTCGCGTGGTGGTGCTGGAGAAAGGGCCGTGGCTGCACGAGGGCGATTTCTTCAAGGACGATCGCGCGCTCGGCGCGCGCCGCGCCTACAAGCCGCGGCTGCGCGACGAGCCCCACGTGCTCGAGGATCGCGCGGAGGACGGCGGCTGGCAGGCGACGCCGACCTGGCAGTCGGAGCGTGATTTCTGGAACGGCAGCGCGGTGGGCGGGGCGACCAACTTCATGAGCGGCATGTTCCACCGCATGAAGCCGCAGGACTTCAAGCTGCGTTCGATCTATGGCCCGATCGCAGATGCGACAATCGCCGATTGGCCCATCGACTATGACGAGCTCGAGCCCTATTACGCGCTGGTCGAGCAGGAAGTCGGCGTGTCCGGGCGCGCGATCGCGCACCCGCATGCGGAACCGCGCTCGACGCCGGACTTCCCTTTTCCGCCCACCACCGAGCACCTGTTTGCGCGCCGCATCGACGATGCCTTCAGCCGCGCCGGCCTGCATCCGCTGCCGGTGGCGCGGGCCATCCTGCCCGCGACCGTGGGCGAGCGCGGCGGCTGTTCGTATTCCGGCTACTGCGGCGGCTATGGCTGCGCCACCGGCGCCAAGGGCAGCGCGCGCGCAGCGCTGCTGACGCGCGCCGTCGCGACGGGCTGCTGCGAGATCCGTCCGCGCGCGCACGTCTTCCGCCTCGTCAGCGATGCGAGCGGACGAGCGATCGCGGCCGAGTATCGGGATGCCGTCGGCGGCACGCGGCGCGTGACGGCCAAGGTCTTCGTGCTCGCGTGCCAGGCCATCGAGACCTGCCGGCTGCTGCTGCTCTCCCACAGCCCGCGCCATCCGCGCGGTCTCGCCAACGGCAGCGATCAGGTCGGGCGCAATCTGCTGTTCTCGGCCACCGCGCTCGGGGCCGGCGACTTCCCGCTCGCCGAGGCGCCGCAGGCGGAGCGCGGGGCGCTGGCCGCTTACGGGCCCTTCGTGAACCGCGCGCTGCAGGACTGGTATCACATCGAGGATCCCGCTTTCGACGGGCCGGCCAAGGGCGGGACGCTGGAGTTCGTGCTTCAGCACCCCAACGCGCTCGCCCGCGCCAGCACGCTGAAGTGGGACGAAAACGGCCGGCTCCTGTGGGGCCGCGAATTGAAGGCGCGGCTCGAGCGCGAATTCACCGGCATGCGCAGGCTGAACTTCGAAGTCTTCGCCGACTGGCTGCCCCACGCCGACTGTCACGTGCGGCTCGATCCCGCGGTGACCGATCGCTGGGGCGTGCCCGTGGCGCGCGTGCGCCTCGGCTTCCACCCGCACAACGCTCGCGTCACGGCCTTTCTCGCGGCGCGCGGCGAGGAAGCGCTGAGGCTCGTCGGCGCCGGCAACGTACGTTCGCGCGTCTACGACAGCCCGCCGCCCAATCTGGTGGCGGGCGGCTGCCGCTTCGGTACCGATCCGTCCACGAGCGTGCTCGACCCGCAGTGCCGGGCCCACGAAGTCGACAACCTGTTCATCAGCGACGCGAGCTTCATGCCGACGGGCGGCAGCGTGCCCTATACCTGGACGGTGTACGCCAATGCTTTCCGCGTGGCCCGGCAGGTGCTCGCCACGGTGTGAGCGGATGGCGCCGCTACGCAAGTTGATCGCATCTCGTAGCCCGGGTGAAGCGCGTAGCGCGTAACCCGGGAGCGGGGTGTCGAGGTGGTAGAAGATCTCGGTTCTGCTCCGCTCTGAGGTATCCCCACGAATCACGCCCGCGAGTGACGCGGGCGATTGTGCGGGAACGACGAAAGTTTTCGTCATTCAAACGACCATAGTGCGCGCGCCGCATGTGCCCGGCCCGTTACGGCTCCGGCACTTGACGGTGCTATCGGCTTGCGCTCAGGGCGAGGATCCGAACATGTCGCGATAGAGCAGCGCCGCCGCTTCGGAGGCGCTCAAGGTCCCGTCGCGCACTGCGGCCGCGAGCCGCTGCGTCGTCCCTGCCGCCGTGACGCGCTCGAGCGGGCCGCGCGCGACGAGCGCGAGGGCGCGATTCGCGAGTTCGGCCGCCGCCGCTTCCAGGCGCCGCGCGGCGAGTCGCTCGGCGGCAAGCGCCGCCCAGAGGCGGTCGAGGGTCAGACCGACTTCGACAATGCCTTGCTCGCCGCGCTCGGCCGAGGCGCGCACGATTTCGAGCTCGTCGCGACGCGCCGATTGCCGCAGATCGTTCACCAGGCTGTCGGCGCCGGGCAGATCGGCCTTGTTCACCACCACGAGATCGACCAGGTCGATCAAGCCTGCCTTGGCCGCCTGCACATAGTCGCCCCAGGCCGGCGCAAGCACCAGCACGCGCAGATCGCAGCACTCGACGATACCGAGCTCCGTCTGCCCGACGCCGACGGTCTCGACGAGAATCGGATCGTAGCCGGCCGCGGCCAGCGCCCGCGTGGCGTCGCGCACGGCGGGCGCGAGTCCGTCGGTACGGCCTCGACTGCCCATGCTGCGGATGAATACGCCCGCGTCGCCGGCATGGCGGTGCATGCGGATGCGATCCCCGAGCACGGCGCCGCCGTGGACGGGACTGCTCGGATCGACCGCCAACACTCCCACGCGGCAAGCGCGTGCGCGATAGCGGCCGATCAGGGCATCGACCAGCGTGCTCTTGCCGGCACCGGGCGGGCCGGTGATTCCCAGCACCCGGCTCCGCGTGGCCGCAACGCGCGGCGCTGCCGGCAGTGCGTCCCCGCCGTCGCACGCCTGCCGCTCGATGGCGCTGATCCGGCGCGCCAGCGCCACGCGTTCCGCGGTCGAGGAGATCGGTGCCGTCATGCCGTTCAGCGGCTCGTGCCGTCGACGCTGCGCGCGTCGACTGCCGTCCGCAGGTAGTCGACGATGGCCTCGATGCTGCTGCCCTGGCCGAAGATCGCGTCGACGCCCAGCCGCAGCAGCTCGCGCTGATCGGCGTCGGCAATCAGACCGCCGACCACGACGAGCGGATGCAGATCGTGCGCGCGCAGGCGTACGAGCAGCTCAGGGACATAGCTCATGTACTCGCCCGAGATGCTGCTGATGGCGACGACGTCGGGATCCTCGGTGATCGCGGCATCGAGTAGCGAATCGGCGGTCTGGAACGGTCCGAGATAGATCACTTCCATTCCTGCTTCGCGCAGGCCGCGGGCGACGAACTTGGCGCCCACGTCGTGTAGGTCGAGGCCCACTTTACCGAGTACGACGCGGATCGGAGCAACGGGCATGTTCAGACTCCCAGCGTGGACCGAGCGTCGATCGCGCCCACCGGATCGTAGCGAAGGCCGTAGGCTACACGCACCGTGCCGAGCACCTCGCCGAGGGTTGCGCCCGCCTCGACGGCGAGCTTGAAATGCGGGATCAGGTTGTCGGGTCCGGCCGCGCGGATTTTCAGGGCGTCCAGCGTCGCGCGCACGGCCAGCGGATCGCGATGTCGCCGATGCTCGCGGACGGCAGCGATCTGCGCGGCCGACGCTTGCGGGTGATCGCCGCGGAAGGACAGCAGGCGATCCTGCGCCGGCGGCACGAGGTGGCAGTTCACGCCGACCACCTTGCGCTCTCCCCGCTCGATGCTCGACTGCAAGGCATACTGCATTTCGTCCATGAGACGGCGCAGCCAGCCGGCCTTGACGGCCGGGACCATGCCGCCCAGTCCGTCTATCTCGTCGATGATCGCCAGCATGCGCCGCTCGAGCTCGTCCGTGAGCGATTCGACGAACCAGGAACCGCCCAGCGGATCCGCGACGTTCGCCACGCCGGTCTCCAGCGCAAGGATCTGCTGGGTGCGCAGCGCCACCATGGCGGCCTGCTCGGACGGGAGATCGACGGGTTCGTCGAAGGTCGAAAGATCCAGTCCCTGGCAGCCGCCAAGGATCGCCGCGAGGGCTTCGACGGTGCCGCGCACGATGTTGTTCGCGGGCTGCGGCGCGTACAGGGAGGAACCGGCAGTGTGGACGGCGATCGATAGACGGCAGCTACGATCCTGCTGGGCGCCGAAGTGCTCGCGCATCATCCGCGACCAGATGCGCCGCGCCGCCCGGAATTTCGCCACTTCCTCGAACAGATCGATGTGCGCGCCGCAGATCAGCAGGATGCCCGGCGCAAGCCGATCGATGTCGAGGCCGCGCTTCACCGCTGCCTCGAGGTAGGCCTTCGCGATGGCGATGGCGACCGCGATTTCCTGCGGTGCGTTCAATCCGCTTTCACGCAGGTCGTAGGCGTTCACGGTCGTCGAGTGAAATGAAGGGAGGTGGCGCGTGCAGTACTCCATCATGTCGGTACACAGCCGCATGCCGAGCTCGATCGGCGTCCCTGCGTCGTAGCTCGTGTGCGTGGCCTGCAGCGGATCGTTCTGGAAAGAGCCGCGCAGCGCCGTCCACGGAATGCCGCGCCGATCCGCCACCGCGAGGAGTTGCGCGAGCAGGACGGGTGCGCTCACGCCGGGGACCGAGAACGACGCCGTGACGCCGGCGAGATCGATCCCGGCGAGCATGCGATCCATGTCCTCCAGCGTGCACAGGGGCACGCCCTGCGTGCCGGTCGAGCGCTCCGCGAGCGGGTGATCGCTGTCGAGGCCGAGCTGGGTCGGTGTGTCGGGCACGATCGCAAGCCCGGTCTGCCCGTTGCGGATCAGATAGCGCAAGCGATCGTTCGTCGCCTCCGGGGTGTCGAGCCCGCACAGTTGACGGGTGATCCACAGACGCTTGCGGTACATCTCGGGGTGGCCGCCGCGGGTGAACGGCGCCACGCCCGGATCGCCGAGCTGCCGGACGTACGCGTCGGGCGGCTCACCGTGTGGTCCATAGCTGGCTTGCAGCGCGATACCCGACCAGGTGCTGCCCGATGCGCGATCCGTGTCCGCCACGCGAACCTCCCCTGCCCATGCCTGCCGATGGCAAGTAACTTAAGACGGTGTCGAAACTTCGATCAAGGCGCGCAGGCCGTTGTCGGCCGCCCGACCGGGCGCAGGGTCCGCCGGGAGAGCGGCCGCGACGGTAACGACGCCCCCTGCAGTCGCGCCGCGATAGGCTTCTTTCCGTTAATCGTACGCGACTGCATGACTCCGCCTCGGTCACGCCTCCGGCCGCGCCTTGAACTGGCTCCAGTCGACGCCGAGCTTGCGCATGCGCGCGCGCAGCGTGTGCGGGTTGATGTCGAGGATGCGCGCGGCGCCGTGCGGACCGTCGATGCGGCCGTGGGTGCGCGCGAGCGCGGCGCTGATGTGCTGGCGCATCGCTTCGTCCAGCGTCGGAAACCCGTCTTCCTCCTGCGTCTTGCGCGGTCGCGGTGCGCCGGTGCGGACTTCGGCGGGCGACGCGACGCGAGTGGACGGGCCGACGCCCGCGCCCAGCGCCGTCGCGATCTCGAGACGCTCGCCTCCACCCAGGATCGCCGCGCGATCGATCACCGCCGCGAGCTCGCGCACGTTGCCGGGCCAGGCGTAGTTCGACAGCAGCAGCAGATCGCCCGCGCTCGGCAGGCACAGCTTGAGGCCGAAGCGCTTCGCGGCGCGGCGCGCGAAATGCCCGGCCAGCGCCGCGATGTCCTGCGGCCGCTCGCGCAGCGGGGGTAGCACGACCGGGAAGGTGGCGAGCCGGTACCACAGGTCTTCGCGGAAGCGCCCGTCCTGGATCATCGCCGGCAGATCGCGATGCGTCGCGGCGATCACGCGCACGTCGACCTTGAAATCGGTTTCGCCACCGACGCGCGACAGCACGCCGTCCTGCAGGATGCGCAGCAGCCGGACCTGCGCGGCGAGCGGCAGCTCGCCGACCTCGTCGAGGAACAGCGAGCCGCCGTGCGCGCGCTCGAACCAGCCGCGACGCTGGCTCGTCGCGCCGGTGAAGCTGCCCTTCTCGTGACCGAAGAGCTCGGAGTCGATCAGCTCCGGCGCAATCGCGCCGCAGTTGACGCGAATGAACGGGCCGTCCGCGCGCGGCGAGCGCTGGTGGATCTCGCGCGCGAGCACCTCCTTGCCGGAGCCCGTCTCGCCGAGGATGAGGATCGGCAGATCGGATTCGCAGACGCGCTCGATGCGGGCGAACACCGCGCGCAGGCCGCCGTCGGCGCCGATCACGGGCTCGCGTCCTTCGGTGCGGCCGAGTTTGGCGAGCAGGCCTTCCTTCTCCTGCTCCGCGTGCTTCGCCTGCTCGCCCAGCGTGCGCAGGCGGTGATTGTTTTCGAGCGCCGTGCCGATCGGATCGAGCAGCTTGCTGAACAGCGCCTGCACTGCCTCGTCGAAGCCGTCCTCGTCGCTCGGTTCGAAGGCGACGAGGCCGACGATCCCATGCGGGCTCTTCAAGCCGCCGACGATCGTGCTCGGCGAGCGCACGGCGAGGCCGCCGGCGACGGCCGGCTGCGCGCTTTCGAGCCGCGCGTAGTCGCTCAACTGCGCCATGCCGGCCCAGCGCGCGATGGCGGCCGTGCGCTCCGGCGAGCAGCGGCTGCGGTCTATCGAGTAGCCGATCTCGCGCCGTGGCACGGCGCGGGCGATCCGCGTGAGCACCCGGCTGCCTTCGTTCAGCTCGTAGATCGCCAGCTCGCGCAGGCTCGAGGCTTCGGCGATCAGCCCGGCGACGGTCTGCGCGAACTCTTCGATCTCGATGTGGCGGCAGGCTTCCTGCCACACGCGGTTGAGGAACTCCGCTTGCTCTTGGGGTCCGATTTTGCTCAGAAGCATCTGGGATATTTGCTGATTTTGGAAACGATATTTGCTTGAACCTGCAAAGTCCAGGCCGGGTTCTTTTATCCGGCGGAATTTCCGCGAAATGTGCGAGGCCGGCCGCGGGATTTCCGGTTCGCTTCCTCGCCGCTCGATCGAGTGGATCCGGCGCGCGTGAAATTCGGTGAAATGTGCGAACGGCGCGGGCGGCTAGGATATTTGCGCGGCAAGGCGCTTGCGCGCGACGCGGCCCGGTCGAGCTCGCGCAGCGGCCCTAGTCGTCGGTTGGGCTAACGAAGGAAGCCCAACATCGGGCGCCGAACCTTGGGCTTCCTTCGCCAGCCCAACGGTCATGAAGCGCGTGCGTCACCCGCGGTCTTCGTAGCAGGCCATAGGTTGCCGTGAAAGAGGGCGCCGCCGTTTTCGTAGCCCGGGTGCAGCGTAGCGGAACCCGGGATCGAGCATGCCCGATACGCAAAGAATTTCGGCCGTGCTCGGCGCGCGCCGCGCGGGATCTTCCCGAATGCATGAGAGGACGGCGGGCGCCGATCCCGGATTCCGCGCCGCTGCGCGGCGCGGAATCCGGGCTACCAGAAAACGATCTTCGTAGCGGCGCCATGGGCGCTATGCGCTCGATGGATCGGCCCGGGTCGTGTAGCGCGGCGCGGCGCCGGCGTCTTCCAGGCTGACGAGTGCGAGGGCGGCCCAGTCGAGCTCGGCGTAGCCGCGCGTCAGCGCTTTCAGATAGTGATCGCGCACGAGGCTCGCGAGCGGCAGCGCCACGTCCTTTGCATCCGCCGCGGCGAGCGCGAGGCGGATGTCCTTGAGCCCCAGGCGCAGCGGGAAGCCCGGCGGCTCGAAACGGCCGCTCGCGATGAGGCCGCCATAGATCTTGTAGGCCGGAACCTGGAACACCGAGTTCGTCATGACCTCGACGAACTGCGCCGGCGTGACGCCGTGGCGCGCGGCGAGTGCGCTCGCTTCGCCGAAGGCCTCGATCATCGCGGCGAGCATGAAGTTGCCGGCGATCTTCACCACGTGCGCCCCGCCGGCCGTCGCGCCGACGCGGAAGGTGCGCTGGCCCAGCGCGTCGAACAGCGGCTGGCAGCGATCGAGCGCGGCTTCCTCACCGGCCGCGACGACGAAAAGCCGCGCCGCGGCCGCGGCGGGCGGACGGCCGAACACCGGCGCGGACACATAGCCCTTGCCTGCCGCCGCGTGCGTCGCGCTCAGCTTCTCCGCCAGCGCCGCGCTGATGGTCGCCATGCAGATGTGGATGCCGTGTGCGGGCATCGCCGGCACGAAGTCGCTGTCGAGCACCAGGGCTTCGGTCGCGCGATCGTCGGCGAGCATGGTGATCACGATGTCCTGCCGCGCCGCGTCCGCGATCGTCGGCGCGACGATCGCGCCGTCCGCGACCAAGGTCTGCGAGCGCTCGGCGCGCCGATTGAACACCGTCACCGCATGACCCGCACGCAGCAGATTGCGCGCCATCGGCTCACCCATCGCCCCCGTCCCGACGAAACCCAGCTTCATGTCGTTCCTCCGTGCAGTCTCGCGTCTGAAAGTGCCGAGCGGGATCCGCGCGCGGGCCGGGAAGGCATGCTTAGCGCGCGCAGGCAAGCTGCGTCTGCAGCCACGCCGCGACGGCCAGCAGCCGCGCATCGTCGCCGCGCGCGCCGACGAGCTGCACGCCGATCGGCATGCCCGCAGGTCCCGTGAGTCCCGGGACGTTGAGGCAAGGCAGATGCAGCAGCGTCCACAGATGATTGAAGATCGGGCTGCCGGTGCTCGCGAGCCCCTGCGGGGCTTCGCCGGTGGCACTGAACGTCAGCAGCGCGTCGCAGTCGGTGAATGCGGCGGCGATGGCCTCGCGTCCCCGGCACGCGAGGGCCTGGGCTTCGTCGTAAGCGATCCGATCGCCCGTCTCCTCGCCCAGCAGCTCGCGCAGCGGCGCGCTGACCTCATTGCCCGCGAGCGATAGCTCGAAGCTCAAGGCGTGTCGCACTTCGCTCTTCATGATGATCATCCCCGCGCCGTTCAAGTCCGCGCAGAACGAGGGCAATTCATAGTCGAGGATCTCGGCGCCGGCGCGGGCCGCGAGGCTCGCGGCCAGATCGAGGGCGGCATGGGCCGCGGGCTCGGCCTGATCCGCATGAGGCGTCCGGCACAGCGCGAGCCGCGGCGCGCGCGGCAGCGCCGCGCCGATACACAGCTCGGGCCGCGCGGCCAAGGCGGCGACCAGCCAGCCGGCGTCGACGACCCGCCGCGTGAAGACGCCGAGCGTGTCGGTGCTCTCGGACAGGGACTTCAGGCCGGCGCGATTGATCGTGCCGAAGCTCGGCTTGTAGCCCACGCAGCCGCAGAACGCGGCCGGCCGCACGATCGAGCCCGCGGTCTGCGTGCCGAGCGCCGCCCATACCATGCCGTCGGCGACTGCCGCGGCCGAGCCGCTCGAAGAGCCGCCCGGGGTGCGCGCGGGATCGTGCGGATTGACCGTGACGGCCGGTTTCAGCGCGGCGAACTCGGTGGTCACGGTTTTGCCCATCGGGATCGCGCCGGCGCGACGCAGCAGCGCGACGCAGGCCGCGTCGCTGCGCGGGCGATGATCGCGATAGATCGGCGAGCCGTAGGTGGTCGGCATGTCGGCGGTGTCGATCACGTCCTTGATGCCGACGGGAAGGCCGTGGAGATAGCTGCGCAGCGGCGTCGCATCCCGCTCGCGCGCGGCCGCGCGCACCGCCTCGGGATCGAGCCAGGCCCAGGCGTGTACCGTCGCTTCGCGCTCGGCGATCCGCGCGAGGTAGCGCTCGGTGAGCGCGACGGCCTGGCGCGCTGCCGGCGCGCGGCGGGCGATCGCGAGCGGATCGTGATCCTCGTGCATGTGCGCCGGAAGCTCCCTCATCGGGCGGCTTCAGCGGGCGGCGGAAAGTGCGCGATCCAGTGCCGCGCGATCTCGTCGCCGCGCGCGATCCAGATCTTGTCGTGAGCGAGGATGTAGTCCAGCAGCCTGGCGAAGCCCGCGGCGCGCGCCGGCCGCCCCAGCAGGCGATCGTGCAAGGCGAGCGAGAGCATCTTGGGCTGCGTCTCGCCTTCGGCGTAGAGCCAATCGAAGGCGTCTTTCATGTAGGTGAAGTAGTCCTCGCTGGTCACGAAGTCGCCGAAGGCCGTGCAGCGCAAATCATTGGTCTCGAATGAATACGGGACACACAGATGCGGTTTGCCGTGCACGCTCACCCAGTACGGGAGCTCGTCCGCGAGCGAATCGCGGTCGTATAGAAAGCCGCCGTCCTCGACGAGCAGTTGCCGCGTGTTCATGCTCGGGCGTCCCGTCATCCAGCCGACCGGCCGCTGGCCGGTGATCCGCGCAATGCCGTCGACCGCTTTTTGCAGCAGCATGCGCTCTTCGTCGATGGCAACGTTCTGATAGTCGAACCAGCGATAGCCGTGGCCGACCATTTCATGGCCGTCTTCGATCGCGGCGATCGCGAGGTCGGGATTCGCTTCGATGGCCTGGACCACGGCGAAGAAACTGCACTTGACGCCGCGCTCCCGCATGATGCGCAGCAGACGCCAGGCCCCGACGCGACTGCCGTACTCGAACTCGGATTCGACGTAGGGCGCGCGCTTGCCGTGATAGGGGCCGAACGGGCCGTCGCAGAGCACGTCTTCCGAGTGCGGATCGCCGTGCAATACGTTGCGCTCTCCGCCGGCTTCGTAGTTCAGCGCGATCTGCACCGCAATGCGCGCATCGCCGGGCCAGCGCGGATGCGGCGGCGTTCGGCCGTAACCGACGAAGTCGCGCGGATCGTAGCCGGGCATGTCGAGTCGTGAGGACGTCGCGGTGCTCATGCGTCTCTCCTGGGGCGGCGATGCCGAGGGCCAATATAGCAAGGTCCGCTGCGGGCATCGTAGCCGTCTTCGTAGCCCGGAAGCGCAGCGAATCCGGGGTTCGGCACCTCATTGGTCGCAAACACGAGGGCGGGCGCTCGATCCCGGATTCGCGTTGCTCATCCGGGCTACGCGCGGGCTCGTATGAACGCGCCCTCATCGCGCGCCTTGCACCTTGCCAGCCGGACGCCGCGCTCCGAGACTGCGACGAGGCGTCATTGATTCAGGACCACGGAGGCTTCCCGAGATGCGCCTCATCCTCTCCCCCGAGCTGCCCGGCCCCGCCGATCCGTTGCGGGCGCGCATCACGGCCGCGTGGACGCGCGACGAGACCGAGGCCGTCGCAGCACTGCTGCCGCAGGCCGAATCGCCGCCGGCCGAGCGCGAGCGGATCCTCGCGCGCGCCGCCGAGCTCGTCGCGCGCGTGCGCGCGAAGGTCAGCCGCCGCAGCGCCGTCGACTCCTTCATGCGCGAGTACGATCTGTCGAGCGAGGAAGGCGTGCTGCTGATGTGCATGGCCGAGGCGCTGCTGCGCATCCCCGACGACGCGACGGCCGACAAGCTGATCCGCGACAAGCTCGGTGACGCGGACTGGCAGAAGCATCTCGGCGCCAGCGCGTCGCTGCTCGTCAACGCCTCGACCTGGGGACTGCTACTGACCGGCCGCCTCGTCGGCCTCGCCGAGGCGACGCGGCGCGACGCCATGAGCGCCTTCAAACGCCTCGTCGGTCGCGCCGGCGAGCCCGTGATCCGCCTCGCGCTGCGCCAGGCGATGCGCATCATGGGCCACCAGTTCGTGATGGGCCGCACGATCGACGCGGCGCTGGCGCGCGCGGCCGAGCACGAGCACGCGGCCTATCGCCATTCCTTCGACATGCTCGGCGAAGCGGCGCTGACGCGGGCCGACGCCGAGCGCTACTACGCGGCCTACGCGGAGGCGATCGACGCGCTCGGCCGGCACGGGCCGTGGCCCGACGTGCTCGAGGCGCCGTCGATCTCGGTCAAGCTCTCGGCCCTGCATCCGCGCTACGAAGTCGGCCAGCGGGCGCGCGTGCACGCCGAGCTGCGTCCGGCGCTGCTCGCGCTCGCGCAGCGCGCGCTGCGCCTGGGCATCGGCATGACGGTCGACGCCGAAGAAGCCGAACGCCTCGAGCTCTCGCTCGACGTGCTGCTCGCGGTGTTCGTCGACGCGGAGCTCGCCGGCTGGAACGGCTTCGGCCTCGCCGTGCAGGCCTATCAGAAACGTGCGCCCTTCGTGATCGACTGGCTGGCGGGGACTGCGGCCGAGTCCGGGCGGCGCTGGCTCGTGCGCCTCGTCAAAGGCGCGTACTGGGACGCGGAGATCAAGCGCGCGCAGGAGCTCGGCCTCGCCGGCTATCCGGTGTACACGCGCAAGGCGAACACCGACGTGGCGTATCTCGCCTGTGCGCAGCGCCTGTTCGCGGCCGGCGCGGCGCGCCTCTATCCGCAGTTCGCGACCCACAACGCGCACACGATCGCCGCGATCGAATGCCTCGCCGCGGGACGCCCCTTCGAATTCCAGCGCCTCCACGGCATGGGCGCGGATCTCTACGCCGAGGTGCTCGGCAGCGGTGCGCGGGCAGCGCCGTGCCGCGTCTATGCCCCGGTCGGCTCGCACGAGGATCTGCTGCCCTATCTCGTGCGGCGCCTGCTCGAGAACGGCGCGAACACCTCCTTCGTCAATCGCATCGCCGACGAGAAGCTGCCGATCCGCGAGCTCATCGCCGATCCCTGCGACACCGTGCGCGCCTCGGCGGGCGCGCCGCATCCGCGCATTCCGCTGCCGCGCGATCTCTACGGCGACGCACGGAAGAACTCCAGCGGCGTCAATCTCGCTGACGACGACGAGCTCGCCGCGCTCGCACGCGCTCTCAACATGCAGCGCGATCCGTGGCAGGCCGCGCCGCGCGTGCCGGGCTCGGCCACCGCGGTGCCCGCGCGGCCGGTGCGCAACCCCGCCGATCGCCGCGAGATCCTCGGCCACTCGCGCGACGCCGATGCGGCGACGATCGACACGGCGCTCGCAAACGCGATCGCCGCGCAGGAGGCCTGGGAGGCGGTGCCGGTCGCGCGCCGCGCCGCGATGATCGAGCGCGCGGCCGATCTGCTCGAGGCGCAGCGCGGCGAGCTCGTCGCGCTGTGCGTGCGCGAAGCCGGCAAGACGATCCCGGCCGCACTCGCCGAAGTGCGCGAAGCCAGCGATCTGTGCCGCTATTACGCGGCCACGGCGCGCAAGCTGTTCGGCCAGGCGGAGAGCCTGCAAGGTCCGACCGGCGAGGCGAATCGGCTGTGCCTGCGCGGGCGCGGCGTCTTCGTCTGCATCAGCCCGTGGAACTTCCCGCTCGCGATCTTCACGGGGCAGATCGCGGCCGCCCTCGTCGCCGGCAACGCCGCGATCGCGAAGCCGGCCGAGCAGACCACGCTGATCGGCGCCGCCGCCGTCGCGCTGCTGCATGCGGCGGGCGTGCCCGAAACCGTGCTGCAGTTCGTGCCGTGCAAAGGCGCCGAGCTCGGCAAGACGCTGCTGACGCGGCCCGAAGTCGCCGGAGTCTGCTTCACCGGATCGACGGCGACGGCGTGGACGATCAACCGCACGCTCGCCGCGCGCGACGCGCCGATCGCCGCGCTGATCGCCGAGACCGGCGGTCAGAACGCGCTGATCGCCGACTCCTCGGCGCTGCCCGAGCAGCTCGTCAAGGACGCGCTCGTCTCCGCCTTCGATTCCGCCGGCCAGCGCTGCTCGGCCGCGCGCGTGCTCTACGTGCAGGACGACATCGCCGACAAAGTCATCGCGATGCTCGCGGGCGCGCTGGACGAGCTCGCCGTCGGCGATCCGGCGCTGCTGTCGACCGACGTCGGCCCCGTGATCGACGAGGCCGCGCGCAACCGCCTCGACGCACACGCCGCGCAGATGGACCGCGCGGCGCGGCTCATCGGCATCGCGCAGCGCGGGCCGGAAGTCGAGCACGGCACGTTCTTCCTGCCGCGCGTCTACGAGATCCCTTCGCTCGAGCTCCTGAAGCAGGAGGTATTCGGCCCGGTGCTGCACGTCCTGCGCTGGCAGGCGGAGGCGCTAGACGGCGTCATCGATGCGATCAATGCCACCGGCTACGGCCTCACGCTCGGCGTCCACAGCCGCATCGACGCGACGGTCGAACACATCGCCAGGCGCGCGAAGGTCGGCAACCTCTACGTCAACCGCAACCAGATCGGCGCGGTCGTCGGCGTGCAGCCTTTCGGCGGTGAAAATCTTTCCGGCACCGGGCCGAAGGCGGGCGGCCCGCACTACCTGCTGCGCTTCGCGACCGAGCGCACGCTGACGATCAACACCGCCGCCGCGGGCGGCAACGCGTCGTTGCTCACGCTCGGCGAGTAATGCATGGCCGGGCAAGTTCGCGATTGCCGAACCCCGGATTCGCTGCGCTCATCCGGGCTACAAAAGCAGCCGTAGGTCGGGCTGACGAAGGAAGCCCAATGGCTTCTTCTCGTAGCCCATCAGATGAGCAACGCGAATCCGGGATCGACCCTTGGGTATACTGATCGGGTTCCGATCGAAGCTGCAGTCATCCATGGTCGCACGCGCCAGCGCATCCAACGCCGACTCCTTGCCCGCGTCCGGCGGTGCGCTTCCGGAGTCGCGGCAGATCATTCTCGACACCGCGGCGCGCTTGTTCCGCAAGCAGGGCTATGCCTCCGTGTCCTTGCGCCACGTGGCGAGCGAGTGCGGCATGAAGGCCGCGAGCCTCTACTATCACTTCAAATCCAAGGACGAGATCGTCTCGGAAGTGCTGAAGATCGGCGTCGAGCGCACTTTCGAGCAGGTCAAGGCCTCGGTGGCCGCCCTGCCGGACGACGCGAGCCCGCAGCAGTTGCTGGGCACGGCCGTGCTCGCGCATCTCAGGGCGATCCTGGAACGCCAGGACTATGCGTCGGCCAATGTGCGCATCTTCGGCCAGGTGCCGGCGTCGATTCGGGCGGCGCACGTCGGCCTGCGCGAAGCCTACGAATCGTACTGGGATGAAATTCTGAGCCGCTGTGTGAAGCAGCAGGGCGGAAAGCGCGGCACCAGCGAGATCCGCGCGGCCCGCTCGTTCCTGCTGGGCGCGATGAACACGACGCTCGACTGGTTCGATCCTGCGCGTTCTCCCATCGAGCGGCTCGCGAGCGAGCTCACCGGGATATTCCTCGGCGGCGTGTCGGCGAGCTGGTCGAACGACTTGCGGGCGAGCGCGCGCAAGCAGGCGTCTCGCAGTGGCAAGGGCCGCGCGCAGGCGGCGCGCAAATCGGGTCGCCGCTGAGGCGGCGTTTCGCACCGCGCGCCGTATGGCAGCGCGCTTGCAACCTACCGGTCGTTAGATAGAATCCCCGGCGGACGAGCTCCACGTGTCCAACGCATCCGCCCAATTTCCAAGCGCGCGTCGCAGGACGCCGCGGCCGTTCCACCGCCGCCCATGAAGAGCAAGATCGACGCGTCCTCGCCGGAGTTCAAAACCCGCGACGCTGCTTATCAGGCGCTGCTGAGCCAGTTGCGCGAGCGCATGCAGTGGGCGGTCGGCGGCGGCGGGCAGCAGCTCAAGGAGCGCCACGTCGAGCGCGGCAAGATCCCGGTGCGGGAACGCATCGACCTGCTGCTCGATCCCGGCAGCCCCTTTCTCGAGCTGTCCGCGCTCGCGGCTTGGGGACTGTACGGCAACGAAGCGCCCGCTGCCGGCCTCGTCACCGGCATAGGCTGCGTGGAAGGAACGGCCTGCATGTTCATCGCGAACGATGCGACGGTGAAGGGCGGCAGCTTCTTTGCAGAGACCATACGCAAGCACGTGCGCGCGCAGGAGATTGCCTGGGAGAACCGCCTGCCCTGCCTCTATCTCGTCGACTGCGGCGGCGCGTATCTGCCCGAGCAGGACCGTGTCTTTCCCGATTTCGGGCATTTCGGCACGAGCTTCTACCATCAGTGCCGGATGAGCGCCGAAGGCATTCCGCAGCTCTCGGCCGTGTTCGGCGGCTGTACGGCGGGCGGCGCGTACATCCCGGCCCTGTCGGACGAGTCGATCATGGTGGAGGGCACCGGCCGCATCCATCTCGGCGGCCCGCCGATCGTGAAAGCGGCGATCGCCGAAGTGGTCGACGGCGAAACCCTGGGCGGCGCCGCGATGCACGCGCGGATCTCGGGCGTGACCGATCATCTGGCTCTCACCGAGCGCGAAGCGCTGGCCAAGCTGCGCAAGATCGTCGCCCATCTCAACTGGCCGCAGCAGGGGCACGCGGTGCGGCGGCCGAGCAGACCGCCGCGCCACAGCGGTGAGGAGATCCCCGGCATCGTCGGCACCGATCTCAAGCAACCCTTCGACGTCACGGAGCTGCTGCTGCGACTGGTCGACGACAGCGAGCTGCAGGCGTTCAAGCCGGAATATGGCAGCACGCTGGTGTGCGCGTTTGCGCACATCCACGGCTATCCGGTCGGCATCCTCGCCAACAACGGGGTCCTGTTCTCGGACTCGTCGGTCAAGGGCGCGCACTTCATCGAGCTGTGCAATCAGCGCCGAACGCCGCTGCTGTTCCTGCAGAACATCACGGGCTTCATGGTCGGCACCGATGCCGAGCGCGGCGGCATCGCCAAGCACTCGGCCAAGCTCGTCTATGCGGTGGCGACGGCGCGGGTGCCGCGCTTCACCGTGCTGATCGGCGGCAGCTACGGCGCCGGGAATTACGGCATGTGCGGGCGCGGCTTTGGCCCGCGCTTCCTCTTCGCCTGGCCCAATAGCCGGGTCGCGACGATGAGTCCGGAGGTGGCGAGCACCGTGCTCACCGAGCTGCGGCGCTCATCGCTGAAGGGCGCGGCCGACGCCGCCGCGCTGGCGGCGCTGGCAGCGAAGACCAAGGATCAGTTCGAGACGCAGAGCGATCCCTACTACGCCACGGCCCGCCTGTGGGACGATGGCCTCATCGAGCCCGCGCAGACGCGCGATGTCCTCGGCATCTGCCTGCAGCTCGCGGATCTCAGCACGCCGCGCTTCGACGGCCACAGCCCCGTTTACCGGATGTAGGCGCATGTTCTCGAAGCTGCTGATCGCCAATCGCGGTGAAATCGCCTGCCGCGTGATCCGCACCTGCCGGCGGCTCGGCATCCAGACGGTGGCGGTCTACTCCGATGCGGATCTCGACGCGCGCCACGTCCGCGAGGCCGACGAGCGGGTGCGGATCGGTCCGGCGCCGGCGCGCGACTCCTATCTCGACGTGCGCGCCATCGTCCGCGCCGCCAGGCAGACGGGCGCCGAGGCGATCCATCCGGGTTACGGCTTCCTGTCCGAGAAGCTCGAGCTGATCGACGCCTGCGCGCTGGCAGGCATCGTGTTCGTCGGGCCGCAGCGCGACGCGCTCGCGCGGATGGGCTCGAAGATCGAAAGCAAACGCCTCGCGCGCGAAGTCGGCGTCGCGTGCATTCCGGGCTACGACGGCGACGATCAGAGCGTCGAGCGCCTCGATGAAGAAGCGCTGGCGATCGGCTTTCCGCTGCTGATCAAGGCCAGCGCGGGCGGCGGCGGCAAGGGCATGAAGCGAGTCGACGATCGCGCGCGGCTGCGCGAGCGTCTACGCGAGGCGCGCGCCGAAGCCCTGGCCGCCTTCGGCGACGATCGGGTGCTGCTCGAGCGCTGCATCCTGCGTCCGCGCCACGTCGAAGTTCAGCTACTGGGAGACAAGCACGGCAATCTCGTGCACCTCTACGAGCGCGAATGCTCGATCCAGCGCAATTACCAGAAGCTCATCGAAGAAGCGCCTGCCGCTCACCTCGTCGATGCCGTGCGTGCCCGCCTGTTCGAGGCGGCCGTCGCGCTCGGCCGGCGCATCGCCTACGACTCGGCCGGCACCGTGGAGTTCGTGCTCGACGCCGAGCGCGGGGATGAGCCGTACTTCCTCGAAATGAACACGCGGCTCCAGGTCGAGCATCCGGTGTCCGAGCTGACGACCGGGATCGATCTGGTCGAGCAGCAGATCCGCGTGGCGTGCGGCGAAAAGCTGGCTTTCACACAGGCCGATCTGCAGCGCGCGGGATGGGCGATCGAAGCGCGCGTGAACGCCGAAGTCCCCGAGGAAGGCTACCGCGCCTCCTGCGGCCGAGTGCGTAACTATGAGGAGCCCCGGCTCGCGGGCGTTCGCGTCGACGGCGGGATCGACGCGCGGAGTGAGATCACGCCGCACTATGATTCGATGGTGGCCAAGGTGATCGGCTTCGGCAGCACTCGCGACGCCGCGCTGCAGCGCCTCGTCGGCGGCCTGCGCCGGCTGCGGATCGAAGGCATCCGAACGAACCAAACCATGCTCGTCGATCTGCTGGAGCATCCCGCATTCCGAGAAGCACTGAGCACCGGTTTCCTCAGCGAGATCTTTCCCGACGGCTATGCGGCGCCCGCCGCCCTCGGCGCCTCGCTGTCGGCCGCGGCTGCCGCCGCATGGGCCGCCGTCACGCAGCGACGGCGCGCGAACGATACTCCGCTGAGCGATCTGATCGGCTTTCGCCTCAGCGCGCCGGCGGGCCTCGTGGCCTCGACCAGCGTGCACCTCATCGCGAGCGAGGCGGACGCCGCGCTCGCACGAGTCGAATGGATGCCCGCGCAGGAGCTGCGCGTGACGCTGTCCGGCGAAACGCTGTCGGCGAGCGTCACGCAGGTCGATCGCGGGGCCGCGGTGATCGAGCTCGCGCAGCGCGAATTCCACGTCCGCGTGGACGAAGACGAAGTCGCAGTGTGGTCGGACGGCGCGCAAGCGGCTTACCGGGTCGTGCCGGACGTGCTGCATCCGCCGCCCTCCGCGCGCGCCGAGCACGGCGAAAATCGACTGATCGCGGAGCTTCCGGGTCTGGTGAGCCAGGTGCTGGTGCGAGCCGGCGAGCGCGTGAGCGCCGGCGAGCCGGTGCTGGTGCTCGAGGCCATGAAGCTGTTCCATACCCTGGTGGCGCCCTTCGAGGCCATCGTGGCCGCAGTCGAGGTCGAGCAAGGCGCGACGGTCGACAAGGGCGCCGTGCTCCTGAGCTTCGAAGCACCTTGAGGAAGCAGCGCGCGGCGCGGCCCGGCGCGTTGACAGGCGCAGGGGGCGAGCACACCATCCTGCCTAACGATGGTTAGGCACAGAGGATGCAGATGAGCGAGGTCGTGCAGCCCGCGGGTATCTCCAGAGCAGATCCCTTCTTCGGCGAAGAGCACGCGCAGCTACGCGCGACGGTGCGCCGGTTCGTGCACGAGCGGGTCATGCCCCACGCCGACCAGTGGGAGGAGAACGGCTTCGTGCCGCGCGAGATCCTCCGCGAGCTGGGCGAGCTCGGCCTGCTGGGCATCCGCTATGCCGGCGAGTACGGCGGCAGCGAGCTCGATGCGCTGGCGACCGTCGTGCTCGCAGAAGAGCTCGGACGCAGCACCTACGGCGGCTTCGCCATCACGGTCCTGGTCCATACCGACATGGCCAGCCCTCATCTGCATCACGCCGGCACCAAGGAACAGCTTGCGCGATACATGCCCGACATCATCGCCGGCCGCCGGATCGCCGCCATCGCGATGACCGAGGCGCACGCCGGCTCCGATCTCGCCGGCATGCGCACGACGGCGAGGCTCGACGGCGATCACTGGGTGCTGGACGGCTCGAAGCTGTTCATCACCAACGGCGTGTACGGCGACATTTACTTCGTGGCCGCGAAGACCGGCGGGCCGGGGCGCAATCACAAGATGTCGATGTTCATCGTCGAGAAGGGCACGCCGGGATTCAGCGTCGCGCGCCCCTTGAAGAAGACCGGGTGGTTGTCCAGCGATACCGCCGAGCTCAGCTTCGACGCCTGCCGGATTCCCGCCGAGAATCTCCTCGGTGAGCGCGATCGAGGTTTCTATGCCCTGGCGAGGAACCTGCAGAACGAGCGCCTGGTGCTGGGCGCCCAAGCCCTGGGAGAAGCGTCCAAGGGCATCGAGCTGACCCTGGACTGGGTGCGCCAGCGCCAAGCCTTCGGTCATCCGCTGTGGAGCCTGGGCTCGATACGCGAGCGCCTGGCGATGCGTGCCTCGCAGGTGGAAGCTGCGCGGGCCCTGCTCTATCTCACGGCCTGGAGAGTTGCCCAGGGCCAGGAGGTGGTGAAGGAAGTGTCGATGGTCAAGGCGCTGTGCGGCACCTTGGTCAACGAAGTCCTGTATGACTGCGTGCAGTTCCACGGCGGCATGGGCTATATCCGTGAAACCGCGATCGAACGCATGGCGCGCGACGCCCGCGTGCAAGCCATCGGCGGCGGCGCGACCGAGCTCATGCTGAGCGAGGTGGCGAAGCGGATGGCGTGAGGCTTTTTCTGCGCGCCGTCCGAGCGAGCGCCGCGCAGGATGGGACTGTTACATGAAATCGAACAAGCTCGCAGGTTGCCGTGAAAGAGGACGCCCCGTTCTCGTAGCCCGGGTGCAGCGTAGCGGAACCCGGGATCGGGCATGCCCGATACATAGAGACTTTCGGCCCGGTGCCGACCGCGCCGGGTCTTCTCGAATGCATGAGAGAAGACGAGCGCCGATCCCGGGTTACGCGCTGCGCGCTCCACCCGGGCTACGAGATCTGGCGCTAGTCATTACTCCCGGGGTCGGTGCCGTGCCTTTCATAGGGGCTCCCACGACCGCGACGCCATTTCACAGCAACCTACGGCCTCTTCGCGTCGACGAAATCTCAAGCGATGGCACAGGCTTCCGCCAGCCTCCGCAGCGTACGCTCGGAGGGTGGTTTTCCGTTCAACATCTATTCTTCTTAGCAGCGTTCGACTAGAACGTCTTCTTTTGTTTTTATTAGAAATCAATAAATTACAAATTTATTCTCCAAAATTTGGATTGACAAAGGCTCGCCTCGATGCGCTGCGGCCGCTGGCGGACGCAGCGCTCGCACAGCTTCAAAAGCACTACGATGTCGAGCTGACTTATACCTCGAACGCCATCGAGGGCAATACGCTCACCTATCGGGAAACGGCGGAGGTCATCGAGCATGGCATCACCACCGTCGGGGGCAAGTCCCTGCACGAGCACCTCGAGGCCGTCGATCACTATCGCGCCGTGTTGTGGATGCGCGAGGCCGCAACGAGCGTCCTGCCCCTCGGCGAGGCGGTCGTTTGCGAGCTCCATCGCCGCATCGTCGCGCGCAGCCAGCCCGACATTGCCGGCATTTACAGCCGGCTGCCGCGCCGCGTCGCCGGCTCGGCCGTCGTCTTTCCGAATCCCTCGAAAACACCCGCGCTGATGAGCGAGTTCGGCGTGTGGCTGGAACAGCCGCCGCGGGCGCCGGCCGCGGCCTTCGAAGCCCATTTCCGATTGACCGCGATCCATCCGTTCAGCGACGGCAACGGACGCACGGCCCGGCTATTGATGAATCTGCTGCTGCTCCGGGCCGGATATCCGCCCGTCGCGATTCGTCCGGAAGATCGCAAGCCCTATCTGACGCGCTCGAGCAAGGGTCGCCGATCGGTGAGCTGTCCACTTTCCAGCGCTTCATGCATGAGCGGTTGGAAGCGACTCTGGGCGCGTACTTGAGCGCTCTACAAGAGGCGCTTCCCGCTTCTGCGCAGGACTGAGCTCGCCGCGCGATCGAAACGGAGCAAGCCGCGGCGTGCTCGCGTGGCTTTCCGGCCGCTGACGCGCATCGCGCTGCAAGTCGAAGAGAATCTCAGGCGCCGGCACAGGCCTCCGCCAAGCTCCGCAGCGAGCGCAGCGCGTGCAGCTCATCGACCATGGCGAGGATCTCGCCGCAGCGCGCGGCGCCGAGCACGGGGCCCGCGAGGCGCTCGAATTTGGCGACGAGGCGTGCGCGCTGGGCGGCGAGATCCTGCATCGGCTTTGCTGCGTCGTGCTCGGCGTGGACGGTGCGGCCGTCATGCGTATGCACGGCGACGCGCGCGCAGCCCTGGCCGACCTCGTCGGCGAAGCCGACGCTCACGCGCTCGCGCAGCGCGACGAGCGTTGAATCTTGCGCATGCGCGTCGTCGAAGATCGCGGGATCCGCGGTCTCGATGCCGGCGAGCGCGAAGCTCGCGGTCTGGCGCAGGCTGAACTTGGCTTCCAAGCCCGTCGTCGGCGACGCGATGTTGCAGATCCGATCGCAGTACGGATTGACCGTCACCTCGACGCGCGCGATCGCTTCCGCTGTCAGCGCATGCGTCTCGCGCAGCCGGCGCGCGGCCTCGATCGTCGCGTGCGTCTCGTAGCAGGACGCGTGGTACTTGAAGAGATTGTGCAGCACGTGGAAACCGCCGGCGGGCGGCGCGAGCGCCTTGGCCGGCTCGAAGTTCGCGCTGTGCGTGGCGGCGAAGCCCTGCGCGCATTCGAGAGCGTCGGGGCGGCTGTCGAAGCCGCGGTACGCGAGGCTCGCGGCGAGCAGCCCGCTGCGCGCGGCGAGGCCCGCATGCAGCGGTTTGCAGGCGGTGCCGAACATCGATTTGAGCCCGGCGGCCTGCGTGGCCGCGATCCCCAGCGCGTGGCGCATCTGCAGATCGCTCGCGCCGAGCAGCCGCGCGCAGGCGACCGCCGCGCCGAAGCTGCCGAGCGTCGCCGTGGCGTGGAAGCCGATGCCGTAGTGGCCCGGCGCGACGAGCAGGCCTATCGCGTTCTCGATTTCGTAGCCGGCGAGGAAGGCGTCCATCAGCGCCGCGCCGCTCGCGTCCATCGCCTCGCCCAGCGCGAGCGCAGCGGGCAGGATCGGCACCGTCGGGTGGCCCATGATCGCGAAGTTGACGTCGTCGTAGTCGAGCACGTGCGAGGCCGTGCCGTTCAACAGCGCGGCGCCCGCCTTCGATAGACGCAGCGCGCGGCCGTACACCTGGGCCTGCGGCGCACTGCCCTCCTCCACGAGCTCCTCGCGCAGCGGCGCGAGCGCCGGATCGGCCTGGCCGGCGATAGTGACGCCGAGGTAGTCGAGCACGCATTGGCGCACGATTTCGGCGACGGCGGGCGGCGCGTCGGCGCTGCGGAGCCGCTGCGCGCGCGTTGCGAGCTCGGCGGTGACGGGTGCACGGACGGACACGTTCATGGCTCATCGCTCCAGGTTCAGTCGCTGGTGCCATTCGGCAATCGACTCCACGGGGTATTCCGGGTATTGCTGATCTTTGGGGCCGATGACCGGGACCACCCACGACGCCTTCGAATCGAGCATCAGATGCACGCGTTCGGGCGGTATCGGCAGCGGCGTGTCGATGGCGGAGGCGAAGGGATGGATCAGATCCGGCCAGCGCGGATCCCACACCCACAGCGCGCTGCCGCAGTGGCGGCAGAAGCGGCGCTCGGCCGGGCTCGGGCGGCGTTCGCCGTCGTCGTCGAGCAGCAGCGCGCGATAGACGTTGACGTGCTCGCTGCCCGTGACCTCGAGGCTCGCCGCGACGCCGCCGAGGTTGATGCCGTAGCCGCCGCTGCCGGCCGTCTTGCGGCAGATCGAGCAGTAGCAGAGGTTGAACGGATACGGGTGCGCGGAGTCCAGCGCGAAGCGCACGAGCCCGCAGTGGCAGGATCCTTCGAGGCGCATCTCAGCCGTCCTCGCTCGGGAAGTTAAGCTCCAGGGTCACGCCGTCGGGATCCTTGACGAAGAGCTGCTGCAGCTTGAACTGCGGCACTTCGCGATGACGGTACTCGACGCCGAGCGCATCGAGCTTGGCGCGGAACTCGCGAAAGCCGCTCGCCTGGAACGCGACGTGATCGAGCGAGCCCGTGTGCCCGTGCTCGCGGGCGTCGTGCTCGCCGAGGTAGTCGGTCTGGCCCGGTGAGGACTCGGCCTCGCCGAGATGCACGCGCGCCTTGCCGTCGAGGTAGAGCCAGTAGCCCTTGAACGGAAACGGCGGGCGCACGCCGACCTCGAAGCCGAGCACCTGCTCGTAGAAACGGCGCGAGGCCTCGAGATCGCGGGCATAGACGAAGTAGTGGTCGATTGCAGCGAGCGGCATGGCGAGTCTCCCTGGCGGCACTGGATCCCGGAGCCGGTTGCGGTGTTCGGCGGCCTCGGCGCAGCCACGGCTCCTGGCGCGGGTGCGCGGCGCTCGTCGTCCTTCGCACCGGCGACGAGGCGCCGAGCCGGTGCTAGCGTGAGGGCTCGAGAGGCCGACCGCAAGGCGGCGAGCCGGCGATCCCGGCGTCGCAAAGTATCAAATCGCACGGAAAACGCGGCGCATACCCAAGCTTGGGCTATTTGCCATCGTGCCCGCCTCGTCAAGGGCGCGGTGGATCAGGAAAATGTCGGGCACGGGAGGCCTGGCATTCTTTCTGCACCGTCGTGGGCTTGCCGCGCCGTCGTCGGACGCGCCGGCGCAAACCATCAGACTCGACTGTACGAACGGAGAGTGCACAGTGCATAGCGACGTCCCGCCCGGTCCCACGGGCCCTTCCCTCTCTTTCGATCGATGGCTGCCTCCGGCCGCTCGCCGCGCCGTTCCGCTCGCGCTCGGCTCGACGTTCGTGCTGTGCGCGGCGCTCGCCGCCGGCGCGCGGGCGCATGCCTACGAGGCGCCGGCCGCCACGCCGCCGCCCGCGCCGAGCAGCTATGCGCAGAAGTCCCGCAGCTACGGGACGCAGCCGGAGACGGATCCGCCGCGCTACGTGCGCAATCTCGGCAAGTCCGGTATCGCCTCCCTCGAGCATCTCGACTGGCTGGACGTGGGCTTCGATTTTCGAGAGCGCTACGAGTATCGCGAGAACGACATCCGGCGGCCCTTTCTCGATACCGATCACAACTTCCTGCATCGCACGCGCGCCTACCTCGGCGTGCGCGAGATCCTCGATCCGCTGCGCTTCGCGCTGGAGTTCCAGGATTCCCGTCGCTCGAACAGCGTCTATCCGCCCGATACGCGCGACATCAACGAGCACGAGCTGATCCAGGGCTACGGCGAGCTGTACTTCGCCGGCGCGCTCGGCCGCGATGCGCGCGGCAATCAGCGCCCCATGCGCCTGCGCGTGGGGCGCATGGCCTGGGAAGCGCTCGACCGCCGCCTGATCGGCAACAACCAGTGGCGCAACACGACGAACAATTTCGAAGGCATGCGCCTGAATCTCGGCCAGGAAGCGAACGACTGGGAAGTCGATCTGTGGGGCGTGAAGCCGGTGATACGCGACATCGAGGATTTCGACAGCCGCAACGAGGACGTCTGGTTCTACGGCGGCATCCTCAACTGGCGGCGCTGGTCGGACGTCGCGACCTTGCAGCCCTACTACATGGGCCTGCGCCAGCGTGCGCGCGGCGCGCAGATCGAGCGCGAAGTGCATTCGCCGGGTGTGCACGCTTACGGCGTGATCCCGGGCACGCAGCTCGACTTCGATCTCGGCGCGATCTACCAGTTCGGGCGCGAAGGCGCGCGGCAGCGCTCGGCCTGGGCCTATCTCGTCGAATTCGGCTACACGCTGCCGCACGCGTGGAAGCCCCGTCTGAGCGCCTTCTACGGCTATGCCAGCGGCGATCGCGATCCGAACGACGACGTCGACAACCGTTTCGAACGCTTCTTCGGCTTTGCGCGGCCGTGGTCCGCGGACGACAACATCATCTTCGAGAACGTGAAGACGCCGAAGCTCAAAATCGAGTTCGAGCCGTTCAAGGGTCTGGCCATCGATAGCGGCTATGCGTGGTATTGGCTCGCGAGCCCGCACGATCGCTTCAACAATCTGCTGAACGGGATCAACGGCGACAACCGCTTCAATCGCGACCGCAGCGGCGCGAGCGGCGATGCGCTCGGCCAGTCGGTCGACGTGCGGGCGCGCTACAAGCTGAGCCGGCACGTCGACACCACGGTCGGCTATTCGCACTGGACCAACGGCGGCTTCGTGCAGACCCGCCAGCGCGCGGCGCTGGGGGAGACCACGGACAGCACCAATTTCTTCTACGTCGAGGTGTCGATCGGCCTGTGGGGGCAATAGACCGGCGCCGACGCCCCGCATATTTGCGAACTGGCAAATATGCGGGGCAAAAACTCTCAAATCTGCTCGACGCTCGCCGGCCGCACTGCCGGAGCGCTTGAATTTCAAGGACCTGCCGCGGCCACCGCCGCTGGCGCAGTGCTTGCTCCACGGCTGGAGCGGGCGGCGCACGGCGCGCCGCCGCCGTGTCCCAACCGATTGGAAAGACCTCATGAAATTCTCGCGCTTGTTCCTGATTGCCGCGCTGGGCCTGTCGCTGACCGCGCAGGCGGACGTGACGCTGCTGAACGCTTCCTACGATCCGACCCGGGAGTTTTACCGGGACTTCAACGCGGCCTTCGCGCAGCACTGGCAGGCAAGGACCGGCGAGGCGGTGAAGATCAATCAGTCCCACGGCGGCTCCGGCAAGCAGGCGCGCGCCGTCATCGACGGTCTCGAAGCCGATGTCGTGACCCTGGCGCTCGCCTATGACATCGATGCGATCGCGAGCGCAGGAGGCCTGCTCGATCCGGACTGGCAGCGCAAGCTCCCCGACAACAGCACGCCCTACACTTCGACCATCGTCTTCCTCGTGCGCAAGGGCAATCCGAAGGGCATCAAGGACTGGGACGATCTCGTGCGCAGCGACGTCAGCGTGATCTCGCCGAATCCCAAGACCTCGGGCGGTGCGCGCTGGAACTATCTCGCGGCCTGGGCCTACGCCGAGGCGAAGCAGGGCTCGGCGGACGCGGCGCGGGCCTTCGTCGGCAAGTTGTTCCGCAACGTCGCCGTGCTCGACACCGGCGCGCGCGGCGCGACCACGACCTTCGTCGAGCGCGGCATCGGCGATGTGCTGATCGCCTGGGAGAACGAGGCTTTCCTCGCGCTGAACGGGCCGCTGAAAAACGACTTCGAGGTCGTGACCCCCTCGGTCAGCATCCTCGCCGAGCCGCCGGTCGCCGTCGTCGACAAGGTCGCGCAGCGTCACGGGACGGAAAAGCTCGCCCGCGCCTATCTCGAGTATCTCTACAGCGACGAAGGACAGGAGCTCGCGGCGCGCCACTTCTTCCGTCCGCGCAAGCTCGAGATCGCGGCAAAGTACGCGGATCGCTACACGCACACCAAGCTCGTGAGCATCGACGAGGCCTTCGGCGGCTGGAGCAAGGCGCAGGCGACGCACTTCGCGGACGGCGCGCTGTTCGATCAGATCTTCGCGGCGCAGTGACGAGGGGCGGCATGAGCGCCTGCAGTGAAGGCTGCGTGCCGGCGGTGGGACGCGCATGAGCACGATGGACACGGCGCTGCCGCCCCTCAGCCGGCAGTGGTTTCGGCGCGAAGCCTGGCGCGGCCATTTCCGGCGCGAGAGCGTGCTGCCGGGCTTCGGCCTCACGCTCGGCTTCACGGTGCTCTACCTCTCGCTGATCGTGCTGGTGCCGCTGTCGGCGACGATCCTGAAATCGGCGACGGCGGGCTTCGACGCCTTCTGGGCCGCGATCAGCGCGCCGCGCGTGCTCGCCGCGTATCGCGTGAGCTTCGTCTGCGCCTTCCTCGCCGCCGCGATCAACGCGGTCTTCGGTCTCCTGCTCGCCTGGGTGCTGACGCGCTACGAATTCCCGGGGCGGCGCGTCTGTGACGCGCTGATCGATCTGCCCTTCGCCCTGCCGACGGCCGTCGCCGGCATCGCGCTGACGGCGCTGTACGCGCCCAAGGGCTGGCTGGGCGAGCCGCTCGCGGCGGCCGGTCTGAAGATCGCGTTCACGCCGATAGGGATCGTGATCGCGCTGCTCTTCATCGGCCTGCCTTTCGTCGTGCGCACGGTGCAGCCCGTCCTCGAAGGACTCGAGCTCGGCCTGGAAGAAGCCGCCGCGACGCTCGGCGCGACGCGCTGGCAGTGCTTCATGCGCGTCGTGCTGCCGGCGCTGCTGCCCGCGCTGTCGACGGGCTTCGCGCTGGCCTTCGCGCGCGGCATCGGCGAATACGGCTCGGTGATCTTCATCGCCGGCAACATGCCGATGAAGTCCGAGATCGTGCCGCTGCTGATCATCACCAAGCTCGAGCAGTACGACTACGTCGGGGCCACGGCGATCGCGGTCGCGATGCTCGGGATTTCCTTCACGCTGCTGTTCATCATCAATCTGCTGCAGGCCTGGACGCGGCGCGGGGAGCAGCGGCGATGAGAGGGGCGGCGCCGCCCGCCGTCGCCGAGACGGCCTCCGTCCGCCGGACGCTGATCGCGATTGCGCTGGCCTTCGTCGCCGTGTCGCTGGTGCTGCCGCTCGTGCTGGTGCTGAGCCAGGGGCTCGCGGACGGCGCGGCGGCCTACTGGGCCGCGCTGCGAGAGCCCGATGCGATCGCGGCCTTGAAGCTCACGCTGCTGGCCGCCGCGATCGCCGTGCCGGCAAACCTCGTATTCGGCCTCTCCGCAGCGTGGGCGATCGCGAAGTTCGAGTTCAAGGGCAAGCAGCTCCTGCTGACCTTGATCGATCTGCCCTTCGCGGTGTCGCCGGTGATCTCGGGCCTCATCTACGTGCTCCTGTTCGGCCTGCAGGGCTGGTTCGGGCCGTGGCTCGCCGAGCACGACTTGAAGATCATCTTCGCCGTGCCCGGCATCGTGCTCGCGACGATCTTCGTCACCTTTCCCTTCGTCGCGCGCGAGCTGATCCCGGTGATGCAGGAACAGGGCACGGACGAGGAAGAAGCCGCGGCGACCTTGGGCGCCGGCGGCTGGCAAACCTTCTTCCGCGTGAGCCTGCCGAACGTGAAGTGGGCGCTGCTCTACGGCGTCGTGCTGTGCAATGCGCGCGCGATGGGCGAGTTCGGCGCGGTCTCGGTCGTCAGCGGCCACATCCGCGGCCTGACCAATACGCTGCCGCTGCACGTCGAGATTCTTTACAACGAATACAACGCGGTCGCGGCCTTCGCCGTCGCCTCGCTCCTGATGGGCCTCGCGCTCGTCACCCTCGTACTGAAAACCTGGATCGAATCGCGCGCGCAGCGAGCTGCGATCGCGCCGGAGGCCGCAGCGTGAGCATCGTCATCGACAACGTCAGTAAACACTTCGTCGGCTTCCGCGCGCTGTCCAATGTGAGCCTCGAAATCCCGACCGGCGGGCTCGTCGCCCTGCTCGGTCCCTCCGGCTGCGGCAAGACGACGCTGCTGCGCATCGTCGCCGGCCTCGATCGCCAGGACAGCGGGCGCATCCTCTTCGACGGCGACGACATGACGCGGGTCCATACGCGCGAGCGCCGCGTCGGCTTCGTGTTCCAGCACTATGCGCTGTTCCGGCACATGACGGTCTACGACAACATCGCCTTCGGTCTCACGGTGCGGCCGCGGCGCCTGCGGCCGAGCGCGGCGGAGATCAACGCCAAGGTCTGCGAGCTGCTGTCGCTCGTGCAGCTCGAGGGGCTCGCGCAGCGCTATCCCTCGCAGTTGTCCGGCGGGCAGCGCCAGCGCGTCGCGCTCGCCCGCGGGCTCGCCGTCAACCCCAAGGTGCTGCTGCTCGACGAGCCCTTCGGCGCACTGGACGCACGCGTGCGCAAGGAGCTGCGAAGCTGGCTGCGCCAGCTCCACGACGAGCTGCACGTGACGAGCATCTTCGTCACCCACGATCAGGACGAAGCCCTCGAGGTCGCCGACACCGTGGTCGTCATGAACGCCGGCCGCATCGAGCAGATCGGCAGCCCGCACGAAGTCTGCGCCGCCCCCGCGACGCCCTTCGTGCGCGATTTCCTGAGCGACGTCGCGCCGCCGCGCGTGCAGGCTCCGAAGATCGTGCCGCTGCCGAGCAAGGCGGTGGGGTGAGAAATCGCGAGCTTCGAGGTCTTCGATTTCCGTAGCCCGGAAGCAGCGCCGCGCAGCGGCGCGGAATCCGGGAGGCTGTGGCGAAGCGGCCTTCGAACGCCGAGGATGGCAGATAGGCCGCACCCGGATTCCGCTGCGCTCCTTCCGGGCTACGAAGAGCGCGCACATCGGCGCTACAGGCCCAGCCATTTCTCTTCTCGGTGCCCTCCTCTTCCCTCTGTGTTCTCCGTGGTAAAACCCCAGCCCATCCGCCGGCACGGTGCCTAGCTTGGGCGCCCGCTCACCGCGCATCCCGGAACAGCGTGAAGAAATTGCGGGTGGTGGCGGCGGCGAGGGTTGCGTAGTCCTCACCGCGGAGGCCGGCGAGGAATTCGGCGGTGTGGCGGACATAGGCGGGCTCGTTCGGCTTGCCGCGGCGGGGCACGGGGGCGAGCCAGGGCGCATCCGTTTCGACGAGCAGGCGCTCGAGCGGCACTCGGCGCGCGACGTCCTGCAGCGCGCGCGCGTTCTTGAAGGTCACGATGCCCGAGAAGGAGATGTAGAAGCCGAGATCCATCGCGGCCGCGGCCGTCGGCCAGTCCTCGACGAAACAGTGCATCACGCCGCCGACGGTGTCCGCGCCCTCTTCGCGCATCAGGCGCAAGGTGTCCGCCGCGGCGTCGCGCGTGTGGATGACGAGCGGCTTGCCGGCCGCGCGCGCGGCCTGGATCTGCAGGCGGAAGCGCGCGTGCTGCAGCGAGGGATCGCCTTTCTGATGGTAGTAGTCGAGGCCGGTTTCACCGATCGCGACGACACGCGGATCGCGCGCGATGGCGCAGAGCTCCTCGACGCTCGTGTCGCGCACCTCGGTCTCGCCGTTCGGGTGGATGCCGACGCTGGCCCACACGTTCGCAAAGCGCCGCGCGAGCGCGAGCACGCCGGGAAAGGTCTCGAGATCGACGCCGACGCACAGCACGTGGCCGACGCCGACCGCGGCGGCATCGGCGAGGTACTGTGCCGTGTCGCGTTCGGCGCCGAGCAGCGGCAGATGACAATGGGAATCGACGAGCGCGGGCGGCTGCGACATCAGCGAGGGACCTGAAACGAAAGGCGCGCCGGACGGCGCGACGAGCTACATCGTGTGGGTCTGGCGGTCGGATTTCAACGCGCCGGCGAGCTGGGTTTCGATCTTGTTGCGCGTCGCGCCGTTGTCGAGCTCGCTGAACTGCACGCCGATCCCGGCCGTGCGATTGCCCTGGGCGCCGGCGGGGGTGATCCACACCACGCGCCCGGCGACCGGCAGCTTCTCCTTGCTGTCCGTCAGGGTCAGCAGCATGAAGACCTCGTCGCCGATCTTGTAGGTCTTGCTGGTCGGGATGAACAGGCCGCCGTTCTTCACGAAGGGCATGTAGGCGGCGTACAGCGAGCTCTTGTCGCGGATCGTCAGCGACAGGATGCCTTGCCGCGGATTCTTGCCGCCCGCCGCCAACGGTGTTTCCACTACTGCCTGCCCTCGCTGCCTGCGCTACGCGTCCCGACGGTGCCCGCGTGCCAGTCGAACCACAGCCAAGCGGCCAGATCGACTTCACGCAGAGTCACGGGCCCCAGCTTCAAGCGCTTGACGTCCTGAGCTTTTTGGATGAACTCCCCTACAGCCTGCGAGTGTACGGCATCCGCCAGACGCTGCAAACTCGGCGCGAGTCCCCGGCCTTGCTCGGCTAGCGGCAGGCCTGCGCCGGCCTTGAGCAGCAGCAGCTCGTGGCAGATCCGCAGCCACTGATCGAGCAGCAGATCCAGCGGCAGGCTCGCGCACCGGGCGGCCGCGGCCAGCGGCGACAGCGTGCCGGCCGCGACGCCGCCGAGCGCGTCGACGAGCCCGTCGATGGCGCCAGCGAGCTCGGGTTCGATCAGCCGCTGCGCGAGCAGCGGGCTGCCGGCGGCGCGCGCGAGGCG
>DAOKZI010000016.1:46717-89296 GCA_035325705.1 Gammaproteobacteria bacterium
CTCGAGCAGCGCGGGGCGCTCGAGCAGCGCGGGGCGCTCGAGCAGCGCGGGGCGCTCGAGCAGCGCGGGGCGCGCTGCATTCGGATCCTCGGCGGCGAGCCACTCGAGGATTGTCGCGGCCTCGCCCTGATCCAGTGCCGTCCGCTGACAGCGGCTGCGTATGGTCGGCAGTAGCTGCGCGGGGCGATCGGCGAGGAGCAGCAGCACGGCGCCGGCCGGCGGCTCCTCGAGCAGCTTCAGCAGCGCATTGGCGGCCGCGCGATTCATCGAGTCCGCGGCTTCGATGGTCGCGATCTTCACGTCGCGGTAATGCGGCCGCAGCGCGTAGTACTCGCCGAGCTCGCGGATCTGATCGATGCTCAGCGCCTTGCCCGCTTCGAGCGGCGCGACCAGCGCGTGATCGGGGTGATTGCCGGCGTCGAACAGCGTGCATCCCCGACAGTCGCCGCAGGCGCGATCCCCATCCGCAGCCTCGCACAGCAGCAGCCGCGCGAAGCTGCGCGCAAATTCGCGCTTGCCGAAGCCGGCCCGGCCGTGCAGCAGCAGCGCGTGACCGAGGCGCGATTGGCGCCAGGCGCCGACGAGGCGCGTCCACGGCGCGGCGAGCCAGGGATACGGCGCGCTCATGCGGGCAGGCTCGCCAGCAAGGCGCGGAGCTCGGCGCCGATCGCCGCGGCGTCGCGCGTCGCATCGATGATCCGGAAGCGCGCGGGCGCGGCGCGCGCGCGCTCGCGGTAGGCCTCGCGCACCCGCGCGAAGAATTCCGCGCGCTCGGCCTCGAAGCGATCGTCCCCGCCGCGCGACTTCGCGCGGCCTAGCGCAATCTCGACGGGCGCATCGAACAGCAGGCTCAGATCCGGCTCGAGTCCGCGCTGGACCAGCGCCTCGAGCGTGGCGATCGAGGCCTGCGGCAGGCCGCGGCCGCCGCCCTGGTAGGCATAGGTCGCGTCCGTGAAACGATCGCAGACGACCCAGCGGCCCGCGGCGAGCGCCGGGCGTATCACTTTTTCCACGTGCTCGGCGCGGGCGGCGAACACGAGCAGCAGCTCGGTGAGCGGCGCCATCGCCGGCAGCGCCTTGTCGAGCAGCAGGGCGCGTATGCCTTCACCCAGGGCCGTGCCGCCGGGCTCGCGCGTCTCGACGACCTCGAGGCCGCGCGCGCGCAGCGCGGCCGCGACTTCGGCGAGCTGCGTGGTCTTGCCGACGCCTTCGATCCCTTCGAGCGTGATGAAGCGTCCCTTCACTGCGTGGTGTCCCGTTTGCGCGCGCGCTGGTGTTCGTGCACGGCGGCATTGTGCGCGTCCAGCGTCGCCGAGAATACATGGCTGCCGTCGCCGCGCGCGACGAAGTACAGCGCGTCGCCGGGCGCCGGATGCAGCGCGGCCGCGATCGCGGCTTCGCCGGGCATGCAGATCGGCGTCGGCGGCAGGCCGCTCCGCAGATAGGTGTTGTACGGCGTGTCGCGTTCGAGATCCGCGCGCCGCAGATTGCCGTCGAAGGCACTGCCGAGGCCGTAGATCACGCTCGGATCGGTCTGCAGGCGCATGCCCCGCTGCAGGCGGCGCACGAATACGCCGGCGATCGCGCGCCGCTCCTCGGCACGCGCGGTCTCCTTCTCGACGATCGAGGCCGTCACGAGCGCTTCATACGGTGAGGCATACGGCAGATCCGCGTCGCGCGCGGCCCAGTGCTTCTCGAGCACCTTGACCATCTGGCGGTGCGCCCGCGCGAGCAGCTCGCGATCCGAGCTCGCATGGCGATAGTCGTAAGTCGACGGGAAGAACCAGCCTTCCGCCGCCCGATCCGGCCCGCCCAGTGCCTTCAAGAGCTGCGCGGGCGGCGTGTCGCCGAGCTCGTGGACGAGGCCCGGCAGCGCCGCCGTCTGCGCCAGCAGATCGCGCACGGTCGCGCCTTCGACGAAGGTGACGGCATAGGTCTTCACGTCGCCGGCGACGAAGCGCGCGAGCAGGCCGCGCGGCGTATCGCCGGGCCGCAGCTCGTACCAGCCGGCCTGGATGCGCGAGGCGAGACCCGAGCGCGTCGCGTCGATGCGCAGGTACAGCGGATGGCGCAGCCAGCCGCGAGCGGCGAAGGTCTTGGCGATCTTCGTCACTGAGCTGCCCGGTGCGATCTCGAACAGCTCGGGCCGGGCGATCGCGATCGGCGCATCGAGATTGCGCTGCATGTCGCGCCAGATCCAGGCGCCGGCCGCGGCCAGCGCAGCGGCCAGCAGCAGGGCCGCGAGCGCGAGGCGCCGCCACTTCACGCGAGCGCGCCGCGGGCGCGCAGCGTCTCGACGACGCGCGTAGTGGCCGGCCAGGCGTCGAAGCGGCGTGGCGGCGCGCCCGCCAGCTCACGCACGGGCCAGATCCCGGCCAGCGAATTGCAGACGAAGATCTCCTCCGCCGTCGCCAGCAGCGCGCGCGGGATCCGCGTCTCGCGCACGGCGATGCCGGCCTCCTGCGCGGCCTCGAGCACGAGCTCGCGCAGGATGCCGGCAATTCCGGCCTCGTCCAGCGCGGGCGTGAGCCAGATATCGGCCTGAGCGACGAACACGTTCGTGCGCGTGCCTTCGATCAGCTCGTCGCGATCGTCGAACATCAGGCCTTCGTCGGCGCCGGCGGCCGCCACTTCGGCGGCGCCGAGCACCTGCTCGAGCCGGTTGAGATGCTTCAGGCCCGCGAGCCGGCGATTGCGGCCTAGCGGTGTGGCGCAGAGCATGAGGCGGATGCCCGCGTCGGCGCGCTCGGCCGGCCAGGCCGGCCACTCCGACAAATGGACGATGCGGCGCGGCCGCGGCGCGGCCGGCGGCGCGTAGCCGCGACCGCCGCTGCCGCGCGTCAGCAGCAGCTTGAGCACGCGTTGCGGCCGCGGCGGCGCGCACGCCAGCGCGAGATCGAGATCGGCCCGCCACTGCGCAACATCGGGACAGGGCAGGCCCAAACGTGCGGCGCCGCGCGCGAGCCGTGCCAGATGCCGATCCCAGTGCAGAGGGTGCCCGTCGACGAGGGCCAAAGTCTCGAACAGCCCGTCGCCGTAGTGCAGGCCGCGATCGTCGGCAGGGATTTCGGGCTTCGCGATGCCGTCGACGATGTACACGGCGCCTGTACTCGGGCTCGCGGACGAGGTGAAGCGCGTCCGCGAGGCTCGCTCAGCAGCGTTTGAAGATCAGGGTGCCGTTGGTACCGCCGAAGCCGAAGGAATTCGACAGGGCGATGTCGATCTTCATCTCGCGCGCGACGTTCGGCACGTAGTCGAGATCGCACTCCGGATCCGGGTTCTGCAGATTGATCGTCGGCGGTGCGACCTGATCGCGGATCGCGAGCACGGTGTAGATCGCCTCGACGCCGCCGGCCGCGCCGAGCATGTGGCCGACCATCGACTTCGTCGAGCTCATCGCGAGCTTGTAGGCGTAGTCGCCGAACAGGCCCTTGACCGCGTCGGTCTCGGCCTTGTCGCCGGCCGGGGTCGAGGTGCCGTGCGCGTTGATGTAGTCGACCTGGGTCTTGTCGATCTTCGCGTCCGCGAGCGCGATGGCCATGCACTCGCTCGCACCTTCACCGTTCGGCGACGGCGCGGTCATGTGATAGGCGTCGCTGTTCATGCCGAAGCCGGCGAACTCGGCGTAGATCTTCGCGCCGCGCTGGCGCGCGTGCTCGTATTCTTCGAGCATCATCACGCCGGCGCCGTCGCTGAGCACGAAGCCGTCGCGATCGCGATCCCAGGGACGGCTCGCGCCTTCCGGATCGTCGTTGCGCGTGGACAGCGCGCGCGCCGACGCGAAGCCGCCGATGCCCGTCGGACAGGTCGCGTTCTCGGCCCCGCCGGCGATCATTGCATCGACCTCGCCGCGCTCGATCATGCGCGCGGCGAGCCCGATGCAGTGGGCGCCGGTCGAGCACGCCGACACCAGGGCGAAGTTCGGACCCCTGATGCCGTACTTGATCGACAGGTTGCCGGAAATCATGTTGATGATGTTGCTCGGCACGAAGAACGGCGAAATCTTGCGCGGCCCGCCGTCGAGGAAGGACTGGTAGCCTTTCTCGATGCCGGGCAGGCCGCCGATGCCGGAACCGATCAGCACGCCGATGCGGCGGCGGTTCTCGTCGGTGACGGTGTAGCCTGAATCGTCCATCGCCTGGATGGCAGCCGCCATCCCGTAATGGATGAACGGATCCATCTTGCGCGCCTCTTTCGGCGGGATGTACTGCGCAACGTCGAAGTCGACGATGCTGCCGCCGAAACGGGTGCTGAACTCCGAGATGTCGAACGACGTAATCGGGCGGATGCCGCTCTTGCCGGCAACGATGTTACGCCAGGATTCGGCGACGGTATTCCCGTTCGGGGCGATCACGCCCAGTCCGGTGATCACTACGCGACGCGCCAAGTTTGGCTCCTCCCTCTCCCCTGGAAATGCGAAGGGCCGCGATACGCCTGCTGTCGAGCAGCCCTATTCGCGGCCCCGGTGTTCTGGTGGGTGTTGTTGTCGTGCTCAGCCCAGATTCTTGGTGATGTAATCGATGGCCTGCTGGACGGTGGTGATCTTCTCGGCTTCTTCGTCTGGAATCTCGGTCTTGAATTCTTCTTCCAGGGCCATCACCAGCTCAACCGTGTCCAGAGAATCGGCACCGAGGTCGTCGACGAAAGAGGCTTCCTTGGTCACTTCCTCTTCTTTGACGCCCAATTGTTCGATGACGATTTTTTTGACACGTTCTTCAACGCTACTCATTTGTGGACTGTCCTCCCAGCTCTGGTACAGCGGCTGCTGCGGCCCCGCTAGTTTAGTGGAAAAGAACCAAGTTTCAAGCAACTAAGTGCGTTCGACACGGTCAAAGCGGCGCCGCCGTCGGACGTCATTTACTCGTTTCCCTTCAAGTGTTTCGGGCTCCCTGTTCGGCACGTGCAACAGCTTAGGCCATGTACATCCCGCCGTTGACGTGCAGTGTTTCGCCGGTGATGTACGCGGCCTGTTCGGAGACGAGAAAGGCGACGGCCGCGGCGATTTCTTCGGCCGCGCCGAGGCGCCCGGCCGGGATGCGCGCGAGCAGCGCCGCGCGCTGCGCATCGTTCAGCGCGCGCGTCATGTCGGTATCGATCATGCCGGGCGCGACCGCGTTGACCGTCACACCGCGCGCCGCGACTTCCTGCGCGAGCGATTTCGTGAAACCGATGACACCGGCCTTCGCCGCCGCGTAGTTCGTTTGTCCGGCATTGCCCGACGCGCCGACGACCGAAGTGATATTGACGATGCGGCCCCAGCGCGCCTTGATCATCGCGCGCACGCAGTGCTTGCTCAGCGTGAAGATCGAACCGAGATCCGCGTCGATCACCTGCTGCCATTCCTCGTCCTTCATGCGCAGCAGCAGGTTGTCGCGCGTGATGCCCGCGTTGTTGACGAGCACCAGCGGCGTCAGCCCGCGCGCGGCCAGGGTCTCGAACAGGGCGTTGATGGACTTCGGATCGGTGACGTCGAGTTGCAGGCCCGCGTGATCGCTGCCCTGTGCCTTCAGGGCCGCGTCCAGCGCGGCCGCGCCGGCCTCGGTCGTCGAGGTGCCGACGACCTGCAGGCCCTGGGCCGCGAGGCTGTCGGCGATGGCGCGGCCGATGCCGCGGCTGGCGCCGGTGACGAGTGCGGTGCGACGTTCCGCCATGTTTCTATGCTCCGAGGCCGGCGAGCGCCGCGCGCAGCTCGGCCGGACCGTTCAGGGTATGGACCTCGAGGCCGGCCGCGCAGCGCTTGACCAGCGGGGCGAGCACCTTGCCGGGCCCGCATTCGACGACCTGCGTCACGCCGCGCGCGGCGAAGTGCTCGATCGTTTCCTGCCAGCGCACCGGCGAATGAAGCTGCGCGACCAGCGCGGCGCGAATGTCCTCGGCCGCGTCGTGCGTCGCGACGTCGACGTTGTGCACGACCGGGATCTGCGGCCGGTTGATCGCGATCGGCGCGATGCGCGCGGCGAAGCGCGCGGCCGCCGGCTGCATCAGCGCGCTGTGCGCCGGCACGCTGACGGCGAGCGGCACCACGCGCTTGGCGCCCGCCTGCTTCGCGAGCTCGCCGGCGCGCGCGACCGCGGCGGCCGCGCCGGAGATCACGATCTGGCCCGGCGCGTTGAGGTTCGCGCACTGGGCGACGCCGAGCTCGGCGGCCGCGGCGCAGGCCGCGGCGAGCGCGGGCTGATCGAGGCCGAGCACCGCCGCCATGCCGCCGCTGCCGGCCGGCACCGCTTCCTGCATGAACCTGCCGCGATCCGCGACGAGACCGACGGCATCGCGGAAGGCGAGCGCGTCGCTGCACACGAGCGCCGAATACTCGCCGAAGCTGTGGCCCGCCATCAGCGCCGGCCGCGGGCCGCCGCAGGCGAGCCAGACGTCCCAGGTCGCGACGCTGGCCGCGAGCAGCGCGGGCTGCGTGTTCTGCGTGAGGTTCAATTCTTCGGCGGGTCCGGCGTCGACCAGCGCCCATAGATCGAAGCCGAGCACCGAGGAGGCTTCCTCATAGCGCGCGCGCACCTGCGGAAATTCGGCCGCCAGCGCGGCGACCATGCCGACCGACTGGGCCCCCTGGCCGGGAAAGACGAATGCGAGCATGAGCGATCAGAGCTCCGTTTGATTGACGAGTAGCTGCTCGAGCATGCTGCTGATCCGCTCGGGCACCGACTTGCGCACCTCGAGCACCGCCTCGTCGATTGCGCGGCCGAAGGACATTGCGTCGGCGCTGCCGTGGCTCTTGACGCAGATCCCGCGCAGGCCGAGCAGGCTCGCGCCGTTGTAGCGGCGCGGATCGGCCCGTTCGCGCAGGCGTCCCAGCGCGGGCCGCGCGAACAGCGCGCCGAGCTTGGCCAGCACGTCGCGCGTGAACTCCTCGCGCGCCATGTGCATCAGCATGCCGGCGACGCCTTCGCTCGCTTTCAGCGCGACGTTACCGACGAAGCCGTCGCAGACGATCACGTCGACGTTGCCGGAGAAGATGTCGTTGCCTTCGACGAAGCCCTGATAGTTCAGCGAGCTCTGTTCGAGCAGCAGCGCCGTCTGCTTCACGCGATCGTTGCCCTTGATCTCTTCTTCGCCGATGTTCAGCAGCGCGACGCGCGGCGTCGGCCGGTTGTCGACGGCCGTGCACAGCACCGAGCCCATGACGGCGAAGCGGAACAGCTCTTCGGAGCTCGAGTCGACGTTCGCCCCGAGATCGAGCATGTGCGTGGTGCCGCGGATCCCGGGCATCGTGGCGCAGATCGCGGGCCTGTCGATGCCGGGCAGCGTCTTCAGCACATAGCGCGCCATCGCCATCAACGCGCCGGTATTGCCGGCACTGACGCAGGCGTCGGCGGCGCGTTCGCGCACGAGATCCAGCGCGAGCCGCATCGAGGATTCGCGCTTGTTGCGCAGCGCGCTCGACGGCCGCTCGTCCATTTCGACTTTCTGCGGCGCGTGCTGGATCGTCAGGCGCGCGTCTTCGCCGGCCATCCGGTCCTGCACGCGCAGGATCGCCTCGCGATCGCCGACGAGGACGAGCTGGAGCTCGGGATGCCGGCGCAGCGCGGCGGTCGCGGCGACGACGGTGACCTCGGGGCCGAAGTCGCCGCCCATCGCATCGAGGGCGAGGCGGATCACGGGAATGTCTGGAGGATATGCTGTGGATGCAGTCGGGCGTGACGGCGGCGGCGGGCAGTGGCGGCGGCGCGCTGGCGGTGGACGGCAGGCGAGGATCTCGCCCTCGACCTGCCGGCAGCGACGACGGCCTCAGTCCTTGTTCGCGACGACCTGCTTGCCGCGGTAGTAGCCGTCCGGGCTCACATGGTGACGGCGATGCACTTCGCCGGTGGTCGAGTCTTCCGACAGCGCGGGGTTCTTGAGCGCGTCGTGCGAGCGGCGCATGCCGCGCTTCGAAGGGGTCTTGCGGTCCTGTTGAACGGCCATCGTCGTGTCTCCTCGGGTCTGGGCCTCAAATTCATCGTGCCGCGCAGCCGCCGGCGGCGGCCGCGCGCGATTCATGTCACTTCTTCGTGCGCTCCCACAGCGCCTGCAGATCGGCGAAGGGTTTGCGCGGCGTCTCGGCGCTCGGCGCTCCCTCTTCGTCCGCCCCGTCCGGTGCCGCGCAGTCGCCGCGCGCGTGCAGCGCGATCATCGGGGCGGCGAGCAGCAGCTCGTCTTCGATCAGATCCAGCAGCTTGAGACGCTCGTCGGGCCGCAGTACCAGCTCGAAATCCTGCTCGGCATCGTCCGGCGCGGCGCCGATTTCGAGATCGACGTCCGCGCGCAGCCTCGTCACGTACGGCTGCAGGCAGCGCTGGCAGGTGCTCGCGACCGGCACCGAGAGCTCCCCCGTCACGCGCGACCGCCCGCTGGCGGACCAGCCGAAGCGCAGCTCGACCTGCGCGTCGCCCTTCACTTCGAAAGCCGAGCCGAGCCGCTTCAGCGCCGTCGCGGGGATTTCGCCCGCGAGCCGCGCGCCCTGGTGTGCCAGGCGCTTCGGATCGACCTGTTCCGGCAGCTTGCCCTGCATTGGGCGCGGGAGTATACGGGAAGTTGCAAGTCCGTAAAACGCCAGCGCTTTCGAACGGCTTGCCGACGACCGGCCGCGTCGCGCGGGACCGCTCGGCGGCGGCCGCATTTCCAGAGTGATCGACATGACCGCTGCCGTCCTGCCGGCCCGGCGTCCGCTGGTGCTGGCTTCTTCGTCCCGCTATCGCCGGGAGCTGCTCGGTCGCCTCGGATTGCCCTTCGAGGCCGCGAGCCCGGCGATCGACGAGACGCCGCGGCCGGCGGAGCACGGCGCCGCGCTCGCGACGCGGCTCGCGCTGGCAAAAGCGGCCGCGCTTGTCCCGAGCTACCCGACGGCGCTGCTGATCGGCAGCGATCAGACCGTGAGCTGCGCCGGCCGCGTGCTCGGCAAGCCCGGCACGCACGCGGCGGCGCGTGCGCAGCTCGCCGCCGCGGCGGGGCAGGAGGTGCATTTCGACACGGCGGTCTGCGTGCTGGATGCGGCGAGCGGCCGCAGCCGCAGCGCCGTGGTGAGGACGACGGTCGAGTTCAGGCCGCTGACGCGCGACGAGATCGAGTGCTATCTCGCGCGCGAACCCGCCTACGACTGCGCGGGGGCTTTCAAGGTCGAAACCCTCGGCATCGCGCTGTGCCGGCGCATCGACGGTCCGGATCCGACGGCCCTGATCGGGCTTCCGCTGATCGCGCTGTGCGATTTGCTCGCGGCCTTCGGCGTGTCGCCGCTGTCACCAGGACAGTGACAGCTTCTCGCGCAGCAGCGCCGCGAGCTCGGCGCCGAAGCGGCGGCTGACCTGCTGCAGCACGTTCTCGTGCGGCGTGAAATCGACCAGATCCTCGGCGCCGATGATTTCCCGCGCGACATAGCTCGCCGAGCCGAGCCCGTCGACGAGGCCGAGCTCGAGGCCGCGCTCGCCGCTCCACACGTAGCCGTTGAAGTAGTCGACGCCTTCCTTCAGGCGCTTGCCGCGGCCGCGCTTGACCGTGTTGATGAACTGCTGGTGGATCTCCTGCAGCAGGCCCGAGACGTGCGCAACTTCCTCCTGCTTCAGCGGTGAGAACGGATCGAGGAAGGCCTTGTGCTCGCCGGAGGTCAGCAGCCGGCGCTCGACGCCGAGCTTCTCCATCGCGTCGACGAAACCGAAGCCGTCCATGCGCACGCCGATGGAACCGACGATGGTCGCCTTGTCGGCGTAGATCTCATCGGCGGCGACCGCGACGTAGTAGCCGCCGGACGCGCAGATGTCCTGCAGCACCGCGTAGATCGGCACCTTGGGGTGCTCCTTCTTCAGCCGGTAGATCTCGTCGTTGATGTAGCCCGACTGCACGGGGCTGCCGCCCGGGCTGTTGATGCGCAGGATCACGCCGCGCGTGCGCTTGTCCTCGAACGCATTGCGCAGGCCGGTGACGATGGTGTCGGCGCTGGCCTGCGTATCGCTCGCGATGATGCCCTGCAGGTCGACCACTGCCGTGATCGCGCGGGCGCCGACGAAGGCGCCCGGCGTGCTGCTGCGCCAGGACACGATGAACAGGCCCAGCACGTAGAGCAGCACCGCGAGCTTGAAGAAGATGCTCCAGCGCCGCGCGCTGCGCTGCTCGCGCAGGACGTCGTAGGCGAAACGCTTGAGTAGCTGGCGCTCCCAGTCGGCCTCGGCCGGCGGGGGGCTGGGCACGGGGTCGGGTCGATCGTTCATCTGCAGGGTTCACTCCTGGCGCGGGGTCGGGTCGGATCGCATGGTTGGTCGATTCTAAGGAAACCGGATCCGGATGCGCAGTTGCCGCCGGCCCGACCGTGCGTCGGGATCAAGGGTCTTGCTCGGCGCCCAGCGCGGCGAGCACCGCGGCCAGCTCCGCTGGCAGCGGCGCGGTGAAGGACAGCGGCCGGTCGAGCACGAACTCGAGGCGCTCCGCATGCAGGAACAGGCGCTTCAAGCCCAGCGCCTTCAGGCGGCGATTGAACTCGGTATCGCCGTAGCGCTCGTCGCCGGCGACCGGATGCCCGAGATGCGCGGCGTGGGCCCGGATCTGGTGCGTGCGGCCCGTGTCCAGCTTCACCGCCGCCAGGGTCGCGCCATCGTAGCGATGGCGGACGCGGAACTCGGTGCGCGCGGGCATGCCGTCGGGGCGCACGACGGCGTGCTTCTCCCCGTGCCGATCCGGCTCCATCGCGAGCGCTGCGCGGCAGTCGATCGGGCGTGCGGGCAGGCGCCCGGCCAGCAGCGCGAGATAGGCCTTGTGCATGCGTCCCGCGCGCAGGGCTTCGTGCAGACGCCGCAGCGTCGCCGGATCGCGCGCGAACAGCAGACAGCCGGAGGTCTCGCGATCGAGACGATGGACCAGATCGATGCGCCCGCCTGCCGGCCGCAGGTCGCGCACGACGTCGATGAGCCCGTAGTCCAGGCCCGATCCGCCGTGCACGGCGATGCCGGCCGGCTTGTCGAGGACCAGCAGCCGTTCGTCTTCGTAGAGGATGCGGGCCTCGACGTTCGCGAGCACGGAGCGCGAGAGGCGCGGGGCTGCGGCGGGCGCGGCCGTGAACGGCGGGATGCGGATCCTGTCGCCGGCGTTGAGCCGCTGCTGCGGCGCCGCGCGGCGTCCGTTGACGCGCACCTCGCCGCTGCGAATCACGCGATAGACGTAGGCGCGCGGCGCGCCTTGCAGCTCGGCGGCGAGGAAGTTGTCGAGCCGCCGCGCGGCGTGCTCGGGCCCGACCTCGACGCTGCGCACGCCGCTGCGCGCTTGCGCCGGCGGCTTCGCTGGGGGCTCGCTCACGCCGTGTCCTGCCTCGTCTTCTGCGATCTCGTGCGCGTTGCCGCGGCTCTGCAACGCTGATATATTCGCCGCGACTCTGTGCCGCGCGCACCGTGAATTGTGTTCAGACACCAATCGTTAGCGCGGATAGCCACGGCAGTTTATCAGCAGTTCGCACGAGGCGCGTGGATCACGCAGCGCCCGCATCGAGAGCATGTCCGCCCTGCTTGCCGATGACTGATGAATCGCCGCGCCTGAGGTCACGAGCGCGACAGTTCCGACACGTCCAGTGTGCGCGCCGTTTCGTCACCGCGCTGACTATCGTCCACTTCCGGTCAACCCCGGCCAGAGCGTAATCGACCTCGGGCTTTCGCGCCCGCGGGTCCGCGCAACGCATCGCATCCGTCGCCGCCCTCGCCTGCATATCGCCTGGCCGGCCCGTCGCGCTGACACGGATGCGCAGCCAGGGATTCCGACACAATGAAGAGAATGCTCATCAACGCGACTCAGCGTGAAGAGTTGCGGGTTGCTCTCGTCGACGGCCAAAAGCTCTTCGATCTCGACATCGAAGCGGTCGGCAAGGAGCAGAAGAAGTCCAATATCTACAAGGCGCGCATCGTGCGTATCGAGCCCAGCCTCGAAGCGGCCTTCGTCGACTATGGCGCCGAGCGTCACGGCTTCCTGCCCTTGAAGGAAGTCTCGCGTCATCTCTTCAAGGAAAAGGCCCGCAATGCGAGCGGCCGCGTCAACATCAAGGACGCGCTCGACGAAGGTCAGGAGCTGATCGTGCAGGTCGAGAAGGAGGAGCGCGGCAACAAGGGCGCCGCGCTGACGACCTTCGTCAGCCTCGCCGGTCGCTACCTCGTCGCGATGCCGCACAACCCGAAGGCGGGCGGCGTGTCGCGCCAGATCGAGGGCGACGCGCGCGAGGACGCCAAGGAAGCGATGGCGGGCCTGCAGATCCCGGAGAACATCGGCCTCATCCTGCGCACGGCGGGCATCGGCAAGAGCTCGGAAGAGCTGCAGTGGGATCTCGACTACCTCGTGCAGCTCTGGCAGGCCATCGACCACGCCGCCGGTGAGCGCCCCGCGCCGTTTTTGATCTATCAGGATCAGAACGTCATCATCCGCGCGATCCGCGATTACCTGCGCAGCGACATCTCGGAAATCCTGATCGACGACGCCGCGCTCTACCAGACCGCCTGCGACTTCATGCAGCAGGTGATGCCGGGCAACATCACCAAGCTCAAGCTCTACACGGACAGCGTGCCGCTGTTCACGCGCTATCAGATCGAGAGCCAGATCGAGACCGCCTTCAGCCGCGAGGTGCGGCTGCCGAGCGGCGGCGCCCTGGTCATCGAGCCGACCGAGGCGCTGATCACCATCGACATCAACTCCGCGCGCGCGACCCACGGCGGCGACATCGAGGAGACCGCGCTGCTCACCAATCTCGAGGCCGCCGAGGAAATCGCGACCCAGCTCCGGCTGCGCGACCTCGGCGGGCTCATCGTGATCGACTTCATCGACATGATGTCGGCCAAGAACCAGCGCGCGGTCGAGAACAAGATGCGCGAATGCGTGAAGATGGATCGCGCGCGGGTGCAGATCGGCCGGATTTCGCGCTTCGGCCTGCTCGAGATGTCGCGCCAGCGCCTGCGCCCCTCGCTCGCCGAGTTCAGTCACGAGATCTGTCCGCGCTGCGACGGCGTCGGCACCATCCGCAGCCTGCGCTCGACCGCGCTGACCGTGCTGCGCATGCTCGAGGAAGAGGCGATGAAGGACTCGACGGCGAAGGTCGTCGCGCAGCTCCCGGTCGACGTCGCGACCTTCCTCTTCAACGAAAAGCGCCGCGACGTCTCGCGCATCGAAGAGCGCCAGGAAGTCGAGATCATCCTGGTGCCGAACGCCAATCTCGAAACGCCGCATTTCAACGTCCAGCGCATCCGCGAGCAGGATCTCGCCAAGCGCGAGCTCGGCGAGAGCTACGAGCTCGTGACCGAGGTGCAGCCGCCGCCGGCGATCGACTATACGAAGCAGGCGCCGCCGCCGCGCCAGCAGCAGGCCGCCGTGCGCGACATCGTACGTAACGCCCCGCAGCCGGCGGAGACGACGACGACACCGGCGGCCGGCGCCGCGCCGGGCGGCGTCATCAAGCGGTTCATCTCGGCCCTGTTCGGCACCGGATCGGGCCCGTCGGACACGGCTGCCGCGGCCCCGGCCGCGCCCGCGAGCAGCGGCAGCGCGCCCGCCCCGCAGACTCGCGCGCCGCGGCCGCCGGCGCCGCAGGGCGGCCAGGCACGCGGCGACGAGAGCCGCCGCGGCCGCGATCGCCGCGGCGGCCGCGGCCGCGGCGGCGAAGGATCGCGCGACGGCCGCGCGCGCGAGGAGACGCGCGGCGAAGAGGCCCGCGAAGGCGGCGAGGCGCGCCAGGCGCAGGAGCCGCGTCGCGGCCGCGACGGCCGCTCGCGCGGCGAGCGCCACGAGACGCCGCGAGGAGAACGCAGCGAACGCGGTGAGCGTCGCGGCGACGGCCGTGAACGCGGTCCGCGCCCGCCGGAGCGCGAACGAGACGGCGGTCCGTCGCGCGCGGCCGCGGAAACGCCGGCGATGGCCGAGGCCGCGCGCGCGCCGCATCCCGCCCCGGTCACCGAGTCCACGGAGGAGCGCAGCGCCGCCGATTTGCAGCGCGCCTACGACGAGCGGACCGGACGCCAGACCGAGCTCTTTGCCGGGCGTGAAGCACCGCCGGCGGCCGAGCCGCCGCGCGCGCCGTCCGAGCCGCGACCGGCGCCCGAAGCCGAGCCGTCGCGCGATACCGGCGCGAGCGCGGCGCCGCCGCGCCCGCCGGAAGTCGTGAGCCCCGTGGCGCCGCCCGGCGCCCCGGAGGCCGAGCCGCCGCCCGCGCCCGCGGCGCCGGCTTCGTCTTCGTCTTCCTCCAGCCAGGATTCTTGAGACCGAGCGACGGGCCGCGCCGAGCGCGCCCCGTCGCAATTCCTTCAGGCGGCCGCGTCGCGCAGGCTGATTTCGCGCGTGGCGTGGAAATGCACCTCGGGCCAGCGCTCCATCACGAGCTGCAGGTTCACGCGCGTCGGCGCGAGATAGGCGAGCTGGCCGCCGCCGTCGACTGCGACGTGATCGGCGAGCTGGCGCGTGAAGCGCTCGATCTCGCCCGGTTTGTCGCTGGAAATCCAGCGCGCGAGCGTGGTGTTGACGGCTTCGAATACGCAGTCGACGCCGTACTCGTTGCGCAGCCGGAAGGCGACGACGTCGAACTGCAGCGTGCCGATCGCGCCGAGCACGAGGTCGTTGCGTTGCGTGAGGCGAAAGACCTGCGCCGCGCCCTCCTCGCAGAGCTGCGTCAGTCCCTTCAGCAGCGCCTTGTTCTTCATCGGATCGGCCGCGCGCACGCGCCGGAAGAGCTCGGGCGCGAAGCTCGGGATGCCCTTGAAGTTCAGCGCCTCGCCGCTCGTGAAGGTGTCGCCGATCTGAATCGTGCCGTGGTTGTGCAGGCCGATGATGTCGCCCGCCCAGGCGTCCTCGACGGCCTCGCGGCCGCCGGCCATGAAAGTCAGCGCGTTCGAGACGGTCACGTCGCGGCCGAGCCTGACGTGTCTCAGCCTGATCCCGGGCTGGAAACGGCCCGAGCAGATGCGCAGGAAGGCGATGCGATCGCGATGCTGCGGATCCATGTTCGCCTGGATCTTGAACACGAAGCCGGAGAACGCGGCTTCGCCGGCGTCGACGACGCGCTCGTTCGCCGCGCGCGGACCGGGCGGCGGCGCGACTTTGACGAAGAAGTCGAGCATCTCGCGGATCCCGAAGTTGCGCAGCGCCGTGCCGAAGAACACCGGCGTGACCCGGCCGGCGAGATAGTCCGCGAGCTCGAAGGACGCGCCCGCGCCCTCGATCAGCTCCACCTCCTCGCGCAGCGCGGGCAGCGTGTCCTCGATCCACGGCTGCGTCGCCGCGGCTTCGAGACCGTAGGCCGGCGCGTCGAGGAGATCGACGTTGGCGTCGAGCTCGCGCACGAAACGCAGCACCTGCTTGCGCTCGAAATGGTAGAGTCCCGCGAAGAGATTGCCCGAGCCCAGGGGCCAGGTGACCGGCGCGCAGCGGATCGCCAGCACGCGTTCGATTTCGTCGAGCAGCTCGAGCGGCGGCCGCGCGTGGCGATCGAGCTTGTTGATGAGCGTGATCACCGGCGTATTCCGCATGCGGCAGATCTCGAGCAGCTTGATCGTGCGCTCCTCGACGCCCTTCGCCGCGTCGATCACCATCAGCGCCGAGTCCACGGCCGTCAGCACGCGGTAGGTGTCCTCGGAGAAATCCTCATGACCCGGCGTGTCGAGCAGGTTGACGATGCAGTCGCGGTATTCGAACTGCATCACCGATGAAGTCACGCTGATCCCGCGCTGCTTCTCGATTTCCATCCAGTCCGAGGCCGCATGGCGCGTGCTCTTGCGCGCCTTGACCGTTCCGGCCACGTTGATCGCGCCGCCCAGGAACAGCAGTTTCTCGGTAACGGTGGTCTTGCCCGCGTCGGGATGGGAAATGATGGCGAACGTGCGCCGCTTCGCGACCTCGCGCGGCAATGCTGTGCTCATGGTTGAATCCGGAAAGAGATCGTTCAGCTTTCGAGGACGACGACCGCCGCAGCGTATTCCGCCTCGTCGGTCAGGCTGACGTGGCTGGCGCTCGCCTCGAGCCGGCGCGCGTGCTCGGCCGCCGCGCCGTGGAAATGCAGCGAGGGCTTGCCCGCCGCGTCGTGCGTGACTTCGATCTGGCGCGGTCCGACGCCCTGCCGGAAGCCGGTGCCCAGCGCCTTCGACGCCGCCTCCTTGGCCGCGAAGCGCATCGCGAGGAAGCTGACGGGCTTGCGGCTCGCATCGAAATGCCGCAGCTCGCCCTCGGCGAGGATGCGGCGCGCGAACTTGCGGCCGAAGCGCGCATAGACCTCACGCACGCGCTCGGTCTTGACGATGTCGATGCCGAGCCCCTTGATCACGCGCGGTGTTCCAGCATGAGCTGCTTCATTTCGCGCACCGCGCGTTCGAAGCCGACGAACAGCGCGTGGGCGACGATCGCGTGCCCGATGTTCAGCTCCAGAAGCTGCGGAATGCGCGCGATCGCCTGCACGTTCGAATAGTGCAGGCCGTGGCCCGCATTCATCTGCAGGCCGAGCGCGTCGCCGAGCGCGGCGGCCTCGATGAGCCGCGCGAGCTCGACGTCGCGCGCCGCCGGATCGGCGGCCTCCGCATAGGCGCCCGTGTGCAGCTCGACCGCCGGCACGCCGAGCGCCGCGGCCGCTTCGATCTGGCGCGGATCGGGATCGACGAACAGCGACACCGCGATGCGCGCCTCGGCGAGGCGCGCACAGACTTCTTCGAGCTGCGCACGCTGGCCGGCGACGTCGAGCCCGCCTTCGGTCGTCAGCTCCTGCCGGCGCTCGGGCACGAGGCAGCAGTTCGACGGCCGGCGCGTCACCGCCAGATCGATCATCGCCTCGGTAGCCGCCATCTCGAGATTGAGGCGGCCGCGGACGGTCTGCAGCAGGATGACGAGATCGCGCTCCTGGATGTGGCGCCGGTCCTCGCGCAGGTGGACGGTGATCTGATCGGCGCCCGCCTGTTCGGCGAGATAGGCCGCGTAGACGGGATCGGGAAAGCGCGTGCCGCGCGCCTGGCGCAGGGTCGCGACGTGATCGATGTTGACGCCGAGCTCGAGCGGTCGATGATTGGGCATGACGTAGAGGAGTCGGATAAAACGCCATTCTAGCGGCTCGCGGCCCGGACCCGGTACCGTTACGACTCAGTCGAGATCGCCGCCGGCGAACAGGCTGCGCGCGTGGAGTGGGCGCTCGCCGAGATGATGGGCGAGCAGTGCGCGCATGAAGCGCTTGGCGTCCGGCAGCACCGCTGCGTCCAGCGGCCGCCGGCCGCCGAGCGCGAGCAGCGTGGCGCCGTCGACCGCGATGGCCCCGCTGCGGCCGTGGCCTCGATGCGGGCCGAGCTCGGGCACGTAGTCGTAGCGGCAATCGGCGGCGAGCGCTTCCTCGGTATCGACGGTCTGCGTGAGCTCTAGGCCGTAGCCGCTGATTTCCAGCAGCGCGACTTCGAAGGCGCGCAGCACGGGCTCGAGCGCTTCGCCGTGCGCGATCAGCGCGAGCGTGGCCGCGTAGCGCTCGAAGAGCCGCGGATCGCCCTCGCCGCGGCCGGCGAGCCTGACGACGAGCTCGTTGAGATAGAGCCCGCTGAGCAGCCGCTCGTCGCGCAGTGCGGGCCACACCTCGGTCGTTTCCCAGTGCGTCAAACTGTGCAGCTCGCCGCGCCCGCGCCACACGAGCAGCAGCGGCCGGAAGGCCTGCAGCACGTCCTTCGCCGCGCGCCGTCGGCCGCTGCCGAGCCGCGCGACGAGGCCGATGCGGCCGTGCTCGCGCGTCAGCGCTTCGACGAGCAAGCTGTGCTCGCGATAGCGCCGCGTGTGCAGGACGAAGGCGGCATCCTGGGTCGAGGGGCCCATGCGGGCCTCACTGTCCGTCGCGCTCGATCTTCGCCAGCGCGCGCGGATCCTCGGTCCAGCCTTCGCGCTGGCGGACCTGGGTGCCGAGGAATACGGGGCGATCGAGCAGGCGTTCGAGCGACTGCCGCGCGGCCGTGCCGATCTCCTTCAGCCGCGCGCCGCCCTTGCCGATCACGATGGCTTTCTGCCCGGGCTTCTCGACCCAGATCTCGACTTCGATGTGCGTGCGCTCCGGACGATCCTCGAACTTCGTGACCACCACGTTCGCCGCATAGGGCAGCTCGTCGCCGAGCTGGCGCATCACTTGTTCGCGGACCAGTTCGGCGGCGAGGAAACGCTCGGAGCGATCGGTGATCTGATCGTCCGGATACAGCGGCTCGCGCTCGGGCAGCCGCCGCGCGATGGCGGCGAGCAGCTCGCCGGTGCCTTTGCCCTTCAGCGCGCTGATGGGCACGATTTCCACCTCCGGCAGGCGCTGGCCGAGATCGGCGAGCAGCGGCAGCAGCGTCGACTTGTCGTCGATCCGGTCGATCTTGTTCAGCGCGAGGAAGCGCGGGCAGGACGCGGCGAGCATCTGCGCGGCGATCGCGTCGTCCTCGGGCTGCCAGCCGCGCGCATCGGCCACCATCAGCACGGCGTCCATGCCGGCGAGCGCGGCGTCGATCTGGCGGTTCATGAGCTTGTCGAGCGGCGTGCGCGGCCGCGCCTGCCAGCCCGGCGTGTCGACGAAGATCACCTGCGCGCCGTCGACGTGCGCGATCCCGAGGATCCGCAGACGCGTGGTCTGCGGCTTGCGCGAGGTGATCGAGACCTTGTGGCCGATGAGGCGGTTCACCAGCGTCGACTTGCCGACGTTGGGACGCCCGATCACGGCGACGTGGCCGCAGCGCGGCGCGGCGGATTCGATCATGGCGGCTCTCCGGCGCGCAGCCTCTGCAGCGCGGCCCGCGCCGCGTCCTGTTCGCCCGCGCGCCTGCTGTGGCTCTCCGCGACGATCGGCGGACAGCCTTCGATTGCGCATTCGACGGTGAAGACGCGCCGGTGCGGCGGGCCCTCTTCGGCGATCGTGCGATAGGTCGGCAGCGCGCGGCGGCGCGCCTGCAGATACTCCTGCAGCGCCGTCTTCGCGTCCTTCGGCGCGAGCTCGGGATCGATGCTCGCGAGCCGCGACTCGAACCAGCGCAGCACTTCCGTCCGGCAGGCGTCGAGGCCGCCGTCGAGATAGATCGCGGCCGTCACCGCCTCGATGGCATTGGCGAGGATCGAGCTGCGCCGCCAGCCGCCGCTCTTCCGTTCGCCGTCACCGAGATGCAGCAGCTCGCCCACCTCGAGCTCGCGGGCGATGGCGGCCAGGGTTTCGCGGTTGACCAGCGCGGCGCGCGTGCGCGTCAGCGCGCCTTCGTCGGCCTGCGGAAAGCGCGCGTGCAGGATGTCGGCGATGATGAAGCCGAGCAGGGCGTCGCCGAGGAATTCGAGACGTTCGTTGTGGCGAGACGAGGCGCTGCGATGCGTCAGCGCCGTGTCGAGCAGATCCGGATCGCGGAAGCGATAGTGGAGAAAACTGTTCAATGCGAAGCGCGTCACGCCGCCCGGGGCGGCCCTCACTCGTCGGTGCCGCCCTTCGGCAGGTCGATCTCCTTGCCGTAGTTCAGCACCACGTCGAGATCGCAGCACAGCGGCCCGCGAATTTCGTAGTACAGCGACATCGTGCGCCCGCCGCCGCCCGGCTTGGGCGCGACCTGCAGCAGCTTGGAAAATTCGGGCGTCGTCCAGCGGTCGACGTCGGAGACCTCGAACTGCCGCATCATCGCCTTCACCAGATCGGCCTTGGTCCAGTTGCCGACGTTCGCTTCGCGCATCACTTCCTCGAAGGCGAAGTCGACTTTCATTTTTTCGTTGTAGAGCGGGAAGAGCTTCATGCCGATCAGGGCGACGATGCCGATCAGCACGCACCAGAACAGCAGACCGCTCAAGCTCACACCACCTTGCAGACGACGGCTGGCCATGTTCGCTCCCCTCCTCGCTTCCGGCCCGCCCCCGGGCCGCTGGTGTCATTCGATGCGGGTACCGATCCGGCTGGTGTCGATGCCCTTGTCCCAGTTCATCCAGATGATAAACGCTCTGCCGATCAAATTCTCGTCCGGGACGAAGCCCCAGAAGCGCGAATCGCGGCTGTTGTCCCGGTTATCGCCGAGCACGAAATAGCTGTTCGCCGGCACCGTGCCTTCCCAGTCGAAAGAGTAGGCCCGCGGCGTGATGATGATGGCGTGCGCGTGGTTTCCGAGGTGCTCGACGTACTTCTCGGCGCCGGTGTGCATCACGGCGGACTTCACGCCGACATAGGTGCCGGCGGCGTCATAGGCGACGGGCTCGCCGTTGACGTACAGGCGCTTTTCCTTGTACTGCACGCGGTCGCCCGGCAGGCCGACGACGCGCTTGATGAAGGGAGTCGAGGGGTCCTCGGGATAGCGGAAGACGACGACGTCGCCGCGCTCGGGATCGCCGATCTCGATGATCTTCTTGTTGATCACCGGCAGCCGAATCCCATAGCCGAACTTGTTGACGAGGATGAAGTCGCCGACGAGCAGCGTCGGGATCATCGAGCCGGACGGGATGCGGAAAGGCTCGACGAGGAAGGCGCGCAGGACCAGCACTATCACGAAGATCGGGAAGAAGGAGCGCGCATAGTCGACGAGCATCGGATCCGGGACCTCGCGGCCGGCGACCGCCGCGAGGCGCTTGGGCTTGAACAGCCAGGCGTCGATGCCCCAGATTGCGCCGCTCGCCGCGACGAGCAGCACCATGATGGTGGAGAAATCGAATATCACTTTTGTTTCCTGACGCTGAGCACCGCCATGAAGGCTTCCTGCGGGATCTCGACGGAGCCCACCTGTTTCAGCCGCTTCTTGCCTTCCTTCTGCTTCTCGAGCAGCTTGCGCTTGCGCGTGATGTCGCCGCCGTAGCACTTGGCCGTGACGTTCTTGCGCAGTGCCTTGACCGATTCGCGCGCGATGATCTTCGCGCCGATCGCGGCCTGGATCGCGACCTCGAACATCTGGCGTGGAATGATCTCGCGCATCTTCGACACCAGCTCGCGGCCGCGGCGTTCGGCGTCCGTGCGATGCACGATGATCGACAGCGCGTCGACCTTCTCGCCGTTGATCAAGACGTCGACCTTGACCATGTCCGCGGGTTGGTAGCAGAGGAAGCTGTAGTCCATCGACGCGTAACCGCGCGACAGCGACTTCAGGCGGTCGAAGAAGTCGAGCACCATCTCGCTCATCGGGATCGCATAGCTCAGCGCGACCTGCCCGCCGAGGAAGCTCAGCTTGCGCTGCACGCCGCGCTTCTCGATGCACAGCGCCATCACGTTGCCGAGATAGTCCTGCGGCGTGAGGATGTCGGCCTGGATGATCGGCTCGCGGATCTCCGCGATCTCGTTCGGACCCGGCAGGCGCGAGGGATTGTCGATCGTCTTCACCTCGCCGTTCTTCAGCACCACTTCGTAGACCACGGTCGGCGCCGTGGTGATGAGGTTCATGCCGTACTCGCGCTCGAGCCGCTCCTGGATGATCTCCATGTGCAGCATGCCGAGGAAGCCGCAGCGGAAACCGAAGCCCAGCGCTTCGGAGGTCTCGGGCTCGTACTGGAGGGCCGCGTCGTTCAGGCGCAGCTTGCCGAGCGCGTCGCGGAAGGCCTCGTAGTCGTGCGACTCGATCGGATACATGCCGGCGAAGACGTTGGGCTTGGATTTCTGGAAGCCCGGCAGCGGGCTCGCCGCGGAATGCTGCGCGGTCGTGATCGTGTCGCCGACCGGCGCGCCGTCGATTTCCTTGATGCCGGCGACGAGGAAACCGACCTCGCCGGCCGCGAGCCGCTCCTTCCGCACGCGCTTGGGCGTGAAGATGCCGACCTGATCGGCCGTCGCCTCGCGGTCGGTCGACATCACCTTGATCCGCGCGCCGGCGACGAGCTCCCCGTCGAACACGCGCACCAGCGACACCACCCCGAGGTAGTTGTCGAACCAGGAGTCGATGATCAGCGCCTTCAGCGGCGCCGCGGGATCGCCCTTCGGCGGCGGGATCCGCGCGATCAGCATTTCGAGCAGCTCGGGCACGCCCTGGCCCGATTTCGCGCTGACCAGCGCGGCGTCGGTGGCGTCGATGCCGATGATGTTCTCGATCTCCGTCGCACAGCGCTCGGGGTTCGCCGAGGGCAGATCGATCTTGTTCAGGACCGGCAGGACCTCGAGCCCCTGGTCGACCGCCTTGTGGCAGTTGGCGACCGACTGCGCCTCGACCCCCTGCGCCGCGTCGACGACCAGCAGCGCGCCCTCGCAGGCCGCGAGCGAACGGGACACCTCGTAGCTGAAGTCGACGTGGCCCGGGGTGTCGATCATGTTGAGCTGGTAGACCTGCCCGTCGCGCGCCTTGTAGTCCAGGCTCACGCTCTGCGCCTTGATCGTGATGCCGCGCTCGCGCTCGAGATCCATCGAGTCGAGCACCTGCGCTTCCATCTCGCGCTCGGACAGGCCGCCGCAGAGCTGGATGAAGCGATCGGCGAGCGTCGACTTGCCGTGATCGATGTGGGCGATGATCGAGAAATTGCGGATATTGTTCATGAATAGGCGGGCCGGCGGCTCAGCCGGCGATTCTACCGCAGTCGGCCGGCGCTCAGCGCGCCGGCACCGGGCCGAGGACGCGGGCGACTTCTTCGCCGTCGATGCGGCCCCACATCAGTTCGGTGTCGCCGTCGAAGACGACCGGGATGCGCCACTGCTGGCGCTCACGCACGGCAAGCGGCTGCTCGGCCAGGTCGCGGATCAGCACGCTGACGACACCGGCCGCCGCATAGGGCTCGAGCAGCGCGAGCAGCTCGGTGCAGAGTTCGCAGTCCGGACGGCTCAGGACGACGAGGCGGCGCGCGCTCACGCGCGCCTCACGATTTCGGCACCTCGAGGGCGAGGAACATCGGGCTGCCTTCGCGCTGGACCAGCATCGGAACCTTGGTCCCCGGCGCGAGCTTGCCGACCGCGGCCTTCAGCGCCTCGACGCTGTCGACGGCCTCGAAGTTGAGCTGCACGACGACGTCCATCGGCTGCAGGCCGGCCGCCGCTGCCGGGCCGGCCTTGACCTTCTCGACCAGCACGCCGCGGCCCTTCAGCTCCAGTCCCTCGCGCTCGGACTTGGTGAGCTCGCGCACGGCGATCTTCAGCTTCGCGATTTCGGTGCTGCCGTTCGGCGCCTTCGGCGCCGGTTCCGCCTCCGCCTGCTGATCTTCTTCGGGCAATTTGCCGATGGTGATGACCAGCGAGCGCTGGCTGCCGCCGCGGATCACCTCGACCTCGATCTTCTGGCCGACGCGCGTGGCGCCCACCATCGGCGGCAGATCCGAGGACGTGGCGATGTCCTTGCCGTCGAAGCGCGTGATGACGTCGCCGGCCTCGATGCCGGCCTTGGCCGCCGGGCTGTCCGGCAGCACCTTCGAGACCAGCGCGCCGTGCGGCATCTTCATCTTGAAGGATTCGGCGAGCTCGCCGGTGACGTCCTGGATCAGCACGCCGAGCCAGCCGCGGCTGACCGAGCCGGTCTCGCGTAGCTGTTTGTAGACGTTCATGACCACGTCGATCGGGATCGCGAAGGACAGGCCCATGAAGCCGCCGGTCCGGCTGTAGATCTGCGAATTGACGCCGACCACCTCACCGTCGAGGTTGAACAGCGGGCCGCCGGAGTTGCCGGGGTTGATGGCGACGTCGGTCTGGATGAAGGGCACGTAGTTCTCGTTCGGGAGACTGCGGCCCTTGGCGCTGACGATGCCGGCGGTGACCGAGTGATCGAAGCCGAAGGGCGAGCCGATCGCGAGCACCCACTCGCCGACCTGCAGCGCCTCCGAGCGGCCGAGCCGCACGACCGGCAGATCGCCCTCGGCCTTGAGCTTGAGCACCGCGATGTCGGTGCGCGGGTCCGAGCCGACGACCTCGGCCTTGAGCTCACGGCGATCGCTCAGCCGCACGACGATCTCGCCGGCGCCCTTCACCACGTGATAGTTCGAGATCACGTAGCCGTCCTTGGAGACGATGAAGCCCGAGCCCAGCGAGGACTGGGGCAGCATGCCCTGCGGCCCTTCCGGCATCTGGTCGCCGAAGAAGCGCCGGAACAGATCGTTCAACGGGTGATCCTCGGGCAGATTCGGCATCCCGAACTGCGGCCCGTCGCGGCTGTTGTCGGCCGTGGATTCCTCCTGCGGCGCCGTGGTGCTGATGTTCACCACCGCCGGTCCGTTCTGCCGCACCAGTGCCGTGAAATCGGGCAGGCCGCCGCCGAGCGCGAAAGCCGGCGCCGCGCCGAGCGCGGCAACGACGATCAGCGCGGACGAGAGCAGGAACGGGGAACGAAGACACTTCATGCGACTCACTCGGCTCTGCGATTGGCGACGGCGGCGGCGATCTGTCGCACGGTGGATTGCGGAACTTCACCGACCACGGTGATCTGATAGTCGTCGGCGACGCGGCTGAAAGCATTCACGGCGCCGAGCGAAGAATAGCCCTGGAGAGGGGCTGCACTTTCCTGCAGCTTTTCGATGAAAACCGACACCGTCGCCAAGCCGTCAGAATACACGAAATGCCTGACCGGCTGACGACTGGTCGCCATGTGCTGGGTCTGTTCGCGGTGCATCTCGAAGCCCGGCGGCAGCCACGACACCTGCCAGCCGTCGCCGGCGTCCTCGCTCGGCGCCGCGGTCTCCGGCGGCGCCGCCTCGTTGGTGTACCAGGTGAAGTCGACGCCGTTGACCTCGGGTTCCAGCATCTGATCGCTGATCGGGCCGCCGATCGCGATCTGCGCGAACTCGACCTGCTCGAGCGGGCGGCCGTCGCGATCGAGCACCACCGACTTCAGCAGCAACTGCGTCGCATCGTCTATCCACAGCCGGTAGCCGTAGCGATCGCGGGTCTTCGGCTGGATCTGCACCACGCGCGTCGAGCGCCCGGCCACGCGGTCGGTGTGCCCGAGCCGGAACTCGTATTCGCTGGCGAGATCCTCGATCGCGCCGGACAGGCCGAAAGTCAGCAGATCGCGCGGCTGGCGCTTCTCGACCATCACCGCCTTGTCGTCGGCGAAAGTGCAGGTCACGCGGCTGCCGTCGCGCAGGACTTCGCGCGCCGGTCCGGACAGCGACACCAGGCGCTCCGTTTCGGTGCCGCCGCTGCCGCGGTGGATCAGCCGCATGGCGTCCAGCGCCGATTCGCGCTGGTAGACGAAGACGCCGTCGTAATCGAGCGTACGCCCGGCGTCGATGGCCCGGCGTACGAGCTCGGCCGCGTTCTGCGCCCAGCACAGCGCGGGCAACAGACAGCCCAGCAGCGCGGCTCGGCGCAGGCCGCGCGTCGACGCGCCGCGCATGCTCAAGGCTCGTCTTCGCCTTCGAAGCCGACGATGCGCACGTAGGGATGCACGCCCGGTACGCCGAGGTTCGAACGCTGTTCGTTGAAGTTGACGAGGTAGCTGTTGAGGCGGCGATGGAATTCGACGCTGCGCGGATCGGCGGTGGACGGGATGCCGGTGTCGTCCCAGCGGACGAACTGCGGCTCGGCGCTCGCGCCCGGCGCGGCGACCGCAGCGCTCGCGAGCCCGGGCGTACTCGCCGCCTCCGGTGCGCGCGCCGCGGCCAGCGGCAGCTCGGCCGGTGGCGGCGCGGGCGCGCGGAGCGCGAGCATCAGGCCGGTGAAGCCGATCGCGGCAAGCGCCGCCGCCACCGCCCAGGGCCGGCGAGCGCGGCCGGCGGGCGGCGCCGCGCGCGGCGGCAAGGCCGTCGGCGCGAGCAGCGCCGGTTCGGCGTCGATGGCGGCGCGAATGCGATCGGCGAGCCCGAGATCGATGATCGCCTCGCGATCGCGCAGCACCTCACCGATCAGGTGATGGCGCGACCAGCGGCGGCGGGCCGCATCGTCTTCGAGCAGGACGTCGACGAGCGGGGCCGGCGGAAGCTCGGACTCGTCGTCGACCAGGGCCGAGAACTGTTCCTCTGCGTGCTGCATAGTCAGGCCTTGTCACTGTTCCATTAACGGCTTCAGCTTGGTATCGATTGCTTCCCGCGCCCGAAAGATCCGCGAGCGGACCGTGCCTATCGGGCAATCCATCGCTTCGGCAATCTGTTCGTAGCTCAGACCCTCGACCTCGCGCAGCATGATCGCCGTGCGCAGATCTTCGGGCAGGCTCTCTATCGTCGCGAGTATCGTGTCCTTGATCTCCTCGACCAACAGAATCTTTTCCGGGGTCTCGTCGTCCGCCTGCATTTCGTCCAAGGCCATCGGTTCGCCGTCGGGACCCTCGATGTCCGCTTCGAGCGGACGCCGACCGAGGGCGACGAGATGGTTCTTGGCCGTATTGATCGCAATGCGGTAGAGCCACGTGAAAAATGCACTGTCTCCGCGGAAGTTGGGCAACGCCCGATAGGCCTTGATGAAGGCTTCCTGGGTCACGTCGAGCGCGTCGCCCGGATCCCGCACGTAGCGCGACACAAGCTTGACGATGCGATGCTGGTAGCGTGCGACCAGCAGATCGAAGGCTCGCTTCTCGCCGCGCTGAACCCTGGCGACGAGCTCGACGTCGGTGGGGCCAACCGCGGCGTCGCCGGCTGGGCGTTCGTCCATCAAGGGTGGACCCCTGATATCATGGTCGCCACAGTCCGCTGCGCTTGGTGGGCGTAGACCATCGTTGTTATGGTTAGTTCGCGACGTGGGACGGGCACGGAATTGTTCGAGAGTATATCAAGCGGGCCGGCATGCCACAGCTACACGACTACGACGTTCTGGTGATAGGCAGCGGGGCGGCCGGCCTGAGCTTCGCGCTCGCCGTCGCCGACCGCCTGCGCGTGTGCGTGCTGGCCAAGCGCGAACTCATCGAGAGCAACACCTACTATGCCCAGGGCGGCGTGTCGGCCGTGATGGACGCCGCGGACAGCCTCGAGTCGCACGTCGAGGACACCCTCGAGGCCGGCGCCGGTCTCTGCCACCCGGACGTCGTCGCCCACATGGTGCGCCACGGCCGCGATCGCATCGAGTGGCTGCTCGCCCAGGGCGTGCCGTTCACCACCGTGCCGGACGCGCACGGCGGCACGGCCGTCCACCTGACGCGGGAAGGCGGCCATTCGCGACGGCGCGTCGTGCACGCCGACGATGCGACGGGCCAGGCGATCGAAACCACCCTCCTCGCCCGCGCCCGCGCCCATCCCGGCATCGAGCTGCGCGAGCAGCACATCGCGATCGATCTCGTCACGCTCGGCAAGCTCGGCGCCACGCCCGATCGCTGCGTCGGCGCCTATGTGCTCAACAAGATCGCCAATCGAGTCGAGACCTTCCGTGCGCCGTTCTGCGTGCTCGCGACCGGCGGCGCCGGCAAGGTCTATCTCTACACCAGCAACCCGGACGTCGCGACCGGCGACGGCATCGCGATGGCCTGGCGGGCCGGCTGCGCCGTCGCCAACATGGAGTTCGTGCAGTTCCATCCGACCTGTCTCTACCACCCGAAGGCGAAGTCCTTTCTGGTGACGGAGGCGCTGCGCGGCGAGGGCGGCCGCCTGCGCCTGCCGAACGGCGAGCCCTTCATGCATCGCTTCCACGAGCGCGAGGAGCTGGCGCCGCGCGACATCGTCGCCCGTGCGATCGACTTCGAGATGAAGCGCCTCGGCAGCGACTGCGTCTATCTCGACATCTCGCATCGCCCGGCCGATTTCGTCCGCGCGCATTTCCCGACCATCTATCACAAGTGCCTCGAGTACGGCATCGACATCACGCGCGAGCCGCTGCCCGTAGTGCCGGCGGCACACTACTTCTGCGGCGGCGTGGTCACCGATCTCGCGGGCCGCACCTCGCTGCCCGGGCTCCATGCGATCGGCGAGGTCGCCTGCACGGGGCTGCACGGCGCGAACCGCATGGCCAGCAATTCGCTGCTCGAATGTCTGGTGATGGGCGAGTCCGCCGCCGCCAGCATCCTCGGCGAGGCGCCGGTCGCGGTGCCGGACATCCCGCCCTGGGACGAGAGCCAGGTGACGGATGCGGACGAGGAAGTCGTCGTCGCCCACAACTGGGACGAGCTGCGGCGCTTCATGTGGGACTACGTCGGCATCGTGCGCACCACCAAGCGTCTGGAGCGCGCGCGGCGCCGCGTGCACCTGCTGCGCAATGAAATCGGCGAGTTCTACGCGAACTTCCGCGTCACCAGCGATCTGATCGAGCTGCGCAATCTGGTGCAGGTCGCAGAGCTCGTGATCCGCTGCGCGCTGAAGCGCAAGGAGAGCCGCGGCCTGCACTTCACGCTCGACTATCCCGAGACCGACGATCGCAATCAGCGCCGCGACACCATCCTGCGCGCCGGCGATTTCGGTTGAGGCCGGCCGCATGTCCGTCAGTCGCCTCGAGTTTCCTTCACCCGCCGCGCCCGCTGCCCTGGCCGGCAAGCTCGTGCTCGTCACCGGCGCTTCGCGCGGTCTCGGCCGCGCGATCGCGCTCGCCGCGGCCGCGGCCGGCGCCACGCTGCTGCTGCTCGCGCGCGATACGCGCGCGCTCGAGAAGCTCGCCGACGAGATCGAGGCGGCGGGCGGCGCGGCGCCCAGCCTCGTGCCGCTGAATCTCGAGAACGCGACGGTCGATCACTACGCGGAAGTCGCCGGCCTCATCGACGAGCGCTGGGGGCGACTCGACGGTCTGGTGTTGAACGCCGGCCTGCTCGGCGAGCTCGGACCGCTGCGCAACTACGATCCGCTGGTGTGGGCGCGGGTCTTCCAGGTCAACGTGCATGCGAACTTCCTGCTGATCCAGGCCTGTCTGCCGCTGCTCGAGAAGGCGCCGGCGGCCTCGATCCTCGCCGTGTCGTCCTCCGTCGGACGCCGCGGCCGCGCCTATTGGGGTGCCTACGCCGCGAGCAAGTTCGCGCTCGAAGGCATGGTGCAGACCCTCGCCGACGAGCTCGACGGCGGCACGCGCATCCGCATCAACAGCGTCAATCCCGGCCGCTGCCGGACCCGCATGCGCGCCGACGCCTATCCGGCGGAAGATCCGAGCACGCTGCCCGATCCGGCCGCGCTTGCGCCGGCCTTCGTGCACCTGCTGAGCGAGGCGAGCGCGGACTGCAACGGCCGGCAGTTCGACCTGCAGTGACGGCAGGCCTTGCCGCCCGGCCGGCGCGCGCTTGCCGCTCGTCGCGGGCGGCGAGCGCGACGCCTGTCAAAAATCCGACGACTCCGCCCGGCCGCACGAGGGCCCGGCCCCGCGACCGCGCGGCAGGCCCGCCCGGTTTTTGACGGCTCGGTCGAAGCAAGGCGGCCAAATCCTTGTCTTCATGGAAATTGTGATCGCTGGCACGAAAATGGCCTTCTGCGGAGAGCGCTTCATCAGGAGACGGTCATGACCATTCATGCCGAGGCAAGCACGGAAACCGGGGCTATCGGCTCGCTGCATGCGATCACGGCGTTCGAAGCGGACACCCCGCCGCGGCCGCTGCTGTCCGACAGCACGGTCCTGCGGATCTCGAACGCCCTGCAGTCGAGCCTGTACGTCAAGGACGTGATCCATGCCTTCACCGTCGAAGCGCGCCGCATCGTGCGCCGGATCAGCCTGCGCTACCGCAATCGCGGCGAAGGCGTCGCCTTCCAGGAAGGCCGCCTGCAGCTACATCGCTGCACCTACGAGCTGAACCTGCTCGGCAAGTCGCTGGGCGAGCTGACGTTCATGCGCAGCCAGCCGTTTTCGACCGACGATCAGGCGTTGATCGAAGTGATGCTGTGCGCGCTGGTCTATCCGCTGCGCAACGCGTTGATGTACGAGCGCGCGCTGAAGACCGCGCTGACCGATCCGCTGACGGGCGTCCACAACCGCGGCAGCATGGAGCAGCATCTCGAGCACCAGGTGCTGGTCGCCGTGCGCCACAACACGCCGCTGTCGGTGCTGATGATCGACATCGACTACTTCAAGCGCATCAACGATACGTACGGCCACGTGGTCGGTGACGCGGTGCTGACCGAGGTGGCGAAGGCGATCGTGAAATGCACGCGCAACAGCGACGTGGTGTTCCGCTACGGCGGTGAGGAATTCGCCGTGATCCTGACCAATACGCGCTCGGCCGGCGCCCAGCTCCTCGCCCAGCGCATCTGTAATGCCGTCGCCTCGGGGCGCATCGAAGTGGCGGGCACGCAGATCCCGGTGACGGTCAGCGTCGGCGTCGCCGAGCTCGCGCCGGGCGAAGGCTCGATCGATCTGCTCGAGCGCGCCGACAAGCAGCTCTATCGCGCCAAGGTGCGCGGTCGCAACCAGGTCGTCACGCCGGACGACTGAGCTCGGCAAGCAACTGCGCCGCCTCGTCCGGCGCGTCCAGCAGGGCCGCGAGCCAGGCCTCGCCGGCGATCGGGATCTCGAGCTCCTCCGCCTTGCGCGCCTTCGAGCCCGCGTCCGCCCCGGCGATCACGACCGTCGTCTTCTTCGACACGCTGCCCGCGACTTTCGCGCCCAGCGCCTGCAGGCGCTCCTTCGCCTCTTCGCGACTCAAGGACTCCAGCGCGCCCGTCAGCACCACGGTCACGCCGGCGAGCGGCAGCGAGGTCGCAACCCGCGGCGCGGCTTCCGGCCAGTGCAGGCCGGCCTTGCGCAGCGCGGCGATGAGCCGGCGATTGGCCTCGTCGGCGAAAAAGGCCGCGACATGACCGGCGACGATCGGCCCGACGTCCGGCACCTGCTCGAGCTCGGCGACACCCGCCGCCATCAGACGATCCAGCGTGCCGAAGTGCGCGGCCAGCGCGCGCGCCGTCGCCTCGCCGACGTCGCGAATGCCGAGCGCATGCAGGAAGCGCGGCAAGCTCGTCGTCTTGCTGCGCTCCAGCGCGGCGTGGAGGTTCTCGGCCGATTTCTGTCCCATGCGTTCGAGAGCCGCGAGATCCTCGACGCGCAGTGCGTACAGATCGTCCGGTTCGACGACGAGCCCGGCGCGCACCAGTTGCTCGACGAGCTTGTCGCCCAGCCCTTCGATGTCTAGCGCGCGGCGCGAGGCGAAATGGATCAGCCGCTGGATGCGTTGCGCGAGCAGGCGATCGGGCAGCTCGGTCGGCATTGCGAAGGCCGTGGTGCCGGGCGGCCGCTTCTCGAGCACCACGCGGACGACTTCCGGGATCACGTCGCCGGCGCGCCGCACGATCACGGTGTCCCCGACCCGCACGTCCTTGCGCGCGAGCTCGTCGGCGTTGTGCAGGGTCGCGTTGGTCACGGTGACGCCGCCGACGTAGACGGGCTGCAGCCGCGCGACGGGCGTCAGCGCGCCGGTGCGCCCGATCTGCACGTCGATCGCCACGACCTGGGTCTCGCGCTCCTCGGGCTTGAACTTGAAGGCGACGGCCCAGCGCGGCGCCTTGGCGACCTGGCCTAGCGCCGCCTGCCAGTCCAGCCTGTCGACCTTGAAGACCACGCCATCGATGTCGTAGGGGAGCTGTGCGCGCCGCCGCTCCATCGTCCCGTAGTAGGCGAGCGCCGCTTCCGCGCCCGTGACGCGCGCGGATTCGGCCGCGACGCGACAGCCGAGCCGGCGCAGCCAGGCCAGCAGCGCGAACTGGGTGTCGGGCACGGTCGCGCCTTCCACCGCGCCGATGCCGTAGCAGGCGATGGTCAGCGGCCGGCTGCGCGTGATCTTCGGATCGAGCTGGCGCAGGCTGCCCGCCGCCGCGTTGCGCGGATTGACGAAGGGCTTCTCGCCGCGCGCGATCTGCGCTTCGTTGAGCGCGCGGAAGCCCGCGTGCGTCAGATAGATTTCGCCGCGGATCTCGATGAACGAGGGCGGGTGCGCGCCCGCGAGGCGCAGCGGCACGGCGCCGATCGTGCGCACGTTGTCGCTGACGTCTTCGCCGATCTCGCCGTCGCCGCGCGTCGCCGCCGACATCAGCACGCCGTCGCGATAGCTCAGATTGATCGCCAGGCCGTCGAGCTTGGTCTCGGCGACGTAATCGATCGCCTCGACCTGCAGGCGTTCGCGCGCGCGACGATCGAAGTCGAGGAAATCCTCGATCGTGAAGGCGTTGTTCAGCGACAGCATCGGCCGCGCGTGGCGCACCGGCGTGAAGGCCGCGAGCGGCGCGCCGCCGACGCGCTGCGTCGGGGAATCGGGCGTGACGAGCTCGGGATGGGCGGTCTCGAGCGCGATCAGCTCGCGCATCAGCTCGTCGTAGGCGGCGTCGGATATCTCGGGATCGTCGAGCGCGTAGTAGCGGTGATCGTGATACGCGATCCGGCGCCGCAGCTCGGCGACGCGAGCCGCCGGATCAGCGCGGCGGCTCACTGTGCCGGGCGGCGACGAGCCGCATGTTCTCGATCGTCGCGCTGTCGAGCGGCTTGCTCGGATCGCTCAGCAGCTCGGCGTCCAGGGCCTCGGCGAGCCGCTGCGCGGTGTTGAGGAAGAGCTCGAAGGCGACCGGTCCGTCGAGCGGCGCCGGGAATTGAATGAACATCGCGAGCCCGGTGGTCTCGAAGTCCTCCATCGCCGTGGGATCGAAATGGCCGGGCTCGAACATGTTCGCGAGGCTGAACAGCGGCTGCTCCGCGCGCAGATCGCCCGCGCCGTAGTGGTGGTAGATCTGCATGTCGCCGAATTTCAGACCGACCGCGTTGAAGGCCCGCAACAGCGCCGGTCCGAGGAAAGCCGGGCTGCGCAGCGGGCGCAGGTACAGGGCGAGCACTTCGGGCGAGGGCGCGGCAGGCGCCGGCTTCGGGCCGGCACGCCGTTCGCCGCGGCCGCCGCCCTGCTCGCTGCGCTCGGTGCGCGGCCGCGAGGACGCGAGCTCCGCGGCCGCCTCCTCGTCGAAGCTCAGCGAGAGCTGGTTGCTGCGCCGGCGCCGCGGCGTGCGGCTGCCGACCGGCTCCTCGGGCGCGATCGGCGGCGGCGTCTCGGGCGCGAGCTCGGCCGGCGCCTCCGGCTCGCGCGTGATCGTCGGCAGATCCTCGACGCGCTGCTCGCGCGGCTTGACGATGATCTCGTAGTCGTCTTCCGGCAGCGGCGGCAGCTCGTCCCAGGCGGACGCGGGTAGGGTCTCGTCCTCGAAGCGCGCTTCTTCGCGCGGGCGCGGCGGCGTGCGCAAACTGCGCACTTTGCGCTCGTAACCGCGATTGATCTCGCGGCGCCGGCGTAGCTGTGCCCACAGCCAGATACCGCCCAGCACCGCGAGCCCGATGAGAAGCAGGGCAATGCGCAGGGACCAGGAAGAAGTTTCCATCGGCTGGGTCGGTCCGCGTGCTGTCCCCGTTCGCCGCGCCGCGTACGGCCCGATCAGGCCGTCGCCGCGAGCTGCACGGCCTCGTCCATGTTGACGGCGACCAGCCGCGACACGCCCGGCTCCTCCATCGTGACGCCGACGAGCTGCTCGGCGATCTCCATCGTGATCTTGTTGTGCGTCACGAACAGGAACTGCACCTGCGCCGACATCTGCCGCAGCATCTCGGTCAGGCGCACGACGTTGGCGTCGTCGAGCGGCGCGTCGACCTCATCGAGCAGGCAGAACGGCGCGGGGTTGAGCTCGAACAGCGCGAACACGAAAGCCAGCGCCGTCATCGCCTTCTCGCCGCCGGACAGCAAATGGATCGTGCTGTTGCGCTTGCCCGGCGGCCGCGCCATCACGGTGACGCCGGTCTCGAGCAGATCCTCGCCGGTCAGCTCCAGATACGCATGGCCGCCGCCGATCAGCAGGGGGAACAGGCGCTGCAGGCCGGCATTCACCTGATCGAAGGTTTCCTTGAAGCGGGTGCGCGTTTCCTTGTCGATCTTGCGCATTGCATCGTCCAGCGTCGCCAGCGCCTGCGTCAGATCGTTGAACTGGCTGTCGAGATAGGTCTTGCGCTCGGAGAGCTGCGCAAATTCGTCGATGGCCGCGAGGTTGATCGGCCCGAGCCGCGCGATCCGCGTCTGGATCTGCTCGAGCTTCTCCCGCCACAGCGTCTCGTCGGCTTCGGCCGGCAGCGCGGCAAGGATGTCTTCGAGGCGGTGGCCGTTCTGACGCAGCCGCTCTTCCTGCTCCTGTGCGCGCACCTGCAGCGCGCGATCGTCGAGCCGCGCCTGCTCCAGCGCGCGCCGGCGCTCGCTCGCGGCTTTCTCCGCGCTTGCGCGCTGCTCCTCCTGCCCGCGGCTCTGCTGCTCGAATTCATCGAGGCTCGCGCGCGCCGCCTTCAGCGCGGTCTCGCTCGCGACGCGCGCGGCGAGCGCCGCATCGAGCTCACTCTTCAGATCCGCCTGCGGCGCGAGCGCCGCGGCGACGCCGGCTTCGAGCTCGACGCAGCGCGCGCCGAGATCTTCGCCGAGGCGACCGTTGCGGGCGATGGCGAGCGCGAGCGATTGCTGCGTCGACTTCAGGCTCTCGAGCTTCAGCGCGAGCTCGTGGCGCTCGTCGCGGGCGCGACGCCAGGCGAGGCGCGCGTCCTCCAGCGTCTGCTGCACGTCGCGGCGCCGGGCGTTCAGATCTTCGCGCTGGATCGCGAGCTGCTGCAGGTGCTCGCGCAGCGTGCCGAGCCTGTCGTTCAGCGCGGCGAGCTGCGCCGCCTCCTCGCCGGCGCGGCGCGAGAGCTCTTCGATCTGCTGGCCGATCGACTGCAGGCGATTGCGCATCTGCTGCAGATCGCCTTCCTGGCGCGTCGCCCTGCTCTTCAGATCCGCCGCTTCGGACACGCGCTGGTTGATCGCCGTCGCGAGCTCGGCGACGCGGCGTTCGCTGCCCTGCGCCTCTTCCTGCGTCTTGCGCTGGAGATCTTCGAGCGTCGCGGTCTGCGCGGCGGCGGCGTCGACGGCCGTGCGCAGCGCCTCGAGCTGGCGCTCGCGCGCGAGCACGCCGTCTTCGGGGCGGCGGCGGCCGGGCACCTGCACCCAGTTCGGCCCCAGCCACACGCCGTCGGGAGTCACGATCGATTCGTGGGCCGCGAGCTGGCCGCGCGCGGCCTGCGCCGCCTCGAGATCGGGCGCGACGAAGACTCCGGCGAGCAGGCCGTCGAGCGCGACGGCGCTCGAGATCTTCTCGACCAGCCGCGCGAGGCCGTGGGTGCTCGACGGCCGCGCGGGCGCGACGGCGAGATCGGCGTCGACCGCGACGAGATTCGCGGTCGGCGCCGAGCCCGCGCCCGCGGCGACCAGGCGCGCGTCGGTACCGCTGCCGCACAGCGCGGCGATGCGACCGGCGAGCGCCGTTTCCGCGGCGCGCTCCCAGCCGGCCTCGATGCTGAGCGCTTCGGCGAGCGCCCGCTCGCCGGACAGCCCGCGCTCCGCCAGCCAGTCCTTCAGCGCCTGCTGATCGCGGCCCAGGGCCGCTTCCTGCAGTGCCTTCAGCGCGGCGTGCTGGCCGCGCTGCTCCTGCCACTCGGCGCGCGCCGCGGATAGCTGCTGTCCGATCTGCTGCGCGCGGGCGCGCGCTTCCTGCAGCGCGGCGCGCGCCTGCTCCTGCTCGGCGCGCAGCGCGGCGAGCTCTTGTTCGCGGCTTTGAAAGTGTGCGAGCTGCGTCTGGAGCTGATTCTCGAGCGCGCCCGGATCCAGGCTCTGACGCTCGGCTTGAAGCGCCGACAGGCGCGCCTGTGCGTCCTGACGGCTGCGCGTCAGCATCTCGATGCGCACCTGCTCGGCGTGCTCGGCGCGCGAGGTGTCGGTGAACTGCTGATTGAACGTGTCCCAGGCCTGCTGCCACGCCTCGGCCGCCTGCTCGGCGCGCTTGAGCGCTTCGGCGTGGACTTCCTCGGCGCCGCTGCGCGCCTCGAAGCTCGGCGTCAAGCTCGCGATCTCGGCCTCGATCCCGGCTTGGCGCGCCGTGTCGGCAGCCAGCACCTGCAATGCTTCGTCGCGGCTGTGGCGCGCGCGCGCGAGCTCCTGTGACAGCGCCTGGTGACGCTCCTCGTTGTGGGCGAGCGTCTGCTCGAGGCGCGAGATCTCGGCGCTGCGCGCGTAGAACTCGCTCTGGCGCTCGTTCAGCGCTGCGCTCAGCTTGCTCTGCTCTTCGCGCAGCTCGATCTGCGCGGCCTCGATGCGACGCAGCTCGCCGAGCGCGGCCTCGACCTCGTTCTCGCGGGCGAGGATGAGCTGGTGCTGCGCCTGCCGCTGCGCGTCGATCTCGCGCCAGCGGATTGCCAGCGCTTCGGCCTCGAGCCTGCGCTGCTCCTGCTTCAGCTCCTGATATTTCTCCGCCGCTTTCGCCTGCCGCTGCAGGTGCGCGAGCTGCTTGCCCAGCTCTTCGCGGATGTCGTTGACGCGCTCGAGATTTTCCTGGGTGTGACGGATCCGGTTCTCGGTTTCGCGCCGGCGCTCCTTGTAGCGCGAGATCCCGGCCGCTTCCTCGAGGAAACTGCGCAGCTCGTCCGGCTTGGCCTCGACCACGCGCGAGATCATGCCCTGCTCGATCACCGAATAGCCGCCGCGCGCGCCGAGGCCGGTGCCGAGGAAGACGTCGATGATGTCCTTGCGCCGGCAGCGCGTGCCGTTCAGGTAATAGTTCGACTGGCCGTCACGGCCGACGGTGCGCTTGATCGAGATCTCGGCGAAGCTCGCGTACTGCCCGCCGATCGCGGCGTCCGAATTGTCGAACACGAGCTCCACGCTGGCCTGGCCGACGGGCTTGCGCGAATTCGAGCCGCTGAAGATGACGTCCGCCATTGAATCGCCGCGTAGCTGCTTGGCGGAGGATTCGCCCATCACCCACAGCATCGCATCGATGATGTTCGACTTGCCGCAGCCGTTGGGACCGACGATGCCGGTCAGGTTGCCGGGCAAATGGAGGGTGGTCGGGTCGACAAAAGACTTGAAGCCCGCGATCTTGATTCTGGCGATGCGCATGGCGGCGAAGCATACCGGACGCGCCTGGGAGGCACAATCGAGCGGCCTCTCGCATCGCTCTATAAGCGAATGTTTTTACTGGATTTTTGATCGCAGGCCGCGACACGCCGCGACACGCCGCGAGCGCTGCGCGCGCGGTGAGGCGTGCGCTCAAGTGCCCGTCGCGGCCAGCGCGCGCGCCGCGTCGATCGGCTCGACCGGCACGCGCTTCAGATTGCACAGCAGCTCGTAGCTGAGCATGCCGGCATGGGCCGCGACCTCGGCGACGCCGACGCTGCCGCCCCACAGCTCGACGCGGCTGCCGACGCCCGCGTCCGGCAAGTCGCTGAGATCCACCGCGAGCATGTCCATGGAGACGCGGCCGAGCACGCGCGTGCGCCGCCCGTCGACGGCGACGGGCGTGCCCGTCGGCGCGCGCGCGGGATAGCCGTCGCCGTAACCGATCGCGACGATGCCCACGCGCGTCGGCCGCTCGGCAACGAAGCTGCCGCCGTAGCCCATCGCTTCGCCGGCGGCGAGCACGCGTTCGGTGAAGACTTCGCTCGTGAGCGCCATCACGGGCCGCAGATCGAGCGGCGATGTGCCGGTCGGATCCACGCCGTAGAGCAGGAGGCCGGGCCGTCCCCAGTCGCGCCGCGCTTCGGGCCAGGCGAGCAGGCCCGCGGAATTGGCGAGGCTGCGCGGCCCGGGCAGCTCGGTCGTCGCGGCGTCGAAGCGCGCGATCTGCTCGCGCGTCGCCTCTCGCGCCTGCGGATCGGCGAGCTCGTCGGCGCGCGCGAAATGGCTCATCAGCGCAATCGAGGCGACGCGGCCCGTCGCCTGCAGGCGGGCGTGGAAATCGCGCACGCGCTCGGGCGGCACGCCGATGCGGCGCATGCCGCTGTCGATCTTCAGCCACACCTGCAGCCGCGCGCAGTGCAGAGACGCGTTTTCGATCATGCGGAGCTGCTCTTCGTGATGCACCACCAGCCACAGGCCGAGCTGCGCCGCGCGTTCGAGCTCGGCGGCGGAGAACACGCCTTCGAGCACGAGGATGGGCTTGCGGATCCCGGCCTCGCGCAGTGCCAGCGCCTCGGCGAGGAAGGCGACCGCGAAGGCGTCCGCGATCGGCGCCAGCGCCTCGGCGCAGGCGAGCGCGCCGTGCCCATAGGCATCGGCCTTCAGCACGGCGAGCGCGCGACCGCCGTGCAGGCGGCGCGCGGCGAGATAGTTGTGACGCAGGGCCGCGAGATCGATGCGCGCGCGGGCGGGCCGGCTCATGCCGAAGCTCCCGCCGGCTGCCGTGCCGGCTCGCGTGCGCCCGCGGCGGACGCATAGCGATCGACGCCGAGGCCCTCGACGTCGATGGCGGGACGCCGGCCCGTAATCAGATCCGCGAGGAGCTGGCCAGAGCCGCAGGCCATGGTCCAACCCAGCGTGCCGTGGCCGGTGTTCAGGAACAGATTGCGGTAGCGCGTGGCGCCGAGGATCGGCGTGCCGTCCGGCGTCATCGGCCGCAGGCCGGTCCAGAACTCCGCGGCCGGCAGCTCGCCGCCCGGGAACAGCTCGCCGGCGACCATTTCGAGCGTCGCGCGGCGGCGCGGATTCAGGCGCAGATCGTAGCCGCCCAGCTCGGCCATGCCGCCGACGCGGATGCGCCGGTCGAAGCGCGTCAAGGCAATCTTGTAGGTCTCGTCGAGCACCGTCGAGCGCGGCGCGCGCGACTCGTCGCGCAGCGGAATCGTCAGCGAATAGCCCTTCACGGGATAGACCGGCAGGCGCAGGCCGAGCGGCAGCAGCAGGCCGCGCGTGTAGCTGCCGCCGGCGAGCACATAGCGATCCGCGCGCAGCACTTCGCCGTCTTCCGCGGTGAGCGCGAGGCCGTCGATCGCGTCCGTCGCGGCGTGCAGGGCGCGCACCGTGACGCCGTAACGGAACTCGACGCCGAGCCCGCGCGCGAGCTCGGCGAGGCGGGTCGTGAACAGATGGCAGTCGCCGGTCTCGTCGTTCGGCAGGCGCAGGCCGCCGGTCAGCGTCGCGCGGCAGAGACCGAGCGCGGGCTCGACGCGCGCGAGGCCGGTGCGGTCGAGCAGCTCGAAGGGCACGCCGCACTCGCGCAGCACCTCGGTGTCGCGCACGACGGCGTCGAGCTGGGCCTGGGTGCGGAACACCTGCAGCGTGCCGCCCGTGCGCTGCTCGTAGGCGATCCGGGTGTCGCTGCGGAGCTGGCGCAGGCAGTGCCGGCTGTATTCCGCCACGCGCATCATGCGCTCCTTGTTGACGGCGTAGCGGCGCGCCGTGCAGTTGCGCAGCATCGCGGCCACCCACTGGAGCTGGAACAGACTGCCGTCGGCGCGCAGCGCCAGCGGCGCGTGACGCTGGAACAGCCACTTCAAAGCCTTCAGCGGGATGCCCGGCGCGGCCCAGGGCGTCGAATAGCCGGGCGAGATCTGACCGGCGTTCGCGAAGCTCGTTTCCAGCGCCGCCGCCGGCTGGCGATCGAGCACCAGCACCTCGGCCCCGGCGCGCGCCAGGTAATACGCCGTCGTGACCCCGACCACGCCGCTGCCGACAACGATGACTTTCATGTGACCCTCGCGGATGACAATCGATGTGCCCAAGATAATTGACTTTGGCGGGTGAAATTTGCTGAACTTGAGGTCACTAACGGAAAAAACAGCCGACGCCACGCTGGGAAGCCCGGGGCCGCCGCAAAAATGCCTGAGCTCGATCGCACCGACCGCCGCATCCTCGACGTCCTGCAGCGCCAGGGCCGCATTTCGATGACCGAGTTGGGCGAGCGCATCGGCCTGTCGACCTCGCCCTGCGCCGAACGCGTCAAGCGCCTGGAGCGCAAGGGCGTGATCACGGGCTATCACGCCCGCGTGAACCCGGCGCTGCTCGGCAAGGGCGTGCTCGTGTTCGTCGAGATCACGCTTGCGCAGAAATCGGGCGAGGTCTTCGAGCGCGCGCGCCGCGAGCTTTTGGCGATGCCCGAAGTGATGGAGTGCCACCTCGTCGCCGGCAACTTCGACTACCTCGTGAAGGCCCGGCTGCGCGACATGTCCGAATACCGCGGGCTGCTCGGCACCATTCTCGCAAAGCTCGCCGTGCCGGTGCAGTCGCACAGCTATGTCGTGATGGAAGAGGTCAAGGAATCGAACTTCGTCGCCGTCGACGGGCTGTAGCGCCGTCTGCGTTGACTGCTCGCGGCTCGCGTGTACCATCGCCTGCCCGCCCAGCCACCGGATAGCCGCGCCATGTCGACCCAGCCGCAGCGCAGTCTCGATACCTTCGACAATCCCGCGCCCGAGCGCGACTACACCATCGAGATCGCGATCCCGGAATTCACCTGCCTGTGCCCGAAGACCGGCCAGCCGGATTTCGCGCACCTGGATCTGTGCTACGTGCCCGATCGACGCTGCATCGAGTTGAAGTCGCTGAAGCTCTACATCTGGTCCTTCCGCGACACCGGCGCGTTTCACGAAGCGGTGACGAACGCGATCCTCGACGACGTCGTCGCCGCCTGCGCGCCGCGCTACGCGCGGCTGCGCGCGCGCTTCAACGTGCGCGGCGGCACCTATCCGACGATCACCGCCGAACACCGCCTGCCGGGCTGGACGCCGGCACCGCCCGTCGCGCTGCCCTGAGCGTCGGCCGGACGTGAACGCGTCCGCCGGCTATCACGGGCGCTTCGCGCCCTCGCCGTCCGGGCCGCTGCACTTCGGCTCGGCGGTGACCGCGCTCGCGAGCTTCCTCGATGCGCGCGTCGCCGGCGGGCGCTGGTCGCTGCGCATCGAGAACATCGATCGCCGGCGCGAGCGGCCGGCCGCGAGCGAGGCGATTTTGCGCGGCCTCGCGCGGCTCGGGCTCGAATGGGACGGCGCCGTCGTCTACCAGGGCGAGCGCCTCGGCGCTTACCGCGCGGCGATCGCGGCCCTCGCGGCGCGCGATCTCGTCTATGCCTGCGACTGCTCGCGACGCGAAGTCGGCGGCCGCCCGTATCCCGGCCGCTGTCGCGAGCGCGCGCTGGCCTGGACGCCGGGACGGGCGTTGCGCCTGCGCGTGCCGGCGCTGGACGTGGAATTCATCGATCGGCTGCAAGGCCCTTATCGCCAGGCCCTGGCCGCGGAGTGCGGGGATTTCGTGCTGTGGCGGGCCGACGGCGATCCGGCCTATCACCTCGCCGTCGTCGTCGACGACGCCTGGCAAGGCATCAGCGACGTCGTGCGCGGCGCCGATCTGCTCGACTCGACGCCGCGCCAGATCCATCTGCAACGCCTGCTCGGCCTGCCGGCGCCGCGCTACGCACACCTGCCCATCGCGCTCGACGCCGCGGGCCGCAAGCTCAGCAAGCAGACGGCCGATACGCGCGTCGATGCAGCCGCGCCGGCCGAGGTCCTCGTCGCGGCGCTCGTCTTCCTCGGTCAATCGCCGCCGGCCGCGCTGCGCGCGGCGAGCGCGGCCGAGGTGCTCGCCTGGGGCCGCGCGCACTGGCGGCCGGAACGGATCCCGCGCAGCTCGCGGCGCGCGCTGTTGGCGTGAGCGCGGCGGCTCGCCTCAAGCGAGCGTCGATTTCGCCGCGGTGAAAGCGGCTTTCAGCTCCGCGTAGCTGCGCGCGATCGGGATGCGCGGGTAATCGCGCACGACGTTTTCCGGCGGCTGGAAGAACCAGCTCAGATCGGCTTCTTCCAGCATCGGCACGTCGTTGTAGGAATCGCCGGTCGCGACGACCTTGTACTGCATGGACTTGAAGCCGCGCACGGCGTTGCGCTTCGGATCCGGCTGGCGCAGGCGATAGCCGCTCAGGCGCCCGTCGGCGTCCACGTTCAAGCGATGGCACAGCATGGTCGGCAGGCCGAGCTTCTTCACCAGCGGCATCGCGAGCTCGTAGAAGGTGTCGGACACGATCGCGACCTGGTATTCGCCGCGCAGCCAATCGAGAAACTCGCGAGCGCCGGGCAGCGGGTCCAGGGCCTCGGCAGCGGCGCGCACGTCGGCGAAGCGCAGGCCGCGCTCGTCCATGGTGCGCAGGCGCATCTGCATCAGCTCGTCATAGTCGGGAATGTCGCGCGTGGTCGCCTTCAGCGCCTCCACGCCCGTGCGTTCGGCGAGGCCCACCCAGATTTCGGGGACGAGGACGCCTTCGAAGTCGAGACACGCGATATGCATCGGTAACGCTCCACATCTGCTACGTTACGGTCATGAGAAAGGCGCGCAGTCTAGCAGGCGAAGGCATCCTGCGCGTGCTGGGCTGCCTGCTCGCCGCGGGGCTCGTCGCGGCGGCGCGCGGCGCGGACGGAGACGGCGGACCGCGGATCACGGCGCGCGCGCTGTTCGAAGACCGAGCCCTGCTCGAGATCGACGGGCGCCGGCGAGTGTTGAAGGCCGGCCAGCGCAGCCCGGAGGGCGTGCTTCTCGTCGGCGCGGATCCGCGCGCCGCACGGGTCGAAGTCGCAGGCAGGGCTTATACGATCGCCCTGGACGCGAGTATCAGTACCGCGTTTTCGCGCGGCATCGAGCCGAAACGCCTGGCGCTCGCGCCGGCATCCGACGGGCACTACTACGTCGACGGCACGATCAACGGCACGGGCGTGCGCTTCGTCGTCGATACCGGGGCGTCCACCGTGGCGATCTCCCGCCACGATGCGAAGCGCATCGGCCTGCTCTACCGCGTCGACGGCGAGCCCGCGCCGGTCGAAACCGCCTCGGGCGTCGCCACGGCCTATCGCGTCGTCTTCCGCAGCGTGAAGGCGCGCGCGATCGAAGTGACGAACGTTCCCGGCATCGTCATCGACGGCGACTACCCGACCGTCGCCCTGCTCGGCCAGAGCTTCCTCAACCGCCTCGATCTGCGCAGGCAGGGCCTGCTGCTCGAGCTGAAGGAGCGCTGAGCGACGCGCTGTCCGATGGTGGTTTCTCGCCGCCGAGCACACAGAAAAATCGAAAACGTAGGTTGCCGTGAAAGAGGCATAGCGTGAGGACGAGCGAAGTCCTCGCCGGG
>DAOKZI010000017.1:0-88433 GCA_035325705.1 Gammaproteobacteria bacterium
CGTGGCAGAAATGCCTACTGCACCAAAGAGAATGCGCCCAGTCTTAAGAGGGATGAGGAAGCAAAGCAGTTCCCCTCTAACCCGGAGGCACTTACGGTATACCTAGTTCGCTATTGGGGTGATGGACACCATCCGCTGGATATTTCGGTCAATGGCGGGACTGCGATGGAAACTGTTCCGAACTCAATGATCCGCCTACGGGTAAAGGCTGGCAGCCATCGAATCGCCTTCAGTGCTGGCGGAAAGTCGTTTGACCGAACAATTTCCGGCATGGCAGGAGAGGTTCGCTTGGTGGGCATTACTGGCACAGACTGGTCTTGGGGTAGTTCGTCTCACGCGTGGGCAGACGACTCTGATGATCAGGTCAAAAGACAGGCTCTCCGGTCTCGTCTGATCAAAGATATATCGTTGCTGTGAACAGACTCGGCCAAATCGTCGAATCCGTGCTCTCAAGACCCACCTGTTACTATCTGTTTCTGAAAGCGGACGCGGGTTCGGTTCCGTGCTCCACCACCAATCAAATTCGAAAGCCAAGCCATCGCTTGGCTTTTTTGTTATCCGGCCGCCCTGTTCCGCCGTGCCCGCTACGTGATGATCAGTCCGATCCGAGCGGGCTTGGTACGTCGAGTCGGTGATTATTCGTCGTGGGGCGCTGTTTGCTCATAGGCGGCTGGGGTCGCGAGCGTGATGCGCTCCTGGCAAAGACATGAGCGAGACGAAAATCCCGTCGAGTCGGCGCCGATCTCCTCGTGCCGTCGAGTGACGCTCGCGGTCGCGCCCGCTACACTGCGCGCGTCATCGGGGAGTAGTCGCCCTTCGTTCGCGAAGGTGCTTGCGTCAACACACTTGGCCCGCAGGTCGTGGCGCAAGCGGTTCCCACCTGGCAAGACCGTTGACCACCGCGCGTCCCGATGGGCCGGCGACGCGTCGTGGTCGACCGTCGGTACGCCGGCCCGGGAATCTCGTCATGGAATCGCTGCTCGTATCGACTGGTGTCGTGGCCCTTGCCGAAATCGGCGACAAGACTCAGCTCCTCGCCTTTCTGCTCGCCGCCCGTTTCAGGAAGCCCTTGCCGATCGTGCTCGGCATCCTCGTCGCGACGCTCGTCAATCATGGGCTCGCCGGTGCGCTCGGCGCGTGGATCACCTCGATGCTGGAACCGCAGACCCTGCGCTGGATCCTAGGTCTGTCCTTCCTCGGCATGGCGATCTGGACGCTGATCCCGGACGAGATCGAGAAAGACGAAACGAAGATCGCGCAGCGTCTCGGCGTCTTCGGCGCGACGCTGCTCAGCTTTTTCCTCGCCGAGATGGGCGACAAGACGCAGATCGCGACTGTCGCGATGGCGGCGCACTACGCGACGCCGCTGCTCGTGGTGATCGGCACGACGCTCGGCATGCTGCTCGCAGACGTGCCCGCCGTGTTCGTCGGCGAGCGCCTCGCGCACCGCATCCCGATGAGGCTCGTGCATGCGATCGCCGCCGCGATCTTCGTTCTGCTCGGTCTCGCGGCTTTATTCGGGGTAGGAATGCAATGGGGCCTGGAGCTGCCGCCGGACCCTCGTAGCCCGGGTGCAGCGTAGCGAAACCCGGGATCTGCGGGACAGCGAAGGTGCCGAAGATCCCGGGTTCCGCGCTGCGCGCTCCACCCGGGTTACGCAAGCGGCTCGCGGACGTGGTCGCCGTGTTCCTCGGTGAACGCCTTGCGCGCCGCATTCCCATGAAGCTCGTGCACGTCTCGCGGCTTTGTTCCAGCCTGGAGCCGCCGCCGGACCCTCCACGCCGCGTTACGCTCGTCGCGATGTCCGCGCCGTCGACGCCCACGGGCGCGACGCCGAGGCTTTACTTGCCTCGCGGCAGCCGCGCCTCGATTTCGACGGGCGCGACGCCGTTCTTGCCGAGGCCGATTTTCTCGGCCGCCCTGCGGGATAAATCGAGGTCACGGCCGCGCACGTGCGGACCGCGATCGTTGATCTCGACTTCGACGCGTTTGCCGGTGTCCAGATTGGTGACGGTGGCTTCGGTGCCGAGCGGCAGAGTCGGATGGGCGGCAGTTGTCTGCCGCGGGTCGTAGCGTTCGCCGCTCGCCGTGCGCTGGCCGTCGAAGTGGCGACCGTAATACGAAGCCTCGCCCGTTTGTTCGATGACGGGGCTGCCGTGTCGGAGCTTGACGTCGACTTCGTCGTCGACGAGATCTTGCGCGCCTTCGGCCGGCTCGGTCGCTCGCGCCTGGCGTGCGGCGGCCGCGGCGGCGGTCTCGGTGCGTGAGCGCAAATCGGCTGCCGTTGCGGGGGCGAGCAGCAACCCGCACAGCGACAGCGCGGCAATCCATGCGCAAATCCGCCTCATGCATCGCATCGAACGCGAAACGACCGGCATGCGAAGCCGGTCGGGCGGCTGCGTATGCGCGGGAAGTGAGGCGATGCGGTCGAACCGACGCTCAATCCTCCGTCAGCTTGCGTCGCGCTTGAACCGGGCGCGGCGGCGGCGGCCGTTCGCCGGCTGCGAAGCGCGCCATGCCAGCCATCGCCTCCTCGGCATAGGACGGCGCATGACAGATGCGCGCCTCGACGTCGATGCCCTCGTGCAGCGGCAGATGGAAGCCGGCGAGCGCGGCCCAGCGATCGGCGAGGATACCGCCCTGCGGGTAGCTCGCGATGTGCCGCGCGAGCTCGAGCGCTCGCCTCAGCGCAGTGCCGGCCGGCACCACTTCCTGCGCGAGCCCGAAGCGCTGGGCCTGGAAGGCATCGAGCTCCATGCCCGTCTCGATCAGGTACAGCGCATTGCCGAGGCCGATGAGCCGCGGCAAGCGCTGCGTGCCCGCATCGGCGAGCGGCACGCCCCAGCGCTTGTTCAGCAACCCGAAGCGCGCACGCTCGTCGACGATGCGGAAGTCGCACCAGATCGCAAGCTCCATGCCGCCGGCATAGCAGTGGCCGTTGATCGCCGCGATCACGGGCTTGCCGGGATCGAGGCGCGCGAAGCCCATCGGGCCCGCGTCCTGCGTGCGGCGATGCTCGAACAGGGCCTTCATGCCTTTCAGGTTGGCGCCGGCACAGAACGTGGTGTCGCCGGCGCCGGTGACGACCAGCACCTTGGCCTCGCGCGCGGCGCCGAAGGCGTCGATCGCGTCCGCGAGCAGGCAGGCCGCCTCGGCGTCGACGTTGTTGTGCTTGGCGGGGCGGTTCAGGGTCAGCAGCGTGACCGGACCCTGGCGGTCGACGAGGACTTTGGGCATGGACGACTCCCCATTGCTGCTCAGGACGCCGCGAGGCGCGCCTTCAGGGCTGCGTTCTCCGCCTCGAGCTCGGCGATGCGCCGCTCGCGCGGGTTGCCGATCGTGACTCCGGTGACGCCATCGGCGGGCATCACGCGGCGCGCGCCGCCCGGCGGCTGCGCGATCACGGGCCCGCGATTGTCGCCCCAGCTTCCGAAGTAGGGCAGCGCCGGATCGGGCCCGTCCGCGATCCAGCGCGCGCAGAATTCATCGAAGGGCACGCCGCGAGCGCGCCGCGCCGCGCGTTCGGCTTCGCGCGCGGCGGCCGTCGCGGCCTCGTCGACGGCCCCGGTGCGCGGATCGAAGCGTACGTGATAGACGCGCTCGGCGCAGTCGCGCGTCAGCAGCTTCTCGTCGATGTCCTGCATCACGCGCCAGGGCTCGCGTTCGAGTACGTCGCCGTAACCGCCGCCCGAGCCTTGGCAGATCATGTAGATCTCGCCCTCCTGGCAGATCTCGAAGTTCAGCGCCGCGTCCTGCATCAGATAGCGGCCGCCCGCGATCGACGGGTCGTTCATGTACTCGGCGATGCCGTGCTTGACCTGTTCCGGCGTGCGCTTCATCACTTCGAAAATATTGATGTCCTTGATCTTCGCGAGCGGGTACGCCGGGCAGGCATAGCCGCCGAAAAGACCGTTCGCCGAAGGGTGCTTGGCGCCGCACTGGCCGGTCATGAAGCCGAAGCCGGCGCTGTTCTTCACCGTCACGATCTGCTCGTAGCCCATGCCGCCGCGATGCTTGCCGAAGCCCGTGCGATCGGTCGTCAGCTTCTGCGCGACGATGCGCAGATACGGCAGCTCCTCTTCGGCGAGCTCGTACTCACCCGTGTCGCAATAGGCACCGAAGGTCGGCGACAGGCCGTGCTCGCCGTCGTTGTCCTCGCGGCCGCCCGATCCGTTGCCGTTGATGTCGGCGCAGAAATTGCCGGTGATCTCGTAGTGCTGCGTGAGGCCGCCATAGACGAAGGTCGCCGGCTGGTTGTAGTGCGAGGCAGAGATCGCCGTGTAGCGCTTCGGCATGCAGTAGAGGAACTTGGCGAGCAGCACGCTCGGCGTGCTGAGCGCGCGGAACAGCGGGATCAGGCTCATCGCGTTCGGCGCGTCGTCCGAGCAGTCGAGCAGCGAGCTGCGATCGGTCAATACCTCGATCGGGCTGAACACACCCTGGTTCGGCGGCAGATCGGGCCACACGTAGACCAGCAGGTTCGACACCAGGCTCGTCTTCAGCGACGCCAGCGTGGTGTTGATCGAGCGGTTCGTCAGTTCGGGGCAGGCGCCGCGCAGATCCCAGATCATCTTCTCGCCCTTGACCGTCACCGTCAGCGGCCACTTGGCGAGGATATGCTCGCGCAGCGAGCTATCGATATAGGTGTCGATGCGGCAGGTGCCGTCCGGCATCTCGGCGATGCGCCGGCGCACTTCGGCCTCGGTGTCCTCGAGCGTCTTGCGCAAGGTCGCCACCAGGTAGTCGCGGCCGAACTCGCGGATCACGGCCAGCACGCGCTCGCGCAAGCGGTTCGAGGCATGCAGCTTGACCTTCATGTCGAAGAGCTGGAGCTTCGGATCGCGCACGGAGTTCTGCAGGAAGTTGACCAGATCGCGCTTTAGCTGGAAGTTCTCGGCGCATCTGAAGGGGCACATCTTGAGCCCCTCGTCGAACTTCGTCTCTGCGATCGACGGCATGCCGCCCGGCTCGATCGCGCCACATTCACCTTCGTGTATCGTCGTCGCCACCCAGCACACCAGCTCGCCCGCGTGGAACACCGGCATGATCATGCTCTGATCGGTGTTGTGGATGTTGCCGTAGCGCGAATCGTTGTGGATGAAGGCGTCACCGTCGCGCACGCCGACCGTCGGATCGTCGATCCAGTACTTGGCGATGAACTGCACGGGATAGTGCGAGACCGTCGCGAAACCGACGATGCCGCGCGGACCGATCTGCGACAGATCGCCGGCCGCCGTGAAGATCGAGGACACGAGATCGCCCCACTTCGCGCCGGGCGCGACGCCGGTCTGCTCGATCATCGTGAAGCTCTCCTCTAGCGCCGAGGACAGCCGCCCGCGGACGAGGTTGATGCGATTGGCGTCGAGCCCCGCCGCGAGCACGGCCTCTTCCGCGGCCGTGCGCGGCGCCAGCCGGTGATTGCGCATGATCGCGGGGTCCGGCCCGTAGAACAGCCGGTTGTCGGCCATGAAGGCATCGAGCAGGTGGCGCTCCTCGGCGCTCAGCGCGGCGCCGCCGGTATCGATCGTGTCTGCGGCCATGTGCGCTAATCCTCCGTGGCGCCGTCGCGAGTGAACCAGACCGCGCCGTGGGCGGCCGCGTGGAAGCGCCAGCCGGGTTCGATCAGGTAGGTCGTCGCGGCGGCCGTGACGATCGCCGGCCCGTCGACGAAGCTGCCCGCCGCGAGCGCGCGCTCGTCGTAGAGCCTGGTCTCGAGCGGCGCGACGTGGCCGACGAAATGGCAGGCACGCGAGGCCAGCGGCGTGACGGGCCGGCGCGCGGCCGGCGGATCGATGCGACCGAAGTCCACCTTGCCCACCTCGATGAAGGACGACACGCGCACGGTATTGATGCGCACGCCGGCTTCGGTCGCCTGCGAGCCCGCGCCGAAGCGTTCACCGTAGCGCCGATGGAAGGCGGCCATCAGGCCCAGCGCATCGTGCACGCCATCGAAGCGTTCGATGTCGTAGGTGACCGCCGTCTCCGCGCGCTGGTTGCCGTAGCGCATGTCGAACTCGACGCGATGGCGCACGGCCGCCGGCGCGATGCCCTGACGCCGCAGATCGTCGATGCCGCGCTGCTTCAGCTCCGCGATGGTCGCGTTCAACTGCGTGAAGTCGGTCAGCACCTGCTTGCGGCCGGTGTGGAACAGCACGGTATAGGTCGACTTCTCGTGGATGTGAAGCTGGTTAACGTTGCCGGCCCCCAGGGCCGAGAACACCGACGAGAACGGCGGCGCGAGCACGCGTGTGATGCCGAGCGCATTCGCGATCCCGCAGCAGTGCAGCGGCCCGTTGCCGCCGTAGGCGAGCAGCGTGAACTCTTCGGGCGTATAGCCGCGCGCACGGAGCTCGGTCGCGATGCCGTCGGCCATCTGATGATCGACTGTTTCGCGGATCACCTTCGCGATGCCGAGCGCATCGAGGCCGAGCGGCGCGCCGAGCGCACCGCGCAGCGCGCGTTCGCCGCGACGCGCATCGAGTCGGATCCGGCCCTGCGCGTAGTTCGCGGGATCGAGGTAGCCGAGCTGGAGATCGGCGTCCGTGACCGTCGGCGCGCGGCCGCCGCGGCCGTAGCAGGCCGGGCCCGGATCCGAGCCCGCGCTCTCCGGCCCGATCCTCACACGCTGGAGCAGCGCGTCCCAGGACGCGATCGAGCCGCCGCCGGCGCCCAGCGTCACGAGGTGCACCATCGGGATCGACACCAGCCAGCGGTCGATGATCGGGTTGAAGTCGTAGTGCCGTTCGCCGTCGGCGGTGACGATGCCGATGTCGAAGCTGGTGCCGCCCATGTCGGTCGCGATCACGTGGCCGATGCCGCCGCCGCGCGCGAGATGCTCCGAAGCGGCGATGCCGGCGACCGGGCCCGAGTGCACGGTCTGCAGCGCATCGGTCGAGTTTAGCTGCGCCATGCCGCCCGAGTTGTGATTGATCAGCATTGGCAGGCGGTAGCCGTTGTCGCGCAGGCTGAGCTCCAGCGAGCCGAGGCCGTGGTACATCGCCTGGTGCAGGAAGCCGTCGATGATCGTCGACATCGCGCGGCCGTACTCGCCCTTGCGGCCCGCGACCTGGTGTGACAGCAGCATCGGCACCGCGCCGAGGAACCAGCCCGGATACTCCTCCAGGAAGATCTCGCGCACGCGCAGCTCGTGTTCGGGATTCACGACGCTGTTCGCGAGCAGCACGACCAGGGTTTCGGCGCCCTGATCGACCAGATCGCGGAGCTGGCGGCGTACGTCCTCCTCGTCGAGCGCGAGCAGCACGTCGCCGTCATAGCCGACGCGTTCGCGCAGCGGGCGGATCAGCGGGATCGGCACCAGCGGCTCGGGCCGCTGTGCGCGCGGGATATCGTGCTGGGCTTGGAAGGACAGGCCGTCGCCGTAGCCGCGACCGCGCGACAGCGGCACGACCGAATCGAAGCCGGCCGTGACGATGAGCCCGATGCGCGGTCCCTTGCGCTCGATCAGCGCGTTGGTGCCGAGCGTCGTCGAATAGCGCACGGAGTCGACGGCGCCGAGCAGCTCGCGCGTCGTGATCCCGAGCTCGGCGACGGCGAGCGCCAGCGCCTCGTTGAAACCCGCGGCGAGATTGTGATGCGTGGTCAGCGCTTTCGCCTGCACATAGCGCTCGCCCCAGGCGACGAAGCAGTCGGTGAAAGTGCCGCCGATGTCGACCGCGACCCGCTTCACTGCGCCTGCCCCCGGCCGTGCGCAGGACGGCGCGGCGCGGGCCACTGCGGGGAGTCCGACGCCGGCAGCGTTCCGCCGCGCGTGGCGGCCCAGGCCGCCGCCTTGCGCTTCGGATCGTCGAGATCGCGCTCGATGTCGCGCCCGGGCGAATGGCCGGGCGTCGCGTACTCGACTTCGAGCAACGCGCAGCAGGCGGGATCGGACGCGCAGGCACAGGCGCAGCGCGTCGGGTCGACAACGGGCCGGTGGTCGAGAGCGATACGCAGGGATTCGGTGATGCGGGTCTTCACCGGGCGGTATCCCCGTCGCGCCCGGGCTGACCATCTCGCTCGTCGCGCAGCGCCAGCTCTCGTCCACCGCGCAGCACGCGCACGAGATAGCCGATATGGGCGCCAGGAACGGTCAGTCGTTGCAATGCAGCGTGAGCCATCGAGACGGGCGAGCGGCGTATCCTTGGCGTCGTAGGTCAAAGATACCGGCGCCCCTGGCGCAGCAGCAAGGCAATCGCCATGAGCCGCCCGAATTCCGCGGCGCCCGTCGCGGGCTATGAAGCCGTGGCGTCGTCGCCGCAGGCGGCCAGCCGTTGCCGCAGGCGCTCGCGCAGGGCATCCGGCATCGCTGGCGCGTCCGGCGGCGTTGCGCGCAGACCTTGGATCACGGTGCGCATCAGATCGAGCTGGCGCCGATACAGCCGGCACGGCGCGCAGTACAGGCGATGCAAGGCGAGGCCCAGGCGTTCGCGCCACGTGAGGAGGCGGTCTTCCTCCGCGTGCGCCAGCGCAACGGCCTCGCGACAGTTCAGCACTCAGGCCTCCCTTCCCCATTTGCGTTCGAGACAAGCGCGCACGCGCTCACGGGCCCGCGACAGCATGACCCACAGATGATTGAGACTCGAGATCCCGGCGACGGCGACCAGCTCGGGGCTGTCGAGGCCGTCGAGCTCTTTCAGCACGAACACCGTGCGCAGTTTGACCGGCAGCGCCTCGATGCAGCGGCGCATCGCCTCGCGCAACTCGGCCTGCTCCAGGATCGTGCGCGGATCGCGGAAGGCGATCGGATCGATGCGCCAATGCCCGACGCCGTCCATGCGGCCGGCCAGCGGATCGCGCTCGGCCTCGTCGTCGGCGACCGCGCCCAGCGTCGTCTCGCGCTGAGCGACACGCAGATGATCGATGATCTTGTGCTTGAGGATGCCGATGAGCCAGGTGCGCACCGCGGCGCCGCCGCGAAACGAGGCTCGCGCCTGCCACGCGGCGATCAGGGTGTCCTGGATCAAGTCCTCGACCGCCGCTGCTTCGCGCACGCGCGGCAGCGCATAGGCATAGAGAGCGTCGCCGTGCTCGCTGAGCCAGCGCTCGAGCTCGTGGCGAGCATCGACGATGGCACTCATGCGCTGCGCGGCGCCGTGTCCGCGCACCGGCCGTGCGCTCGCGCCGCCGCGTTTGCACGCGGCGGCGCGGCGGCGCCCGGCTCAGGACCAGGGGCTGAAGAACGCACGCGGGTCGACGTCACCGACCTGCATCGCGTCCGGCGCGTCCATCACGCGGCTGCCGTCGCGCCACGGCGCGAAGCCGGGCGCGGCGACCATCGCCGGCGCATCCACGGCGGCGTCGGTATGAGGCAGGGTCCAGGGCGCGAAGCCCGCGGCCTGGGTGGCGTGGACGGCGGTCGTGAGCACGATGGCGGAGATGAGCTTGATCATGGCGAAATCCTCGCTGCCCGGGGCGCCGGAGTGGCAGCCGCTGCGGGGGTCGAGGATTGGTCGGATTCATCGCCGGAACCTTACAAGTTTTTAATCTGGTCTTTTTTAATCTAAATAGCCGAGCGCAAATACGCGCCGCTGGCTGTTCGATGGCGCCCGCCCACGTCGAAGTTCCCTTCGTCATGCCCGCATCCACGCAGTACCTCGGCGTCCAATCCAGGATAAAGAATCGCCCGGCGGAAGCCTCCTCGTCAGGCGTGGATTCCCGCCCCCGCCTTCGCGGGAGCGGGCTTTGCGCGGGAATGACGGTCAACGAACAACCCAGTGGCGCGTATTTGCGCTCTGCTATATAGCCACGGAGGAGAAATGGATTGGGCTTACGCCTCTGTGACCCCATCACGACCATCGGCGCTGGCGTGATGGAGCTTCCCGTCCACGCCTTTTCTTTCTCCGTGTCCTCCGTGGCTGGATTCCGCGGCGTATCCGCGCGCCGAAGATCCCGGGTTTCGCTACGCTGCGCCCCGGCTACGAAGAGCCTTCAGGCTTTCGCGCGGCGCTTCGGCTGGCGCGGTTCGCGATACATCTCGAGATACTGTGCCGCGGGCCGCAGGCCAACGGCCTGCGCCAGCCGATTGGCGCCGGCGTAGAACGCGGCGGTGGCGCAGATCATGTAGATCTGCTCGTCGTCGAAGCCGACCTCGCGCAGGCGCTGACGGTCTTCGTCGGTGATCTGCTCGGCGTCGCGGTTGACCATCACCGTGAAGTCGAGCATCGCGCGCTGTCGCGACGTCAGCTCGGCCAGCCTGTAGTTGCGCGACAGGTACTCGGTGAACAGCGCATCGCCGGTCTCGCCTCGCAGCAGCGCGCCGTGATGCGCCGTGCAGTAGACGCAGCCGTTGGTCGCGGCCGACACCAGCGCGATCATCTCGTGCTCCAGCGGCGTGAGCCCCGAATCGCGACGCATCAGCTCCATGTACTGGCCCATGAAAGCCTTCAGGCGCTGGTTGTCGGTCGCGAACAGTTGCACGAAATGGGGCACGAAGCCGTACTTCTTCTCGATGCCCTTGACCAGCGTGCTCATCTCGGCATCGAGATTGTGACGGTCTTCGAGATCCAGCGCGCAGATGCCTTCGTTCATGTCCTTCTCCTCCGCGATTTCGGTTTGCCAGGGCACCGGATAGCCGAGCGCAGATACGCTCCGCTGCGTGCTCGTCATCGTCATCCCCGCGCAGGCGGGGGATCCAAGGGAAAGGTCCGCCTGCTCGTGCCGCCCACTGGATTCCCGCCTGCGCGGGAATGACGACGAGGCAGCGGTGCCGATCGAGTCGACGCTCTTCTATATAAAGGGCCGCCGCGCGTTTCGCCATCGGCAAGGCGCATTTCGTTCAGGAGCCGGTCAGCGCCACCGCGGCCGGGCTCGGGGGCTCGCGTCCGGCTTGCCGCACGAGATGCTCCTCTATCGCCTGTTGCACCTGCTGCGCGTCGACCGGCTTGGTCAGGTGACGGTCGAAACCTGCGTCCAGCGCGCGGCGACGATCGACGTCCTGCCCCCAACCCGTGATCGCGAGCAGCAGCGTGTCGCGTCCCTGGGGATCGGCGCGCAGCGCGCTCGCGACCTCGTAGCCCGTGAGATCCGGCATGCCGATGTCGAGGATGACGACCGTCGGCTGGCGCAGGCGCGCCGTCGCGATCGCCTCGGCACCGGTGTAGGCAACCCACACCTGATGCCCGAAACCCTCGAGCACCATCGCGAGCGTGTCCGCGGCGTCGCGGTTGTCGTCGGCGACGAGCACTTTGCACGGACCCGGCTCACGCGCGATCGGCTTGCGCGAGGCGGCGGCCGCCGCCGGCTCGAGGCCGCCTTCGACGATGCAGCTCGAGGGCAGGCGGATGCGAAACTCGCTGCCGAGGCCCAGGCCCGCGCTGCTCGCGTCGACGCTGCCCCCGTGCAGCGCGACGAGGCCGCGCACCAGGGCCAGCCCGATGCCCAGCCCGCCTTCGGCGCGATCGATGGCCGAACCGACCTGCGTGAAGATCTCGAAGACCTTCGACAGCGCTTCCGGGGCGAGCCCGATGCCGGTGTCCGCGACGGCGATGACGAGCTCCTCGCCTTCGCGCCGCGTGACCAGCGTGATGCGGCCTTCGTCGTCGGTGTATTTGGCGGCGTTGGTGAGCAGGTTCGACAGCGCCTGCGACACGCGCAGCGCATCGACCTCCAGCACGCGAGCGGGATCGTCGAGATCGATCTCGAGCCGCTGGCGCCGCGCCTCGATCAGCGGCCGCGCCGTCTCGATCGCCGATTCCACCAAGGTATCCAGCCGCACGCGCGACTTCTTCAGCGACAGGCGCCCGCGCGTGATGCGCGAGACGTCGAGCAGATCGTCGAGCAGCAGCGCCATGCGATGCACTTGACGCACGATCACGGCACGCGCCCATTCGTGGCGCGCGGGATCGATGGCCGGGTTCTCCAGCAGCCGCACCGCGTGGCGGATCGGGGCAAGCGGATTACGCAGCTCGTGCGCGAGCGTCGCGAGGAACTCGTCCTTGCGCCGATCGGCTTCGCGCAGCGCTTCCTCGGTGCGCTTCAGCCGACTGATGTCGAGATTGATGCCGGCCCAGCCGGTGACGCGCCCGCTCTCGTCGCGCACCGGCACGCCCAGCGCGAGCACCGGGTGATAGCGACCATCGACGCCGCGCACGCGATGCTCGCGATACCAGGCGCATCGATCGCGCACGCAGTCCTGCCAGGCGACGAGCATGGCTGCGGCATCGTCCGGGTGCAGCAGCGAGAACCAGCCGTGATCGGCGCATTCTTCCTGCGACAGGCCGACCAGCCGCAGATAGGATTCGCTGACGTAGACGTTGCGCCCCTTCTCGTCGCAGATCCACACGCCGTAGTCGATCGATTCGCCGATCGCGCGATAGAGACGTTCGCTTTCGCGCAGCGCGCTCTCCGCCTCCTTCTGCGCCGTGATGTCCAGCAGCAGGCCGGCGAGCAGCACCGGCTGCCCACCCGCGTACTGCACCTTGCCGCGCGCGGCGACCCAGCGCAGCGCGCCGTCGGCGCGGATCACGCGAAACGCGGGCGAGTACAGGGTGCCGGTCGCGAACGCGGCGTCGCGGGCCGCGCGCAGCAGCTCGCGATCATCCGGATGGATGTAGCGCCCGAGCAGCGACGCCGGGCCGCGCAGCTCGCGCGTCGCGCCGAGGCCGAAGATGGCGACGAGATTGCGATCGGCGACGATCTCGTCGCGCCGCGGATCGTGGATCCAGCTCCCGATCTCCGCCGCCGCCATCGCGCTCTCGAGCCGCGCGTTCGCCCGCGCCAGGGCTTCTTCGGCCACTTGGCGCGTCGCGACCTCGGCCGTCAGCGCCGCGTTCGACTGCTCCAGCGCGCGTGTGCGCTGCTGGACTTCGTCGAGCATGCTGTTGAAGGCATCGACGACGACGCCGACTTCGTCCTCGCTGGTCTTGCGCGCGCGCAGCGCGTAGTCGCGGCGATCGACGACCTCGCGCGCGACGGCCGCCATCGAGTCGAGCGGGTCGGTGATGAGGCGCGTCAGCGCCGCGGAAGACACCAGCGCGAGCCCGATGCCGGCGAGCATCACGGTGGCGAAGATGCCGAAATAGGCGACGACCCGGTTGTGGACGTCATAGCTCGCGCGCAGATGAATGTGTCCGAGCAGCTCGTTGTCGTTGCGCACCGGCAGCCACACTTCGACGCGCTCGCCGCGGATGCGCACTTCCGGCGCGCCCGGCGTCGCCCGCGCCGGCGGCGCGGCCTCGCCCGGCTTCGTCCACATCGCGAAGCGCGCGCCGCTGGCGTCATACAGCGCGGCCGCGAGCACCGCGGGCCGCGCGGCGAGCGCCCGCAAATTGTGCCGGGCCGACGCGCGATCGTCGAAGGCGAGCGCCGGCGCCGTGGCGCGCGCGACGATCCCGGCCTGCGTGCGCATGTCATAGGCCCAGGCATCGCGGTAGACGAGAACATCGTGGGTCAGCATCGCGATGCCGGCGAAGAGCAGCACGAGCGTCGCGGTCAGCAGCACGACGCTGATGATTTTCGCGCGCACCGACCAGCGCCGCCGGCGCCGGCTCAGGCGGGCGGCGTCCACAGGCGTCTGCTCCAGGCCGCGCCGCGCAGCCGCCGCCCCAGGCGCGACAGCCGCACGATCGGATCGCCGCCGCTACAGCCCATCCACTGCGCGTGCAGCAGCGGCGCGCACATCTCGTCGGAGCGCAGATCGCGGCGCCGCACCTGCATCGCGACGGCCAGCAGATCGGCGCTGATCGATAGACCCGCCTGCTCGGCGGTTTCCGGTGCGACCTCGAAGCGTACCCGCTTGTCCACCGTGCGGAAGTTCAGCATGCCGCCGGCGTCCAGCCCGCGCTCGCCGTCCGTGACCACGAGCACGGGCCGGTTTGCGAGCTGCGGGAGCAATGCATCCAGCTCTTCGGCGTGCATCGCGCCGATGTAGACGATGTGCGCCTGGCGCGCGTCGCGGATGTTGTCGATGCGGCGGACTTCGCCCGGTCTGCCCTTGATCCGGATCGTCGTCAGCGCGCGTTCGAGGCTCGCGGCCACGGCGTCGGCGCCGAGCACGGCGATGACGAAGCGCGGCGCCTGCATGGCGGCGGGCGGCCATTCGACGTAGCCGGCGAAGCGATAAAGAAAGGCGGCCTTGACCTCGCTGTCGGCATAGGCCGTCGCCGGCGCGGCCACCGGCCCCTGTGTCCAGAACAAGGTGCATAGCACGAGCACGAGGCAGGTCGTCGCGCGGCGCAGCTCCGATTTCATGGCAGCCGCCACCGCGCCTCGAAGAGCACGCTGCGACCGATTTCCGCGCCCTGCGGTGCGGGGTACTCGGCGTGATGATCGTGCAGCAAGTTGAATCCCGTGATCGACAGCTCGAGGGTCGACGTGCTGCGCCAGGCGAGACGCGCGCCGAGCTCCGTGTACGACGGGAAGGCCGGATCGCGCAGACGCGCGACGTGGCGCAGCGTCGTATCGAAGCTCACGCGCTCGCCGAGATCCATCGATGATGTCAGACTGCCGTGGCCGGACGGATCGTTGCCGGCTTGGCGCGTGCCGAGCAGCCGCACGGCGCCGTCCTCGAACTCGAGATCCTGGCGCAGCAGCGTGAGGCCGGGCGTCAGCCGCCACCAGTCCGCAACCTGCCAGCGCGCCCAGGCCTGCGCGCCCCAGCTCCGTCCTTCGAGTCCGTTGCGCCAGGTCAGCGGTACGCCGTCGCCGGGCTCGACGGTGCGCAGTTCTTCGTAGTCGTGCACGAACAGCGTGGTTTCGAGATTCAGATTCGGCCACGGCACGGCCCGATAGCCCAACTCCCATGCGGTCACGGCTTCGGGCTCGAAGTCGCGGTTGCCGGTGAGGATCACCTGGCCGCCGATGCGCTCGACGACGTCGCGATCGAAAGGCGTGGTCGCGCGGATCGCGCGCGACAGCGCGGTCCACAGCAGCGTCGAATCGTTCGCGCGCCAGGCGAGACGCAGATCGGGCTGCACGGTCCAGTCGCCGTAAGTATGGTCCTCGAGCTTGATGCCGAGCGTCAGGTGCAGCCCGCGGCCGAGACTCAAGGTGTCCTGCGCGAAGAGATTGACGATCGACAGGCCGCGCTCGTCCGGCACGAAGGCCAGCGCCGCACTGTTGCCGATCGCATAGTCGTTGAGCCGATAGCCCGCGCCCCAGATCACGCGATGGCGAGCGCCGATATCGAGCGTCTGCTGCGCCTCGATGTCGTAGGTGTTCAGCCGGAAGCGCGAGGTATTGCCGGGCGCGTCGCGCGTGGTCTGGTCGAAATACACCTGTAGCTGCAGCGCGCCGGTGGTCGTCGCGCGCTGCCAGCGCGACAGCAGATTCGCGCCGGCCAGCGTGCCCCAGCCCGTGTCACCCTGCGACAGCTTGCCGCGATAGACGTCGCCCTGCAGGTCGAGATCGTCATCGCCCCGTGCCCAGTCGAGGCGAAAGCCTCCCTGCCCCCTGTACCAGTCGTCACCGCGGCCGAGTCCTTCGGGGGTCTCAGTTTCGCCGCGCGCGAAGGCCTGACCGTAGACGCGATAGCTGGCGGACTCGCCGATCCGACCGCCGTGCCGAACGCTGCCCCGCTGTTCGCGATTGCCTGCGCCTAGCGCGGCGTATTCACCCTGCGTCGCGACCGCCGGCCGCGTGACGATGTTGACGACCCCGTTCATCGCGTTCGCGCCCCACAAGGTCGCGCCCGGACCGGCATTGACTTCGATGCGCTCGACGTCCTCGAGCAGCACGTCCTGCGCATCGGCGTAGACACCGGAGAACAAGGGCGAGTACACGCTGCGACCGTCGATCAGCACGAGCAGCTTGTTGGCGAAGTTCTGCGCGCCGGGATTGCCACCGAAGCCACGCACCGACAGCGCGTAGTCGCCGGCGCTGAGCTGCGTCACCAGCAGGTTCGGCGCGAGGCGCAGCGCTTCGAACAGGCTGGTCGCCCCGCTGCGCTGGATGTCCTGCCGGGTGATGACGTAGACCGCGGCGGCCGCGTCGCGCACCGGCAAGGGCTCCTTGCTCACGGAGATCACCTCGACCTCGCCGAGCTCCTCGAGCGATAACCGGTTCAGCGCGGCGACCCCCTCGCGCGCCTGCGCGTGCGGGACGCTGCCCGGCACACAGAACGCGGCACAGGCCGCAAGGCAGGCGGCCGCGGAAGATTTTCCGCACGGTCGTCCCCTCGGCAGCGAAGTCGCCACTGATCCTGCCCCTCGCACAATCCCCCAGCATCCATGGCATCTCACACACGCATTGCGCCCGCGCGCCGCGATCTTCGTGTACGTGAGCGTCGGACAGGAATAACGCGAAACCTGTAACCGCGCAATTCGCTGCTGACGTGCGGCGCACATTCTCTTTACGCCTGACGGACGATCACGGGTAGCCGCGGGCAAACGCCGACGTTTGTCCTACAGCGCGCCCGGCTCGCGCGGCGCCAAGCGCGCTCGGGATCTTGAAAGGTTTCGCAGCGATCCCGCAGCAGCGCGGAGCGCCGAGTGCCGCCCGTTTTCACTCGCCTGATTCACTGACCGCGCCGTCGCCGCTCGCCGCCTTCGTTCGGCCGCGCCGCCTAGCGGCCGCGCGCTCGCGGCATGTAATCCGTACACCCGGCGCCAGCACGCTTTACACGATCCAACGTGCAGCGCGCCGCCGCGACGCCCGCAAGCGGGGTTCAGCGCGCAAGGATGCGTGGCATGTGCCTTGCTCCTGCGGACATACGCAGCGACCGCGGGTCGCTCCTGCCGTCGATACGAGGTGTCGCCATGAATTCGATCATCTATCTCGTGGGCCTGATCGTCGTGATTCTCGCCATCCTGTCCTTTCTCGGCCTGCGCTGATTGCGGCCGCAGCCACGGAGAGAGCGATCCATGAATACCGTCATCCTGGACGTGAACGACACCCCCACCGCGGAAAAATCCGCCTACGTCGATTTGCCGGCCATCATCGCCGGCGCGCTGATCGCTGCCGCGATCGCGTTCCTGTTGACCACCTTCGGCTCGGCCATCGGGCTCACGATGCTGTCGCCGTGGCGCGGTGAAGGCGCGTCCGGCACGACCTTCGTCGCCGCCGTGGGACTGTGGACGATCTGGGTCACGGTCACGTCGATGATGCTTGGCGGTTATGTCGCCGGCCGCATGCGACGGCGCGTCGGCGATCTGAGCGACCATGAAGTCGAGGTGCGCGACGGCATCAATGGCCTCGTCGTATGGGCGCTCGCGACGCTGGTCGGTGCCTGGCTGACCGCGAGCATCGCCGCCGGCGCGGCGCGCGCGGGCGGTGCGGCGCTGAAGGCGGGCGCCGAAGCGACGGCCGCGGTGGCGGGCACGGCGGCGGCCACGATGGCCGATCGCGCCGGCGTCGATTCGCTGCAGAGCGCGACCGATCGTCTGCTGCGCTCGGCGCAGCCGGCGAGCGACGAGACGATCGCGCGGATGATAGAAGCAGCGGCGACGGGCGAGCCTGCGCCCGCCGATCGCGAATGGCTGATCGGCGCCGTGGCGACGCGCACGGGCTTGACGCCCGAGGAAGCGACGCAGCGCGTCGACGCAGCGTACGCCGAGGCACGCCGCATCGCCGACGAGGCGCGCGCCGCGGCCGACACCGCGCGGCGCGTCGGCGTGCTGGTCGGTTTCGTCGGCGCGGCTTCGCTGCTCGTCGGCGCCGTCGGCGCCTGGTGGGCGGCAACGCGCGGTGGCCGCCATCGCGATCAGCGCTCGGATTTCAGCCGCTACCTGAGCTTCGCGGACTGAGCGCTGCGCATCCGCCGCGGTGCCACGAGCACCGCGGCGGGACGAGGTCTCGCCGATGAAGGCGGCGAGGTGAGCCCGTAAGCTCTTTGCACGCCCTTCGACCTCATTCCTGCATGAAGCAGACCGGCACCGCGCGCTGCGGCTGGTGACGGCCGCGGACGCGCGCTAAGGTGACGCCTCCTACGACAACGACTGCGCGCCGCATGCGGCCGCCGGGGAGGAGGTTTCATGCAGGTAGGTTTCGTGATGACCGCGACGGCTCAGTCCGGTCCCCTTCCGACGCTCGCGCAACACGCCGAGCGGCTCGGCTACGACTCGCTGTGGATTCCGGAACATCCCGTGATCCCGCGCGGTGAATTGACCCCCTATCCCTTCGGCGGGCCGCTGCCCGAGCACTACGGGCGCTGGGTCGATCCCTTCATCGCGCTGACCGTCGTCGCCGGCGTCACCCGCCGGCTCAAACTCGCGACGGGCATCTGTCTCCTGCCCGAGCGCGAGCCGCTCGTCACCGCGAAGACGATCGCGAGCCTGGACTACTACTCCGGCGGGCGCGTGATTCTCGGCATCGGCGCCGGCTGGCTGCGCGAAGAAACCGAAATCATGGGCGCGCGCTTCGCGACGCGCTGGCAGCGCATGCGCGAGACCGCGGAGGCGATGCGCGCGCTGTGGACCGAGGACTCGCCGTCCTATGCGGGCAAGCAGATCGACTTCCCGCCCGTGCGCTGCGAGCCGAAGCCCGTGCAGCGCGGCGGCCCGCCCTTCCTGCTCGGCGGCCACGGCGAGAAGTCGCTGGCGCGGATCGCGAAGCACTACGACGGCTGGTGTCCGCTGGCCCAGGACCCGACGAGCTTCGCGCAGGAAGCCCGCGCGCTGCGCGAGATGATGCGCGACTACGGCCGCGATCCGTCGACGCTGATCTTGAGCCCTTTCGTCGATCCGGAAGACGGCAAAATGTCCGACGCGGCGCTCAAGACCTACGCGGACGCCGGCTGCGCGCGCATCGTGATGTTCTCGCAGGCGCTGGTCGAGCAGGTCGCGGACGGCCATGCCGCGCGCTGGCTGGAGATGAGCGCGAACATCGTCGAGCGCGCGCAGCGGCTCTGAACGCAAGCGCGAGACTCGCGCGCCAAGAGGGGTGGGCCATGGACGATCGCTTCGAACGCCTCCGGATGCACTACGAGCGCGAGCGCGCGGCGGGCCTCGTCCCGCGCACGCGCGAGCACATCCCGCTCGGCTACGACATGATTACGCCGGAGTGGTTGACGGCCGTGCTGAGCCCGGCGCATCCCGGCATCGCGGTCCGGGGCTTGCGGCTCGGCGAGATCGACGAGGGCACATCGAGCCGACGCCGCATCCAGCTCCAGTACGCGGACGCCGCGCGCGCCCGCGCCGCCGGCTGGCCCGCGACCGTCTTCTGCAAGGGCTCGCCGGCGCTCGCGAACCGCTACATCCTCGGCATGAACAACGGCATCGCGGCCGAGACGAACTTCTACAATCACGTGCGGCCGACGCTGCCGATCGAAGCGCCGGTCGCGTACCACGCGAGATACGATCCGGACAGCTTCAATTCGATCATCGTCATGCGCGACCTGCGCGAGCGCGTCGAGTTCTGCCGCATCGACACGCCGATGGATCTCGCGCGCGGCAGGAGCCAGATGGACCTGCTCGCGCGCCTGCACGGCGAGTACTACGCGAGCCCGGCGAAGTTTGTCGCGCTGCGCGGCTTCAACGACTGGGAAAAATATTTCGACGCGACCGTCGAGCTCGCGGGCTTCGGCCCGGCCTGCGCGCGCGGCTTCCTCGCCGCCGAGGCCGTGATCCCCGCGCGGCTCTATGCGCGCCGCGACGAAGTGTGGCCCGCGACGCTGGCGTCGGTCGCCGAGCACGCGACGCTGCCGCGCACGCTGATCCACTCCGACGTGCACCTGAAGAACTGGTACGTCGCAGCCGGCGAGGTGATGGGCCTGAACGATTGGCAGTGTAGCTGCAAGGGCAACGGCGCGCGCGATCTCGCCTATGCGATCTCCACGGCCTTCGAGCCCGCGGCTCGGCGCCGGTACGAGCAGGATCTGATCCGGTACTACCTCGATCGCCTGCGCGCCTGCGGCGCGACGCCGCCGAGCTTCGACGAGGCGTTCCGGCTCTATCGCCGCAATCTCTTCAACGCGCTCGCGTGGTGGACCGGCACGCTCGGCCAGCCGCCGGAAGCCCCCAAGATGCAGCCGCCGGAGGCCTCGCTGGAGTTCATCCGCCGCATGAGCACGGCGATCGACGACCTGGACGCGCTGGACAGCTTCTGAGCACCACGGCTCCGTGTCCGTATCCGCAGGCAGCGCGGCGAACTCCCTCCGGCAGAGGCTGTAGCTGCTGAAATGCGGCTTAATTTAGCCACGGAGGACACGGAGGGCACGGAGGAAGAAAGAATTGGTGAGGAGCTGCCGCCCGGCCCACGCTTCTCTCGGCACAGGCGTTGCGGTACTGCCCAATCAATCCCTCTCTTCCTCCGTGCCCTCCGTGTCCTCCGTGGCTAGATTCATTCGGCGCATGAACCGGCACAGGCCCGGGTTTTCGCTCCGCTGCACCCGGGCTACGAAAGGTGGTGGCCCTTAGATGTAATGCGGCATCACCTGCGTGCCGAAGCGCTCCATGATGCGCTTGCAGTCGTCGAGCGGGAGATAGCCCTGATCGCCCTGCCAGATGAACCACTCGGGATTCGCGGCGTCGACGAGATCGTCCATGTCGCGCCTCACGTCGTCGGCATTGCCGCTCAGCGTGAAGTGCGCTTGGTCGAAGCGCTCCATGCGGATTTCCGACAGCGGCAGCGTCTGTCCCGGATACTTCTCGTCGTCCTCCGGCAGGCGGAAGGCGTCGGTGAAGCCGAAGTAATGGGCCCAGCCCGGCCAGCCCGTGCCCATCAGGCCTTTCATCGCGAGCGCGTGCGCCTCGGCCTTGCTGTCGGCCATGTAGACGCCGCGGAACACGCCGAGATTCTCGCCGCGTGCGAGCGTGCGCCCGTGCTTCGCCGCTTCTTCGACGTGGATGTCGGCAAACTTGCGTAGCTGCACGTAGTCCGCGGTCAGCAAGGTCGGGATCAGTCCTTCACGCGCCGCCCAGCGGATCGTCGCCTCGCTCTGCGAGAAGGCCTGGAACAGCGGCGGATGCGGCTTCTGATAGGGCTTGGGCACGATGTCGATCGCAATGACGTTGCCCCGCTCGTCGACCTCGCCCGGCGAGCCGTACTTGCGCGTCCAGTCGTGCGCGGGCCACGGCGTGCCGGTGTCATAGGGATTCGGATACTGGTAGTACTTGCCCTTGTAGCGGAACGGCTTGTCGCCCCACGCGAGGCGGAGGATCTCGTAGACTTCCTGAAAGGCCTCGCGGTTGACCGCGTCGTTGTCCGGCTGCGTGTCCTTGGTGTTCATCGCGGCAGCGCCGACGTGGAGCTGCTGCGCCATCTGATTCAGCCAGCGCGACTGGTAGCCGCGCGCGAAGCCGCACAGCGTGCGACCCTTGGTGATCTGATCGAGCCAGGCGATCTCGAGCGCGAGCCGCAGCGGATTCCAGCCCGGCAGCACATAGCCGATCGGCCCCGCCATGATCTTCTTCGTATGGGCGAGCACGTGCTGCGTCAGCAGCGGCAGGCTGCCCATCTCACCGCCTTCGGTGTGCAGGTGATGCTCGGGAAAGGTGACGGCGCTGAAGCCGAGCGCCTCGGCGAACTGCGACAGCTCGACGATTTCCTCCAGCATCTGCTGGAAGCGATCGGTGCGCGCGGCGATCGGCCGCAGCTTCGCGCGGTCCTCCATCGTGCCGGGGATCGCGGGATAGAAGAAGAACATGAATTTCATCGCAGCCTCCGCGGGCGAAACCGCGGCAAGTCTCACGAGGCGCGGCTCGCGCGGGAATGACGAAATGTGTAAATTTCTTGACATTCAGTGACAAGGACACGAGTTGCGGCATGTCCCCACGCGAGGCCCGCAAACGCAGCGCGACGCGCCGCGGAGCGCGCACGCCGGAGTATCTCTTCGGCGGCCGCATGCTGCGGCCGTATCGGCTCGCCTACGGGCTGTCGCCGGTCATCGAGGTGCTCGAGGCAAAGGGTCTCGCGATCGAGCCGCTGCTCGCGGCCGCCGACATTCCGCGCTTCGCGCTCGAGGAGCCGAGCTATCGCATCGCCTATCACCAGGAGTTCACTTTCATCCGCCGCGCGCTCGCCGCGCTGAAACTGCCGCACGCGGGCCTCGCCGTCGGCCAGCGCTATCATCTCGCGCTCTTCGGCGTGCTGGGGCTCGCCGCCTCCTGCGCGCCGACGATGCGCGAGATGTTCCGCTGCGTGCCGACCTATCCCGCGCTCGCCTGGGGCTGCATCGACGAAGGCGTGTGGCGCGACGGCAACGAGGAGTACGTCGCGTTCTACGAAAACGAGGAAGTCGGCGATCTCGGAGCTTTCTTCGCCGAGCGCGACGTCACTGCCCTGCTCACGCTGTTCCGGCAGACGCTGGGCGAAGGCATCGCGCCGATCGCCGTGCACTTTCGCCGCGCGGCGCCCGGCGATCTGCGGCCCTACGAGCGCTACTTCCGCTGCCCGCTGCACTTCGGCGCCGAACTCAACCGGATCCGCTTTGCGCGCGCGGTGTGGAACAGAGCGCCGCCGCAGGCGAACGCGATGTCCCATCGCTTCTACACCAACCAGTGCCGGCGCCTGACGCGGATGATGGAAGAACCGCTGTCCTATGCCGACGTCGTGCGCGGACGCCTGCGCACGGCGACGCCCATTCCTTCGCTGATGGAGCTCGTCACCGAGCTGCATCTGACCAAGCGCACGCTGCAGCGGCGCCTCGACGACGAAGGCACGAGCTTCTCGCTGCTGCTGAACGAGATCCGCCGCGAGCGCGCCGCGGACTTGATGAGCCGCGGCGATTTGAAGCAGGGCGAGATCGCCTGGCGCCTCGGCTTCGAGGACGCGAGCGCGTTCTCGCGCGCGTTCAAGTCGTGGACCGGCGAAGCGCCCCGCGCGGCGAAACGGCGCCAGGCGAACGCGGAGTCTTCGTAGCCCGGGTGGAGCGCGCAGCGCGCAACCCGGGATTGCCGCAAAGATCCCGGGTTTCGCTACGCTACACCCGGGCTACGAGAACATGTCGTTTATCTTGCGCTCGCGATACGCGCCGGCGCGCTCCACTGGCGCAGTACCGGCATCACTTCCTGCGCGAAGAGCTTCATGCTGTTCAGGGCGACCTCCAGCGGTGCGCCGCCGAAGCGGAACACGCAGAGCACGCCGTACTGGCCCATGAACTCGAAGCGCTCCTCGAACTTGCGCAGCATCTGGTCCGGCGTGCCCCACACCTGCTGCTCGACGTAGCTCTTGATGATCGCGTCCTTGCCGATGCCGCGCATCGCCTCGGCGGCTTCGGCATAAGTCGGGTAGCCGCCCGCGGCCTTGAACTGATCGCCGAGCATCTCGTAGTGATCGAGCACCGAGATGCCGTAGTTCGCGACGTATTTCTCCGCCAGCTCGCGGCAGCGCGCGGCATCACCGTCGCAGACCATCATTTCGGTCAGCAGCAGCGGGCGCGCTTCGCGGCCGTGATAGCGGCGGAAGGCGGCGCGGTAGTCCTCGTATTCCTGCTTTTGCACCGCCGGCTGCTTGTAGTTGAAGGCCATCATCTGCGCGCCGAGCCTGGCCGCCTGCTCGGCGGAGTCCGGGCTCATCGCAACCTGCGTGAACCGGTTCCAGCGCCACTCGTGCGACAGCGGGCCCGGCCGCAGCGGCGCGCGCGGCTGCTCGAAGTATTTGCCGTGATGCTCGGGGAACCAGCCCGTCTCGAGCGCTTCGAGCACCAGCGGCGCGGATTCGTCGTAGCGCTCGCGCGACTCGCTCATCGGAATGCCGAAGGTATCGAACTCGCGGCGCGCGAGCCCGCGGCCGAGGCCGAGGATCGCGCGGCCTTTCGACAGCACGTCGAGCAGGGCCATCTTCTCGGCGACGCGCAGCGGCTGCAGATTCCACGGCAGGATCACGACGCCGGTCGCGAGCTTGATACGCTTCGTCAAGGCCGCGACGTGGGAGAGGTAGACGAAGTTGTCCGGGCACAGCGAGTAGTCTTCGAAGTGGTGCTCGACGGCCCACAGGTGGTCATAGCCGAGCTCGTCGGCGGCCACGGCGAGCGCGATCTCGTCCTCGTAGACTTTGGCGTCCGTGATCCCTTCGTAGGCGAAGCTGGGCAGTAGTTGCGCAATGCCGATTTCCATGCGTGTCGTCTCCTCTTTCGATGTCGATACGCTCGCCGACGACGTCGAGCACGCGCGCCGCCGCGGGTCTAATGCCGGACTGTATGCTACCGAAGCGCGTCCAGCAAAACGCTCGGGTCCGAGGCCACGAGCAGGGCGAGCGGCGCGAGCAGTGCGAGGAGATAGACGAGGCTGCCCCAGGCGATCTCACGCCGCGTCGGCAACGGCAGGCGCAGCTCGGGGAAGAGCCCTTTGACGACGGCGAGGCGCTGCGCGTGCGGCAGCGTCGGCTGCGCGAGGGCGAGTCGCGCGCACAGCGCCGCGATCGCCTCGCGCTCGTCGTCCGGCACGCCGTCGGCGCGCAGTGAGTCGAGCAGCCGCGACTGCCTATACAAGTGCGGCAGGCCGAGCGCGACGAGGGCGCAGAACACGAGGAAGGCTTTCGATTCGCTCGCGATCGCAATCGCGATCAGCGCGCACAGGCCCAGCGCAAATACCGCGATGCGCAGCCGCGGATGGCGCGCGAACCACAGCAGCCCGACGATGCGGCCTCCGTCCAGCGGCTCGAAGGGCAACAAGTTCGTGTAGTTGATCGCGACGAGCAGCAGCGCGAGCGTCATGCCCACGCCCGACGCCGTCCACCAGCCGCCGGCGAGGCCCGCGATCAGCACGGCGCCGAGCAAGAGCCCGGGCAGCGGCCCGGCGAGATAGATCGCGACGCGCTGCGCGGCGCTCGCCGCGGGGTGATGACCGCTGACCGCGGCGCCGAGGAAAGGCACGAAGAATACTTTCAAGTTCGCGTAGTCGTAGCGCTTCATCATGGAGAAATGACCGGCCTCGTGCAGTGCGAGCGTCGCGACGAGGCAGGCGGCGAAGACGGCGCCCGTCGTCGCCGCGAAGGCCGCGAAGCTCGCGGCCGCGGTGGTGCCAAGCAGCGCGGCGCGCGCGGCGAAGGACAGCGTGTCGCCTTTCGCCGCGAGAAATCCCGGCATCATCGCGACGGCGTCGAGCGCGCCGAGCAGCGCGGGCGCCGTGGTCGCGCCGGCGGCGCGCCGGTTCGCCAGCGCCGCCGCGCGCCGTCGCATGCCGTTGATGGACTGGCGCAGGCAGTCGAGCGCGCCGCGCCAGCTCAGGCGGTAGCACTCGTCGTTCGTGCGTTCGAGGCGTCCGCGCGCGAGCGCGGCGTCGAACATCGCGCGCAGCAGCGCGGCGTCGCGCTGCTCGAGGCTCGCGCGATCGCGCAAGCGCAGGCCGGGATGATGCGCGGCGCGCGCGCGGTGCGCGGACCAGGCCTGCGCGATCGAGCCCGTGTAGTCGTCGGCGAGCGCGAGCGCCTCGCGGAACGGCGCCAGCGCGTGGGCACGTCCGTCGGTCGTCAACAAAACGCTACCGTCCTCGTAGTGCGTGACGAAGCTCGGCTCCCACAGCCAGCCCGCTTCGGGAGCGCCCGAGACGAGGACGGCGCCGAGCGCGGCGTCCGCCGGATGGAAGGCGACCGCGAACCACTGCGGGCAGGGCAGGCGCGTGAGGAGCAAAGTTGGCATCCGGAACCACCGGCAGTCGACGAAGCCGAGCTCGGCCAGCGCCGCGATGCCGTCGGCGAGCGCCTCGCGCAGCGCGGCCGGCACCTCGGCCGCCTCGACCTGCTCCGCCTCGCGCGGCGTGAAGCGCAGCGCGCGTAGCTGCACGAGGCCGATGGCGTAACGCAGGCCGATCAACAGCGCCGGGAAGGCGGCGAGGACGAGCAGCCAATCGAGGGACGTCATCAGCGGTCTGCGCCGGTGACGGAGCTCACTTCAACATCCACTCGAAGTACGGACCAGAAGCCCGGTATTTCAGATAGTTGATGTCTCGATCTAAGGCACATTCGGCGCTCCGTCGGGCACTGAGTGATGAATTCTTCAGCAGTTTTTCGGCCGCTGCGCCGTCGAATCGAGCCGGCCGGCGCCATTGCCTCGTCTGCGGCCCCGGGCGCTCGGTATTCCGGTAATCGCCCGCAGGACATCGCGTCAAGTCATTGAGCCTGCGACCCAATCGTTTCTAGAATGTTGCGGAGCAATAAATCCTTTATACAGGACACCCACCCATGATTCTGGATCGCGTCGAGGCCGGTACCGCGCTGCCGCAGGAGTTCAACGTCATCATCGAGATCCCGATGAACGCCGAACCGGTCAAGTACGAAGTCGACAAGGAGACCGGCGCGCTGTTCGTCGATCGCTTCATGATGACGGCGATGCACTACCCGTGTAACTACGGCTACGTGCCGCGCACCATCGCCGACGACGGGGATCCCGTCGATGTGCTGGTGGTGACGCCCTTCGCGGTGACGACGGGCGCCGTCATCCGCTGCCGGCCGATCGGCGTGCTGCTGATGGACGACGAGGCCGGCGGCGACTCGAAGCTGCTGGCAGTGCCGGCCGACGAGATCCTGCCGATCTACAAACACTGGAAGAAGCCCACGGATCTGGCGCCCGAGCGCCTGCTCCAGATCCAGCACTTCTTCGAGCACTACAAGGACCTCGAGCCCGGCAAATGGGTCAAGGTCCGCGCGTGGGCCGGGCCCGACGCCGCCGAGAAGGAAATCATGGACGGCGTCGCGCGCTATCGCGCGGCCGCGATCAAGCCGCGCTTCTGAGTTTTACCCGCCCTCACGGCGCAGCCGCCGCCCGCGCTTCACGCCGGATGTAGTGCTGCAGGGCCTTGCGATCCGCAGCCGTCAGCTCCGTGAAGCGCGGCATGCCGGCGAGCCGGCGCGAGCCGCCGAGCACGTCCGCGAACGCGTCCTCGTACAGCGGGATCGACGAGGCCCGCAGATCCGGTGCATAGCCGCCGGAGATCGCGCCCGCGCCGTGGCACAGGACGCAGTGCTTCGCCCACAGCGTATTGCCCTGCTCCGCGAGCAGCGCATCGACGTCGAAATCCGCCCGCCCGATCGGCGCCGGAAACACCGGCGGCGGCTGCGCCGGCATCTCGGCCTTGCCGCTCAGGCTGAAGCTCAGCAGATGGCGCGTCTGCGCGCGATAGGCCCAGCCGTGCTGGCGGCCTAGGGAGCCGCCGATCGCGGGCCCCGCGCCGCCCCAGCCGACGAGCAGCGCGATGTGCTGCTCGCCGTTCACCGTATAGGTGACGGGCGGCGCCGAAATGCCGAGGCCGGCATCCACGCGCCACAGCACCGCGCCGGTCTTCGCGTCGTAGGCTACGAAGCCGCCGTCCGCGCGGCCCTGGAACACGAGATTGCCCGCGGTCGTCAGCGTGCCCGCGTTCCACCCGCCGGGGAGTTCGTGGCGCCACACCTGCTTCTTCGCGAGCGGATCCCAGGCCATCAGCGCGGCCGCGCCTTTCATCACCGGCACGTCCTCGCGCAGGAACTCGACGCCGGTGTCGATGTAGAAATTCGGCGACTGCCAGGTCGCGGCTTCGAAGCCCTTGTCCGTGAACCTGCCCGGCAGCTCGTGCACGGGGATGTACACGAGCCCGGTGCCGGGGTTGTACGACATCGCGTGCCAGTTGTGGACGCCGATCGGGCCGGGCCAGATCAGCTCTTCGCCGTCTTCGTAGCGGGCGCCTTCGCGCTCGACCGGACGGCCGGTCGCGAGATCGACGTGCGTCGCCCAGTTCACCTTGCCGATCTTCTCAGCCGAAACGAGCTTGCCGGTCGCGCGATCGATCACATAGAAAAAGCCGTTCTTGGGCGCGTGCATCAGCGCCTTCACGGGCTTGCCGTCGATGCTCAAGTCGGCGAGCACCATGTCCATGTTCGAGTTGTAGTCCCAGGTCTCGCCCGGCGTCGTCTGGTAGTGCCAGGCGTATTCGCCGGTGTCGGCATCGAGGGCGACGATCGAACAGAGGAACAGGTTGTCGCCGCCCTCCGGGCTGCGCAGCTTGCGATTCCACGGCGAGCCGTTGCCGGTACCGATGTAGATGCGGTTGAACTCCGGATCGTAGGTGAAGCCGTTCCAGGTGTTGCCGCCGCCGCCGTGCTTCCACCATTCCCCGGTCCAGGTCTTCGCCGCCATTTCCATGGCCTTGTTTTCGAAACCGTCGGCCGGATTGCCCGGGACTACGTAGAAGCGCCAGGCCTGCTTGCCCGTCTCGGTGTCGTAGGCCGTCACATAGCCGCGCGCGGCGCCGACCTCGGTGCCGCCGTTGCCGATGATGATCTTGTCGCGGAACGCGCGCGGCGCGCCGTTGATGTACAGCGGGAGCTTCGGATCGGTGGTCTGTGCGCTCCACAGCTCACGGCCGGTCGCGGCGTCGATCGCGTTGAGGCGGCCGTCACCGGTCGCGACGAAGACCTTGCCCTTCCAATATGCGACGCCGCGATTGCTGTCCCAGAAGATGCGCTGGCGATCTCCCGCGTGCTCGAGCACTTTGGGATCGTAAGTCCACAGCAGCTTGCCGCTCGCCGCATCGACGGCGCGCACGACGCTGTAGCTGCCGCTGAAGTACAGCACGCCGTCGACGACGATCGGGCTTGCATTCAGGGTGCGATCGCTGGGCAGCGGCAGCGCCCAGTCGAGGCCGAGCTTCGCGACGTTACCGGCATCGATCTGCGCGAGCGGACTGTAGCGCTGCTCGCTGTAGGTGCGGCCGTAGGACAGCCAATTCGCGGTTTGAGCTTCGTCGGCAATCGCGGCGCCGTCGACGATCGTCGCGGCGTTCGCCGCCGCCGCCAGCGTCCAGGCCAAAGCCGTCGCCAGCACGGGAATCGTGCGCACTTTCCCCTCCCGTCCATTTATTCGTTATGGGCCGGATTATGGTCAGGACGAGAAAGGCTGAACAACCGAAAGATTCCCGTGGCACATGCTGCGGCGCGCGGAGCAGCGGGCGCCGCGGCGCCCGGGTCGTAGGGAAAGCGCCGGGCGATCGGCCGCGATCGCCCGGCGTGGAGATCAGGCAGCGGCCTTGACGCCCGTCGCCTTGCGCACGGCCGGAATGATGTCGGTGCCGAGCAGCTCCATCGCGCGCAGCACCTTGTCGTTCTCCAGACCGCCGATGCGCGTCCAACACAGGAGCTCGTCGAAGCCGAAGTCGTTGCCGAGCTTGATCAGCTTCTCGACGCAGTACTCGGGCTCGCCGCAGACCATCGAGGTGCCCTCGACGAGATCCTCGAACTCGACCGAGGAGGCGAGATCGCGCGAACGCCCATAGCCCTCGTAACCCTTGACGTCGACCTGGCCCTGCGGCGGCGCGACGTACTTCGCGATCGTCCTGTAGTACCAGGTGACGCGCGGGCCGAAGATCGAGCGCGCTTCCTCGCGCGTGCGGCCGGGATAGACCATCACGAGGCAGGACACCTTGCCGGTTTCCGGATCGAGCCCGGCTTCGCGGCGGCCCTTGCGATAGTTCGCGAGGCCTTCGCGCGCGAGATCGGCGGTGAGACCGAAGACGGTCGACATCAGCACGTTGTAACCGTAGCGGCCGGCGATCTCGAAGGTCTCGGGCGACAGGCAGGCCATGTAGATCGGCGGCGTCGGCTTCTGCAGCGGCTTCGGACGCACGCAGATGTCGTCGAAGTGATAGTGCTTGCCGTGATAGCTGAAGCGGTCCTCGGTCCAACATTTATGGATGATGTCCATGCCCTCGCGGAAGATCTCGCGCGAGCGCGTCTGATCGACGCCGAAGCCCTTGTACTCCATCGGTTGGTAGCCGCGGCCGACGCCGAGCTCGACGCGACCGTCGCTCATCAGATCGATGAACGCGAAGTCTTCCGCGACGCGCACGGGATTGTGGAAAGGCAGGATGACGACGCCGGTGCCGAGGCGAATCTTGGAAGTGCGGGCCGCGACCGCCGCGAGCGAGACCTGGGGCGAGGCACAATAGCCGTATTCCGAGAAGTGGTGCTCCGCGGGCATCACCGTGTCGTAGCCCAGACGCTCCGCTTCGATCATCAGTTCCATCTGATTTTTCACGACCTGATGCTCGGTATATCCGACCGGATTCTCGAACAGATGAAGCATGCCGAGTTTCATGTGACCTCCTGAATTGATTGATCCGGGACGCCTTCGTCATGCACCACGTTCGGCGAGCGCGCGTGGACGTCCTCGCCTCGATTCTCCGCCGCTGCCCGCCGCTCGACGCTTGACCTGGATCAAGACCGTTGCCCTGGGTCTTACTCCATTTGAGGGCAGTCCGGGAGCGCGCGTAGAGAAGGAAAAGGGATTGTTCGCAGTAGGCCGTAGGTTGCCGTGAAAGAGCGTCACGGTCGTGGGAGCTCCTATGAAAGGCATGGCATCGATCCCTGCGGTAACGACTGGCGAGGCGTCGATCCCGGATTCGCTGCGCTCATCCGGGCTACGAAGATCGTTGTCTTGTAGCCCGGAAGGAGCGCCGCGCAGCGGCGCGGAATCCGGGAGGGGCTCACCGCGCCTCTTTCAGGATTGCGGGTGACGCGGGCGTCATGGCCGGTGGGCTGACGCAGGAAGCCCAACATCGGGCGCCGAACGTTGGGCTTCCTGCGTCAGCCCAACCTATGAATTCGTTCGATCTCGCGAACCTCGTTTAGGAAGCGCTTCTCATCGCCCCTCCACTCTCACCAGCACATCATCCCTGCTCCCGCGCCGCGCTCGCGCGATCTCCGTGACGGCGAGCGTCGGCCCGAGCTCGGCGAGGCGATCCGAATGCACGACGAGCGCGATCGCGCCGTGAGTAGCGACGAGGGCCGCGGCCTCCGCGCCGGTGGCGAGCTCGGGCACGCGCGTGTTCGTCGCATAGACGTAGAGCGTGGGGCTCACGCCGAGCGTCGCGAGCGGACGGCCGCCGCGCACCTCGGCCGCGGCCTGCGCGCACAGCGCCTGCTCGTCGAAACGCTCGCGGCTCCACACCACACCGGTCCACGCCGCGCCGGGCCAGATCGCGGCGACGAAGACGGCCGTTGCCGCGAGCGTGGCGTACGCCCGCCGGCCCGGCGCCGGATCCTCGAGCGCCAAGCGCGCGAGCGCGCGCCATACGAGGATGGCGAGCACGGCGGCGCCGGTGCTCGCGAGGATCGGCGGCGTCAACCAGCGCAGCCGCCCGCTCTCGACCAGCACCCAGCCCGCACAGGCGAGCGCGAGCAGGATCTGCAGCACGATGCCGAGCTGGACGAGCTGGCGCGGCCAGGCGCCGAGCGCGCTGCGCAGGAGCACGACGACGGGCCGCGTAAAGGCGAGCGTCAGCGGCGCGATCAGCGGCAGCAAATAGAAGTAGCGATATTGCCGCCCGCAGGACAGCGCGAGCACCGCGACGGCGAGCGGCCACCACAGCCAGCCCGTGCGCCGCCGTCCTTCGCGCAGACACAGACCACCGAGCGCGAGCAGCACCAGCGGCAGCCACGGCAGCAGCAGTTGCAGCGGGCGATAGAGATAGTAGGGATCGCCGAAGCGCTGCCACGCCGGCGCGAGCAGGCTGCCGGCGAGCTGACTGTGCCCGAGCGCGGCCGGATCGATCTGCAGGCGCAGCCAGCCCCACCACGCCGCGACGGGCACGCAGGCGAGCACGAAGCCCGGCCACACGCGCAGCGCACGCCACGGTGCCCGCACGCTGCGCGCGAGGATCGCCGCCTGCACACCGAGACCGAGCAGCGTGAAGGCCGGCAGATGCGGGCCTTTCGTCAGCGTCGCGCAGGCGAAGGCGAGCCAGGTGAGGCCCGCGGCCAGTCGCGGACGCGAGGATCCGCGCAGCGCGTGCACGGCGGCGAGGATCATCGCGGTGGTGAAGAAGGTGTAGAGGAGATCCGGGCGCGCATCGTGCGTGAAGCTGAAGTAGCCGGCGCTGCTGAGGAGCACGAGCCCCGCGAGCACGGCCGTCTGCCGGCCGTAGAGCAGCACGCCCAGCCACACGCTCAGCAGCAGCGTGCCGAGGCCCGCGCCGATCGACACGAGCCGCGCATGCGCGGGCGCGACGTCCGGCAGCGCGCCGGCCAGGCCGGCGACGAGCCCGGTCAACCAATAGCTCATCGGCGGCTTGTTGAGGCGCGGCACGCCGTTGAAGTACGGCAGCAGCCAGTCGCCGCGCGCGCTCATCTCGCGCGCGCTCTGCGCGACGAAGATCTCGTGCGAATCGAGCGGCACGCGATCGATGCCGGGCAGCGCGACGAGCAGCGCGAGCACGCCGAGCAGCGCGCAGACTCCCCACCAGGCGGCGCGCCGGCCGAAGAGTCCCGCGGCCTCGAGCGCTGCTTCCGCGCCGTCGGCGAGCGCCTCGTCGATGGTCGCTTTGTTCATGAGCAGAGCGGAACGGGACGGAGCGGCGGCGACACGGGCGGAACTCACAGCGCGGCGGGCGCCCAAGGTAGCGGCTGGATTCCGGCGCTGCAATGCGGTGGGCCGGCTCAAGCCGCAGCCGGACCCGCCGCTACCAGCCAGGTAAGCTTCCGTTTCCGAGGTGTCCAATGGCCAAGCCCCGCATGTCCGAGTGCCCGATGTATGGGCTGCTGCGCATGGGCGAGATCGCCGAATTCAACAAGCGCCGCGCGCAGGGAGAGGGCTGCGATCTCATCGGCGCCGATCTGAGCCGGCTCGATCTGCGCGGCCTGCTCGCCGAGGGCCTCGATCTACGCGACTGCTATTTCCGCATGTCCGATCTGCGCGGGATCGATTTCCGCAATACGAATCTCGAAGGCGCGAGCTTCGCGCAGTCAAACGTTTCGGGCTGCTATTTCCCGAAGGATCTGAGCCCCGCAGAGCTGCACGTCGCCCTGGAGCACGGGATCCGCATTCGTTACGGCACCTGAACGCGCGGTGTCGCGGGGATCGTGGCCAGGATCTTCGTAGCCCGGATGAGCGCAGCGAATCCGGGATCGTGCGCATGAGGAGGGGCCGGATCCCGGATTCGCTGCGCTCATCCGGGCTACAGGAGGTCTTCTCAGTGACCGTGATCGTGGTGCTCGTGCGCCGCGTCGGCGCGTGCGGCGAACAGCGCGTCGCGTGCGGCGGCGAGGTGCTCGGGCGCGATCAATCCTTTGCCGCCGATCAGCTTTTCCGCCGCGCTGAGCCACAGCTCGTAATACGGCGTATGGGGTTCACGCTCACGATCTGCGGCGACTTCGCCGCTCAGCGCGTCGACCCACTCCTGCCATTCGAAGCGCCCCTGCTGGTGCAGATGCACGACCAGCGCGAAAGCCTTGGCTTCCCAGGGCGCGGCAAAGACCACGCCCTCTTCGTCCTTCGGCAGACCCGGGACTTCGCCCAGGGCCGGCAGCGCCGGGCACGAGGTCTCGGCGCTCACGACGCGGGATCCATGTAATCGTCCCACACGTCGACGACGATGTAGTCGTGCTCGCCGCCTTCGCGGCCCCACACCTCCTTGGCGCTGAACTTCACGCTGTAGACGTGCTGCGGCGACTCGCCGCCGCCGTGCGCGTGGGCGTCCGGGAATACGAAGACGCCGTGGTCGCGCTCGACGGTGCCGACATGGCCGCGCAGATAGCGCGGCATGCGCGTGTGGCCGCGCGGATTGATGTTGCGCATTCTGATCTTCGCGCCGACCTGGAAGCGCGGGGCGACGATGGCGTCGACCCGCGCACTCGCGCCGGCCAGCGTCGCTGCCAGCGCCTGTTCCCGATTGATGGCCATCAGACAGCCCCCTGCGCGACCGCGGCGCGGCGCGCCGCGAGCTCCTCGGCCGTGATCGCGCCCTTCTCGACGAGCAGCGTCTCGTAGGCGTGCAGCCAGTGCTCGTAGTAGCTGGTGTTCAGATAGGCCGGCGCACCCATACGTTCGATCGCGTGCCGCAGCTCGTCGATGTTGAAGTGGCCGGTCGCGAAAATCGGCAGGAACATGCCGAACACGCGCCGCTCCCATTCCGCGTGGAACACCGGTTCGTCCTGTTCGACGACGATGGGCCCCATGCCGTCGAGGCCGCCCAGATCGTGTACTCCGTTCATCGCTGTCTCCTCAGACCTTGATCTTGGTGACGCCGATCATCGAGTCGCGCGTGACGAGCGCGGCGAGCTCGTCCTCGCTCATGTTTTCGGTGCCGGCCGGGCGTTCCGGCAGCACCATGTAGCGCACTTCGGACGTGCTGTCCCACACGCGGAGCTCGACGTCCGGATCCAGCTCGGTGCCGAACTCGCGCAGCACGCCGCGCGGATCGGCGATCACCCGCGAGCGATAGGGCGCTGACTTGTACCACACCGGCGGCAAGCCCAGCGTCGGCCACGGATAGCAGGAGCACAGCGTGCAGACGAGCACGTTGTGCACCTTCGGCGTGTTCTCGACGACGATCATGTCCTCGCCCTGAATGCCGGAGTAACCGAGCTCCTGGATCGCCGCGGTGCCGTCGGCGAGCAGGCGCTGCTTGTAGGCCGGGTCGACCCAGGCGCGGGCGACGACCTTCGCGCCGTTGCGCGGGCCGACCTTGTGCTCGTAGGTATCGATCAGCGCGTCGACCGCGGCGGGATCGATCAAGCCCTTCTCGACGAGCAGGGACTCGAGCGCCTTCACGCGGATCTCGACGTCGGACAGCGGACGGGTGTGGGCGGATGATGCCATGGCGGACCTCAGGCTTGCTTCCAGTCGAAGGAGTGTTCGAAGGCGTGCGCCGCGCGCAGCACGGTGCTCTCGCCGAAGGATTTGCCGATCAGCATCATGCCGACGGGCAGTCCCTGCGACAGGCCGCAGGGCACGTTCATCGCGGGATGGCCGGTGACATTGAAAGGCGCGGTGTTCGGCAGCATCTCCAGGGCGCGCGTGATGCACTCCTCGCGCGACGCGTCCGGCGCCGGGATCTTCGTCGCCTTCATCGGCAGGGTCGGCATCACCAGCAGGTCGACCTGCTGCAAGGCGGCGTCGTAGCTCGCCTTCAGCTTCAGCGCGAGATTCTGCGCCTTCGCGTAGAACCGACCGTGATAGCGCGACTGCATGTACTCGCCGGTCAGGAGCACGAGCTTGGTCGTCTCCGAGAGATCGTCGGGGCGCGAGCGCCAGCCGCGCGCAAAGGCATCGAGCAGGCTGGTCGTGTAGTAGCCCTTCCAGTTCGTGCCCATCGAATTGCCCTTCAGCATCAGCGCCGTCGCACCTTCGACGGCGATCGCGTTCCAGATGTGGATGCCGTCGCGGTGCATCGGGACCGGCACCGTCGAGACCACGGCGCCGAGCTGCTCGAAGCGCCCGGCCGCGCGCATGACCATGTCGTCGACGTCGGCCTGCGACAGTCCCGGCCAGGCGAAACCTTCGGGCACGATGCCGATGCGCAGGCCTTCGACGCTGCCGCTCAGCGCCTTGGTATAGGCCTCGGGCTTCACGCGGTACTGCCGCGGATCCATGCCGTCCTCGCCGGCGATGACTTCGAGCAGCGTCGCGACGTCGGCCGTGCTGCGCGCCAGCGGACCGAGATGATCGATCGTGGTCTCGATCGGAAACGCACCGGTATAAGGCACGAGGCCGTGCGTCGGCTTCAGACCGTACACGCCGCACCAGCACGCGGGAATGCGGATCGAGCCGCCCTGATCGCCGCCGATCGCCATGTCGACCTCGCCGGCCGCGACCAGCGCGGCGCTGCCGGCCGAGGAGCCGCCGGCGGTGCGCGCGCGATCGTAGGGATTGAGCGTCGGTCCGTTGTCGGTAGTGTGGCTGGCGCCGGAAAAGCACAGGCTCTCGCAGTCCGCCTTGCCCGCAATCTCGCCGCCGGCGTCGAGGATGCGCGTGACGACCGTCGCATCGACGTCCGGCACATAGCCTTCGAGCACCGAGGTGCCGTTCATCATCGGCACGCCGGCGACGCAGACGTTGTCCTTGATCGCGACGGTGCGGCCGCGCAGCGGCCCGCGCGGCGCGCCCTTGATCGCGGTCTTGTAGTACCACGCGTTCAAGGGGTCCTCCTGGCGATCGGGCCGATAGCCGGGACTGCGCGGATACTTCACCGGCAGGCGCGGCTCGATCAGCTCCTGCAAACGCGCATAGGACGCGAGCGACCCCGCCATCAGCGCCTGAAAGGACGCGAGATCTTCGGTGCTCAGATCGAAGCCGAACTGGGCGGCGATGATCCGCAGCTCCTCGAGCGTAGGAGTCTTGACGATGATGACGGCTCTCCCTCGGCTTTGCTCGGCCGTCGCGCTGCCGGCCGCGAATCCCGCCGCCGCGCGTGCCGGCGCATCGGCGGCGAGGACGCACGCGGATCGACGCAGGACCTGGCGTGACGGGGCCATGGCATTTGACCACAAGGTCCCGAGGATTCGAAGCCGGCGCATGCCTGCGATATCGAATGCGGGCGCGCGACGAGCGGTCCACCGCGCATCTCGGGCTGGCCTGCGCACCCCGGTCTCGAAGCGCAGATCGGCGACCGCGGGCCACGGGGTTTTGCGGCGCCCGGCGAGGCCGTATCCTAGGCGCCCCCCGCCGGGCCGATCCGCGGGACTATCCTCAGATCCCTGCCAGAGGTTTCATGGCCGCGTCGAACGACAGGCCGGCAAGTTGCCGGCGACGGGTAGGCATCGTGGGCGGCGGCCAGCTCGCCCGCATGATGGCCGAGGCGGCGCCGCGCCTCGGCCTCGAGCTGACCGTGCTCGATCCGACGCCCGGCGCGCCGGCCAGCGAGTTCGCCGCCCAGATCGTCGGCGATTTCGACGACCGCGACGCGCTGCGCAAGCTCGCCGCGGTCAGCGACGTGGTCACGCTCGACATCGAGGCGGTCAGCGCCGCGGCGCTCGCGACGCTCGAAGAGGCCGGTGCGATCGTCGCGCCGTCGAGCCGCGTGCTCGGCATCATCCAGGACAAGCTCGTGCAGAAGCAGTTTCTCGCCGCGCACGGCGTGCCCGCGGGCCGCTTCGCCGCGATCGAGAACGCCGCCGCGCTGAGGGTCTTCGGCTTGCCGTGCGTCCTGAAGGCGCGTCGCCATGGTTACGACGGCCGCGGGGTCAAGCTCGTGAAGAGCATCGAAGATGCCGCGCCGCTGCTGGCCCGTGGGGCGTGCATGGCCGAGGCCGTCGTCACCATCGACAAGGAGCTCGCGATCATGGTCGCGCGCAATGCGCGCGGCGAGGTGGCGCATTATCCCGTCGTCGAGGCCGAGTTCGACGCGGCGGCCAACATCCTCGACACGATCAAGGCGCCGGCCGCGGTGTCGCCCGAGGTCGCCGCGCGCTGCACCGAGCTGGCGACGCGTGCGATCGAGGCGCTGGACGGCGTCGGCATCTTCGGCGTGGAGTTCTTCCTCGCGCGCGACGGCGAGCTCGTCGTCAACGAGATCTCGCCGCGGCCGCACAATTCCGGCCACTACACCATCGAAGCCTGCGCCACCTCGCAGTTCGAGCAGCACCTGCGCGCGGTGACCGGCATGCCGCTGGGCCCGACGACGCTGATGCAGGCCGCCGCGTCTTTCAATTTGCTCGGCGAGCCGCAGGCGCACGGCGTCCCGGCCTACCGCGGGCTCGACGAGCTGGCGCGCACGCCCGGCGCCGCGGTGCACCTCTACGGCAAACACAGCGTGCAGCCCTATCGCAAGATGGGCCACGTGACGGTGACGGGCGCGAGCGGCCACGACGCCGCGGCCAAGGCCGCGCGTCTGCGCGAGATCGTCCGCGTCGAGGGCAACGGGCCATGAGCGCACCGCTGGTCGGCGTCATCATGGGCAGCGATTCGGATCTGAAGGTCATGAACGATGCCGCGCGCGTGCTCGAAGACTTCGGCGTGGCCTTCGAGCTGACCATCGTTTCCGCCCATCGCACACCGCAGCGCATGGTCGACTACGCGCGCTCGGCCGTGGAGCGCGGCCTCGCAGTGATCATCACCGGTGCCGGCGGCGCGGCGCACCTGCCGGGCATGGTCGCGGCGTTGACGCCGCTGCCCGTGATTGGCGTGCCGATCGCAGCGACCTTGCTGAACGGCGAGGACGCGCTGCTGTCGATCGTGCAGATGCCGGCCGGCGTGCCGGTCGCGACGGTCGCGATCAACAACGCGACCAACGCGGGCTTGCTCGCGGTGCAGATTCTCGGCACGCGCGACGCGCGGCTGCGCGAGGCGATGAGCCGCTACAAGCAGGGGCTCGAACAGAAAGTGCTGGCCGCCGCCGCGCACAGCGAACGCCGCCACGATCCGGGTTCTTCCGCCGGTTGACTCTACCGCCGGCGCGACCGCAGACCGCCTGCATCGTCTTCGCCGGCGAAAGCGCCGAGCCTCGCGGCATCGAGGCCCGCGCCACCGCCTTTTTTGCGAGCGACCGCCGCTGCGGCGCACACGTAGGCCAAGCTCGCGAATTTCGGCCCGCTTCTTCTCGGCGGCGCGCACCGGCTTGGCACCAGCGGGCACCTTGTCTATGGTGACGATCGAAGGCTGGAAACGCGCCGGCCTTCGATGGGTCAATGCCAGCGAGGAGCGCGCCCATGGAGCACTCGACGTCTGCTGCGGATCGGTCGGCGCTACCGAAGCCGCCCACACCCGGCTTCCTGCATCGACGCTACGCCCGCCTGCTCGCCAGCGCGGGCATCGAAGTCAACGGCAAGCGACCTTGGGACCTGCGCGTCAACGACGAGCGCATGTTCGCGCGCTGCCTGCGCGACGGCACGCTCGGCTTCGGCGATGCCTACGTCGACGGCTGGTGGGACGCGCCGGCCCTGGACGAGCTCTTTGCGCGCCTGATCGCGGCGAAGCTCGACGAGCGCGCGCCGAACATCCCGCGCGCCTTCGCCACGCTGCGCGCGGCTTTCACCAACCTGCAGACGCGCTACCGCGCGCGTGCCGTTGCCGAGACCCATTACGACCTCGGCAACGAGCTGTATCGCGCGATGCTCGGCGAGACGATGGTCTACACCTGCGCGTGGTGGGCGCAGGCGACGACCTTGGACGAGGCACAGCGCGCGAAGCTCGATCTCGTGTGCCGCAAGCTCGGGCTAGAGCGCGGGATGCGCGTACTGGACATCGGCTGCGGCTGGGGCAGCTTCGCGCGTCACGCGGCCAAGCACTACGGCGCGCGCGTCGTCGGCGTCACGATCTCGCAGGAGCAGGCGGCGTTGGGACGCGAGCTGTGCGCGGGTCTCGACGTCGATATCCGGCTACAGGACTATCGCGACGTCGACGGCCGCTTCGATCGCATCGTCTCGCTCGGCATGTTCGAGCACGTCGGACGCAAGAACTACCGCGTCTACATGGAAACCGCGCGCCGCCTGCTCGAGCCCGACGGTCTCTTCCTGCTGCACACCATCGGGCGCAACGATCAGGGCGCCGGCATCGATCCCTGGGTCACCCGCTACATCTTCCCCAACAGCGAAATCCCGTCGCTCAAGCGCGTGTCGATGGCGCTCGACCGCTTGTTCGTGGTCGAGGACCTCCACAACTTCGGTGCCGACTACGCGCGTACGCTCGCGGCCTGGCGCGACAACTTCGTGCACGCATGGCCGGAGTTCGCGGCCAGGATGCCGGGTGACTTCTACCGGCGCTGGACCTACTACCTCAGCCTCTTCATGGGCGTGTTCCGCGCGCGCGGCCTGCAGCTATGGCAGTTGGTGCTGTCGCCGGAAGGCGTGCCGGGCGGCTATCGGCGACCGGCCTGAACGCCGCCGGCCACCGCGGCCGGATTTCCCAAGTCCTCGCGCGCTTGCGCATAATCCTCCGCCAACGTCGCGGGGGGCGGCGCACAGGGGGACTCCATGCTCAATCGCGCCTTCTTCTTCGCCTATGTGCGCCAGCATCTGTTCGACGGCCGGCTGAAGCCGGCGCAGGTCAAAGGCTTGCTCGGGATCCTGGACGAATGGGAAGCCCGCCATGCGCAGAAGGACGATCGCTGGCTGGCCTATATGCTCGCGACCGCGCATCACGAAACCGATCGCACGATGCAGCCAATCCGCGAATACGGCGGCCAACGCTGGTACAGGCAGATGTACGACGTCACCGGCGCGCGCCCGCAGCTCGCCTTACGGAACGGCAACACCGCGCCGGGCGACGGCCTCAAATACTACGGTCGCGGATTCGTGCAATTGACGTGGAAGTCCAACTACGCGCAGGCAGGCGCCGCGCTCGGCGTGGATCTGGTCGCTGAACCCGATCTCGCCCTCGATCTCGCGCTCGCGACGCAGATCATGTTCCTCGGCATGCAGCGCGGCTGGTTCACGGGCCGCAAGCTCGCCGACAGCTTCAATGCCGAGCGCGGTGACTGGGTCGGTGCGCGGCGCATCATCAACGGTACCGACAAGGCCAACCTCATCGCAAGCTACGGACAGGCCTATTACGCGGCTCTGAGCTATACGACCTGAAACTCGCTGCTTCGTAGCCCGGGTGTAGCGTCGCGCAGGCCGCCAGCTTCGACGGCGTACGGGCGCTTAAAAGATCCCGGGTTGCGCGCTGCGCGCTCCACCCGGGCTACGAGAACGATTCATTGATGACCGCCGGTACGCCCCTCTTCCACCGCTTCCTCCGGTGTCAGCGAATCGTCGTCCGAGGTCGTCGAGCCCTCCGTGGCAGTGCCTTTCGTGGTCTCGCTCGACACGCCCATGCCTTTGGTAGTGGGCGTCTGTGTCATGTCCTGGCCATCGTGCGCGTCCTGTTCGCCGGCGACTGCGTTGCCGGCGAAGAGCATCGCCCCGAATATCACGGCGAAGCCGGCGCGTATTGCGTTGATCATGATTTGCCCTCCATAGCAAGGAGGCCTGCAGTATCGGCGAACCCGCCGCGCTCCTGCGGTCGGGCAGTCCGCCCGATGCGCGTCGGCGCGGGCATGCAGCTCACACGGAGGTCGACGCGCGGCGCGCACATGCACGCCGACAGGGTCGCAGCTCGACGTCCTATGCCCGATACGTTTCCATTCACCTGCTTGAACCGGATTCGCTGCGCTTATCCGGCTACGAAGAAAACGCCCGGCCGGAAGGGCCGGGCGCGGCGAGGGATCAGCGGAAACGGAAGCCTTCGTAAGCCTTGGCCGCGATGTCGGCGCAAAGCTTGCGATAGGTGCCGAAACCGCCGATGTAGGGCAGGAACACTCGCGGCTTGCCGGGGATGTTGGCGCCCATGTACCAGGAATCGGTCTGCGGAAAGAGCGTCGCATCGGCGAGCTCTTTCACGTGCGTGCCCCAGCTCGCCTCGGCCTCGGCGGTCGGCTCGACCGTGGTCTTGCCGTGGCGGCGCATGTAGTCCATGCAGTCGAAGATCCAGTCGACGTGCTGCTCGATCGAGGTCGGCATGTTGCCGAGCACCGACGGACTGCCGGGGCCCGTGATCATGAACATGTTCGGGAAATCGTGCGTGCAGACGCCGAGATAAGTCCGTGGGCCGGCCGACCACTTCGCCTCCAGCGCCTTGCCGCCGCGGCCCTTGATCCCGACCCGAGTCAGCGGGCCGGTCAGTGCATCGAAGCCGGTGGCGAAGACGATCGCATCCAGCTCATGCACGCGATCGCTGCAGCGGATGCCGTGCTCGACGATTTCCTCGATCGGCGTCTCGCGCAGATCGATCAGCGTGACGTTGTCGCGGTTGTAGGTCTCGAAGTAGCCGCTGTCGAGCGGCAGGCGCTTGGTGCCGATCGGGTAGCCCTTGGGAATGAGCTTCTCGGCGACCTTCGGATCTTTGACGATGCCGCGGATCTTCTTGCGCACGAACTCGGCCGCCAGCTCGTTCGCCTGCGGTTCGACCAGCAGATCGCGGAAGCTGCCGAACATCCATTCGAAGCCGCCCTTCTGCCAGTTCTCCTCGAACTGCCGCTCGAGCTCCGCGCGATCGACCTTCAGCGCTTCCTCGTTCTTCCAGTCGTAGGGCTGGCCGATCGTCGACCAGCGACAGAACTCGCGGATCTTCTTGATGTCGCGCTTGAGCTCCGCGATGCGCTCGGACGACAGCGGCGCATTGCGGGCCGGGACGCTGAAGTTCGGCGTGCGCTGGAACACGCCCAGATGCTTGGCCTGCTTCGCGATGATAGGAATCGACTGAATACCGGAAGAGCCGGTGCCGATCACGCCGACGCGCTGGCCCGTGAAATCGACGCCCGCGTGCGGCCATTCGCCGGTGTGATACCACTGACCCTGGTAACGATCGAGGCCCGGGATCTTCGGCACCTGCGCGGCGGACAGACAGCCAACGGCCGTGATCAGGAACTTCGCCCGGACCTGCTCGCCGTGCTCGGTGATGACGACCCAGCGCTCCGCCGCCTCATCGTACTCGGCGCCCGTGACGCGCGTGTTGAAATCGAAGGAGGACTTCAGATCGAAGCGATCGGCGACGTATTCGAGGTAGCGCAGGATTTCCGGCTGTTCCGGAAAACGGCAGCTCCAGGTCCATTCCTGCTCGAGCTCGGGCGAGAAAGTGAACGAGTAGACCCAGCTTTCGGAGTCCGAGCTCGCCCCCGGATAGCGGTTCCAGTACCAGGTGCCGCCGACCCCGCTGCCGCGCTCGAACGCGCGATGCGTGAGGCCCTGCTGGCGCAAGCGATAGACGGTATAAAGACCGGCGAAACCGGCACCAATGACGACGGCGTCGACTTCTTTGAGTCGATCGGGTGCGACGGACATGCGATGAGACCTCCATTCTGAAATGCTGTATTCGAGCCGGGCGCGAGAGCCCGGTTTGGACGCGCCTCCTTGGCCGCGGTGCCCGGATGAGACCGACACGCAGATCGCGCACGCAGGGCGAGGACCCGGCGCGAAGCGCAAGCGGGCTGACGGCGGAGATCCGCGGATGATGCGCGCCGAATATTCTGCACACCGGCGGCGGACGCGAGGGACGCGATTCGCGCCGGATGGTAGCGCAGTGGGGCCGCAAACGACCACCTAGACTCCTCATGCCGTCGTAAAGCGGCCGATTCGCCTCGGCGCGCCGGCCGCCGCATCGATCGTCCTACAATCGCCTGACATACAGAAGTCTGCGGAAGCCTTACATTTTGTACGCAGGACCACGATGACTTGCATCGCTTCTTCGAGCAGCGCGGGAAGCTGGCATTCGGTGAACTGTTCCATCTCACAAACGACAAACCCCAATGGTCATAACGATATCCGGGGAAGCTGCAGCGGAATGTCAGAGCGGTGCGGAAGCGGTGAACGGACGGCTTGGGGCCTCGATGCGGTGTCCACCAGGCAGATCAAAGACAATCTCAGCGCCGGGCTTCGCGTCCCGCGCAGCGATACGTCAGAGACCGATGCCGGCCAGTGCCGCCACTTGGCTACGCTGTGAGCATGGGCCGCCGCCGAGAGAAAGATCAGCACCTGCCGCCGCGCATGCTGCTGCGCGAAAAGGTCTACTACTACAAGGCCCCCGGCATCTACCGCCGGCTTTCAGCGAACTGGGACGAGGCCTATGCGCTTTACCAGGAACTCGGAGGGCCGGTCAACGAAGCGCACACGGTCGGCCCAGCGCTCGACCATTACCTGCAGACGGACCTCAACTCGAAGGCCGAATCGACGCGGCGCGAATACACGCGGTACGCGCGCGCCATCCGCACGGCTTTCGGCGATCAGCGCCTCGAAGCCCTCACATCCTCGGATGTCGCGCAGTACCTGCGCCGGCGCAGTGCCAAGGTCGAGGCCAATCGCGAAATGACGATGCTCTCCAGCATCTACAGCGAGGCGATGGCGCAGGGCTGGTGCGACGTGAATCCGTGCCGCGGCGTGCGCCGAAACCCTGAGAAGCCGGCCACGATCATCCCGTCGGCGACAGAGATCCAGAAGCTGAAGCTCGCCGCCGCCGCGCAGATGCGGTGCATGCTCGAGATGGAGCTCGCCGCCGGCGCGCGGAAGGACGACCTGCTCGCGATCCGCCTCGCCGATTGGAGCGACGCGGGGCTCCTGATCGTCCAGAGCAAGACGGGCAACCAGTGTTCTACGAACGCACGCCTGAACTGGAAGCCTTCTGGAAGCGGTGCCGCGCGCTGCGCCGTCGCGTCGGCAGCCTCTATCTGTTCGCCGGCCGCCTGGGTCAGCGCTACAGCACGACGGGCTTCGACTCCAACTGGCAGCGGCTGCGGACGAAGGCCGGGATCCGAGCCGAGGTCACCTTCCACAGCCTGAGGGCGTACGTCATCACGGAAGCCGAGCGGCTGCACGGGATCGATTACGCGCGGCGGATTGCCGGCCACAAGAGCGCCAGCACGACCGCGCGCTACGTCCGGAGCAAGGAAGTCATCCGGGTGCGACCGATGACCGGCTGAGGCGCTGCGACTTTCCTGCGACTATCCGCTCAAAAGTAGCAAACGCTCCGTCTCGAAAACGACCTAAGTCGTTGAAGACTGGTGCGACGCGCGGACTCGAACCGCGGACCTACTGATTACGAAACGGTTTTTATTAAAGAAAAATCAATAGCTTAAATATTCTAGAGCAAATTGAGGATACATGAGGGGATACTTATTTGCTGTTCCGCCACTCCGGCCAATGCTCGCGATCTACGCGGTGGAACAGGTACGACGCGGCCACGCAGTACGCGGCTATAACGCCAAGACCTTCAGCCAAGCCGGCATCGCCAGCTCTAGCGCCGATCCAATAGCCTAGAGCCGTCGATATCACGGTCGCCACGCCGACCGACTCCCGAACGTGTCGTTTGTACGTGCGCATGTGCTGAGTATAGGTGGCGAGCCGACAGTTGTATCGGCTATTCTGAAGACAGCCCCGGCAGGTGTACCACCACCCACCGGGGCCTAACCACAACTGCAACCTGTTACCGAGGTCGCTGCCATGGCTATCCGCCATTTTACCCGCCAGCATTCTGTCTGCGCATTCCCGGCGCGGCCTCGCGTACATCTGACACGAGGGCAAACGCCATGAGCCAGAAAGTGACCAAACTGAAAGCCGCCGATCTCGATGCCACCTTCAGCCCGCCCGGCTGGTGGCGTAGCGGCATGAATCCAGCCGCAATCACCGATAACGACGTGTTCGACAGCCTGAGCGCCTTTAGCCGGCGCCTTGTGTCGCTGAGCGACGTCTTTATGACCGCCGGTGATGAGGGATTCGCCGACGGGACCGTTTTCAGCCTGGCAGAGGTATTGCGCGAGCACGCTGACCAGTTGAGCGACTTCACGAAAGTGCTTTGTAAGCAGCGCACAGCGAAGGCGACGAGAGGTGCAGCATGAGCGCCGCCACCCGCAAGAGCAAGGCGAGGAAAGCCAAGTCCGCCGACGTCATGACGGATGAAGATCTGTGGACAATGTTTACGAGCGCGCAGCCTCTGATCACCGAAGATTGGATATCCGCGTGTGAGAAAGGTATGAGGGCCGGCGCCGGTATCGACCGCAGAATTGCGCATTCGGTCGCGAATAAGTCCGGTGAGCAGCTAATTGAGATGATGAAGAAAGTGGATGACGAGGAGGACGGCGCCAAGACAATGGCGATGATTATCGCGTCCATCCGTAGACACAAGGAGCGCTCCGTGCAGCTCGCGGACATTGCTTCAACAACACTGAGTCGGATAGAGATGGTGCTCTGCGTCAGAGAGGATTACGAAGCCGTGTTGAAACAGTCTGAAGCGATGACTTGGGCGGAACCGGATACGGACGTAGCGCAGTTGCGCCCGAACTGAGTCGGTTCATCATCTGAGCCACAGAGCCCCGCTTCGGCGGGGCTTTCCTCAGAACAACAGCGACCCAATCGCCCTCAAGCCGCCGACAAGCTCCGGCGCTACCTGAAGCCCGCCTAGAGCATACGCATACCATGGCGTTGACTCGGTCGGGCTCGTCGTGGTTCTGGAAGCGCCGTAGCCGCTGCCGCCAACATAGCCCGCATAGCGGCTCAGGTTGTCATACGGCCGCATCTGATTGAACTGGTAGCGCTTTACCTGATCGTTGAGCTGCATCTGTGCCTGCTGGTCGCGAATCTGTCCCGCGTCAAGAACGTTCTTCATCGCGCCAAAATTCGCCTGCGCGAGATTCGGCGCGAACTGCGCCGCCTGCTGCTGCATTTGCCTTTCAGCCGCATAGTTCTGGCCGTACATGTTCGACGCCAGGCCGGATAGGGTGTCGCCGAGAGCGTCATAGGCGCCGCCTATTGCGTTCTGGAACAGGCCAGATCCGCTACGCCCGGACATGCCGAACTTCGCGGAAACGCCGGGAAGCACTGATTCATTGAACTGACGAGTTACAGCATCTGCCGCATTCCCGTACATCTGATCTAGGTACGGATTCGAGTTCAGAAACCCGCCGCCGATGACGTTTCCGAAATACTGGTTGGCCTGATTGAGCTGCGGGTTGTTCATCCCGTAGCCTTCGATCTTGCCGAGCGCGTTCTGCGTCGTCTGCCCGAAGGGCGCGACGGTCGACGTGGGGTAATACTGCGGACCACCGAGACCATAGAGCCGCTGACCTTCAGTAAATACCTGCGTCAAGAACGGCTGTTGGTTTATCCACGGTGCCTGAGTCTGCGTAACTACTTCTGCCATTTCCTCATCTCCATTTAATCAACTTCGCCGCCTTGCGCTTCGCTACCTTCGGCAGCTTTGCATCCCCACGATGACTCTTCGGCATCGGCTTGTGCGGGTCTATGTTCTGCCGGAGCTTCTGCAAATAATCTTCAACCCAGTGCGTCATACGATCCCCGTGTTGTCATAAACCAAAGGCTGCCAGCGCTTCTCACCGGGAACCGTTGCGTGGCGAAGCATCATCACCGCGTAACGCGTGGCCGAAAGGACGTCGTCTCGAAGCTTCACGATCAAACCATCCTTGCTGCGATGATAGAGGCGGAATTCCTCGAAGAACGTTTCGAGATGCGAGAGCACCTTGAAGCGGCCGGTCTCCATGCGGTCTAGCAGCATCGCGATCCCAGCCTCGACCCCATTTCCACCCTCTGCGAACTCCGCCTTACCGGGCAGCATGTTCAGTCCGTGATCGCGCCGATAGATCGCAGCCAGGGGCGTGCAGCTCACCTTGTCCCGCTGTAGACCGTCATGCGGCCACGCCACCGGGATGGTCTTGCCCTTCGCCCTGATGGCCGCTGCGTGTACGGCGACCGTGGCCTCAGCCTGACGATAGGTGTCATAAACATAGACGGTGTCGCTGTCGCGATCCCACGCGAGCCATGCAGCCGCCGTGGGATGATTCGTGCCGAAGTCCATCCCGACAATCCGGGGCCAGTGCGGCGGGATCTTGAACGGCTTCGCCTTGATCATTTCCTCGTCGATGGGGAACACGCGGCCACTGCCGAGCATGGGAACGCCGTTAGCTCGGGCCTCGCGCTCGTGCCTGGGATACGACTTGATGATTACCTCGCGCTCTTCCTTGCTGATATGGGGCGCTTCGTCAATCCGCATCGTAGTGACGTGTCGGTCTCCGGTATCGTCCTGAAGGAACAAGATCACGACGTCCGACATACCGAGCAGCGGCGTAAAGGTGATGAAGCACTTGCCCTTACGCGCCGTGAGGCGGGCGAGCCCTTCGGTGAAGATGTCTAGCGGCGGTTCCTCGTCGAACCACAAGAATTCCAAGCTTTCGCCCTGCCACTTTTCACGGCCCAGCTCGTAGGATTTGAACGACAACTGAGACACCCCGCCGGAGACATGACGAATCAGCGCGGTATCGACGGCCTCGGTCGTGCCCTTGGATTTGGTTATCTTCTCGATGCAGTCCTTGGGGATCATGCCCGTGCCTTCAGCGCCGAGGCTGCCTAATAGCAATCGTTGTGGGTTGTCGCGCGTGCTCATGCCAGTAACACCGGCCGCCCAAGCGCGGATCGGCTTGTTGAAACGATGCCCCTTCCACCATTCGGGATAACGTCCGGTTAGATGCATCGCGAATTCCGCCGCGCCGGCGGTCGTCTTCCCGAGTTGCGTTCCCGCCATGAAAAGACGTTGCCGGTAGTTGGTCCCGGCCTCGTGGAATTCGGCTTGCTTGGGATAGGGTGTGTAATCCCTTAGCCGGTTCTCGCGTTTGCGCCGGGCCTTTTCCTCAAGGGCTGCCGCTAACTGTGCCTTAGTGGTCAATGGCGCGATTCCAGTTCTTCAGCGAGGGCGCGAATAGTGGCGTCAAGTTCTTCGTCCGTCCGCTCGTCCTTGAATACGTGTTCATGCTTCTCGCTCGGCTTGTAGCCGCCAAACTCCAGCCAGCGTGCGGCGGCGTTGAGCCTTACGCTTTCGTTCGTCGCGTTCTTCATCAGCCATGCGAGACAATCCAGCGCGCCAGGCGCACCGGCCGCAATTCGCTTGCGGCTTAGATCTTCAATGGCCCGGTGCACTTCGGGCTTCTGAATCAGCTCGTATGCGCGCTGTCTCGCCGAGGCGTCGGAATAGCCAGCCGTCCGCGCGGCTTCCGCTCCCTGTCCGCCGTTATCGACGTACGCCTCAACGAAACGCTGCATCTGGTCGTTCACGCCAGCAGCCTTTCGATCTTCATGGCGGCAAGTTCGGTGGAATGCGGGCTGAGGTTCCGGCGCTTGATCTCGGCAGCAACCGGATCTTCGCGCGGGCGCTCTCGCCTCGGCTTCGACTGCTGCTTGATGACGCTGCGAATCATCGCGACGAAACGCGGATCATTGACGCTGTATACCTCCTGCTGGGAGTACCCCTGGCCCAAGAGATATTCGACGATCTCGGCGGTCTCTGCTTCCTTGACCTTCGTATCGCGCCATTCCGGCACCATCATGAGCAGATCCTGCCGGGCCTTCGCCATCTGCTGTTGCGTCTGCTGCTCATGATGGACGCGCATCGTTTCGGCACTCTGCTGTCTGGCGCGGTTGACCTCCGCAGCACGCCGGAGAATCGCCTGCCCTCGTTGCTCAATCTCTATGACGAGCGCGGCATAAAGTCCGGGATTAACTTTCTTCACCGACTCCAAATCAATCGAGCCATAATCCGCCTGCAACGCCGAAAGTTCCGGCATGACCTCTGCCGGTATCTCGACACCCTCGAACGTTACAGCTGCTGCCGGCTTGAACTCGGGAACTGAAACGGATTGCGGTGCTTTGACAGGCGCCTCGTTGTTCAAAGCATTCAAGCCGCTCTCGATCATCTCGGCGGCAGCGTCAACGCTCATGCCGGGGCCGGAATGGGGCTGTGCCTCCTTGGCTACCGGCTCAGCGGGTGCGCCTGCCGCACCGTAAGTGCCGCTCTCGATCATCTCGGCGGCAGCGTCAACGCTCATGCCGGGGCCGCTGCGTAATTCTTTGCTCATGCCGGTTCCTCTGGCGGGTTCATGCCCGCGGCAAGCTGGTTGAATCTCTCTGCGTAGGAATTGATCACCGGCTCAATTTTAGAGACGTCTAAACCTTCGGTGATCGCCCTCAATCGAAGCTCGGGCAACCTCTCATTGATGATGTGCAGTCTTTGGAGGTCTTCATCCTCAATGGCGCTTTCAAAGTCCGAAAAGCGCATGACTTCCGCCGCCCCCTTGCCGAAAGGTGAGCGACCGTTCCAGCCTTTAGCGTAAAGGCGCTTCTTGGTCGCGACCTTCTGATCATGCAGCCAAACTGCTTTCTTCTTTGTGTCCTGAGCGTTCGCCTTGAGTTTCTCGAACCGCTCAAGCACCTGCGCCAAGTCGGCAAGCGTTTCCTTCGGGTCCATGGTCTACCGTCCTAGCCTGTGTTGAATCAGTACAGCGGCGTCGTCGACGTGGCCGGTCTTTCGGAGTCTCGCCCTCAAGGCGCCGACGTCGGCGCTCGCCCGGTCGGGGTCCAGACGAGCGCCGCCCTTAAGCACGGTCTTGGGACCCTTCTTCCTCAGCATTTCCTTTCGGAGCCGTGCGGCGTCTTCCGTCGCGCGCTCGAAAAGCATTGCCTTGCGGGCCATCGATAGAGATCGATAGTCGGTAACGCTCCGCATTTCCTCTTCGGAGAATCCCTGCTTGAGAAGATATCGATGCATGTCCGTTAGATCGCGCTGCCTCACTTCTTCATTACGCCATTCCGGGATCTCGCTCATTAAACGGGCCTGAGACTCCATCAGGCGGACATGGCGAATCTGATTCTCCTTGAAGGTTTTCAATTCCTGCGCAGCCACGAATTCAGCTCGAACCCGTGAGGCGAAGTTCTCGAGCTGCGTTTTCTTCGCCTGCATTTCTGCCGACCTCATCGCCCATAGCGCGGGATCGATGTCTCGCAGCTCTTCCAGGTCAGACGCCTTTTCCTCGATCAGAAACTGGTGGTGCAGCTGCTGCAGCAGTTCGCTGGCGACATACGCCCGCTGCTCGGAAGCCGCGATAACTGAGTCGATCTTGCCCGCCTGAGCGGAGATAGTTTCCCTGACTTGCTTCAAATCTTCGGCGTAGCGCCGGCCTTTGAGGCTGTCTTGATAAATGTCCTTCAGTTTTCCAATAGCCAGCGGGACGGGGTTGCCGTCTTCGTCGGTGACCGTGACCTCGGTTGAATACAGATCTTCGACCGGCATCTCTAGACGGTCCGCGAGATCGTGAAGGTTCAGGCTGCGCGGCTCTTCGATGTCCTCGGGCGCGTTGTCCAACTCAGGCCGTTCTGCCGGCGCAAGCTGCTCCAGCGGTGCGCTCTGCGCTTCCTCAGGAAGGCCCGCCGCAAGTGCGATCCGATCAATCAGCCCGTCGTCATCCAAGGGACGTTCGTTCATAGGTTGTTCACCAACTCCGCTGCCGCGCCTTTGATTTCCTCGGACTCGTCTTCCATCGTCGTCAGCAATCGCCCCGTCAGGTTGGGTAGCTGTTCCACTGGAGCGCGCGCGGAAGAGGCAAGCCAGCGCACGAACTTGGGAGACGTGAACAAGTGGGCCGCGCCATTCGCGCCCGCCATGCCAGTGAAGATCGAGCCGGCGAGGCCAAGATTCCCCGACGCCAGGGCGCCTGTCCCGAAACCCAGCGCCGTGAGATTGGCGCCCAGCACAGTGCTCCCGGAAGGATTCGCCATCACCCGGGAATTGCTGCGCATCAGCTCGGCTACCTTGGCGAGCGAATTCAACTCCTTCTCGACGCCAATGCGACCGAACAACACGGAGCGAGTCTCCGGGTCCAGCTTGTTGAAGTTGGTCAAAAAGGTCTCAGGGCTGAACACGTTCCCAGCCGCGTTCTGCGCGCCTGCCTTCGCCGTGCCGAGATCCTTGATGACGGAGCCGGCGACGACGCGCCACGTCTTGTCGTTCAATGTCCGGCCAAGGCGGCGCAAGCTCGATGCATCACCACTCCTCACGGCGGAGAAGAGCTTCTCCGGGGTCGTGCGCCTCAGAAGGGGCTCCAGGGTGGAATCGACGCGGTCGTGCAGCGCGCGGGTAAACGTGTTCGCCCGATCGAACGCCTGCAATCCGCCATTGGCCGCCGCGGCTTCCTTGATGTCTTGCGTAAGGGCGCCATAGAGACGCTTCAGCTCGCTGCGCGGAATGTCGCTGATTAGCTGCGGATCGCCAAGGCGCGCGCCGATCAGACTTCGCAGGTCGCGAAGTTCCTGATAGGGGGTCGCGCTGATGCCTTCCACCGCCTTTACCGCCTTGTTGATCACCGGGCTCGTGAAGGCTTCAGTGAGCTTTCCGGAACCGGACAACTCGGAAAGCATGGCTCGGGTGTTCGGCAGGGCAACGGGCGTATCGGGGGCAATGAACTGATCGAGCCGCGCCCACAGGTTGGAGGCCGTCTTCTGCTTCTGGCTGACGAACGATCCAATCCCTTTCTCCACGGCACGGCCGGCAAGCTCGTCAGTTGAGCCACCGAGACGGGACGCGATGTCGTCAGCCGTCGATCCCATCTGCCGGGCCTGGTCTTCAGCGACGCCCGCCATGACGTGAGTCGAGCCGGGGGCGCCGCGCAACATCCCTTCAACGGTCTGCGTGCCGGCATTCCCAGTCACCTGCCCAGCCGTCGGCGTGACGTTGGCGGCGTCGAAAGCAGAAAGGTTCTGGGCGGCCTCAGGGCTGCTCATGGCGGCTTTCAAGCCCGCACCCAATAGACCGGGAGCAGCACCGCCGATCACCTGTCCTGCGACCTCAGCAAGGGCGTTATCGGGGTACATCCGCTGCGCGATGGCAGCGCCTGCCCCGCCCATCAGAGACGACGCGAGCTCTCCCGCCGCATAGCGCGCCGGCGCGGCTATCGCGCCCGTGCCGAGTGTCGCGGCAGCGAGAGGAAGGCCGGAACCAACCTCCTGCCCGATCCGCCCTAGGGCGCCGTTGTTCTCCGACGTCAGGCCCATCATTCCAAACGCTCGTTGCGTCGGATTGTCGGGTGTCGGGATGCCCGCAGCACGGAGAATTGCGCTAACGGGATTGGCCGCGATATCGACAGCACCGGCAACGCCTCGATTGAAGCCGCTCGCGAAATCGATGCCGGCAGACAGTCCCTGGGGCTCCTCGTCCAGCAGAGAAGCGATCGCACCGCTGGCCGCCTGCGCATTCGGGGCTTCGATCTCGTAGACCTTGCCGTTCGATTCGATTTCGTAGGTCGGCATTACGGCTTAAGCCTCATGCGCACGCCGTTACCCATGTCCCGCCAGCTGCCATCGGCAGGGACGCTCGTCGGAGACTGCACGCCTAGCTCCTGCTCGATGACCTTCATGCGGGCCATGAACGGATCACCGCCCAGTGCAGAGCCGGCGACCTGACCAACGCTGAACGGATCGGGGACGTCCTGCAGAGCGAGATTCACATCCGCATCCGTCGGGGCTCGGCCTGGGTTGCGCGCCTGCGCGAGTACCTGCGCCATGCGTCGTCGCTGCTGCGACACCTCGGCAACGGTGTCGGCGCTGGGGGACGCACGGAGACGTTCTACGGCTCCGTAGTAAGCCTGTATCGCGGGGGCCGACTGAGCCTGCGCGGCGCTCGCCTTCGCGTCCATCTTGGCGCCCTGTTCGGACGCCACGACTTCCGCCCGGGTACGGACACGCCCACCCATACCGACAACCTGCGTCGGGGTCAGCATGGGATTGGGGGCGGTGCCGTCGGGCATCACCCAGCTTGCCGCCTCTCCCAGTAGGGGACGTTCCTGCGCAGGTAACTGCATGGCACCGGAAGCGCGGTTCGCACGGTTCCATGTGTCGAAACCCGATAGGGCTGTGTCCTCAGGGTGGACGGCCTGATACGTGCGAATCGGATCGGGGGCCTGCGTGGGCTTCTGGAACATCGAGCCGGCCATCGCAGAAGCGAATGCCTGCGGATTCAAACGTGCGGCCTGCTGCTGCTCCGGAGGGAGCGCGGCAATAGCTGCCTCTATCTGCGCCCGGTTCTGCGCTTGTAGCGCGTCCTGCTGAGCCTGACGCGCCTGCTGGGCCTTGGACTGCTCGATCTGGAACTGGAGCTGCTGCTGCTGCAAGTCCCGGTACTGCTGAAGGGCAGAGGCTTCCTGCATCTGATTGCGGTACTGAGCGGAGCCATACGCAGCACGGAGCGCGGGGTCGAACCATGAAGTCCCCTGCCGGCGCTCTCTCGGCTGGGTCAGCAGCGCCAAGCCCGACATGAAACGCGGGTTGGACAACAGCGCATCGAAATCAAGCGGCATCGTCGGGGCCTCCGAAGTCGAGGACGTCCGCCGGCTTGTGCTCGGGCGGATCGAGTAGCGACGTGCGGACGGGGCCGGCAGGCTGAAACTCGATGAAGGTGCCGTCAGGCTTCGTCCGCACCATTGGCACGTAAGGGACGCTGAACAGGCCGCCTGCGAGATAGCTCAACAGTGCGCGCTGATCTTCCGCGCTCCCCATGCGAGCGCGCTCGCGAACAGACTTTAGCGCGCGTCGTGCATCGGTCAGGCTCACCACCGGGCACCCGGTCTTGCTGCCGGGCGGCCTGCCTCGGCGCGGTGGACTGTTACGGGTCACGTCGTCGTCATCGCTCATCTAGTACACCTTTAGTATCCCTTAATGGGATAAGACCACCGTAAAACTGCGTATTTCAGGCATATTTTACTGTTTTTATATCAGTTGCTCAATCGGTCTGCCACTGGCCGGAGGCGAGAGCGCCCGCCCGTCACGCGGGGTGTGGGCGCAGGAACCGACTAACCAATTCGTACGTCCCACTTCGATAAGGCGTGACAGGCGTGACAAAGCGTGACGGTGTCACGGCGTGTAACGTGACAAACGTGACACCCCCCTATAAGGGTGTCACGTTGTCACGCCCCCTCGCGCCTCGGCACGTAGTTGGTCAATGAAGTCCCGTGACAACAGTTCGAGCTGCCTTTCGGTGAAGCGCGATAGGGCGGCTTCCAATGCAGGAAGGCCACCGCGTCGCACAGCGCATTCGAGCGCAGCCGCGGCAGCGTCTCGCAGAAGGCGATCTCGCGCTTTCACGTGAGCCACGCTTCCCCGTTGTGCACGCGGACGTATCCTTTGCCCTGTAGCTGCTGCGTGGCCCGGTGGAAAGCCTGCCGCTTGCTTTCCTGCTTGTCGTCCGGCATCCGCGCATACAGGCATGCCCGCCATGTCTCCGTGGCGGCCACGGTCTGCCCAATGCGAGCGCCGTGCTTCATGGCGGCTTCGGATGCGAGCTGGCCCGTCTCGTCGATAGCGTCATGCAGGGCTTCAAGCGCGACCCTGAGGGCCGGGGACAACGCAGCGCGTGACTGCTTGGCGGTCGCCTCCCCAAGCTCTTCGACGAGGCAGGCGGTCACCTCTTCGCCATCGGCGGTCTTCCCCAGAACATACGGTCGCAGCGTGAAGTCGAAGGCGTCGCCGGCGGCTTCGTCGCGCTGCTTCGTGATCGTCGCTGTGTGGCGGGTTCCATTGGCTGTCACGCGGATCTCGGTGTCGATCCCGCCCTTCAGGCTGGAATGCCCTCGCGCGCCCTTCTCGGCGTCCTTCCCGCTGTGATGTATCAGGAGAGCCAGGGTCGAAAATTCGTCCCGTAGACGGTCACAAGCAGCGATGACGCGGCCCATGTCCTGACCGTTGTTCTCATCGCCTCCCGCCATCGAGCGGGCGAGGGTATCGACGACGACACAGGCAATCGGTCCGTGCTCTTTCTGGATGTCATGCAGAAGACTGCTCAGCTCATCCACTTCCGCCGTCAACAGATTGATGGGCGATGGAATGACAAAGAAATCGCCCGCTCCCCGTTCCTGCCGCCACAGGTAAACGCGGGACTGCACGCTGCGCGGGTTCTCGGCAGCCACGTAGACGACAACGCCCCGATGAACCCTTCTCCCGCCCCAAGCCATGCCCGCCGCGACATGGAGCACGATATCGGTCGCAAGGTAGGTCTTTCCGCTGCCGGACTCGCCATAGATCATCGCGATGCCCGTCCTCGGCAACATCTCGTGCACCAGCCACAGCGCATCGAGGCTGGGCTTGATATCGTCGATATGGATTGCCTGCAGCCGGGGCCGCAGCGGGGGCAGCTTCGCGCGAGCGTTCACCACCTCAGCGGTAGGCATGACAGTAATCCAGCACGCGCCGCACGTCGGCGATCGCATTGAAGAGGGTTTCGCGGTCGGCGGGGGTGAACTCTGTAGCATTGCTGAAGAGTTTCCCGGCCGCGCAGTCGAAGACGGCTAAGTCGAACTCGAGCAACGCCACCAGCTCACGCGAGGACGGCAGCGGCGGTCGGCGAGGCGCGACATAGCTGTCCGTGTGCCGGCGCTCGAACAGGTCGCGCAGTTCCAGACCGACGGCGCCCACGACGTCGAGCGCGCCGCAGCCGGCCCAGCAATGGATCAGCACGCGATCCTCAACCTGACGAATGGAAAGCGACGGACGGCGGTCCTCGTGCGCCGGACAGGACGCGATCCATGCGTCCGGCCCGGTGGATTTCACGCGATCGAGGCGGGCGAGCAGCGTGTCGGCGGCGGTCATCGCCTGTCCTCCACGTCGGTCCAGTGCACGATCGTAAATGCGGCAGGGGCTTCGGGCAGCGCGGCTGCGCGGGCCAAAAAATCCGCTGCCTCGGCCTCCGCGTCCGCCGCAATGTCCGCGCTGAAATCGGCATGGAACGCCGATCCGTACGACTTGTACGGACCGATCACGATTTCGTTGCCGTCACGAAAAGCTTTGCCGCCTCCGGCACCGTTGATCCACCACATGCGCCCGTCTTCATACACGCGGACGATCCACACCGGACGACCGGCGTGGCGGATAACGAATTCGGCCGGAAGGTTCGCAATCTGCGAATTTTCCCGGCGGCACCGAAAGTTTATTACGTTATCGCTGTTCATCGGCTCATCTCCCGGTTGAACCGATGAACCACCGATGCCGTAACGTGATGCAGCCAGCACTGCTGGCACGCCTGATGCCAGAGCTTGATAGGGATGAATCTGATGCCGCAGCCAGTGCAGCACTTGTATTGCGGGGCGCTTTTCCGGAACGGTACAATGCGGGCGCCAACCTGCTCTGTACTGTTCCTGCGAGGCCCCGACCGAAAGTCGGGGTTTCGCATTTTCAGACCCCCACTCTTTGACGGGTAATACCGTCCGCCGTGCCCGCCCGCATGAAGTCGTCCAGCGTGGACATCTTCCACGCGGCTTTACCATAGGGATCGATGCCATCAGGCAGGGGGAAGAGACCATCGCACCGCCAGCGGTGGATCGTCCGACGCGACTTGCCGAGATAATCGGCGGCGGCGTCTACGCCCAGATACTTGTCGACCATGTGAAGCACCATCTGTCACGGCGCGGCGCGCCATGGGGGTACTTCGATTGGGACATTAATTCCCGTCTAGCGATTTTTGAGCTTCTCCGCCTCGCCGATCCACGCTGCCACATTGTCGGAGTGCGCCTTGGTCTTGAAGAAAGTGTCGCACTCGCCTGCGAAGGCTTTCGCCTCGCTCTCTGGTATCGCGCCGATGATCATCTCCGAAATCAGCATTAACCAAAGCGGGTCGATACCGTCTTGCCTCGGCGCTAAGTAGCCATAGCCGTAGTAAACGCGGAAGGCGCGATACACTGAGGGGAATCTGGCGGTGAACTCTCGGGCTTCGCGCTCCCATGCCTTTTTAAGTGAATCGCCTTTAATATCTTTGGTGCCTATGTCGGTTTCAACGGTGTGATATCCGGGCCATGGGGTCGTGCCTGTGGCGTTCATCAGCGCCGCAATTTTGTCGCCATGCGTAGAGTTCGGCAGCCGACGAATCGGCGCCGGGCCATTCTTGCGATACCACTCGAAAGGATCTGACAACGCCTCCGGCTCGAACAAGTCGGCGAGATGCAGAAGGCCCCATGGACTGCGTTTCCGCGTGCCCTTAGGTCGCCCCCGTTGCATCTAGGCGGCTTCCGTCTTTGCTTCGCCATCCGCTGGCATCAGGGTGTCGATGTAGTCGCCCCATACCTGAAGCCAATGCCGCTTCTCGTCGAGGTACGCATAGCGGTCGTAATGCCGGCCAGTGACGGATGAGTCGGCATGGTCGAGTAGTCGCGACTTAATGAAGCGGTCGATCTTGTTGCCATCCTTGTCTTTGCAATTGCTGATCTCTGTCGCCAGCGTCTTGCGCAGCGTCTTGGGGGTCACCCCGTCGAACAGCTTGAAATGCGGCAGGGCTTCGCGGAACTCGCGCGCTATCTCGTTTGACGTGAAAGCATTGCCGTAGGCGGTCGAGAAATAGAGCCCAGACTTAACGCCCGTTGCATCGAGAATGGTCTTAATCTGCGTCGTGAGCGGCAAGACAAAGGGCCGCCCGCTTTTCATCATGTCCGCAGGAATCGATATCGTGCCAGCCTCGGCGTCGACGTATTCGGTTGAAAGGTTGGCAGCCGCACGAGAGCGCAGGCCAGTCAGCGTGATGAGCATCAGGATCTGCTTAACCTTCGGGTGAATGGCGCTCGCAGCCAAGCCGGATAGGAAGTTGCGGATCTCGGTTTTGGATAGGACGCGGTCGTCCGGGTCCTCTGCTTTCGGCTGTATCAGTGCGCAGGGGTTGGCGGTAACGCGCGGCGCATCTTCGCCCGCCTCGTTTCTGATCGTCCAGTTGTACGCACCCTTCAGATACATCAATGTCCTGTTGTATTGGGTAGGGGTGTCGTCCAGTTCGGCAAGCTGCGCGAGCACGTCCTTATGGCGAACGGTGGCAGCCGGTGCGTTGCCGATCTCCGTCCGGCACACGTTTGGAAGGTCGCCCGGCTTTCGGCCCAGTATGTAGCGGTCGAGGCAGCGCGCGACCTCCTTATGATTGGCGACATAGCCATTGCCACGCTTGCCGCCCTTATTCTTGGGGTCGCTGATGAACTTCAGGTATCCATCCACCATCTTGGCGAGCGTGTAGTCGGTTGCTGTCTTGGCCGCCTTCTTCGCCTCGGCCTTGGCGAGCTTCGCCGCCTTCGCCTCGTCCCGGCGCTCCTTAGCGGTCGTGCTGGTGTCGCGGGTCTTGGTTCGCTCCGAGCCGACACGCTCGCGAGCCTCCCGCAGACTCATCGCCGGATACTGGCCAATAACCATTTTCTCAAGCTTCGAGGGGTTGACCGGGTTCCTGGCGCGCAGGTACCACGACTTCAGGCCGGACGGGCTTACGCGAATACGAAGCCCGGGACAGTCTCCAATGGCGTGCTCGTAAACCGCTGGTTCGGCCTTGAGGTTCTTAACCTCGGTGTCGGTCTTCAGCGGCTGCCGCTTCTCGTCGCCCTTCTTCGGGCGGCCGGCCGCCTTTGATGTGTCCCTTTCAGTCGCCGTGTTCATGGGCGCCTCCGCACTACTGACTTGGAATCAGTTGGTCGGGGCCGGCGGGTGTGCCGGCCATAGGGACACAAAAGGTATACCGATACGTGTCCCTTAATGGCTCACCATGCTACGCGGTGGCGTGGGCGTCACGCAATACGTATACCTAGAAGTCAGTAGGTTCGCAGCGTTTTTCAGTGCTTTACGGAGGATAAAACTGGAGAATCAGGGGCTTCGACTGGTGCCGACGCGCGGACTCGAACCGCGGACCTACTGATTACGAATCAGTTGCTCTACCAACTGAGCTACGTCGGCGTGACGTGGCGAGGGCGCGCATGATAACCCGAAATCGCCTTCGGGCCAGCCCGTTCGCGAGGGGCTTTCAGTCGGCTTCGGGTGTCTGTCTGCGCACCCGGATCACGACGTCGACGCCTTCGGTGCGCGTGCCCGGCGGCGGCGGCGGGAGATCGTCGAGCGCGAGCGCGCCGGGCGCCACGTCCGTCAGCACGCCGGCGTCGAGATCGTAGAAATGGAAGTGCGGCCGCGTGTTCGAATCGTAGAAGACCTTGGAGGAATCGACGCTGACCGGCGTCAGCAGCCCCCGCGCGGCGAACAGTCCCAGGGTGTTGTAGACAGTGGCCTTGGACACCGGCCGGGCGCCGCGCTCGAGGCGGGCGATCACCTGATCCGCGGACAGATGCATATCGCCGGCGAAGAAGATCGCCGCGATATCGAGCCGCTGCGGCGTCGGCTGGATGCCATGGGCCAGCAGCTTGCGGGAAATCGCCTCCATTTCGGCGGCGGCGGGCGGCGTCGCGGACAGGTCTGACATGGAGCGCGAGTATACGCGCGGCCTGGAACGAGTCCAAGCTCAATGCGACTGACTCGCAATTGGAAGGACTCCAGGCCGGCGCGTCGCCGGCCCGCCGACCTCGCCGCGCGCCCGCTGTGCGCGCTGTGACGCCCGTCACAGCCTGCGGGCAATCCCGATCCGCTCGTCGGCCGACTGCTACCGCTCGCCCGAATCCACCGTGAAGGGCGCCGGCCGGCTCACGATACTTGCCGGCATGAAAACGTCAGCCGGCTTCACGATCGTCGAACTGATGATCACCATCGTGGTGCTCGGGATCGCGCTCGCCTTCGCGGTGCCGAACATGCAGGACCTCATCATGAACAACCGGTTGACCTCGCAGCTCAACCTGTTGTCGTCGAACCTCGCGCTGGCGCGCAACGAGGCGGTCAAGCAGAACGCTCTCGTCATCGCCTGCGCCAGCAGCGACGGTGAGGACTGCGCGGATGCGGATACGGCCTGGGACGACGGTTGGATGATCTTCGTCGACCGCAACGGGGATTTCGCCCCGGACCTCGACGATGCGGGCTGCGAAGAAGGCGCCACCCCAGCGGACGGCGACTGTCTCGTCACCTGGCAGTCGCCGCTCAACGGCCCGAACGTGCTGACCCCGGCCGCCGGCATTCCGAAACTGATCGGCTACGACGGCAGCGGCGCCCTCGTCTGCGACGCCGACGACGACGCGAAGCGCGACGATAGCTGCGACGCGGAAGATACCTACTACACCCTGTGCGACCCGCGCGGCAACGAGCACGCACGCGCGCTGGCCATCAGCAATACCGGTCGCGTGTCGATACTGACCAAGGCGCCGAACGGCGACGCGCTGAGCTGCGGAGACTGAACGTGAATCACTGCCGTCATCAGACACAAAAGGGCTTCACGCTGCTCGAAGTCCTGATCGCCGTGGTGGTGTTCGCCATCGGCCTGCTCGGCATCGCCGGCCTGCAGGTCGCGGGCATGCGCTTCACGCACGGCTCCCAGCTACGCGCAGTAGCGACGATGCAGGCGGAGAACATGGCCGACCGGATGCGCGCGAACATGACGGGAGTGCGCGACGGCGACTACAACATCACCGGCGCGATGCCGACCTCCCTCGAGACCGACTGCGGCGCCGAGGCATGCACGCCGGCCGAGCTCGCCGAATACGATCTCGTGCTGTGGAACGACGGTGCCTCGGGCAAGCCCAACGAATCGAACGCGGCGACCCTGCCCGGCGGTGAAGGAGTCGTGTGCATCGACTCGACGCCCAATGACGGCGACGCCACCGGCTGGGCCTGCGACAACGAGGGCATCGTCTACGCGATCAAGCTCACTTGGAACGAGCGTACGGTCGGCGTCGACGACGTCGTCCAGGATGAGGACGGCGAGGCCGAGGGAGCCGATCTCCGCAAGCAGTTTCTCTTCGTGAGGGTCGTGCCGTGAGCACAGGTCTGAGTTCCCGCCCGCTCGTGCTTCGCCGCCAGCGGGGTATCACCCTGGTCGAGATGATGGTCGCGATGGTCGTCGGCCTCATTCTCCTGGTCGGCATCGTGCAGCTCTTCGTCAGCAACAAGCAGGCCTATCGCATCCAGGAAGGCGCCAACGTGCTCAACGAGAACGCACGCTACCTGATGAACCAGATGCAGTACGACCTGCGCATGGCCGATCACTGGGGCGGCGTCGAGGCGAGCGAGATCGACGTCGACGGCGATATCGACTCGATTACGGACGACTGCGACGGCGCGGCGGCGGCGCTCCAGGTGGCCGGCGTCTATGGCATCGACGGCGAAGACGAGTCCCCGCTCGACTGTATTCCGGACTCCGACTATGTGCCGAACTCGGACATCGTGATCGTGCGCTACGCCGAGCCGATACGTCGCGCCTCCGGCGCGCTCGATGCCAATCGCGTATACGTGCGCACCGCGATCGCCCGTCGCGGCTACGTGTTCCAGGGCGCAAATCTGGCCGATCTTCCCTCGGACCTGACGCCGGAGGCGGACGACGCCGAGACCGTCGAAGAAGAAGTCGCCGAGGAAGGCGACGTCGCAAATTTCCAGTATCGGACCTTCATTTACTTCCTACGGCCCTGCTCCTCGCAGGCACGCGGCAACGCCGCCATCTGCGACGATGCGGACGACAAGATCCCGACGCTGACGCGCCTCTCCCTCGACGGGCTCGCGCTGGTCGAGCAGGACGTGATCGCCGGCGTCGAGCAGATGCAGCTCGCTTACGGCGTCGACGACAACGGCGATCGCTCGCCGGATCGCTATCTGAGCGCCGAGGACGTCACGGCCGACAACGGCTGGAACAAGGTCATCGACGTGAAGCTCAGCGTGCTGATTCGCAACAACGAGTTGGACACCACGGCGAATGACGATGCCGAGTACACGCTCTACGGCGGCGCCGACGGCGACGGCGTCGTCTATACGGTGCCCGAGGATGCCCAGCGCTACCGGCGCAAGCTGTTCAACACGTCCATCCAGATCCGCAACACGACGCGAGGCTGAGCCGATGACCCGCAATCCTTCTGTGCACGCGCAGCGCGGCCTGGCCCTGATCGTCGCGATGGTGCTGCTGCTGGTGATGACGATGGTCGCCGTGATCGCGATGCGCTCGACGACGCTCGATCTGAAGATGACCGCGAACACCACGCAGGCGCGGCGCGCCTTCCAGACTTCCGACGGCACGCGCGACTCGGTGTCCCCGGTGCTCGCCGCGCACGTGTTCTACCACGGCTGGCCGGATGCAATCGAAGGCGAGGTGACGGAGTCGGCGAACTTCGAGATTCCGGACGAAATCACGATCACCGACCCCTCCAAGCGCTACGACATGGGCGAGAACGGCAGCTTCGAGGAGCTCGCCGAGCGCAGCCCCGACATCGAGTTCCGCGACGACGTCGATGACGACGACGAGCTCGACAACGAGGACGTCTTCGGCGACGTCTGGGTCACGCGCATCGGCGTGCAGCCCGCGTTCGGCAGCAACCTCGTGTCCAATGCCTCGGATCAGGGCGCGGGCTCCGGGGCCGCGAACAAGTACATTCTGTTCGATTTGCGCGCCGCCGGGCGCGCCCTCGGCAACGCCCGTTCCTTCACGGGCTCCGACTATCGCGCGCTGTCGCGCTGAACCTCACGAATCGGAACGACTGGAGTCATCCGGCCATGAAGACGATGAAACGCCTCAGGGAATTCTGTCACGGACTCGCGCTCAGCGTCGGCTTCCTGCCCGCGATCTGGTCCGGCGTCGCGCAAGCGAATCTGTCCGGCGCGGAAATGGGGACTTTCACCGCGACCCCCATCCTCACGGTGGAATCCGTGCCGCCGCTGGTGATGCTCGCGATGTCGATGGATCACCAGTACTTCATCAAGGCCTACAACGATTACACCGACCTGAACAAGGACGGCGTGGCCGAGCGCACCTACCTCGATTCCTTCGAGTACTACGGCTATTTCCACTCCGACCTCTGCTACAAATACAGCAGCGGCGATCAGCGCTTCAAGCCGGTCGGCAAGGTCGACGACCCGCGTGTGGATGACGCTGACACTGTCTACAACCACTACTGCACGAGCACGGAGGGAGGCGGCACGGCAGATGCGTGGAGCGGCAATTTTTTGAACTGGGCGACGATGACGCGCATGGACATCGTGCGCAAGATTCTCTACGGCGGCTACCGCTCGACGGACACGGCCACCACCACGGTGCTCGAACGCGCAAATCTGCCGGGTGATGCCCACAGCTTCGCGAAATACTACAACGGTGCCGATCTGGCCAAGCTGACGCCGCATGATTTGGTCAGGACCGACACGGCCAACGGTGGTGACGTCGATAGTGTCGACGACGATGACGAGGGCATCACGATCTGCAACACCACCTACGCGACCGCCGGCAGCTCACATTCGATAACGGCTCCGCCGATAATGCGAGTGGCGAAGGGTAACTTCTCTCTGTGGGCCGCCAATGAGCGCCGGCAGTGCACATTCAGGGATGAGTTCGGCACCAATTCGAACAGCAATGATTCGGCGGTATCCGGCGTCTTCGCCAGATCGAATGATCCGAATCAGGACACCGCGCTGCTTAAGGCACCCGGCGACAAACGCAACCATAATGTGCGTGTCGAAGTATGTAGCCACACCCTCAATCCGCCGCAGAATCTCGAGAATTGCGCGAGCTACGGCGCAAACCGCAAGCCCGAGGGCCTGCTGCAGAAATACGGCCTCGACGGCCAGATGCAGTTCGCCCTCGTCACCGGCAGCAAAGGCAATAATCTGTCCGGCGGCCGGCTGAAGAAGCGCATGACGACGCTGAACGATGAGGTCGATACCAGCGACGGTACGTTCGAGCCGCTGGCATCCAGCACGCCCGGCATCATCAAATCCCTGAACGCCATCCGCATCTACGGCTATGGCTACGACGACGGCACCTACCTGCCCGGCGGCGACGGCGGCATCGAGAACTGCGACTTCCAGCTCACCGAAATCAAGAACGAGGGCAAGTGCGCGAGCTGGGGCAACCCGATGTCGGAAATCTATCTGGAGGCGCTGCGCTATTTCGGCTCGACGACGCGCTCGCCTACGGCCGGGTTCAACGACGGCGGTGCCGACACGACTTATATTCCCGACTTCGTCGATGACACGGACTGGGACTCGCCCGTCACCGAAGACAATTCCTGCGCCTCGTTGAACGCGATCATTTTCAACGCGAGCGTCAGCTCCTACGACGACGACGAGACGGATCCCGACTTCACGGCCTCTTCGGCGGAGGCGTTGACCGAGGCCATCGGCGCGGCGAACGGCGAGAACCTCGAAGGCAAAAACTTCTTCGTCGGCCGCAGCGGTGCGGCAATCAACGAGTTCTGTACCTCCAAGACCATCGACGGGGCCAACGGCCTCGGTGACGTGTATGGCCTCTGCCCCGAAGCGCCGACCGTGCGCGGCTCCTATCACATGGCAGGTCTCGCGCACTATGCGCATACGGAAGACCTGATGCCGGGTCTGCCGGAGAAGCAGACCGTCAAGACCTTCGCCGTGTCGCTCGCGACCGGCGCGCCGATCATCGACATCCCGGTTTCCGGCGGCAAGGCGGTAAAGGTCCTGCCCGCTTACCGCCTGCGCAAAGGCGGCAACAGCCTCGACGAAAAGAACAACAACCCTGCCAACGACGGCGGCGGCGCGCTGGTCGACTTCAAGATCGTGCGCCCGCACACCGAAGTCAGTGCGGGCAGCAATGCCGTGCCGGAAGCCGGCACCGGCATCTTCAGCGGCCTGTTCTATGTCAACTGGGAAGACTCCGAGCAGGGCGGGGACTACGACCAGGACATGTGGGGCATGATCGAGTATCGGCTCGACACCCACGCCGCGGACAATCAGCTCACGATCACGACCACCGCGGTGACGGAGTCCACCAATATCCCGCAGCTCTTCGGTTTCATCACGAGCGGCACGACCAAGGACGGCTTCCACGCCTACTCCGGCATCGAAGGCGCGAACTACACCGATCCGACCGGCGTGAAAGGCTGCAACAACTGCCGCCCGATCACGGGCGACGGCGGCTCGACGGGGCAATTCGGCGCACAGTCGGCCACTTTTACGATCAGCACGACGGCCTCGGCCGAGCTGCTCGAGTCGCCGCTCTACTACGCCGCGAAATGGGGCGGCTTCAAGGATTCGAACGATAACAAGCGCCCGGACGTCAAGTCGGAGTGGGATGCGGACGGCGACGGTGTGCCCGACACCTTCTACTTCGTGACCGATCCCGGCGATCTCGAAAGCTCGCTGCGCGAAGTGTTCGACACCATTCTGGAACGGGTTTCTTCCGGTACGGCGGCCGCGGTCGTCGCCAATGAGCAGCAGGGCAACGGCGTGCTGTTCCAGGCGCTGTACGACCCGGAGAAGAGCGACGGCGAAAGCAATTCGGTGCGCTGGATCGGCACGCTGCACGCGCTGTTCGTCGACAAGTTCGGCCTCATTCGCGAGGACGGAGACCAGGACGGCCAGATAGACGGTTTCGACGTCGATCGGGTCGTGAAGCTCGTGTTCGACAACAACGTGGAGCCCAGCGAACGCCGGACCAAGCTGGTGCGTTACGTGCCCAAGCCCGACGATCCGAACACTCCCGCGCGGGAAGGCGTGGATCCGAATCGACCCGACCCCTCCGATCCCGAACAGTTCACGCCGACCGCGCCGGTGGAGATCTATGGCGCAAACGGCCTGAAAACCGTCTGGAACGCGCGTGAACGGCTGTCGGATCTCGACGAAGCCACGATTACGACGCAGCGTGCCTACGGGGACACCGCCGATGAAGGCCGCTACATCCTGACCTGGATGGACGATGACTTCGACACCGTCGTCGACAGCACCGAGGTCAAGAGCCTCGTCCATGACACGGTCACTGCGGACAATTTCTGGTGGTTGGACACCAATACGCGCGACGAGGGCCGTAACCTCGTCGATTGGGTGCGCGGCAAGCAGACCGGCCTCAATCAGTTCCGCAAGCGCAGCGTCGATTACGACGGCGGCGGCGAGAAAGGCGGTCCGCGCGGCGTCGAGATCATGCGCCTCGGCGACATCATCCACTCGACGCCGGTGTCGGTCGGTGCGCCGAGTGCAGGCTTCGATCAGTCGGCGCTCGACGCATCCTACGCGAGGTTCCGCGAGCGCTATCAGAACCGCCGCCAGGTGGTCTACGTCGGCGCCAACGACGGCATGATCCACGCCTTCAATGCCGGCTTTTTCAATGCCGACGAACTCAAATTCGAGTTGGCACCGACGAACGGTATCACCGCGCATCCGCTGGGCTCGGAGCTGTGGGCTTACGTGCCGAAAAATCTGCTGCCGCACCTGCAGTGGCTGGCGCGCCAGGACTACTCGCACGTCTACTACATGGATCTGCCGATCCGCGTATTCGACGTCAAAATCTTCGCTGATGATGGTGACGACGGCGTCCACCCCGGCGGTTGGGGCACGATTCTCGTCGCCGGCATGCGCTTCGGCGGCGGCAGCGACAACACCGGGATTTCGGTGGATCGCAATGCCGACGCGGACAGCAGCAACAACATCAAGACGAAATCTGCCTACGTCATCATGGACGTGACCGACCCCGAGCAGCCGCCGAAGGTGCTCGCGGAGATCTCGCCGCCGAACCTGCAGTTCACGACTTCGGTGCCGCAGGCCGTCGGCTTCGGTACGCCCGAGGGGAAGACGGGCCCGAACAAGTGGTATCTCGTCTTCGGTACCGGGCCCAGCAACCTAGCCTCCGCAACCTACGAATCCCACGGCGATCCGCTGCAAAACGCCAACGTCTACGCCTACGATCTGTCGAGAATGCTCTCGGCGTCGAGCGAAAGCGATGCCAGGAATCTCGTCCAAACGTTCACGATCCCGGACGAAGACGTCTTCGTCGGCGATATCGCGAGCACGGACTTCGATCTCGACATGAAGGACGAGGAGCTCTATTTCGGCACCGTTGGCGCGCCGGTGACGGGCGACACGGATCCGGAGGTGGCCGATCAGGGCAGTCTCTACCGCATCTCGATGGACGAGAACGAGACCAGCTCCACCTGGGGAGAGCCGACGCGCGTGCTCGAAGATCTGAACCGCCCGTTCGTCACACAGCCGGCCGTCACCATCGACCGCAAATTCCGCCATTGGCTCGTCGCCGCGAGCGGCCGTCTATTCACCAATGACGACAAGATCACGGAGAATCAACAGAGCGCCTACGGCATCGTCGTCCGCGGTGAGAATGTGCCGACCGAGGTGGCCGATCTGATCGATGTGTCGAAAGCACGGGTGTTCAACAACGACGTCGTCCAAGGCGTGACGCTGAGTAGCAGCGCCGATACCGACGGCAACGGCTCGACCAGCACCAAGGAGCTGCGCGAGGCGGTTGCGGCCGCCGGCGGCTGGCGTAAGGACTTCGCCACTCAGGGCTTCGTGCCGGCCGACGTCGATCCGGAGAATCCGCCGGTGAACGACAGCTCGATCAAACCGGCCGAGCGCGCCGCGAGCCGCATCTCGCTGTTCGGCGGCGTGATGTTTAGCTCGCTGTTCACGCCGAGCGTCGATCTCTGCGGCGCAGACGGCAACAGCCGCCTGCTCGCGGTGGATTTCAGCACCGGCGTGCCGCCCACGCGCAGCGTCTTCCCCTGCACCGACTGCGACGATCCGACGGTTGAAGATCCCGTCGAGATACCCGAAAGCTTCGACCAGGGCGGCGGCTTTTCGTCCAGCCCGAGCATACACTTCGGCAACCAGACCACCGAAGGCCGCGTGACCCTCGTGACGCAGGATTCGCGCGGCGAGCTCGAAACCACGCCGGCCCAGACCGGTGCCGGCGATCCCGCGGCGGAGATCTCCTGGCGCGAGTTCCGCAACGGCGAGACGGGCTTCGAAGACGAAGCCGGCACCAATGCCGAGTAGAGGGGCGACTGAGCAGTTTGTGTCACGCGCGGCCGGCGCGTGCCCCATCTGCGCGATGACGACGAACGGTACAGAGTGACCCGGGAGATTAGGATATGACGATGGCCCGCATTCGACGCCCGCGACGCTGCATGCGCCGCCAGCACGGCGTCACCCTGATCGAACTGATGATCGTCGTCGTGATCGTCGGCATCCTCGCCTCGGTGGCCTACCCGAGCTACCAGAACTACATCCTTCGCACCAAGCGTGCGGAGGGCAAGGCGCTGCTGATGGACGCGGCGGCGCGCCAGGAACGCTACTTCGCGGATCAGAACACCTACACGACGACACCGACCGAGCTCGGCTACGGCAGCGACGCGCCGAAATCGGCCGAGGACAACTACGAGCTCTCGATCGAGGCCGGGCCCTCGGCAGACATCGCGACGAGCTACAGGCTGATCGCCACGCCGCAGTTCGGCGACGGCGATGCGGAGTGCGGCAACCTGGAGCTCGATTCACGCGGTACTCAGGGCAGCTCGACCGGCGGCGATCTCGAACGCTGCTGGCAATGAGTCGCGAGCCGACGATGCGCGTGCTCTGCTGCCTCTTCGGTGCACTGTGCGTCACCGCCGTGGGCGCGCAGGCCGAGATCTACCAGTACAAGGACGAGAACGGAAAGACCGTGTTCTCCGAGCGCCCGCCGCCCAAGGGCGCGGAGGCGAAGATCGTCAAGCCGAAAACCAGCCGCCCGACGGCCGACGCCGCGAACAAGCTGCAGCAGGATCGCGAGCGCATCCTGCCGCCGGAACAGACCGACGCCAAACCCGCCGATGAGAAACGGGCGCCGACGCCCGAACAGGAAGAGCAGAAAGCCCGTGCCTGCGAGCAGGCGCGGCAGGCGCTCGCGCTGCTGCGGGAGAACAATCGGCCGCGCTACAAGACCGAGGACGGCCAGATCGCGCACATGACGCCGGAGATGCAGGCCGAGCGCATCGCCGATGCGGAAGAGAAAATCGGAAAGTACTGCGAGGAATGAAACCCCGCGGTCTCGTAGCCCGGGTGTAGCGCAGCGAAACCCGGGATCTTCATCGCGCCCAAACGCCCGATCCCGGGTTGCGCGCTGCGCGCTCCACCCGGGCTACGAAACGTTCGCGCCACGCCTCTCGTAGCCCGGGTGTAGCGCAGCGAAACCCGGGATCTTCATCGCATCCAAACGACCGATCCCGGATTGCGCGCTGCGCGCTCCACCCGGGCTGCGGCCTGGACGGCGCGCGACTCAGCGGATGTGCGGAAGCACGGGCTCGCCGGCGCGCACGAGCTCGCGCGGCAGGCTGAACACCACCTGCTCGGTGATGCCGGGCACTTCGTTGACCGCCTCGCCGCCCCAGGCCTTCAGGCGCGAGACGACCTGCTCCACCAGCACTTCGGGCGCGGATGCGCCGGCCGTGACGCCGACGCTGCGCTTGCCGTTCAACCATTCGCGCTGGATCTCGTCCGCATTGTCGATGAGATAGGCGGCGATGCCCTGCTTCTCGGCGATTTCTTTCAGCCGCGTCGAGTTCGAGCTCGTCTGCGAGCCGACGACGAGGATCAGATCGCAGTCTTTCAGCAGGCCTTTCACGGCGTCCTGGCGATTCTGCGTCGCGTAGCAAATGTCTTCCTTCTTGGGGCCGACGATCTTCGGGAAGCGCTTGCGCAGCGCGTCGATCACGACCGCGGTGTCGTCCATCGACAGCGTGGTCTGCGTGACGAAGGCGAGGAACTCGGGATCCTTCACTTCGAGCTTCCACACGTCCTCGACCGACTCGACGAGGTACATGCCGCCGCGGCCCTTGCGCGCCGTGTACTGGCCGAGCGTGCCTTCGACTTCGGGGTGACCGGCGTGGCCGATGAGGATGCACTCGCGGCCTTCCTGCTGATAGCGCCCGACCTCCATGTGTACCTTCGTCACCAGCGGGCAGATCGCATCGAACACCCGCAGCTTGCGACGCGCCGCTTCCTGGCGCACGGCCTTGGCCACGCCGTGCGCGCTGAAGATCACGGTCGCGTCGTCCGGCACCTCGTGCAGCTCGTCGACGAAGATGGCGCCCTTCTGGCGCAAGCCGTCGACGACGTACTTGTTGTGCACGACCTCGTGGCGCACGTAGACCGGCGCGCCGAACAGCTCGAGCGCGCGCTCGACGATGCCGATGGCACGGTCGACGCCGGCGCAGAAACCGCGGGGATTGGCCAGATGAATTTCCATTGAGCGCGCTCGCGAAGGCTGGATGGCCCGCGATTATACGCAGGCCGCACAGAGCCGTCAGGCCCGCGCACCCGCTTTCGGATCGGCCGAGGGCCTCAGCATGTCGAGGATAATCATGGCTGCGCCTACGGTAATCGCGGAGTCGGCGACGTTGAAAGCGGGGAAGCAGTGCGCGCGCCAGCAGAGCTGCACGAAGTCGACGACATAGCCGAGTGTGGCGCGATCCCAGCAATTGCCGAGCGCGCCGCCCAGCACGAACGCGAAGGCGAGCGGCATCCAGCGCGCGTCCGACGGCATGCGTCGGAGCATCGCGTAAATCCACGCCGACACGCCGACCGCGATCGCGATGAACAGCCAGCGCTGCCAGCCGGATCCGTCCGCGAACATGCTGAAGGCCGCCCCGGTGTTGTGCAGCAGGGTCAGATTGAAGCCCGGCAGGATCGAATTCTGCACGCCGTAATCGAGCTGCGCGACGACGAGGAGCTTGCTCACCCGATCCAGCGCGACGATGCACGCGGCTAAGAGCAGCCAGGGCCAGGTACGCAGTCCCATCGCGGGCTCAGTCGGCGGCGAGCAAGCGCCGCGCGTCCTCGCAGTCGCGCGCGATCTGCCGAGCCAGGGACTCGAAATCGGTGAACGGCAGGTCGTCGCGGATCTTCGCGACGAAGTCGACCTTGAGGTAGCGACCGTAGAGATCGCGATGGAAATCGAAGAGATGGACCTCGAGCACGGCGCGCGTGCCGTTGACGATCGGCCGCGAGCCGATGTAGGCGATGGCCGGCAGCGGCACGTCTTCGATGCAGCGCACGCGGGCGGCGAAGATGCCGTGCAGCGGGCTCGCGAGCCGGTGCAGATCGATGTTCGCCGTCGCGAAGCCCATTTCACGGCCCTTCTTCTGGCCGTGCACGACGCGTCCCGAAATGAAATAGCGGCGGCCGAGCAGCGGCACCACGTCGGCGAGACGCCCTTCGCGCAGCAGACCGCGGATGCTCGTGCTGCTGACGCGCTCGCCGGCCTCGATGAAGGAATCGGCGCGATCGATCGAGAAGCCGTGCGTCTCGGCGAAACGCTGCAGCAGCCGAAAGTCGCCGCTGCGATGGCTGCCGAACTTGAAGTCATCGCCGACGATGAGACCGCGGATGTCCAGGCCGTCGATGAGGCAGCGGCGCACGAACTCGTCCGCGGGCCGCGAGGCCAGGTGCTGATCGAAAGGCAGCACGAGCAGTTGATCGACGCCGAGCCCGGCCAGCAGCTCGGCCTTTTCGCGCAGCCGCGTGAGCCGCGCCGGCGGCGCGGCGCGCGCGAAGTACTCGGCGGGCTGCGGCTCGAACAGCACGACGGTCGACTTCGCGCCGCGCGCGCGCGCCTTGTCCTCGAGCGCCGCGATCACGGCCTGGTGGCCGCGATGGACGCCGTCGAAATTGCCGATGGTCGCGACGCACCCGCGATGCCGCGGCCGGATGTTGTGCTCGCCCCTGATGATGTCCATCGACGCTATCGGTGCTGCCGGGTACGGGTGTGACGCTGAGGTCGCCGCATTATAGCGACGCGCGCGGTTGGGCCAAATGCGAAGGACGCAGCCCGCCCAGCCACAGCGTGCCGACATAGATCGCAACGCCGCCGCAGACGAGCGCGGCGAGCCGCACGGCGCGCTCCGCCAGCGTGCGCGCGGACCACAGCGCCTGCGCGTCGGCTGCCCACCACAGAGCGACGCCCATCAGCGTGCAAGCGACGACGATGCGCAGCGCGAACGGCGCCCAGCCGGGACGCGGCCGGTACACGCCTCTCTGCAGCAGCCCTCGCAGCAGCAAGCTCGAATTGACGAAAGCCGCGATCGAGGTCGCGAGCGCGAGGCCGGCATGCTTCAGCGGCCACGCCAGGAGCGCGCACAGCACCACGTTGGTCAGCATCGCGACGACGCCGATCTTCACCGGCGTGCGCGTGTCCTGGCGCGCGTAATAGCCGGGCGCGAGCACCTTGACCATGATGAAGCCGGTAAGCCCGGCGGCGTAAGTCATCAGCGCATAGGAGCTCTGCGTGACGTCGTGCGCGGTGAATTCGCCGTATTCAAAGAGCGTCGAAAGGATCGGCCCGGCGAGCACGGCGAGCCCCACGGCGGAGGGCAGCGTCACCGTCAGCACGGCGCGCAGGCCCCAGTCGAGCGTATCGCTGAAGCCGGCGTGCTCGTTGCGCGCGTGATGCTCGGACAGGTGCGGCAGGATCACGGTGCCCAAGGCGATGCCGAAGATGCCGAGCGGGAACTCCATCAGGCGGTCTGCGTAGTAGAGCCAGGAGATGCTGCCCTGCTGGAGAAAGGACGCGACGAAGGTGTCGACGAGGAAATTGATCTGCGCGACGGACACGCCGAACACTGCCGGGCCCATCAGCACGAGGATGCGCTTGACGCCGGGATGGCGCAGCTTCAGCGTCGGCCGCGGCAGCATGCCGATACGCCAGGCGCCCGCGAGCTGAAAGCCGAGCTGCAGCGCGCCGCCGATGCCGACGGCGACGGCGAGCGCGAAGACGGGCTCGTCGAGCCGCGGCGCGAGCCAGATCGTGCAACCGATGAAGGACACGTTGAGCAGGGCCGGCGTCAGGGCCGGCAGGGCGAAACGGCCATAGGTGTTCAGCACGCCGCTGACCAGCGCCGTCAACGCGATAAAGAGCAGATACGGCGAGGTCAGCCGCAGCAGCGACACGCTCAGATCGAAGCGCGAGGCATCGCCGACGAATCCCGGCGCGAAGATCGTGATGAAGAAAGGCGCGGCGACGACGAAGATCGCGGTGATGCCGAGCAGGACGAAAGCGAGCGCGCTGAACACGGCGTCGACCAGTCGCCTGACCTCGTCCGTCGAGTCCCTGGTCTTGTGGCTCGCGAGCACGGGCACGAAAGCCTGCGAGAAAGCGCCCTCCGCGAACAGGCGCCGGAAGAGATTCGGGATCTTGAAAGCGACGAAGAAGGCGTCGGTCGCGGCCGAGGCGCCGAACATCGCGGCGATCGCGGCATCGCGCACGAGACCGAGCACGCGGGACACCAGCGTCATCTGGCCGACCAGCGCGGTGGAGCGGAGCAGGTTGCGGGACTTCATCGGGCGGTGCGGGAGAACTGGGGCTTCCGGGATTGAGGGTCGCCCGAATCGCCGGCGGGCGCGGCATTATAGGGGCCGGGCGGCGCCATGGCCGCCCCGCGCGCCGAGGGGTCCGCGACGCGCTCCGCGGATGAGGCTTCCCATTGACCGCTTCGAGGCCGCAAGTCGCGGATTTCCCGGCCGTCCCGATTGACAGCCACGGGGCGCGACGGCATATTTCGCCGTCTTTCATCAGCTCGATCGGAGCCATCCCTTGGCCAACACTGCTCAAGCCCGCAAGCGTGCCCGCCAGGCGCAGAAGCATCGTGCGCACAATGCCAGCCGCCGCTCGCTGCTGCGCACTCGTATCAAACAGGTTCTCAAGGCCATCCAGGCCGGCGATCAAGACGGCGCCCGCGCCGCCTACGCGCAGGCCGTGCCGATCATCGACAAGATGGTCAAGACCGATCTCGTGCACCGGAACAAGGCCGACCGCCACAAGGCGCGCCTGAACGCCCGCATCAAGGCGATGGCGGCGGCCTGAGCGTACGCGCCCGCCGGCACCCGGTGCCGGTCCGTTCTCGTAGTCCGAAGGAAGCGCAGCGCTGAAGCGCTGCCACACATGAGGCCGACGTAAACGGCCTCAGCGCCGTCGTCCCCGCGCAGGGGGACCCCAGTCAGCGCTGGACCCCACCCCTTCCCACCGCCCGAACCCTTGTGCTGGATGTCCGCCTCCGCGGGCATGATGGGATGATGCCACCGGCCTGGTTTCGGGTTGAGTCATCGCCCCGCCGACCATAGCAAAGCCGGTGCACGTCGCTTCCGTTGCGATGTGCGTTCCCTCGTCCCCTCCAACGGCCTGCGGCCGTGGCCGGATTCCGCTGCGCTCCTTCCGGGCTACGCATCTCTTTGTAGCCCGGATGAGCAAAGCGAATCCGGGGTTCGGCATGTCCGGACCGGCGATTCAAAGATCGCATCCGTAGCCCGGAAGGAGCGGCGCGCAGCGCCGCGGAATCCGGGAGGGGCCTCACACCAGCGCGAGATTGTCGCGGTGGATGAGCTCGGGTTCGCGCAGGTAGCCGAGCGCGTCTTCCAGCCGCGACGAGGGCAGGCCCTTGATGGCTTGCGCTTCGCGCGCGCCGTAGTTGACCAGCCCGCGCGCGATCTCCCGCCCCTGCTGATCCACGCAGGACACGAGCTCGCCGCGCTCGAACTCGCCGTCGACCGCGACGACGCCGACCGGCAGCAGGCTCTTGCCCTGCTCGCGCAGCACGCGGCAGGCGCCGGCGTCCAAGGTCAGGCGCCCGCGCACGTGCAGCGTGCCGGCGAGCCAGAGCTTGCGCGCGGCGAGCTTCGTCGCCGGCGCCGTCAGCAGCGTGCCGACGCCGCGCCCCGCGGCGAGATCTAGCAGCACCCCCGGCCGCCGGCCGCCCGCGATGACGGTCGAAGTCGCCGAGCGCGCCGCGAGCCGCGCGGCCGTGACCTTGGTGCGCATGCCGCCGCGTCCCCAGGCGCCGCCGTCACCGGCGATCTCGAGGAGCCTGGGATCTTCCGCCTGCGCGACGCCGATCAGGCTCGCGTTCGGCTCGTGCCGCGGATCGGCCGTCATCAGGCCGTCCTGATCGGTCAGGATCACGAGCAGATCCGCGTCGACGAGATTGGACACGAGGCCGGCCAGGGTGTCGTTGTCGCCGAGCTTGATCTCCTCGGTCGCGACCGTGTCGTTCTCGTTGATGACGGGCACGACGCCGAGCTGCAGCAAGGTCAGCAGCGTGCTGCGCGAGTTCAGATAGCGCTCGCGGTTCGCGATGTCTTCGTGCGTGAGGAGGATCTGCGCCGCGAGCAGGCCGCGCGCCTTGAACGCCATCTCCCAGCAGTGCACCAGCCCCATCTGGCCGATCGCGGCCGCGGCCTGCAATTGGTGCAGCGAATGCGGGCGCACTTTCCAGCCGAGGCGCGCCGCCCCTTCGGCGACCGCGCCGGAGGTGACGACGACGACGTCGCGGCCGGCCCGGCGCAGGGCCGCGAGCTGATCGGCCCATTCGCCGATCGCGACGGCATTGAGGCCCATGCCGTCGCGGGTGGCGAGCGCGCTGCCGATCTTCACCACCCAGCGGCGCGATTCCGCCGCGGTCTGTCGCGAGCGTCGTTCTTCAGCGTCCATCGAATGCGTCCTGTCCGTCATCCCGTGCCTGTAGCTCCGCGAGCCGCGCGTCCACGGCCTGCATCAACGCCGTACAGCCTTCGCCGGTCGCGGCCGACACGAGATGGACGGGCCCTTTCCACTTCAGCTTGCGCCGCATGCTCTTCAGCAGCGCCGTGCGCTGTTCCGGCGTCAGCACGTCGGCCTTGTTCATCACGAGCCAGCGCTCGCGCTTGGCGAGCTCGGGATCGTACTTCGCGAGCTCGCTGCTGATGATCGCGAAATCCTTGGCGGGATCGCGCGCCGGATCGAGCTCGGACACGTCGAGGACGTGCAGCAGCAGTTTCGTGCGATCGATGTGGCGCAGGAAAGTGAGCCCGAGCCCCGCGCCTTCCGCCGCGCCTTCGATGATGCCGGGAATGTCGGCGATCACGAAACTGCGCTCCGGGCCCAGCGACACCACGCCGAGGACCGGATGCAAAGTCGTGAACGGATAGTCCGCGATCTTCGGCCGTGCGGCCGAGACGCGGCTGATCAAGGTCGATTTGCCGGCGTTCGGCAGGCCGACGAGCCCGACGTCGGCGAGCAGCTTCAGCTCGAGCCGAAGCTCGCGCGCCTCGCCCGGCGAGCCCTTGGTGATCCGGCGCGGCGCACGATTGGTGCTGGTCTTGAAATGCGCATTGCCGAGGCCGTGACGGCCGCCCTTCGCGACCAGCAGCTCGTCGCCGGCCTCGAGCAGCTCGCCGATCGGCTCGCCCGTGCCTTCGTCGTAGACCACGGTACCGCAGGGCACGCGGATCGCGAGGTCCTCGCCGGACTTGCCGATGCGATCGCGCCCGGCCCCGGGCTGGCCGTTGGTGGCCTTGAAGTGCCGCTTGTAGCGGAAATCGATCAGCGTGTTCAGGCGCGGATCGCTGCGCAGGTACACGCTGCCGCCGTCGCCGCCGTCACCGCCGTCCGGCCCGCCGAACTCGATGAACTTCTCGCGCCGAAAGCTCAGGCAGCCGTCGCCGCCCTTGCCGGCGGCAACGTGGATCTTCGCGTAGTCGACGAATTTCATCGGGCTGCGTGACGCGGCGTCCACCAACAAAAAACCCCGTCGCGGGACGGGGTCTTCGTGCGGCGGGGGCCTCAAGGCTTCAGACGGGCACGACGCTCACGTACGGATGGCGGTTCGGGCCTTTGGTCTCGAACACCACGCGGCCTTCGGCCGTCGCGAACAGGGTATGGTCGCGACCGAGACCGACGTTCGCGCCGGCCTTGTAATGCGTGCCGCGCTGGCGGACGAGGATGTTGCCCGGGATGACGACTTCGCCGCCGAACTTCTTCACGCCGAGGCGCTTGGCCTGGGAGTCGCGGCCGTTACGCGTGCTGCCGCCTGCTTTCTTGTGTGCCATGGCGCTTAACCTCCGACAATCTCGTTGATCTCGACCTTCGTGTAATTCTGGCGATGGCCCTGCTGCTTGCGATAGTGCTTGCGGCGCTTGAACTTCACGATGCGGACCTTGGGACCGCGGCCGTTCTCGATCACGGTGGCGCGGACTTTCGCGCCTTCGACCGTCGGCGTGCCGACCGTCACTTTTTCGCCGGACTTCACCAGCAGCACGGTCGAGAACTCGACCGGGGCGCCGGCATCGACGGGGAGGGACTCGACCGTCAGTTTGTCGCCGACGGAAACGCAGTACTGCTTGCCGCCGGTTTTGATCACTGCTTGCATGGGTTGTTCGACCAGTCGCTTGAAGGGTGTGGGCGGTGCCGCCCAAGGAGCCCGGCATCATACGGAAGCACCGGAAATGACTCAAGCTTTTCCCCTCGCCAGCGCCCCGGGGCGGGTCCTGTCCGAGGCGCATCGTCTGCATCCCAGGGTAGTAATGGCGGCGACCCCTTGGCACAATTCCGGCCCCCTCCGACCGAACCGACCGTGATGCCGTCCGCTGCCGCCGCCGAACCAGGGATAGACGAGGTCCGGGCCCTCATCGCCGATCAGATGGCCGAGGTCGACGCCCTGATCAAGGCCCGGCTGCACTCGGACGTGGTGCTGATCAATCAGCTCGCGCACTACGTGATCGGCAGCGGCGGCAAGCGGCTGCGGCCGGTGCTCGCGATCCTGAGCGCTCGCGCGCTCGGTTATACCGGCGGTCGGCACATCGACCTCGCCGTCATCGTCGAACTGATCCACACCGCGACCCTGCTCCACGACGACGTCGTCGACGCTTCCGGTCTGCGGCGCGGGCGCGAGACGGCGAATCTCGTATGGGGCAACGAGGCGAGCGTGCTGGTCGGCGACTTCCTGTATTCGCGCGCGTTCCAGATGATGGTCGATCTCGAACGCATGCGCGTGCTCGACATCCTGGCCGATGCGACCAACACGATCGCCGAAGGCGAGGTGATGCAGCTCGTCAACTGCCACGATCCCGAGACCACCGAAGAACGCTATCTCCATACGATCCGCTACAAGACGGCCAAGCTGTTCGAGGCCGCCGCGCAGCTCGGCGCGGTGATCGCGGAAGCCGGACCCGAGCTCGAAGCCACGCTCGGCTGCTATGGCCGGCATCTCGGCACGGCCTTTCAGCTCGTCGACGACGCGCTCGACTACAGCGCCACCGACGAACAGCTCGGCAAGAACATCGGTGACGATCTCGCGGAAGGCAAGCCGACGCTGCCGCTGCTCTATGCGATGTGGCGCGGCACGCCGACCCAGGCCGCGATCATCCGCGCCGCGATCCTCGAAGGCGGGCGCGAACGCATCAAGGAAATCTCCGCCGCGATTGAATCGACCGGAGCCATCACATACACTTTTGCGCTCGCTGAGGCGGAAGCGGCAAAAGCCCGCGCCGCCCTGGCGGCCGTCCCGCGCTCTCCGTATCTGGATGCCTTGCAGGCGCTCACGCGGTTCGCGGTCGAACGGCAATCGTAGCGCGCAGTCGGGGTGTAGCTCAGTCTGGTAGAGCACTGCCTTCGGGAGGCAGGGGTCGTAGGTTCAAATCCTGTCACCCCGACCAATTCACGCAACGATCGATACGCCGAGGCAAGGCTGCCGGCAGGCTTGAGCCCAGTGGGGCTGCCGCGCGACAAGGCAAAGCAGGCGATAACGAGCCATGTCGGAAGCACTGCGTCCAAGCGCCATGCCGGTCTCCTCTCCCACTGCCGAAGACGAACGTTTCCAGATCGACATCCTGCAGGGCGTGTCGCGCACTTTCGCGCTGACCATTCCCGTGCTGCCGCCGGCGCTGTGCCGCGCGATCGGCAACGCCTATCTGCTGTGCCGGATCGCGGACACGATCGAAGACGACGCGGGCCTCGACCTGGCCGCGAAGCAGCGCTATTCGGACTGGTTCCTCGGCACCGTGCTCGGCGAGCGCGAGGCCGTGGCTTTCGCCGCCGAGCTCGCCCCGCGGCTCGCGCCGCATGCGACCGCCGCCGAGCGCGAGCTGATCGCGAACACGCCGCGCGTGATCCGCATCACGCGCGACCTCGCGCCGGATCAGATCGCCGCGCTCGCGCGCTGCGTGCGCGTGATGTCGGACGGCATGGTCCATTACCAGGGCCAGGAAACGCTCGACGGCCTGCCCGATCAGCGGGCGATGGATCGCTACTGCTATTACGTCGCCGGCGTCGTCGGTGAAATGCTCACCGCTCTCTTCTGCCATCACTGTCCGGAGCTCGAGCCGCAGCGCGAACGCTTGATGAAGCTCGGCATCTCCTTCGGCCAGGGACTGCAGATGACGAACATCCTGAAGGACATCTGGGAGGATCGCGCCCGCGGCGCGTGCTGGCTGCCGCGCTCGGCTTTCGAAGCGCGCGGCATCCGCCTGTCCACGCTCACGGCGGGGCACGGCGGCGAGGCCTTCGCCGAAGGTCTGCGCGGCCTCGTCGGCATCGCGCACGGCCATCTGCGCAATGCCCTCGACTACACGCTGGCGATCCCGGCGCGCGAGCGCGGCCTCCGCAAATTCTGCCTGTGGGCGCTGGGCATGGCGGTGCTGACTTTGCGTCGCATCGATGCCCGACCCCACTTCCGCTCCGGCCAGGAGGTCAAGATCTCCCGGCGCAGCGTCAAGCTCACGCTCGCCTCGACGACGCTCGCCGCCGGCAGCGACGCCGCGCTGCGCGGGCTGTTCGCGCTGGCCTCGACCGGCCTGCCGCAGGATCGCGTCACGCCGACCGGGCCGACCTACATCGAAGGCATGGAAGCCCGGCACGGGGCCTGAAGTGCTGTCCCATCCCCTGCGTGTCGCGGACGCGCGCCGCCTCGGCGTCGTGATTGCGCTGCCCGCGGAAGCGCGCAGCTTCGCGCGCGCGCGCGGACCGGAGATCGAGCTGACGATCGTCGGCCCCGGCCCGCAGCGCGCGGCGGCCGGCGCGCACGCTTTGATCGAGCGCGGCGTCGGCGCCTTGCTGAGCTGGGGCACTTCGGGCGCGCTGGTCGAGGATTTGCCGGCCGGACAGTTGCTGCTCGGCGAAGTGCTGTGCGACGCGCGCGGGGAAGAATTCGCGAGCGACGCCGCGTGGCTTGCGCTCGCCGCGCGCGCGCTGGCGCCGCTCGCACCGCGGCGCGCGCGCTGCGTGACGGTCGCGCGGCCGGCGAGCCATCTGCGCGCGAAAGCGCTGCTCGCCCGCGAATCCGGCTGCACCGCCGTCGACATGGAATCCGCCGCCGTCGCCGCCGCCGCCGCGCGCGCGCGGCTGCCCTTCCTCGCCGTGCGCAGCATCGTCGATCCGCTGGACTGCGATCTGCCCCGCTGCGTGACGACGGCGCTGGATCCCGACGGCCGCACGCAGATTCCGCGCCTGCTCGCCGCGCTCGCGCGACGCCCGTGGGAGATCGCCGCGCTGCTGCGTCTCGCCGGTCATTTCAACGCGTCGCTGGGCGCCCTGCGCGAGGCCGCCCGGCTGCTGGCCGCCGCCACGCCTTCATCGCTACCGAGGCCCGCATGAACACGATTTCCGCCAAACCCTACGATGCCCGCTTCGCGGCCTGGCTCGTCGCGCCGCTCGTCGACACCGCGGTGACGCCGAATCATCTGACCTCCGTGCGTTTCCTCGTCGGCATCGCGGGCGCCGTGACCTTCGCCCTCGGCGAGCATGCGCTCGCGGCTGCCCTGCTCGTCTGCCTGTCGAACTTCCTCGATCACACCGACGGCGAGCTCGCGCGGATGAGCGGCAAGTCCAGCCGCTTCGGCCACTACTTCGATCTCGTCTCGGACGCGCTCGTCACCATCGGCATGTTCATTGGGATCGGCCTCGGCCTCGTCGCGGCGCTCGGCGCGCGGGCGGCGTGGATGGGCGGCATCGCGGGGCTCGCGATCGCCGGCATCTTCCATCTGCGCAACGCGATCGAGAGCCGCCACGGCAAGAGCGCGACCCAGCAGCCGCGCTTCACGGGTTTCGAAGCCGAGGACGTGCTCTATCTCGTGCCCGTGGTCGTCCTCTGCGACGGCCTCGCGGTCTTTCTCCACGCCGCGGCGATCGGCGCGCCGATCGCTTTCCTGATCGTGCTCGCGCAGTACCTCGCGATCGGCCGCCGCCCGCGCGACGCATGAGCACGCTCGTCACCGGCGCCTCGGGCTTCGTCGGCAGCGCCGTCGTGCGCCAACTGCTCGCGCGCGGCGAGCAGGTGCGCGTGCTGCTGCGGCCGGCGAGCGATCGCCGCAACGTGCAGGCGCTGGACGTCGAGATCGTCGAAGGCGATTTGCGCGAGCCTTCCACGCTCGCGGCGGCCTGCCGCGGCTGCCAAGCGCTCTACCACGTCGCCGCCGACTACCGGCTGTGGACGCGCGATCCGCGCGAGCTCTACGCGAGCAACGTCGAAGGCACGCGCCACCTGATGCGCGCCGCGCTGGCAACCGGCATTCCGCGCATCGTCTACACGAGCTCGGTGGCGACGCTGGGCCTGCACCGCGACGGCAGCCCGGCGAATGAGGACAGCCCCGTCACCGTCGCGGACATGATCGGGCACTACAAGCGCTCGAAGTTCCTCGCCGAGCGGGTCGTCGACGAGCTCGTCGCGGCCGAGGGACTGCCGGCCGTGATCGTGAATCCGTCGACGCCGATCGGTCCGTACGACGTCAAGCCGACGCCGACCGGACGCATGATCCGCGACGCCGCGGCCGGGTGCATTCCGGCCTACGTCGATACCGGCCTGAACCTCGTGCACGTCGAGGACGTCGCGCGCGGCCATTTGCTCGCGCACGATCGCGGCGCGCTCGGCCGCCGCTACATCCTCGGCGGCGAGGACATGGCGCTGCGCGACATCCTCGCCGCGATCGCGCGCCTGGTCGGCCGCAAACCGCCGACGATCCGCCTGCCGCGGCCGGCGCTCTATCCCGTCGCCGTGGTCGCCGAGGCCTGGGCCTGGCTCACGCACGGCGCCGAGCCGCAGGTCACCGTCGATGGCCTGAAGATGTCGCGCAAATGGATGTTCTTCGATTCCTCGCGCGCCCGCCGCGAGCTCGGCTATACGGCGCGGCCGGCCGCTGAAGCGATCGCCGACGCGGTCGCGTGGTTCCGCGCCGCGCAGCCCTGATCGCGCTCAGCGCGCGGGCGTGCCGTCGTCCTCGAGCGCGACGGCGGCGTCCGCGCGCGACACCGACCACAGCGACGCGAGGCCGAGGCTCAGCGCGATCCAGACGAGCTCCCGCGCGCGCCGCACGAGCGCGATGGACAAGCCCAGCGCCGGCTGGCCCGTGAGAATGCCCGTCGTCAGCACCAGCGCGCCGTCCTGGCTGCCGAGCGCAGCCGGGATGAAGAAGGTCGCCGTGCGCACGAGCTGCGTCATCGACTCGACGATCCACGCCTCGGCCCAGCCGATCGGGTGGCCGATGAGCCAACAGACCAGCCAGACTTCGGCGGCCCCGACGATCCAGTTCACGAGGCCGGCGAGCGCCGACAGCAGCAGCTCGCGCCGGTGCTCGGCGTAGTAGCGCGCGAAGATCAGATCGAGATCCTGCAGCGCCAGCAGCGCGCCGGACAGCGTCGCGCCGAGCCGCGTGCGGCCGAGGCGCGTCGCCGTGAAGGTCGACAGCTTCCAGTGCTGCATCAGAAAGAAGACCACGAGGAAGAGCGTGAGCAGCGCGAGGCTCGCGCCGGCGAGCGCCTTGTGCGTCGTCGACAGTTCCTCGCGCGCCATCACGAGCAGGCAGCCGACGGCGACGAAGACGAAGAGCCCGACCATGTTCGTGGTCTTGACCAGCACCAGCGCGGCGCCGCTGTCGCGCCAGGACACGCCGTGGCGGCGCTTCAGCAGCCAGGCCTTGAGCGGCTCGCCGCCGACGGAGGCCATCGGCGTGATGTTGTTGTAGGCCTCGCCGATCATGCGGATCGCATACAGGCGCGCGGTCCAGGCCAGCCCCTGCCCGGCGCGCGGCAAGGTCAGTTGCCAGCTCCAGACGTCCGTCACGTAGTTTGCGGCGTACAGCGCGAGGATCGCGAGCAGCCCGGCCCAGCCGAGGCCGCGCACGGCGCTCAGCACGGCATCGAGCTCGCTCCGCTGCAGCAGCAGCCCGAGCAGGCCGAGGCCGAGCAGCAGGAACAGCAATTTCGCGAGTTTCATCCGTGACGGGCCGAGACGCTAGGCGGTGGGCGTGACGAGGGCGGGATACTACAGATTTTCCGGTCGTGGCTCCTGTAGCAGGCCGGCCGTCGGCTTGCCCGCACTGCGGCAGGGCGCTAATCTGCGCCCGCCGAAACCCTCCGTCGCAGCGGCCCCGCGAGGCCGCCCAGAACTATCCAGCGCAGCGTCCGCATTGGGAACGGCGGCTGCGCCGACGGGTTCGATCAACCCCAGTCGGCGTGCCGGCAGGCGCGCATCGGTGCATCTCATGAACGAGCGACATCAGGTATTCCCGACGGCGCCCTTCGCCGCCGCTCTCGAGCAAGTCGACGTGGCCGCGCTGCGGCGCCGGTTCGTCGACCAGAACGAGATGATCGCGATCGAAGATTTCCTGCCGGCGGAATGCCTGGAGTGCCTGCTGGCGGAGCTGCCGGCGCTCGAGCCCCGCGTCCACCGCAATTTCATTCCCAAGCACAAGAAGGGCGGTAGCGTCAGCCGCTACGCGCTGGACGACACCGCGCCCGCCTTCGCGGCGCTCTACCGCATGCCGGCCCTGCTGCAGTTTCTCGGCCAGCTCACCGGCGAGAAGCTGATGTACTGTCCGCCGGACGATGCGCACACCTATGCGCTGTACTACTACACCGAGGCCGGCGATCACATCGGCTGGCACTACGACACCTCCTACTATCGCGGCAGCCGCTACACCATCCTCTTCGGTCTCGTCGACCAGTCGAGCTGCAAGCTCGAGTACGAGCTGTACAAGGACGATCCGAAGCGCGAATCGCGGCTGATCGGCGTCAGCCTGAAGCCCGGCATGCTGGTCGTCTTCAACGGCGACAAGCTGTGGCATCGCGTGACGCCGCTGGCGGCCGGCGAACGGCGCGTCGTGCTGACGCTCGAATACGTGACGAGCACGGCGATGCATCCGTTCCGGCGCTTCGTGTCGAACATGAAGGACGCGATCGCATACTTCGGCTTCAAGCAGGTGTTCAAGGCGCGTGCGCACTGAGCCGGGATCGTGACGATGGATGCAGTGATACTCGCGGCCGGCGTCGGCAACCGGCTCGGCGAACTGGGCGGTGACCGGCCGAAGTCGCTGCTCGAGTTCGGGGGACGATCGCTGCTCGCCCGCCATCTCGACGCGCTCGCGCAGATCGGCGTCGCCAGGCTCACCGTCTGCGTCGGCTATCGCCGTGAGGCGATCGAAGACGAGCTCGCGCGGCATGCCCGGATCCCGGTCGCGATCGGCGACAACCCGCTGTTCCGCGAAGGCAGCGTGCGCAGCCTGTGGACGGTCCGCGACGCGCTGAGGCGCGGCACCGAGATCCTGCTGATGGATGCGGACGTGCTCTACGCGCCGCGCCTGCTGCGGACACTGGCCGAAAGCCCGCACCCGAACTGCTTCCTGCTCGATCGCGATCTGCCGCCCGGCGACGAGCCGGTGAAGATCTGCGTGCGCGAGGGTCGCATCGTCGAGTTCCGCAAGATTCCCGATCCCTCGATCGGTTACGACTTTGCCGGCGAATCCGTCGGCTTCTTCAAGTTCGGCCCGGCGGCGGCGGCGGATCTCGCCGCGCGCACCGAGGCCTACATCGCCAATCAACGCGAACGCGAGCCCTACGAAGAGCCGATTCGGGACATGGTCCTGGACGGCTCGCAGCCCCTCGCCTTCGAAGACATCACGGGCACCCCATGGATCGAAATCGACTTTCCCGACGACGTGCGCCGCGCGCGCGACGACATCCTGCCGCGGATCGCGCATGACTGAGATGCCGAGCGGCGCTCCCGTGCGCAAGACCACGCGGCTGCGGCGCATGCTGCAGTCTCCCGAGCTCGAGTTCATCCTCGAGGCCCACAACGGCCTCAGCGCGCGCATCGTCGAAGAAGCGGGCTTTCAGGGGATCTGGGCCAGCGGGCTCGCGATCTCCGCGCAGTTCGGCGTGCGCGACAACAACGAAGCGAGCTGGACCCAGGTCGTCGACGTGCTGGAGTTCATGTCCGACGTCACGCGCATCCCCATCCTGCTCGACGGCGACACGGGCTACGGCAACTTCAACAATATGCGCCGGCTCGTGCGCAAGCTCGAGCAGCGCGGCGTCGCCGGCGTCTGCATCGAGGACAAGATCTTCCCGAAGACGAACAGCTTCATCGGCGGCGAGCGCCAGCCGCTCGCCGACGTTGCCGAGTTCTGCGGCAAGATCGCGGCCGGCAAGGACAGCCAGCAGGACGACGACTTCTCGATCGTCGCGCGCGTCGAGGCCCTGATCGCGGGCTGGGACATCGCCGAAGCCCTGCGCCGCGCCGAGGCCTATCGTCGGGCGGGCGCGGACGCGATCCTGATCCACAGCAAGCTGTCGCGTCCGGACCAGATCCTCGAATTCGCGCGCGAATGGGCCGACCGCGCCCCGCTCGTGATCGTGCCGACGAAGTACTACAGCACGCCGACCGAGGCCTTCCGGCGCGCGAAGGTTAGCCTCGTGATCTGGGCGAACCACATGATCCGCAGCGCCGTCAGCGCGATGCAGGCCACCGCGAAGCACATCCACGCCGCCGAATCGCTCGCCGACATCGAGGACAAGATGGCCTCGGTCGACGAGATCTTCCGGCTGCAGGGCGCGAACGAGCTCGAGGAAGCCGAGGAGCGCTATCTGTCGAGCCGGCGCGGCGAGATGCGCGGTATCGTGCTCGCGGCCTCGCGCGGCGACGGCTTCGCCTCGCTGACCGACGATCGCCCGAAGGTCATGCTGCCGATCGCCGGCAAGCCGCTGCTGCGGCATCTGGTCGACAAGCTGAAGAAGCGCGGCGTCGACGACATCACGGTGGTCGCCGGCTACAAGGCCGAGAGCATCGACGTGCAGGGCATCAAGCTGCTGGTCAATCGCGAGCACGCTTCGACCGGCGAGCTCGCCTCGCTGGCCTGCGCGCGCGAGGCCTTCGCCGACGACATGGTCATCGTCTACGGCGACGTGCTGTTCAGGAGCTACATCCTGCGCGATCTCGTCGAGAGCGAGGCCGCGGTGATGGTCGTCGTCGACTCCAATGAAGCGACGGCCGGCACGGCCGGCGATTATGCCTACTGCAGCGAAGCGGACGATCGCTCCACCTGGGGCCAGGCCGTGCGGCTCGAAAAGATCTCCGCCGCGGCGCGCGAAGGCGGCCGCGTCGCCGACGGCCGCTGGATCGGCATGCTGCGCTTCCGCGGCGCGGGCCGCCTGTGGCTGGACGAGGCTCTCGATGCGCTGCGCACGCGCGCCGATTTTGCGCAGCTAGGCTTGCCCGAGCTGCTGAATCATCTCGTCGCTGCCGGCAAACCCGTGCACGTGTGGTATGTGCACGGCCACTGGCTGGACGTGAACTCCGTGCTGGATCTCGAAAACGCCGGCAACTTCGCCGCCGGCAGCCATTGACGATCTCGACCCCGGGCGCTCCATGATCGACGCGCAGGCTTTCATCGAAGCGGCCCGCGGCGCGGGCTATACCTGGTACGCCGGCGTGCCCTGCTCCTTCCTGACGCCGTTCATCAACTACGTGATCGGCGAGGACAGTCTCGTCTATCTGTCGTCGGCGAACGAAGGCGATGCGATCGCCGCCGCCGCCGGCGCCGCGCTCGGCGGCAAGCGCGCGATCGCGATGATGCAGAACTCCGGCCTCGGCAACGCCGTCAGCCCGCTGACTTCCTTGACGCACGTCTTCCGCATCCCGCTGCTCGTGATCTGCACGCATCGCGGCGCGCCCGGCGTGCAGGACGAACCGCAGCACGAGCTGATGGGCCAGATCACGGGCGCGATGTTCGACACCCTGCGCATTCCGTGGGAGGACTTTCCGTCGCGCGAGGAAGACATTCCCGCCGCGCTCGCGCGCGCCGAGGCCTACATCGCGGCCGCAGCGCGGCCCTATGCGCTGGTGATGCAAAAGGGCGCGGTGGCCGCTCATCCGCTGCGCAATCGGCCCGCCTCGGTGCGCCCGGCGCCGTCGGTGCCGCGCGGCACGCTCGCCGCCGACGGCGCCGCACGCCCCTCGCGCGCCGAAGCCCTCGCTCGAGTGATCGACGCGACCCCGATCGGCGAATCCGTCGTCATCGCGACGACGGGCTACACCGGCCGCGAGCTCTACGCCCTCGCCGATCGCGCGAACCAGCTCTACATGGTCGGTTCGATGGGCTGCGCTTCGGCGCTCGGCCTCGGGCTCGCGCTGGCGCGGCCGGAGCGCCACGTCGTGATCGTCGACGGCGACGGCGCGGCGCTGATGCGCATGGGTAATTTCGCGACGCTGGGCGCCTACGGCCCGGCGAACCTGTCGCACCTCGTACTCGACAACGAAGCGCACGACTCTACCGGCGGCCAGGCGACCGTCACGCGCCACGTCGACTTCGCCGGGATCGCGCACGCCGCCGGCTACGCCGAAGCCTGGCGCGGCCGCGAGGCCGCCGAGATCGCCGCCTTTCTCACCCGCCCGCGGCGCGGCGGCGCCGGGCTGATGCATCTGAAGATACGCACCGGCACGCTCGAGAATCTGCCGCGTCCGACCGTGGCGCCGGCGGAGGTCGCGCGGCGGCTGATGGCGCAGCTCGCGGAAAAGTCATGAAGCACATCTTGTTGAACCCGGGGCCCGTCACGCTCAGCGCGCGCGTGCGCAACGCCTTGCTGAAGCCCGATCTCTGCCACCGCGAGCCGGAATTCTCGACGCTGCAGCAGTCGATCCGCGAACGCCTGCTCGCGGTCTATGGGCTCGACGGCGCGGACTGGGCGGCCATCCTCATGACGGGCTCGGGCACGGCGGCGGTGGAGGCGATGATCTCGAGCCTGGTCCCGCGCGACGGCGCACTGCTCGTCGCCGAGAACGGCGTCTACGGCGAGCGCATCCGGACCATGGCCCAGCGCCACGGCATCGACACCGTCGCCGTGGTCGCGGACTGGCAGGGAACCCTCGACGTCGCCGGCGTGGACGCGGCCTTGAAGGTCCACCCGCGCATCACGCACGTCGCGGCCGTCCATCACGAGACGACGACGGGACGCCTGAACGATCTCGCGCCGCTCGCCGCCGTGTGCCGGGCGCACGGCGTGCAGATGCTGATCGACACCGTCAGCAGCTTCGGCGCGGAGGACATCGGCTTCGCGCACTGGCCCATCGCGGCCTGCGCCGCGACCGCGAACAAATGCCTGCACGGCGTGCCGGGCACTTCCTTCGCGATCGCGCGGCGCGGCGCGCTGGCGGCGGCCGCGCCGAAGCGCACGCTCTACCTCGATCTGGAAGCCTATCTCGCCCATCAGGACGGCGGCGGCACGCCGTTCACGCAGTCGGTGCAGACTTTCTACGCGCTGGACGAAGCGCTGGCGGAATTCTTCGACGAAGGCGGCTGGCTCGCACGCCGCGCGCGCTATCGCGCCCGGCAGGCGGCGATCCGCGAGAAGCTATCGGGGCTCGGCGTCGAGCCCCTGCTGCCGGCGGCGGAGTCTTCCTGCGTGCTGCAAGCGTTCCGGCTGCCGACCGGCGTGAGCTACGCCGCGCTGCATGACGGGCTCAAGGCGCGCGGCTTCGTAATCTACGCCGGCCAGGGCAAGCTCGCGGCCGGCATCTTCCGCATCTCGGCGATGGGCGAGATCGGCGATGCCGATCTCGCGCGTCTGCTCGACGCGCTGGGCGCCGAGCTCACGCGCTGAGCTCGTAGGTTGCCGTGTAAAGAGACGTCCCGGTCGTCGTAGCCCGGGTGGAGCGCGTAGCGCGCAACCCGGGGGCGGTGGCTGTCGGTGCGCCGATCCCGGATTCCGCTTCGCTCCTTCTGATGGGCTACGAAGATTGTTCTCTCGTAGCCCGGGTGGAGCGCGCAGCGCGTAACCCGGGATTCGGCACCCGCCGTCCTCTCATGCATTCCCACCGCGCGGTGCGCGCCGAATACGGTTGAAAGTCCTTGCGTATCGGGCATGCCCGATCCCATAGGGGTAGGGAAGGGCCTGCGCCCTCCCCTCCCTCCGAACCGTG
>DAOKZI010000018.1:0-86544 GCA_035325705.1 Gammaproteobacteria bacterium
GGCCGAATAAGAAGGGGGAGGAGTCCATCCCATCAGATGAGCGTAGCGAATCCGGATGAGCGTAGCGAATCCGGGATCAGCGTCTGCCGTGACCTCGCGGTTCCTGACTGCTCGACCCCGGATTCGCTACGCTCATCCGGGCTACGAATACTCCGAATAAACCTTCCCCCCTCTGTGTTCTCTGTGTTCTCGGTGGCAAATCGGCGCTGCCGGAGCTCCGAGCGCTTCAATAGCCAGGCGGCGGCGGTGTGTTGACCGGCGGATAGCTGGACGGCGCCGGGGCGTTGGCCGGCGGCGTCGGGGGATAGCTCGCTGCCTGCTGCTGCAGTTGCTGCTGCTGGACGACGCTCGCCGGCACCGGCACCTGATGGCCTTTCGCGTACATGCACTGCACGTAGGCGCCGTCGTAGCGCTCTTGGATGTTGTAGGCGGAGCCGGCGTAGGCGTCGGTGCCCGCGGCGCTGCCGAAGAGGAGCCCGGTGCCCGCGCCGATCGCGGCGCCGGTGCCGGCGCTGCCGCCCGCGGCACCGAGCAGCGCACCGGCCGCGGCGCCGACCGCCGTGCCGACTGCTGCGCTGTTCACGGCGCTGTCGGTCGCGGCCTGCTGCGTCGGCGGCAGACCGGTCGCCTGCCGCGCGTAGGCTTGGCAGGTGTAATCGTCGGCCTGGAACTGCTCGAAGCTCATGCCTTGACCCGGCAGGGCCATCACGCCGGGGCCATTGGGAATGGTCGCGCAGCCGGCGAGGGCGGCGACGGCGGCGAGCAGCGAAATCTTGCGTATCGAATGTCTCATGTTCGGCTCCGGGCGGCTCAACGCGGCGGCACCGTCGACGGATCGACCGGCACCCACTGCTGATTGCAACGCGGGACGTGCGGATAGTAACCGGCCGGGTTGGGGCAGTAGTACCAGGTCGGGTTGGCGGCCGGCGCCTGGGCCTGCGCCTGCGGTGCCGGCTCGCGCTGTACGTACACCGGCGGGTCGCGCTCGATGATCACGGTGCGCGGCTCGTAGTAGGCCGGCGGAAACGGCCGGTACCACGGATCGTAGTACCACGGCCCGTAGGCCGGGCCGCCGAAATAGAGACCGAAGCTCGCGCGCGGCCCGTGCCAGTGGCCGTGATGGTGGCCATGACCTCGCCCATCGGCGCTGGCCGCCGGGCCCAGCAGCAGGCCGCCGGCAAGGACCGCGGCGGCGGCAACGAGCGTCTTCTTCATGGTCTGCATCTCCTGGTCTGCGACTCGGCGCCATTCTCGGCGCCACCGGCTGATTGGATGCTGAACGAATGCGCAGGTTGCGCATCGCGCGGTAACGGTGTGTAACCGTAAGCGCCGGATCGAGGTCAGGCGGGCGAGCTTCGCGTGCCGGTCACCGCGCCGCTCGCGGGCGCCGCCGCGCCGATGGCGTCTATACTGGGCGCGTCTTCAGCGAGGGATCGACGATGGCGGACGCCCGCTTCGACGTCGTGTTCAGCGGCCAGTTGCAGGCCGGGGTCGACGCGGCCCAGGTGCACGAGAATCTCGCGCGGCTGTTCAAGACCGAGCCGGCGAAGCTTGCGCATCTGTTCACCGGCCAAGCCGTTCCGATCAAGCGCGGCGTGGACGCCGCGACGGCCCTGCAATACCAGGCGGCGCTGGCCAAGGCCGGCGCGCTGGTCGAGCTGATCGATACGAGCTCGGCCGCGGAACGACCCGCGCCCGCGGCGATACCCGCGCCTGCGGCCGCGACGCGACCGGCCGTGCAGCCGGCGAGAGGTCCGCGCGAGGCGCCCGTCACCGTGCCGCCCGCGATGGCTGCGCGCGGCGCGCCGCCGGTAGCCCCCGACTACTCCGTCGCCGAGCCCGGTGTCGTGCTCGTCGAGCCCGCCCCCGTGCCGCCGCCCGCGATCGACACGCGCCATCTGTCGGTCGCGGCCGTCGGCGAGACGCTGGTCGAGCCGACCATCGTCGCCGCCCCGGCCTACGATCTCAGCGGCCTCAGTCTCGATCCGCTCGGCACCTTCCTGTCCGAGGCCGAGCCGGTGGCCCCCGCGCAGTACGATTTGAGCAAGCTGTCGCTCGCGCCTTCCTGAAGACGATCCCGGCGCCGGCATCCAGGCACCCGCTGCATATACGCCGGTCGAAGATCGGGAACGGAGCGAGAGAGACCGCATGAACACGGTGACGAAGATCCTCGTTGCGCTGCTGCTGATTGCCGGCGCCGGCTATCTCGCCTGGCGCATCCTGCAGCCGGACGCGCCGCGCCTCGCCGAGCTGGTGCAGGAAGCGCCAGAGCGCGTGCGCCGCGCCTTGACGCCGTCCGGCGACGCGGCGGCGCCTTCCTCGGAGCCGGCGCCCGCGGCCCCGGCCGAATCCGCGATCGAGCATCCGATCGCGACCGATCCCTATGCCGCGCTGCCGACGCTGGAACGCAGCGACGGCGAGCTCCTCGATGAGCTGAAGCCGCTGCTGCCGGGCGACGCGCTGGCGCGGCTCGATACGCAGAGCCTCATCCGCCGCATCGTCGTCGCCGTCGATAACTTGCCGGGCGGGCGGCTGCCGATGAAGCAGCGGCCGGTGAAGGCCGTCGGCGGCCGGTTCCTCGTCGAGGGCGAGGACGAGGCGCTGACGCTGTCGCCGTCGAACTACGCGCGCTACGAACCCCTGATCGCGCTGGCCGAGCAGGTGGATGCGGACGCGCTGGCCGCGCTTTATCGCCGCTATTACCCGCTGTTCCAGCAGGCCTGGCAGGAGCTCGGCTATCCGGACGCCTATTTCAACGACCGCCTCATCGCCGTCATCGATCATCTGCTCGCGGCCGAGCCGGTGGAGGAACCCGTGCGCCTCGTACGGCCCAATGTGCTCTACCGCTATGCCGATCCCGCCCTCGAAGCGCTGTCGCCCGGCCGCAAGATCCTCGTGCGCATGGGCCCGGAAAACGCGGAGCGCACCAAGGCCGTGCTGAGGAAATGGCGCGCCGCGATCCTGAGCCAGGAAGCCGGCAAGCGATCTCCGTGATCCGTAGCCCGGATGGAGCGCGCAGCGCGTAACCCGGGATCGGGCGTGTCGGCGCGCGGAAGATCCCGGGTTCCGCTACGCTGCACCCGGGCTACGAACGCGCGCGCTACGCGGGGCTCGCATTCAGATCAACGGGCTCAGCAGCCAGCTCAAATCCTCGGCCCAGCGCCCGAGGATCCCGGGGCGCGGCGGCAGGCTCTCCTCGCAGTGCGCGGCGAGCCGGTCTATCCACCACGCGTCGCGTGCGGCCGCCGTGCGGCCGTAGGCAAAGAGCGCGAGCTCGTAGTTCAGGTAGAGGCTGCGGGCGTCCATGTTCACCGAGCCCGTGATCGCCACGCGATCGTCGATCACGATGTGCTTGGCGTGGATCATCGCGTGCGGATGCAGGAACACGCGCACGCCGGTCTGCGCGAGCTCGCGCAGCAAGCGGTTGCGCGCCAGATCCGCGACGCGATGATTCGACTGCCGCGGCATCACGAGCCGCACGTCGACGCCGACGCGCGCCTGCAGGGCGAGCGCGCGCAGCAGGCCTTCGTCGGGCACGAAGTAGGGCGTGACGATCCAGATCCGATCGCGCGCGTTGTGGATCGCGGCCGTTAGCACGTCGTAGAAGGGTTCGCCGGCGACGTCCGGCCCGGTCGGCGCGATCTGCAGCGTGATCTCGCCCAGCGCGGCCGGCGCCGGGCCGACGGCGACGGTGCGGCCGGTCGCGAACTGCCAGTCCTGCGCGAAGAGCTGCGCGAAATCCGCCACCGCCGGGCCGCGCAACTCGACGCTGGTGTCGATCCAGCGCCGCTCGAGCGCGTCCTCCGGCAGCGCCGGCCCCATGTACTCGTGCGCGAGATTCATGCCTCCCGTCAGCACGATCGCGTCGTCGAAGATCGCGAGCTTGCGATGATTGCGCAGGTTCGCGGACCAGCGCCGCCGCAGCGGCAGCACCGGCATGAACACGCCGAGCTCGCCGCCCGCGCGCGTCAGTTCGCGCAGCCGCCACGCGCGCGCGCAGAGGCTGCCGATGGCGTCGACCAGCACGCGCACGGCGACGCCCTCGCGCGCGCGCGCCGCGAGGTGGGCGACGAGGCTGCGGCCGACGGCGTCGTCGGCGAGGATGAAGGTGGTCAGATGAATCGAATGCCGCGCGTCGTCGATCAGCGCGAGCAGGCGCTCGTAGGCCGCGGTGCCGTCGGTGAGGAGCTCCATCGCGTTGCCCGCGCGCGGCGGCGGCAGGCCGCAGGCGACCAGGCGTCTCGCGCTGTCGTCGGCGACGTCGGCGACTTCGGCCGCTTGCGGCATCGGCGCGCTCGCATGCAGCTCGGGCTTGCGGCCGGCGCGATCGCGCAGCTTGCGCCCGCCGAATACCAGATAGGCCGGCACGCCGACCCACGGCGCGAGCACCATGAACAGAAACCACGCGATCGAGGTCGCCGGCCGGCTGTGCTGGCGCAGGACGCGCGAGACCAGCAGCAGCGCGAGCAGGAAACCGAGGATCGTCGCCAGATGCTGGCCGATCAGCAGCAGCAGCTCCACCGGCCTCGACTCGGTATCGATCATTGCAAGTGCAGGCGCGCGGCGAGCGCGAGGTGATCGGACATGCCGCGCCACGGCCAACCGTTCAGGACTTCGACGCGCTCGACGTCGAAGCCGCGGCAGTAGATGCGATCGAGCGGCAGCAGCGGCCGCCACGCCGGAAAAGTGCGGGCGTGACGGCCGACGTAGGCCACGTGCGCGTCGACGACGCCGAGCGCCGCGCACAGCACTTCCCCGGCCTGCTGCCGCCAGTCGTTGAAATCGCCGCCGATGATCAGCGGCTCGTCGTCCGGCACCCAGGCGCGCACCAGTTGCACGAGCTGTGCGACCTGCAGCCGGCGGTCGGTCTGGCGCAGATTCAGGTGGACGCAGCACACGTGCACCGGCGGACCCTCGTCGCGCTCGAGCACGGCGTGCAGGATCGCGCGCTGTTCCCAGCGGTTGACGCTGCAGTCGACGTTCTGCCAGTCCCGCACCGGCAGCTTGCTCAAGATCGCGTTGCCATGGTCGCCGTGCACGTGCTCGGCGCTGCGCCCGTAGATCGCGTGCGGCCACAGCGTCTCGGCGAGATACTGCGTCTGCGGATGCGGGCTCCAGTCGGCGAAGCGCCGCGCGTGGCGCGCGTGGGAGCCGACGATTTCCTGCAGCAGCACGAGATCGGGATCCGTGGCCGCGAGCGCGGAGCGGATCTGTTCCAGCACGGGCCGGCGGTTGCCCGCCGAAAGGCCTTTGTGGATGTTGTAGGAGACGATGGTGAAGGTCGTCATGCGTACAGCATAGCGAGCGCGGGTGCTCGGTCGAACAGTGGCCGCGGCGCGGCCGTCGAGCGGCTCAGGCGAGGCCGCGACCGGCCCCGCGCCGGCGCGCGGCGATTTACAGAAGCTTGGCGTATTTGTCCATCACCGGCAGCACCGCGCTCGCGGGCGCCGGCGGCAGCGGCAGGATGACGCGCTTGAAGCCCAGCTCCGGCAGTTTCTTGATCTGCTCGAGATCCGGCGGCACCGCGTAGAACATGCCGAGCGACACGGAGCTCGGATCGCGTCCGGCCTTGCGGCAGGCGTCGACGACGTGCTTGTAGCCGCCTTCGAAGTCGTAGAGCCCGCCGATCGGCATCCAGCCGTCGCAGAATTCGGCGACGTCGGCCGCGGTCTTCGGGCCGGCCGCGCCGCCCATCAGGATCGGCGGGTGCGGGCGCTGGGTCGGCTTCGGCCACGCCCAGCTCTTTTCGAGCTTGCGGTACTTGCCCTCGAAGCTCGCCTCGTCCTGCGTCCACAGCGCCTTCATCAGCAGGATGTTCTCGCGCAGGATCGCGCGGCGCTGCTTGAAGTCCAGCTCGTGATTGCGCATTTCCTCGACGTTCCAGCCGTAGCCGATGCCGAGCTCGAAGCGGCCGCCCGAGATCATGTCCAGCGAGGCGACTTCCTTCGCGAGCCAGATCGGGTCGCGCTGCGCGACCAGCGTGATGCCGGTGCCGAGACGAATTCTCTTCGTCACCGCGGCGGCCGCGGCGAGGGCAACGAACTGATCGTGCGTGCGCCAGTATTCCTCCGGCAGCGGCGGCATGTCCTTGAAGCCGCCCCAGGGCGTCTCGCGACTCACCGGGATGTGGCTGTGCTCGGGAAACCACAGCGACTCGAAGCCCCGCGCTTCCGTCTCGCGCGCGATGTCGATCGGCTGTATGGATTTGTCCGTGGGAAAGATGAAAAGGCCGATGTCCATCGTCGGGGCTCCTGCAGCTTGCTCGTTGGGCTCGCGAGTATACGGAAATGGGGTCTCAGGCGAAGCGGTGACGGCGACCGGGTCCCCATACGGCGAGGACGAGGAGGACGAGCAGGATGGCCGAGGCCCCGGTCGTGCCGAGCGCGAGACCGCCGTGAGCCGCCGGTTTCGTCAGTACGTCGCCGAAGCTCGCGCCGAACGGACGGGTCAGCACGAAGGCGAGCCAGAACAGCATCACACGGTCCAGGCGCGTGCAGCGCCAGGCGACGGCGAGCAGCGCGAGGAGGCCGCCGATCAGCAGCGCGCCACCGGCGAAGCCGAGGCCTGACTCATCGGTGAGATAGTCACCGAGCGCGGTGCCGAGGGTGTTCGAGCAGAGGATCGTCGACCAATAGAAGGCTTCCTGGCGCCGCGTATGCACCTGCGTGACCTCGACGCTGCCTTCCGCGGCCCACCACAGCAGCAAGCTCGTCGCCAGCGCGATCGACAGCAGCGCGGTGCCGGTCGCGTAGCCGAAGCCGACGCTGCGATCGACGAAGTCGGACAGCGTCGTGCCGGCGGTGCTGGTCAGTACCACGACCAGCCAGAAGCGTGCGGGGTGGAAGCGCCGCGCCCTCAACTGCGCGCCGAGGACAAGTGCGAGCAGCGCGAACAGCAGCAGAGAGCTAGAGGCATAGCCCAAGGCGAGCGTCATCGAGAGCAGATCTCCCGCCGTTTCGCCGAGCGTCGTCGCGCAGACCTTCGCGATCCAGAAGGCGACCGTCACCGGCGCGACCTTGGTGGCGCGCGGCACGGCGGCCATGGTCATCGCCCTGTGCACGGCGAGGGAGCCGCGGCGGGCAACAGGCGGTCGGCGAGGCTCGCGCAGACCGTCCAGCACACGGCTGCGGCCGCGACGTCGTGCGACAAGAAATGCGCGCCGCGCAACTGCTGCACGAGGCCGAGTGCGAGACCGGCGAATAGGGCCAGCGCGAGCACGATCCTGGCGTGCGGGCAGCGCGCATCGCGTGCGGCGAAGTACCACGCGAAGAGCGCATAGCCGCCGGTCGCATGGCCGGACGGAAAGCAGCCCTTGACCGCCGCCGCGCCCGACTGCCACTGCAACCAGCCGCCGGGCGGGAGATAACCGCCGTAGCGCGTCAGATCCCAAGGGCAGGGCACGGGTAGCAAGGTCTTGCCCGCGGTGACGAGGGCATAGCAAAGCGTCATGGCGAGCAGCGTGTAGAGCAGGCGGCGGCGCCAGGGCCGCCAGCGTGGCAGGGCGCAGGCGCACACGGCGAGCGCGGCGGTGGCGAGATAGCCCAGCTTCGAGGCCTGCTGCACCCGTGCGTGGAAGAGGTTCGCAAACAGCGGATCGTGGCGCAGCCGCCAAGCCATACCCTGGCTCGCATACAAGCGGTCCGCGAGCCGCAGATCGAGATCCCGCCACTGCAGCAGGGCGAGGAGGACGAGGCCGCCGCACAGCAGGACGAGCGGTCGCTGGTCACGCGGCGGGCCGCTCATCGCGTCGTCGTCGCGAGCGACGCCGCCGGCGTGCGCCAGGCCAGCAGGCCGTGGCGATAGGCTTCGCTCGCGGTCTGGTAATAGGCGATGGCGCGTGCGGCGTCGGCATCGTCGGCGGCTATCGACGAGTTGTCCCGGGCGGCGACTGCCGGATGCCGGCTGATCCGCCGATGGGGGCCGAGCACCGTGACTTCGTCGTGGGCGAGTAAACCGAGGTACTGGTAGTTCGCGATCAGTGCCCGCCCGGCCTCGGGCGGCATCCTCAGGATGTCGCGGCCGAAGGCCGTCGAGTCGTAGTCGATGCCAAGCAGCGCGAGCAGCGTCGGCGCCACGTCGATCTGACTGGCGACGGTGTCGACATGGCCGGGTGGCACGTGGGCCGGCGAGTAGATCAACAACGGGACGTGATAGCGCCGCGCCGGCAGGTCGACCTTGCCGGCGCTCGACGCGCAGTGATCGCCGAGGATCACGAAGATGGTGTCGTCGAACCACGGCGCGCGCCGTGCGCCATCGAGGAAATGGCCGATGGCCCAGTCCGTGTACCGGACGGCGCCGGGCCGGCCACTGCCCGACGGCAATGTGATGCGGCCGTCGGGAAAGGTATACGGCCGATGGTTCGAGGTCGTCATCAGATGCATGAAGAACGCTTGCCCGCGGGCATGGGCGGCGTCGGCGAGCTTGGTGGCCTGCCGATAGAGATCCTCGTCCGCCATGCCCCAGGCGTTCTCGAACCCGATGTCGGCGGCGGGGACGGCGCTCTGATCGACGACGCGATAGCCGTTGCCCGAGAAGAACGCATTCATGTTGTCAAAGTAACCGCGTCCCCCGTAGACGAAGCTGACGTCGTAGCCCGCGGCGCGGAGCACGTTGCCGAGCGACCAGTAGCCGCTCTCGCGACCCAGCCGCTTGACGATCGAGCGCCCGGGCGTCGGCGGCACGGACAGCGTGACGGCCTCGAGCCCGCGATCGGTGCGCGTGCCGGTGGCGTAGAAGCGATCGAAGACGAGGGCCGAAGCGACCAGCCGGTCGAGCGCCGGCGTCCAGCGATAGGCGTCGCTGAAATGCGCCATGAACTCCGCGCTCAGGCTCTCCACCATGATCAGCACCACGTTCAGGCGCCGCGGTTGCGCAGGGTTGTCGATGCGCCGGCGGAGATCGCGGCCGCGCCCCTCGAGGCCGACGGCGGCCGGTTCATCCAGTTCGGCGCGCATCGTGCGGGCGACGTCGTCGGTTGGCCGAGTCGCGTAGAACTGCGCATAGTCGATCTCGTTGCGACGGAACGCACCGAAGAATTGATAGGGGCCGTTGCTCGCCAGTTCCTGGCGATAGACGTTGTCGAACCAGTCGCGCGGGCCGTCGCCGGAGTCAGTGGCGAAGCCGGTGGCGAGCAGCACCGCGCCCAGCACCAGCCCGGCGTGTCCGCGCCGCTGCGTGGAGGCGCTCGCCAGCGCGCGGTTGAGGTGCGGCGCGAGCCAGCGATGGACACAGGTCGTCAATCCCAGATTGCCGAGCAGCACCCACACCACGCGATAGGACTGCCAGATGTTCGCGAGCACTTCATGCGTATAGACCAGATAGTCGACGGCGATGAAATTGAAGCGGACGCGGAATTCCTGCCAGAACGCGATCTCGGCGACGGCCACGAAACCGAACACGTAAATCGCACCGAAGGCGCAGGCGTGCCAGCACCACCGGTTCAGCGGCGAGCGCCACGCCCGCGCGGGTAGCAGGGTCCACACCAGCAGCGGCAGCGCGGCGTACAGACAGACCACGAGATCGTAGTAGGCGCCGACGCCGAGCACGCGGAGTGCGGCGGCGGGATCGAGATCCGCCGCGCGCCAGGTCCCGGCCATCAGGATGAGACGGGTGAGCGTGGCGTAGGCGAGCGCGATCGCGCCGAGCAGGCCCAGCGCGCAATGGCGACCGCCCTGTCGAATCTCCGCATGCGCTGCGCTCACTCACCGAACTCCGGTTCCGAACGTCGGCGCGCACGGTAGCGAATGCGGCGTTAAGAGGACGTTAGCGAGGCGGGCTCGGCAATGCTGCCGGACTGAAGCGGAGGACGATGCGCGTGCCGGCGCCCGCCGCGCTGTCTACCGTCAGGCCCCAGCCCAGGCGCCGGCAGATCCGATCGACGATGTTCAGGCCGAGCCCGTGGCCGCTGCTCGCAGGTCCGCGCGCATGCGCCTCGAACATCGCGGCGCGCAGGTCCGCCTTTACGCCGGGGCCCTCGTCGGCAATCATCAGTGTGTCGGTCGTCAACGTGAGAACGACTGGCGCGCCGCCATGTTCGATGGCGTTGCGCAGCAGATTGTTGATCACGCACAGCAGGAGCCCCCGCGGCACGGGTACCGGGCACGGGACGGCCGGTAGCTGCACGCGGCAGTCGAAGCGCTTGCCGGTGGCCAGTGACTGGATGCGGACGGCGTCGACGACGACCTCGCGGGTATCGGCGACGAGAGCCGGCGGGGCGGCATCGGGGCGCGCGAGGAACAGCAGGCCTTCGGTCAGCGCGCTCATCTGTTCGGCGGCGGCACGGATGCGATCCAGGCGCGCCGCGAGCGCGGCCTCCCGCGCAAGCGCCGGCGCCAGCAGTTCGACGCCGGTCAGGACGACGGCGAGCGGCGTGCGTAGTTCGTGACTCGCATCGCGGGCGAAGGCGCGTTCGCGCGCGACGAGCTCGTCGTAGCGATCGAGTGCCGCGTCGAAGGCGCGTGCGATGACGCCGATGGCGGGATCGTCGTCGGCCTCGGCGAAGCGGGTGCCCGTCGTTCCCGGCACGATCGCGCTCACGCGCTGCGCCAGCGCTTCCACTGGCCTTACCACGAGGTTTGCGAGCCAGAGCGCCACGGCGACGGACAGCAGCACCGCGGCGAGGAGCGAGAACAACGCGATTTCGTCGAGAACGCTTTCCATGCGTTCGACCGGATCGTAGCGGGCGTCCCGCAGTAGAAAGAAGCTGCGGCCCAGCGCGTCGTGGCGACCGATCGCATAGGCCAGGCCGTCCACCACCACTTCTTCGTGGATGCCCGGTGTCAAGGCGCTCAGCGCGTTTGGCAGTGCGCGCAGCGTGTCCGGCTCCGCGACATACGCGCGATAGCCGACCGGCATCGCGGGCAGCGTCTCCGGATGCGCCGCCCAGGTGCGTACCTGCCGCACGAACTCCTCTCGAAACTCCGGCATCGACAGATCCTGCTCGAGCGCTTCGACGAACTGCAGGACGGCGAGGCTGAAGCCGCCGATCAACACGCAGCCGAGGCCCAGCGAGGCGAGCAGGAAGCGCGACCTGAGCCCCAGCCTAAGCCGCATCGGGACGCAGCGCGTAACCGCTGCCCGGCAGCGTGTGCAGGAGGTGATGGGCGAAAGGGCGATCGATCGCGGCCCGCAGCGCATGGAGGTGGACGCGTAGCGCGGCTTCGGCCGCCGGCGGATCGTCGCCCCAGATTTGATACGCAAGTTCTGCACGCCCGACCACGGCCGGCGAGCGCCGCATCAGGTATTCGAGCAGGCGCAGGCCCGTCGGTGACAGTCGCAGCGGTTTGCCCGCGCGCACGACCTCGCGCGTCTGAGTGTCGAACACCAGATCGGCGACCACGAGCCGCGTGTCGCGTCCTCGTTCGCGGCGCAGGAGCGCGCGCAGGCGAGCGTCGAGCTCGGCGAGCGCAAAGGGCTTGGTGAGATAGTCGTCGGCACCGGCGGCGAAGCCATCGAGCTTGTCCGGCAGCGTATCGCGCGCCGTCAGCATCAGCACCGGCAGTGTGAGCCCGAGATCAGCGCGCAGGCGGGTGCAGACGCCGAAGCCGTCTACGCGCGGCAGTGCAACGTCCAGCACGACGAGATCGAAGGTTTCGCGCGCAGCGAGTGCCAGTGCGGCCGCGCCGTCATACGCGTGATCGACGCGCCAGCCCGTCGCGGCGAGGTACTCGTGGACGTTGGCGGCGAGGCTGCGATTGTCCTCGACGAGCAGCACGCGCGGCGCGGGATCTTCAGCGAAGGACTGGCGGCGGCTCGGCATCGTCGGCGTTTGGCGAAGAGACGGGATTCCAGCGTCGATATACTGCGCCAGCCGGCATCGAAACTCACGCTGTCGACGCCGCTGTGAAAGGGAGGCGGCAAATGCTCGGCCGCGTGGGTCACACCAGCGCGCAGAGCTCGCGCAGCCGGGTGATCCGATGATGGGCCTCGACGCCGCCGCGGCCGCTCTGCAGCGGCGGCGGCAGCTCGGGATCGACGATCAGCGCGGTCTGCATGCCCAGCGCATCGGCGCCGGCGATGTCGTGCTCCGGCGAATCGCCGACGAACAGCACTTCGTGTGCGGCGAGGCCCGATTTCTCGAGACAGATCTCGAAGAAGCGGCGGTGCGGCTTGCACGAGCGCGCCTGCTCGGAGCTGGTCCAGTGCTGCAGCCAGCGATCGAGGCCTTCGCGCGCGACCAGCGGATCGAGCATGTCGTCGTCGATGTTCGAGACGACCGACTGGTAGAGCCCGCGCTCGTGCAGCGCGCGCAGCGTCTCGCAGCAGTCGTCCTTCAGCTCGAGGCAGCCGAACACGGCGCCACGATGCTCGTCGAGATACCAGTCGAGCAGCGCGTCCTCCGCGGGCAGCGCGAGGAGGCCGAGCGCGCGCACCAGCGCGTCGCGAAAGAGATCGCGGTGCAGGTAGTACTCGAGATCGGCGTAGCGCGCCGTGATCTCCTGCATGGCCGTGGCATAGGCGCGCTTCAGGCGCTTCGGATCGGCGAGCCCGAGCCGCTGCGCGGTGACGGTGAGCAGCTCGCCGTGTCTCCGGGCCACGTGGCGGTAGCTGAACAGCGTGCCGCCGAGATCGAAGAAAACGCCCTTGATCGCCATGATCGAATCCGTCGCGTGGGGAACGCGCAGTATAGCCTCCCGTCCCGCGCGCCGCGCCGTGATGCGCGCTGCCTGCGACGCGAGCGCCGCGTATACTCGGGCCCGCGCCGCCGGCCCGAGGAAGCGATTCATGACGAAGAAGGCGGCGGACGAGCTGCTCGCCGAGCTGCTCGCCCGCGAAGCGATCCGCGATCTGTCCGCGCGCTACTGCGACTGCGTATGGCGCGGGGACATCGACGGCCTGGTCGAGCTCTTCACCGAGGACGGCGCTTTCGTGATCAAGTCGCCGGACGGGGAGACGCGCGTCGAGGGCCGCGCCGCGCTCAAGGACTTCTACCGCGTCGGGCTGCGTCATCAGCAGCGGCCGCTGGTCCACAACGTGGTCGTCGAGCTGCGCAGCGCGGATCGCGCCGGCGGGCGCGCCTATCTCGACATGCGCAGCGCCAAGCACAATTACGAGCTGATGGGCGCCGGTCACTATGCGGACGAGTACCGCAGGCTCGGCGGGCAGTGGTACTTCGAATCGCGCGTCTTTACCGCCCTGCGCCTTGACGCGGGGCCGGGCTCGGCCAAACCGCGCAGCGCGGCCAGCGCGGCGCGGCGCGTGCGCCGAGCGCACTGAGGAGGATCTTGCATCCGCGCATCGATCCCCGATCTTCGTCGCCCGGATGAAGCGCAGCGAATCCGGGATCGGCGCTTTGAAACGCTACCACGCGGACAGGCTCGATCCCGGATTCGCTGCGCTCATCCGGGCTACAGGAAAGCGATGACGAAGCCCGCATGCCGGCCGTGAGCGGCAGCGCTGCCCGATCAGCGATCCCGCACCAGCATCACGAGATAGCTGCCGTCATAGAACTGCGGGCGCGCCCGCGGCGGCAGCAGCACGACGCGAGAGAAGGACGTCACGCCGACTTTCGCGACCGCCGTCCAGTACCAGCCTTCTTCGGTGTCCGGCAGTCCGAGCGGCGTCGCGCCGCGCGCCGCCGAGCTCGTTTCGGGCGCGACGGCGGCGAGCTCGGTGTAAGTGGGCAGCCGCCAGTCGCGGTGGCCGCAGAGTCCCTGCGCATTGACCGCCTCGACATAGGCCTCGGTGTTGCAGGAACGGCCGCGCATGCGCTCGCGTATGCAGCGGCCGCTGGTGGTGTCGCGATAGCCGGGATAGCCGCCGTTCGTGTCCGGATTGCCGTCGTAGGGCGTATAGGTCCAGCGCCGATCGCGCAGGCCGCCGTCGGTGGTCTTCACTTCCCAGGTGAGCCCCGTTGCCGTATCGCGCGTGCATTGCCAGCGCGCGTGGTCGCTGGTCGGCGCACCGCGGGCGTCGAGGCGCAGATAGCGCGGGTCCTCCGCCGTCGCACTCGCCGCGAGGAGCGGCGCGGCGAGGACGACGGCGAGGCACAGGCGCGCGTCAGCGCGCGGCATCGTCGAGCGCGGCGACGGCGCTCGCGGAAGCGGGGCCGGGATCGATGCAGATGAGCTCGGGCACGCCGCCTTCGAGCGCGGCCGCCGGTATCGGATTGTTCGAGGTGCAGGCCCAGCCTTCCGGCGTGAAGCTGAAGTCGCGGGTGTAGCTGCCCTTGGTCGGCAGCGGATAGGCGATGAAACGCTGCTCCTGCGGCAGGAACCGCCAGGCGACGTCGAGCATCGTATCGTTGATCCATATCTCCTGCGTCACGGGATTCACGGCCAGCGCGTAGGGCGCGGGCACTTCGCCCGGCGCATACTGCGGCAGCGCGTAAATCTCGTAGCGCCACTGCGCGGTGTCGATCTTCGCAATCGCGCCCTCGGCGAAGCCGGTCACCCACAGCATGCCGGCCCGATCGAAGCGCTGGCGCCGCGGCCCGCGGACGGGCGAATCGTATTCCTTCACCTCAAGCGTGGCGGGATCGATGCGACCGAGCTTGTCCGAAGCGAGCTTCGAATACCACACGCCGCCGTCCACGGGATGCACGTCGATGCCGTAGGGGATCGGCACGCCGGGTGCGCTCAGCGACGGCGTGTCCGGCAGATCGATGAGCTTGGTCTCGCCGGTCTTCGGATCGAAGCGCCCCACCTGGTTGGAGAACGCGATCGTGAACCACACGATGCCCTGCTTGTCCGTGCGCACGGTATGCGGGTACAGCGCAGTGCCGCCCACCGCATGGCTCTTGAATTCGCGCGTGCGGGGATCGAACACCGTTACCGCGGCGCCGATCGAATCGGTGAGGTAGAACTTGCCGTCCGGTCCTTCGGCGAGGCTGTGCGGTGCGCGGGCGACGGTCAAGCCGTAAGGCGCGGGCAGGCCGCGCTTCGTGAACTCGCCGCCCGGGCCGGCGCCTTCGTCCGGCAGCTTGAAGTGCACGGTGAGGCCGGACTTCAGATCCGTCTCCAGCACCTCGCCGGCGAACATGTCGGACATGAACACCTTGTCGTAGCGCGGCGAATACTCCGCGTCGTGCGGCACCACCGTGCCCGGCAGCTTCCATTGGCGGATCGTCGCGCCGTGTATCAGCGGATCGATCGGGATCTCGGGTCTCGAGGACACCAGCGATCCGTCGAAAGCCTTCGATAGCATCTCCGCGCGATGCTCGATCGCCGCCATGTCGGCATTGGCGAGATAGCCGTGCATGCGCTGCACCGTCGGCACCCAGCCCGCGGCCGGGCGCGGCCAGCGCGTGAACTCGTTGCCCAGGGAATGACAGCTCAAGCAGTCGCGCGCGAAGTTGCCGCGCGAGTAGGGCGCTTTCTCGTCCTGATCGAAGGCGATGCGCGAGAAGTGCGACAGCGAGGGATGATCGTCCGATAACTCCCGCGGATCGCTCAGCGCGCTCAGCGCGACGTCGAGCGTCAGCGTATCGCTTGCGCCGAGCGCGATCCGGCGCAGCTCGTCGCGGTGATAGCGCTTGCGCACGCGGAGCTCGATCTCGCCGGCCAGCTTCGTGGTCAAGGCATAGTGGCTCGTGCCGTCGGTGTACACCGATTCCATGCGGCCCCGTTCGTCGAACACGGTGACGATCGCGCCGTCGAGCGGACTGCCGCCGGCGGTGACCGTCCCCGTCAGGCTCGCCGCGACCGCGCTGCCCGGCAGCAGGCCGGCCGCGAGCAGTGGGACGAGGATGTGCAGGACCGGACGAAGCGCGTGGGCCCGGCGGCCCGGGAAATGCTCGTGCATGATGACCCCCCTCTGCGGCGCGCCGCGCGGCGACGCCTGGTGCCTACGGTATGCGGCTCGGCGGTCTGCGCCGCCTCCAGTGCTTCCCAACTTAACGCAAAGCCGCCGCCTCAGTCACCGGGCGCCGGCCCGCGCGGCCTGTGAAGCAGGACCGCCGGCGCGCGGCGACAGCGGCCGCAGGGCTGTTAAGCTTGCGAGCCATGAGCACCGTCGCCGGTCCCGTGCCCGTCTACGATCCTGTCCGCGCGCCGCTGCCGGATGCAGGGCAGCGGCCGGCGCGCCGCTGGCGCGTGTTCGCCGGCGTGTTTCTCGCGGTCGCGGCGATCGCGCTCGCCGCGAACTGGCTGCGGCCCGCGATCTATCGCAGCGCGGCCACCCTGCTCGTCGAGGCACCGGCGCAGGCCGGCGAGATGGCCGCGCCGATCGGGCTCGCCGAGGGCACGCGATCGGGCGCCGTGGTGCTGGCGACGCCGACGCGCGGCGCACAGCTCCTCGCCACCGAACAGCAGCGCCTGCTCGCGACGCCGCTGCTGCAGGCCGTGGCGGAGGAATTCGCGAGCGAGCTCGTGAGCCTCGAAAAGGCCGCCGACCCTTTCGCCGCGCTGCAGGCGATGGCGCGCGTGAAGTTCGATGCCAGCACCAACCTGCTCGACGTCGGCCTCGAGGGGCGCACGCCCGAGCTGCTGAAGCGCGTGCTCGAGCGCTGGCTCGCCCGCTACGAGGAGTCGCGCGCGGCGCTGACGGCGCAGACGCGCGACACCGACGATCGCGCCGCGCGCGAGCAGCTCGCCGCGCTCGACGCGAAGATTGCGGCGCGCCGCGCCGAGATCGACGCCTTCCGCGCCGCGCACGGCATCGTCTCCGAGGAGCGCACCGAGAACACGCACGCGTCGAAGCTGAAGGGCCTCAACGAGTCGATCAACAAGGCCGAAGACGAGGAGATGCGGGCCGCGGCGCGCCTCGATGCGCTGCGCGCCGCGGCCGCGGCGGGCAAGCCCGTGGCCGAGGCGCAGAATCTCGCCGCGATCGAGCGCCTGCAGGAAAAGGTGGAGACCTTGCGCGACATGGTGCGCGCGCAGCGCGATCAGTTCACCGAGAAGTACGCGCAGATCGCGCCGGAGATCGTCGCCGCCCGCAAGGATCTGGCGCAGGCCGAGCAGGATCTCGCGACCATGCGCGAACGCGCGCAGACCGAGGTGATGACCAAGGCCGAGCAGGAGCTCGCGACGGCGCGCGACGCCAAGCTCGCGCTGATGCGCCAGCAGAGCGCGCTCAAGGGCGAGCTCAACGACTTCAGCCGGCGCTTCGAAGAGCTCGGTGCGCTGCGCACGCGGCTGGCCGAGCTGGAAACGCAGGCCGCGCCGCTGCGCGAGCGGCTCGTCAAATCCGAAGTCGCGGCCGCCGATCTCGCGCCGCGCGTATCGGTGCTCGCGGCGCCTTCGCTGCCGATGCAAGCCATAAGCCCCGCCTATGCGCGCGACGCGCTGCTCGGCGTCGGCGTCGCCTTCGTCGCGGCGCTGCTCGTGACCTGGCTGGTCGAGTTCCTGACGCGCGGCTCGCCGGCGAGCGGAGCGCCGCCGCAGCCGCACATCTACTCGCTGAACACGCAGCTCTTTCCGCCCCCCGGCGGCGGGCTCGCGCTGCCGGGGGGCGGTGTCGTCGACGCGCCGCATCCCGTGGCCTTGCCGAGCCCGCCGCCGCGCACGCGCGAGCTGTCGCCGGAGGAAGTCGCGGCGCTGCTCGCGACCGGTGACGAGCGCGCGCGGCTCGTCGTCGCGCTGCTGGTGAGCGGCGTCGGCGCCGGCGAGATCGCGGGCCTGCGCGGCGGCGATCTCGACGCCGCGGGCAGGCTCGCGCTCGACGGCCGCGGCCTGTCGCTCGCGCCCGGCGTGCGCGCGCTGTGGCAGCGCGTCGCGACCGGCGCCGAGGCCCCGCTGTTCGCCGCCGCGCCCGGCACGGCGCTGACGCTCGCCGATCTCGAAGGCACGCTGGTCTATGTCGCGCACGACGCCGGGCTCGCGCATCCGGAAGAAGTGACGGCCGTCGCGCTGCGCCACACCTGTTTCGCCTGGCTGGTGCGGCACGGGCTCAAGCTCGGCGAGCTGCCGCGCGTAGGCGGCGCGCTGGCGCCGGCCCAGATTGCGTCCTATGCGCCGCTCGCCCCGCCGGGCGCGGGACGCACGCTCGATCAGATCGATCCCTGGTATCCCGCGCTCGCGGCGCTGGCCTGAGACGCTCGCGCCGGCGCGCTCGGTTACACTGGCGCGGGCCGGTGACGAACGCGCACCGGCGAGTTTTTTCGATAGGGCAAAGGAGCCACGCATGAACGGCGCCGAAGCGCTGATCGACACGCTCGTGCGCAGCGAAGTCGATCTCTGTCTCGCCAACCCCGGTACCTCGGAAATGCAGCTCGTCTCCGCGATCGATCGCGTGCCCGGCATGCGGCCGGTGCTCGCGCTGTTCGAAGGCGTGGTGACGGGGGCGGCGGACGGCTATGCGCGCCTGCGCGGCAAGCCGGCCTGCACGCTGCTGCATCTGGGTCCCGGGCTCGCCAACGGCGTCGCCAACATCCACAACGCGCAGAAGGCGTTCGCGCCGATGGTCAACGTCGTCGGCGATCACGCGACCTATCACCGGCAGTACGACACGCCGCTCAACGCCAACCTCGAAGGCATCGCGCGTCCGGTGTCGCACTGGCTGGAAGCCGGCCGCACGCCGGCGACGCTCGCCGCGCTGGGCGCCGAAGCCGTCGCGCAGGCGGGCCGCCTGCCGGGACGCATCGCGACACTGGTCGCGCCGGCCGACGCGGCCTGGGGCGAGCTGCCGCCCGATTACGCGCCGCCGGCGCTGCCCGCGCGCCGGGCGCTGCCGCGCGTCGCCGACGCGACGATCGAAGACGTGGCCCGTGCCATCCGTGCGGCGAAGCATCCGCTGCTGCTGCTCGGCGGCCAGGCGCTGCTCGGCGAGGCCTTGATCGACGCCGGCCGCATCGCGGCGCAGGCCGGCGTGCGCCTGCACGCGGAAACCTTCAACCGGCGCGTGCAGCGCGGCGTCGGCCGCGTGCCGCTGGTATTCCTGCCCTACCGCGGCGAGCTCGCGCTGGAGCTTATCAACGGTGTCGATCTGATGGTGCTGGTCGGCGCGCGCTCGCCCTGCGCGTTCTTCGCCTATCCGAACCGCCCCAGCGAGCTCGTGCCGCCGGGCTGTCGCGTGCTGACGCTCGCGCGGCCGACCGACGACGTCGCCGCGGCCCTCGCCGCCCTCTGCGTGGCGCTGGACGCGACGCAGGCCGAGCCGCAGCGGCAGGCGGCCGCGCTGCCGGCGCTGGAGCCGGGCCGGCTCGATACGCGACGCATCGCGCAGGCCGTCGCGCGTAACCTGCCGGACGATGCGATCGTCGTCGACGAGGCGATCACGGGCTCGCTGCCCGCGCAGCAACTCACGATCGGCGCGCGGCCGCACGACTGGGTCCAGCTCTGCGGCGGCTCGATCGGCAACGGCCTGCCGCTCGCCGCCGGCGCCGCGCTCGGCGCGCCGGGGCGCAAGGTCGTATGCCTCGAAGGCGACGGCAGCGCGATGTACACGGCGCAGGCGCTGTGGACCATGGCGCGCGAGTCGCTGGACGTCGTCAGCGTCATCTATGCGAACCGTAACTACGCGATTCTCAACTACGAGCTCGAACGCGTCGGCGCCGGCGAGCCCGGCGAGCGCGCGCGCTCGATGTTGAACATCGGGCGGCCCGATCTCGACTGGTGCGATCTGGCGCGCGGCATGGGCGTGACCGGCACGCGCGTCGAGACCGCCGAGGCGCTGGATGCCGCCCTCGCCCGCGCCGTCGCGACGCCGGGACCGCATTTGATCGAGGCGGTGTATTGATTGAGATGGTGGACATCGACACCGAGAACACGGAGAACCCCGAGGGAAATGGACGAGACGTGCCGGTCGGCGAGGCCGTGCGCGCTGCGGCGGGACAGTTCGCAAGTTGTCGTGAAGGAGCGCCGATCCCGGATTCCGCCTGCCGCGTCTCTTTCATGAGGGCGGGTGACGGATGCCCGTCATGGCTCGTTGGGCTGACGAAGGAAGCCCAACGTTCGGCGTCACGACGAAGCCGTTGGGCTTCCTTCGTCAGCCCAAGCTACGATCCCTCATCCCTGTCGGTGTTCTCGGCGGCAATGCCCGAGCACGACCGAGACAGGGACAAGACGCACTGGCACAGACGCAAAGGAGAAAGCGCATGCGGACGCTGAGAAGCTGGCTACTGGTGCTGCTCTTGCCGCTCGCCGGCTGCGGCTACAACACGCTGCAGAGCACCGACGAGGCGATCAAGGCGCAGTGGGCCGAGGTGCTGAACCAGTATCAGCGCCGCGCGGATCTGATCCCGAACCTCGTGAAGACCGTCGAGGCCTTCGCGCAGCAGGAGCGCGAGGTGATCGTCGGCGTCACCGAGGCGCGCGCGAAGGTCGGCAGCATCCAGGCGACACCGGAGCTGATCGACGATCCCGCCAAGTTCCAGCAGTTCCAGGCCGCGCAGGGCGAGCTGTCGAGTGCGCTGTCGCGGCTGCTCGTGGTCGTCGAGCGCTATCCGGATCTGAAGTCCGATGCGAACTTCCGCGATCTGCAGGCGCAGCTCGAAGGCACCGAGAACCGCATCGCCGTCGCGCGCAAGCGCTACATCGAGGCCGTGCAGGAATACAACATCACGGTGCGCAGCTTTCCGTCGAACCTCACCGCGCTGGTGTTCGGCTTCAAGACCAAGCCGAGCTTCACGGTCGAGAACGAGGCGGCGATCGCCAAGCCCCCGGAAGTGAAATTCGATCTCGGCGGCGATGCAGGAAGCAGCCAGGGTGAGGCCGGCCGCTGAGATTCCCGCGGGCGCGCGGCGCCGCGCGCCGGTCTGCGCGCTGTTCCTCGCGCTGCTGGGCTTCGTGCTCGCGGCGCGCGCCGAAGTGGCCGTGCCGCCGCTCACCGCCCGCGTCAACGACACCGCGGGCCTGCTCGAGCCTGCGCGGCGCGAGGCGCTGGAAGCACGGCTCGCGGCCTTCGAGGCCGAGCGCGGCACGCAGCTCGTCGTGCTGACCTTGCCGAGCACCGACGGCGAGCCGATCGAGTCCTACGCACTGCGTGTCGCCGAGGCCTGGCGCATCGGCCGCGAGAAGATCGACGACGGCGCGATCCTCATCGTCGCGCGCGACGATCGGCGCGTGCGCATCGAAGTCGGCTATGGCCTCGAAGGCGTGCTGACCGATGCGACCAGCAAGCGCATCATCGAAGAGACCTTGGTGCCGGCGTTCCGCGCCGGCGACTACGCCGGCGGCATCGAGGCCGCGACGGCGCGGATGATGCAGGTCGCGGCCGGCGAAGCGCTGCCGCCACCGGCCGCCTCGCGCTCTGGCGACGTGGATCCTCACGCCCTGGCGCTCTTCTTCGCCTTCTTCTTCGCCATCGCGCTGCAGGGCCTGCGGCTCGCGCCGCTGCGCGCGGCCGGCGCGGCCGCGGCCGCCGGCGGCACCACGCTCTTGCTCACGCAGCTCGCGAGCGCCACGGGGCTTTCCGCGATCGCCGCCGCGCTGCTCGCGAGCCTGCTCGGCGGCCGCGGCGGCCGCGGCCGGCGCTGGACCAGCCATCGACGTTACGGCGGACGTGAGCCCGCCGGCTGGATCCCGGGCGGCTGGGGCGGTGGTTTCGGCGGCGGCTTCGGCGGCGGTTTCGGGGGAGGGGGCGGCGGCTTCGGCGGCGGGGGCGCCTCGGGCAACTGGTGAGCACGCTGTCGCGCCTGTGGCGTCATCTGCGTACCACTCGCGCGGCGGCCGAGCACGCGTTTCCGCCGGCGACGCTCGCTGCGATCGAGCAGGCCATCATCGCGTCCGAGCGCCGGCACGCGGCCGAGATCCGCTTCGTGCTGGAGCCGGCCCTCGCCTGGCACGAAGTCCGCGACGGCTTGGCGCCGCGTGCGCGCGCCCTGCAGCTCTTCGCCGAGCTCGGCGTGTGGGACACGGCGGCGAACAACGGCGTGCTGATCCACGTGCTGTATGCCGATCACGCGATCGAGATCGTCGCCGACCGCGGCTTCGCGAGCGTCACGCCGGCGACCTGGCGTGAGATCTGCGCGAGCGCCGAAGCCGAATTCCGCGCCGCTCGCTTCGAGGCCGGCAGCCTCGCGCTGATCGAGCGCGTCGGCGCGCTCGCGGCGGCGCTGTTTCCGCCGCGCGAGGGCGGCAGCGACGAGCTGCCGAACACGCCGCTATGGCTGTGACGCCGCCGGCGGCGCTCAATCCGGCAGCGGCAGCTCGAAGCAGACGCCGAGCGCCTGGAAGAGCGACCAGGCGTCGTCGCGACCCGCGAGCTCGCGGATCGAATGCATCGCTAAGGTCGGCACGCCGACGTCGACGGTGCGCACGCCGAGCACGGTGGCCGTGATCGGCCCGATCGTGCTGCCGCAGCCCATGTCGCCCCTGGCGACGAAGACCTGCAGCGGCACGCCGGCGCGCGCGCAAGCCTCGCGGAACACGGCGGCCGTCTCGCTGTTCGAGGCGTAGGACTGGTTGTGATTGATCTTCAGCGCGGGCCCGCCGTTCAGCGCGGGGCCGTGGTTCGCGTCGTGCTTCTCGGCGTAGTTGGGATGCACGCCGTGCGCGTTGTCGGTCGACACGAGCAGCGAGCGCGCCATCGCCCGCGCCTGCGCCTCGCCGCCGCCGGCGAGGCGCTCGAGCACGCTGTGCAGGAAAGTGCCGCGCGCGCCAGCGGCCGAGCCGCTGCCGACTTCCTCGTGATCGTTCAGCACCACGAGCCGGTTCGCCGAGGAGGCGCAGTGAGCGAGCGCCTGCACGGCCGTATAGCAGCTCAGCAGGTTGTCGAGCCGCGCCGAGGCGATGAACTCGCGCCGCCAGCCGACGAGAGACGCGGGCTGTAGGTCGTAGAACGCGAGCTCGTAGTCGAGCACGCTCGCCGCGGCGAGCGCGGGATCGTCGCGCGCGAGTCGTGCGTGCAGGGCCTCGCGCAGATCGAAGGCATCCTCGGGCCCCTGTACGCGGGCGATGACGGCCGGGAGCTGCGTCTGCTTGTTGATCGAACGCTTGTCGTTCGCTTCGCGATCGAGATGGATGGCGAGGCTCGGTACCACGGCGAGCGGCTCGCGCAGATCGACGAGGCGGCTTCGCAGGCGTCCCTCGGCATCGCGCAGCGTGATCCGGCCGGCGAGGCCGAGCTCGCGATCGAACCAGGGATTCAGCAGCGCGCCGCCGTAGACCTCGACGCCGAGCTGCCAGTAAGCCTGCGACTTCAACTCCGGGCGCGGCCTGATTTTCAGACAGGGGCTGTCGGTGTGCGCGCCAATCATGCGCACGCCGGCCTCGGCCAGCGGAAGCTCGCCGAGCACGAAGGCGATCAGCGCCGAGCCGTTGCGCGTCACGTAGCGGCGCGCACCGGGCGCGAGCCGCCAGGCATCCCGTTCGTCGAGCGCGCTGAAGCCCGCGGCTTCGAGCAGGCCGCGCGCGGCGGCGACGGCGTGGAAAGGCGTCGGCGAGTCGTCGAGAAAGCTGAGGAGGCCGGCGTCGAAATCGGTCTTGAGCATGCGGTATCCGTCTGTCGCTGGCGCGCTGCCTTCGGGAAGCGCGGGCGATTCGCGTAGAGTGGCGGGCAGTGTAAAGCCAGCCGCCATCCCACGCATCGTGCAGACGCCTACTCATCCGGCCGCCGTCGCGCGCAGCGGCCTCAGCAGCGACGAGGCCGCGCGACGTCTCGCGGCCGAGGGCTACAACGAGCTGCCCCAGGACGCGCCGCAGGGCCTGTGGTCCATGGTCTGGCACACGCTGACCGAGCCGATGTTCATCCTGCTCGTCGCGGCCGGGGCGCTGTACGTGGTGCTGGGCGATCTGCGCGAGGCGGCGCTGCTGTTGTTCGCGGTCGCGGTCGTGCTGACGATCACCGTCGTCCAGGAACGGCGCACCGAGCGCGTGCTCGGCGCCTTGCGCGACATGACGAGCCCGCGCGCGCTGGTGCTGCGCGACGGCGCGCAGATGCGCATCCCCGGCCGCGAAGTCGTGCGCGGGGACGTGGTGCTGCTCGCCGAAGGCGATCGCGTGCCGGCCGACGCGGTGATGCTCGCCGGCGGCGCCGTCGAGTGCGACGAGTCGCTGCTGACCGGTGAAGCCGTGCCCGTGCGCAAACGCGCGCTCGCGGCCGACGACGCCGCCGAGTTCGCATCGCCCGGCGGTGACGATCGGCCCTATCTCTATTCCGGCAGCGTGCTGGTTCGCGGCCAGGCCGTGATCGAAGTCCGTCGAGCCGGGCGCGACACCGAGCTCGGCCGCATCGGCACGGCGCTGCGCGCGGTGAAGATGGAGCGCACGCCGCTGCAGCGGGAAATCGCCGCGCTGGTGCGCGTCGTCGCGAGCTTGGGCCTCCTCGTCTGCGCGATCATCGTGATCCTCCTCGGCACGCTGCGCGAGGACTGGCTGGGCGGCCTGCTCGCCGGGATCACGGCCGCGATGTCGCTGATCCCGGAAGAGTTCCCGGTCGTGCTGACGGTCTTTCTCGCGCTCGGCGCCTGGCGTCTCTCGCGGCATCGCGTGCTGACCCGCCGCGTCGCCGTGATCGAGACGCTGGGCGCGGCGACGGTGCTGTGCGTCGACAAGACCGGCACCCTGACCGAGAACCGCATGCGCGTCGCGCGCCTCGTCACGGCGAGCGGCGAGGCCTGCGAGATCGGGGCGGCGACGGATCTGCCCGAAGCCTTTCACGCGCTGCTCGAGTTCGGGATTCTGGCGAGCGCCGTCAATCCCTTCGATCCGATGGAGCAGGCCTTCAAGGTGCTCGGCGAGCGCCTGCTCGCGGGCACCGAGCACCTGCATGCGAGCTGGACGCTGGTGCAGGAGTACGCCATCGCGCCGGCGATGCTGGCGATGACCCACGTGTGGCAGGCGACGGACCGGGCCGACTACGTCGTCGCGGCCAAAGGTGCGCCGGAGGCGATCCTCGATCTCTGCCACGCCGACGCCGCGACGCTGGCCGCGACGCGCGCGCGCGTGAACGCGCTGGCCGCGGACGGCTTGCGCGTGATCGCCGTCGCCCGCGGCCGCCACGCCGGTCCTCACTGGCCGAGCGAGCAGCACGATTTCACCTACAGCTTCCTCGGCCTCGTCGGGCTCGAGGATCCGCTGCGCGCCGAAGTGCCGGCGGCGGTGCGCGAATGCCGCGCCGCCGGCATCCGCGTCGCAATGATCACCGGCGACTATCCCGGCACGGCGCGCGCCGTGGCCCGCGCCGCGGGCCTTGCCGTCGACGGCGCGCTGCTGAGCGGGGACGAGATCGCAGCCCTCGACGACGCGGCGCTCGCCGCGCGGATCGCGAGGACGCAGGTCTTCGCGCGCGCGATGCCGGCGCAGAAGCTGCGTCTCGTGCAGGCCTGGATCGCCGACGGCGAAGTCGTCGCGATGACGGGCGACGGCGTCAACGACGCCCCCGCGCTGCGCGCGGCCCACATCGGCATCGCGATGGGCGCGCGCGGGACCGACGTCGCGCGCGAAGCGGCCTCGCTGGTGCTCGCGAACGACGACTTCGCCTCGATCGTGCGCGCCGTGCGCATGGGCCGGCGCATCTTCGACAATCTGCGCAAGGCGACGGGCTACATCCTCGCCGTGCACATGCCCGTGGCGGCGGTATCGCTCGCGCCGCTCTTCGGCGGCTGGCCGCTGCTGCTTTTCCCGGTGCACGTCGTGTTCCTCGAGCTCGTGATCGACCCGGCGTGCTCGCTGGTCTTCGAGGGCGAGGAAGAGGAGGCCGATCTGATGCAACGGCCGCCGCGTGCGCGCGGCGAGCGGCTCGTCGATCGCGCCACGCTCGTGCGCAGCCTGCTGCAGGGAAGTGCGGCGAGCCTGGCGGTGATCGCGGTCTATGCGACGGCGCTGCGTCACGAGGAGATCGAGGTCGCGCGCACGCTAGGCTTCACGACGCTGCTCGTCGCCAATCTCGCGCTGATCGTACTCAATCGCTCGCGACGCAGGAGCTGGCTCGGCAATCTGCTCGCGCCCAATCGCGCGCTGCGCGCGGTGCTCGCCGGCGCCGTGCTGCTGTATGCGGCGACGTTGGGGCTGCCTTGGCTGCGCGATCTGTTCCTGTTCGGCGCGCCGGCGCTCGGGGCCCTGCTCGGGGCCATCGCCGTCGGCCTCCTCGCGGTAGTGCCGCTGGGGCTGGTCGCTCGCCGCGACTGAGCGTGCGCGCGATTGCCAGCGATCGCGCGGCCTCGATATGCTGCCCACTGGCTGCACTCCGCCAGCGGGGAATTCAGCAATGCAGGCGTGCCTTCATTCTCGCGGCAGACCTTATCGAAGCCCGGCTCGGCTGCGAGGGCGAACGGCCGTGATCGCCGCGATCCGGCGCTCGAGCGGCCGCGCCATCCTCCGCAGCTCCCCCGTGGACGGCGCTTGAGCCGTGGCGCGTTCCGCCAAGCGCATCGCGCGCCAGAAACTGCGCAGCCGCGTCGCGCAGCACCCGCTGCTCGGCAAGGGCGGCGTACACCAGAAGACCCGCAAGGCCGAGCGCAAGCGCGAGCGCCAGCGGCTCGCGAGCGCTCCGCTGGAGTAGGACCATCGCGCAGCGCGCACGGGCGCGCGACCGCCTTTCCCGGCGACTCGACCGCGGCTACAGTGCGCTCGTCATTCCTGCACGGCCTGCTGCGCGGGGATGACTGGAGCGAGCGCCGCTGCTCGATATTCGCACTCGGCCATGGATATCTCGCAACCGGGGAGGACGACGATGCAAGTCTCGACCGTACTCTACGACGATCGCAGCACCAGCGGCCTCGCCGCGGATGCCGACGGCGATCACCTGTGGCTCGCGCCGGACGAGCTGCAGCGCGCGACGGGCTGGAAGCTCGAGCCCCAAGGACTCTGCCGCGGCGACGCCTGCGTGCGCGGCGACGCGCGCTGGCGCGACGCGCAGGGTCGCGTGGATCTCGCCGCCTTCGCTCGCCATTTGGGCCAGCCCGCGATCCGCGCGGACGCGGCCGGCGTGTGGGCTTTCGGCGAGAGCGTCGACGCCCGCCGCGAGCGGCTGATGTCTCTGGCAGCGCCCGATTTCACGCTGCCCGATCTCGACGGCAAGCTGCATTCGCTGTCCGACTATCGCGGCAAGAAAGTCTTCCTGTTCTCCTGGGGCTCGTACTGAGGCTGCAGCTTCGACCTGTCCGTGTGGCAGGTGATCTACGAAGAGTTGAAGCCCAGGGGCATCGAGTTCATCGCCGTCGCGCTCGATACGGGCGGCAAGGCCGCGGTCGAAGCACGCATCCGCTGCCGCGATCTCGCGGCGCTGCCGTCGGTCGTGGCGCCGCTGATGGGCTGGTCAGCCGAGCTGTGGGCAAAGCAGGCGCCGCCGAGCTATCCCTGCCTGATCGACGAGGCGCACGTGGTCGCCGAACTCTACGGCATGGTCAATGTGCCGCAGGGCGTGTGGATCGACGAACAGGGCCGGCTGGTGCGGCCGGTCGAATCGGCCGGCACTGCCGACATGACGCGCAAGATGGATCGTACGACGTTCGAGCTGCCGGCCGAGGCCGCGGCGCGCAGCATCGCGACCCGCAACGAATACATCGACGCCTTGCGTGACTGGGTCGAGCACGGCGCCGCCAGCCGCTACGTGATGAAGCCGGAGGAGATCCGGCGACGGCTGCGCGGACCGGCCGAGGCCGACGTGCGCGCCGCGACGCACGTGCGGCTCGCTCGCCATCTCTATGCGCAGGGCGAGCTCGAGCGGGCCAAGCATCATTTCCGCGAGGCCGTGAACCTGTGTCCGGAGAAATGGAACTACCGCCGCCAGTCGAACATGCTCGATCCCCAGAGCATCGGCCAGCTCAACGCAGGACCCGACTTCTGGGCCGCCGTCGACGCGCTCGGCGAGCGCGAGTTCTACGAGCCGGCCGACTTCAGCGCGGCGCGTTGAGCGGACGGTCTTCGTAGCGTCTGCGCCTCGCGAACGCACTGAATCTAGCCACGGAGGACACGGAGAAAGAAAGGGATTGATGGGAGCCTCCGTGGCGCCGGCGTCCAGGGTTGCAAATGGATTCGCGGAGCCGCCGGCTCAATCAATCTCTTTCTCCGTGCCCTCCGTGGCCTCCGTGGCTAGATTAATCGGCGTTCGAGGTGGCACACCCCCGGACGCTCAGCGCTCATCCGGGGTACGCGCTACGACTTGCGCGGCAGGGCATAGGTGCCGGTTGCCTGCGCGACCGGGGCCGGCTCTCCTTCCGAGTAGACGAGCACCTCGCCCGTTGCGAGCGTGCGGCCGACCTTGAGCAGCCGGCACTCGCCGATCAGATCGCGCGTCGCCGCCGGCTTCCTCAGGTAGTTGATCGTCAGCGTCGTCGTCACCGCCATCGGCTCGATGCCGATCGTCGCGAGCAGCGCGAGGTAGATCGCATTGTCGGCGACCTCCATCATCACCGGTCCGGAGACCGTGTCGCCCGGACGCAGATCCGCGTGGGTGATGCGCCGGCGCACGGTGGCGCTCATCTCGCCGCAGCGTTCGACGGTGCACTTGCTCTGTGGAAACTCGGTGACGAGGAAACGGTTCAGTTCTTCGGCGGTGGGCATGCGGCAATTCCGGTTGAAGCTCAGCTCGCGACGATGCGGCCTTCGCAGGCCGCGAGCATCGCCGCGAGCGGCGCCGGTGTCGCGAGCCGGTGATCCTCGCCGATCTCGAGCAGCGCCGTCTGCGGCAGGCCGCTCGCGCGAATCAGCTCGACCGAATCCGCATAGGGCACTATCTCGTCGGCGCGACTGTGGAGGACGAGGGCGCCGGGCGCGACGCGGCGCGCGCGGCCCCAGCGGCGCCACGCCGGACACAGCAGCACGAGCCGCGCGCCGACGCCGGCGAGGTTCATCGCCAGCGCACCGCCGCGGCTCGAACCGACGACGACGTCCGGCTGCCCGGCGCCGTATGCGGCCTGGCCCGTCGCGAGGGCACGCTCGAAGTCGTCGTCGTCGAGGGCGGGATTGAAGACCTCGTGACCGTGCTCGGCGAGGAAGCGCGGCTTCACGCCGCCGGGAACGGAGTGCCAGCCGTGCAGAAACAGGATGCGCATGCGAGGACTCGGGTGCTCGGGACGGCGTCTACCGTGCCATGAAGATTCTCGAGCGCGTAGACGCCGGGGCGATCGCGCTTCGTAGCCCGGGTGCAGCGTAGCGGAACCCGGGATCTCATCTCTGCCGGCGCAGGAAATCGAGCAGCACCGCGTTGAAGGCGAGCGGCTGCTCGATGTTGGAGAGGTGGCCGGCGCGCTCGAGGATGGCGAGGCGCGCGTCCGGGATCCTCGCGACCATGTCGCGCGCGATCGCCGGCGGCGTCAGCCTGTCTTCCTCGCCGCAGACGACGAGCGTCGGCACGCGGAATTCACCGAGCCGCGCGACGGGCTCGTAGCGCGTCATCGCCTCGATCGCCTTGATATAGGACTCCTTGTGCAGCATCGCCATGCTGTCGATCAGGCGCTGCAGCGCTGCCGGTGCGGCGTTCTTGCCGAGCAGCGTCGGCGCCACCAGCGGCGCGATGTCGCGCGGCTCCTTGCCGTCTTCGACCAGCGGCTTGCGACGCGAGGCGATGAACTTCTCGCGCTGCTCCTCGGTGATCGACGCGTCATAGCCGGGAAAGGTATCGCACAGCACGAGGCTCGCGACGCGGCGCGGATGCGCCTCGTAGAAATCCATCGCGATGCGCCCGCCCATCGACAGGCCGACGAGATGGGCCTGCGCGACGCCGAGATGATCGAGCAGGCGCAGTAGATCGGCCGCGAAATCCGGGAAGGCGAGCGCAGCCTCGTAGTCATCGCTGTCGCCGTAGCCGCGCGCGTCCCAGGCCACGGCGCGGAACTCGGGCGCGAGCGCGTCGAGCTGCTCGCGCCAGTTCGTGCGATTGCCGCCGATGCCGTGCATGAACACGACGGTCGGCCCGGTGCCGATCGCCTCGTAGGCGAGGCGCGGGGTGCCGGGAACATAGGACGGCGCGCCCATCGTCGCGCTCAGACGTACCAGGGCAGCGGCAGCGCCGCGCCGTCGGCCGTCTCGACCTTCACCGGCGCCATCGCGAGCGTCGCGACGATGTGCAGCGCTTCGTCGCCGTCGTTGCAGATCTGGTGGATCGCGTTCGGCGGGATGATCAGCGTCTGATCGGCCTTGAACGGCAGCACGCGATCCTCGAATTTGCACACGCCCGCGCCGCTCATGATGAGGATGACCTCCTCGCAGTCGTGGCGGTGGACGGGGGTCGAGGCCCGCGGCGCGATCGTCTGCCGCCACACCTCGAACTGCCTGAGGCCGTCCTGCGCGCCGGCCAGGGTCTGGTGCTCGAGTCCGGGCAGATGGTGCAGCTTCGCGGCGGGATTGTGATTGACGTGCATGATCCACCTCCGGGCCGTAGAGGCCCCTATTCCCCAGCACGACAGGGAGCATGTCAAGGCGGCCTCGCGCCGAACCTCGATAGGCGAGTCTTCATTCGCTGCAGTTCGCCGCGTGCTCGGCCGCCGCCGGCGGGCAGATGCGCGAAGCAGCCGGCCGCGGCAAACTGCGCGGCTGCAATGTAAAAGACCGTCAAGCCGGCGGCTGCGGATTCGAGCGCGGCCGTCGGACTGTGCCGCTCGGGCGTTGAGTAATCTAGCTACGGAGGCCACGGAGGAAGAAAGGGATTGATCGGAGCTTCCGTCACGCCTGCGCCCCTCGTCGCTACCGCATTACGGCGTCGCCGGCTCAATCAATCTCTTCCTCCGTGCCCTCTGTGGCTAGCGAGTCGTAGGTTGGGCTGACGAAGGAAGCCCAACATCGGGCGCCGAACCTTGGGCTTCCTTCGTCAGCCCAACCTGCAAACTGGGCGGTGGCTAGATTCTCTTCGTTGGCATCAGTGGATGCGGAAGAGCTCGCGGGCGAGCTCGCAGCGTTCGACGGCGGTGCCGGGTATGCTTTCGAGGCGGTCGATGGCTTCGAGCCGGCCGCGCAGGCCGCGGCGGTTCGCGATCTGGATCGCGAGCCCGGGACGGGCGTTCAGCTCGAGCAGCAGCGGGCCGTGCGTGCGATCGATCACGATGTCGACGCCGAGGTAGCCTAGGCCCGTCAATTCGTAGCAGCGGGCGCCGAGCTCGAGCAGCCGCGGCCAGTTCGGGATCTCGATGTGCGACAGCGAGACGCCGAAGTCCGGGTGCTCGGCGACGATGCGGTTCTGCCACACGCCGTGCACGGTCAGACCGGTCGCAATCTCGATGCCGACGCCGACCGCGCCCTGGTGCAGATTCGCCTTGCCGTCGGACTGGCGCGTCGGCAGCCGCACCATCGCCATCGTCGGCACGCCGCGATAGACCAGCAGCCGGATGTCGGGCACGCCCTGATAGCTGACCGGATCGAAGATCGGATCGACCCGCACGCGATACTCGACCATCGCGTCGTCGCGCACGCCGCCGAGACTGTAGACGCCGCTCAAGATGTTGGAGACGTGGAATTCCACTTCCTCGAGCGAGAGACCGCGGCCGTCGGGCTTGACGACCAGATCCTTGCGCCGGCCGTCGATCACGAGCACGCCGCTGCCGCCGCTGCCGTGTGCGGGCTTGATCACGAACTCGCTGTACGGCGCGAGACGCTCGCCGAGCTTCTGCAGATCGTGCTCGGTCTCGAAGGTCGCGTAGAGCTGCGGGACGGCGATGCCCGCTTCGATCGCGAGGCGCTTGGTGGTCAGCTTGTCGTCGACGAGCGGATAACGGCGGCGCGGATTGTGCCGCATGATGTAGTCGCGGTTGCGCGCATTGAGCCCGAGGATGCCCGCATTGCGCAGCCTGAGCCAGGTGTCGAAGAACAGCATCGTGCGGCGCCCGCGCTAGCGCTTCGCGAGATCGCGGAAGCGCAGGATCTCGCTGAGCCGATAGCCGGTGTACGCGCCGAAGCACAGGCACATCGCGAGGACCACCAGCAGCAGCTCGGGGAAAGTCGACATCAGGTACACGAGACGCGGCTCGGTCATCGCGAAATAGCCGCCGACGGCGACGAACAGGCTGCCGAGGAATTCCTTGATGGCCGTGGCCGGGCCGCGCTCCTCCCATACGATGCTCATGCGCTCGATCGTCATCGTCAGGATGACCATCGGGAACAGCGCGATCGACAGGCCCTGCTCGATGCCGAGCTTGGCCGACAGCAGGCTGATCCCGAGCATCAGCCCGATCACGATCACGAGCACGCTCGCGAGACGCGGCATCAGCAGCAGTCGAAGCTGGGTCAGTGCGACGCGGATCGCGAGGCCGGCGGACACCACGATCAGGAACAGCGCGATGCCGGCCATCAGCTTGGTCTCGCGGAAGGCGAGTGCGACCAGCACGGGCATGAAGGTACCGAAGGTCGGCACGCCGACGAGGCCGCGCATCAGCACGATCACGAAGGCCCCGAGCGGCACCATCAGCAGCACGCGGTAGACGTTCTGCGTGCGCACCGGCAGATCCTGCAGCGAAAGCGCCATCAGGCCCGTGTCGAGCTTGGACTCGACGCGGTTCGCGACCGATAGCTGCGTCATCGGCGTCTTGTTCGCGGAGAAACCGACCTCGACGCCGCGCACGCCCTTGGCCACGGTGATGTGCGGATCGTCATAGGACCAGATCAGGAAGTTCATCGGATAGCCGTTGCGGCCGCTCTGCGGATCGAAGCCGTGCCAGCGCTCGCCGTCGTGCACTTCGAGCCAGGGCGTCAGCGGCATGTCGACGAACTCCTGTTCGAGCGGCAGGCCGTAGACGATGCGGCTCGGGATGCGCGCCCCGGCGAGCACCTCGGTCAACATCTTGGCCCAGGTCTCTTCGGTCGCCGATTTGCGGATCAGCTTGACGTTCTCGTCGTCGGATTTGTTGATGGTGCTGACGAGCAGCCCGGTGAAGGTGACGATGTCGGCCGACTGTCCGCGCGTCTTGGCGAGCACCGCTTCGATCGCCGAGCGCAGCGGCTCGGCGTATTCCGGCACTTCCGGGAAGGTCGGCGCCGGGCCCGGATCGGGCGCGACTTCCTCCCGCTTCGGATAGACCTTCATGTGGTAATACAGCGCCTGCGCACCGGCCGCGCGCCGCACCGTCCATACCGCCTGGCGCGGCTGATCGCGCTCGGCGCCGCGGATCGCGAGGCCGAAGGAGCGCGACACGAAGTCTTCATCGAGGAGCGCGAAACCGGGCGGCGTGTCCGGCAGGGTCAGCGCGACCTTGGCCGGCTGGCCGCGGCCCTCGAAGGCGACGCGGGCCTCGACGTCCCACACGGTGGCCTCGGCCGCCGGGTCCAGCGGCACCGACAGGCGATCGACCTTGAGCCAGGCGACGCTCAGGCCGACGGCCGCGCAGACGAAGGCGAGGATGAAAACGGCTGAGAATCGCAAAGGGGCTCCTCTCTGCGGCTGGACGGCTTACGGGGTCTGAGTCTTCGGGCAGGTGGGGTCCGTGTTGTAGCGCGCGGCGGGATCGATCACCGCGAGATCGGCGAGGAAGCGCCGGCCGAGCAGCACCGGGTAGTTGAACTTTTTGCGATTGACCAGCGTGAACAGCGCCTGGTAGCGCTTGCCGCCGAGGCAGAATTCGAGCTTGACCGAGGGACGGGCATCGCTTTTGTCGGTGCCGCGCAGCTTGATCTTGACCTCGCGCGCGAGGGGCTTCTCGACGAGGATGGTTTCACTGCCGGGATCGCGGTGGTTCAGCCACAGCCTGAAGCGCACCCACTGCTTGCCGTCCTTGTCGAAGCGCTCGATGTCGGTGGCGTGGATCGCGGCGGTCTTGGCGCCGGTGTCGAGCTTGGCCTTGAGCACGATGTCCCAGGGCTGCAGCCGGACGCGTTCCAGCCAGCCGAGTGTGAGCTTGTCCCGGGCTTCGGCGGCGAAGCTCGCGCCGGCGAGACCGATGACCACGGCGAGGGCCGCCACCAGCCGACTGCGCCAGCCCCGTTCCTGGTTCGAAATCATGTCGTGGACGCCTCAAGGAGATCTATCGCGGCGGATGGGTGCCCGTTTCGCGGTTTGTGCGTTGTGGTTGGCAGCGGGCGATCGAAAACGAAGGGCCGGCGTGATGCGCCGGCGCGGGCCATACTATACGACGAAACCCCCGGCGATGGTGAAGGGCTCGGACGCTCGACGGGAGGACTTCCGCCTTCTCCGGCGGACCCGCGCTCCAGTAGGATGAGGGCGTCGCCGCGCATTCAGACGAGGTTCATCTACATGCAGTACTTCGAGAACAATTCGCTGTCGATAGGCCGCACGCCGCTCGTGCGATTGAACAAGATCGTCGACGCTACACGCGCGCTGGTGCTCGCCAAGATCGAAGGGCGCAACCCGGCCTACTCGGTGAAGTGCCGCATCGGCGCGGCGATGATCGAAGACGCCGAGGTCCGCGGTGTACTGAAGCCCGGCATGGAGGTGGTGGAGCCGACGAGCGGCAACACCGGCATCGCGCTCGCCTTCGTGTGCGCGGCGCGCGGCTATCCCGTCACGCTGACGATGCCGGAGACGATGAGCGTCGAGCGCCGCAAGGTGCTCCAGGCTTTCGGCGCGAAGCTCGTGCTGACCGAAGGCGCGCGCGGCATGGCCGGTGCGATCGCGAAAGCCGAGGAAATCGCGGCCGGCGATCCCGGCCGTTACTTCATGCCGCAGCAGTTCCAGAATCCCGCCAATCCCGCCATCCACGAACGCACCACCGGTCCCGAAATCTGGGAAGCGACCGACGGCCGCGTCGACGTCGTCGTCTCCGGCGTCGGCACGGGCGGCACGCTCACGGGCGTCGCGCGCCATCTGAAACGTGCGCGCGGCCGCGCGGTCACGATGGTGGCCGTCGAACCGACGACGAGCCCCGTCATCACGCAGGCGCTGGCGGGCGAACCCTTGAAGCCGGGCCCGCACAAGATCCAGGGCATAGGCGCGGGCTTCATCCCGGGCACGCTCGATCTCGGCCTGGTCGATCGCGTCGAGCGCGTCGACAACGACGAAGCCCTCGGCTATGCCCGGCGCCTCGCGCGCGAGGAAGGGATCCTGTCCGGGATCTCCTGCGGCGCGGCGGTCGCGGCCACGGCGCGCCTGCTGCGCGAGCCCGAGTACGCGGGCAAGACCATCGTCGTGATCCTGCCCGACGCCGGCGAGCGCTATCTGAGCAGCGTGCTGTTCGAAGATCTCAGCGGCTGAGCGCGGGCCGAGCCCCGTGCCGGTGATCGCGATCAAGGCGCGGCCGCCACCGCCGCGCGAGACTTCAAGCCCGGATTTTTCTGCGAGGTAGATCAATGCTGCGTCGATTCCAGCGTCCCTTGATGCTCGTGGCCGCTGCGTGTCTCGGGGTCGGGAGCGCCGCCGCCGCGGACACCGGCGATGCGGCGACCCGCGAGGTGATGCACAAGGTGTTCGATGCGATCGCCTATCTGCTGCCGCTGTCGGTGCGCGATGCGGAGCAGGCGAGCTCCTGGGATCGCGAGCTGATCGATGCCAAGCTCGCGACGCTAGGCGAGGCCTCGGACGCACTCGTCGCACACGCCAAGGTCAAGGACGAGGAGTTCCGCTACCTCGCACGCTCCTTCGACGAGACGACCCGCGAGATCGTCGAGTCCTTTCGCGAGACCTGGCCCTCGTATGCCTACTTCTCATTGATGGAGCTGACGCAGCACTGCGTCGCCTGCCATTCACGCCTGCCCTCCGAGGCGCAGGCTGCCTTCGGCCAGCGCCTGATGTCACGCGTGGATCCCGCGGACTTCGACGCCAGCGAGCTCGCGCAGCTCTACGTCGCGACGCGCCAGTTCGACGCCGCCGAGAAGGTGCTGGAGCGCAAGCTGCTGAGCCCGAAGGAAGACGCGATCGATCTCGACAACGCGGGCGTGCTGCTCGACTACCTCGATCTCGCGCTCGTCGTGCGCCACGACACTGCTCGGGCGCAGGCGCTGCTCGAGAAGTTCGCCGCGCGGCCCGACGTGCCGCACTATCTCGCCGATCGCATCACGGCCTGGCAGGCCAGCCTCGCCGCGCTCGCGCCGGTGCTGAAAGGCGAGCCCGCGCTGGACCGGGCGCGTGAGCTGTTCGAAACCGCCGACGGCCTGACGCGCGCACCGCGCGGCCGCGAGCGCGCGATCCACGATCTGATCGCCGCGAGCCTGCTGCAGCGTTACATCGCGAGCCGACCCGAGGCGCGCGGCGAGGACGTCGCGGAGGCTTATTACATGCTCGGCATCATCGCGCTGCGCACGACCGAGCCGAAGTACTCGGTGCCCGAGATGGAAGGCCTGTTCGCCTCGGCGATCCGCGCCGCGCCGAAAGGGCCGCACGCGCGCGAGGCTTACGATCTGCTCGAAGAGTTCGGCTACTGGCGCGATCTCCACCTCGCCCGCGCGGGCGACGACAGCAGCATCATCGACATGAACGCGCTCAGAAAACTCGTCACCGAGTGAGGCCGATGGCGCCCCAGTGCCTGCCGGCCGCGACGCTGCGCGCGCGCTGCCCCGAAGATCGCTATGCCTTCGCGAGCACGGCCGAGCTGGAGCCGCTCGCCGGACCGGTCGGCCAGCTTCGCGCGCTGGACGCGCTGCGCTTCGGCAACCGCGTGCGCGGACCGGGCTATCACACCTTCGCCTGCGGCCCGGCCGGCAGCGGCCGCTTGTCGCTGGTCCTCGCCGAGCTCGGCCGCGAGGCGCGCGGCCGGCCGGTGCCGGACGACTGGGTCTATGTCTACAACTTCAAGCTCAAGCACGCGCCGCGCGCGCTGCGCCTGCCGGCCGGCCGCGGCAGCGCGCTCGCCGAGGCGATGAGCCGTCTGGTCGAAGATTTGAAGACGGCGCTGCCGGCCGCCTTCGGCCGCGAGGAGAACCGCCGCCGCCAGGAAGACATCGAATCGCAGTTCCAGGAACGCCAGCAGCAGGCCATCACCGCGCTGAGCGAGCGCGCGGCGAAACAGGGCGTGCTCTTGATCGGCACTCCGTCCGGCTTTGCCTTCGCACCGATGGACGAGCAGGGGGAGGCGATGCATCCCGCGAAGTTCCAGAAGCTGCCGGCCGAGGAGCAGGCGCGCCTGAAGTCGATCATCGAAGACCTGCAGGACGAGCTGCAGGCCACGGTGCGCCAGTTTCCGCTGTGGTTCCGTGAAACGCGCGAGCGCCTGAAGGCGCTGAACCGCGAGATCGCCGAGTTCGTCGTCAATCATCTCGTCGACGAGGTGAAGACGCGCTTTCCCGATCACGCCGAGGTGCTCGCCTGGCTCGAGGAGATCCGCGCCGACATCGTCGAGCACGCGCCGGCTTTTCTCGTCGCCTCGGGGCCGCTGCCGCCGGGCGCCGAGCCCGCAGAGCTCGAAAGCATCTTCCAGCGCTACACGGTGAATCTGTTCGTCGACAACGGCGCACTGGACGCCGCGCCCGTGGTGCACGGCGACTTGCCGACGCTCGGCAATCTGATCGGCCGCATCGAGCATCGCGCGACGCTCGGCACCTTCGTCACCGACTTCACGCTGCTGAAAGCCGGCGCCCTGCATCGCGCGAACGGCGGCTTCCTCGTGCTCGATGCGCGCCAGCTCCTGATGCAGCCCTTCGCGTGGGAAGCGCTGAAGCGCGCGCTGCGCGCGCGGATGGTGAGGCTCGACGCCTCCGAGACGCAGCTCGGCCTGCTGACGACGGCGACGCTCGATCCGGCGCCGATCCCCTTGGACGTGAAGATCTGCCTCATCGGCGAACGCTGGCTGATGTACCTGCTCGAGGGCAACGATCCCGAGTTCCGCGATCTCTTCAAGGTGATCGCCGACTTCGACGACGAGGTGCCGCGCACTCCCGACAACGAGCTCGCCTATGCGCGGCTGTGCGCGCGGCTCGCGCGCGACGCCGGCACGCGGCCGCTCGATCGCGCCGCCGTCTGCCTGCTCGTCGAGCACGGCGCGCGACTCGCCGGCGACGCCGAGCGCCTGTCGACGGCCGAGCACGCGCTCGCCGATCTGATCCGCGAAGCCGACTACTGCGCCGGCGTCGCGGAGCTCGCGACGATCGGTGCCCCCGAGCTGCGCGCGGCGATCGCGCGCCAGCGCGAGCGCATCGGCCGCATCCGCGAGCGCCTGCTCGAGGAAATCGTGCGCGGCAACCGCCTGATCGCGACCGACGGTCACGCCGTCGGCCAGATCAACGGCCTGTCCGTGCTCCAGACCGACAGCGTCGCCTTCGGCCTGCCGACGCGCATCACGGCGCTGACGCGGCTCGGCGACGGGCGCGTGCTCGACATCGAGCGCGAGACCGAGCTCGGCGGTGCGATCCACTCGAAGGGCGTGCTGATCCTGTCGAACTTCCTCGCCGCGCGCTACGCGGCCGGCGTGCCGCTGTCGATGGCGGCGAGCCTCGTGTTCGAGCAGTCCTATGGCCGCGTCGACGGCGACAGCGCGTCGCTCGCCGAGCTCTGCGCGCTGCTGTCCTCGCTGTCGGGCGTGCCCATCCACCAGCGCTTCGCCGTCACCGGCTCGGTCAATCAGCTCGGCGAGGTGCAGGCCATCGGCGGCGTCAACGAGAAAATCGAAGGCTTCTACGATCTGTGCGCCGCGCGCGGCCTCGGCGGCGGCCACGGCGTGCTGATCCCGCGCGCGAACGTCAAGCACCTGATGCTGCGCGAGGACGTCGTCGCGGCCTGCGTCGCCGGCCATTTCGACGTCTACGCCGTCGCCGACGTCGACGAGGCGCTCAATCTCCTGACCAGCGTCGAGGCCGGCACGCGGGACGAGAACGGGCAGTTCCCGGCGCACTCCGTGAACGGCCTGGCCGAAGCGCGCTTGATCGAATTCTCGGCGCAGCGGCGCGACTATGCGCGCGGCCGCGCCGCCGACGGCGAGGATCGCGACGATGGCTGAGACGGCCGGCCGCGTGCTCATCGCCCTGCCGCAGCCCGCGGTGGCGGAGGAATTGTTCGAGCTGGCCCTGCGCATCGCCTCGCGCCGCCGGCTGCGGTTGCATGCGCTGATCCGCGAGGCCAGCGAGCTCGCCGCAGCGGGCGCGCTGCCTTTCATCGAGGAGATCGATCGCTGCTCGGGCGTGCGCCATCCGTTCGACGCCGCGGCCGCCGCGCGCGCGATCGCGCGGCTCGCCCACGAGTGCGAGCACCGGCTGCGCGAACGCGCCGCGGCGCTGCGCGTGGAGTGCGGGCTCGAGGCCGTGCACGGCCCGCTGGTGGGGCAGGCGCTCGCCGCGCTCGCGCGCGAGGACGTGCTGCTGCTCGGCAGCCGCGCCGTCGCCTGGGCGCGGCCCGGGCCGCGCGCGCCGCGCCGCATCGGCGTCGTGCGCGACGGCATCGTCGACGAGGACGCCGCGCGCGCGATAGCCGCGGATCTGATCGACAACGGACACGCGAGCGCGAGCTCCCAAACCGTCGCGACCCTGCCGCCGCACGTGCTGGCACCCGAAGAAGAGTCGCTGTCCGGCGTCGACATCCTCGTCGTCTCGCGCCACCGCGCCGTCGAGCACGGCGCGGCCCTGCAGCGTTTCCTCATCGCCCCCCAGCGGCTGGTCGTGGTGCTGCCTTGACGGAGACGGGGCCGGAGGGGCCGTAGGTGGGCTAACGAAGGAAGCCCAACATCGGGCGCTGAATGTTGGGCTTCCTTCGTCAGCCCAACCTACATCGTCAGCCTAACGATGATGAGGCGCGCGCATCACCCCCCATAGCTTTCAAACGTGGACGGCGCTTTCGTAGCCCGGGTGGAGCGCGCAGCGCGTAACCCGGGATCCGGCGCCCGTCGTAAGTTTATGCATTCGAGGAGACCCGGCGCGGTGCGCGCCGCGCAGGGCCGAAAGCCGTTGCGTATCGGGCATGCCCGATCCCGGGTTCCGCTACGCTGCACCCGGGCTACAGAACGAGGCGCTCTCTTTCACGGCAACCTACATCGACTGCCGCGCCGATCTTGCGCCGAATCCTCCGTGGCCAATTCGAATTGGTCGGCGCCGGCGATCCCGCTAGAATGCGCGCACGCGCGCCGCGCCGCCGGTGCGTTCGCCTTGAATCCTACCCGCCGGTTAGCCGGTTCCGCTCACCCGCCAGAGTCGACGTCGATGATCGTGTCCGAACTGTTCCACAGCATCCAGGGTGAGGGGCACCTCACCGGCAAGCCGATGTTCTTCATTCGCGCGCAGGGCTGCGCCGTGAAATGCCCGATTCGCGAGATCTGCGATCAGCCGGAGTCGCTGGGTTTCAAGGGCGGCCGGGACTATGCGCCGGCGGCGCTCGCGGCGCTCGCGCTCGAGGCCGTCGGTGCGCGCGGCTGGGTGTCGATCACCGGCGGCGAGCCGCTCGATCAGCCGGACTTCGATCAGCTCGTCGCGGCCTGCCGCCACGCGGGCCTGTTCGTCAACGTGCAGACTTCGGGCATGCGGCGCGTGAACGCGCCCTGGGACTGGTGCACCGTGTCGCCGAAGGCGCCGGTCGATGCGCTGGAGCTGCGCTTCGCGCAGGAGCTGAAGGTGATTTACACCGGACAGTCGATCGCGGAGCTGCAAGCCTATTACGAGCGCTTCTCGGCGTGGAACTACTACCTGCAGCCCTGTTGGCGCGACGGGGGCTGTAACCAGGACGAGACGCTCGGGCGCGTCTACGAGCTCAACCGGCTCGGCATGTACTGGGAATTCACCGCGCAGTGGCACAAGTATCTGGGCGTGCGTTGAGCCGCTGCGCGCGCCACGGAGAACGCGCATCCGTAACCCAGGAGTCGTAGGTTGGGCTGACGAAGGAAGCCCAACATCGGGCGCCGAACGTTGGGCTTCCTTCGTCAGCCCAACCTACGTTCTTCTCCGTGGCGCAACTTCAAAAACATGCCGGCGAAGATCCCGGATCCGCTGCGCTCATCCGGGCGACGAAGATCGCGTCCACCTCACACCACCGTCGGATAGGCGAGGTTCAGCGCGAGCACGCCGATGAGATAGGCCCAACCGACGATGGCGCCGAGCGCGGTGATCACTACGGCGGCGAATTCCTTGCTGCGAGTACTCATGTTGGCTCTCCTTTGATCCGGCGACGTGCCGGCATGGAGCGCACTATCCGCTTGCGACGTAGCGGGCGGATTTCAGTTTGTTGCTCGCGCGTAGGAGATTCGTAGCCCGCGGCGACGGCGAGCTGCCAAAAAAAACGCCGCGTGCGGGACGACACGCGGCGTGGTCAAAGCGCATGACGGGATGCGGGGAGGTGATGGCACCCGCGTCACGCAGGGGAGAGAGTCACTCCGACCGCCGCTGCGCTCCGCGCGACGGCGGTCGATCTGCCGTGTTCGGCGTCTGCCGCGGCTTCAGGGCCAGACCGGCATCTGCAGCCGGCTGGCCAGCACGGCCGCGAGCAGCAGCAGCACGGCGAAGCCGGCGAGCCCCGCGAGGGCGGCGGCCAGGGTTTCGTTCTGGAACATCTGCGAGCGGATTTTCATGGCGGCTTCCTTTCGAGCTGGTCGTGGACTGCGACCTTGGAAGCAAGCCTAGCGCCCGCGTGTATCTGGAATATTGCGGCGCGGCAAGAAATTGTTATCCGCTTGTAACCGGCGCCTCGCGCGGCGCCAGCAAGCTGCCGAGGACGCGGCGGAAGTTGCGCTTGTCCAAGGGTTTTTTGACCAGGGCCGCAATGCCGGCCTGGCGCACCGCCTCCTCATTCAGCGCGTCGCTGTAGCCGGTGTAGAGCACGATGGGAAAGTCTTCGCGCCGGGCGCGGAGGCGGCGCGCGAGCTCGAGGCCCGTGATGCCGGGCATGGTCTGATCGAGGACGGCCAGTTGCCACGCGCCGGGGTTCAGCGCGAAGGCCGCGGCCGCCGCGTGCCCGTCGGCATAGGCGCTGACCTGCAGGCCCCAGCGCTCGAGCAGATCGCGCATGTACTGCGCGACGTCCGCATCGTCGTCGACCAGCAGGACGTGGCCGGCGAGCGAGGGCTCGGCGGCGAGCGCGCCGCCGCGCGACTTCTCCGCCGGCGCCTCGGGCTCGGCCTGCTCGAGCGGCAGCAGCACGCGGATCGTCGTCCCGGTGCCGGACGCGGTGCTCACCGTCAGATGCCCGCCGTAGTCGTGGACGATGCCGTGGACGATCGCGAGCCCCATGCCCGTGCCCTTGCCGATCTCCTTCGTCGAATAGAAGGGCTCGAACATCCGGCGCTGCACCTCGGGCGTGATGCCGGGGCCGTCGTCGCTGATCGAGAGCGCGACGAAACGACCGTCGATCGCGTGCTTGCACGACGCGCAGCAGAAACACTCGCTGTACTCGCGCTGCGAGAGCTCGATGCGCAGATGACCGCTGCCGTCCATCGCGTCGCGCGCATTGATGCAGAGGTTCATCAGGATCTGTTCGAAGTGGATCGGATCGATCGTCGTCGGCGGCAGCTCGGCGGGCAGCGCCGACTCGACGACGATGGAAGAGGGCAGCATCGACTCGAGCAGCGACAGCGTGTTGCGCGTGATGGCCGCGAGATCGACCGTGCGCGGACTGCCGCGCTTGCCGCGCGAGAAGGTCAGCATCTGCTGCACGAGCTCGCGCGCGCGCGCGCCGGCGTTGCCGGCCCGCTCGAGATAGCGATGGAGCTTCTCGTCGCCGAGCTCCTCGGCGCGCTCCTCCGCCATGTCGACGTAACCGAGCAGCCCGGTCAGGATGTTGTTGAAGTCGTGCGCGATGCCGCCGGTCAACTGGCCGATCACCTCCATGCGCTGCGCCTGGCGCAGGCGATCCTCGAGCACGCCGCGCTGCTCGTCCGCGCGCTTGCGCTCGGTGATGTCGCGCACGATCTCGAGGAAGTGCGTCGCGCCGCGGAACTGCACCACGGTCGCGCGGAACTCGCAGTGCAGCGGCGTGCCGTCCTTGCGCGTGGTCTCCACTTCGCTGCAGGCCGTGCCGTGCGCGAAGACGTCGCGGTAGAACTGGTCGAAGAGCTCGCCGCCGTTCGTCAGATCCTGCAGGCGGCGGCCGATCATCTCCTCGCGCGCGTAACCGCTCATCTTCTCCAGCGCGGGATTGACGTCGACGATCTCGCCGTTCAGCGTCAACATCAGGATGCCGTCGAGCGCGGATTTGAACACCGCGCCGTAGAGCTCCTCGCTCGCCTTCAGCGCTTCCTCGATGCGCGCGCGCTCGATCTCGACCACGACGCGATCCGAGAACAGCCGCAACATCGCTTCCACGCGTTCGCGCGGCGGCAGCGGGCCGTGCGTCATGATCGCGATCAGCCCCAGGGATTCGCCGCTGGCGTTCGTCAGCGGGAAACCCGCGTAGCCGTCGATGGCGAACTGCTTGAGGCCCGGGTGCGAGAAGCGCCGGCTGACGCCGCTGCCGAAATAGCAGAACTGCTTGCCGAGCACCTGCGAGCAGGGCGTGCCGCCGAGCTCGTAGTCGAAATCGCGCAGCCAGCGCCCGTCGAGCAGCAGCGAACGCACGTGGACCCCGTCGCCGCGCGCGCCGCGCTGGTGCACGCCGATCAGCGCGCCGTCGGCCTCGAGGAGCTCGCACAGGCTTTGCGTCAGATCCTCGAACACCGTCTCGCGCCGCGCGCTCGACAGCGCGATCGCGGCCTTGAGATAAAGGGCTTCGGCGCCGCGCGCATCGTCGCGGCCCATGAGGTTCGCGATCAGCGCGGTCGCCTTGGTGACCATCGGCGTTGGCATCGGCAGGCTCGGTGTTCCCTCGGTGTGGCGCGGCGGGGCGCTACTGCCCCGTGTCGATTCTAGCAAGGGCGTGCCGGCGCCGCGGGCGGCGACAACAAAACGGCAACAAACGCGGCCCGGCGGCGGCTCAGCCGCGCGGCGGCACGAACATATAGCCCACGCCGCGCATCGTCTTGATCGAGACCGGGTTGTCGGGATCGGCCTCGATTTTCTTGCGCAGCCTGGCGATGCGGATGTCGATGCTGCGATCGAAGGGATCCCAGTCGCGGTTGCGCGTCAGCGTCATCAACTGATCGCGCGACAGCGGCCGGTTTGGGCGCTCGGCGAAGATGCGCAGCAGATCGAATTCGGCGCCGGTGATCGGGATCTCGCGCCCTTCGCGATCGAAGAGCTGGTGGCTGTCGAGATCGAGCAAGGCCGCGCCGAAAGGCACGCGCCGGCTGCCCGGCGGCGGCGCCACGGCCGCCGGCGGCGCGGAGGGATCGCGCTGGTAGCGGCGCAGGACGCTCTTCAGGCGCGCCCGCAGCTCGCGCAGATCGAAGGGCTTGCCGACGTAGTCGTCGGCGCCGACCTCGAGGCCGACGATGCGATCGATCGTCTCGCCGGCGCCCGATACCATCAGGATGCCGATGTCGTACTGCTCGCGGATGAAGCGCGCGAGACTCAGTCCGTCCTCGCCCGGCAGCCCGACGTCGAGAATCACGACGTGCGGCGCGCGCTCCTCGAGAATGCGCCGCGCCTCGGGCCCGTTCTCGGCGTGCAGCACCTGATAACCGTTGTCGGCGAGATAGTCGCCGAGCATTTCGCGCACGCTCGGGTCATCGTCGACGACGAGCACGGTGACGGCGGGCGCAGGCGTGGCACTGCTGTTCATCGTCGGGATTCTTCTGTCGGGCGGCGGGATTGCGCCCGCCATTGCGCCATTCCCGACGCCCGGAATCAAGCGGCGCGCGCCGCCGCGCTCAGCGCAGGATGTCGACGGCGAGCCTGCAGCAGCGGGCTCGGTGCAGGCAAGCCGCGGCGCGAATTGCGGGGGCCGGATGCGCGTGTTAAATAACCGCTCCATGCATCGCTACGAGGCGCCGCATGAGAGGACGGCGGGCGCGGATCCCGGGTTACGAAATGTCCGGGCATGGCGACAAGGCGCCGAATTACGGGACTGCATGTGGCGCGTGAAGGAGGGATGAGTTGATGGAATTCGGAGTGGCTTTCACCTCGCGCATCGGCGACTGGGATCTCGTCGCCCTCGCCGAGCGCCTCGGCTTCGACCAGGCCTGGTTCTTCGACTCGCAGATGATCTATTCGGACGTCTACGCGACGATGGCCGTCGCTGCGCGCGAGACGCGCCGCATCCGCCTCGCCACCGGCGTCGCCGTGCCGAGCACGCGCATGGCGCCGACGATCGCGCATTCGATCGCGACCGTCGCGCAGCTCGCGCCCGGCCGCGTCGAGCTCGGCGTCGGCAACGGCAACACCGCGCGGCTGACGATGGGGCTGAAGCCCGTGCCGCTGCCGCGGATGAAGCGGGACATCCGCCTGATCCGCACGCTGCTGTCCGGCGCGGCGGGCGTGCACGAATGCGAGGGTGAAGCGCATCTCGTGCAGCTACTGCATCGGCATCACGGCTTCATCAATCTCGATCATCCGATCCCGATCACGCTGTCGGCTTTCGGCCCGCAGACGCTGGAGTACTGCGGCGCGGAGTGCGATGCGCATCTCACCTGGAATGCGTCGCCGGCGATGCTGCACGCCGCGCGCGAGGCGATCGCGGCGGGTGCACAGCGCGCCGGTCGGGATCCGGCGTCGATTCCTTCGAAGGCGATCTATCCGCTTGCGGTGCTGCGCCCGGGCGAGCGCGCGGGCAGCGCGCGCGTGCTGCGCAGCCTGGGCCCCTTCGTCACCAATCTCCTGCACGTGATGTGCGAATGGGACGAAAAGCTGCTGCCCTCGGACAGCTCGATCGCGGGCGTCGTCGAACGCTACCGGCAGTACGTGGAAGGCCTGCCGGCCGCGCGACGCCATCTCATCCTGCACGAAGGCCATCTGGTCTACACGCGCGAGGACGAACGCGACTTCGTCACGCGCGAGGTCGCGGAAGTCGCGGCGATGATCGGCGATCCCGACGAGGTGATCGCGCGCATCAAGACGCTGGAAGCGGCCGGCCTCACGCACTTCGCCTTCCAGGTCACCGACCAGCCGATCGACCAGATGCGCTATTTCGCCGACGCGGTGATGCGGCGCTATGCCTGAGCGAGGCGGTGTGCTCGCAGCCCGGCGCTGGGGGTTAGCCGGTGCGCCGATGAATCTGGCCACGGAGGGCACGGAGAAAGAATGGAATTGATGGCGAGCGTTCATGGCGCTGGCGCCAATGGTCGCGCCGGGTGACGGGCGCAGAGTTTGTCCATCGTATTTCTCCGTGGCCGGTTCGCAGCGCGCTCTCGTAGCCCGGAAGAAGCGCAACGGAATCCGGGGCCGGCCTGTCGGCTGTCGCCCACGTTCGGCAATCTATCGCCACGCCTCCCGGATTCCGCGCCGCTGCGCGGCGCTGCTTCCGGGCTACGAAGATCCAAGCGACGGCCTTTCCGCGGCTGGATTCATGCTCCGCGGCGGCAGCGCTTCGGGCTAGACTGAGACTTTGCTCGCCATCCATGCCCATGAACGCTCCCAGCCATACGCCCGCGGTCGAGTCGAGCGCGGGCGCCTTCATCGCCGGCCTGCTGGGCCGGCTGCCTGCCTGCGCGCTGCGGCCGAACGAAGTCGTGCCGATTCCCGCCGCGGCCCTGCCGCCGCGCGCCGCGAGCTTGCTCGCCCACGATCGCCACATGACGGCGGAGCTCGAAGCGCACTTTGCCGCAGGGGTCGCGGTGCACGTGCTCGATCGCGTGCACGCGGGAGAACGCTACGCGCGCGAAATCCTGCTCAGCGTGCCGGGCGGCCGCGTCGTCCAGTATGCGGTGGTCGACGTCGCGCTCGGCCAGTGTCCGCCGGCGCTGCGCGAGGACATCGTCGCCGAGCGCGTGCCCTTGGGCCGCGCGCTGCTGGCCAGCGCCGAAGACTGGGACGTCGAGGCCGCGGGCTTCGTGCGCGTCGGGGTGCCGCCGGCGCTCGCGGCGCGTTTCGGCTGCGCGGTGCAAGCGGCCGGATACGGTCGACTCCTGCGCATCCGGCACGGCGCGCAGAAGCTGGTGGAAGGTCTCGAGCTGCTGACGCCGGCGCTGGCGTGATCACTGGATGCGCGGCCGCCGCGTCGCCGCCGGGCGGCGCCCCTTGGCCAGCGCGCGGATGTCGCCGGGGCTCGCGCCCAGCCAGCGCGTGAACGCGCTCGTCATATGCGCTTGCGTCGCGTAGCCGACCGCATGCGCGATGTCGGCCAGCGGGCGCTCCTCGCTGCCGATCAGGCGGATCGCCGCGCCGAGCCGCGCCCGCTGGATATAGCGGTAAGGCGACTCGCCGGTCGCGCCGGCAAAAGCGCGGCAGAAGTGATAGCGGCTGAGACCGAGCTCCGCGGCCAGCGCCGCGGCCGTCAGCCGGCCGTCGAGATGGGCCTCGACGTACTCGACGGCGCGGGCGAGCTGCCGCGACGACAGCCGCTCGCGATCGAAGGCCGTCGCCGCGCCGCAGGCGACGCCGGCCAGACGCCGCGCGAGCGCGCCGGCGAGGCTCATCGCGTAGCCGTCCATGCGCTCCGCGGCCGCGTCCGGCGCGCGGGCGAGATCGGCGGCGCAGCGATACAGCGTGTGCACCAGCGCCGGATCGCCGGTGCCGACGCGACGATCCAGACTCGAGGCGCGCCGCGCGTGGGGATGCTCGTGGGCGAGCGCCTCGTGGAGGGCGTCGATCGGCAGATAGAATTGCATCCAGCGCGCGCGGCCGCCGGACTGCCATACGCTTTCGATCGGCGCCGGCTGGATCGCGAGCGTGCCCGCCTGCATCACTTCCGCCGGGCGTCCGTCGCGGCCGAGCCGGCCGAGCGGGGCACCACCGAGCTGGAACGTGAGGGTGTGGTAGTCGTCGTAGGCGTGGCGCTCGACGTGCAGGACCTGCTCCTCGTAGAGCGCGGCCACCGCACCGGCCGGCACGCCGAGGCCGGCGACGCGCGAGGCGACGAAGCCGAGCGCGTCGCGCTCGTAGGCGAACTGAGCCGGCATCGCGTCCGCCGGCGGGGCGAGGGGGAGCGGATTTCCGCGCGCTCGCTCTGCCTTCGCTACGCTGTTCACGTCGTGCCCTGGACCCGCAACAATTTGAAAGACGCGCCCGGGGCGCCTTCGTAACATACCCGGGCACAGCGCCCCTCGCCAGCGACCGCGGCCGGGGCGGCGCGCAGCCGTCGACGCCGGGAAGCCCCGCGGCCGCCCGGACGACGCCCCGATCCAGCCTTGGCTACAGAGGATTCGACCATGCCCTATCGCATCTCGGTCGACACCGGTGGGACTTTCACCGATGTCGTGGTGACCAGCACGGCCGGCGGCTTCACGATCGGCAAGGCCCTGACCGATCGCACGCGCGCCTTCGCGAGCATCGAGGCGGGACTCGCCGTGGCCGCCGAGCAGCTCGACACCTCGGTCAAGGCCCTGCTCGCCGATACGACGGTGTTCCTCTACGGCACCACGCGCGCGACCAACGGCATCGTCGAGCGCAAGATTGCGCGCACGGCCTTCCTCACCACCGAAGGCTTCCCCGACATCCTCCTGCTCAAGGAAGGCGGCAAGGCCGAGCCGCACAATCTGCGCATGGAGTATCCGGATCCCTATATCCCGCGGCGCTACACCTTCGAGGTGTCCGAACGGATCAATGCCGAAGGCGGCGTCGAGAAGGCGCTGGACGAAGCGGCGCTGCGCCGGCTGCTCGGGACCTTCGCGGCGCGCGGCATCGAGGCCGTGGCGGTGTGTCTGCTGTGGTCGATCGCCAATCCCGCGCACGAGCTGCGCGTGGGGCAGCTCATCGCGGAAGTGCTGCCCGGCGTGCCCTACACGCTGTCGCATCAGTTGAACCCGATCCTGCGCGAGTACCGGCGCGCGTCCTCGACGGCGATCGATGCGTCCTTGAAACCGCTGCTGCAGAAGTATCTGTCGGATCTGGAGTCGGATCTGCGCGCGGCGGGCTATGCGAACGACATCCTCGTCAGCACCTCCTTCGGCGGCGTGATGCACCTCGCCGACGTGGTGAAGCGCCCGATCTATCTCGTGAAGTCGGGACCGGCGATGGCGCCGATCGCGGGGCTCGCCTATGTGGAAGCCGAGGGGCTGCCGAAGGACGTGATCGTCTGCGACGCGGGCGGCACGACCTTCGACGTGTCGCTGGTGCGCGAAGGCGCGGTCGAGTTCTCGCGCGACACCTGGCTGGGCCCGCAGTGGACGGGGGACAATCTCGGCATGGCCTCGGTCGCGGTGCATTCAATAGGCGCGGGCGGCGGCTCGATCGCATGGGTGGATCCGGGCGGGCTGCTGCGGGTGGGCCCGCAGTCGGCGGGCTCGGAGCCGGGGCCGGCGTGCTATGGCCGCGGCGGCGAGTGGCCGACGGTGACCGACGCGGCGGTGGTGCTCGGTCACTTCGATCCGGGCCATTTCCTCGGCGGGCGCATGGTGCTCGACGAGGCGGCGGCGCGGCGCGTGGTCGGCACTATCGCCGAGGCGCTGGGGCAGACGCTGGAGCGCGCGGCATGGGCGATCATCGCGGTCGCCAACGAGAACATGATCGAGGCGATCAAGGAGCTGACGATCAACGAGGGCATCGATCCGGCCGAGTCGGTGCTGATCGGCGGCGGCGGGGCGGGCGGGCTCAACATCGTGCCGATCGCGCAGGAGCTGGGGTGCAGGACCGTGCTGGGGCCGCGCACGGCGGGAGCCTTGTCGGCCTCGGGCATGCAGTACTCCGACATCATCACCGAGGCGGGGGCGAGCAAACTGACGGCGTCCGACGGCTTCGACTACGCGGGCGTGAACGCGGCGCTGGCGAGCATCGACACGCGGCTGGACGAGTTCGCGACGCGGCTGCGCGAGCGCGGGATCATGGAGATGGAGAAGCGCTACTACGTGGAGGCGCGATATCGCTTCCAGGTATGGGAGCTCGACGTGGAGGTGCCGGCGAGCCGCTTCGAGAACCCCTCGGACGTGGAGGCCGTGGTGGCCGAGTTCCATCGCGTGCACGAGCGGGTGTTCGCAGTGCACGACTTGAACAATGCGGTGGAGTTCCTGAACTGGCGCGGCCGGCTGATCGCGCACGTGAAGGCGCCGGCGCTGGAGCCGACGAAGGAAGAGTCCAAGGCGGACGCGACGCCGGATCGGGTGCGCAAGGCCTACTTCGGCGATGCCCAGCTCGATACCGCGGTCTATCTGGGCGAGAAGCTGCCGGCGGGCGCCGAGATCGAGGGCCCGGCGGTGATCGAGGAGGCGACGTCGACCCTGGTGATCTATCCGGGAGCGGTGGCGCGGGTAAGTGCGGGCGGGCGTTACATCGTGACGCCGCCGATGGAGGCTTGAGCGATGAACGAAGCAAAGAAAGTCCCGCTGGCGCGGGAAATCGATCCGATCCTGATGGCGGTGCTGGCTAATCGTCTCAACGCCATCGTGCGTGAGATGGCGAACACGCTGCTGAAGACGGCGCGCTCGGCCGTGCTCGCGGTGGTGCGGGACTTCTCCTGTTCGATCGTCACCGGCGACAACCGCCTGCTGTGTCCGGGCGAGGGCCTGCCGGTGCACATCTTCGGCTCCAGCCTGCAGTCGCAGTCGATGTGCGACTTGCACGCGGATCTGAAGCCCGGGGACGCCTTCCTGCACAACGATCCCTACCTCGGCAATACGCACGCGGCGGATCACATGGTGATGGTGCCGGTGTTCGTCGACGGCCAGCACCTGTTCACGACCTGCGCGAAGGCGCACATGGCCGACTGCGGCAACTCGATCCCGTCGACCTACCACGCATATGCGCGCGACGTCTACGAGGAGGGCGCGCTGATCTTCCCCTGCGTGCGCGTGCAGCGCGACTACAAGGACGTCGAGGACATCATCCGCATGTGCAAGCGGCGCATCCGCGTGCCCGAGCAGTGGTACGGTGATTTCCTCGCCCAGATCGGCTCCGCGCGCATCGGCGAGCGGCGCCTCGTCGAGCTGACGCGGCGCTACGGCATCGAGACGATCAAGGCCTTCATCGAGGAGTGGTTCGCCTACTCCGAGCGCCGCATGATCGACGCGATCTCGAAGATGCCGAAGGGCAAGCTGTCGAACACGACGACTTACGATCCGCTGCCGCCGGTGCTGCCGAACGGCCTGCCGATCCGCGTCGACATCGCCGTCGATCCGGACGCGGGCTACGTCGACGTCGATCTGACGCACAACCCGGACAACATGGACTTCGGCCTCAACGAGTCGCTCGCCTGCGCGACCTCGAACGCGATGTGCGGCGTGTTCAACTGCATGGACCCCGACGTCCCGCACAACGCCGGCAGCTTCGCGCGCGTGCGCGTGCATCTGCGCGAAGGCTGCATCACGGGCATTCCGAAGTTCCCGCATAGCTGCTCGATGGCGACGACGAACATCGGCGATCGCATCGTCAACGTCACGCAAGCGGCCTTTGCCGCGATCGGCGACGGCCACGGCCTCGCGGAAGGCTCGATCGGCATGGGCGCCGGGGCCGCCGTCATTTCCGGCGTCGACTGGCGGCGCAACGGCCCGTTCATCAACCAGGAATGGCTGGTGACGAACGGCGGTCCGGCGACGCCGGACACGGACGGCTGGCTCAACTACGGCCTGCCCGTCGCCGCGGGCCTCATGTATCGCGGCAGTGTCGAGGTCGACGAGTCGAAGTATCCGATCCTCGTCAAGCAGCTACGCGTGATCCCGGGCGGCGGCGGCGCGGGCCGCACGCGCGGCGCCCCGGGCTCGGAGCTCGTCTACGGGCCGCGCCGCGATCCGATGACCATCGTCGTGTCCTGCGACGGGCAGGTCCATCCGCCGCAGGGCGTGCGCGGCGGCCAGGCGGGTCCGGCCGCGGCCACTTACAAGATCAAGCGCGACGGCAGCGAGGAGAAGCTGCCGGGCGTCGTCGAATGCCGGCTCGAGCCGGGCGAATGGATCCGCGGCGTCGACGCCGGCGGCGGCGGCTACGGCAATCCGCTGGAGCGCGATCCGAAGCGCGTGCTGCGCGACGTGATCGAGCGCTGGGAAACCCTCGAGCGCGCGCGCGAGGTCTACGGCGTGGTGCTGACCGGCAGCGCCGAGGACGACACGCTCGCGATCGACGAGGCGGCGACGCGGGCGCAGCGCAAGGCGCTGGCCGGTTGAGGCCGGCCGGCGCGCAGTCGCGCCGCCAGACGCAGCAGCCGGCGCATTCGCGCCGGCGGAGGGCCGGCCGATGAAGCCGACGAGCGCCGCGGAGCACGCGGCCCGCGAGTTCGATCCGATCCTGATGGCGGTGCTCGCGAACCGCCTCAACGCCATCGTGCGCGAGATGACGAACACGCTGCTGAAGACGGCGCGCTCGGCCGTGCTCGCGGTGGTGCGCGACTTCTCGTGCTCGATCGTCACCGGTGACAACCGGCTGCTGTGCGCGGCCGAGGGTGCGCCGGTGCACATCTTCGGCTCCAGCCTGCAGACCGCCGCGATGTGCGAGCTGCATCCGGATCTGGCGCCGGGCGACGCCTTCCTGCACAACGATCCCTACCTCGGCAATACGCATCCGGCCGATCACATGTACATGGTGCCCGTGTTCGTCGACGGCCAGCATCTGTTCACCGCCTGCGCGAAGGCCCACCAGGCCGACTGCGGCAACGCGATCCCGAGCACCTACTACGCGAACGCGCGCGACGTCTACGAGGAAGGCGCGCTGATCTTCCCCTGCGTGCGCGTGCAGCGCGACTACGCGCACGTCGAGGACATCATCCGCATGTGCCGGCGGCGCATCCGCGTGCCCGAGCAGTGGTACGGCGACTATCTCGCCTCGATCGGCGCGGCGCGCATCGGCGAGCGGCGCCTCGTCGAGCTAACGAAGCGCTACGGCATCGACACGCTGCGCCGCTTCGTCGAGGCCTGGTTCGCGTATTCGGAGCGGCGCACCGCCGAGGCGATACGCAGCCTTCCCAAGGGCCGCTGGTCCGCAACCTCGGTCTACGATCCGCTGCCGCCGCTGCTGCCCGAGGGGCTGCCGATCCGCGTCGACGTCGCCATCGATCCGCAGGCCGGGACCATCGAGGTCGATCTCACGCACAACGCCGACAATCTGCCGTTCGGCCTCAACGAGTCGATCGCCTGCGCGACTTCGAACGCGATGTGCGGCGTCTTCAACTGCATCGACCCTCAAGTGCCGCACAACGCCGGCAGCTTCGCGCGCATCGCGGTGAAGCTGCGCGAGGGCTGCGTGACCGGCATTCCCGAGTTCCCGCATAGCTGCTCGATGGCGACGACGAACATCGGCGATCGCATCGTCAACGCGGTGCAGGCCGCGTTCGCGCAGATCGGCGACGGTTACGGCAACGCCGAGGGCGCGATGGGCATGGGCGCGGGCGCGGCCGTGATCTCGGGTCACGACTGGCGCCGTAACGGGCCCTACATCAATCAAGAGTGGATGATCGCCAACGGCGGCCCCGCGACGCCGGCGACCGACGGCTGGCTCAACTTCGGCCTGCCCGTCGCCTGCGGCGTGATCTATCGCGGCAGCGTCGAAGTCGACGAGTCCAAGTTCCCGATGCTCTACCGTTCGATGCGGGTGCGCAGCGGCGGCGGCGGCGCCGGGACTTTCCGCGGCGGCCCCGGCGTCGAGGTCGTCTACGGCCCGCGCCGCGATCCGATGACGGTCGTCGTCTCCTGCGACGGCCAGGTCAATGCGCCGCAGGGCGTGCGCGGCGGCGAGGACGGACCGCCGGCCGCGACCTACCGGATCCGCCGCGACGGCCGCGAGGAGAAGCTGCCGGGCGTGACGATCTGCAGACTCGAGGCGGGCGAATGGATCCGCGGCGTCGACGCCGGCGGCGGCGGTTACGGCAGCCCGCTCGCGCGCGATCCGGCGCGGGTGCTGCGCGACGTGCACGAGCGCTGGGAGACCCCGGCGCGCGCCGAGTCGGTCTATGGCGTCGTCTTCAGCGGCAGCCTCGAAGACGACAGCCTGGCGGTCGACGTCGCGGCCACCGCGGCGCGGCGCCGGGCGCTCGCGGGCGGCGACGCTTGAAGTGGCGCGGTGCGCGCGGCGAGCAGCCGCCGTTCTCTGCGCGCTGCTCATCCACGCATCGCCGCCGGCCGCCGAGCCGGGCGCGCCGCCCGAGTCCTTCGACTGCGAGGATGCCTTCGATCTGATCGCGATGACGGTGATGCTGCGCTGTGCGGCCTGGGTCGCGCCGCCCGCGGCGGACACGCGGCTCGCCGCGGCGCAGCGTCGCCTGCTCGACGCGGGGCTCGCCGAGCCTCGGGAGTTCGAAGGCCTGCACATCGCGTTCTGCCCGCTGCTGCAGGGCACCGGCATGCTGCCCGATCCCGCGCATCTTTACCTCGACGACGGCCTGCTCGGCATGAGCGTCGACGGCCTCGCCGAGATCCTCGCGCACGAGCTGCAGCATCGCGTGCAGTTCGAGACCTTCGGCACGCGCGGCTTCAAGTGCGGCTATGTGCGCGCGATGTCGGCCTGCGGCGGCTGCCAGGATCGCCGGCATCCTCTCGAAGCCGAAGCCTATGCGCGGCAGGATCGGGTGCGCGAGCGCTTGCTCGCCGCGCCGTCGGACGGGCGCAGGCGCTGAGCGCGAGCGCGCGCATTTGCCAGATTTTTCCGCTAATTCGCGTTGACGCGGCAAAGGCCGCCGACTTCAATCGACACACGCGCCCGTTCGGGCGCGTGCTTTTCGCGAGTTTCATACGGACTGGAACAGGGAAGGAGCAAGCATATGCGTCGTCCATTCGAGACACTGGCCGCGGCGGCGGCGCTCATGGTCTTCTCGGCGCTCGCGCAGGCGGTGCCGAGCATCGAGGTCAACGGTCGCGCGAGCGCGGCGCTCGCGCCGCCGGCACCGTCCGCCCAGTCGGACTTCGAGGAGGGCGCGCCGCTGGCGCGCACCAGCGTCAGCGTCGGCGACGAGGCGCCGGGCGCGTGGAAGTACTTTGCGCTGTCCGACATCACGACGCCGAAGCTCCAGGTGTTCGGCGCGCTGGACAATAGCGCGGGTGCGAACCTCGGCGACGGCGAGATCGCGCTGCTGGTGTCGAATGCGACGCTGAGCGATACCCTCAGCATCGCGGCGCCCTCGTCCGATCCCTATCTCGTGACCGCCGAAATGGTGATCGACGGCATCTTGCAGGGCAGCGGCAGCAATGCGCGGGTCAATGCGCTGCTGACCATCTCGCCGACCGGCGCGCTGAGCCAGACGCAATCGAAGTTCTACAGCGGCGACGTCACGGTCGTCGACGACGTGCTGCCGATCACGCGGCAGTTCGTCGGCAACGCGGAGTTCGAGCTCAGCTCGGCGCTGTTCTTCTTCGTCAGCCACGTCGACGCCGGCGCCAAGGTGCTCGCCGACTTCAGTCATACGGCGATCATCAATCTGAGCGTGACGACGCTGGCCGGCGATCCGATTTCCAACGTGACGATCACGAGCGAGTCCGGCCAGTTCGGCATCGCGCCCGTGCCGCTGCCGGCGGCGCTGCCCTTGATGCTCGGCGGGCTCGCGGGCCTTGCGCTGCGCGCGCGGCAGCGGCGCGTCTGAGCGGGGCGGCAAGCGGGGAGCTCAAGCCCGCGCGGCGAGCGCGGCGATCGTCGCTTCGAAAACCTCGTGCGCGCGGCGCCAGCGCGCGACGGCGCCGGGTTTAGCCTCCAATGCGCCCAGCGCCTGCTCGAGGCGGGTCGCCGCGATCGCCGCCGCCGCACCGCGCAGTCGGTGCAGCGCGACGGCGCGGCGCCGTGCGTCGCGCAGGTCGTGCGCCGTGCCGGCCTCGGCAAACAGCGCGCGGGCTTCCTCCTCGAAGCCGCGCACCAGCCTGCGCCACTGCCGCGCGTCGGCACAGGCTTCGCGCAGCTCCCGGCACATCGCCTCGTCGACGAGCGGAGCGCTCGTCGTCGCTGCGGCCGGCGCCATCGTCGACATGCCGATGCCCGGTGTTCCGGCGGCGAGCATCGGCAGCGGCGGGCGCACCGGTTCGAGCAGCACCTGCATCACGTAGATCGGGGTGGCAAGGAAGCAGAGGTAGTAGCCGAGCGTCACGATCGAGCCGGCTTCGAACAGAGGATTGAGCGGTCGCGTCGCCGTGAAGGCGAACAGGCAGAGCACGCTCGCGGCCAGCGCCCAGCCGCCGCCGTAGCGCCAGCCGTAGCCGGCGATGATGACGACGAACAAGGGCAGCGCGAGCGGCGCATAGTGTCCGGTGAGCGCCGTGAAGCTGCCGACGACGAAGACGTCGGCGACCAGCGCGACGCCGAGGCGCAGGCGCAGGCTCGATTCGGCGCCGGCGTCTCCGCGCCGGGCGATGGCCCAGGACCAGGCGAGGAACACGGCTGCGACCGGGACATAGGAGAGGACGACCGCGAGGCTGGGACACCGGGCCGGCGCCTCGGCGGCGGGGATGCCGCAGCCGAGCGCGATCGCCACCGCGCCGAACAGCGCGAGGGCGAGGCGCACGACGGCCTGCTCGACATGCGTCGCGACGCGATGTCGCGGCGCCGTCAGCGCCGGCAGCAGCAGGCGCAGCGCGCGCGTGGCAAGCCCGGACATAGGCGGAAATCGTTTTGTCGTGATACGGGTGAAGTGTGCCACGAGCCGGGGCACGAGCGAGAGCGCTCGGCCGGCGGGCCGCGCCGTGGAGCATCCGAAATCGCTGCGCTATAGTCCCTGGCCCGGCGAGCGCGGCGAAGTCTTCGGCCGCGCCGCAACACCCACGAGCGCCGCGTCGACGAGGAGAACACGCGCATGAAGTTCACCTTCTTCCATCTGATGGCCTGGCCGCATCTGCCGGAGGATTTTCGGCAGCGGCATCACTCGGTGTGGGTCGATCTGCCGAATTCGCTGTACGACCCGCAGGCGGGTCACGAGGTCTACCACAACTACCTCGATCAGCTCGAATACGCCGAACAGGTCGGCTTCGACGGGCTCGGCGTCAACGAGCATCACGCGAACGCCTACGGCCTGATGCCCTCGCCGAACCTGATGGCGGCGACGCTGACGCGGCGGACTTCGCGAGCGGCGATCGTCGTGCTCGGCAACTCGATTGCGCTGTACAACCCGGCGGTGCGCGTCGCCGAGGAGATGGCGATGCTCGACGTGATGTCCGGCGGCCGTCTTGTCGGCGGCTTTCCGGTCGGCACCTCGATGGACACGAACTACGCCTACGGCACCGTGCCGACCGAGACGCGCGAGCGCTATGCCGAAGCCCACGAGCTGATCGTCCGCGCCTGGACCGAGCGCGAGCCCTTCGCGTTCAACGGCCGCTACAACAAGCTGCGCTACGTGAACATCTGGCCGCGACCCGTGCAGCAGCCGTTCCCCGCGATCCACGTGCCGGGCGGCGGTTCGGTCGAGACCTACGATTTCTGCATCGAGAACAACTACTCCTACAGCTATCTCAGCTACTCGGGCTATCTGCGCGGCCGCGATCTGATGCGGGGCTACTGGGAGCAGGTCGGACGGCATGCGGTCGACGAATCGCCGTATCGCGCCGGCTTCGCGCAGGTCATCGCCGTCGGCGAGACGGACGCGGAAGCCGAGAAGCTCTACCGCAAGCACATCGACTACTTCTACAACCGCTGCCTGCACATCTATCCCGGCTTCGGCGAAGCGCCCGGCTATCGCACGATCAAGACGCTGAAGAAGGGCGCGATCCCGCAGTTCACGCCGAAGGGCGCGAAGACGCTGAGCCAACTGAGCTGGAAGGAGCTGCTCGATCAGCGCTACGTGATCTGCGGCAGCCCGGACACCGTGCGCCAGCAGTGCGAGGAGATGATCAAGGATCTGCGCTTCGGCAATCTCTTCTGCCTGATGGCGCTCGGCAGCATGCCGCACGAGGTCGTGCGGCACTCGACCCGGCTGTTCGGCGAGAAGGTCATTCCGAAGCTCAAGGCTCTGTGGCCCGACTATGCCGACGACACCCGCTTCTGGTGCAAGCCGCTCGCGCAGCGCCGTCAGCCGGATCGCGAGCTGAAGGGGGTGGCATGATGCGCTCGCAGATGATCGAGACCGGTGGCGGGCGCACGCAGACGCGCGTGTTCGAGGCCGGCAGCGGCACGCCGCTGCTGTATCTGCATTCGGCCGGCGGCCTCTACGAAGGCGATCCCTTCATCGAAGCGCTAGGCGCGCACTATCACGTCTACGCGCCCTCGCTGCCGGGCTATCTCGACTCCGAGGGCGCCGACAGCCTCCACACCATGCTCGACTTCACGCTGTGGGGCTTCGACGTGATGGAGGCGCTGGGCTTGGAGCAGCCCCTCGTCGTCGGCCACTCGATGGGCGGCATGATCGCGGCCGAGATGGCCTCGCTCAATCCGCGCGCGTTCCGCGGCCTCGGGCTGATCGCCGCGGCGGGCCTGTGGCTGGACGAGCACCCGATGCCCGACATCTTCGCCAAGCTGCCCTTCGAGCTGCCCGAGCTGCTGTTCAGCAATCCGGAGTGGGGCACGCAGTTCATCACCGAAGGCTATGACTTCGGCAGCAGCCAGGACGACATGGCGAGCTTCATCGTGCGCTTCCAGGACGAGAACTTCCTGCAGGAGTTCTTAATCAAGAACGCGCGCCGCATGGGGACGGCGGGCAAGATCCTGTTCCCGATCCCGGAGCGCGGGCTCAGCGAGCGGCTCTACCGCGCGAAGCTGCCGACGGTGATCGTGTGGGGCGAGGCGGACAAGCTGACGCCGATGCCCTATGCGCACGCCTTCAAGGCCCATCTGCCGCACGCCGAGCTCGTGACCCTCCCGGGCGCCGCCCACATGGCGCCCTACGAGCAGACGGCGGAAGTCATCGCGGCGCTGCGCGCGCTGCATTGAGGACGGCGGGGGCTGCGAAACTTCGATATGGAATATGGCCACAGAGAACACAGAGGGCGTAGGTTGGGCTGACGAAGGAAGCCCAACGTTCGGCGCCTGATGTTGGGCTTCTTTCGTCAGCCCAACGGTCGTGGCGCCCGCGTCACCCGCATCATGAAAGAGGCGTGGTGCGCTCAGCTCCCGGATTCCGCGTCGCTGCGCGGCGCTACTTCCGGGCTACAAGACAAGGATCTCCGTAGGTTCGGCGCGCCTCCCCAGTCCTTACCCCCGGGGTCGATGCCGGGCATTTCATAGGGGCTACCGCGACCGCGACGCTCTTTCACGGCAACCTACGACCCTCGGTGTTCTCTGTGTTCTCGGTGGCCCATCCCGCGCCTGCCGGTACTTCGGACCCGGGTTCCGCGCTGCGCGCTGCACCCGGGCTACGAAGAGAGAAGAGGCTAGCGCACCACCGTCACCGGGCAGGGCGCGTGGTGCAGCACCTGCGAGCTGGTGCTGCCGAGCACCAGGGCGCTGAACGCGGAGCGGCCGCGGGAGCCGATGACGATCAGATCCATGCCCTGCTCCTTCGCGAAGTCGCAAATCGCCTCGGCCGGCTGGCCCCACACGATGTGATCGGTGATGCCGCCGTCGACGGTGCCGACGGCCTCGTGCGCGGCCTTGAACGCGGGGTCCTTCGCCGGATCGTTGAGCTGCTTCTCCATGACTTCGAGGTATTCGAAATCCGTCAGCGGCGGGATTTCGGACAGCACGCTCAATTGATAGATTTCCGGGCTGTGGACCCGCAGCAAGGCGATGCCGGCGTGCGCGAGGCGGGCGAGGTCGCCGGCATAGCTTGCGGCGCGCGTCGCGCCCTCGGAGCCGTCGATTGGAACCAGGATTTTTTTCAGTGCGAAGCTCATGGGGCCCCCCGGGCAACTGATGACTGGCCTGAAGATAGCGCCTCTGCGCCGCGCGCGCGATGCGCCGAACGGCCGCGAGTGCCGGCGGGCCGTCCGGCGCTGAGTTTTCGTTCATAGGGACACGCTGCAACGGCAGCGCTTCCCTGTAGCGAAGCGGGATCCGGGCGCGGTGTGTCCGCGCCGAGGGCGACCCGGATTCCGCGCCGCTGCGCGGCGCTCCTTCCGGGCTACGGGAGAGCGCTTCTTGTAGCCCGGATGAGCGGTAGCGAATCCGGGATCGGAAGCTGGCCGAGGCACGCTGGTTCAAGTTTGCCCCATGCGCCCGGTCGAAAGTTTCCGGGCTCGCGTTCGACGGAGAGACGCTGCGGCAGGCGTCCCGGGTGTTTTTCCCCGGACCCCGCGCGCCGGGCGCCGTGGCTTGCCGGCCCCGCGCGCGCTCATTACCCTTGACGGCCAGTCGTCACGCCGGCCTCGATGCGCCGCCGGCGTCGTTAATGTCCCCGCATCCCCTTGGCCGTTCCGCGCATGGCGGAGCGCTGGGCTGCGGACGAATTTACGAGAGCCATGCGCTACCGATGAGCAACACCGATACTCGGGCCGACGGGCAGGCCGGCGATCAGGCCGACGATCGGGCGCGCAGCGCGCGCGATCTCGAGGCTCGCTACGAAGGCCTCATCCGCGCCGCCGTCGACGGTGTGATCCTGATCGACCAGCGCGGGCTCATCGAAGTGTTCAACCCGGCCGCCGAGCGCATCTTCGGCTACGCCGCTGCCGATGTGCGCGGATGCAGCATCACGATGCTGATGCCGGAGGCGGATGCCGCCCGCCACGACGGCCACATGGAGACCTATCACAAGACGGGCGTGCGCCACATCATCGGCATCGGCCGCGAGCTGTTGGGACGCCGCCGCAACGGCGAAGTGTTTCCGATGGATCTGTCGGTCGGGGAAGTGGCGAGCTCGGAGGGCCGCAAGTACGTCGGCTTCGTCCGCGATCTCACGCAGCGCAAGCGGATGGAGAACATCATCCGGGCGCGCGAGGACGAGCTGCGCGAGGTCGTCGACAACGTGCCGATCGGGATCTTCACGGCGGAGCTGCCCGGCATCATCCAAGCCGGCAACCCGGCGCTGCGGCGCCTGCTCAAGTACGAGGCGTCCGAGCTCGCCGGCATGTCCTTCATCCATCTGCTGTCGGGGGACGACTATCGCCAGCTCACCTCGATGGTCACCGATCTGACCCACGGCGTGGGCAGTGAACGCGTGGCCGAGCTGCGCATGCGGCGGCGTGACGACGTGGTGCTCGACGTGTCGCTGCATATCGGTCTCGTCGCGCGCGCCGATAGCACCCCGCTGATCGTCGGCATGGTAATCGACCGCACGGAAAAGGTGCGCAGCGAGGAAGTCGCGCGCCAGGCGCGCGAGCATCTCGCGCACGTCGGGCGTCTGACGACGCTCGGCGAAATGGCTTCGGCGATCGCGCACGAGATCAATCAGCCGCTGACCGCGATCGCGAACCACGCGCAGGCCGCTCGGCGCCTGCTGTCGACGCCGGACGTCGACATCGAGACGGTGAAGGAAGCCTGCACGCAGATCGCCGAGCAGGCCTTGCGCGCGGGGCAGGTGGTGCGGCGCATCCGCGCCTTCGTCACCAAGCGCGAAAGCCACAAGGAAATGGCCAATCTCAACGAGATCGTGCGCTCCGTGCTCGAGCTCGCCGCCGGCGACGCGCGCGAGGCCGGCGTGCGCATCGAGCTGCGGCTGGAGTCGCCGCCGCCGACGGTGCTCGTCGATTCCGTCCAGATCCAGCAGGTGTGCCTCAATCTGATCCGCAACGCGATCGACGCGATGCGCGAAACGCCGCGCGCCGCGCGGCGCCTCGAAATCGAAGGCCGCGTACAGGACGGCCAGCACCTCGTGTCCTTCGACGATCGCGGGCCGGGCGTCGCGGACCTCGCGCGCGATCGCCTGTTCCACCCGTTTTTCACCACCAAGCCGGATGGCATGGGCATGGGGCTGTCGATCAGCCAGTCGATCGTCGCCGCGCACGGCGGTGCGTTGAAGTATGAAACGAATCGGCACGGCGGCGCGCGCTTCGTGATCGCGCTGCCGATCGTCGAGGCATGAGCGCGAGGGAGGCATGAGCGAGGCCAACCAGATCGTCTACGTCGTCGACGACGACGCCGCCGTGCGCAGCTCGCTCGCGCTGCTGCTGAAATCGGTCTCGCTCGCGGTCGAGACCTGCGAATCCGCGGTACAGTTTCTCGAACGCGTGCGGCCGGACGCGGGCGGCTGTCTCGTGCTCGACATCCGCATGCCGGGCATGAGCGGCCTCGAGCTCCAGCAGCAGTTGAAGCAGCGCGGCTACGAGCTGCCGATCATCTTCATCACCGGTCACGGCGACGTGTCGATGGCCGTGCATGCGATGCGCGAGGGCGCGCTGGACTTCATCGAAAAGCCGTTTCGCGACCAAGAGCTGCTGGATCGCATCTATCAGGCGCTGGAAGCGGACCGGACCCGCCGGCGCGCCGCGGACGAGACCGTGCACCTCCGCGAGCGCTTCGCGGCCCTCACGCCGCGCGAGCACGAGGTGATGCTGCGCATCGCGCGCGGCCAGGCCAACAAGGTGATCGCCATCGAGCTCGGCCTGAGCGAGCGGACCGTCGAAATCCACCGCGCCAAGGTCATGCACAAAACCGGCGCCCGCTCCCTCGCCGAGCTGGTCGCCATGGCCGGCAAGCTGGGCATCACCTGAGGCGCGCCGAATACCGGGCGAGACCCGGCGCGTGTCCTGGTTTGTGTTTTTGCTTCAGTTACTTACGTGCTCGGTGCGCGTGCGGGCCGGTGGACGCGGCCCCGAGCGTCGAGCCGCCTTTGCCAAGCGCGGAGGCGGCCGCGCTACGTAGTTTCCCCTACGTAGATCCCGCAATCGCCGTACGCGAAAGCGCGAATATCGCCGACAAGGCCCGGTTTCCCAGAATGTCTCCCACAACATGCAAAACTTGGGAGACGCCAGTCATGGCCGACAATGTCATCAGTTTTCCGCCGCTCAACGCCACCTGCGGCAACTGCCGGTGGTCGAAATTCTGCGTTGCGCGGGTGCTCGAGCCCGAAACGCGCAGCCAGGCGGCCAAGAATCTGCTCTGCAGCGGCCCGCTGCGCCGAGGTGCTCATCTGTTCCGCCAGGGTGACGATCTGAAATCGCTCTACATCGTGCGATCCGGATCGGTGAAGGCCTATATCGACAGCGAGGACGGTTGCGAACAGACCATCGCCTTCCATTTCCCGGGTGATTTGCTCGGTTTCGACGCCATCGCCGGCGAAGTCCATCAGAGCTCCGCGGTGGCGCTCGAGACGACGGCGGTCTGCAGCATTCCCTACGCGCGCCTCACCGCGGTGGCGCTCGAAGTCCCCGCGCTGTGGAACGAGCTGCTGCGCGCGGCCGCGATGCAGTTGATGGACAAGCAGAGCCATGCGCTGCTGCTGGGTCAGAAATCCGCACAGGCCCGCTTCGCCACTTTCCTGCTCTTCATGTCCAACCGTTTCGCCGCCCGGGGCCTGTCGCGCAGCGAGTTCAATCTGAGCATGTCGCGGCAGGAAATCGCGAACTACCTGGCCGTCGCGGTGGAGACGATCAGCCGTCTGTTCACCGAGCTGCAGCGCCGCGGCGTGCTCGAAGTGGATCGCCGGTTCATCCGGATCCGCTCCCTCGAGGGGCTCAACGAGCTCGCGCACGACGGCCGCGCCCTGGGTGTCTCCCACGCCTGAGGCGGACGATGTTCGATACCGTCGCGATGTGCTCGCGCGATCAGAGCGAGGAGGCGACGACCGTCGTGGTCGTCAACGCCGATCCGGTGGCGCGGCGCCGTCTGGTCGGGACGCTGAAGTCCCGCGGCCACCGCGTCATCGACTTCGCGAACGCGCGCGAGGCGATCGAAGCGATGACGCTGCCGCGACGCACGGTGCTGCTGGTCGACCACGAGCTCGAGGACATGAGCGGCGCTCAGTTCATCGATGAAATCCGCGGCCGCGGCCTGCAACTCCCGACCATCATGACCGTGCCGATGCACGCGATTCAGACCGCCGTGCAGGCCATCCGCAACGGCGCCACCGACGTGCTCGAAGAGCCGCTCGACGACGCCGTCCTCGCCCAGTCCGTACGCCTCGCGCTGGCGCGCGAGGAAGACGAAGACCTTTCCGATCCCGCGTAGCGCCCGCCGCCGGCATCGTAGCTTGCCGTGCAAGAGCGTGCCCCGTTCTCGTAGCCCCGTTTTCGTAGCCCGGGTGCAGCGCAGCGGAACCCGGGATCCGGCATGCCCGATACGTAGAGGCTTTCGGCCATGCTCGGCGCGCACGGCGCTCGGATGCATGAGAGGACGGCGGGCGCCGATCCCGGGTTACGCGCTGCGCGCTCCACCCGGGCTACGAAGATCTGGCGAGGCGCCGATCCCGGATTCCGCTGCGCTCCTTCCGGGCTACAAGAGAACGGTCTTCGTAGCCCGGAAGGAGCGCAGCGCAGCGACGCGGAATCCGGGAGGGGGGCCACCACCACTAGAGGCTTCCGGCTGTGCTCGGCTCGCACCGCGCTGGGTCTTGCATGAGAGGACGGCGAGGCGCCGATCCCGGGTTACGCGCTGCGCGCTCCACCCGGGCTACGAGAGTTCAAGGCTAACCGGGGCGCCGGCCGCAACGCTCAGCGCCGAATCTGCTCGATGATGCGCCATTCCGGCGTTTCGATGTGGACGTGCCAATGGCCGGGCGGCAGCGCGCTCATCGGTGCGCTGTAATGGCCGTCACCGTCGCGCGGCAGGTCGAGGCTGCGATCCAGACCCGCACGCGTGGCGTGGATGAACGAGACCTTGAGACCGGCGGGCAGCGCGGCTCCGTGCGTGCTGGCGAGCACGATCGTCACGCGATCCGGATCGAGCAGCACTTTGGCCTCGAAACCCGCCGCGATCGCGGCGTCGTCGCGCGCGATCACCTTGTTTATCTCCAGCCCCTTCTTGTAATAGTCGTCGACGACCAGCCCGTCCCAGGAGTGGATCGCGAGCAATAGCGTGGCGATGCCGCCGATGACGGCGGCGAGCGGGAAGGCGATCACGAGCCACACCAGCGGCTCGCGATGCCAGGGCTGCGGTCGGTGTCCGGATTCGTTCATTTGGCAGGCCCCAGAAATTTCGCTTCGGTGCTCACGGTGAGCGTGGGATCGTCTTCGGCGGTGATGCTGAACTGGACCGGCGTGCTCGACGAGGGCAGGGCGGACTCGGCCGCGCGCACCGCGATCGGCACGCTGACCACGGCCCCGCTCGCGGCTTCGATGACGGGATTCGGCTCCGCCAGCGCGATGCCGTCGATGCCGCCGACCGCCAGCGTGTAGCGATGCGTGGCATCGTCCTTGTTGATCACCTTGAGCAGATAGACGTTCTCGATCTTGCCGGCCGCCTCGCGATAGAGCTGATTGCGATCGTGCAGCACGTCCAGCCCCACCGCCACGCGCTGCGACAGCCGCCACGCGAACAGGCCGCACAGCGCGATCAGTATCGCGCCGTAGACGAGGATGCGCGGCCGGAACACCTGGGTCTTGCCGCCCTCGAGCTCATGCTGCGTGGTGTAACGGATGAGGCCGCGCGGGTAGTTCATCTTGTCCATGACGTCGTCGCAGACGTCGATGCAGGCCGCGCAGCCGATGCAGTCGTATTGCAGGCCGTCGCGGATGTCGATGCCGGTCGGGCAGACCTGCACGCACATCGTGCAGTTGATGCAGTCGCCGAGCCCCTGCTGCTTCGGATCGACGTTCGAGCGGCGCGAGCCGCGCGGATCGCCGCGCTTGGTGTCATAAGAGATGACCAGCGTGTCATTGTCGAACATCGCGCTCTGGAAGCGCGCGTAGGGACACATGTATTTGCAGACCTGCTCGCGCATGAAGCCGGCATTGCCGTAGGTCGCGAAGCCGTAGAAGAAGAGCCAGAAGGTCTCCCAAGGGCCGAGCGCGAAGCCGGCCAGGCGCACCGCGAGTTCGCGGGCGGGCGTGAAATAGGAGACGAACATGAAGCCCGTGAACAGCGAGAACGCGATCCAGATCGCGTGCTTGGTCGCCTTGAGCCGGAACTTGCGCAGGCTCATCGGCGCCCGATCGAGCTTCATCTGCTGCTGGCGCGTGCCTTCGATCTTGCGCTCGATCCACAGGAAGGACTCGGTCCACACGGTCTGCGGACAGGCATAGCCGCACCACAGGCGTCCGGCGAGCGCGGTGAAGAAAAAGAGCGCATAGGCCGCGAGCATCAGCAGGAAAGTCAGATAGAGGAAATCCTGCGGCCACAGCGTGAGACCGAAGAGATAGAACTTGCGCGCCGGCAGGTCGAACAGCACGGCCTGGCGGCCGTCCCACTGCACCCAGGGCAGCAGGTAGAAGATCCCGAGGAGGATCGTCGCAGCGGCGACGCGCGCGGTCGCGAACAGGCCGTGCACCTCGCGCGGATAGATCTTGTGGCTCTTCTCGTAGAGCGCGTCTTCTGTGCTTGGTGTCGGCGTGGCGGAGGACGTGGACGACTGTAAGCTGGAATCGTAGCGGTTCATCGTGGGTCGGCGGGCTGATCGGACAAGCCGCTCGCAGCGGCGGCCGGCGGAGCCGGATAGACGAAGAAAACGGCAATCAAGGCCGAGCTGGCCGACAGCAGCCAGAACAGCAGGAAGCCGATGGTATAGGCGCCCAGCCGGCTGACCTCAGGGAAGCTGACGCAGTATTTCAGCTCCTGCGGATCGATGGCGGAGAAGAAAGCGCCCGTCGCGATGCCGGCCATCAGAAACGTGATCCACAGCACCGCAGCGACTCGCTGAGGTGCCGGAATCCAGCCTGTCTTGTCCCATAGCGGCATCGCGAGGTATTGCTCGAAAGCATCTATCCGTCGTGGTCCACGCGTCCCGGCTACTGGGAGGCGGCCTGACCGCCGCCGAGACTCAGCACATAGGCCGCGAGCAGATGCACCTTGGCGTCCCCGAGGAGCTCGCCGTGGGCAGGCATCTGGCCGTTGCGGCCCTTGTCGATCGTTTCGGCGATTTTCTCCGTAGTGCCGCCGTAAAGCCAGACGTCGTCGGTGAGGTTCGGCGCACCCATCATCGGGTTGCCCTTGCCGTCCGGGCCGTGGCAAGCGACGCAGTTGGTCTTGAACGCCGCGGCGCCGGCGCCGGCGGCCGCCTCGTCCGTGCTGCGGCCGGCGAGCTTCTCGACGTAGGCGGCGAGATTCTTCACGCCGTCGGCCCCCACGATGCTGCCCCAGGCCGGCATCGCGCCCATGCGGCCGTTCGCGATCGAGGCCTTGACCGCCTCCGGCGTGCCGCCGTAGAGCCAGTCGCCGTCGCGCAGGTTCGGGAAGCCGCGCGCGCCGCCGGCATCGGAGCCGTGGCAGGCCGTGCAGTAGGTTGCGAACAGGCGACCGCCGATCTTCTGCGCTTCCGGATCCTGCGCGACCTGCGCCAGATCCTGACCCGCGAACTTGTCGAACACCGGCGCGTACTTCGCGTCCGCGGCCGCGACTTCGGCTGCGTACTGATCTTGCTGCGACCAGGCCAGCATACCCTTGTACGAGCCCAGGCCCGGGTAAGCGGCGAGGTACAGCGCACCCCAGACGATCGTGATGTAGAACAGGTTCAGCCACCAGCGCGGCAGCGGGTTGTTGTACTCCTCGAGATCCTCGTCCCACACGTGGCCCGAGGTTTCGACCGGCCCGCTGCCCGTGCGGCGCGCGGACAGCGCCCACGCGAGATACAACAGGGCCACGAGGCTCGCCACCGTGACGACGGCGATGAAGACGCTCCATCCGCCGCTCGTGAAATCAGCCATGACGCTACTACTCCAAAGACTCGTTTAATCCGCCAGCTCGTCGTCCGCCTCGAGCGGGATGCGCGCGGCCGCGTCGAAATCGGCCTTCTTCGCTCCGCTCCAGGCCCACAGCCCGATGCCGGCCATGAGCACGCAGACGACTACCGTCCAGGTCGAGAAAATCGTGCTGATGATTTCGCTGTTCATCGCTTGAACTTCACCGCGGTGCCGAGACCCTGCAGATAGGCGATGACGGCTTCCATCTCGGTCTTGCCCTGGATGGCGGCCGGTGCCGCCGCGATCTCCTCGTCGGTGTAAGGCACGCCGATCGCGCGCAGCGCCCGCATCTTGGCCTGGATGTCGTCGGTGCGAAGCTCGGTCGTCGCCAGCCACGGATAGGCGGGCATGATCGACTCGGGCACCACGTCACGCGGATTGTGGAGATGCACGCGATGCCACTCGTCGCTGTAGCGGCCGCCGACGCGCGCGAGATCGGGCCCCGTGCGCTTCGAGCCCCATTGGAACGGGTGGTCGTAGACGAACTCGCCGGCCAGCGAGTAGTGGCCGTAGCGTTCGGTCTCCGCGCGGAAGGGCCGCACCATCTGCGAATGGCAGGTGTAGCAGCCTTCGCGCACGTAGACGTCACGGCCGCTGAGCCGCAGCGGATCGTAGGGTTTGACGCCCTCGACCGGCTCGGTCGTCGAGTGCATGAAGAACAGTGGCGTGATCTGGACCAGACCCCCGACGCTCACCGTCAGGATGACCAGGACGATCATCAGGCCGATGTTCTGCTCGATTTTCTCGTGGAAAGTCGCCATGGCGGTTTACCTCAGTGCGCGACGGCCGGAACGGGGACCGCCGCGATCACCGGTTTACTGCCGGCCACCGTGCGGTAGACGTTGTAGCACATGATCAGCGTGCCCCCGAGGAACATCAGGCCGCCGAGCAGACGGATGATGTAGAAGGGATGCATCGCCTTCACGGTCTCGATGAACGCATAGGTCAGCGTGCCGTCGTCGTTCACCGCGCGCCACATCAGGCCCTGCATGATGCCGGCGACCCACATCGAGGTGATGTAGAGCACGATGCCGAGCGTCGATACCCAGAAATGCGTTTCGACGAGCTTGAGGCTGTACAGCTCGCGGCCGTAGAGGCGCGGAATGAGGTAGTACAGGCAGCCCATCGTCACGAAAGCCACCCAGCCGAGCGCGCCGGAGTGCACGTGGCCGATGGTCCAGTCCGTGTAGTGCGACAGCGCGTTGACCGTCTTGATCGACATCATCGGCCCTTCGAAGGTCGACATGCCGTAGAAGGAGACGGAGACCACGAGGAAGCGCAGCACGGGGTCCGTGCGCAGCTTATGCCAGGCACCGGACAGCGTCATGATGCCGTTGATCATGCCGCCCCAGGACGGCGCGAGCAGGATGATCGACATCACCATGCCGAGCGACTGCGCCCAGTTCGGCAGCGCCGTGTAGTGCAGATGGTGGGGACCGGCCCAGATGTAGGTGAAGATCAGCGCCCAGAAATGCACGATCGACAGGCGATACGAGTACACCGGGCGGCCGGCCTGCTTCGGAATGAAGTAGTACATCATCCCGAGGAAGCCCGCGGTCAGGAAGAAGCCGACCGCATTGTGACCGTACCACCACTGCACCATCGCGTCCTGCACGCCCGCGTAGGCCGAATAGCTCTTGGTCAGCGTGGCCGGAATCGCCGCGCTGTTGACCAGATGGAGCACCGCGATGGTCAGGATGAAGGCGCCGAAGAACCAGTTCGCGACATAGATGTGCTTGATGCGGCGCTTGGCGATCGTGCCGAAGAACACCACCGCATAGGACACCCACACCAGCGTGATGAGAATGTCGATCGGCCACTCGAGCTCGGCATATTCCTTCGAGCTCGTGATCCCGAGCGGCAGCGTGATCGCGGCCAGCACGATGACGAGCTGCCAGCCCCAGAAGGTGAAGCTCGCGAGCGCGTCGCTGAACAGCCGCGTATGGCAGGTGCGTTGCACTACGTAGTAGGAGGTCGCGAACAGCGCGCAGCCGCCGAAGGCGAAGATCACCGCATTGGTGTGCAGGGGGCGCAGGCGGCCGAAGCTCAGCCACGGCACGTCGAAGTTGAGCGCCGGCCAGCAGAGCTGAGCGGCGATGAGAACGCCCACCAACATGCCCACGACGCCCCACACGAGGGTCATCAGGGCAAACTGACGGACGACTTTGTAATTGTACGTTTCCGAGTTCGCCATTCGGGTTGCTCCCCACTAAAAGCGCCTAGAATCACCGCGATTCCGGCTGGAATCGCGACGCAACATCCGAAGGGTATTCTGTTGGCTGGCATCTTTTCGTTCTTGATTCATGTCAATTCTGGAACGCAATGCGGCGGCAAGATGCAGCCCCCCTTTCCAAGCGCCGCACCCCATGGCCCACGCCCCGAGCCCGAGCCCGCCGCCGATGGCGCATGAGGACGCCGAGCCGCTGCGCGCCGCCTGTTTCCACTGCGGCGAAACGGTGCCGCGCGGCGCGTCTTTCACGGCGATGATCGACGGCGCGCCGCGCGCGCTGTGCTGCGCCGGCTGCCAGGCCGCGGCGGAGACCATCGCCGGCAGCGGCCTCACCGCCTTCTATGCGCAGCGCACGCTCGTGAGCGCGAAACCCGCGCAGGAGCTGCCGGATTTCGAGGCCTACGACGATGCCGCCTTGCTGGAGGCCTGTCCCGTGCTCGCCGACGGCACGCGGGAAGCCCACCTCGTGCTCGAAGGCCTGCGTTGCGCCGCCTGCGCCTGGCTGGTCGAGACGAGCATGCGGCGTCTCGCCGGCGTGACCGACATCGGGGTCAATCTGGCGAACGGGCAGGCGCGCCTGCGTTTCGATCCGGCGCGCGCGCGGCTCGGCGAGCTGCTGGCCGCGATCTGGCGGCTCGGCTACCGCGCCTGGCCCTACGACGCCCGCCGGCGTCAGGCCGTGCTCGCGCGCGAGCGCCGCGACGCCCTGCGTCGCCTCGGCGTCGCCGGCCTTTTCGGCATGCAGGTGATGATGGTCGCGACGGCGCTGTGGTTCGATCCCACGGCGAGCGGCATCGGCCGCTACGTCGACGCCTTAAATTGGCTCAATCTGGCGATGACCCTGCCGATCGTCGGCTACGCGGCCGTGCCGTTCTACCGGGGCGCGTGGCGGGCGCTGCGCGCCGGGCATCTGGGCATGGACGTGCCGGTGTCGCTCGGCATCGTCCTCGCCTTCGCCGGCAGCGCATGGCACACGCTGGCGGGCGGCGCCACGTATTTCGACTCGGTCGCGATGTTCGTGACGCTGCTGCTCGCGGCGCGTTTCCTCGAGGGCGTCATGCAGCAGCGGGCCTCGAGCCTGCTCGATCACGCGACCCGCATCATGCCGGCCTCCGTCGAGCGCATCGAGACCGTCGGCGGCGTCCGCCGCATCGCCCGCGTCGCCGCGCGCGACGTGCAGCCCGGGGATCGCCTGCTCGTCAAGCCCGGCAGCACCCTGCTCGTCGACGGCATCGTGCGCGCCGGGGCCTCGAGCTGCGACGAGAGCGTGCTGACCGGCGAGAGCCTGCCGGTCCCGCGCGGCGTCGGCGACAGCGTGCTCGGCGGCAGCGTCAACGTCGAATCGCCGCTCGAAATCGAGGTCACCGCGGTCGGCCGCGGCGTGTTCATGGCGCGCGTCGCCGAGCTCGTCGGCCGCGCTGCGGCCGGCAAACCGCGGCTCGCGCAGCTCGCGGGCCGCGTCAGCGGCTGGTTCGTCGGCGCCGTGCTCGCGACGGCGCTGGCCGGGGCGCTGTGGCATGGTCTCGTGCTCGGTCAAGCGTGGCTGCCGATCGTCATCGCCGTCCTCGTGATCTCCTGTCCCTGCGCGCTCGCGCTGGCGACGCCGGCGGCGCTGACCGCGGCGAGCGGCACCCTGCTCGAACGCGGCGTCGCCGCGCTGCGCACGGGGGCGCTCGAAGATCTGGTCGCCGTCACCCACCTCGTGTTCGACAAGACCGGCACCTTGACGGCGGGCCGCCTGCGGCTGGAACGCGTCGTGGTCCATCACGGTGAGGAGGCACAGTGGCGACGGATCGCCGCGGCCCTGGAAGCGCACTCCGAGCACCCGCTCGCCGTCGCCCTCGTCGAGGGCGCGGGTCGCGGGCCGCGGCCGCTGGCGCAGGCCCTGGTCAACACGCCCGGCGCGGGCATCGAAGGCACGGTCGACGGCGTGCGCTACGCCCTGGGCTCGCGCGCCTTCATCGCCGCGCGCGCCGCCGTCTGTCCGCCCGCGGCCGCGGACGAGGCGCTCGTGCAGGAAGCGCTGCTCGCCGCCGAGGGCCGGGTGCTCGCGGAATTCCATCTGCGCGACACGCTGCGCGCCGATGCGATGGACACCGTGGCCGCGCTGCGCGCCGCGGGGCTGGAGCTTGCGATCTTCAGCGGCGACCGGCCGGAGGCCGTCGCGCGCATCGGCGCGCAGCTCGGCATCCGCGACGCGCGGGGCGGTATGACGCCCGCCGGCAAGCTCGCGGCGCTGGACGCGCTGCAGGCTGCCGGCGCGGTCGTCGCCGTGGTCGGTGACGGCGTCAACGATGCGCCGATGCTCGCACGCGCCGCGCTGTCCTTCGCGGTCGCGAACGCGGCCGAGCACGCCAAGCTCAGTGCCGATCTGGTCGCGCTGCGCGACGAAATCGGCGGCGTGGCGGCGGCGTTCGCGCTGGCGCGGCGCACGCGGCGGATCATGCGACAGAATCTGTGGTGGGCCCTTGGCTACAATGCCCTCGCGCTGCCGCTCGCGCTCGCGGGCTATGTCGCGCCGTGGTTCGCGGCGCTGTGCATGTCGGCGAGCTCGCTGATGGTGACGCTCAATGCCGCGCGTCTGCGGCGCATGGCTTGAGCTTCCTCAACAAAGGACTAAGAGGAGTACGGCGTGGAAATCATCTGGTGGCTGATCGCGGTGTCCGTCGTGCTCGTCGGCCTCATCACCTGGGCCTTTCTATGGGCGGTGGACAGCGGCCAGTTCGACGATCTCGACGGGCCGGCGACCGCCATCCTGATGGACGACGACCCGCCGGCGGGCGGCGCTCAGCGCGATACGCCGCCGGCCTCGGGCCGCTCCGGTTCGGCTTGAGCGCTGCCGGCATGGCCGGCATGCGGGGGCGACATTGCATCGTGCCCCGCATGGGGATCCTGCGGCGATGACCGGCCGCGATCGGCGTGCGGGCCGGCGCCGCTCGGCTGCTGACTATGCGCCGAATGCGCGGCGTGCTCGTGCGCAGCGTGATCGTGGGTGCCGCCCAGCCACTGCAGGCCGAACCACAGGCAGGCGAGCAGTATCAGGGTCGCGCCGGCGTAGCGGCGCAGGCCGGCCGCCGGCCTGAGGCCCCCGAGGCGATTCGCCAGCGCGCTCGCGACGAGCATGCCAGGCAGCGTACCGGCGCCGAAGGCCGCCATCGTCAGCGCCGCGCCGCGCAGGCTGCCGGTGCCGGCGGCGACCGGCAGCATGGCGTAGACCAGTCCGCAGGGCAGGAAGCCCCACAGCATGCCGGCGGGCACGGCGCGCCCGATCCGATCGATCGGCAAGAAGCGACGCGTCAGCGGGCTCAAGTAGCGCCACAGGCGCAGGCCGATCCGCTCCAGCCAGCCCGCGCCGCCCAACCAGCCGCCGAGCCGCAGCCCGGCGAAGATCAAGGTGACGAGCCCCAGCGCCTGCAGGCCTCGATAGGCCCATGGGGCAGCGGCAGCGGGCAGGGTGAGAAGGGCGGCGAGCAGGCCGAGCAAGGCATAGCTCGCGATGCGTCCGCCGTTGTAGGCAAAGGCCAAGACGATACTTGCGCGGCCGCCGCGCCGCGCGGCCGGTACGCCGAGCGCGAGCGCGGCGACGATGCCGCCGCACATGCCCAGGCAGTGCAGGGTGCTGAGCAGGCCGGCGCCGGCGGCCATCATGAGCGTCGAAAACACGCGCGAAATCCCGAAAATCAGATGCGCAGTGTACCCGCGCGCCGGCCGCGCGCCTCGATCGCACACAGTGCACGCGGTTGGAGCAGCGCGGGCAGCGCACTATAGTAGGGTGCTCGTCCGGCATCGCGTCCCGATCGCCGGCAGCGCTGAAGCCGCCGTGCGTGATGCGGCACCTGGAGGCCCTGATCATGAGTGCAGCGAAACGACGCGTCGTGGTGATAGGCGCCGGCGCCGGCGGACTCGGCGTGGCGGCACGCCTGGTTCGCGAACCGGATTTGGACGTCACCATCGTCGATCCGGCCGGCCATCATTATTATCAGCCGCTGTGGACCTTCGTCGGCGGCGGCGTGTTTCCGAAGGAGAGCAGCCGGCGCCCGATGCAGGACGTGATGCCGGCCGGCGTGCGCTGGGTGCGCGCTGAGGCCAGCGAATTCCGGCCCGAGGAAAACACCGTCGCGACCCGCGACGGCGAAGTGCTCGGCTACGACGCGCTGGTCGTCGCCCCCGGCATCCAGACCAACTGGGGCCAGATCCCGGGTCTCAAGGAGAGCCTCGGCCGCAACGGCATATGCAGCAACTACAGCTTCGAGGCCGTCAACGCGACCTGGGAGACGCTGCAGCGTTTCCGCGGCGGCCGCGCGCTGTTCACTTTCCCGACCACGCCGATCAAATGCGCCGGCGCGCCTTTGAAGATCGCCTTCCTCGCCGAGGATCACCTGCGGCGCACCGGCGCGCGCGGCGCGAGCGAGATCGTCTACATGTGCGGCGTGGCCACGATCTTCCGCGCGCCGAAGTACGCGGCGGAGCTGGTCAAGATCGCGGCCGCGCGCGACATCGCGGTCCACTACAAGCAGGATCTCGTCGCCCTGCGCCCGGACCAGAAGGAAGCGGTGTTCCGCGACACCGAGGCGGGCACCGAGCGCGTCGAGAAATACGACATGATCCACGTCGCGCCGCCGATGGGGCCGCCGGACGTCATTCGCCACAGCCCGCTGGCCGATGCGGGCGGCTGGGTCGACGTCGACAAGCAGACGTTGCAGCACGTGCGCCATCCCAACGTCTTCAGCCTCGGCGACGCGAGCAGCCTGCCGACCTCCAAGACCGCCGCCGCCGTGCGCGCGCAGCGCCCGGTGCTGGTCGACAATCTGCTGGCCGTGCTCGCCGGCCGCCGGCCGCAGGCCGTCTACGACGGCTACACCTCGTGCCCGCTGATCACCGCTTACGGGCGTCTGATGCTCGCCGAGTTCGATTACGAGCTGAAACCCTGCGAGACCTTCCCTTTCGATCAGGGCAAGGAACGTCGCAGCATGTATCTGCTGAAGAAGTACGTGATGCCGGTGATCTACTGGCAGGGCCTCGTGCGCGGCCGCAAATGGCCGTGGCCGATCCCGGAGAGCGCGCCGCGCCACGCCTGAGCGAGGCGGATCGATCTTCGTCGCCGGCGATTGCTCGTTGACGCGGCGCGGCAAGCGGGTGAAGCGGCGGCGTCGCGGAGGACGCCGTCGCGCTACGCGAATGCTTCAACGCCGACGGAGTTCTCGTCCATGCGCTGCGCGAGCCGCGTGACGAAGACGATGAAGCGCGTCGCTTCATCGAGGCAGGCGACGACGTCCACGCTAGTCGCTCTCCGATCCGCTCTTCCGACGGTCTGATTTACAAACGCCATCACGCTGTGCAAGCGAGCTCGCACAGCGCTTCGATCTCGTTTCATAGCAGCGCGGTCGCGTCGAATACCGTCGAGTCGAAGGCGCATGCCATCGCTCATGAGCTTGTCGCGGCGGCGCCTGCGTCGTCCGCTCGTACACTCACGCAGTCCGAAACTTTTCATATCGATTGAACCGTGCACGCCGGCAGCGGAACACAAGGCTGCCGGCGGTCCGTGCAGCGGTCGGTATACGGTCTGCCTTCGCAGCCGCGTTCATTCATGCCAGAATCCGGCGACTTTCGCCGGGGCGGGTGATGGAGGAAAGCACGGACCGGTGTCGGGGAGTGGACGCGACTGCGAGTCGCCACGTGGCGGCGAAGGGTACGCGCAAAGGCCAAGCGAACGCAGGACGCGCTCGGGCGGCAAACAATCAGAACTGAAGGAGGTTCAAACGATGCATATCAAGAAATACGGCAGGGACTACTCCCGCCGGCATTTCCTGCAAACCATGGGTGCAGGATTCACTGCCGGCGTGTTGGCCCCGCTGTGGGACGTCATCGCCGAGGACGGCGACATTACGAAGGCGTACCCGGAAGAGCTGCTGTCGCTCGACCTGTACACCAAGGGCAAGCTGAAGGCCGGTCAGCAGTTGACGGCGGACAACGTCGACTACGTCAAGGATCTGCTCGACGACGTCACCTACATCCAGGTGAAGCAGCAGGGTCGCATCATCGACCTCGCCGAGACCACGACCAACGTGATGGTCATGAACCCGCCGCCGTACATCGAGGCCTCGCTGAAGAACATGGGCCAGGCGAAGTTCGATGAAAAGGGCAACGTCGTCGCCGCGGACGGCGGTCCGTGGATCGGCGGCAACCCGTTCCCGAAGCCGAAGGACGCGGCCGAAGTCATCGCCGGTCACAACCTGAGCTGGGGCCGCTACGACGTCGCGCAGTACTGCATCGACGAGTTCGACATGGACGGCGAAGGCAACGAGCAGTACCACTACAACTTCTGGTGGTGCGAGGTGGCCGGCACCGGCCGCATCTCGGTCGATCCGAAGCCGATCCTCCGCGACAACGGCAAGTATCTGCGCTACCAGTCGGCGGTGTGGACTTATCCGAACGACGTCAAGGGCACCTCGATTCTCAACATCTGGCCCTATGATGCGACTCAATATCCCGACTTCTTCGGCTACCTCCCGGCCTTCAAGCGCGTGCGTCGCTTCCCGACGAACCAGCGCTTCGAGCCCGTGATCGCCGGCTCGACCTTCTTCCTCACGGATGCGTGGATGACGGGCGACCCGACGCTGACCTGGGGCAACTTCAAGCTGATCGGCCGCGGCCCGGCGCTGTGCTGCGTGCACGACAACTGGCAGGGCGGCCGCGATCCGGAGAACTGGAAGCACCTGCGTCACGGCGGCAAGGCGAACCAGAAGTTCTTCAACACCGTCATGCAACTGTGCCCCGAGGTCTACATCGTGGAGCTCGAGCCGACGGGCTATCCGCGTGCGCCGTATTCCAAGAAGCGCATTTGGTACGATGCGCGCCACGTGACCCCGCAGGTCATGAACAGCTACGACCGCCGCGGCCAAGTGTGGAAGCAGTGGGAAGGCGGTTTCGACTGGTACGAGAAGAACGGCCACTCGTACAACGGCGAGCGCCTGCCGCATCCGGTGTGGAGCTGGACGCACGTGCATTCGCACGACATCCAGAGCGACCGCATCACGAGCTTCGAGCACGTGCCGCGCGTCGTCGGTGGCATCACCTGCAACATGAACAACCCGGACGCTTACGATCAGTTCACGACCGAAGCGGCGATCCGCCGTCTCGGTACCTGAGACCTTATCGCTCGACCCGGCGGCCTCGCGGCCGCCGGGCCCTTTCCCTTCCTCTCCAATCCAGTCTTTGCGCAGCTCCTGCGCTCACGCCGCGGGTGCGATGCGCGCGCGCATGCCGTCGAGCACGCTGCGGTGATCGGGAAACTGCTGCACGAGCTCGAGACAGGCTTTGCGCGCCGCCTCGGGATCGACGGCGTGATGCTTGTGCGTCGGCTTGCGCGGCTTCTTCGGGAAGCGTCCCATGCCGGCGAGGATGCAGAACCACGAGGTCGGGCTGTAAGCCATCTGCGCGCTCTGGCGCTGGATTTCGGCGAGCAGATCGCCGCCGCTGTCCCAGACCTCGAAGATGGATGCGACGGAGTCCGACATCGTCGGGTTCTCGCGCGCCGCGATCCAGTACGCGGTGTCGCTGCGCGAGCTCAGCTTGTAGTGCACGTAGAGGTAGTCGCGGATCGCGTCGTAGATGCGGTTCACTTTCTGATTGAACTCGTCCTGCCGCCTGCGGCCGTCGCCGGCCGTCGCATGCGCGGCGACGAGCTGCTCGATCGTGTCCTGCACGATCATCAGGGCCGTGGCTTCCAGCGGCTCGACGAAGCCCTGCGCGAGCCCGATCGCGACGCAGTTGTGTTCCCAGGACCGTTCGACGCGGCCGACGCGCATCTTGAGATGCCGCGCCTCGACCTTGTCATCGAAGCATTTCAGATGCGCGCGCAGCTCGCGTTCCGCCGCCGCCTCGTCGAGATGGTCCGAGGCATAGACGTAGCCGTTGCCGTAGCGGTTCGTCAGCGGGATCTTCCACGCCCAGCCGCAGTTCATCGCCAGCGACAGGGTTTCCGACGGCAGTGAAGCCGGATCTTCGTGCGGCGTCGGCATCGCCACCGCGCGATCGTTGAACAGATAGGGCTTGTAGCTGAGGAAGGGCACGGCCAGCGTCCTGCAGATCAGCAGGCTCGCGAAGCCCGTGCAGTCGACGTACAGCTCGGCGCTGAGCGGGCCGCGGCGCGCCGCCGTCACGCTCGCGATGCCGCCGTCCGCGCGGCGCTCGACCGCGGTCACCGTGTCGACGAGGTGCTCGACGCCGCGCGCCGTCGCCCACCGGCGCAGGAATTCGCCGATCAGCCGCGCATCGAAGTGATACGCATAGTCGGCCTGGTAGCCGAGGCGCGCCGGCGGCAGCGGCGCCCGCCGCCGCTTCGCGGCCCAGTTCGACGGGAAGTAGTGATCGGGATTGGCCTGGACGTCGATGCCGTGCTGACGCAGCCGCGCGTTGTGATGGAAGCCGCGGATGTAGGGATCATCGGACGCGGTGAAGAACGGATGGTAGTAGCTCTCGTAGCCCGGTCGCGTCGACCAGTGCGGAAAGCGGATGCCGCACTTGTAGCTGGCGTTGCAGGCCGGCATCCATTCTTCTTCGCTTATGCCCAGGCGCGCGAAGAAGCGCCGCATTTTCGGCGTCGATCCTTCGCCGACACCGATGATGCCGATCGCATCGGACTCGATCAGCGTGACGCGGGTGCCGAGTGGCGACCACGCGTGATGCAGCAGCGCGGCGCACATCCAGCCGGCGGTTCCTCCACCGACGATCAGCACGCGCGACGGAACGCACACGGACGGCGGACTGGACATCGCAAGCTCTCCCGCTGGGCGGAGCCCGGTACCGCGCTACGTCGACGTAGCCGCGGACCGGTGGCCGATGAGATGGGTGCTCGTCCGGCGCTGGGCGGCCGCGCCTCGCGCGCACCATTCCCTTGATCGCGGCAAAACTATGCGCGTTCCTCCATTTGAGGGTCAATCGCGATCGCCCTCGCTATATAGCCGAGCATCAATACGCTCCACTCCGGTTCGGATATCGCCATTTCCGCGCAGGCGGGAATCCAGTCGGCTTTCCATGTGGTACGAGCCGCTCGAGCGCCTTCACTGGATCCCCGCCTGCGCAGCACGCTCTAAATCTGTCTCGCGCTCGACTTCGCGTCTCGCTCGCACAATCGCGTCCGGCTCCGATCATGCACTGCAATAACAACGCTCTGATGCACTGCGGTCTATGCGCCGCGGATTGAGCCCGCGCAGGAAGACGCGTAATTGGTGCACTGCCGGGGCTTGTGGCTGTGGTACCAGATAAGATTTAATCGTACCAACGTCGCGCGCAGGCGCTTCCCATCTCGGGTCTGCGGGCGACGCCGGCGAAGGTTGCTCGACCACGCCGCAACACCGCGCCACGACAGGTCGCTCGCCTCGTTGCCGGCGCGCCGACCGAGACTCGCGCGACTCAACGACACGTGACCTGCATCGGTCGCGTCACTACGTCCTGGGGGGATCGCGCATGGGATTCCTGGTGAACATCGACAACGGTGGCACGTTCACCGATGTCTGCATCAGCGACGGCAGCCGCATCGTCCACGCGAAATCGGCGACCACGCCGCACGATCTCACGCAGTGCTTCATGGAGGTCATGAAGCGCGGCTCGCGTGAGCTGTTCGGTGAAGACGATCTGCCGCGCCTGATCCGCGAAACGGATTGCCTGCGCTATTCGACGACCTCCGGCACGAACGCCGTCGTCGAGCACAAGGGCACGCCGGTCGCGCTGCTAGTCGACGCCGGCAGCGAGGACTCGTTCTTCGGCGCGCAGGGAGTCGGCGCGAGCGGCCTGTGGCGCGCGATGGTGGCGTCGCGGCCGAGCGGGATCGCCGTTGCCGCCGACGGCGCGATCGACGCCGACGAGTTGACCCGCACCGTGAACCAGCTCCTGTCGCAGGGCGCGCAGCGGCTGGTCGTGTGCCTGCGCTCGGCGGCCGCGGAGCAGAACGTGAAATCGACGCTGCTCAACCGCTATCCGCGCCATCTGCTCGGCGCGATACCGTTCCTGATCTCCTCCGAGCTCGTCAACGATGGCGATCTCCTGCGCCGCGCGGCGACCGCGGTGATCAACTCCTATCTCCATCCGGGCATGGAGCATTTCCTGTACAGCGCGGAAAACGTGTGCAAGAGCCAGCATCTGAAGCGGCCCTTGCTGATCTTCCGCAACGACGGCGATTCGGCGCGCGTCGCCAAGACCACCGCGATCAAGACCTGGGGCTCGGGCCCGCGCGGCGGGCTCGAAGGCACGCTGGCCTATGCGAAGCTCTATGCGCTGCCGACGGTCGTCGCGATGGACATCGGCGGCACGACCACCGACGTCTCGGTCGTGCGCGACGGCAAGGTCGCCCTGCGGCCGTACGGCGAGGTGGAAGACTTGCCGACTTCCTTCCCGCTGCCGCAGCTCCAGAGCTTCGGGCTCGGCGGCAGCTCGATCCTCGGCGTCGTGGACGGCCGCGTCACGATTGGCCCCGAAAGCGTCGGCGCAGTGCCCGGCCCGGCCTGTTTCGGCCGCGGCGGTACGCAGGCAACGCTGACCGATGCGCTGCTCGTCCTCGGCGTGCTCGACCCGGAGCGCTATCTCGGCGGCGAGCTGAAGCTCGATCGCGAGCGCGCATTGCAGGCGCTCCAGACCCAGGTCGGCGACGCGCTGAAGATCGCGCCCGAGCAGGCCGCGATCGCCGTGGTCGCGGCGTTCCAGCAGCAGGTCGGCGAGCAGCTCGGCAAGGTCATCCGCGCCGCCGGCGCGGATCCGGCGCAAGCCACGCTGCTCGCCTTCGGCGGCGGCGGACCGATGATCGTGTCGGGCATCGCCGAGGCGATCGGCATCCGGCGCGTCGTCGTGCCGCGGCTCGCCTCGGTGTTCAGCGCCTTCGGCATCGGCTTCTCGCATCTCGCGCATGAATACCAGGTGCCGCTGAGCGAAGCGGCGCCGCAGCTCGACGCCGTGAAGGCCGATCTCCTTTCGCGCGCGCGCCGCGACATGGCGGGTGAAGGCGTGGAGCCGGACGCCTGCAGCTACCGCTACTCGCTGTGGCGCGCGGTGAACGGCGCGGTCGAAGAGTCGGCGCTGGACGGCGCCGGCGGCGCGCCGGATGCGCGGCTCACGCTGAAGGCGGTCTACGAGCTGCCCTCGGCCACGCTGATCGCGGACGGCGCGCAGGCGGGCAGCGCGGCGCCGGCGCGCGGCAGCGTCGAGCTCGACCTCGGCGCCGGGCGCAGCGCGATCGACGTGCACTTCGATACCGAACTCGAACCCGGCCACACGGCGCAGGGGCCCTGTCTGCTGAAGGGTGACTACCTCACCTGTCTCATCGGCAAGGGCTGGAAGCTGCGTGTGTCGAGCAACCGTGACCTCGTGCTGGAGGCAAGCCACCGATGAGTACGCAACGCGTCGCGATCACCGAATACCTCGAGATCGATCTCGGGCACGAACGCTGGCACTGCCGCCGCTGCGGCCACGACATCGCTTCGGCACGCGCGAACTACAAGGAGGGCTTGCTCGTCTACAACCGCGATCCGCGCGAGATCCACCGCCCGATCCTCGACGACAGCTATCCGTATACCTATGCGCCGGATCCGAAGTGGTGCCGGATCATCGAGTTCTACTGCCCGGGCTGCGGCACGATGATCGAGAACGAGTACCTGCCGCCGGGTCATCCGCTGACCCACGACATCGAGCTCGACATCGACAGCCTGAAGGAGCGCCATGCGGGCGCGAGCCTGAAGGAGCGCCATGCGGGCGCGGAAGGAAAAGCCAATGCGGCGGGTTAGCGTCGACATCGGTGGCACTTTCACCGACTGCTTCCTGGCCTATGACAGCCGGTACGTCGAAGCGAAGGCGCTCACCACGCATCACAATCTCGCCGCGGGCTTCATGGAAGCGCTGGGCAAGGCCTGCGAAGAGCTCGGCGAATCCATACAGACCGTGCTCGCCAACGTCGACGCCGTGCGCTACGGCACGACGCTGGGCACGAATTCGCTGATCCAGCGCAACGGGCCGCGCGTCGGCCTGCTGACGACGGCGGGTTTCGAGTCCTCGGTGCCGCTGATGCGTGCGCGCGGCTACGGCGACGGCTTGTCCGACGCCGAGCAAACCGATCTGCCCGGTGCCGATCGCCCGGCGCCGCTGGTGCCGATCCCGATGATCGTCGGTATCCGCGAACGCATGGACTACAAAGGCGTTCCCGCGCTGACGGTCGACGAGGACGACGTCCGCCGCCAGGTGCGCCGGCTCGTCGACCAGGGTGCTCAGGCCTTCGTCGTCGCCCTCGTCAACGCGGTGGTGAATCCGGCCCACGAGATCGAGGTCGAACGCATCATCCTCTCCGAGTACCCGACCCACGTGCTCGGCGCGATCCCGATCGTGCTCTCGCATCGCGTCGCCGGGCGCAAGGCCGAGTATTCGCGCACGATGTCGGTCGTGCTCGACGCCTATCTGCACGATCAGATGTACCACGGCATGTCCTCGCTGGAGATCGTGCTGAGGCAGAACGGCTACAAGCGGCCGATGCTGCTGGTCCACAACACTTCGGGCATGGCGCAGCTCAATTCCACGCACGCGCTGCAGACCATCCATTCCGGCCCGGTCGCCGGGCTCGAGGCTTCGAACTACATCTCGGCGCAGTTCAAGGAGCCGAACATTATCGCGACCGACATGGGCGGCACGAGCTTCGACATCGGGCTCGTCACCGCCGACGGCGTGAAGTTCTACGACTTCAATCCCGTGATCGACCGCTGGCTGGTCAGCACGCCGATGACTTACCTGCACACGCTGGGCGCCGGCGGCGGCTCGATCGCGCGCTACGATCGCCTGTGGGATGCGGTCGAAGTCGGTCCCGACAGCGCGGGTTCCGATCCGGGACCGGCCTGCTACGGTCGCGGCGGCAAGTTCCCGACCACGACGGACGCGAACCTCGTGCTCGGCTATCTCGACGAGCACAACTACGCCGGCGGCACGATCAAGATCAGCAAGCGCCGCGCCGAGCGCGCGATCGAGGAATACATCTGCAAGCCGTCCGGCATGTCGCTGATCGACGGCGCCAAGGCGATCAAGCGCAAGGTCGACGCCAACATGGCGAATGCGATCTTCAAGGAAGTGGCCGTCAAGGGCTACAACCCGAAGAACTTCGTCATCCTGAGCTACGGCGGCGGCGGCCCGATCCACGCCTGCGGCTATGCGCAGCGCATCGGCATCAGCCGCGTGCTGATCCCGCCGTTCAGCTCGGTGTTCTCGGCGCTCGGTGCCGGCAACATGGACGGCCTGCACATCCACGAGAAGTCGCTGTACCTGATGCTCTACGACGCGACCAAGCGCACGATGCTCGAGGACTTCACGGTCTTCAACGCGACTGTGGCCGAGCTCGAGCAGCGCGGTCGCGAGGATCTCGCGCGTCAGGACGTGAAGCCCGAGCAGATCAAGACCCGCGTCGAGCTCGACATGCGCTACGGCAACCAGCTCGCGCAGATCGGCGTGGCGAGCCCGCTGTCGCGGCTGGCGTCAATGCAGGACGTGATCACGCTGCTCGACCGCTTCAGCGTCAACTACGCGCAGCGCTTCGGCGAAGGCAGCCAGGCGCCGGAGGCCGGCGTGCGCATCAACGTGATCCGCGTCGTGTCCTACGTCGAGCACGAACGGCTGGATCTCAAGCAGTCGGCGAAGCGCACGGACGAGCAGCCGAAGCCGGCGAGCCAGCGCCAGTGCTGGTTCCCCGAGCTCGGCGAGGCGCAGATGACCGCGGTCTACGACCATCGAGCGGTGCGCGAGGGCATGACCGTGGCGGGCCCCGCGCTGATCGAGACACCACGCACGACCTACCTCGTCGAGCCCGGCTGGACCCTCACGATGGGACTGTCCGGGTCCGCCTGGTTGGTGAAGGAATAGCGTTCGACGCGAAGAGGTGCAGCTCATGGGTGGCGACAAAGAAAAATCGATCATCGAGAAGTTCCTCGAGGAGAACGTGCTCTTCCTGGGGCCGGATCCCGAGATCATGGAAGACCACAGCGTCGTGCCGACGACGCCGCGTGAAGCCGAGGCGCTGCGCGCGTTCACCGATCCCGATCAGATCAACCTGGTGCGGCACAAGCTGCAGACCGCCTGCAACGAATCCTTCGACATGGTCGAGCAGATGGGCGCGGCGCCGGGCGCGAAATGGGGGGATCTGATCTCCGGCGTGTGGACCGCGAACGGCGATCTCGCGATGGCGAGCATGGGCGGCGTGCTGATCTTTTCCGTGCTGACGCAGCATCCCGTCAAGTTCATCCTGAAGTACTGGAAGGACGATCCGACCGTTGGGCTCAAGGATGGCGACATCTTCATGCACAACGATGCGCGCTACGGCAACATCCATAACACCGATCAGAGCCTCGTGATCCCGGTCTTCCACGACGGCGAGCTCGTGTGCTTCACCGGCGCCATCGTCCATGAGGGCGAGAACGGGGCGATCGAGCCGGGCGGCATGCCGTCGGCGGCCGAGTCGCCCTTCGACGAAGGGCTCAAGATGTCGCCGATCAAGGTCGGCGAAAACTACGAGTTCAAGCGCGACATCATGACCTTTCTGCAGAACTCGGTGCGCGAGCCCAAGTTGCAGCTCGAAGGCATGAAATCGAAGTTCTTCGCGGCGATGCGCATGAAGGCGCGCGTCGAGGACGCGATCGCGGAATACGGCGTCGATGCCGTCGTCGCGACCTTGCGCAAGACCCTGACGGACACCGAGGCCGAGGTCCGCCGCCGCCTCTCGTGCTGGCCGGACGGCACGGTGCGCACGAACGTCTTCGCCGACGGCACGCTGCGCGAGAACTGCCTGATCCGCATCCGCTGCGAGCTGCGCAAGAAGAAGGACGAGCTCGTCATCGACTTCCGCGGCTCGTCGCCGGAGTTTCTGAACCGGCCGAACAATACCGTGCTCGCCTCGCTGAAGGGCATGCTGGCGCAGGAGTTCCTGAGCTTCGTGTGGCCGGATCTGCCGCGCAACCAGGCCGTGTTCGCACCGATGACGGTGTTGACCGATCGCAAGTCCGCGCTGCACTGCTCGCCGGACGCGCCGAACGCGCAGAGCATGATGACCTTTTTCCCGGGTTTCACCGCGATCCAGATCGGCGTGCCGAAGTTCCTCTACAGCTCGAGCCACCGCGCGACGGACGTCATCGCCGGCTGGTACAACATGATCGTCACCTTCATTTACGGCGGCATCAACCAGTACGACGAGCTGGTCGGCAACGTGTGCGCGGATCTGAACGGCATGGGCGGCGCCGCGCGCTGGAATCGCGACGGCCAGCATTCGCTGGCGCCGATCTTCGCGCCGATGGCGGACATCGGCGAGCAGGAGCTGATCGAGGAAGAGGTGCCGCTGATCAAAATCGTCCCGCATCGCCTGATGAAGGACGGTGAAGGCTTCGGCAAGTATCGCGGCGGTCACGGCTACCAGCAGATCGCGACGATGAAGGACTCGTCGATGTGGGGCTTCATGTGCTGCAGCATCGGCTCGAAGTTCCCGACCACCTACGGCATCTTCGGCGGCTACGGGCCCGGCACGCTGCCGCTGTGCAAGGTCAAGGGCGTGAACGTCTTCGAGGTCATGCAGGACAGCCGCGATCTGATGCGTTACACGATTCCGGAGATCATGAACGAGCGGCCGTTCCCGGGCGCGAAGTACTCGACGCATCACATGGGACTGCAGCTCGAATTCGCGCAGCCGGGCGAGCTCTACATGATCACGCAGGGCGGCGGCGGCGGTTACGGCGACGTGCTCGAGCGCGATCCCGAGCTCGTCGCCAAGGATTTCCTCGACGGCCTGCTGTCGATGCGCAGCGTGCAGGAGATCTACCACGTCGTCCTCGACGAGAAGACCGGCGCGGTCGACGTCACGGCCACCGCGCACGCGCGCCAGGCCGAGCGTGACAAGCGCAAGGCGCGCGGCAAGCCCTATCACGAGTTCGTCAAGGAATGGGAGACCGAGAAGCCGCCGCGCGAAGTGCCCTTCTTCGGTTCGTGGAAGGATCGTTCGCTGCTCTACCGCGGCTCGCCGGACGATACCTGTCCGGCCGACGCCATCAGGTCCGTGATGATGCCGAACCCCAAGGACGTGCGCATCGCCGAGCTCGAGGCGCAGCTCGAGGCGCTGCGCGGCGGGGCCGAGATCGAGCGCGCCAACCGGCGCTCGTGAGCTCGCCGCGATGAGCGCCGACATCTTGAAGCGCTGGCTGGCCGGCGCGCGTCCGGGCGCGCTGTGGGTGGAATACGACGACTATGCCGGCCGGGTGTTTGCCGGTGCGCCGGCGGACTGGCTGAGCCAGGCCGTGCGGTACGCGAACACGCTGGGTCAGGCGCGCAAGATCGTGCGCACCGACGTGCTGACGATCGATCTGACGGCGCCCTGTCTGGCGCGCGCGCCGGCGGCCGGCAGCCCGGCCGAGCGCGCGCGCGCGGCGCTCGAAGACGCCGGCGCGCGCGCCTTCGGCACGGAGGTGCTCGACGCGCTCGCGCACAAGTTCGCCGGAGACACGGATCTCGCGCTCAAGATCGCCTCGCCGCGCGATCTGCTGAGGCGCTGCGGCGAGCAAGGCGAGCCTTCTTTCGACGATCTCGACGAGCTCGCGACCGCGCTCGCGGGCCTGCTGCGCGCGCTCGCCGACAAACCCGTCGCGGCCTTGCTCGTCGCGCGTGAGGACGCGCAGGCTTGGACCGCCGACGAAGCCGAAGCCTGCGAGCCGCTGTTCAGCGCGGCTCATCATTACGGCTGGGCTACGGCGCTAGGCGTCGGCGCGGCGCTGCTCGAAGGCGGCGAGGAGTTCTCGGGCGTCGATCTGCTGCTGTGCGCGGAAGCCCCGGCCGGGCGGCTCGCAGCGAGAGAGCGACCGCGCGTCGGCGGCGGTCTGCCCGAGGCCTATTGGCGAGGCGACGCGGCACCGGCGCTGCCCGCCGGCACGCTCGCCTACGGCGTCATTCCCGCCGACGCCGAGCCCGAGCGTATCGTCGCGCGCTGCGCGGCCCTCGGCTGAGCGGTCGAGCGGGAATGTAGCCAACTTTACGTAGCCCGGGTGCAGCGTAGCGGAACCCGGGATCTTCGAGCCGCCACACCGCACCGAAGATCCCGGGTTACGCGCTGCGCGCTACACCCGGGCTACGAAAAGCCGGGTGCCTCGTACAGCCCTGTCGTAGCCCGGGTGCAGCGTAGCGGAACCCGGGATCTTCGAGCCGCCACACCGCGCCGAGGATCCCGGGTTACGCGCTGCGCGCTACACCCGGGCTACGAAAAGCCGGGTGCCTC
>DAOKZI010000019.1:0-10084 GCA_035325705.1 Gammaproteobacteria bacterium
GGCGAGGACTTCGCTCGTCCTCACGCTATGCCTCTTTCACGGCAACCTACGAGCTAGTCGTAGCCCGGGTGGAGCGCGCAGCGCGTAACCCGGGATCGGCTTCCGCCGTGCTCTCGTGCAGTCGAGAAGACCCGCGCAGGGCGGAAATTCTTTGCGTATCGGGCATGCCGATCCCGGGTTCCGCTACGCTGCACCCGGGCTACGAGAACGGAGCGCCCTCGAGGCGATCCAGATCAAGCCGGGTGTCCGCGCCCGGGGCTAGGGTCGCGGACGTGCGGCCACGCCGCCGGGACAGCCGCCATGTTGGAGACGAACGCGCCGCGCGATGCCCAGTTTCCCATCGTGCGCACGAAGCTGGAGCCGCCGCAGTATCGCAGCCATCTGCTGGTGCGCGATCTGCCGCTCGCCCAGCTCGCGGACGCCGAAACCGGCGCACTCGCCGTGATCGCCGCGCCCGCGGGCTTCGGCAAGACCACGCTGCTGGCGCAATGGCGCAAGCGTCTCGTCGCGGCCGGCAAGCACGTCGCGTGGCTGTCGCTGGAGGAATCCGACGGCCGCGAGAGCCGCTTCATCGCCGCGCTGGTCGCGGCGCTGTGTCATGCCGGATGCGCCATCGGGCGCGACGCCCTCGTCGTCTACGAGCAGCAGAACCGCGCGGACGCGGGCGAGCGCTTCGTGCTCGATCTCCTCAACGAGATCTGCGCGCTCGAGACGCCGCTCCATCTTCTGCTCGACGATTTCCATCTCCTGGCCGGCCCCGCAGTGCCGGCGCTCGTGCAGCTCTTGATCGCGCGCGCGCCGGCGCAGCTCCATCTCCTCATCGCCTCGCGCACCGTGCCGGCCTTTCCGCTCGCCACTTTGCATCTGCGGGATCGCGTCGCGGTGTTCGGCGCCGAGGAGCTGCGCTTCAACTTCGAGGAGGCGCGCAGCTTCCTCGCCGAGCGCGTCACTGCGAAGCTGGAGGCGGCCACGCTGCGCACGCTCTACGAGCTCACCGAGGGTTGGCCGGGCGGCCTGCAGCTCGTCGCGCTCGCGCTGAACCGCGCGCGCGATCCGGAAGCCTATGTGCGCGCGCTGCGCGAAGGCGGGCGCGACATCGGCGACTTCCTCGCCGCGGAAGTGCTCGCGCGCCTGCCCGCGGAGCTGCAGTCCTTCCTGATCAAGACTTCGCTGCTGCCGCGCTTCAGCGCGAGTCTCTCGAGCTATGTCAGCGGCGTGCAGGAAGCCGAACGCCTGCTGCGCCAGGCCGAGACCGAGAACCTGTTCATCATCCCGCTGGACGCGGCGGGCGAGTGGTTCCGCTACCACCATCTGTTCCAGGCCTATCTGCGCGGCTGCGCCGGCAAGCTGCCGGCCGGCGAAGTCGCGCAAGTGCATCGCCGCGCCGCGGAGTGGTTCGGGACGCGCGGCCTGCTCGTCGATGCCGTCGAGCACGCGCTCGCCAGCGGCGACATCGGCTATGCCGTCGATCTCGTCGATCGCTGCGCGATGAACCTCGTGGAGATCGGCAATCTCGCGACCCTCATGGACTGGCTCGATCGCCTGCCCGCGGCCGAGGTGTCGCGCCGCTGGCCGCTGAAGCTCGCGCAGTGCTGGGCGCTGCTGCTGAGCGGCCGGCTGGCCGCGGTGCGCGTGCTCCTGCCCGAGCTACTCGCCGACGTCGGGCCAAGGGACGAGGATCGCCGTTTCCAGTGCGCGGTGATCGCGGCCGGCATCGGCGCCTACTGCGACGACAGCCGGGAACCGCTCGCACTGGCCGCGCTGATGCCGATGCGCAGCGATCGCTTCCACGTCGCCGCGGCCTGCAACGTCCTGAGCTTCGGCCATCTCTACGAGACGGGCCTCGAAGCCTCGCGCAATGCCCAGACCTGGGCGCAGCGTTGGGAAGAGAGCGCGAGCGGCCTGTTCGCGCCGGTCTACGGCCAGTCTTTCATCGGCTACGGCTACCATCTCGACGGCCGCCCGGAGCTCGCGCGCGAGGTGCTGGCCAAGGCGCTCGCGCGCGCCGAGCAGAGCGCCGGTCCCCGCGCGGCGCCCGCCTGCGTCGCGGCGAGCTTTCTCGCCGAGGTGCTCTACGAGCGCAACGAGCTCGCGCTGATGCTCGATTTGACGGCGCATCGCCTGGAGATCATCCGCGAGCTCGTCATGCCCCACGGCATCATCATCGCGACGCGCTGCTATGCGCGGGCGCGAGCGCGCGCCGGTGAGATCTGGGCCGCGGAAGAGGCGCTGCAGCGCCTGCGCGCCGAGGGGGAAGCGCGCGGCAGTCTGCGCATGACGGTGGTCGCGGCGGCCGAGCGGATCCGGCTGCTGCTCGCCGCCGGCCGCGTCGCGGAGGCGGCGAACACCCTTGCGGATCTCGAGGACGCGTTCGCGCTGCAGCCGGCGGCGCTCGCGTGCGGGACCGGGCGCGCGGCCTGGCGCGAAGTACTGGACTGCCGCGGCCGCTACGAGCTCGCGCGCGATCGTCCCGCCGCCGCGCGCGCGAGCTTTCTCGCCGCCGGCCGGGACTGTCACGCGCTCGGCTGGCGCGCGCCGGCGCTCGCCTTCGACATCTTCGTGACGCTCGCAGACTGGCAGACAGATGCCGCGGCGGGTGCGCTCGCGACGCTGCGCCGGCAGCTCCACGCCGCACGTGCCTGCGGCTTGCTGCGCAGTCTCGTCGACCTCGGGCCCGCGTTCGGTGCCGTGCTCGAGGCGCTGGACGCGGAAGGCGGCATGCCCGCCGAGCTTCGCGCCTACGTCGCCACGCTGCGCGCCGCGGCGCGCGAGGAGGGCGCCGCGGCCGCGCCGGCGGCGACGATCGGCACCGCGGAGCCGCTGAGCGAGCGCGAGGCCGAGATCCTCGGCCTCTTGCACGAAGGCCTGCCGAACAAGGTCATCGCGACGACGCTGCTGATCTCGCTCGACACCGTGAAGTGGCACTTGAAGAACCTCTATCGCAAGCTCGAAGTCCCGGATCGCTATCACGCCGTGCGCAAGGCGCGTGCGCGCGGGCTCGTCGCCGCCGGCGCGATCGGCCGACGCGCCTGAGTCTTGCCCACCGCAAGCGATTGCGACGCCGCACGCCCGCCCTACCCGTCTGGTGGGGGACTGCGCATCGCGCGCCCTTGCTAGCATCGGTCGCGATTGAACGAGTGATTCATCGGGCGGCGCCGCCTCGGCGAGGCCCGCAGGGGGGCCGATGGGCAAGCTGATCAACATCGACAACGGCGGCACGCAGACCGACTTCTGCGTGCTCGACGGCGAGCGGCTGCACTACACCAAGACGCTGACCACGCCGCACGATCTGAGTAGCTGCTTCTTCGAAGGCCTCACGCGGATCGCCGAGCAGTGTTTCGGCGAAGCCGACGTCGCGCGGCTCTTGCAGGACACCGACTACATCCGCTACTCGACGACCCAGGGCACGAACGCGCTGGTCGAGCGCAAGGGGCCGCGGCTCGGTCTGATCGTCGATCGGCAGGACGAGCTCGACGCGCTGTGCCGCGACGGGGCCGCACGGGCGGTGTTCGCGGCGCTGGTCGGCGAGCGCGTCGGGCGGATCGACACCCGCGCCGCGCCGGAGGCGCTGGACGCGGCCGTGACCGCGGCCGTCAATGCGCTGACCGCGGCCGGCGCGAATCGCCTCGTGGTCAGCATCGCCGGCGCGGATTTCGAGGCCGCGGAGCGCGCGATCGAGCGCATCGTGCTCAGGCGCTACCCGAGCCAGCTCCTTGGCGCCGTCCCGGTGAGCTTCGCGGGCGAGCTCGCCCGCGATGCCGATCCCGGCCGGCGCCTGTTCACGGCGCTGTTCAACAGCTTCCTGCATCCGGCGATGGAGCGCTTCCTGTACAGCGCGGATCACCGTCTGAAGCGCCATCGCACCCGCAATCCGCTGCTGATCTTCCGCAACGACGGCGGCTCGGCGCGCGTCGCCAAGACCATCGCGCTGAAGACTTACTCGAGCGGGCCGCGCGGCGGCATGGAGGGCGCGCTCGCGCTCGCCGAGCATTACCGGCTCGGCGAGGTCGTGACCTGCGACATCGGCGGTACGACGACGGACGTCGGCTGGATCCGCGACGGCCGGGTGCCGCAGACCACGCGCGGCCTCGTCGAGGACGTGCCGATCTCCTTCCCGCTCTGCCAGCTCCACAGCGAAGGCGTCGGCGGCAGCTCGGTGGTGCGCGCCGTGGACGGCAAGATCGTCGTCGGCCCCGACTCCGTCGGCGCGGTGCCGGGTCCGGCCTGTTTCGGCCGCGGCGGCAGCGCGGCGACGATGACCGATGCGGCGCTGCTCGGCGGCATCATCGCGGCCGACAGCTATTTCGGCGGCGAGCTCGAGCTCGATGCGGCGCGCGCTGCGAAGGCCGTGCACGACGAAGTGGCGGGCCCGCTGGGACTGAACCTCGACGCCGCGCTCGCCGCGATCGAGGCGGCCTGGGTCGCCAAGGTCGTGGCCGGCATCCATCGCGTCGGCAGGCCGGGGCCGGCGACGACGCTGCTCGCCTTCGGCGGCGCCGGCGCCTTCGTCGCGACCCGCATCGCCGCGGCGCTGGGGCTGCGCGAGCTCCTGATCCCCGGCCTCTCCGCCGTGTTCAGCGCCTTCGGCATCGGCTTCTCCGATCTCTCCCAGCACTACCAGACGAGTCTCGCGGCGCGCGATGTCGGAGCGGTGACGGCGGCGTGGCAGGACATGGTCGTGCGCGCTCGTCGCGACATGTTCGCCGAGGGCACGGCGCTGGAGGAATGCGCGGTGAGCGGCCAGCTCGTGACGCTCGCGCAGGGCGCGGAAGCGGCGACGGCCTGGCAGCCCGGCGCGGCGCTGCCCGCCGCGCTCGCGGACGCCGAGGAGGCGACGCTGCACTTGAAGGTGCTGAAGGCGATCCGGCGCATTCCCCTGTCGCCGCTGGCCCGGCCGCCGGCGAGCGCGGCGCCGGCGCGCGGCACGCGGCTCGTGCTCATCGACGGCCGGCGCATGGAGGTCCCGCTCTATCGCCTCGAAGACCTCGCGCCCGGCGCAAGCGGGGTCGGCCCGGCGATCGTCGAGGAGAGTTACTTCACCGGCCGCATCGACGCCGGCTGGCGCTACGCCCTGAGCAGCAACCGCGATCTGCGGCTGATCCGCGAGTAGAGGAGTCCGCGATGAAGATCTGCATCACCGAATACCTGCGCATCGATCTCGATCGCGAGCGTTGGGAGTGCCGCCGCTGCGGCCGCGATCTCGGCGCCGCGCGCGAGGACTACAAGCGCGGCCTGCTCGTCCACGATCGCGATCCGCGGGAGATCCACCGGCCGCTGATCGATCCGGCGAAATACGGCTACACCTTCGCGCCCGATCCGGCCTACACGGCGCTGCTCGAATACTACTGTCCGGGCTGCGGCACGCTGGTCGAGACCGAGTACACCGTGCCGGGCCATCCGCCGGTGCGCGACATCGAGCTCGACATCGACTCGCTGAAGGAGAAGGCGCGGGCGTGGGCGGCCGAGCACGGCGGCGCGCTGCCCGAGCCGGAATCGCTGCAGCGCCCGGCGCACGCGCGCCATTCTCACTCGCATTCCTGAGGCGCGCCGCGATGAAACGCGTAGCCGTAGACATAGGGGGCACGTTCACGGACTGCTTCGTCGCCTGGGGCGGGCGCTACGTCCAGGCCAAGGCGCTGACCACCCACCACAATCTCGCCTCGGGCTTCAACGAGGCGCTGGAGCTCGCGACCGCCGAGCTCGGGATCGCGAAATTCGATCTGCTCTCGCAGATCGACTCCGTGCGCTATTCGACGACGCTCGGCACCAACGCGCTGATCGAGCGCAAAGGCCCGCGCATCGGGCTGCTGGTCACCGACGGCTTCGGCAGCTCGGTGCCGCTCTCGCGCGGCCGCGGTCACGGCGACGGCCTGCCCTACGAGCGCCAGCACGACGTGCCGCGTGCGCGACGCCCCGAGCCCCTGGTGCCGATTCCGCTCATCCGCACGGTCCGCGAGCGCATCGGCTACGACGGCGCGGTGCTGCTCAGGCTGGACGAGGACGATCTGCGGACGAAGCTGCGCGATCTCGTCGATCAGGGCGCGGAGACGCTCGTCGTCCAGTTCGCGAACAGCGTGGTCAATCCCGCCCACGAGCTCAGGGTGCGCGAGCTCTTCCTCGAGGAGTATCCGGGCTATTTCCTCGGCGCGGTGCCGATGCTGCTGTCGCATCAGGTCGCGGGCCGCAAGGGCGAATACACGCGCGCGATGTCGACGATCATCGACGGCTTCCTGCACAGCGCGATGTACCACGGGCTCGGCGGGCTCGAGATCTCGCTGCGCGAGAACGGCTATGCGAAGCCCATGCTCATCAACCACAACTCCGGCGGCATGGCGCAGTTGAACTCCACCGACGCGCTGCAGACCGTGCACTCCGGTCCGGTCGCGGGCATTGCGGCGTCCGAACATCTCGCGCGCGAAGCCGGGCTCGGCAACGTGATCGCGACCGACATGGGCGGCACGAGTTTCGACATCGGCATCGTCACCGCCGACGGCGAGCGGCACTACGACTTCAATCCCGTGATCGATCGCTGGCTGGTCAGCATCCCGATGGTCCACCTCGTGACGCTGGGCGCGGGCGGCGGCTCGATCGCTTCCTACGATCCGCTGCTCGAGCGCGTGAAGATCGGCCCGCAGAGCGCGGGCTCCGATCCGGGGCCGGCGTGCTACAACCGCGGCGGCCGCCAGCCGACCGTCACCGACGCCGATCTCGCGCTCGGCTATCTCGATCCGAACAACTACGCGAAGGGCCGCATCAAGCTGAACCCGCGGCGCGCCGAGCGCGCGCTCACGGACGCCTTCAGGGGCACGCTCGGGACGGATCCGGTCGGCATCGCGAAGATCGTCAAGGAGACCGTGGATCACAATATGGCGAACGGCATCGCCACCGAGCTGCGCTCACGCGGCTACGTTCCGGACGAGTTCACCATGCTCGCCTACGGCGGCAACGGCCCCTTGCATTGCTGCGGCATCGCGCGCGCGCTCGGCATCGCCCGCGTGCTCGCGCCGCCCTTCGCCTCGGTGTTCTCGGCTTTCGGCGCCGGCAACGTGAATCAGCTCCACATCCATGAGAAGTCGACCTACACGGTGCTGTTCCACACCGCGCTCAAGAAAGTGTTGACCGACTATACGCAGCTCAATGCGACGATCGAGGAGCTGAAGCAGCGCGGCCGCGACGATCTGACCCGCCAAGGCGCGGCCGAGGACGCGATCCGCTATCGACTCGAGTTCGACATGCGCTACGGCAATCAGCGCGCGGAGACCGCGGTCGCCTACGACATCGAGCGCTTCGCGAGCGTGCACGATGCGCTCGGCCTCATGGAGGCCTTCCATCGCCGCTACGGCGAGCGCTTCGGCGAAGGCTCGCAGGCGACGGAAGCGGGCGTGCGCATCAACACCATCCGCGTCGCTTCCTACGTCGAGCTCGACAAAGTGCATTTCGGCCGGCTCCTGCCGCTGGCGGAGCATCTGCCCGCAACTCCGCTCGGCACGCGGCCCTGTCACTTCGTCGGCAGCGACGGCCCGCTCGAAACTGCGCTCTACGATGACGCGGCGCTGGTGCCGGGCACCTCGATCGACGGCCCGGCCATCATCACCACCGCCGCCACCACCTATCTCGTCGAGCCGGGCTGGAATTTCCACGCCGCGCGCCACGGCGCGGCCTGGTTCACCCGCGGCCCCCAAGCTCCCGGAGTACGCCCATGAACGTCGAGAACAGGCTTGATACCGCTGGTGCCGAGCTGTCCGCGCAGGAACGGCATCTGCTGGACGAATTCCTGGCCGAGAACCAGCTCTTCTACGGGCCGGATCCGGAAATCATGCGCGACCACGCGCTGGCGCCGCGCAGCGCGGCGGAAGAGCGGGCCTTGGGCCTCGGCCTGGATCCGAACCGCGTCAACCTCGTGCGCGGGCGCATCGGCTCGGCGCTCGAGGAAGCTTTCTCGATGGTCGAGCAGACCGGGGTGGCGCCGGGCGCGAAGTGGGGCGATCTCGTCTCCGCGATTTTCACGGCGAGCGGCGACATGTCGCAGATCGGGCCGCACGGCATCGCGGTCTTCGCCTCGGTCTGCCACTATCCCGTGCGCTTCATCCGTAAATACTGGATGGACGACCCCTCGGTCGGCGTGCGCGACGGCGACGCCTTCATCCACAACGACTCGCGCTACGGCAACATCCACAACACCGACCAGAGCATGATCATGCCGCTGTTCCACGACGGCGAGCTCGTGTGCTGGATGACCGCCACGATCCACGAGGGCGAGTGCGGCGCGATCGAGCCGGGCGGCATGCCTTCGATCGCGGAGTCGAAGTACGACGAGGGGCTCAAGATGTGCCCCTTCAAGTGCGCCGAGAACTTCACGCTCAAGCGCGATCTCGTCAATTTCCTGCAGAACTCGGTGCGCGATCCCAAGCTCCAGCTCTTCGACATGAAGGTGAAGCTGCACGCCGTGATCAGGATGCGCGAGCGCTTGCTGGCGATCATCGAGGAGTTCGGGCGCGATTATTTCATCGCGACCTTGAGGAAGACGCTCGAGGACACCGAAGCCGAAGTGAAGCGGCGGATCGCGGAGCTGCCGGACGGCACCTGCCGGATCAACACCTTCATCGACAACGATCTGCGCGAGCACATCCTCGGCAAGTGGCCGCTCGCGATCACGGTCCAGGGCGAGCGCATGATCTTCGATTTCCGCGGTGCCTGCCCGGAGCTCAGGAACCGCTCGATCAACGCCTCGCTGGCGTCCGTGAAGACCTGCCTGATGTCGAACCTCGTCATCTACGTGTGGCCCGATCTGCCGCCGAACCAGGCGGTGTTCAGCCCCGTCGAAGTGCTGACGAACCGCAATTCGCTGGTCGATCCCTCCGACGAGGCACCGGTCGCGATGAGCTTGATCCCGCTGTTCCGCGCCCTGGGCGCGCCGGCGCAGGTGCTGGCGAAGTTCCTCTACTGCCTGCCGAAGCGCTACACCGCGATCAATGCGCCGCATTACAACCAGCCGGCGACCTTCGTCTACGGCGGGCTCACGCAGCATCTGGAGGTGACGGGCAATTTCTGCGCGGACATCAACGGCAACGGCGCGGGCGGGCGCGAGGACAACGACGGCGAGCACGCGATGTCGCCGGTGTTCGGCTCCTTCGCGGACACGGGCGAATTCGAGCTCGCCGAGGAGGAGCTGCCCTTCGTGCGCCTGGTCGCGCAGCAGCTCACCAAGGATCGCGCCGGTTTCGGCAAGCATCGCGGCGGCATGGGCTACGAGCAGATCGTGACGGTGAAGGGCAGCAATACCTTCGGTTTCATGACCGGCCAGTGCGGCGCCAAGCATCCCTCGGCCTACGGCCTGTTCGGCGGCTACGGCTGTCCGGCCTACCCGCTCGCGAAGATCAAGGGCGTCAACGTCTTCGAGGTGCTGGAGAGGAATCCCGAGCGCGTGAAGTTCAGCATGATCGATCTGATGAACGAGCAGGCGATCCCCGGGGCGCGCTATGTGATGCAGGACGCGGGCATGAACTTCGAGCTCGCGAACGAAGGCGAGGTCTACATGATCTGCCAGGGTGCGGGGGGCGGCTACGGCGACGTGCTGGAGCGCGATCCCGAGCTCGTGATGAAGGACATCGAGGAAGGGCTGCTGTCGCCGCGGCTCGGCCGTGAAATCTATTTCGTCGTCTTCGATGCCGAGACGCTGGTCGTCGACGCGGCCGCCACCGCCGCTTGCCGCGCGCAGGAGCGCGAAGCGCGCAAGGCGCGCGGCCGGCCCTTCGACGAATTCTGCGCGCGCTGGGTGAAGCCGGCCCCGGATGGCGCCTTGCCCTATCTCGGCGCGTGGGGCGCGAACGATGGACCGATCATCGCCAATCCGCCGGGCGGGCCGCGGCTCGTCATGCCGCCGGACGCGGTGGAAGGCGTGATGATCTCCAACCCCAAGGATCGCCGCATCGCCGAGCTCGAAGCGGAAGTCGCGAGCCTGACGCAGCGCCTGGCGTCGGCCGGCGCTGCCGACGGCGGGACGGGTTGACCGGGGTTCGGCGACCCGGTGGGCGCAAGCGCGAGGTTGTGCCACTTCGAGCGCCGATTAATTTAGCCACGGAGA
>DAOKZI010000019.1:10184-83913 GCA_035325705.1 Gammaproteobacteria bacterium
ACACGGAGAACACGGAGAACACGGAGAACACGGAGAACACGGAGAACACGGAGAACACGGAGAAGACAGGGCTTGTTCGAAGCCTCCGCAGTGTCGGCGCCAATAGTCGTGATCGAGTCACGGAAGGGAACGGCCTTCAATCCGTAGCCGAAACGCCCGGAGTCCGCGCTGCGCGCTCCTTCCGAGCTACGGGAAAAACCGCGTTTGGACCGAGCTCGCCGCACATCGCGCGCGATGAGGCTCGCGACGCGCGGGATGCGGTATCGTAAGCGGATGGAACCGCGAGAATCCGCCGCGCCGTCGAACGCGGCACAGCTACAGTCCCCTTCCTATCGTCTTCCCGCGCTCGACCAGGAATACCTGCTCGGCGATTCGATGCGCGGCGTGCGCTTCCTGCTCGAATACTCGAAGGCGGAAGAAGCGCTGCGGCGCTGGCAGGTGCGTTCGACGATCGTCGTGTTCGGCAGCGCGCGGATCGCCGAGCACGATACGGGCCGGCACGGGCACTGGTACGCCGAGGCGCGGCGCTTCGGGCGCATCGCCTCCGAGCGCGGCGGCGCGCTGCGCGGCGAGGGCCGCCTGCGCGACAACGTGATCGCGACGGGCGGCGGTCCGGGGATCATGGCCGCCGCCAACCGGGGCGCGAGCGAGGCGGGCGCGCCGTCGATCGGCTTCAACATCACGCTGCCGCAGGAGCAGGAGCCGAATCCGTACACCACGCCCGAGCTCACGTTTCGCTTCCACTACTTCGCGATGAGGAAAATGCATCTCGCGATGCGCGCCAATGCGCTGGTCGTGTTTCCCGGCGGCTTCGGCACCCTCGACGAGCTGTTCGAGATCCTGACGCTGCAGCAGACCAACAAAGCGCCGCGCATCCCGACCGTCCTCGTCGACGAGGCCTACTGGAGCGCCGTCATCGACTTCCGCGCGCTGCTCGCCGCCAGTTTCGTGCAGGTCGAGGATCTCGCGCTCTTTCGCTATGCGGAGGACGCCGAGGGCGCGTGGGCACAGCTCCAGTCCAGCGCGGCGATCAACGGCCACGCGGTGGCGCCGGGAAAATGACGTCGATGGAGACAGCGCCGTTTCACGATACGGCGCGGGGCGCGCGCCTCAGCTTCCGTATCAGCCGCCGCGTCATGCCGAAGAAGGTGAGCGTCCACGCCGCCAGCGCGATGTAGAGAAAGGCGTGCGGCAGGCCGGCGAGAAAATCGAACTCCATCGCGCGCCTCATCTGCCAGGTGCAGGCCGCGTACATGCCGAGCGGAAACACCGCGCCCCAATAGAGCGGATCGTATTCGAACGGAAAGCGCTCGATACCGTGCCGCCACACGCCGAGCAGCAAGAGCATCGGGATCCACCACGTGCCGGTCGCCCAGTAGAAGAGCGTGAAGCCTTTCAGGAAGGGCAGCAGCGACTGCAGGAACGGCGCCTGCGGCGCATTGAGGATCAGCAGCGAGCCGCCCAACGTCGAGATCGCCATCGCGCCCATGTTGATCCAGTACGGCGGCGCGACGTCGCCGGGTAAGAAGCGGAAGAACACGTAGCGATAGAAGATCAGCGACATCATCCAGATGTAGAGCATGCCGCCCCACAGCCACATCGACAGGGCCATCAGGTTCAGCTCCAGCCGATAGGGCTGTCCGATGCGCGCGGCCAGCAGCGCGCTGGACACGGCCACGGACTGCGTGGCGACGACCGCGAGCAGCCATCCGCCGTTGATGCCGCGGTCCAGCGGGGGCTTCTCACGCTTGACCGTGAAGGCGGTGAAGATCGTGTAGATCAGGCCCACCCACAGCATGAGCGCCAGGCCCCACAGCCCGGCGCCGGCCACGATGTCTTCGCGCAGCACCATGAACTGGCTCGCCAGAATGCCGGTGCCGGCCACGGCCGTGAAATAGCCGGGGCCGCTGAGGTGGCTGATCATGTCGCCGAAGAAACGCTGCGGATGGCGCGCGGCGCGCAGCACGTACAAGACCCAGAGGATCAGGAACTGCGCGACGTTGAGATGGAACAGCGCCGCCGCCAGGCGCGGCAGGCCCATGAGGAAAGCGGCCAGCGACACGATGCCGGTGGCCATCACGAGCCCGAAATAGGCCGGCGACATGTCCGCCAGGCCGAGCCCCGCCGCCGCGCGCGGGCCGGATGTGCGATCGCAGGTAGTCATGGCGCCTCGCTTTGACTGCGAACGCGATATTGACGCCGGACGCGCGGCTTGTCTGCCCTTGAACGACCATCGCCGGGACAGCGCGCCCCGGCGGTGGTCACCGGCCGTGCGGCCCGGCGACGGCAAAGTGAGCTGCTTGCCACGGATATTGCTCTAGGCCGTGGCAAGCGCAGCGGCGACGGGCTCAGGCCGTGACGAAGCCCTCGTAGCCCTTGGCCGCGACCTCCGCGCAGATCTGGCGGTATTTCGGGAAGCCGCCGGCGTAGAGCATGAACTGCTTCTTGCGGCCGGGGAGATTGTCGTTCACGCCCATGAACCAGGAGTTCACGGTGGGGAACAGCGTCATGTTCGCCGTCTCGTCGACGTGCTTGGCCCAGGCCTCCTCGGCCGCCACCGTGTTCTCGATGCGCTTGAGACCGTGCTTGCGCATGTGCGCGACGAGATCGGTCAGCCAGTCCACGTTCTGCTCGATGCAGCGCGGGATGTTGCAGAAGGTCGAGCCGTTGTTCGGACCGACGAGCGTGAAGAAGTTCGGGAAACCGTGGGTCTGCATGCCGAGGTAGCTGCGCGGACCGTCCTTCCACTTCTCCTTGAGCGTTCTGCCGCCCGCGCCCCTGATCTCGATGCGCGCGAGCGCGCCGGTCACGGCCTCAAAGCCCGTGGCATAGATGATCATGTCGAGCTCGTAGTGCGCGTCCCTGGTTTGAATGCCGGTCGCGGTGATCTTCTCGATCGGCGCTTCCTTGATGTCGACGAGATGCACGTTCGGCTGGTTGTAGCACTCGTAATAGTTCGTCTCCATCGGCACGCGGCGCAGGCCGAAGCCGTGATCCTTGGGGATCAGCTTCTCGGCGATCGCCGGATCCTTGACTCGGCTGCGGATCTTGCGCGCGATGAAGTCGCTCGCGTAGGCGTTCGCCTTCGGATCGGTCAACACGTCGCGGAAGGTGCCGAGCCAGATGCCGAAACCGGGCTCGCCGTAGAGCTTCTCGAAGAAGGCCTCGCGCTCGGCGGCGGAGACTTCGAGCGCGGAGCGCGGGTCGAAGCTGTGCAAGAAGTTGCCGAAGGACTCGCTGCACTTCTTGAAGATTTCGTCGTAGCTCGCGTGGATCTTCGCGCTCTGCTCCGCCGTGATCCGGCTGTTATGCAGCGGCGCGCACCAGTTCGGCGTGCGCTGGAATACGTAGAGGTCCCGCGCCGTCTTCGAGACTTCCTGGATCACCTGCACGCCGGTCGCGCCGGTGCCGATGATGCCGACGCGCTTGCCCGCGAAGCTGAGGTCCCGGGACGGGCCGTAGCCGCTCGGATCGCGCGGCCAGTTGCCGGTGTGATAGGCCTCGCCCTTGAAGTCCGCAACGCCCGGGATCGCCGGCATCTGCGGCGCGGACAGCGGCCCGGTCGCGGAGACGAGCAGGTTCGCGCGCGCCTTCTCGCCGCTGTCGAGTTCGACTTCCCATTCGCTCTTCGCCTCGTCGTAGGTGCAGGACTTGACGCGGCTGTTGAACTGGATGTCCTTGCGCAGATCGAGCTTGTCGGCGACGAAGTTCAGATACTCGAGCGTCTCGGGCTGCGGCGCGAAATGCTCCTTCCAGTCCCAGCGGTCGAGGATCTCCTGGTCGAAGGAATAGCCATAGGAATAGCTCTCGGAATCGAAGCGGCAGCCCGGGTAGCGGTTCCAGTACCAGGTGCCGCCGACGCCGCTGCCGGTCTCGAAGACTTTCACGGACATGCCGAGCTGGCGGAAGCGAAGGAGCTGGTACATGCCGGAGATGCCGGCGCCGATGATGATCGCGTCGTAGTTGGTGATGGACATGGCGTGAGAGACCTCCAGATGGCTGAGAGCCCTGCGCCGGCTTCCCGGTCGCAGGTTCCGCCGGGCGGCGCGCGAGCTGCCGCAGGCGGGTCCTTGTCGATGACTGGCAGCGCGGCTGCGCGCCAGCCTCGGAATCTATAGTCGTAAACGCATGCAGACTTGACCTGAGTCATGTACAGCAGCTTGCGGACGGCGCCCGATCCCGTGGACGCAAAGCCGGTGTGGCGGCATTTTGTCGCCGAGGCGGCAAGTGCGGCCTCCCCCGATCCGAGGAGCACGATGATGAGCAGCAATGGGACCAGGCGCGCGATCCTGGGCGGCGTCGGCATGGTGCCGTTTCGCAAGCCGGGGCAGTCCGAGGCCTACGATTTGATGGGCGCGGCGGCGGCGCGCGCGGCGCTCGCGGACGCCGGCGTTGCCTACGAGGACGTGCAGGCCGCCTACGCCGGCTATGTCTACGGCGACTCCTGCAGCGGACAGGCGGCTCTCTATCACCTCGGCATGACGGGCCTGCCGATCACCAATGTCAACAACAACTGCGCGAGCGGCTCCACGGCCTTCGCGCTCGCGGCCCAGGCCGTGCAGTCCGGCATGGTCGACTGCGCGCTGGCCGTCGGCTTCGAGGAAATGGCGCCGGGCGCGATCGACTTGGTGTTCCCGCACAAGACGAGCCCGCTGGCGCGCTTCGACGACACGCTCGCGGCATTGATGCAGCTCACGGCGGAGGAGCGCAAGACGCCGCCCGCGATCTGCTATTTCGGCTGCCAGGTGGAACTGCTCGAAGCGCGCCTGGGCGTCGGCGAGGTGACCGAGGCGATGGTCGCGGTCAAGGCCCGGCGGCATGCCGCCGGGAATCCGAACGCGATCTTTCGCGCGCCGCTGTCCGTCGATGAAGTGCTCGCCCAGCCGAAGATCTTCCGCGGCCTGCGCAAGGCTTACGCCTGCCCGCCGAGCTGCGGCGCGGCGGCCGTGCTCGTGTGCAGCGAGGCCTACGCGCGGCGCCGGGGAATCGACGCCTCCGTCGCGCTGGTGGGCCAGGGCTTCGTCAGCGACAAGGCCGCCTACTTCACGGGCGATCCGCTGGACTTCATGTTCCGCGCCCTCAGCCGGGACGCCGCGGCCGCGGCCTACGAGTCCGCCGGCATCGGCCCGCAGGACGTGGACGTGGTCGAGCTCCATGACTGTTTCACCAGCAACGAGCTATTGAGCTACCTCGCCCTTGGCCTGTGCACGGAGGACGAACTCTGCGGCTTCGTGCGCGACGGCGGCAATACTTACGGCGGGCGCTGCGTCGTCAATCCCTCGGGCGGCCTGCTGTCGAAAGGCCACCCGCTCGGCGCCACCGGGCTCGCCCAGATCACCGAGCTCGTGCAGCAGCTTCGCGGCACGGCGGGCACACGCCAGGTGGAGGGCGCGCGCACGGCCTTGCAGCACAACGGCGGGCTCGGCAGCGCGGGCTTCGTGCACGTGTTCCAGCGTTTGCACTGAGACCAAGCCGGCACACGGCTTCATCCTCGCAGTGGCGTCGCAACCGCAGGAATGAGCGTAGATCCGGATCCGGATCATGGCGCGCCCGGCCGGCGTGGCTAGGATGCTCGCTTCGGGCCGGCCCGCGCCGTGACGTCGCAAAGCGGCGACAGCATTCGATCCCTGTTCTCCGGCCCGCGAGCGGGAGCCTGCGCATGATTTCCAGAACGCTATTCGACGCGGAGCACGAAGCCTTCCGCGCCACCGTCCGCCGCTTCATCGACAAGGAGATCGCGCCCCACTACGCGAGCTGGGAGAAGGAGGGCATGGTCAGCCGCGAGGTCTATCTCGCCGCGGGCGAGGCCGGCATTCTCTGCCCCTGCGTGCCGGAGGAATACGGCGGCGGGGGCGCGGATTTCCGTTACGGCGCGATTGTCGTCGAGGAGTTCGGCCGCGCCGGCTGCGCCGGCGTGTCCTTCCATCTGCACTCCGAAATCGTCGCGCCCTATCTCGTGCACTACGGCACGGAAGCCCAGAAGCGTCACTGGCTGCCGAAGCTCGCGAGGGGCGAGATCATCACGGCGGTCGCCATGACCGAGCCCTCGGGCGGCTCGGATTTGCAGGCAATCAAGACCCGCGCAGTGCGCGACGGCGAGGACTATGTCATCAACGGCCAGAAGACCTTCATCTCGAACGGCCGTCTTGCCGATCTGATCGTGCTCGCCTGCAAGACCGATCCGGCACAGGGCGCGAAAGGGATCAGCCTCCTGCTCGTCGAAGCCGGGCGGCCCGGTTTCGATTACGGCCGCAAGCTCGAGAAAGTGGGTTTCCGCGCGCAGGACACGTCCGAGCTCTTCTTCTCCGACTGCCGCGTGCCCGTCTCGAACCTGCTCGGTCAGGAAGGCCGCGGCTTCGTGCAGCTCATCGAGCAGCTACCGCAGGAGCGCCTCGTGGTCGCCATACGCTCGGCCGGCGTAATCGACTCCGCGCTCGAGTGGACGACGCGTTACGTCAACGAACGCAAGGCCTTCGGCCGCACGCTCGCGAGTTTCCAGAACACGCGCTTCAAGCTCGCCGAGCTCAAGACCGCCGCGATGGTGACGCGCAGCTTCATCGATGCGTGCATCGCAGAGCATCTGAAAGGCGAGCTCGATGCAGTCGACGCGGCGATGGCGAAGCTGCATGCGACCGAAACCATGTGGCGCGTGCTCGACGACTGCGTGCAGCTCCACGGCGGCTACGGCTATATGTGGGAATACCCGATCACGCGCGCCTGGGCCGACGGCCGGGTCGCGCGCGTCGCCGGCGGATCCTCGGAGATCATGAAGGAGATCATCGGCCGAAGCCTGGTCGACAAGCCGACGGTTCGTGATCGCGCCACGTAGCCCGGAAGGAGTGAAGCGGAATGCGGGCCGGTCATGACGACCGCGCCGTACGCGCTACGCGAGACGAACTTCTTGTAGCCCGGATGAACGCAGCGAATCCGGGATCGAAAGCCCGCCGAGGCGCCCCTCGTCCAAACCTGCCTCGTGCGTCGCGCCGAAAGGTTCGTCGGCTTGGACATGCCGAACCCCGGATTCGCTGCGCTCATCCGGGCTACGAAGAGAGCCGTAGCCCGCGAGGCGCGCAGCGGAATGCCGGGTCCGCGCTTCAACCGCGTCCCTCGCCCTCGATGCCGAGCGCGCGACGCGTGGCTTCGGGGAGGCCGGTGGGATCGAGGAGGAAGTCGTAGAGCTTCAGCCAGTGGGTGTGGGCGAGCTGATGGAGGTGGAAAGCGTTCTGCATCGCGAGCTCGCGGCCTTGCGCGTCCTGCGCGCCGTTGATCGCCTTCTTGGTGAGCTTGAGCGCGAAGCGCGACTTGGCCGCGATCTTGCGCGCCATCGCGAGCGCCGCTTCGGCCAGCGCCTCGCGCGGCACGATCTGGTTGACCATGCCGAGCCGATGCGCATCCTGGGCCGAGAGCGCGTCGGAGGTGAAGAGCATCTCCTTGGCCTTGCGCGCGCCCACTTCCCACAGGTGGTGGAAGAACTCCACGCCGCCGACGCCGAAGCTCACGGTCGGATCGCTGAAGCTCGCGTCCTCGGCGGCGACGATCAGATCGCAGGGCCAGACCAGCATCAGCCCGCCCGCGATGCACTTGCCCTGCACGGCAGCGATGGTCGGCTTCGGAATATTGCGCCAGCGCTCGCTGAAACCGAGATAGATCTCCTCCTCGCGCGCCATCTGCCGCTCGGCGCCGGCACAGGTGAAACCGCACATGGTGCCGACCGTGCGATGCTCGTACATCGCCTGGTACCACTCCTGCTCGCCGAGATCGTGACCCGAGGAGAAATGCTTGCCGTTGGCGGCGAGGATGATGACGCGAATGTCGTCGTCATGCGCGGCGCGGTCGAAGGCCGCGTTCAGCTCGTAGAGGAAGCGCGTGTCCTGGGCGTTGGCGGTTTCGGGCCGGTTCAGCACGATGCGGGCGATGCCCTGCTCGGGCGTTTCGTAAACGATGTACTGAAAATCTTGAGTGCCGGGCATGGGCGCTGCTCCTGTCTATGAATGGGCGCGATTCTATATGGCCGAGCGTAAACGGGCTCCGCTGCCGTTCGGATATCGTCACACTCCGAACATCGGAATCACTGCTCCGTGTCCCCAATAATGAAAGAGACAATAGCCCTCCAACATGAACGGCGATGTCGTAGCCCGGGTGGAGTGCGCAGCGCGTAACCCGGGATCGGCGCCCGCCGTCCTCTCCTGCATTCGAGAAGACTCGGCGCGGTGTGCGCCGCGCATGACCGAAAGCGCTTGTGTATCGAGCATGCTGGATCCTGGGTTCCGCTGCGCTGCACCCGGGCTACGAGAACTCAACGTGCGGCGCCCGATGTTGGGCTTCCTTCGTCAGCCCAACCTACGAACCGTCCGTGAAAGGCGCGATTTTGGATCGCGCCCTTCGAGTCGTGCTGCTCGCCGTCTTCGCCGCTCATCGCTTCCTCAACCTCGGCGCGATCTCGCTCGCGAACAGCTCCATGCTCTCCCGCGTATAGCCCTGCGGAGTGCCGGGATAGTTCATGTAGATCGCGAGATGCGTGCAGGGGTTCTTCTCCTGATGCTCGCAGAGCCGCTGATAGACCTCTTCCGGCGAGCCGATGATGCTGGGCTCGCCGAAGAAGTCGACGGACTGCTTGCGCCGCATCTCGGCGGGCGAGGGAATGGGCGACTCGTGGGTCCAGTTCGGCTCGGCGGCGACGTCGCCGGACTCGATGGCCCAGTCGAGATAGCAGCTCAGCATGTGGTGCAGGCCTTCCGCACAGCGATCCCAGGCCTGCGCCGTAGTCGGCCCGACGAAGCAGGTGACGATCTGCCCGACGTGATGGTCCTTCGGATCGCGCCCGTATTTGACGAGCGCCTCGTAGTATTTGTCGCTGTGCTCGCGCGGCCCGATGCCGGCGAGGTGGAAGCCGTGCTTCGCCGCGCGATCGATCGCCGCGTCGGCGCGCGCGCCGACCCAGATCGGGCAGGGCTGCTGCGCCGGCGGCGGCGTCACGCCGACGTCGTTCACCCTGTAGTACTTGCCCTCGTGGTTCACCTTGCGCTCGTTCAGCAGGCGCTGGATCAGCACCGAGCCCTCGGCCATGCGCGCGCCGCGCTCGCGTCGCGTCAGGCCGACGCCCGTGAACTCCTCGGGCCGGTAGCCGAGGCCGAGCCCGAGATCGAGACGGCCGTCGGAAATCAGATCGACCGTCGCCGCCTGCTCGGCGATGCGCAGCGGGTCGTGCATCGGCATGAGGATAATGTAGGTGCCGATGCGGATCTTCTTCGTGCGCGCGGCGACCGCGGCCGCGATCGTGAGCGGGCAGGACATGTAGCCGTCGTCGACGAAGTGGTGTTCGCTCATCCACACGTTGTCGAAGCCGAGCTCCTCCGCATAGCAGGTGAGCTCGAGCTCTTCGCGGTAGACCTGCGGCCAGGGCCGGCGATTCCAGGCGGGATTGCGATAGGCGTAGAGCAGGCCGAGTTTCAGGCTCATCGTGGGCGTTCCTCGTGGTGGTGTTCGTTCGTTGCGATGGCCGGCGCGCGTTCAGTCGACCTTCATTCGACGATTGCCGCCAGCACCAAGCCCTGCATCACGCCGATGCGCTCGAAGTGGTAGCTGTCCTCCATCAGGCCCGTCGACAAAAAGGCGAAGGACAGATCGCGCGCCGGATCGACGGTGAAGCCGGTCGAGCCCGCGCCAAAGCCCCCGAAGCTGCGCGCCGAGTTCATCGGGCTGAACAGCCCCGGCAGATTGCCCTCGCCGCGCAGGAAGAAGCCGCAGCCGATATGGGCCGGGTATTCGATCCAGCCGCGCACGCCGCACCACATGTCGAACAGCACGTTGCGCAAGGTGCCGGTGTGGTTGCGGGTGCAGAAGTCGAGCATGGCCGGCGACAGCAGGCGCGCGCCGTCCAGTTCACCGCCCCGGCGCAGCATTTCGGCGAAGCGATGCACGTCCTGCACGGTGGTCATGCAGCCGCCGCCCGGGATCTCGCAGCCGGGCGTCGCGAGCAGCGCACCGATGCCTTCCACGGCCGCGGGCGGCAGCAGGGCCGGCAGGTTCTCGTAGGACACTTTCACCGGACACAGGCGCTTCAACAGATCGGGACGCGGCCCCAGGCTCGTGTCCTTCATGCCGAGGGGCTCGAACACTTCTTCGTTCAGCATCTGCGCGAAGCTGCGGCCGCGGCCCGCGGCGCGCAGGCACAGCGCGGCGATGATCGAATGGCCGAGCAGGATCGAATAGTTCACGCGCTCGCCGGGCTGGGACTCGAGCGGCAGCGTGCAGGCGTAGGCCACGAGCTTCTCGATGTTCATCAGCACGTCCGGCGGCACGGGCGGAATCGCCGACATCACGCCGCTGGTATGCGTCAGCAGGTGGAAGAGGTTGACCTTCTCCTTGCCTAGCGTGGCGAACTCGGGGATCAGCTCCGCGACCGGCGCGTGCAGCTTCAAGAGCCCGCGCTCGACGAGCGACAGCGCGAGCACGTTCGTGAACTGCTTGGCGACCGACATGGTCGCGAATACGGCATCCGGCTGCAGCGGCTTGTTCGCCGCACGCTCGGCATAGCCCTCGGTCAGATCGAGCACGACTTCACCGCGGCGCGCGACCTTCATGCGCACGCCGTGGCAGCGGCCGGCATCGATGTCGGCCCTGACGGCATCTTGCACGCGAGCGAGGCGGCGCGCATCGAAACCGAGCCTGGCGAGATCCTGAGTCGACGCCTGCGCGGCGTCTTTGGTGGTGGCCATGGACGTGTCTCCCCTCGAGGTGTCGAGCATCATTTTTTCAAGTGTGCGCCGACGATCGCGCCGATCACCCGGCAGGGCTCGCCGTGCGGATTCTTCCAGCGATGCAGGGTGCCGCTCTGGATCACGACGTCGCCGGCGGCGAGCGCGGTGGCCGAGCCGTCGTCCAGCTCCAGCACGCAGCGGCCGCAAAGGATGTAGAGCATGTCGCAGCTCGCGGAACGATGCATGCCCGGCGCTTCGTCCGTGAAGTGGGACAGGAGGCCGGGCGCGAGTCGCTCGGCCGCGTCCAGGCCCTCGGTGCTGCCGCCGCCCTGCTCGGGATCGCAGTGTGCCGGCAGCACGAATTCGATGAGGCGTACGCCGCCGACGGGTGGAAACCAGCTCGAGCGCGGCGGCTCACGACCCTCGTCGGGATAGTGAAAGACCTCGTCCGAACCCCACAGCGTGCCGAGCTCGATGCCGCCGAGGCCCGGGATCTCGCTGCTTTTCACGAAGCCGTCGCTGGCGACGATGGATTTGCCGTCGGCGCGATGGCCGGTGACGACGCGGCGGAACGTACCCATGCTCGTCCTCCCTTGATGGTCCTGCGCCGACTATCGACGGGGAAGGGGCAGGGCGTCAATTTCGCAAATGGAGGAACATCGCCGGGCCGCGCAGGAGCCGGTCCACGGGCGCGACTCGCGCATTCGTCCCGATGGTGCGATTTCCCGTTTGACGCGCCGGCCGGCACGCACCGATGCGGCGCACGGTGTCCGAATGTCGGCGCGGCACAGCGGAGCGCGGCGCGTAAGGCGAGCGCGCGAGTCTCGCGCGCTGCGCTCAGCTCACCGTCCAGGTATCGCCTTCGCGCAGGTACTCGAACAGGTCGCCGCGGCCGCGCGCCGCGATCGCTTCGTCCACCTGCGCATCCAGACGCTCGCCGTAGGTCGGCGCCTGCATGGCCTTGAACACGCCCAGCGGCACGGGATAGCTGCTCTCGTCGAGGCGAGCCAGCAGGCTCGCGAGCGGGTTGTGGGGCTGCGTCTCGTCGTGCACGGCGAGCGTGTCGGGCGCCGCTGCGGCGGCGTCGACGACCTCGAGCGCGAGGCCGTGCGGATGTCCGCGCCAGGCGAGCGCGCGCTGGCGCTCGCGGCCGAAGCGCAGCGGCTGGCCGTGCTCCAGCGCGACGGTGCGCTCGTCCTTCACCGCGCGATCGGTGAAGGCGTCGAAGGCGCCGTCGTTGAACACGTTGCAGTTCTGCAGGATCTCGACGAAGGCCGCGCCGCGGTGACGGGCCGCTCGCAGCAGCACGTCCTGCAATTGCTTGGCGTCGGTGTCGATCGCGCGCGCCACGAAGCTCGCGCCGGAATCGAGCGCCATCGCCAGCGGATTGAGGGGCTCCTCGACCGTGCCCATCGGGCTGGACTTGGTCTTCTTGCCGAGCTCCGAGGTCGGCGAGTACTGCCCCTTGGTCAAGCCGTAGATGCGGTTGTTGAACAGCAGGATCTTGACGTCCATGTTACGGCGCAGACAGTGCATCAAGTGATTGCCGCCGATGCTGAGCCCGTCGCCGTCACCGGTCACGACCCATACCTGCAGCTCGGGCCGCATCAGCTTCAGGCCGCTGGCGATGGTCGGCGCGCGGCCGTGGATGCTATGGAAGCCGTAGGTGTTCATGTAGTAGGGGAAGCGGCTGGAGCAGCCGATGCCGGACACGAACACGATGTTCTCGCGCGGCAGGGACAGCTCGCGGCACACGGTCGGCAATACCCGCTGCAACTGGGCGAGGATGCTGTAGTCGCCGCAGCCCGGGCACCAGCGGATGGTCTGATCGGACTCGAAGTCCTTCTTGTCGTACTCGGGCACCGCGCTCAGCGCGCGTTCGGCGATATGGGGCTGATTCATGACGACGCTCTCCGGCGGTGTTTCAGGCGGACGCGACGGCGCGCCGATCCACGGCGAGCGCGTCGTGGATCGCTTGCTCGATCTCACTGGTGCGGAACGGCTGCCCGCGCACCTTGTTCAGGCCGATGATGTCGACCAGGTATTCGGCGCGCAGCAGGCCGCGTAGCTGACCGAGGTTCAACTCGGGGACCAGCACGCGGCGGTAACGGCGCAGGACCTGGCCGAGATTGCGCGGCAGCGGATTCAAGTAGCGCAAGCTCGCGCCGGCCACCGCGAGACCCTGTTGCTGGGCGTTTTCCACCGCGTGGCGGATTGCGCCCGCGGTGCTGCCCCAGCCCAGCACCAGCAGATCGCCCGTCGCCGGCCCGTACACGGTGAGCTCGGGGATGCGCTGGGCGATCGCGGCGATCTTCGCCTGGCGCAGATGCACCATGCGCTCGTGGTTCGCGGGGTCGTAGCTGACCGCGCCGCTGAGTTCCTGTTTCTCGATACCGCCGATGCGATGCTCGAGTCCCGGGGTGCCCGGCCGCACCCACGGCCGCGCGAGCGTGTCCGGATTGCGCGCATAGGGCTGGAAGCCTTCAGTCTCGTAGCGGAAGTGCGCTTCGAGACGCGGCAGCTCCTCGCGCTCGGGAATACGCCAGGGCTCCGAGCCGTTGGCGATGTAGCCGTCCGTCAGCATGAACACCGGCGTCATGTACTCGATCGCGAGCCGGAACGCTTCGATCGCCATGTCGAAACATTCGGCGGGCGTTGCCGGTGCGACGATCGCCACCGGACATTCACCGTTGCGGCCGTACATGCACTGCAGGAGATCGGCTTGCTCGGTCTTGGTCGGCAGCCCGGTAGAGGGACCGCCGCGCTGCACGTTGACGATCACCACCGGCAGCTCGGTCGCGACCGCGAGGCCGATGAATTCCGACTTCAGCGCGACGCCCGGGCCGCTGGTGCCGGTCAGGCCCAGGGTGCCGCCGTAGGCCGCACCGATCGCCGCGCCCATGGCCGCGATTTCGTCCTCCGCCTGGAAGGTGCGGATCCCGAAATGCTTGAGCCGCGACAGCTCGTGCAGGATGTCGCTGGCCGGCGTGATCGGATAGGAGGCGTAGAGCAGCGGCAGCCCGCTGAGCTCCGCCGCGGCGACGAAGCCGAGCGCCGTCGCCTCGTTGCCGGTCACGCGGCGGTAGGTCCCGGGCGCGAGCTTGGCCTTGTGCACGCGATAGCGCGCGCTGAACATTTCGACCGTGTCGGCGTAGTTGTAGCCGGCGTCCAGCGCGAGCTTGTTGGCCTCGGCCATCTGCGCGCGGCGGCGGCCGAAGGTGCGATCGATGAGGCGCTTGACGTCCTCCGTGCCGCGTTCGTACAGCCAGCACACGACGCCGAGCGTGAACATGTTCTTGCACAGCTCGGCCTGCTTCTTGCCGAGCCCGCTCGGCTTGACCGCGGCCACGGTGAGCGTGGTGATCGGCACGAAGTGCACGCGGTAGCCGGCGAGGGTGCCGTCTTCGCGCGGATCGGTGAGATAGCCGGCCTTCTTGAGATCGGCCGGCGTGAACGCGTCCTCGTTCAGGAGCAGGATGCCGTCGCCCTTCAGATCCGCGAGGTGGACCTTGAGCGCCGCCGGATTCAGCGCCACCAGCACGTCCGGGCGATCGCCCGGCGTATGGACGTCATGCGCGCTGAAGTTGAGCTGGAAGCTCGACACGCCGGCGAGCGTGCCGACGGGCGCGCGAATCTCGGCGGGGAAATCCGGCAGGGTGCAGACGTCGTGTCCCATGATTGCCGAATCGTGAGTGAACATGCTGCCAGTGCTCTGGATGCCGTCACCGGAGTCGCCGGCGAAGCGGATGATGACACTGTCGACTTCCTGCACGCGGGCAGCGGGACGAACTGTTGACGACACGATGTAGCTCCGTAGGAATGCGCGCGTCCATACGGTACCGTATTGAGGGGGTGATCGACAATTCCGGCGGCCCGGGCAGGCATGATCTGAATCAACTTTCACGCGCATCGCGCCGGGTGCGCATTCCACGCGCCGAGCGCGGAAATCGGCGCGCTCGCAGTCGAGCGGCGCTTTCGGAGCTGGTGGTTCGGCGCGCGTACGGCGCGGTGGATGCGCCAAGCACGCATACGCGCGTTCTGCAATGGCCGGCCACCACCCGCGAATGAATGATGAAGTTTGAATGACGAAAGTTCATCCTCGTCACGACTAATGCGCCATGCCGCTACACCGCGCGCGCTGCCGTTCGGCTCTCGTGCTCGTTTGAGCCAGATCAAGGACGCATGCACGCTGCTGCACCTAGCATCGAAACGTCCTCTCATCCCAGAGGAACGAGGTGGGATGTCTGCGCTGTCGCGGCATCCGTCACCCGGGCAACCGATGGAGTAAATCCCATGCACATCAGAAAATTCGATCGCGATTTCTCGCGCCGGCATTTCCTCAACACTATGGGGGCGGGCTTCGCGGCCGGTGTGCTTGCGCCCCTCTGGGACGTCATCGCCGCCGACGGCGACATCACCAAGGCGTATCCCGAGGAGCTGCTGTCGCTGGACCTGTACACCAAGGGCAAGGTCAAGGCGGGCGACACGCTGAGCGCCGACAACGTCGATCACGTGAAAGACCTGCTGGACGAGATCACCTACGTCCAGATCAAGCAGCAGGGCCGGGTGGTCGATTTGATGCCGACCACGACCGACGTCTGGAAGCTCAATCCGCCGACCTATCTCGAGGCCACGCTGAAGAACCAGGGCCAGGCGGCTTTCGACGAGAAGGGCAACATCATCCACAAGGACGGCGGACCCTGGATCGGCGGCAACCCGTTCCCGAACGCAAAGGACGCGAACGAGATCCTCGGCGCGCACAACCTGAGCTGGGGGCGCTACGACACGACGCTGTACTGCTGCAACCAGGACAATATGGACGCCGACGGCAACCGGCAGTACGAATACAACTTCTTCTGGTGCGAAGTTGCGGGCACCGGCCGCATCGCGCTGGATCCGAAGCCGTATTTCGATGAGAAAGTGCTGCGCTTCCAGTCCGCGGTGTGGACCTATCCGGCCGACGTCAAGGGCACTTCCATCCTCAACATCTGGCCCTACGATCAGAGCCAGTATCCCGAGTTCTACGGCTATCTGCCGGCGTTCAAGCGCGTGCGCCGCTTCCCGACCAACCAGCGCTTCGAGCCGGTGATCGCGGGTGCGACCTTCTTCCTCACCGACGCTTGGATGACGGGCGATCCGACGCTCACCTGGGGCAACTTCAAGCTGATCGGCAGGGGCCCGGCGCTGTGCTGCGTGCACGACAACTGGCAGGGCGGCCGCGATCCGGAGAATTGGCTCTATCAGCGCTGCGGCGGCAAGACCGGCCAGAAGTTCTACCGCACGGCGATGCAGCTTTGTCCCGAGGTCTTCGTGGTCGAGCTCGAGCCGACCGGCTATCCGCGTGCGCCCTACAGCAAGAAGCGGATCTGGTACGACGCGCGCACGATGACCCCGATGGTGATGAACACCTTCGATCGCCGCGGCCAGGTCTGGAAATCCTGGGAAGGCGGTTTCGACACCTGGGAGAAGGAAGGCAATACGTTCAAGAGCAATCTGCCGCATCCGGTGTGGAGCTGGACACACGTGCACTCGCACGACATCCAGAGCGATCGCATCACCATCCATCAGCAGGTGCCGCGCATCACCGGCGGCTTCCAGACCGGCTTCAACGTCGCCGACGCTTACAACAACTTCACGACCCAGGCCGCGATTCGCCGCCTCGGCACGTAATCCCTCCCGTCCACGAGCCCGGCCGCCCCGGCGGCCGGGCTTGCGCCCGCATCGCGCGTCTATGCGGAACATCGCCGTCGTTTTCGCGACGGCCGCTGAACACCGCCGTCGACCCCCGTCGCGCCTTCGAGCGCCCGCCTTACCGCGCACTGCGCGCGCGCCGACAACGTGCCGGCGCGCCGGCAGGCATGCTTGCATCGGAATCTGACACCCGCATCCGGTGCCGCGCCGCGCGCGGTGTGCAGCATTTTCCTCCCGCGCGGCGAGGATGCTCGAACATGCCCGTCAAGAACAAAGTCTGTCTCTGGTTCGATCGCGAGGCCGAAGCCGCGGCGCGCTTCTATGCGTCGATTTTTCCCGACACGGAAGTGACCGCGATCCACCGCGCACCGGGCGACTATCCGCACGGCAAGGCGAGGGACGTGCTGACCGTGGAGTTCACCGTCATGGGGATCCCGTGCATCGGCCTCAACGGCGGTCCCGTCTTCAGTCACGACGAAGCATTTTCGTTCCAGATCGCCACCGCGGATCAGGAGGAGACCGATCGCTACTGGAACGCCATCGTCGGCAACGGAGGTGCGGAAAGCGCGTGCGGCTGGTGCAAGGACAGATGGGGCCTCTCCTGGCAGATCACGCCGCGCGCGCTGATCGAAGGCGTGACGGACCCCGATCCCGCGGTCGCCCGACGCGTGTTCGAAGCGATGATGGACATGGGCAAGATAGACGTTGCCGCGATCGAGGCCGCCCGCCGCGGATGAGAACGCGCGGACACGCCGTGTAAGAAACGGCGTCGAGCCATCGGCTCTTTTGGCGCCGCCGTTCGTACGAGAACGTTTCTTTCTTGTAGCCCGGAAGGAGCGTAGCGAATCCGGGGTTCGGCGGCCACCGGGCGCAGGCGCGTGAATTCGCGCCCAACCCCGGGTTCGCGTTGCTCACCCGGGCTACAAGGAGAAAGCCATGTAGCCCGGAAGGAGCGAAGCGGAATCCGAGTGACGACGCGTATGCGAGCGAGGAAGCGCTGAACGCGGGCACGGCGGCGGACCTTCGTAGCCCGGTGCAGCGCGCAGCGCGGAACCCGGGATCTTGGAAGCTTGATTGCAGCCGTGCAGACGTTTCAAGGCCGCGGCACGATCGCCGTTCAGGACGACGCGGTCCCCCGCAGCGCCGGCGCGAGCGCGCCGAGATCGAGCAGGCGTTCGGCGAGCGGAAACAGCTCGCGGTCTTCGAAGCGCACGTGCTCGGTCATCGCGGCGCCCCAGACGGCAAGCGCGGTCGCATCGCCTGCGTGCACTTCGTCGACGGCGGCGCGCAGTCGCGCATGCTGCTGCAGCGCCTTCTCGACGGCGACCTGCCCGCCCGCCGCGGCGAGCGCCGGGAACAGCACGCGCTCCTCGATGCCGAAGTGAGGCGCGATCCGATCGCGCCAGCACTGCAGCACCTCTTCCCGCAAATCGTCGAGCCCCGCGCCGGCCTTGCACGCGCGGCGCGCGAGCACCAGCGCCTCGTGATGATCGCGCGCCAGCGGAACGAGGGCGGCGTCGCGTTTCATGAGGGTCGCAGCCGGTGCGAGGCGCGCGGCAGGCCGCCGGCGATGCGCGCGCGGCGCATCGTTTCGACGCCGGACGTAAGCAGACCGGCGAGGCACGCGACGTACGCGATCGACGAGGCATTCACGGTCCCGTAGCCCATGGCGATCATATATGGCGCTTCTCGACTGAGCGGGCCGCCACCGCTGTCAGCCTGCGATGGCGTTCCCTGCGTGGTGTCCTGCGTCTCTGTCATGATGCCCGATCAAATCCACTCTGAAGTTTTCTGCCCGGGAGATGGATTGCCCTCAAGGTCTCTCTCGGCGTCGCTCGGTCTTCGCCCGTCGGCGTTTCTGAAGATGGCGCGCCGCGTGAATGGATGATACAAATCCTAGGTACATAGGGTCTATGCATCGAGTATTTGTATCAATGACAAGACCCCGATCGCAGCGTGAGCTCGTCCGAACTCTGCTGGAGAAGCAGGGGATCATGCGTCTGGTCGAGCTGCGCGAGGCCGGGGTGATCGCGGCGACCATGAGTCGTATGGAGCGGGCCGGCGAAGTCGTCCGCCTGTCGCGGGGCGTCTATCGGTTTCCGGACGCCGATCTGGACCCCAATCACGGCCTGGCGGAGGCCGCGAAGCGTGTGCCCAAGGGCGTCGTATGTCTCGTCTCGGCGCTGGCATTCCATAGTCTGACGGACCGGCTATCCCCGAAAGTCTGGATGGCCATCGGACCCAAAGACTGGGCGCCGCAGCGTAGCGGTGCGGGCATTCGCATCGTGCGTTTCACGGACTCTCTTCTGAGGGAGGGCATTGAGACACACGCGATCCAAGGCGTGCCGGTGAAAGTCTTCGGCGTGGCCAAGACGGTGGCGGATTGCTTCCGGCATCGCGGCAAGATCGGTCTAACCGTTGCGATCGAGGGGCTCCAAGAGGCGCTGAGGCAAGGTAAGGCAACTCCGGCGGAAATCGCTCGGCAAGCTGAGAAGGGTGGGGTGTCGACGGTCATCAGGCCGTATCTACAGGCGCTGACCGCCAATGCGGGACGCATCGACCGGTCCATCAGGTCAAAGCGGGTGGGGGACTAAATTCCATGAAGCTTTCGAACAAATTCATAATTCAACGACCACGCGAGAAACTGTGGGCACTGTTTCAAGATGTGCCGCGGGTCGCGACCTGCATCCCCGGCGCTCGGCTCACCGAGGACATCGGCGGCGGCAAGTTCAAAGGGCGCATCGAGGTAAAGCTCGGCCCGATTTCGACTGTGTTCGAGGGCGATGCCGCGCACGTGAGCGATCTCGCTACACACACCGGCACGATTACCGGCAACGGTCGCGATCGCAACGCGAGCAGCCGCGCGAAATTCACCACCACCTATCGCCTGGCGGAGATGCCAACGGGCACCGAAGTGGAAATCGAGTCGGACATCACACTGGCTGGGGCAGTCGCCCAGTTCGGGCGCACGGGTCTTTTGCAGGAAGTCACCTCGCGCATCCTCGAGCAGTTCGCCGCGAACCTGGAGCGCCAGATAGCGAGTGAGGGTGAAGCGGCTGAGACAGATGCGACACCGCCGGCCTCGCCAACCGCGCAAGCGAATTTGGGCGGCATTTTGCTTGCGAGCTTATTGGCATGGCTACGTTCGCTGATCGGACGACTCCTCGGCCGCACGAATTGAGGGATTGGACTGACTGTCCGCCGCCACCAGCCGAATCGTAGATAGAACCCACTACGAAGGAGCACCACATGCCCAGAATCGTTCGCTTCCATCGTGCAGGCGAGGCAGAAGTGCTGCAGATCGATGAGATACCAATGCCTGAACTCGGGGACGACGAAGTTCTCATCGCGGTGCGCGCGTTCGGACTCAATCGCGCGGAGATAATGTTCCGCCGCGGCGAGTATCCTCAATATTCCCCGGAGTTTCCCTCTCCAATTGGCTACGAAGCCGCGGGAACCGTGCTCGCCGTCGGAGAAGGCGTCAGCTCGTTCGCGCCGGGCGACCGCGTCGCGTCCGTTCCGTCCTTTCGAATGGGGCCTTACTGGAGCTACGGCGAGGTCGCGCGCGTGCCAGTTCACGCCGTCGCGCCGCTCCCGGATCGGCTCTCGTTCGAGGAGGGCGCCGCCGTCTGGATGCCGTTCATGACCTGCTACGGCGCGCTGATCGAATACGGCAGGCTCACCGCCGGCGAACACCTAGTCGTGCGTGCCGCGAGCAGCAGTGTCGGTCTCGCTGCCATCCAGATGGCGAAAAAACTTGGCGCGAAGACGATCGCCGTCACGCGCACCTCGGCGAAGCGCGAATGTATCGATGCCGCGGGCGCGGATCACTTCGTCGCTTCCGACGAAGAGAATATGGTCGATCGCATCCTTGAAATCACCGGTGGCCGCGGCGCAGAAATGATCATGGACCCGGTCGCAGGTCCCGAGCTCGAGCGTCTCGCGCAGGCGATCGCCTATCAGGGACGGCTCTTCGTTTACGGCAGACTGGACGCGCGCCCCGCGGTGTTTCCGGTTGGCCTCGGCCTCGCAAAGGGGCTCACTATGCGCGGGTACTCGCTTTTTGAGATCATTAATTTTCCTCAGAAGTTCGAAGCCGGTAAACGTCACGTACAAGCTGGCATTGCGGCAGGCGAGTATCGGCCCGTCGTCGGCGCTACATTCGCATTCGAGGACATTGTCGCGGCGCATCGCTACATGGAGTCGAACGCACAGCACGGGAAGATCGTTGTGAAGGTCTGAGCCCGCGCACAAAGGGCGAGCCGAAGCCAAGGACTTTGCTCGTGCTGCCAAGCCCGTGGATGGAAGCCCGGCACCTTCCTCGACGCGGCATGCCGTATAGGCACGGGCGCGGAGGAACGCAGTGGCCCGAGATTGGCCGTCTGATGTGTTACGCAACAGCGAACCGACTCGACTGAAGCGCCTTGTCACGACGCCGAAATGCGGACTAGCCTTTGCATCTCGGGGGCTTCAATATTTGAGGAGACTCCGAAAGAGTACTCTCGGGGCCCGGAATGCGCGTGTACCGCCGAAGTTCGTGGCACCCGCCCTTCAGCCGTTGTACATCGTCAGGGCGATGGATACGCGGCGGCGGTTTCCTCTTTCAACCATATGATCGTTCGACCGCACCGAAGATATAGGGGAGGAGCCGATGTATCCGAAGGCCATCGCGCACTATCACGCACCGACCGAACTAGTTGAGGTACTCGCGCTGCTCGAGGCCGGTGGTGACGCAAAAGTTATCGCCGGCGGCCAGACGCTGATGCCGCTCTTGAAGTCGCGCCTCTATTCGCCCGAGACGCTCATAGATCTGAATCGTGTGCGTGACCTCGGTTCCATAGAAGAGCGGCCCGACCGCCTGATCCTCGGTGCGATGGTGCGCCACCAGCAAGCTGCGACGCACCCCGCCATCATTGCACGCTGCCGTGTCCTCGCGTCCGCGGCAATTAAGGTCGCGGATCGCCAGGTGCGCAATCGCGGCACGCTTGCCGGCAGCCTTGCTTACGGCGATTACACCAGCGATATCGCGCCCGCTTTGCTCGCGCTCGGTGCCGCCGTGCGCATCGCTCGCCACGGCGAGACGGAACGCCTCGTCGATCTCGACGCGTTTCTCATCGGTCCTTTTGAATGCGACCTTGCGCGCGAAGAACTTGTGACGGCAATCGAGATTCCGCTCGATCTCGGAAGGACGGGCGGTGCCTACGTCAAGATTGGCCGCGTCGCTCACGATCGCGTGACAGTGAGTGCCGGCGCGCACGTTGCGCTCGATGGTGCGGGTCGGATCCGAGTCGCGCGTGTCGGCCTCGGTGGGCTCGCGCCACGCGCGCTGCGCGCCCGTGCGACCGAGGAGCTGCTCGCAGGCCAGACACCGTCCGCCACGCTGTTTGAGGAGGCAGGCACGGTCGCCGCCAACGCAGTCAAGACTCGGAGCGATGAGCTTGCTTCGGCCGAGTACCGCACCCGACTGATCGGCGTGACGGTCCGGCAAGCGCTCGAACGCGCGATCGCCCGCGCGAAGGGAGAATCCGCATGAAGCGCGATGTCGCGATCACTATCAATGGCGAGCTCTACGAGGCAACGGTAGATCACCGGCTCCTGCTCGTCGATTTCATACGCGAAGTGGCGGCGCTCACCGGCACCCACCAGGGCTGCGGCTTCGAAGGCCGCTGCGGATTGTGCACGGTGATCGTCGAGGGCTCGGCGGTGAAGTCCTGCCTCATGCTCGCCGTGCAAGCCGACGGTTGTCGGGTGCTGACAATCGAAGGACTTGCGCGCGGCGAGGAGCTGCATCCGCTGCAGCATGCGTTCTGGGAGAAGCACGGCCTGCAGTGTGGCTTCTGCACGCCCGGCATGTTGATGACGGCCTACGAGTATCTAAAGGATCCCGATCCGTCCGAAGAAGCGATCCGCGAAGGTCTGAAGGGCGTGCTCTGCCGCTGCACGGGCTACGTCGGCATCGTAGAGGCGGTGAAGGAGGCGATCGCGAAACTGGATAAGATGCCCGTCGCTGAACGCGAAAAGTGGTTTCCGCTGTGAACGGGGGGAGACGATGAACAGTGGCAAATGGGTCGGGCGTGCGCTCAAGCGCAAGGAGGATCGGCGCCTTCTCGTCGGTGAGGGGCAGTACGTCGCCGACATGAAGCTGCCGCGCATGGTGTATGCCGGCTTCGTGCGCAGCCCTCATGCGCACGCAAAGATCCTCGAGATCGATGCAACGCGCGCGCTCGCCGTACCGGGTGTGATCGCAGTGATGACAGGGCGGGATTTCGCGCAGTACGGGCCTATACTCAGCGACTTGAGCGTGCCGAAGCTGCCCGGCGAGACCAAGCGGCCGATCTTCTCGGCGCTGCCCGTAGACGAAGTGGGCTATGTGGGCGACCTCGTCGCGGTCGTAATCGCGAAGGACAAGTACGCAGTCGAGGACGGTATCGATGCAGTGGACGTGGAGTACGAGCCGCTGCCGGCGGTGATCGAGATTGCGGATGCCTTGAAGCCGGACGCGCCGCTCGTCTATCCCGAATGGGGTGACAACGTCGTCTATCACCAGCATCTCGTGAACGGCGACGTCGATGCAGCGTTCGCGAAAGCGGATCACGTCATCAGGGAACGCTTCATCTGTCCGCGCAACGGCGCATCGCCCATGGAAACGCGCGCGACGATTGCGAATTATGGCGCGGCCGAAGGCCTCACGGCGTGGCTCACGACCCAGCGCTCACACATCAAGCGTCATTTGCTCGCCGAGTACTTTAAGCTCCCGGACAGCCAGGTCCGCGTCATCGCGCCGATGGACGTCGGCGGCGGCTTCGGCGTCAAGGCACCGCTCTACCGCGAGGACATCGCCGTGTGCGCGATGGCAATGAAGCTCCGGCGCCCCGTGAAGTGGGTGGAGAACCGGCAGGAGAATCTGCTCAACATCGGCCAGGAGCGCGATCAGATCCACGAAATGTCGATGGCAATCACGAAAGACGGCCGCATCACGGCGCTCCGCGATCGCATGTACGCGAACTGCGGCGATGCCCGCGTGCCCATCTACATCGGTATCGCCATGCCCTGGCTCGGCATGATGTATCTGACGAACGCCTACGACATCCCGAACATCGACGTCGATCTTACCTGCGTCGTCTCACACAAGGCGGGGCTCACGCCGAGCCGCGCGTTCGGCTCGTTCACGGGCCGCTTCGCGATCGACCGGATGGTCGATCTAGCCGCGAAGAAGCTCGGCATGGACGTCGTCGAGATCCGGCGCCGCAACGCCATCTCGAAATTCCCGCACGTCACCGCGGCCGGCGTGCATTGCGACTCCGGCGATTTCGACGGTGCGCTGACGAAAGCTTGCGGGGCGATCGACTATGCGGGCTTCCGGACGCTGCAAGCGGAGGCTCGTGCGAAGGGCCGCTATCTCGGCGTCGGCTTTAGCCTCGGGCTCGAGTTCTCCGGCCTCTCCTCACAGATCCTCGTGCCGATGGAACGCCAGCCTGGCTTTGGGGTCGCGACCGTGCGCTTTGACGCGAACGGTAACGTGCAGGTCGCGCACGGCGACCAGCCGCAGGGCCAGGGCCACGACACCGTGCTCTCGCAGGTCGTCGCGGACGAACTCGGCATCACGCCGGACGACGTGCGCGTGATTTCGGGCGATACGCAATCCGCGCCGTTCGCAGCCGGCACGCTCGCCTCGCGCATGGCCTCCTACACCGTGAGCGCCGCCTACTACGCCGCTCGCGGTCTGCGCACGAAGATGGCTTCGATCGCCGCGCATCTGCTCGGCGTCCCCGACGAGCCAGAGGCCTTCGCGTTCGCCGACGGCGAGGCGGTGTGGACACGCGATCCCGCCAAGCGGCTCACCGTTGCGCGCATCGCCGAGACCGCGCTGCTTGCGCCGACGGAGCTGCCGACCGGAATGGAAGGCGGGCTCGAGAACACCTCGCACTTTGAGGCCGATGCGCCTGGCATGCAGAGCACGAATGCGCACGCCGTGATCGTCGAGGCCTTCCCTGAGACGGGGCGTTACAAGATCCTGCGTTACGTCGCGGTGGACGATTCCGGGCTCGTCCTGAATCCGTTGATCGTACGCGGCCAGATCCAGGGCGGCATCGCGCTCGGCATCAGCAATGCATGCTTCGAAGAATTCCATTACACGGCTGACGGGCAGCAGACGACGGCCTCGCTCGCCGAATACCTCATGGCCTCGAGCGCAGATCTGCCGCACATCGAGACGCACGAGCACAACGTGCCCACCCCCCACAATCCGCTAGGCTCGAAAGGAAAGGGCGAAGGGCCGACGGGCATGGTGCCGGGCGCGCTCGGCAATGCGCTGGAGGACGCGCTCGCGCCGTTCGGCGTGAGAATCACGGAACTGCCGATGACCTACGAGCGGATCTGGAAAATGCTTGAGGACCGCAGGCGCGACGTTTAGCCCGCGTGCCGCTCTTCATACGTTGAGCAGTCGTAGGAAGGCCTCATAGGTCAACGAGCCGCGGCTCCGGGTTTCGGCTTGCGTGCGGCCTTTGCGAGCCTCGCGGGTCCGGCGGTGCGGAACTGGGACACCCACCAATTCAATCGTCGAGCCGTACCGCAGCATTGCCGTTGCAGAAGGTGGCAGAAGGTGGGTGTCCCCGCAGCGACCCCGCTGGCGACCACCGGCAAGCATCCTCGCCCCGCAGGGCCCTGAGTCAGCGTGTCGTCGCCGGGAACTCCTGATCGAGCTGACCGCACTTGCGAATCGCCGGCAGCAGCACTTCGTCTGCAAATGCGCAGCCCGTGACGACGGGATCGATCTGAGCGCGCGACTCGCCGCCGCGGTGGCCGCCCGCGTCGCGCAGCACCGCGAGCATCGGTTCGTAGCCGGGTCGCCATGCGCTCACTTCGCCGAAGCGCTGTCGCAGCGTCTTGAGAATCTGCATGCCGGCGAAGTCCAGATCGCCCCAGAAATGACAGGGGCCCGGCGGCTCGCGGGCGTCGAACCACCACCGCTCGAAGTCCATCCATCCGTCTGCTGCCCCGGCGTAGTGCAGCAGCGCGCCGGCCCGCATACGAATTCGCAAGGCCGAACTACGAAACCCCGAGGCATAGACCAGCGCCAAATCCTGCACTGCCGTCGGTGTCCCGCGAGTAGCCGCGGTGTACGTGTCCTGATTCTCGATGAACAGGATTCCGCGCGGCGCCGGCGGCAGGTGCACGGCGACGACGATCGCGCGCTCGACCAGCTCGATCTGTGGAAACAGCGCGGCAATCAGATCTCCGCGCTCGTCCAGCACCTTGGAATCGCCCCAAAAGGCAAAGGCGCTGAGCTGACGCAGCGTGGCCGGGCTGGACAGCGCGCCGAGGCGGGCGAGCGCGGCAAGCACCTCTTCAGGTTTGCGTCCCGCGATCGCGATGCGCCGCTGCAACAGCAGATCGCAGGCACCGGGGAAAGCCTGCGCATGCGTAGCGACGGCGCGGCGCCAGGCCTCCATCGCGCGCTCGGTCGGCGCGCGATCCAGCCAGCGTCGCAGCGTTTCCTCGCAGTCGAGCGCAAAGGCCAGCCGGGCGCCGTGCCAGGGCGCATCGTAGGCGCCGCGACGCGCCTCGCGGATCTGCAGCACCCCTACACGCGCCAGCGACTCGACCAGGGCCCATAGCTGATCCGCTGCGGCGTCATTGCGCGCCAGCGACGGCAGATGCTTCTCGGCCGGCAGGAAGATCGAGAGGTGCCGCGCGCTGCCCGGCTGCTGATCGAAGCGGTCGAGCACGGCGTGCAGCAGGGCCTGCAGCTCCGCTTCGTCCTGCAGCCAGGCCGGCCGCTCGCTCATCGGCGCGTCGCGGCCGCCGCTTCGGTCGCCACGTCGTCCATGAAGTCGAGTTCCGCCTGCTGCTGCACCGTGCGGCGATGCTGTGCCCACAGCGCCTTGATGCGATCCTGATTGCACTGCTTGCGATCGACGAGCACGCGCGTGTGCAGCTCGCCGCGCGGTGTGCTCGGCACCTTCGCGAACACGAACTCGTGGCTGATGAGATCCATGAACGGGCCGCACTTGCTGGTCGGCATGATGAAGATTAGCTGCAGGCCCAGTGTGCGCGTCAGGTAGTCGATCACCTCGCGCGAGCGCGTTTCGTCCATCTTCGAGAACGCCTCGTCCACCAGCACCATGCGCAGGTGGTTGACGCCCTCGCCGTAGCGCAGCGCGGAGGTGATGCTGGCGGCGCGGATGATGTAGGCCGGCGTCTCGAGCTGACCGCCGCTGCCGGTGCCGTACTCGGACAGCGCGATCGGCGGCTTGCCTTCGACCTCCTTGTAGATCTCGTAGCGATAGTAGTTGCGATAGTCGGCGATGCGCTCTAGCTCGCGCTGGGACTTCTGCTCGTCGGCGTCGAGCAGCAGCGACATCAGCGCGTCGCGCACGGCTTCCGACTTCGCCGACAGCCGACCTTCGAACAGGCTGTTGCCCTCGAGGCCGGGATTGCGCACGACGTCCTCGAAGAAGCGCGCGTAGTCACGGTATTCGGGCACCCACTCGGCGGCGAAGCGGAAGTGCTCGCGATCCGAGCCGAAGCGATGGCCTTCGAGCTCCTTGTTCAGGAGATCGAGACGCCGCTTGCCGTCGCTGATGGCCTGATGGATCTCCTGGCACAGATGCGAGACGAAGGCGTTGTTGAAGCTCTCCTTCAGCCGCTGCAACTGCGCGTGCTTCTCCACCAGCACGTTGTTCTTGAGGACGTTGTAAACGCGGTCGATCTCGCGCCGCAGGCCGCAGATCCCGTCGAACAGGGCGGCGTCGTAGTCTCCCGAGAAAGTCGCGTAGACGATGGCGTCGGACGGCCGCGTCGTGCGGCGGTTGTGCTCCTGCAGCGTCTCGCTCATGTGCCGTTCCGACTTCATCAGCCGACCCGTCACTTCCTTTCTGAATTCGTCGGCGCGCGTCGGATCGAGGGTCTGCGCCTCCTGCTCGGCGTAGCGCAGACGGGCCTCGAGATCGAACTCCGGCCAGCCGGCGTGCAGCACCCGTAGCTGATCCTCCGCCGTCTGCAGCCGGCCCTGTGCGGCGTCCTTGTGCTCGCTGAGCGTCTCGATGCGGCGGGCTATCGACTTCATCTGGTTATCGAGCTCGCCGTCGCGCTTGTTGAGCGCGGCGATGAGATCCCGGGCCTCGCGCTCCTCCGCCTGCAGGCGCTGCAGCCGTTCGTCGAGCGACTGCCACGCGCTGAGATCGAGCTGCGCCAGCAGCATCTCCGTCGCGCCGATCTCGCGATGGGCCGCCAGCACCGCACCCAGCCCGTCGGCATACGTCAGCGGCTGCAGGCGATCGACCGCCTCGAGCAGGCGCGTGCTTTCCTGCATCTGTTCGTTCGCCTCCTTGCGCGCCAGCAGCAGATGCTGGAGCTCCTGGCGACGCGCGGCCAGCGCGCGTTCGCGGGCAGCGCTGCCGAAGACCAGATCGGCGTCCGCAATGTCGCAGCGGAACATGGCGTAGTTGCCCGAGCCCATGCCGTCGGCCGTCACGCCGCGCGCGGTCTGGCGCAGCTCCTCGGCGCTCTCGACGCGCACGACCGAACCGTAGCTCGCGGCAATGTAGGCCTGCGCCACGCCGTGCGTGAACTTCAGCACGTGCAGGATGGAGGCAGCCGGCGGGTTCAGCCGCTCCGCGTCGCGCAGCGCCTTTGCGCCCTGGATCACACGAGCCCGATTGTCGCGGCCCGGCATCGCGCGCACGATGCGGATGGCCGCGGCCTCATAGTCGGCATCGACGATGATGCCGAAGCGCGCGCCGCCGAGGTAACCCTCTATGGCCGACTGCCAGCGCGCGTCGGTGACTTCGATGTGATCGCACAGCACGCGTGCGTCGGCCTTCGGGCACTGCGCGCGGACGGCGGCCAGCGCGCGCTCGACGTAGGCGGGATAGACGGTCTGCCTTGCCTCGAGCCGCTCGATCTCCTGCTGCTTCTGCTGGCACTGTGCGGCCAGCGCGTCGTAGCGGCGCCGGCGCGCGCCGTGGGCGTCGGCGAGCCGATCGCGCCGCGTGAGCTGATCCGGCTGCGCGAGCCGCCAGTGATCCGCGAGCTCGTTGTGGGCCCGCTGCGCATTGCGGGCGAGCTGCAGATGCTGCTCCAGCATGGCCAGATCGCCGGTCAGATCCTGCTGCAGGAAGCTCGCCAGATCGAGATCGCCGAGCCGGGTGAACGAACGCGCCTGCTCCACCAGGCGTCGCGTCCCCAGGTCGGCGAGCTGCGGCAGGTCGGCGAGCAGCGACGGCGACGCCAGCCGCTCTGCGAGATCGCGCGCCGCCTGCAGATTGCGCTGCAGTTGCCGGTCCTGGCCGAGCAGCTCACGCACGGCTTCCGTCAGCTTGCCGGTGAGCGCCTTCCGATCGCGTTCGAGTTGATCCTTGCGCCGCAGCGGTTCGACGTTTTCGCGCTGCGCCTCCAGCCGCACTACCGCGCCGTGCACTTGCTCGCGCCGCTGTTCGGCCGCGGCGAGCTCCTCGACGTTCTCCTTGATCCGGCGGGATGCCGCGTCGCGCTCGTCGCAGGCCTGGAGGTAATGCTTCTGGTGCTGCCGATAATTGGCCTGCGCCAGCGAGTACTCCAGCGTCACGCGTTCGATCCAGCCTTCGATGTAGGACTGCGCGTGTTCGCCGGCCTGTTCCAGCAGCGCGGCGCTTTCCTTGTACGCCTGCGCCTCGCGCTCCATGTCGTGGATGGTCTTGAGCTGGCTCGAGACGGCGCGCACGGCTTCGCCGAGATCCTTGCGCTCCAGCACTTCGTCGGCCACGAACTGGGTGATGCTGCTGACGGGCTTGTAGGCCATGAAGCGCGAAAACGCGCGCGCGGCCGCCATCGCTTCGCGCTCCGCGACCGACTCCTTCTTGCCGCGCAGCGCCGCGTACAGGCGGCGCAGATAGGCGCGCTTCTGGTCGTAGCGCTCGACGGATCGCTTGCCGTGACGCGCGATCAGCGACTTCTCGATGTCGTCCAGCAGGACTACCTGCTGTTTCGCCACGAACGCGTCCAGTCCCAGTTCGACGCTCGGCAGGAGGAAGAAGACGATCTGATCCTCGCGGGCCAGCGGCTGCTTGCCCGACCCATCGAGCCAGGCGCGCACGGCCACCACGGCGGTGAACGGGTCCGCGGTTTCACCCTGGGTCGGGTGGAACACGGCGGCGATGTAGCCGTCGGTCGGCTGCGTGCGCGCGTAGCTGCCGTCGTCGCAGCCGAGAACGTAGGAGGCGAGCGTGCGCACGCGTTTGCCGCCGCGGCCGCGCTGCGTCGACTCCTCCTGGCCCGGGTTGTAGTGGAACAGATTCTCGTGCGCCGCCGTCATCAAGGTCTGCAGCGCGTCGGCGGCCGTGGTTTTACCCGAGCCGTTCGCGCCCGAGAACAGGTTGACCGGCCCCATCGCGAACTCGCCGTTCGGAATATTGCCCCAGTTGAGCAGGACGAGGGTCTTGAGAAACACGTTACGCTCCGTTCGGGGCCGCCGGCGGCTGCAAGGCCTGGATGGCGTCGGTGCCGACGAAGTCGACGATCATCGGATGAATGCGGATCCAGGCTTCGGCCTGATCGAGATCCTCGTCCTCGCGATACTCGATTAGCCGCAGCTTGCGCAGCCGCCTGAACACCTCGCGGCGATCCGAGAGGCGCTCGGGCAGGCTGCGATTGAGCCATTTCTTCATCGCGAGGCCGATGGCTTCCAGCGGCTCTGCGGCATAGCCGTGCCCATCGATCTTGCCTTCGCGCACGGCCTTGTCGTACTGCGCGCGCAGCACCAGCACCACCGCGACTTCGTGCTGAGTGAGCCGCGCCCGCAGGCTGCCGCCGAAGGCCTGCTCCTCGGCGTAATCCATGCCGGGGGTGCGACTGCCGGGCGGATACAGGCGAACGTATTCGAAGCGCCGATCGTGATGGAGCTGGATCGCCTGCAGAGCGAGGATCTCCGTGACGAGCTCCTCGATGCGCGCAAAGCGATCGTAGAGCTCGCGCGCGATCTGCGAATCGTCGCGCACCAGTACGCCGTAGTTGAGCAGACGCACCAGGAGCTCCTGTAGCTGCTCCGGCGCGACGGCGCTCGGTTCGAGGCGTCGCTCGACGTAGTCCTGCAGGTTCATGCTGCGGCGACGCCCGTCTGCGCGCGCTCTTCGATCACGCGGATGACGAACTCGTCCATCGCATCGTAATACTCCGTGCGCAAACGCCGACCGGTCTCGACGACTTCGAAGCGATAGCCGGCGTCCATCGCCCAGCCGCAGGCACCCGCTTCGATCGCATGCGCCGCGTACAGCAGCTCGCGCGCATCGCGCACCGGCAAGCTCGAGGTGCGCACCTCGTGGCCGCCGGCCAGCGCATCGACCAGGTAGCCGTACAGCTCGCGATTATTGACGGCGAAGGCGCGTTCCAGCGCCTGCTCGATGAACAGCCGGCGCCGCGCCTGCGGGTCGTCCGGCGCGGTTTCGATGCTGCGATCGACGATGCGGCGCCGCTCGGTGCTGTAGAGCCGCAGGTGATCGGGATCGACGAAGCCGACCTCTAGCACCGCCATGTGCCCGGCCGCGGCCGCCAGCGCCTGCTCCTGCTGCTCGGGCGCCAGTTTCGACAGCTCCTCGAAGGCCTGCAGCAGCAGGTGCTGGCTGGCTTCGGAGAAGCTGAGCTGGCGCAGCAGGATGTCCGCGCGCCGCGTGAAACCGTGCAGCGAGTTGCGCAGCGCCGGCAGCATGGTGTCGGCCGCGCTGTGCAGGCGATTCTCGATCTGGTTCAGCACCTGCACGTAGACGGACTCGCGCGGACCCGTCACCAGCTCGGGCGCGATGCGACGCAGCTCGCGCTCGACGGCCGCCTTGGTGTCGCGTCGCTGCGCCCGCGCGCGGCGGAGCAATCCGTCCAATTCCTCGCGATACTTGATGACGCTGTCTTCGGAAAAGCGCACCGCTAGGTCGGGCATGAAGCGCTTCTCCATGAAGTCGAAGAACTCGTCCGAGGCGCGCTGCACGAGCTGCTGCGCCTCGACGTCGCGCAGCAGTTCACGCTTGCGCTCCTCGAGCTCGGCGATCACGTCCGAGAAATCCGAGACGATGCGCTCGGAGTATTCGTAGGCGTCGAGCAGATCGGAGGCTTCGTGCTCGGGCTTGTCGAGAAAGGAGCGCAGCGCATTGCAGGTATTGCGCGTATTGCGGTGACGCGTGCGGAAGCGTCCGCCTTCGAGCTCGTGCATCGGCTGCGTGAACAGCCGGCCGATGCGCGAGAACGCGTAGGTGCTGGTCAGCGTCACCTCGTCGACCTGCCGTTCGAGCCAGCCGTATTCGAGCAGCAGGTTCAGCATCCAGCCCGCCTGCTCGCGATCGCCGCGCACGGGCAGCGCCGTGTCGTCCTCGGAAGCGTCGAGCACGGGCGTGCGCGTGATGGCCTCCTGAAACACTTCCACCACCAGATCGCGCTGCACGATGCGGCTGTAGTCGGCCTGCGCGCTGTACAGGCGGGCATACAGCGCACGCAGGCAGGCCATGACCTGCTCGCGATACTTGCCGGTGAGCGGACGGAAGAAGTGCAGGCGATCGGCGATGAAGAATTGGGCGGAAGCGTCCACGATCGCCTTCTAGCCCCGTGCCGGCGTCAGCAGCTCGACGGTCGGGAAGTAGGCACGGTAGCGCCGTGCATCGCGGGTCAGGATGCCGCAGCGCTGCACGGCGGCGTGGGCGCCGATGAAGAAGTCCGCCAGCACGTTCTGCTTGCTCCTGCCTTTCTTGCGGTAGCGAACGAAGGCTTTGCCCGCAAGAAAGAGCGCTGCTCGCGGTAGCTCCTGAAAGCATAACTCCATGCGCGCTATGACGGCATCCAGCGCTTCCACGGATTCGAACATCAGCGACAGCTCGGCGTAGATCACGGGATTGATGCACAGCTCGTGCACTTTCGCTTGCCCGCGCATCTGCGCTATGGACCAGTCGGCCCACCGGGGGTCGTCCTCCAGCACGTCGATCAGGACGCTGGTATCGACGATCAGCACGAATCAGCCGCGCAGCAGCGCCATCAATTCATCGGTGCGCCAGGAGATCTGCGCCTTGCCGCGCACGGCGTCGAAACGGTCGCGCTTCGCCGATGCCTTGCCACTCCGGCGCACCACCACCTCGCCCTCTCGATTGACGACGAATTCGACGGCGCTGCCGGGCGCGATCCCGAGCGCATCACGAATCTTCTTAGGGATTGTGACCTGTCCCTTGGACGTAAGTGTCGTAGCCATGCGAGGCCGTCCTCGAGTATTACCTGGTCAGCGAGTGTATTACTGGATGCGTCCCTTCGCCAGCCGCGCTTCGCTCAGGAAAATCACGCGAGACAGTCTCGAGATTGCTACGTGGCCTGCCGTTCACGGTGAGGCAGACCCCAGCAGGGCAGGCGCGAGCGCACCGACATCGAGCAGGCGCTCGGCGAGCGGGAACAGTTCGCGGTCCTCGAAGCGCACGTGCTCGGTCATCGCGGCGCCCCAGGCAGCGAGCGCCGTCGCGTCGTCGTCGTGCAGAATGTCTATCGAGGCCCGCAACTGCGCGTGCTGGCGCAGCGCCTGCTCGACGGCGATTTGCCCACCGGCCGCGGCGAGTGCCGGAAACAGCACGTTCCTCGACGCCGAAGTGCGGCGCGATCCGATCGCGCCAGCACTGCAGGACCTCCTGCCGCAGCGCGCCGAGCGCCGCCTCGCCGCCGTCGGCCTTGCACGCGCGGCGCGCGAGGACTAGCGCCTCGTGGTGATCACGGGCCAGCGGGACGAGGGCGGGGGCGCGTTTCATGATGGCTTCGGTCGGCGTGAAGCGCGTCGCAGGCTGTCGGCAGCCTGCTCTGTGCCGTGGGTGAGCAAAACCCCGTAACGGCTCCCTTTGCGACCATCAGTCCTTTACCTCTTTGCGCGCAATCATCCGGATCTCGAACAACCGTTCCTGGAACTCGCCGACGCGCCGCTTCTCGCGCTGCCGGCGGTTCAGGCGCCGGATCCCGCCGACGGAGAGTGGCCGCTTCAGCATGACGAAGCCTCCGGGCTCTTCGCGTCGAAGCGCAGCACGGTATCCATCAGCAACTGGTCCAGCACCGAGAAGTCGGTCGCATCCGATGCCGGCGACGCAGCCGCTTCCAGCCGCGTCAGTTCGGCGTCGATGAAGGCGTTAATCGCCGGCAGCGGTGGGCCGACATCCGACCTCATCGCGGTGCGCTTGGCGACGAGCAACTGCTCGATGGCCGCGCCCAAATCGTGTCGGCCACGATGGCCGCGAGGCGGGAGCCGATCTCGGCACGGACGGCGGGGTCGATGGGATGGTCGTCCATGTCGGTGCCCGCGCTACAGCAGCCCATCGTCTTCCATGTCCCGCAAGGCATCGGGATGGATCATCACCTTCCGCTTCTTGCGCAGCGGTACGACCTTCGGATCGAAGTTCTTGACGAGGTCCTCGTGCTGTGCGGCGACGAAGGCGCGCATGCGTTCGGCTTCGCGTGCTTGCAGCGCACGCAGTTCGGCCAAGGGCCGTTCGATGCGCCGGCAGTCGCGCAGAAACGAGGTGAAGCGCACCGCAGCGAGTGCAGCGGGATCGCTGAACACGACGAGCAGGTTGCGTTCGTCGGGGGCCTCGCGCTCCCATGGTTCATCGTCCAGGAAGCATGCGCCGAGGCGCTGCTCTCTGAACTGAAGGCCCAAGTCGCGGCGGCGGCGCGATTGTTCGTCCCACACCCGGCGCTGCAACTCTTCCAGCAGCGCCTCCTGGCCATCGGCCTCCACCCGCGTGTCCCAGCGGATAGCTCCGCTCTCGTCGCGCTTGCCGTCCTCGGGACCGCTGACATAGCGATGCGGCAGGCGTGACTGGACTTCCGCGTCCGCTGCATCCTCCATCGCACCATGAATTTGCCACGACGCCGTCGACAGCGTCACGTAGCACAGCCGGCCCTCCACGATCATGCGCGCCCAGGTGCCATGCAGCGCACCGGTGTAGGGCTCGGGCCGGTAGCCCGGGATGTCGCGCTGCCTGGCCTCCTGCTGAAAGGCGTGGTCGTCGCGGTCGTAGTCGAGCAGCGTCTCGAAGTCGAGGATGCTCTTGCCTTCGGAGAAATGCTCGTTGAGCGAGAACATATCCTCCCCGATGCCGACGAGCGCTTGCAGCCATTCGTTGATGCGGTTCTGCAGCGCGAGCGGCAAGCGGCGACCCTGCGACTCCAGCTTGGCCAGCGCCACGGGCCGGCGCTCACCGTGTTCACGCAGCAGCGCCGCGACGATGGCTTCGCGGTCGACGTCCGGCGGGCTGATGCGATAGGCGAGTCGATCGTTGGCCGGCCAGGCGAAGAACTCCGGCCGGGCGGCCATGACGGCACGGCGCAGTTCGGCTGGCCAGCGGCCGAAGACGGTGGGTGGTTCAGTGCCGGGTGCGCTCATCACGGCGGCGGGTACCCGTGCTCGGCGAGGAGTTCGTCCATGTCGTCACCGACGCCATAGCCACAGATTGTGGCCGAGGTGTCGCACGACATCCAGGCGCGCCAGCAGTCCGGGCCGCTGATCCTCGGGCACGGTGACGATGACTTCGAGCGCCTGGTCGAACATCCGCAGCAGCGCGTCGAAGAGGCGTTCGTCCTGCAGACCGTACTCGTTGCTGAAGCCGCACGCACGCTCGCAGAAGAACACCATCAGTTCGGCCCGACCCTCGGGCTGGCCGGCAGCCTTGCTGTAGTCCGCGATCGCCTTCTTCGCCTTGGCCACCGAGATGTCCTGGTTCTTGAACACGTCGGGCCACAGCCAGCGGTCGATGATGGCTTTGTACGGCTTCAGCACGTCTTCGCCGAGGCCGAAGCGGGCGTGCAGGAAGGCCTGGTTGTCCTTGCTGGCGGCATACAGGTCGTGGACCAGGGCAATCAATTCAGTGCGGTCGAAGTCGGCCAGTCGGCCTTCACGGCAGTCCAAGTGATGATGGGCTTCTTCATATTGCCGGTCAGCGGTTCCTCAAGCAGCCAAGCACTCGCGAAAATCCTCGCGGTGCGACTCAACGATGGGCGTGATGTCGTAGCTTCGCAAGGCATTCCGAACGGTATCGGCGCGGGTATTTGCGTTGCTGCCTTAAGCCGCTGACCGATCGAACCCGACCGCGCTTGCATCGCAGGAATCGATGCGCACCGGGAGATTCTGGGATCTAGCCGGAAGTATGTGAGAAGAGGATCTGGGACACCCGTCAATTCGATCGTCGAGCCGTGCCGCAGCATGCCACTGTGGAAAGTGGGTGTCCTCGCGACGCTCGGAGGGATGTCCGGGTCTGCGTACCGGCTACAGCGTCGCCGCCAGATCGGCCTCGATCACCTCGGGCTTGTCGGTCGGTGCATAACGCTTGAGCACCGTGCCGTCCGGGCCGACCAGGAACTTGGTGAAGTTCCATTTGATCGCCTCGGTGCCGAGGATCCCGGCCTTCTCGGACTTGAGGTATTGGTAGAGCGGGTGCGCGTTTGCGCCGTTGACCTCGGTCTTCTCGAACATCGGGAAGGTGACGCCGTAGCTCGTGGTGCAAAACTCGGCGATCTCCGCTGCGCTGCCCGGCTCCTGGTGGCCGAACTGGTTGCAGGGAAAGCCGAGCACCACGAAGCCCTGGTCCTTGAACTTGTCGTAGAGCGCCTGTAACCCCACGTACTGCGGCGTGAAGCCGCACCGGCTGGCGACGTTGACGATGAGCAAGGTCTTGCCGCGGTAGGCATCCAACTTCTGCGGCTGGCCGTCGAGGGTGACGAGGTCGATGTCGTAGAAGTTCATCGGTGTGCTCCTGGTGAAGGCTTGTGTCATTGTCGCCGATCGCGGAGCAACGGGATCCGAACGACGTAGCCGCGGGGTGCCGGAGGGGCGTTTGGTTCGGCGCCGTCCCTGGCATGCGGATCCAGGCGTGTGGCTCTATGGTCGCTCTGGGACACCCGGCTATTCAACCGTGGAGTCGTGCCGCCGCATGACACTGCGAAAGGTGGGTGTCCCCGACCTCCCGACCTTCACAATCTCGAAGCGCATGGCGATCACGTAAACGAACGAGCGTGCAAACAAAAAACCCTCCCCGCCGTCAGGCGGGGGAGGGTTACGGATTGGTGGAGGCGGCGGGACAGTGGTACCCGGATCTTTCGACCCGGACTGGACTATGCCTTCATCCCGGTTGCCCGGGATGCGGAGCGTTTATCCGCCGTTAGGCGAATCCTGGGGATCGCTCATCCGTTGCCGGAACAGCGACTCCATGAGTCTCTACAGGGCAGCCCTGAGGTTGGCCCTCTTGCTACCCCTCGGCGTTGCCGTGCCGTGCCAATCAACACGGTTTAGGTTCCGCCGATGTGAGCTCCGTTTTCATCCGGCCTTCGCAGGCCGGCGCGACCCATTTGATCGAACCCGCGTCCGCAAGCCCTCTGCCGTCGGTTCTACATGCGTATCCCGTCTATTGTTTTAACCGGGCGCTACCCGACGGGCAGGGAAGACGTACGGCGATCCCTAGAACGTTTTAACGGATTGACCCCGGGCGGGCCGCACCGCGATCCGATGAGAAATGACGCCCGAAACCTGAACGCACCGGCACGGCTTCAGTCGGACGGCACCCTACTGGGTATTAAGCAGCGAGTGCGTAGTTGTCGTCGTTGGCAACTATGTGGTTTGCAGTTGGATTTACGAGGTGCTCTGCCCCTCGGCATGCCCCTTCGGTTTCGCGACCCACGTCGAAACCAGGTCGCCCCCTTGGGAAGTTCAAGCATACGCGCCGCTGCGCGTCGTGCCTACCGCTCAGATGGGGCTTCGGCCCGGAAGTTCAAGCGGCGGCGGCGCGGGATTCTTCGTGGCCCCGAAAACGGCCGAAGCGTGGGCGGCGTAGCGGCACGCGGGACGGCGTCGCAGGACCGCGAGAACGACGGGCCGCGTCACCGCTTGCGCATCAGGCGCTGCTTGTCGCGCTGCCAGTCGCGCTCCTTCTCGGTGTCGCGCTTGTCGTGTTGCTTCTTGCCCTTGGCGAGGCCGATCTGGCATTTCGCGCGGCCCTTGCTCCAGTACAGCTTGAGCGCGACGGCCGAGTAGCCCTTGCGTTCGACGGCGCCGACGAGATGGGCGATCTCCTGGTCGTGCAAGAGCAGCTTGCGGGTGCGCTCGGGATCGGCCTCGACGTGCGTGGAGGCCGAGGAGAGCGGCGTGATCAGCGCGCCGAGGAGGAAAGCCTCGCCGTTCTTCAGCAGGACGTAACAGTCGCGTAGCTGCACTTTGCCCGCGCGCAGGCTCTTGACCTCCCAGCCCTCGAGCACGAGGCCCGCTTCCAGCCGTTCCTCGATGAAGTAATCGTGGTAGGCCTTGCGATTCTCGGTGATGAGGCTATCGGTACGCGCGGCGGACTTCTTCGGCTTGTTCATGAGACGACGGATACGCGGGGCGGCCAGTATAGCAGCGACGATCGCCGCCGCCGCGCGCGGCGCCGCCTCAGCGGCGCTGCTGGAAGGCGAGCAGGGCCTGCTTGATCAGCGTGTTCAGGAGCTTCAGCTCCTGCACCTTGAGATCCAGTCGCTCGCCGACCTTGTCGGCGTAGACGAGACCGATGCAGCTACGGTTCGCCGTCAGCGGGAACAGCAGGATCGAGCGCGGGGCAGCGAGCTCGCGACACCAGGCGGGGATCTTGTCGCGATACTGGCCATGCTCGACGTCCAGAATCACGAAGTCCTTGCCGCGGCGCGCCGCCTCGTTGAAGACGTCGTCCTCCGGCCCGGCGCGGAAGCCGAACTTCGGCATGATGTCCTCGACTTGCGCGCCGAAGCCGAAGCGTGCCTGGAGCGCGCCGCGCTTGGGATCCCGGATCAGCAGCAGCACGCGCGTGAAATCCATGCCGCGATAAAAGGATTCGAGCACCATCGTGAAAATCTGGTTGACCGGCGTGCCTTCGAGCAGCGCATTGGTGAGCTCCGCTATCGCGTTGACGAGGAAAGTCTTGCGCGCGTCGGTCGCGATCTCCTCGGACGCGGCGTCGGCGATGTCGACGGCGCGCGCACCGGCCTCGCCGCCCGCGGCCGCGGGCGCGGCGGCGCCGGCCGCCGCCGGCCGCAGGCGCTTGACGACTTTCTTGAAGAAGCTCGCGGACTCGACGTCGAGCGCGAGCACGCCCGCATAGTCGCGCGTCGCCTCGACCGCGCGTCCCACCGCCTCGCGCAGCTCCTTCGGACTCAGATCGACGCTCGCGCGATAGCGCTCGCCGAGCTTCAGCAGCTTCTGATCGAGCTCGGCGTCGCCGCCTGCGTGGCCGACCGCATCGGCAACGTCGTTGGCGAAGGCTGCGAGCTGCGCCACGGTGCCGGCCGGCGTGTTCGCGGCTTGCAGCCGGCCTTCCCGCGGCGGCGTCATCGCCTGCAGCAGGCGCTCCGGAAAGTTCCACTGCCGCGCGACCGCGACGCCGAACTCCGCATAGCCCGTGCCGAGCGCTTCGCGCGCCGCGGCCGCCTCGCTGAGGCCGCGGCTCGCGACGAGACGCTGGATTTCGTCGAACTCCTCGGGAAAGTAGTAAATGGCGAGGTGACGGCCGAGTCGATGCAGCATGCCGGCGATGAAGCTTTCCTCGCCGTCGATACCGCGCCGCCCGCGTGCGAAGTCCCGGGCCAGCACGCCGCTCAGAAAGGACGCGCAAGCCGCGTCCTTCAGGGCTTCCGCCTGCTGGCCGTTTTTCAGATGCTCGAAAATGGCGATGCTGAGCGCGGCGGCGCGTATCGCGTCGAAGCCCAGGATCAGCACGGCGCGCGAAACGGTGCCGATCGAGCCGCCGTACTGGCCGTAGACCGCGGAATTGACCAGCCGCAGCAGCTTCGAGGTCAGCGCATAGTCCTTGAGGATCAGCGAGGCCAGCTCGTTGACGTCGTCGGACTCGGGACGGCCGCACTTTTGATTCAGCTCGACGATGAGGCGCGAGACGGCGGGGAAGTCCGGCTTGCGCTGGATGCGCCGGAGCAGGAAATCGATCGCCGCGGACTGGCCGCTCCTGGCGACGGGCGCCGTTTGCTCGGGCGCGAGATAGGCCTCGATCGCCGCGGCCATCTCACCGGCGCTGCGGTGGCGGCTCGCCGGATCTCGTGCGATGGCCTTCATGACTAGCGCGTCGAGCCGCTCGTCGACCTGGCGATCGACGGCCGAGGGCGGCGGGATCGGGTCGTGCACGATCTTGAACATCACCGCCATCGGATTCTCGGCCTCGAACAACCGTCGGCCGCTCAGCAGCTCGTGGAGAATGACGCCGATGGCGTACACGTCCGAGTGCGGCCCGATCTCGCCGTTGTCGAGCACTTCGGGCGGCAGGTAGTTCACGGTGCCGACGATTTCGCCCGTCGCGCGCGCGCTGCCGCTGCTCGTCTGGGATCCGCCCGCGGCGAGCAGCGTCGACACGCCGAAGTCGAGGATGCGCGGGCCGTCCTGATCGTCGACGAGGATGTTAGAAGGGCTCAGATCCCGGTGCAGCAGACCCTGGCCGTGCGCGTAAGCGACCGCCTCCAGCACGCGCTGGACGATGCGCAGCGCGCGATGCGCGGGCAGGCGCTCGGCGCCGCCGATGTAGCGAGCGAGCGGCAGGCCGGGCGCATACTGGTAGACGAGATAGGGCGTGCTGCCGGCGAGGTCGATCTCGTACAGGGGCACGATGCCGGGATGATCGAGCCGCGCGACGTGGCGCGCTTCCTGGATCAGCCGCGCGGGATCCCGATGACCGCGCCGCAGGGTCTTCAGCGCCACCTGCCGGTCGAGCTCGGGATCGCGCGCGAGGTAGACGCGGCCCTGGCCGCCCGTGCCGAGTACGCGCAGAGGCTCGAAGCGGCCGATCCGAGCCGGCAGCGGCTGAGTCCTGGACGTGGCGCTGGCGGCGCTGCTCATCGGGGCGGCATGCGAATTGGCCTCGAACGACAGTGGAAAATAGCGGCTCGCCGATCGCTGTCTTGAGCAGACGATGAGCGCGCCGCGGGCGGCCGCCGTCCCGTTCCGCCGCTCGCCGGGGCTCGTTATGATGAGGATGCCGCAGCGCAGCGCCCGCGGCCGAGCTCGTTCACGACGCGATACCGATGCCCCTCATCAAGCAATCCGAACTGGTCCCCTATACCGCCGAAGAGATGTTCGCGCTGATCGCGGACGTCGAGACGTATCCCGAGTTCCTGCCGGGCTGCGAGCGCTCGTGGATCGAATGGCGCGACGGCAATCGTTTTCGTGCCGGCATGGCGGTCCGCAAGGGCAAGGTGGCTTTCAGCTTCCGCACCGAGCAGAGCCTCGAGCCGCCGCTGCGGCTGGATCTGCGGCTCATCGAGGGGCCTTTCCGCAAGCTCCAGGGCGGCTGGCAGATCGCGCCGAATACGCTGGGCTGCCGCGTGTCGCTCACGCTCGATTTCGAATTCGAGAATCGCCTGGTCGGCGCGGCGCTGTCGCCGGTGTTCAAGCTGATGACCGGCGCGCTCGTCAGCTCCTTCCGCGAGCGTGCGGTGAAGATCCATGGCCGCCGTTGAGCTGCTGCGCGTCGAAGTGGCCTACGCGGGCGAGCGGATCTCGAGCCGGGTCGCGCTCGACGTGCCGGCCGGCACGACGGTGCGCGGCGCGATCGAGCGCGCGCGCGTGCTTGCGCGCCACCCGGAGATCGATCTGTCGCGCTACGCGGTGGGTATCTTCGGCACGCGCTGCAGCCTTGAGGACCTCGTCAGCGACGGGGCGCGAGTGGAAATCTACCGGCCGCTGCTGCGCGATCCGAAAGAAGCGCGCCGCCAGCGCGTGCGGCGCTGAGGCCGCCTCTCGTACAAAGCTCTCTTCAGTGCGCGCTCGAGGTGTCCTCGTCGTCGCCGTCCTCGTCACGCCCGAAGATGCGCGCGAAGAAGCTTTTCTTTTTCTTGACCGGTGCGTCCGCGGGGACGACGACTTCCGGGACCTTTTCTTTTTCCTCGTCGTCCTCCGCCTCGGCGCCGGCTTTCGTCGTGCCGTCGCCGACAAACGGCAACGCGTCCGCCATCTTGCGCAATACGCCGCGCTTCTGACCCGGCACCTCCACCGACTGGTCCTGCCGCATGTCGACCTCGATCGGGCCGGCGGCCGGCTTGACGCCGCCCTCGACGCGGACGAGCTTGTCGTCGGCAAAGAACAGCGTCACGCGACGCATTTCTGCATTCTTGTGTCCAGGCTGGAAGGTGTACACGTAGTCCCAGCGATTGGAGTGGAAAGTATCGGTGATGGCCGGCGAGCCCATGATGAAGTTGACCTTCTTCTTGTCCATGCCGGGTTCGAGCTGGGCCAGCATCTCCTGCGTGATCACGTTGCCCTGCTGGACGTCGACGCGATAGGCGAAGGGTATGTTGCGCAGATCGGGCAGATCCGGACGCTGGCAGCCGGCGAGCATGATGCCGAAGACCGCGCAGCACAGCGGGAATAACCTTCGAAAGCTTGGGCGAATCATATGAGTGTGGAGCGCGTCCTCGAGGATGGCGTGGCGCGAGTCCGGGACGGCCGCGCACCGGCGGCCAACGCGCGAACGATGATGCTAAGATGGCGCTGCTTCCGGGCGGCGGCGCGGAGCGACCGACGCGACGGACAGCCGCCGTCGTGCAAGGCGTCGCAGTATAGCCCATGACACTCGCGCGGCCACCAGGGGGCGTGCCCGCCGCGCGACGTAAACGGAGAGGCGTGCGGGTGGTAGATACGTTCGAACTGAAGAAGGCAGGGCTGAAAGCGACGCTGCCGCGGCTGCGTATCCTCGAGATCCTCGAGAAGAGCGGCGATCGACACATGAGCGCGGAAGAAGTCTATCGCGCGTTGCTCGAGGCCGGCGAGGACGTCGGCCTCGCGACGATCTATCGCGTGCTGACGCAGTTCGAGACCGCCGGCATCGTCGAGCGCCACAATTTCGACGGCTCGCACGCGGTGTTCGAAATCGCGCGCGGTCCGCACCACGATCACATGGTGTGCCTGGACAGCGGCGAGGTCGTGGAGTTCTTCGACGAGGAAATCGAGCGCCGCCAGCGTGAAATCGTCGCCGCTCACGGCTACGAGCTCGCCGATCACAGCCTGGTGCTGTATGTCCGTCGCAAGAAGGCGGCGGAAGGGCGCTGACTTCGCGGGCCCGGCGTCCTCAGGCGCCGAGCAGCTCCTTGGCGTGAGCGACCGTCTTCTTGGTGATTTCCTCGCCGCCGAGCATGCGGGCGATTTCCTCGACGCGTGAGCCGGCGTCGAGATAGCGCACGGAGGTCTCCGTCGCGCCTTTCTTCACCGACTTGCCGATCTGCAGATGCCGGTCGCCGGCCGCGGCGACCTGCGGCAGGTGGGTGATGCACAGCACCTGGCGATGCCCGGCGATGGCCTTCAGCAGCCGCGCGAGCACTGCGGCGACGCGCCCGCCGACCCCCGTGTCGACTTCGTCGTAGACGACCACGGGCACCCCCGACACTCCCGCCGCCGCCACCTGCAGCGCGAGGCTCACGCGCGAGAGCTCGCCGCCCGAGGCGACTTTGCGCAGCGGCCGCGGCGGCAGATCGGGATTCGTCGTCACCGTGAACTCGACGTCGTCGAGCCCGTGTTCGCCGGGCGCGGCGGACTCCGCGATCTCGATTTCGAAGCGCGCATGCGGCAGCGCCAGCTCGTGCAGACGCGCGATTACCGCCGCGGCGAGGCGCCCGGCGGCGGCGCGCCGGCGCTGCGACAGGGCCAGCGCCTCGCGGCGGTACTCGGCCTCGGCCTCGGCGCCGCGCGCGGCGAGCTCGCGTTCCAGGGTTTCGTGGTTCAGCAGCGTCGCGAGCTCGCCCTCGAGGCGCGTGCGCACCTCGGCGAGCTCGGCCGGCAGGCAGCGATGTTTGCGCGCGACGGCATGGATCTCCTCGAGCGCGCGCTCGGCGCGCGCGAGCTCGCCGGCGTCGGCGCCGAGCCGGCTCGAATAGTGATCGAGCTCGCGCTCGGCCTCGTCGAGGTTGATCGAAGCCTGTTCCATCAGCTCGGCGAGCGTCTGCAGGCCGTCGTCGAGGCCGGCGAGCTCGCGCGCCGCGTGCGCGGCCTGCGCGAGGGCGGCGCGCGCGCTGCGTTCGCCGCCGAACACGCGCTGCGCGATCGTCGCGATGCCGTTACGGAGCCGTTCGCCGTTCGCGGCGCGGCGGTGCGCCGCTTCGAGCGCCGTGAGCTCGGCGGCGCTCACGGGGAGCTGCGCGAGCTCGTCGAGCTGGAAGCGCAGGAACTCGATGCGGCTCGCGGCGTCGCGGTGGCCGCCGCGCAGCGCGGCGAGCTCGGCTTCGACCGCGTGCCAGCGCCGGTAAGCCGCGGCGACCTTGCGGGCGAGGGCGAGCTGATCGCCGAACTCGTCGAGCAGGGCGCGCTGGTTCGTCCGCTCGAGCAGCGAGTGATGCGCGTGCTGGCCGTGGATGTCGACGAGGCGGTCGCCGAGCGTCTTCAGGAACTGCACCGACACCGGCGCGTCGTTGCAGAACGCGCGCGAACGCCCGTCCGCGCCGACCACGCGGCGCACGACGCATTCCTCGCGCGCGTCGATGCCCTGCTCCGCGAGCAGGGCGAGGAGATCGGGCCGCGCCGTGAGATCGAACAGCGCGGAAACCGTCGCGCGCTCGGCGCCCGCTCGCACCGCGCCGGAATCCGCGCGATCGCCGAGCGCGAGGCCCACGGCGTCGACGAGGATCGATTTGCCGGCGCCCGTTTCGCCGGTGATGACGGTGAGCCCGGCCTCGAATTCGAGGTCGACGCTGCGCAGGATCGCGAGATCGCGGATGCCCAGCGCCTTCAGCACGGCGGCCGGCCCCACTGCATCTTCGCGCGCAGGGTCGCGAAATGATCGTGCCCGGCGGGGTGCAGCAGGTGCACGGCCGCCGGGTGCTTGGTGATGCGCACGCGATCGCCCGGCCGCCAGCCCGGCAGCGCAAAGCCGTCGGCGTTGACGCTCGAATGCACGGCATCCTCCGGGCTCACGTCGATTTCGACCCGCGCCGAGTCCGGGATCACGAGCGGCCGGTTGGTCAGCGAATGCGGACAGATCGGCACCAGCAGGATCGCCGGCACCGCGGGATCGAGAATCGGACCTCCGCCGGACAGCGCATAGGCCGTCGATCCGGTGGGGGTCGACACGATCAGGCCGTCGGCGCGCTGGGTGTGGACGAAGCGCCCGTCGACATAGGTGTTCAGCGTGATCAGGCGCGGGGTGCTCCAGCGCTGGAGCACGATGTCGTTCAGCGCAGTCTGCGCGGCGACCACGGCGCCGTCGCGCACGAATTCGCAGCTCAGCACCGCGCGCGCCTCTTCGACGTAGCGGCCGGCGAGGATCGCCTCCAGGCCCTGTGCCACCTGCTGCGGCGACAGATCTGCGAGGAAGCCGAGGCGGCCCAGGTTGATGCCGAGCAGCGGCACCGTGCGCGGAAAGAGCAGCTTCGCGGCGCGCAGCAGCGTGCCGTCGCCGCCGACCGTGATCACGAGGTCGCGGTCCGCGACCAGCGCTTCGTCGCGGCCTAGGCGGTGGCGCGCGTCGAGCGGAGCCGCAGCGTCCGCATCGACGACGACGTCGACCGCGTGGCGGGCGAGCACGGCGAGGGCCGCGTCGAGCGCGCCGTGCACCGACGCATCGTCATGCTTGACCACCAAACCGATGCGTTTGAACACTGCCGCTCCTCTGCGCTGCCTGGCCGCCCGATGCCGCTGCCGGCCTGGTCGTGCGGCCTTCGTCGTTCGACGATTGTGCCAAGTCTGCCGCCGGTCCGGAACCGTGCTTTTGCATGGTCTGCGGGGGGGTGCTAGATTTCCGGACGGCAGTCGTTTCCTCGGGTAGCCGCGACATGAACGATCCTTCGCACGGTATCGAGCTCAGCGAACGCGCGCAGCATCTGTTCAAGCTGCTCATCGAGCGCTATATCGCCGACGGCCAGCCCGTCGGCTCACGCACGCTCGCGCGCGACACCAAGCTCGAGCTGAGCCCGGCGACGATCCGCAACGTGATGGCCGATCTCGAGGATCTGGGCCTCATCAAGTCGCCGCACACCTCGGCAGGGCGCGTGCCGACGGCGCGCGGCTATCGCTTTTTCGTCGACTCGATCCTGACCTGGCGCAACCCGGCGCCGATCGACGTCCAGCGCCTCTCTTCGGACATCCTGAGCGAGCACGACGTCCGCCGCATGCTCGAGCGCACCTCGACGCTGTTGTCCGACATCACCCGCTTCGCCGGCCTCGTGATGCTGCCGGCCGTCGAGCAGCGCGCCCTGCGGCAGGTCGAGTTCCTCAGGCTGAACGACAACCGCGTGCTCGCGATCCTCGTCGTCAACGATCGTGAAGTGCAGAATCGCATCATCCGCACTGCGCGCCCGTATTCGAGCGCGGAATTGACCGAGGTCGCCAATTACCTCAATTCGGCCTTCGCCGGGCGCGATATCCGGCAGGTCAAGCACGATATCCTCGCCGAGATGAACGCGGCTCGCGACGAGATGAACCGGCTGATGCAGAACGCGATCGAGATGGCGCAGCAGGTCTTCACGGACGAGCAGCAGGGCAAGGACTACGTCCTCGCCGGCCAGACCAATCTGATGGAGTTCACCGAGCTCTCGGACATCGACACGCTGCGCGCGCTGTTCGAGGCCTTCAACCGCAAGCGCGACATGCTCCACCTGCTCGATCAGGCACTGTGCGCCAACGGCGTCCAGATCTTCATCGGCGAGGAATCGGGCTACGAGGCCTTCGACGACTGCAGCATCGTGACCTCGACCTACGGCCGCGACGGCGAATCGCTAGGCGTGCTCGGCGTCATCGGCCCGACCCGCATGCCCTACGAGAAGGTCATCCCCATCGTCGACCTCACCGCCAAGGTGCTGAGCTCGGCCTTGAATTCCCTCCAGTAGGCCCCAAGCTAGACCGCGGGCCGTCGGCGCACGCCCCCGGGGTCGGGGCGCGGCGGCGTTTTTCCATGCTCTGTGGCGGCCCGCCGGGCCGCCGGTTTCCGGAGGATACGCGTGACGAACGAGGACACTATGCCGGTGGCGGCGGAAGAGCCGGCACCGCCGACGGTGGCGGAGCTGCAGGCCGAGATCGAACGCCTGCGCGGCGAGGTCGACCACTTTCGCGAGGACATGCTGCGCGCGCGGGCCGAGGTCGACAACATCCGCAAGCGCGCCGCCCGCGACGTCGAGGCGGCCCACAAGTTCGGTATCGAGAAGCTCGTCGAGGTTCTGCTGCCGGTCAAGGACAGTTTCGATCTCGGCTACGAGGCGGCGCAGAACACCACGGATCTCAAGAGCCTGCAGGAGGGCATGAAGCTGACCGTGCAGCTCTTCGACGAGGCGCTGGCCAAGATCGGCGTGACCGCGGTCGAGGGCGTCGGGGCCCGCTTCAATCCGGACAAGCACCAGGCCGTGAGCGTGGAAGCCGACCCGGGCGCCGAGGAAGGCACGGTGCTGCGCGTGTTCCAGAAGGGCTACACCCTGAACGATCGCCTCGTGCGGCCGGCGATGGTCGTCGTCGCCAAGGCGCCGGGCTGCTGAGGCGCCGCGCGGCGGGCGCCGCGGCCGTTCGTCGGCCCGGCGCCCTTGAGACCGCGACGGCCGTCCCCATATCAGGGGCAATCGCCGGCTTCCCGACCATCGGCCGGCCCCAATCCAGACTCCAGAGAGGCACTCATGGCGAAAATCATCGGTATCGACCTCGGCACCACGAATTCCTGCGTGGCCGTGCTCGAGGGCGGCAAGCCCAAGGTCATCGAGAACAGTGAGGGCGCCCGCACGACGCCGTCGGTGGTCGCATTCAGCAACGACGACGAGGTGCTGGTCGGCCAGTCGGCGAAGCGTCAGGCCGTCACCAATCCGCAGAACACGCTGTTCGCGGTCAAGCGCCTGATCGGTCGCAAATTCAAGGACGACGTCGTGCAGCGCGACGTCAAGATGGTGCCCTACAAGATCGTGGCCGCCGACAACGGCGACGCGTGGGTCGAGAGCAAGGGCAAGCGCATGGCGCCGCCGGAGATCTCCGCGCGCGTGCTGATGAAGATGAAGAAGACGGCCGAGGACTATCTCGGCGAAGAGGTGAAGGAAGCGGTCATCACCGTGCCCGCCTACTTCAACGACTCGCAGCGCCAGGCGACCAAGGACGCCGGCCGCATCGCGGGCCTCGACGTCAAGCGCATCATCAACGAGCCGACCGCCGCGGCGCTGGCCTTCGGCATGGACAAGCGTGAGGGCGACGCCAAGATTGCGGTCTACGACCTGGGCGGCGGCACCTTCGACATCTCGATCATCGAGATCGCGGAAGTCGACGGTGAGCACCAGTTCGAAGTGCTGGCGACCAACGGCGACACCTTCCTCGGCGGTGAGGACTTCGACCTGCGCCTCATCGAGTACCTCGCGGGCGAGTTCAAGAAGGAGCAGGGCATCGATCTGCACAACGATCCGCTCGCGCTGCAGCGCCTGAAGGAAGCGGCGGAGAAGGCCAAGATCGAGCTGTCCTCGAGCCAGCAGACCGACGTCAACCTGCCGTACATCACGGCCGACGCGACGGGTCCGAAGCATCTGAACATGAAGATCACGCGCGCCAAGCTCGAGTCGCTGGTCGAGGATCTGATCAAGCGCACGATCGAGCCGTGCAAGATCGCGCTGAAGGACGCGGGCCTCAAGCCCGGCGACATCAACGACGTGATTCTCGTCGGCGGCCAGACGCGCATGCCGAAAGTGCAGGAAACAGTCAAGGAATTCTTCGGTCGCGAACCGCGCAAGGACGTGAACCCGGACGAGGCGGTCGCGGTCGGGGCGGCGATCCAGGCCGGCGTGCTCGGCGGCGACGTCAAGGACGTGTTGCTGCTCGACGTGACCCCGCTGTCGCTCGGCATCGAGACGCTCGGCGGTGTGATGACGAAGCTGATCGAGAAGAACACCACGATCCCGACCAAGGCCCAGCAGGTGTTCTCGACCGCGGACGACAGCCAGACCGCGGTGACGGTGCACGTGCTGCAGGGCGAGCGCGAGCAGGCCTCGGCGAACAAGTCGCTGGGTCGCTTCGATCTCGCCGACATTCCGCCGGCGCCGCGCGGCGTGCCGCAGATCGAGGTCACCTTCGACATCGACGCCAACGGCATCCTCAACGTGTCGGCCAAGGACAAGGCGACGGGCAAGCAGCAGTCGATCGTCATCAAGGCCTCGAGCGGCCTGTCCGACGAGGAGATCCAGCGCATGGTGCGCGACGCCGAGGCGCATGCCGAGGAGGACAAGAAGTTCCACGAGCTGGTCAACGCGCGCAACCAGGCCGACAGCCTCGCGCACGCGACGAAGAAATCCCTCGACGAGCTGGGCGAGAAGGTCGATGCGCAGGAGCGTAAGGACATCGAGGCCGCGCTCGAGGATCTGAAGAAGGCGCTGGCCGGCGACGACAAGGCGGCGATCGAGGCGAAGGCGCAGAAACTCGCCGAGCTCTCGGGTAAAGTCGCGCAGCGCGCCTATCAGGCCGAGACCGAAGGCGGTGGCGCCCAGACCGACGGCGGCGGGGCCGGCGAAGAACGGCGCGCGAGCGACGACAACGTCGTCGACGCCGACTTCGAGGAAGTCAAGGACAAGAAGTAAGGGAAGCGCCGATCGCGCCCGGAACGGGCGCGATCGGCGCGGGCCGTCCACGGCCCGCGAACAAAGTCCTCCGTCGCGGAGGACACCAGCGATGCGGCCCGGCCGGAGTGAAGCTTCGTCCGGGCTCGTTCATATAGGGGTACGGTGCGCGATATGGCGAAGCGGGACTATTACGAAGTGCTGGGCGTGACCCGCACGGCGTCCGATGCCGACATCAAGAAGGCCTATCGGCGTCTCGCGATGAAATACCATCCGGATCGCAACGACGGCGATACCCAGGCCGAGGAACGCTTCAAGGAAACGAAGGAAGCCTTCGAGATCCTGAGCGATCAGCAGAAGCGCGCCGCCTACGATCAGTTCGGCCATGCCGGCGTCGATCCGCAGGCCGGGGGCGGTTTCGGCGGCGGCGCGGGTTTCAGCGACATCTTCGAGTCGGTCTTCGGCGACATCTTCGGCGGCGGCGGCGCGCGCGGCGGGGCGCGCGTGTACCGGGGTGCCGATCTGCGCTATGACCTCGAGCTGCCGCTCGAGGACGCGGTGCGCGGTACCGAGGTCAAGATCCGCATCCCGACCGTCGTCGACTGCGACGTCTGCGACGGCAACGGCAGCCGCAGCAAGGCGGCGCCCGAAACCTGTACGACCTGCAACGGCGTCGGCCAGATCCGCATGCAGCAGGGCTTCTTCTCGGTCCAGCAGACCTGTCCCGCCTGCCGCGGCCGCGGGCGCGTGGTCAAGGATCCCTGCGCGAACTGCAGCGGTACCGGCAAGGCGCGCGGCCACAAGACGCTCACGGTCAAGATCCCGGCCGGCGTCGACACCGGCGATCGCATCCGCCTCGGCGGCGAAGGCGAGCCGGGCCAGAACGGCGGTCCGGCGGGCGATCTCTACGTCAACGTGATGGTGCGCGAGCATCCGATCTTCACGCGCGAAGGCACGGATCTCTATTCCGAAGTGCCGATCGACTTCGTCACCGCGGCGCTCGGCGGCGAGCTCGAGGTGCCGACGCTCGAAGGCCGCGTGGTGCTGAAGATCCCGCCCGAAACCCAGAGCGGCAAGATGTTCCGGCTGCGCGGCAAGGGCGTGAAATCGGTGCGCGGCGGGGCGACGGGCGATCTGATCTGCCGCGTGACGATCGAAACCCCGGTCAGCCTCAACAAGCAGCAGAAGGATCTGCTCCGCGCCTTCGGCGACTCGCTCGCCAGCGAGGGCGTGCGTCATTCGCCGCGGGCCAGCTCCTGGCTGGACGGCGTGAAGAAATTCTTCGAAGACATGAAGTTCGGCTGAGCATGAGCAAGGTCCTCCCCACCGTCGCCATCGCCGGCGCCGCCGGCCGCATGGGACGCAGTCTGGTCGAGCTCGGTCAGCGGGCGAGCGAGCTGCGGCTGGTCGCCGCCTTCGAGGCCGCCGGCCATCCGCTGCTCGGCCAGGACGTCGGCGCGATTGCCGGCATCGGCCCGATCGGCATCCCGCTCGCGAGCGACGCGGCGCTGGCCGACACGCCCTTCGAGGTGCTGATCGATTTCACGACCGTCGAGGCCTCGCTCGCGCATCTCGAGGCCTGCGTCGAAACCGGGCGGCGCGTCGTGCTCGGCACCACGGGCTTCGGCGAGCGACGCGCGCAGATCGACGCCGCCGCGCGGCGCATCGGTCTCGTGTTCGCGCCGAACATGAGCGTCGGCGTCAATCTGTGCTTCAAGCTGCTCCAGCTCGCGGCGCGGGTGCTGGGCGAAGACTTCGACGTCGAAATCATCGAGGCCCACCACCGCCACAAAGTGGACGCGCCGTCGGGGACGGCCGTGCGCATGGGCGAGATCCTGGCCGCCGAGCTCGGCCGCGATCTCGCGAGCTGCGCGGTCTACGGCCGTCAGGGCCACACCGGCCCGCGGGATCGCCGCACCATCGGCTTCGAGACCATCCGCGCCGGGGAAATCGTCGGCGATCACACCGTGCTCTTCGCCGGCGCCGGCGAGGTCGTCGAGATCACGCATCGCGCCGCCAATCGCGCGACTTTTGCCGGCGGCGCGCTGCGGGCCGCGGCCTGGCTGGCGGATCGCGGCCCGGGCTGTTACGACATGCAGGACGTGCTCGGCCTGCGCTGAGGGCGCGGGCCGCCGAGGCGGCGATGAACCTCCGGCCTCGGCGCGGGGACTAAGCAAACGGTGGGCATGCGAGGCCGCGCGGGCCTCGCGGCACGGGGCAAGGCGGCCTGCGATCGAGCGGGAGGAAGCATGAACGAGCTGCCGGAGCGGATCGAAGCCGCGGTCGAGGACATCGTTCCCGCGGCCGCCCTCGTCGATCGCCGCGACGCGGCTCTGCTCGCCGAGATCGTCGCCGGCAACCGCAGTGCCTTCGACACCTTGTATCGACACTACTACGCGCGCCTGACCGACTTCGTGTCGCGCATCCTCCATCAGCACGAGCTCGCCGAGGAGGTCGTCAACGACACGATGTACGCGGTGTGGACGGGGGGCGCGCGCTTTGCCGGCCGCTCGCGCGTATCGACGTGGATCTTCGGCATCGCCTACCACAAGGCCTTGAAGCGGCTGGAGCGCGAACGGCGCAGCGTCGCCGACGCGCTGGACGAGGATTTCGATCTCGCGATCGAGGCCGATCCGGGCGGCGCCGCCGATGCCGCGCGGCTGCAGCGTCAGCTCGAGGTCGCGCTTGCGAAGCTCTCGCCCGCCCATCGCAGCGTCGTCGAGCTGACCTTCCTGCTCGACTATTCCTACGAGGAAACGGCCGACATCGTCGGCTGCCCCGTCAACACCGTGAAGACCCGCATGTTCCATGCGCGCGCCCGGCTGCGGAAGCTGTTGAGCGCCGTCGTATCGCGCCCGAAATAGAGAACGATCATGCGCTTGCCCGAGCCCGACAGCACCGTCCGATCCCCGCGCAGCGAGTACGCGGCGCGGCACGCCGCGGTGTTCGAACTACTGCCTTGGTATGTGAACGGCACGCTCGCCGCCGCCGAGCGCGCTCGCGTCCTCGCGCATCTCGAGGGCTGCCTGTCCTGCCGCCGCGAGCTCGAGCTGCTCGAGGCCCTGCAGCGCGCGCTGCGCGCACCGGCGAGCGAGCGTCGCTGCGAGGACGCGCTGCGCCGGCTGCATGCGCGGATGGCGACGCGGGAGAAGACCTCGCCGCCGTGGGCCGCCGCTGCGGTGCTCGCGCTGGTCGTCGGTCTCGTGTCGACCTTGTCCGGCAACACCGAGGCGAGCGTCGCCTGGCTCAAGAACACGGGCCTGAGCATGATGAGCCAGAGCCACGTCGCGGACAGCTCGACCGAGAGTGTGCGCGCGCACCTCGTGTTCTACGACAACATCACCGAGCGCCAGCTCCGCGCGCTGCTGCTGTCGGTCGGCGCCGATCTGATCGAGGGCCCCACACCGCAGGGCGTCTATACCGTGGCCTTCACGCACACCGCGGATCCGGAGGAAATTCGCCGCGTGCTGAGCGAGCTGCGGCATTCGCGCCGAGTCATCTACGCCGAGCCGCTGATGCCGAAATCCGTCGCCGACTGGTGAGCCTGCGCCAGAAACCGTAGGTTGCCGTGAAAGAGGGCGCCCCCGTTTTCGTAGCCCGGGTGCAGCGTAGCGGAACCCGGGATCGAGCATGTCCGATACGCAAAGAATTTCGGCAGTGCTCGGCGCGCGCCGCGCGGGATCTTTCCGAATGCATGAGACGACGGCGAGCGCGGATCCCGGGTTACGCGCTGCGCGCTCCACCCGGGCTACGACACCGCCGTTCACGCTGCAGGACTATGCCTCTTTCATGATTGGGGTGAGGCGCGCGCACCCGCAATCGTGAAAAAGGAGCGAAGCGGAATCCGGGTTCGGCGCCTCGTCAGTCGTTGTCCCCTAGATCGATGCCATGCCTCTCATGGGGACAACCACGGCCGCGACGCTCTTTCACGGCACCCTACGAGCTTCGTAGCCCGGGTGTAGCGCGCAGCGCGGAACCCGGGATCCCGGGTTCCGCTCCGCTGCACCCGGGCTACGAGAGCTCTACGCATGAGGCTTGCGTGCGCCGGAGCGCGGAGCGGCGAGCGTGGCCTGCTCGTGCTAAGGTGTGCGCGCCCGGGCTGCGGGCACAGCGACGGTCGATGGCATGCGCAAGCTCAGGGCGGCGGTGATCGGGGTCGGATACCTCGGCAACTTCCACGTTCAGAAGTACCTCGCGCTGCCGGCGGTCGAGCTCGTCGCGGTGGTCGACACGGACGACGCGCGCGTCGGCGAGGTCGCGGCGAAATACGGCGTGCGCGGCTGTACCGACTACGGCGCGCTGCTCGGTGAGCTCGATCTCGTCTCCATCGTCACCCCGCCCGCGACGCATTTCGAGATCGCGCGGCGCTGCCTCGGCGCCGGCGTGCATACGCTGGTCGAGAAGCCCGTGACCGAAACCGTCGCCCAGGCCGAAGCCCTGATCGAGCTCGCGAACGCGCGCGAGCTCGTGTTCCAGGTCGGCCATCTCGAACGCTTCAATCCCGCCGTGCTCGCGCTGCGCCCGCTGCTGACGCAGCCGACGCACATCGAGGCGCGGCGCATGTCCGTCTACAAGCAGCGCGGGACCGAGGTCGACGTCGTGCTCGACATGATGATCCACGACATCGACATCGCGCTGTCGCTGGTCGACGGCCCCGTCGTCGCCATCGAGGCCAGCGGCAGCATCGTCGTCAGCGGCGACATCGATCGCGCGCAGGCGACGCTGCGTTTTGCCGACGGCTGCGTCGCCGAGCTCGTCGCGAGCCGCGTCAACCTCGAGCCCGTGCGCGCGATGACGGTGCAGCAGGCCGACAGCTACATCACCGTCGATTTCGCGAACCACGCGCTGCTCGTCGGCAGCGTCGAGGAGGGCGGACGCCTGGGCGCGCCGCGCGACGCCTCGGTCGAGACGCTGCACTTCGAGCGCTCGGATGCGCTGATGGACGAAATCCGCTCCTTCGTCGACGCCGTCGGCGAGGGGCGCTCACCGACGGTGTCCGGCGAGGACGGCAAGCGCGCGCTCGCCGTCGCCGTCGCCGTCAGCCAGGCCATCCACCGCGGCCTCGCGGCCGGCACGCCATCGCGCGCCGAGCGCGGTTAAGGGTCTCCTCAGCGCCGGAACACGGCGCGCGCCGGCAGCTTCTCCACGTCCGCGATGACGAGTGCCGCCGCGGTGTCGGGCACCGTCGCGAGGCACACGAGCCGGCCGCCGCGGCAGGGGCCGGCGATACAGTGTCCCGTCGCCGGCTCGAACAGCGCACCGTGCATCGAGCACAGCAGAAATTCGCCGGTGTAATCGCGAAAGTCGTCCGGCTTCCAGTCGAGCCGCACGCCCGCATGCGGGCAGCTATTGAGATAGGCGCGCACGTAGCCGCCGCCGCGCACCAGGATCACGGGCAGCGTGCGCGCGCCGTCGGAGATTTCGCGGCCCACGGCGGCGCCGTCCGGCAGGTCGAGCGCGAGCGTCGCGTCCATCGCGTCAGACGCAGGATCGCGGCGCGCCGCGCGCACTCGCGGCTTTCCCTGGACCCGCGCCGTCGAGTACAATTCGGGCCACACTTCGCGCGGGAACTGCCCTCCGGGCGTTCCCGCTTTTCATGTCAGAACTTACCAACGTGACGACTCCAGCATTCCTGGCTTTGGCAGACGGAACGGTGCTGCGCGGCTCGACGGCGGGCGCGGACGGCTATGCCGTCGGTGAGGTGGTGTTCAACACCGCGATGACAGGCTATCAGGAAATCCTGACCGATCCGTCCTACGACCAGCAGCTCGTCACGCTGACCTACCCGCACATCGGCAACGTCGGCACCAATGCGCTCGACGGCGAGGCGGCGAAGCCCTTCGCCACCGGGCTCGTGATCCGTGACGCCTCGCCTTGCGTCAGCAACTGGCGTGCGACGCAGGATCTCGGCAGCTATCTGCGCGACCACGGCGTCGTCGCGATCGCCGACGTCGACACCCGCCGCCTGACGCGGCTGCTGCGCGATCGCGGCGCGCAGAACGGCTGCATCGCCGCCGGCTCCGGCGCGAACGTCGAGATCGCGCTGGCGAAGGCGCGCGAGTTCCCGGGCTTGAACGGCGTGGATCTCGCGAAGCGCGTGTCGACTACGACGCCTTATCTGTGGCGCGAAGGCTCGTGGCAGCTCGAGGGCAACCGGCATCGCCTGCTCGACGGCAGCCCGCAGTGGCGCGTCGTCGCCTACGACTACGGCGTGAAGCGCAACATCCTGCGCCTGCTCGTCGATCGCGGCTGCGAAGTGCACGTGCTGCCGGCGCAGGCGAGCGCGAGCGACGCGCTCGCGCTGAAGCCGGACGGGATCTTGCTGTCGAACGGCCCCGGCGATCCGGCGGCCTGCGACTACGCGATCGCCGCGATCCGCGAGTTCCTCGCCGCCGGCACGCCGATCTTCGGCATCTGCCTCGGCCATCAGCTACTCGGACTGGCGTGCGGCGCGCGCACGGTCAAGATGAAGTTCGGCCATCACGGCGCGAACCACCCCGTGCAGGATCTGCGCAGCGGTCGCGTCTACATCACGAGCCAGAATCACGGTTTCGCCGTCGACGAGGCGAGCCTGCCGGAGACGCTGGTCGCCACGCACCGCTCGCTGTTCGACGGGTCCCTGCAGGGCATCGCGCACACGCGCGCGCCGGCCTTCAGCTTCCAGGGTCATCCGGAAGCGAGCCCGGGGCCGCACGACATCGGCTATCTCTTCGATCAGTTCATCGATTCGATGCGCCGGCATCGGCCGAGCTGAGCCGCACGCGAGACCCCGTAGCGAGAACGAGCGCAAGATGCCCAAGCGTACAGACATCCAGTCCATTCTCGTGATCGGCGCCGGCCCGATCGTCATCGGTCAAGCCTGCGAGTTCGACTATTCCGGCACCCAGGCCTGCAAGGCGCTGCGCAAGGACGGCTATCGCATCGTGCTGGTGAATTCCAACCCGGCGACGATCATGACCGATCCCGACACAGCGGATGCCACCTACATCGAGCCCGTGCGCTGGGAGACCGTCGAGAAGATCATCGCGCAGGAGAAACCCGACGCGATCCTGCCGACGATGGGCGGCCAGACCGCGCTGAACTGCGCGCTCGATCTCGCGCGCGAAGGCGTGCTCGAGCGCTACGGCGTGAAGCTGATCGGCGCCTCCGAGCGCGCGATCGAAATGGCCGAGGATCGCGAGAAGTTCCGCGAGGCGATGACGCGCATCGGCCTCGCTTCGCCGCGCTCCTTCGTCTGCCACAGCCTGGAAGAGGCCGAACGCGCCCAGCAGCAGCTCGGCTTCCCGACCGTCATCCGGCCCTCGTTCACGCTAGGCGGCACCGGCGGCGGCATCGCCTTCAACCGCGAGGAGTTCGCCGAGATCGTCACGCGCGGGCTCGACGCGTCGCCGACGCACGAGGTGTTGATCGAGGAATCGGTGCTCGGCTGGAAAGAGTACGAAATGGAGGTCGTGCGCGATCGCCAGGACAACTGCATCATCATCTGCTCGATCGAGAACCTCGATCCGATGGGCATCCACACCGGCGATTCGATCACCGTCGCGCCGGCGCAGACGCTCACCGACAAGGAGTACCAGATCCTGCGCAACGCCTCGATCGCGGTGCTGCGCGAAATCGGCGTCGAGACCGGTGGCTCCAACGTGCAGTTCGCGATCAATCCCGACGACGGCCGCATGGTCGTGATCGAGATGAATCCGCGCGTGTCGCGCTCTTCCGCGCTGGCGTCGAAGGCGACGGGCTTCCCGATCGCGAAAGTCGCGGCCAAGCTCGCCGTCGGCTACACGCTCGACGAGCTCGCGAACGAGATCACGGGCGGCGCGACGCCGGCGTCCTTCGAGCCGACCATCGACTACGTGGTGACGAAAATCCCGCGCTTCACCTTCGAGAAGTTCCCGCAGGCGCAGGATCGGCTGACGACGCAGATGAAGTCCGTCGGCGAGGTGATGGCGATTGGCCGCACCTTCCAGGAGTCCTTCCAGAAGGCGCTGCGCGGCCTCGAGACCGGCACGATGGGGCTCGAAGAGAAGTTCAAGCCCGGCGAGAAGCTCGATCAGGCGAAGCTCGTGCGCGAGCTGTCGATCGCGGGCTCGGAGCGCATCTGGTTCGTCGGCGATGCGTTTCGGCACGGCATGAGCCTCGAGGAGATCCATCAGCTCACGCGCATCGATCCGTGGTTCCTGACGCAGATCGAGGATCTCGTGCGCGAGGAACGGGCCATCGCCGGCCGCGGCCTCGCCGCCCTCGACGGCGAGGTCCTGCGGCGCCTGAAGCGCAAGGGCTTCGCCGACGCGCGGCTCGCGCGCCTCGTCGGCGTCAGCGAGGAGGAAGTGCGCGCGGCGCGCCACGCGCGCGGCCTTCGTCCCGTGTACAAGCGCGTCGATTCCTGCGCCGCCGAGTTCGACGCGACCACCGCCTACCTGTATTCGACCTACGAGGACGAGTGCGAGGCGCGCCCCAGCGCGCGCGAGAAGATCATCATCCTCGGCGGCGGCCCGAACCGGATCGGTCAGGGCATCGAGTTCGACTACTGCTGCGTGCAGGCGGCCTATGCGATGCAGGAGGCGGGCTATGAGTCGATCATGGTCAACTGCAACCCGGAGACCGTATCGACCGATTACGACACCGCCGATCGACTCTACTTCGAGCCGCTGACGCTGGAGGACGTGCTCGAGATCGTCGCGCTCGAAAAGCCGCGAGGCGTGATCGTGCAGTTCGGCGGCCAGACGCCGCTGAAGCTCGCGCGCGCGCTCGCCGCGGCCGGCGTGCCGATCGTCGGCACCAGCCCGGACTCGATCGATCTCGCCGAGGATCGCGAACGTTTCCAGCAGTTCCTGTCGCAGGTCGGCCTGCTGCAGCCGCCCAACCGCACCGCGCGCTCGCCCGAGGCCGCGCTCGCCGCGGCGGCGGAAATCGGCTATCCGCTGGTCGTGCGTCCGAGCTATGTGCTCGGCGGCCGCGCGATGGAAATCGTCTACAACGAGGAAGCGCTGGCGACCTACATGCGCCAGGCGGTGCAGGTGTCGAACGACTCGCCCGTGCTGCTCGATCGCTATCTCGATCACGCAATCGAGGTCGACGTCGATGCGCTGTGCGACGGCCATCGGGTGCTGATCGGCGGCATCATGGAGCACATCGAGCAGGCCGGCATCCACTCCGGCGACTCGGCCTGCGCGCTGCCGCCGCACACGCTGTCGGCCGCGACGCAGAACGCGCTGCGCGAGCAGATGGTGACGATGGCGCTGGGCCTCGGCGTCGTCGGGCTCATGAACACGCAGTTCGCGATCCAGGACGAGAAGATCTACGTGCTGGAAGTGAACCCGCGCGCCTCGCGCACCGTGCCCTTCGTGTCGAAGGCGATCGGCATGCCGCTGGCGAAGCTCGCGGCGAAGTGCATGGTCGGCCTCTCGCTCGATGCGCAGCAGGCGACGCGGGAGCGCGTGCCGGACTACTACTCGGTGAAGGAAGCGGTGTTTCCGTTCGCGAAGTTCCCGGGCGTCGATCCGCTGCTCGGCCCGGAGATGAAATCGACCGGCGAGGTCATGGGCGTCGGGGCGAGCTTCGGCGAGGCCTTCGCGAAGTCCCAGCAGGCGGCGGGCATGACGCTGCCGGTGAGCGGCACGGCCTTCATCAGCGTGCGCGAGGCCGACAAGCCGGCGGCGGTCGAACTCGCGCGGCGGCTCGCGGCGGCCGGTTTCCGGCTGGTCGCGACGCGCGGCACGGCGCGCGTGCTGACGGGCGCGGGCATCGACTGCCAGACCGTCAACAAGGTGCTCGAGGGACAGCCGCACATCGTCGACATGATCAAGAACGGCGCGATCGACTTCATCGTCAACACGACCGAAGGCGAGCAGGCGATCGCCGATTCCTTCACCATCCGGCGCAGTGCCCTGCAGCACAGGATTGCCTACACTACGACCATGGCCGGCGCGACCGCGGCCGTGATGGCGCTCGCAGAGCAGGGTGAGGAACAAGTCCGTCGCCTGCAGACGCTGCACCATCGACTGCGGGGCTAGCGGGCAGATGAAGAAGCCCGCGAAAGTGCCGGCTGCAAGGCACAAGCCCGCCGCGCAAGCGAGCTCACACAGCATGGACGAGCACCACCCGGCGCGCACGGCGCCGGGCGGTGCTCGCCGTCGTTTTTCACCAGCCTGCTAGAGGGCCGGCGATGCAAAAGTCCCCGATGACGGCCGAAGGCGCGCAGAAGCTGCGCGAAGAGCTGCAGCGATTGAAGTTCGTCGAGCGCCCGCGCATCACCAATGCGATCGCGGAAGCGCGCGCGCTGGGCGATCTCAAGGAGAACGCCGAATACCACGCGGCGCGCGAGCAGCAGAGCTTCACCGAAGGACGCATCGCGGAAATCGAAGGCAAGCTCGCGACGGCCGAGATCATCGACGTCACCAAGGTCAATGCGCAGGGCCGCGTGGTGTTCGGCGCGACGGTCGAGCTGATGAATCTCGGCAGCGACGAAGAGGTGAAGTACCGCATCGTCGGTGAGGATGAAGCCGACATCAAAGCGGGCCTCGTCTCGATCAACTCGCCGGTCGCACGCGCCCTCATCGGCAAGCGCGAAGGCGACACGGTGACGGTGCAGGTGCCGAGCGGCGCCGTCGAGTACGAGATCCTCGCCGTGCACTACGTCTAGGGGCCGTGGCCGGCGCGGCCTTTGCCCGATGTCCCGTCGCAGCTCGTCCAGCCGCTGGTACCAGACCCAAGCCAGCGACCCGTTCGTCAAGCAGCGCGAAAAGCTCGGCCTGCGCTCGCGCGCGGCCTTCAAGCTCACCGAGCTGCTCGAGAAGGATCGCCTGCTCAAATCGGGCGCGACGGTGCTGGATCTGGGCGCGAGCCCGGGCGGCTGGTCGCAAGTGGCGGCGCGCATCGTCGGCGCTCACGGCTTGGTGGTCGCGGTCGATATCCTGGCCATGGAACCCATGCACGACGTCAGGTTTCTGCTCGGAGACTGCCGCGAGCCGGCCGTGATCGAGCGGATTCGAGACGCGCTGCGAGGCCGGCCGGTCGATCTTGTTTTATCCGACATGGCCCCCAATTTGACGGGTATACGGGACGTCGACGAGGCACGCTCGGTGGAGCTCGCGGAGCTCGCCTTCGAGGCGGCGCAGAACTTTCTGCGGCCCGGAGGGACTATGGTGCTGAAGATGTTCCATTCCAATGACAGCGAGCGTTTCTTGCGCGGCCTGCGGACGCACTTCGAGCGCCTCACCCGCCGCAAGCCGGCCGCCTCGCGCAAGGGGTCCGCAGAGTTCTATGTGGTTGCGGGCGGGTACAAGGGCTAGACTTCATTCAGTTGCGGGCCGCGGAGCGCTGAAGCGGACGCGAAAGTCACAGGGATCGACGAGGAACGGGTAGACATACGATGGCAAGAAACCTCGCGCTGTGGGCGGTCATCGCCCTGGTGTTGATGCTGGTGTTCCAGAATTTTACGCCGCGACACGTGTCGCGCGCGGTGGATTACTCGGATTTCATCTCGTCGGTCAAAAGCGGGCAGGTGTCCAAGGCGCTGCTGGACGGTCCGACCATCGAGTTCGAGATGCAGGACGGATCCAAGCAGTTCACCTACAGTCCGGAGACCGACAACGGCCCGCTGATCGGCATGCTGCTCGATCATCAGGTGCGCATCGAAGCCCAGCCGCCGGATCGGCAGGGCATCCTGATGCAGATCTTCATCTCCTGGTTCCCGTTCCTGCTGCTGATTGCCGTGTGGATCTACCTGATGCGGCAGATGCAGGGCGGCGCCAGCGGCCGCGGTGCGCTGTCCTTCGGCAAGAGCCGCGCGCGCATGCTCGGCGAGGATCAGGTCCGGATCACCTTCAACGACGTCGCCGGTGTCGACGAGGCGAAGGAAGAGGTGAAGGAGCTGGTCGACTTCCTGCGCGATCCGGGCAAGTTCCAGAAGCTCGGCGGCAAGATTCCGCGCGGCGTGCTGATGGTGGGTCCGCCGGGTACCGGCAAGACCCTGCTCGCCAAGGCCATCGCCGGCGAAGCGAAGGTGCCGTTCTTCACGATTTCCGGCTCGGACTTCGTCGAGATGTTCGTCGGCGTCGGCGCCTCGCGCGTGCGCGACATGTTCGAGCAGGCCAAGAAGCACGCGCCCTGCATCATCTTCATCGACGAAATCGACGCGGTCGGCCGCCATCGCGGCGCCGGCCTCGGCGGCGGTCACGACGAACGCGAGCAGACGCTGAACCAGCTACTGGTCGAGATGGACGGCTTCGAGGGCAACGAGGGCATCATCGTCATCGCCGCCACCAACCGGCCGGACGTGCTGGACCCGGCGCTGCTGCGGCCGGGCCGTTTCGACCGCCAGGTCGTGGTGCCGCTGCCGGATATCCGCGGCCGCGAGCAGATCCTGAAGGTCCACATGCGCAAGGTGCCGCTCGGCGACGACGTGAAGCCCGCGGTGCTCGCGCGCGGCACGCCGGGCTTTTCCGGCGCCGATCTCGCCAACCTCGTCAACGAGGCGGCGCTGTTCGCCGCGCGCAGCAACAAGCGCCTCGTCGACATGGAAGAGTTCGAGAAGGCCAAGGACAAGATCATGATGGGCGCCGAGCGGCGCTCGATGGTGATGGGCGAGAAGGAGAAGAAGCTGACCGCCTATCACGAGGCGGGCCATGCGATCGTCGGGCGCTCGGTGCCTTCGCACGATCCGGTCTACAAGGTCTCGATCATCCCGCGCGGCCGCGCGCTGGGCGTGACGATGTTCCTGCCCGAGGAAGACCGCTTGAGCTACAGCAAGGAGCGTCTCGAGAGCCAGATCGCGAGCCTGTTCGGCGGCCGTCTCGCCGAGGAGATCGTGTTCGGCAAGGAGGCGGTGACGACCGGCGCGTCGAACGACATCGAGCGTGTCACCGACATCGCGCGCAACATGGTCACGCGCTGGGGCCTGTCCGAGAAGCTCGGGCCGATGACCTACAGCGACGACGAGGGCGAGGTGTTCCTCGGCCATTCGGTCACGCAGCACAAGTCGGTGTCGGACGACACGGCGCGCCTGATCGATGAGGAAGTCCGCCACATCGTCGACCGCAACTACCTGCGGGCGCGGCGCATCCTCGAGGACAACCTCGACAAGCTGCACACGATGGCGAGCGCGCTGATCAAGTACGAGACGCTCGACAGCGGCCAGATCGACGACATCATGCTCGGGCGTGAGCCGCGCGAGCCGCAGAACTGGGACGACGACGATCGCGGCAGCCCGTCGACGAAGCAGGGCGTGGTGACGGGTTCGCCGGAAACGCCGATCGGCGGCCCCGCCAGCTCGCACTAGCACTCGGCCCGACCCAGTAAGCCCCGATTGCGGTGACGCGATCGGGGCTTTTTCACGTCCGCGGGTGCCTGCGTCCCGCGCCGCGGGCAGGGAGTCCGACTGCCGGCACTGCGACGCCGCTCACACGCAGGATTCAATTGACGCTGCTAAGCTGTCGCTACAAGTGCAAGGCACCAGTGGCGAAAGGAATTCGATGAGCAGCAGTACGTCCGTTCGCAAGTATTTCGGGACCGACGGCGTCCGCGGTCGGGTCGGCGTGCCGCCGATCACCCCGGATTTCGTGATGAAGCTCGGCTGGGCCGCCGGCCGCGTGCTCGCGCGCGGCAAGGCGCGGCCGAAAGTGCTCATCGGCAAGGACACGCGGGTCTCGGGCTATATGTTCGAGTCCGCGCTCGAGGCCGGCCTGTCCGCTGCGGGCGTCGACATCCATCTGCTCGGGCCGATGCCGACGCCGGGCATCGCCTACCTGACGCGCACTTTCCACGCGCAGGCCGGCATCGTCATCAGCGCCTCGCACAATCCTTTCGACGACAACGGCATCAAGTTCTTTTCCGGTGCCGGCACCAAGCTCCTCGACAGCGTCGAGCTCGAAATCGAGCGCGAGCTCGACAAGCCTTTCGAAACCGTGACCTCGCGCGAGCTCGGCAAGGCGCACCGCGTCGTCGATGCGGCCGGGCGCTACATCGAATTCTGCAAGAGCACGGTCGCGACCGGGCTGCATCTCGGCGGCCTCAAGCTCGTCGTCGACTGTGCCCACGGCGCGACTTACCACATCGCGCCCGACGTATTCGAGGAGCTCGGCGCCGAAGTGATCGCGATCGGCAATCAGCCCGACGGCTTCAACATCAACGAGCAAGTCGGCGCGACGGCCCCGGACCAGCTACGGCGCGCGGTGCTCGCCCACGGCGCGCAGGTCGGCATCGCGCTGGATGGCGACGGCGATCGCCTGATCATGATCGATCATCTCGGCCAAGTGCTCGACGGCGACGAGCTGACCTACATCATCGCCCGTCATCGCCAGCGCCTCGGCCGGCTCGCCGGCACCGTCGTCGGCACGCAGATGAGCAATCTCGGCCTCGAGCTCGCGCTGCGCGAGCAGGCGCTGGATTTCAGGCGCGCGGCGGTCGGCGATCGCTACATCCTCGAGATGCTGACGGCGAACGGCTGGACCGTCGGCGGCGAGTCTTCGGGCCATATCATCTGCCTCGATCTGACGACGACGGGCGACGGCATCATCTCGGCGCTGCAGGTGCTGGAGGCGATGGTGCAGTCCGGGCAGCCGCTCACGGCGCTGAAGGAAGGAATGACGAAATTCCCGCAGAAGCTCGTCAACGTCCGCCTGCAGCAGCGCGTGGATGTCACGCGTGCGCCGATCGTGCTGAAAGCGGTCGCCGAAGTCGAAGCTCAGCTCGCCGATCAGGGCCGCGTCCTGCTGCGTCCCTCGGGCACCGAGCCGCTGATCCGCGTGATGGTCGAAGGACGCGACGAGCGCCAGGTCGACGAGCTCGCACAGCACATCGCGAACGCCGTGCGCGAAGCGCTGGCCCGGCCCGACTTGGCGGGTCGCGCGGCTTGAGGCTCGTGCAGAATCGGCAAATCTTCGTAGCCCGGGTGTAGCGCAGCGAAACCCGGAATCGGGGTGCGCCCGTGCGCTGAAGGTCCCCGGTTGCGCGCTGCGCGCTCCACCCGGGCTACGACGATCGCAGCGGCGAGCTCAAACGTCCCGCAGCAGCTCGTTGATGCCGACCTTCGCGCGCGTCTTGGCGTCGACGCGTTTGACGATCACGGCGCAGTAGAGGCTGTGGCTGCCGTCGGCGGCCGGCAGGCTGCCGGATACCACCACCGAACCCGGCGGCACGTAGCCGCTCGTGATCCGCCTGGTCTCGCGGTCGTAGATCTTCGTGCTCTGGCCGATGAACACGCCCATCGAAATCACCGCGCCCTCGCCGACGACGACGCCCTCGACGATTTCCGAGCGCGCGCCGATGAAGCAGTCGTCCTCGATGATCGTCGGCGCGGCCTGCAGCGGCTCGAGCACGCCGCCGATGCCGACGCCGCCCGACAGGTGCACGTTCTTCCCGATCTGCGCGCAGGAGCCGACGGTCGCCCAGGTGTCGACCATCGTGCCGCTGTCGACGTAGGCGCCGATGTTCACATAGCTCGGCATCAGCACCACGCCGGGCGCGACGTAGGCGCCGCGGCGGGCGACAGCGGGCGGCACGACGCGCGCGCCGATCGCGCGGAATTCGGCCTCGCTCAGACCGCCGAACTTGGTCGGCACCTTGTCGAAAAAGCCGAGGCTCCCGGCCGGCATCACCGCGTTGTCGTTCAGGCGGAAGCTGAGCAGCACCGCCTTCTTGGCCCACTCGTTGACCTGCCACCGGCCGTCGCGCTTCTCGGCGACGCGCAGCTTGCCGCCGTCGAGCAGCGCGAGACATTCCTCGACGGCCTCGCGCACCTGCGGCGGCGCCTGGGCCGGGCTCAGCTCGGCGCGTTGTTCGAAGGCTGCGTCGATGACGGCGGCGAGATCCTGCATGGAACACCTCGATGGCAAGAAAAAAATCAGCGTGAGCGCATGACCTCGACGATGCGGCGGACGGCCGTCACGCATTCGTCGTGCTCGGCGACGAGCGCGATCCGCAGGCGCCGCGCGCCGGGATTGCCGTGGCCCGCGTCGCGGGCGAGAAAGGAGCCCGGCAAGGTCGTGACGTTGGCCTCGGCGATCAGGCGCGCGCACAGCGCGCACTCGTCCTCGTCGACTTCGGGCCAGAGATAGAAGCCGCCGGCGGGCGCCGCGACTTTCGCGACCGCGGCGAGCAGCGGCGTCACCGCGGCGAACTTCGCGCGATAGCGCGCGCGGTTGTCGACGACGTGCGCTTCGTCGCCCCAGGCGACCGCGCTCGCGGCCTGCACCTGCAAGGGCATCGCCGCGCCGTGATAGGTGCGATAGCGCAGGAACTCGCCGAGCACCGCCGGATCGCCGGCGATGAAGCCCGAGCGCAGGCCCGGCGCGTTCGAGCGCTTCGACAGGCTGTGCATCACGACGCAGCGTTCGAAGCGCGTGCGGCCGTCGGCCCAGGCCGCTTCGAGCAGGCCGCAGGGCGGATCGGACTCGTCCAGATAGAGCTCCGAATAGCATTCGTCCGAAACCACGATGAAATCGTGGCGATCGGCGAGCGCGAGCAGCGCGCGATAGTCCGCGCGCGACAGCACCGCGCCCGAAGGATTGGCCGGCGAGCATACGTAGACGAGCCGGCAGCGCGCCCATACCGCCTCCGGTACGGCGGCGAAGTCCGGCATGAAGGCGCGCGACGCCGGGCAGGGCAGGAAATACGGCTGCGCGCCGGCGAGCAGCGCCGCGCCTTCGTAGATCTGGTAGAAGGGATTCGGCATCGCGACCAGCGCCTGCGCGTCGCGCGCGTCGATCAGGCACTGCGCGATGGCGAACAGCGCTTCGCGCGTGCCGTTCGCCGGCAGCACCATCGTCGCCGGATCGACCGCGCCGGCGGGCAAGCGGAAGCGGCGCGCGAGCCAGCTCGCAATCGCCGCGCGCAGCTCTTCAGTGCCCTGCGTCGCAGGGTATTTCGACAGCAGCGACAGTCGATCGCGCAGGACCTCGAGTATGAACGCCGGCGTCGCGTGCTGAGGCTCGCCGATCGAGAGATTGATCGGACTCAGCGCCGGATTCGGCGTGAGGTGCCGGCGCAGCGCGGCCAGCCGCTCGAACGGATAAGGCTGCAGGTGTTCGAGGCCGAGATTCATGAGCGCACGGGACGGTGGCGGGCGGCCAGTATACGGCCGCCTCGGAGAGCGCACATCGGTACCGCGAGCGCGGCGATTCGGGTATTCTTTCCGCCCTTTTTTCGGCGGTTTTCCACGCGGATTTTCCCCATGGCGCACAAGCTACTCCTGCTCAAGGGCGACGGCATCGGGCCCGAAATCGTCGATGCCACGCTCACGGTGCTGAACGCGCTGCGCGAGCGCTACGGTCTCGCGCTCGAGATCGAGGAAGCCCTGATGGGCGGCTGCGCCGTCGATGCCCACGGCGAACCGCTGCCGGACAGCACGCTGGCGCTCGCTCGCGCGGCGGACGCCATCCTGCTCGGTGCGGTCGGCGGTCCGAAGTGGGATCGCATCGAGCGCGACAAGCGCCCGGAGCGCGGCCTCCTGAAGCTGCGTGCGGCGCTCGATCTCTTTTGCAATCTGCGTCCGGCGGCCGTGCACGCCGCGCTCGCCGAGGCTTCGACTCTGCGTCCCGAAGTCGTCGCCGGCCTCGACATCATGATCGTCCGCGAGCTGACCGGCGACATCTACTTCGGCCAGCCGCGCGGCATCGAGACCGCGGCGAACGGCCAGCGCGTCGGGCGCAACACGATGATCTACACCGAAGCGGAAATCTGCCGCGTCGCTCACGCCGCGTTCCGTACCGCAGAGAAGCGGGCGCGACGCCTGTGCTCGGTCGACAAGGCAAACGTGCTGGAGACGACCGAGCTGTGGCGCGAGCTCCTCACCGAGGTCGGCCGCGAGTATCCGGACGTCGAGCTGTCGCACATGTACGTGGACAACGCGGCGATGCAGCTCGTGCGCGCGCCGAAGCAGTTCGACGTCATCGTCACCGGCAATCTCTTCGGCGACATCCTGTCCGATCTCGCCTCGATGCTGACCGGTTCGATCGGCATGCTGCCTTCGGCCTCGCTGGACGCGAACGGCAAGGGCATGTTCGAGCCGATCCACGGCTCGGCACCGGACATCGCGGGCCAGGACAAGGCCAATCCGCTGGCGACGATCCTGTCGGCCGCGATGATGCTGCGCTACTCGCTGAACGAGCCGGCCCAGGCGGCGCGCATCGAGCAGGCGGTGACGGCGGTGCTCGAGGCCGGACTGCGCACGGCGGACATCCGGTCCGCGAGCGGGCGTGTCGTCGGTACGCGCGAGATGGGCGCGGCCGTCGCGGCCGCGCTGCGCTGAAGCGGCACGCCGCTTCCCCATCCAATTCATCAAGCAGGCACAACGAGATGACCAGAAAGTTCAACGTGGCCGTGGTCGGCGCCACCGGCGCCGTCGGTGAGGCAATGCTCTCGATCCTCGAGGAGCGCAAGTTTCCGGTCGATCGGGTGTTCGCGATCGCGAGCGCCCGTTCGGCGGGTTCGCAGATCCCCTTCGCGGGCAAGCAGTTGACGGTGCAGGATCTCGAGACCTTCGATTTCAGCCAGACGCCGATCGGGCTGTTCTCGCCGGGCGCCTCGGTATCGAAGATCTATGCGCCCAAGGCGGCGGCGGCCGGCTGCGTGGTCATCGACAACACCTCGCAGTTCCGCTACGACGCGGACATCCCGCTCGTCGTGCCCGAGGTGAATGCGCACAAGATCGCCGACTATCGCAATCGCGGCATCATCGCGAACCCGAACTGCTCGACCATCCAGATGCTGGTCGCCCTGAAGCCGATCTACGACGCGGTCGGCATCGAACGCATCAACGTTTGCACTTATCAGGCGGTGTCCGGCACTGGCAAGGAAGCCATCGAGGAGCTGGCGCGCCAGACCGCGAGCCTGTTGAACGGCAAGCCGATCGAGACCGCGGTCTATCCGAAGCAGATCGCCTTCAACTGCCTGCCGCACATCGACGTCTTCATGGACAACGGCTACACGAAGGAAGAAATGAAGATGGTGTGGGAAACGCGGAAGATCATCGGCGACGAGCGCATCCTGGTGAATCCGACCACCGTGCGCGTGCCCGTCTTCTACGGTCACTCGGAGGCCGTCCACATCGAGACGCGTGAGAAGATCACGGCCGAGGCCGCCCGCGCGCTGCTGGCCAAGGCGCCCGGGGTGACGGTGCTCGACGGCCGGGCCGACGGCGCCTACCCGACCGCCGTCACCGAGGCCGCGCAGCGCGACGAGGTGTTCGTCGGCCGCATCCGCGAGGACATTTCGCACCCCAGGGGTCTCGATCTCTGGGTCGTGGCCGACAACCTGCGCAAGGGCGCCGCGCTGAACAGCATCCAGATTGCGGAAATATTGGTGAAAAGCTATTTATAAGTTAAAGTTAACAAGCAATCATAAAGTTCATTCGCAGGTAGGAAGCTGCGCCCTTAGCTTGAAGATTGCGGGCAAGCCGGGTCATGCCGGGGCGCCCGAGCCGGACTACGCCGACATTGACGCCGTCACCGACGGCGTCGCCGACGATTGAGGAAGCGCCACATGCTGCGAAAAAAAGCAGTCGCTCTCGCCCTGTCGATGCTCTTGCCGGGAGCGGCATCAGCGCTGGGTCTAGGGGCGCTGAAGGCTCGGTCCGGACTCAATCAACCCTTCGACGGCCGCATCGAAATCCTCGGTGCGACCGCCGCCGATTACGACACCCTGAGCATCAAGCTGGCGAGCCCGGAGGCCTTCGAGCGCGCCGGGGTGCTGCGCGAAGCCGTGCTGCTGTCCTTGAAGTTCGAGGTCGTCGAAACGCCGGCCGGCAGTGATTTCATCCGCATCTCGACGCGCGAACCCGTGCGCGAGCCCTTCCTCAATTTCCTGCTCGAGCTGAACTGGGCCAACGGGCGCCTGGTGCGCGAGTACACGGTGCTGCTCGATCCGCCGCTGTACGACCCGAATCGCCGGGCGGCCGCGCCGAGCTACACGCCGGCGCCCGCCACCGTGCGCGCGCCGAGCCCGGCCCCGGCCCCGGTCGCCCCCCGCGCGCCGATGGCCGCGCCGCCGCCCGCCGCCGCTGCGGCCGGCGGCACGCTGGGCACCGTCCAGAGCTCGGACACCGCGTGGGCGCTGGCGCTGCGCCATCGACCGGATGCGAGCATCAGCGTCCAGCGCATGATGATCGCGCTGCTGCGCGCGAACCCCGAGGCCTTCGCCAACGACAACATCAACCAGCTCCGTCGCGGCGCCGTGCTGCGCATGCCCGCGCAGGCCGACATCGACGGCGTGAGTCAGCGCGAAGCGGTCGCCGAGGTCGCGCGCCAGCACCAGCTTTGGGAAGAATACCGCCAGGGGGCCAGCGCCGCGGCGCCGACCCAGCCGCTCAGCCCGCCCGCGCCGGCCGCGGCGCCGGCCGCCGGCGACGACGAGCTCGAAGCCGCGCTCGCTGAAAGCGAGGAAGGCGGTGCCCCGGGAAAGTCTGAAGCGCCGGCGGCCAAGGGCGACGAAGCCCGGCTGGAGCTCGTCCCGCCGGCCGCCGAGGGCGAAAAGGCCGCGGGCGCGCCCGGCGCCGGCGCCACCGCCGCCGAAGGCGGCGAAGCCGCAGGCACCGGCGACGCCGCCGCGCGGGCCGCGGAAGGCGAAACCGCGCAGGCCGCGGCCGAAGCCGAGCTGAAATCCAAGCTCGATGAAGCCAGCGAGATCATCGATCTCCTGCAGCGTCAGGTCGAAATCAAGGACGAAGAGCTCGCGCGCCTGCAGGCGCGGCTCGCCGAGCTCGGCGTCAAGCCCGGGGACACCGCGCCGGCGACGCCGCCGGCAGTGACGCCCGCGGCTCCGGCGACCGGCGCAGCAGCACCCGCCCCGGCCGCGGAGGCGCCCGTCGCGCCGGCGCCGGCCGCGACTAAGCCCGCGGCCCCTGCGCCGGCGGGTCCGCTCGACAAGCTGATCCCGGCGCATCTGCGCGACGCGGTGCCGGGCGGCGCGACGACGATCCTCGGCGTGCTGGCTTCGCTGCTCGTGCTTTTGCTCGCCGTGCTCGGCAAGTCGCTGGCCGCGCGCCGCGGCAAGGAGATCAAGGCCGGTCCGAAGCGGGCCGCGCCGGCGGTCGCCGTGGCCGCGCCCGCGGCGGCCGTGGCGGCGACGAGCCTCGACGAAGTCGAAGCGCCGACCACGCCGGTGGCGCCCGTCGCCGCCGAGGAACAGGCCGACCAGTTCACGCGCACGCTCGAAGCGACCGCCGAGCAGCTCCAGGGCGATCCGCTGGAGGAGGTCAACGTCTACCTCGCCTACGAGCGCTTCGATCAGGCCGAAGAGCTGGTGAAGAAGGTCATCGCGCAGTACCCGAACGAGCACAAGTACAAGCTGCGGCTGCTCGAGATCTACTACTCCGCGAACAACAAGCAGGCCTACGAGACGCACGCGCGAGATCTGCTCGACGCGGTCGGCGACCATCACCCGCTGTGGGAGAACGCGGTCGCGATGTGGAACGAGATGTCGCCGCATCGCGCGCTGTTCGCGCCGGGCCCGCTCGAGGCGACGGCGCATGCCGGCGCCGCGTCCAGCGAATTCGTCGACGTCACGGGGGAAGCGACGTCGCCGCCGGGCGGCGCGACGATGACCATGGCGCCGGGCGACGACTCGCTCGCGGTCACCGCCGTGGGCCTGACCAACGATTACACCGGCACCGGCGAATCGGTGCTCGACTTCGATCTGACGGCGGCGAGCAGCGGCGACGCCGAGCTCGAGCCGATGCTCGATCTGACCACCGGCGAGCCCGGCGACGCGTCCGCGATGATCGACTTGACCGCGACCGTCGAGCAGCTCGAAAAGGCCGGTTTCCTCGATCTCACCGGCGGGACGGAGGAGACGGGCACGGCGGCCGCTGCCGAAGCGCCCCCGGCTGCCGACGCCGGCGGCGACATGACCTCGACTTTGGACCGGCCGGAGGAAGAAGCCGGGATCGACACCTCGGATCTGAGTCTCGACGCCGCGGCCCCGCCGTCGGAGGAGACGGCCGATCTGCTCGACATCACGAAGACGGGCGATCTCGCCGGCCGTCTCGATCTCGAGGACGAACCGCTGCTGTCGATCACGGCCGGATCGCTCGCCGATACCGCCTCCGGCGCCGGTGAGCCGGCGGCGGGCGTCGCCGACGACGATGCCCTGGGCCTCGATTTCGACATCAGCGACACCGTGTCGCCGAAGCTCGAGAGCGGTGAAGGTCCGAGCGCGGACTTCGATCGCGACACCGACATCACGGCCCAGCTCCCGCCCGAGGAACCGCTCGATTTCGACCTCGAAGGGCTCGGTCTGGATTTCGACGTCGACAGCCCGGCCCCGGCGGCCGGCGCCGATGCGCTCGCGGCGGACGAGCTCGATCTGACGGCGGAGAGCGACGGCTTCGCGCTGGACCTCGACGCCGAGGCGGGTGCCGATCTCGATCTCTCGCTGAAGAATCCGAACATCGATCTCAACATCGCCGACGGCCTGTCGACGACCCACGGCGGGGCCGGCGGCGCGGACGAGGAATCGGATCTCGAGTTCGACCTCGCGCTGCAGGATACGACGGACTTCGCCAAGCTCGACGTCGACGACACGCTGGAGATCCCGAAGTCCTCGACCACCCGTCCGGGCATCGAACCGCTGACCGAGTCGCTGGAGGATCTGACGCGCTCGATGGAAGCCTCGCTCGCCGGCCTCGATCTCGAAGACGAGCCGGCCGATGAAGGCATGCTCGACTTCGATCTCGGCGAGCTCGGCGCTGAGGATCTCGAGCTCGACTTCAACATCGACGAAGCGCAGTCGATGAATCCGCAGGACACGCTCGCGATGGATCACGAGGATCTGTCGCTGGAGCGCACCGGCATGCACATCGACAAGACGGTGGTGATGCCGCGCGAGGAGGAAGTCGAGTATCAGAGCGAGTCCGACGAGGTCGACACCAAGCTCAATCTCGCGAAGGCTTACATCGAGCTCGGCGACAGCGAGGGCGCGCGCGCGATCCTCGACGAAGTCACGCGCGAGGGCAGCGCCGGGCAGCAGCAGGAAGCGCGGCAGCTACTGTCGCAGTTGTCCTGACGGTGTCCGCGGCGGCGATGCGCGGTGTCGCCGCGTCGCCGGCCCCATGCGGATAGCGCTCGGCATCGAATACGACGGCAGCGCCTACTGCGGCTGGCAGATCCAGGCCAGCGGCCGTTCGGTACAGGCGGCCGTCGACGACGCGCTCTCGCGCGTCGCCGACGAAGCCGTCGTCTCGCAGTGCGCCGGCCGCACCGATGCCGGCGTCCACGCCTGCGGCCAGGTGGTCCATTTCGACACGCGGGCCGCGCGCGATCCGCGCGCGTGGACGCTCGGCGTCAACAGCCATCTGCCGCCCGACGTCGCGATCCGCTGGGCCGTCGAAGTGCCCGATGACTTCCACGCGCGTTTTTCCGCAGCGAGCCGCGCCTACGCTTTCCTGATCTGGAATCGGCCGACGCGTCCCGGCCTGTGGCAGCGCCGCGTCTGCTGGCAGTACCGGCCGCTCGAAGTCCCGCGGATGCGCGAGGGCGCCGCACTGCTGCTCGGCGAGCACGATTTCTCGGCCTTCCGCGCGGCCGGCTGCCAGGCGAAGCATCCCGTGCGGCGCCTGTACCGGCTCGACGTCGCGCGGCGCGGCGAGCTGATCGTCCTGCACGTCGAGGCCAACGCGTTTCTGCAGCACATGGTGCGCAATCTCGCCGGCGTGCTGATGGAGATCGGCAGCGGCGCCCGCCCGCCCGCCTGGGCGCGCGAAGTCCTCGAGGGCCGCGATCGCCGCCGTGCGGCGATGACCGCGGCAGCGAGCGGCCTCTACTTCGCGCACGCGAGCTACCCCGCGCACTACGGTCTGCCCGTGGATCCGGCACCTTTGCCCTTCGAGGTCGACTGAAGCCCGCGCTCTATACCCGGCAGCGGCGAAGCTGGATAATGCCGGCGTGCCGCAGCGGCCGCCCGAGGACGGCCGGCGGCGCACAGTCGAAGCGATGGAAAGACGCACGCGCATCAAGTTCTGCGGGATCACACGCGAGTCCGATGCGCTGGACGCCGTCGCGCTGGGGGCCGACGCGCTCGGCTTCGTGTTGCATCCGCCCAGTCCCCGCTACGTCGAGCCCGCGGTGGCGAAGGCCATCGTGGCGAAACTGCCGCCGTTCGTCAGTGCTGTCGGACTGTTCGTGGATCTGCCCCTGGCCGAGGTCCGCGCGATCGTCGCCGAGGTGCATTTCGATCTGGCCCAGTTCCACGGCGAGGAAACGGCCGACTACTGTCGCGCCTACGGCGGCCCCTACGTCAAGGCCGTGCGGCTGGAGACCGGGACGACGCTCGCGGCGGCGGCGCGCGCCTATGCCGATGCGCGCGCCCTGCTGCTCGATGCCTGGCATCCGCAGCTCGCCGGCGGCACGGGACAGGCCTTCGATTGGTCCTTGATCCCGCGCGAGCGCGACAAGCCGATCGTGCTCGCCGGCGGGCTGGATGCCGCGAACGTCGGGCGCGCGCTGCGCGCGGTGCGGCCCTATGCGGTGGACGTCAGCGGCGGCATCGAGCAGGCGAAGGGCATCAAGGATTACGGCAAAATGCAGGCGTTCGTCGCCGAGGTACTTGCAGTTGAACGCGAATACGCTGTCTGAGTTCTCCACGCCGCTGCACCCGGGCACGCTGCCCGACGTGCACGGGCATTTCGGCCCGTACGGCGGCAAGTTCGTCGCCGAGACGCTGATGGCGCCGCTCGCCGAGCTCGAGGCAGCGTATCGCGAAGCGCTCGCGGATCCCGACTTCGTCGCCGAGTTCGAGCGCGATCTGCAGCACTACGTCGGGCGTCCCTCGCCGCTGTATCACGCCGAGCGCTGGTCGCGCACGCTCGGCGGCGCGCAGATCTATCTCAAGCGCGAGGATCTCAATCACACCGGCGCGCACAAGATCAACAA
>DAOKZI010000020.1:0-77392 GCA_035325705.1 Gammaproteobacteria bacterium
TCGCCTGCTCGATCGGCGGCAACGTCGCCGAGAACTCGGGCGGCGTGCACTGCCTCAAGTACGGCCTGACCGTGCACAACGTGCTCGGCCTCAAGCTGCTGCTCGCCAGCGGCGAGGAGCTCGAGATCGGCGGCGCCGCGCTCGATGCGCCGGGCTACGATCTGCTCGCGATACTCCACGGCTCCGAAGGCCTGCTCGGCCTCGTCACCGAGGTGACGGTGAAGCTCTTGCCCAGGCCGCCCGTCGCCCAGGTGCTGCTCGCGGCCTTCCGCGCCGTCGAGGACGCGGCAGCGGCCGTCGCCGGCATCATCGAGGCGGGCATCATTCCGGCCGGTCTGGAGATGATGGACAGGCTCGCGACGCGCTGCGCCGAGGACTATGCGCGCTGCGGCTACCCGTCCGACGCCGCCGCCATCCTGCTCTGCGAGCTCGACGGCACCGCGGGCGAGGTCGCCGCGCAGCGCGAGCGCGTCGCCGCCCTGTTGGGTGAGCTCGGCGCGAGCGAAGTGCGCGTGTCGCGCGACGAGGCCGAGCGTCTCGGCTTCTGGAAGGGCCGCAAGTGCGCCTTTCCGGCCATCGGCCGCATCGCGCCCGACTACTACTGCATGGACGGCACGATCCCGCGCCGCGAGCTGTCACGCGTGCTGACGCGCATCGCCGCGCTCTCGCGCGAGTTCGGCCTGCCGGTCGCCAACGTCTTTCACGCCGGCGACGGCAATCTGCATCCGCTGATCGCCTACGACGCCAACGACGACGAGCAACTGCAGCGCGCGGAGACGCTGGGCGCGCACATTCTCGAGCTGTGCATAGAGGTCGGCGGCACCATCACCGGCGAGCACGGCGTCGGCGTCGAAAAGCTCGACGGCATGTGCCTCCAGTTCGCGACTCCCGAGCTCGAGGCCTTCCATCGCCTGAAGGTCGCTTTCGATCCCGATCGTCTCCTGAACCCCGGCCGCGCCGTGCCGACGCTGCACCGCTGCGCCGAGTTCGGCGCGATGCACGTCCACGCCAACCGCCTCCCGCATCCCGAGCTCGAGCGTTTCTGAGCCTGGGGTGGGGGCCTGCGCTAGCTGAAACGCACTGAATCTAGCCACGGAGGACACGGAGGGCACGGAGAAAAGAAATGGATTGTTCGGCGCCTCCGCAGCGTCGGCGCCAATAGTCGTGATCGAGTCGCGGAGGCGCAGACCCATTAATCTCTTTTCTCCGTCTCCTCCGTGGCTAGATTAATCGGCGTTCCGGATGGCACGCGGGCTACGCGAACCCTGGCGGATTCCGCGGCTTTGATCGCTGTCAAGACGCGGCGATGCGGCGCGCGGAACATGAAGTTCTGGTGGCAATACGGAATGGAAGACCGTCATGGCGAACGAGAACGACAGCGCCGCCGCGCCGCAGGCGCAAGCGAGCCGCACGGCGCCGCGCCCCGTCAGCGCGGGCGATACGCTCGAGCACGTCGGACCGAAGGCAGTCGAGGCCGATCGCGTCGCGCGCCGCACCAGCACGACGCAGACGGTGCACTCGATGGTGATCGGCGAGCTGCTGGGCCGCGGCGGCGACGCGGCGTCGCGCGAGGAAACGCTCGCGCAATTGAAGGCGCTGCTCGACGGCGCCTCGGCGGACGAAGTGAAAGCGCTCAAGCGCACGCTGTTCAAGCGACCGGCCGCCGCCGACGGTGTCGATCCCGACACCGAGCTCGCACCGGGCTGGCGCGAGGGCAGCTATCCCTATCGCAACCTGATGTCGCGCAAGAGCTACGAGAAGCAGAAGTACCGCCTGCAGGTGGAGCTGCTGAAGCTCCAGGCGTGGGTCAAGGACACCGGTGCGCGCGTCGTGATCCTGTTCGAAGGCCGCGACGCGGCGGGCAAGGGCGGCACGATCAAGCGCTTCATGGAGCACCTCAATCCGCGCGGCGCGCGCGTCGTCGCGCTCGAGAAGCCGAGCGAGATCGAACGCGGGCAGTGGTATTTCCAGCGCTACATCTCGCATCTGCCGACGCGCGGCGAAATCGTGCTGTTCGATCGGAGCTGGTACAACCGCGCCGGCGTCGAGCGCGTGATGGGCTTCTGCAGCGACTACGAATACGAGGAGTTCCTGCGCCAGGCGCCGGAGTTCGAGCGCCAGCTCGTGCGCTCGGGCGTGCACCTGTTCAAGTTCTGGTTCTCGGTCAGCCGCGCCGAACAGCGCCGCCGCTTCAAGGAACGCCAGGCGCATCCGCTGAAGCAGTGGAAGCTCTCACCGATCGACATGGCCTCGCTCGATAAATGGGACGACTACACGCGAGCGAAGGAGGCGATGTTCCTCCACTGCGACACCTCGGACGCGCCGTGGACGGTGATCAAATCCGACTGCAAGAAGCGCGCGCGCCTCAACGCGATGCGCTATCTGCTGCACCGCCTGTCCTATGCCAAGCGCGACCTCGCGGCCATCGGCGCCGTCGACCCCCTGATCGTCGGCCGCCCCTCGCTGGTGCCGAGCGTGCTGGACGATCAGCTCGCGTCGTCTGGAGCGGGGTGAGGAATCTAGCGGATGGCAGTAGGCCGTAGGTTGGGCTGACGAAGGAAGCCCAACAGGATGGGCGCGGCCTCCTGCCATTCGTTCTCGCGCGAGAACCGCTCAGCCGCGACACGTCGTTTCCTGCGCTGAGCTCCCGCGCTGGGCTTCCTTCGTCAGCCCAAGCTACGAGCTGCGCGATTTCCCGTAACCCGGGATCGGCGCCCGCCGTCATGCATTCGGGAAGATATCGTGCGGCGCGCGCCGAGCATCGCCGACAGCCCTTGTGTATCGGGCATGCGGGATCCCGGGTTCCGCTCCGCTGCACCCGGGCTACGAGAACTGATCGATATTTGCACTCCGTCGAGGATGCGTCACACCGATTCCCCATTCCTCCGTGTTCTCGGTGTTCTCTGTGGCATAGCGGACCTCAAGTGGCAGTGCCTCCCACCGTGAGCCCGTCGATGCGCAAGGTCGGTTGGCCGACGCCGACCGGGACGGACTGGCCCTGCTTGCCGCAGGTGCCGATGCCGTTGTCGAGCGCGAGATCGTTGCCGATCATCGTCACGCGCGTCAGCACGTCCGGGCCGTTGCCGACCAGGGTCGCGCCCTTGACCGGCGCGCCGAGGCGGCCGTTCTCGATCAGATAGGCCTCACTCGCGCTGAACACGAACTTGCCGTTCGTGATGTCGACCTGGCCGCCGCCGAAGCTGACGGCATACAGCCCGCGCGCGACGGAGGCGAGGATTTCCTTCGGGTCGCGATCGCCGGCGCGCATGTAGGTGTTCGTCATCCGCGGCATCGGGCGATGCGCATAGGACTGCCGGCGCCCGTTGCCGGTCGGGGACACGCCCATCAGTCGCGCGTTCTGCTTGTCCTGCAGGTAGCCGCGCAGGATGCCGTCCTCGATCAGCACGGTGCAGCCGCCCGGCGTGCCCTCGTCGTCGATCGCGAGCGAGCCGCGGCGCTCGGGCGGCGTCGCGTCGTCGACGACCGTGCAGCCCGGCGCCGCGACGCGCTCGCCGATGCGGCCGGCAAAGGCCGAGGTGCCCTTGCGGTTGAAATCGCCTTCGAGGCCGTGGCCGATCGCCTCGTGCAGCAGGATGCCGGGCCAGCCGGGGCCGAGCACCACCACCATTTCACCGGCCGGCGCCGGCCGCGCCTCCAGGCTCACGAGTGCCTGGCGCAGGGCCTCGTCGGCGATGGCCTCGGCGCGGCCGTCGACGAGGAAGCGGTCGTAGCCGTGGCGGCCGCCGCCGCCGTAGGACGCGGTTTCGCGCCGGCCCTGCTGTTCGACGATGACCGTCACGTTGAGCCGTACCAGCGGCCGCACGTCGCTCGCCAGGGTGCCGTCGCTCGCGGCGACCAGGATCTGGGTATAGCGGCCGACGAGGCTCACCATCACCTGCTTTACGCGCGGATCGGCGCAGCGCACCCGCGCGTCCAGGCTCTTCAGCAGCTCGAGCTTGCGACCGGGCGCCATCGCGGCCAGCGGATCGATCGCGGCGTAGCGCGCCGGCAGGCCGGCGGCCGCGGCGAGACGCACCTCGCGCGACTGCCCCTGGCGCGCGATCGCGCGCGCGGCGGCGGCCGCCTGTTCGAGCGCGCGCGGCGAGAAATCGTCGGAGTAGGCGAAACCCGTCTTCTCGCCGGCGACGGCGCGCACGCCGACGCCCTGATCGATGCCGTGCGAGCCTTCCTTGACGATGCCGTCCTCCAGGCTCCAGGACTCGCCGCGCGAGCGCTCGAAGTAGAGGTCGGCGTAGTCGACCTTCGGCCCGCTCAGATCGTGCAGCACGCGCTCGAGCGCCGGCAGATCCAGGCCGGCGGGCGCGAGGAGCTGTTCGCGGGTCGCGGCGAGGCTGGCGGCGGGCGCGAGGGACGCAGTGTCGGGGGCGCTGTCGTGCATGGCGGACGCGGCTCGAAAACGGGGGATTTGCGGGATGCGGAGGCGGCTCCGCGGTTTGACACTGGCACGATGCCCCGGTAGCGTTCGCTCCCGCGCAACCGCGCCTTTCCACTTCAGCAGTGTAACCGCCTTGGCCAAAGAATTCCCGCGTATTCAGCGCCTTCCACCGTACGTCTTCAACCAGGTCGGCGAACTGAAAATGGCCGCCCGGCGGCGCGGCGAGGACATCATCGATCTCAGCATGGGCAATCCCGATCAGCCCACGCCGCAGCACATCGTCGACAAGCTGGTCGAGGTCGCGCAGCGCGGCGACACGCATCGCTACTCGGTGTCCAAGGGCATCCCGCGGCTGCGCCGCGCGATCTGCAACTGGTATCGGACGCGCTACGGCGTCGTGCTGGATCCGGAGTCCGAAGCGATCGTCACGATCGGCTCGAAGGAAGGGCTCGCGCACCTCGCGCTCGCGACCGTCGATCACGGCGACGTCGCGCTGGTGCCGAACCCGTCCTATCCGATCCACCCCTACGGCTTCGTGATCGCGGGCGCCGACATCCGCCACGTGCCGATCGGGCCCGGCATCGACTTCTTCGCGGAGCTGACGAACGCGATCCGCAATACCTGGCCGAAGCCGAAGATGCTGCTGCTGAACTTCCCGAGCAATCCGACCACGCAGTGCGTCGAGCTCGACTTCTTCGCGCACATCGTCGAGATCGCGCGCGAGCACGGCATCTACGTGATCCACGATCTCGCCTACGCCGATCTCGTGTTCGACGGCTACAAGGCGCCTTCGATCATGCAGGTGCCGGGCGCGAAGGACATTGCGGTCGAATTCTTCACGCTGTCGAAGAGCTACAACATGCCGGGCTGGCGCATCGGCTTCATGGTCGGCAATCCCGATCTCGTCTACGCGCTGGGCCGCATGAAGTCCTATCTCGACTACGGCATGTTCACGCCGGTGCAGGTCGCCGCGATCGCCGCGCTCGAAGGACCGCAGGACTGCGTCGCGCAGATCCGCGACATGTACCAGCAGCGCCGCGACGTGCTCTGCGACGGCCTCAACGCGGCCGGCTGGGAAGTGGAACGGCCGAAGGCCACGATGTTCGTGTGGGCCCGCATCCCGGAGCCGCTGCGCCAGCTCGGCTCGCTGGAATTCTCCAAGAAGATGCTGCTCGAGGCCCGGGTCGCGGTGTCGCCCGGGATCGGCTTCGGCGACTACGGCGATGAATACGTGCGCTTCGCGCTGATCGAGAACCCCCATCGCACGCGGCAGGCCGTGCGCGGCATCAAGGAGATGCTGCGCCACGCCGATCCGCGTCCCGCGGCCGCCGGCGCGACGGGCTGAGCGATGGCGAGCCTTCCTCCGGTCCGGATCGGGCTGCTCGGGCTCGGTACCGTCGGCGGCGGCACGGTCACCGTCCTGCGCCGCAACGCTACGCTGATCGCCGCCCGCGCCGGCCGCGCCATCGAAATCTCCTGCGCGAGCGCCCGTGCGTTAGCCAAGCCGCGCGACTTCGATCTGCGCGGCATCACGCTGCACGCCGATCCGCGGGCCGTCGTCGACGATCCGTCGGTCGACATCGTCGTCGAGCTGATCGGCGGCATCGAGCCCGCGCGCAGCCTCGTGCTGCGCGCGCTCGAGCAGGGCAAGCACGTGGTCACCGCGAACAAGGCGCTGATCGCGCTCCACGGCAACGAGCTGTTCGAAGCGGCGCAGGCCAGGGGACTGATGATTGCCTTCGAGGCCGCCGTCGCCGGCGGCGTTCCGGTGATCAAGGTGATGCGCGAGGCCTTCGCCGGCAACGACATCCAGTGGCTCGCCGGCATCATCAACGGCACCTGCAACTTCATTCTCTCGGCGATGAGCGACGAGGGCGGTGACTTCGACGAAGTGCTCGCCGAAGCGCAGCGGCTCGGCTACGCCGAAGCCGATCCCGGCTTCGACGTCGACGGCATCGACGCCGCGCACAAGCTGATGATCCTCGCCGCGATCGCCTTCGGCATCCCGCTGCAGTTCGCGAAGGTGCACGTCGAGGGCATCCGCCGGGTGTCGCGCGAGGACGTGGCCTTTGCCGCGCGCCTGGGCTATCGCATCAAGCACCTCGGGATCGCGCGCCAGCGCAAGGACGGCATCGAGCTGCGCGTGCACCCGGCTTTCGTGCCCGCGCGCGCGCCGCTCGCCAACGTCAACGGCGTGATGAACGGCGTGATGGTGCGCGGCGACGCCGCGGGCCCGGTGCTGCTGTCCGGCGCCGGCGCCGGCGCCGAGCCGACGGCCTCGGCCGTCGTCGCCGATCTCGTCGACGTCGTGCGCGCGCTGACTTCCGATCCCGGCAACCGCGTGCCGCATCTCGCCTTCCAGCCCGACACGCTGGACAACCAGCCGATTCTCGACATCGCCGACACCGAGACCGCCTACTACGTGCGGCTGCTCGTCGCCGACGAGCCGGGCGTGCTCGCCGACGTCACGCGCATCCTCGCCGATCTCGGGATCAGCATCGAGGCGATCATGCAGCTCGATAGCGCGGACGACGCGCCGACCGTGCCGGTCGTCATCCTCACCCACGTCGTGAAGGAGCGCGCGATGAACGCCGCGATCTCACGCATCGAGGCGCTGCCCGCCGTGCGCGCGCCCGTCAACCGCATCCGCGTGGAGCCGCTCGCATGAGTCACTATCTCGGCCTGATCGAACGCTACCGCGAGCGACTGCCCGTGACGGAGGGCATGCGCATCATCTCGCTGGTCGAAGGCGACACGCCGCTGATCCCGCTCGACAACCTCGCGCGCGCGGCCGGCCGCGACGTGAAGATCTACGCCAAGTTCGAGGGCCTCAACCCGACCGGCTCGTTCAAGGATCGCGGCATGACCGTGGCCGTCACGCAGGCGGTGCACGAAGGCACGCAAGGGGTCATCTGCGCCTCGACCGGCAATACCTCGGCCTCCGCCGCGGCCTATGCCGCGCGCGCCGGCCTGCGCTGCTTCGTGCTGATCCCGGACGGCAAGATCGCGCTCGGCAAGCTCGCGCAGGCGATGATCCAGGGCGCCGTCGTGATCCAGATCCAGGGCAACTTCGACGACGGCATGCGCATCGTCAAGGAGCTGGCGGACGCCGCGCCGATCGCGATCGTCAATTCGATCAACCCGTATCGCCTGCAGGGCCAGAAGACCGCGGCCTTCGAGATCGTCGATGCGCTGGGCCGCGCGCCGGACTACCACTGCATCCCCGTCGGCAACGCCGGCAACATCAGCGCGTACTGGATGGGCTACTGCGAGTACGCCGGCGTGCAGACCACCAAGCCCGCGGTCTGCGGCAGCCGACCCGTGATGCTCGGCTATCAGGCCGCCGGCGCGGCGCCGTTCCTGCGCGGCGCGCCGGTCGCCGATCCGGAGACGGTCGCGACCGCGATCCGCATCGGCAATCCGCAGTCCTGGGATCTCGCCTGGGCCGCGGTGCGCGAGTCCGGCGGCTGCTTCGCCGAGCTGACGGACGAAGAGATTCTCGCCGCGCAGAAACTTCTCGCCGAGCGCGAGGGCGTGTTCTGCGAACCGGCTTCGGCGATTGCGGTCGGCGGCCTGCTGCGCGACATCGAAGCCGGGAAGATCGCGCCGGGCAGCGTCGTCACCTGCACGCTGACGGGCCACGGGCTCAAGGATCCGGACACCGCGATCAAGCAGAGCCAGGGTCAGGTGCTGCAGATTCGCGCCGAGACCGAGCTCGTCAAGCGCGCGATCCTCGATCGTCTCTGAGCCGTGCCGGCGGCGCGCGGCCGTCTGAGGCTGATCCTGCCGGGCTATGCGCGCGGCGTCGCGGCGGACACCGCGCGCGTGCCGGCGCCGGCGCTGCGCCGCCTGCTGGCCCGCGCCGAATGGACCGAGGATCCCCGTTCGACGACGCAGGCGCTGCTCGCAGCCTTCGGTCTGGCGCCGGACAGCGCGCTCGCCGCACTGCTCGCGCGCGCCGAGCTCGGCGTCGAGACGCCCGGCTGGCTGCGCGCCGATCCCGTGCATTTCCGCGCCGATCCCGCGCTCGTGATTCTGATCGCCCCCGCCGCGGACGAGCTGACGGCCGCGGAAGCCGACGCGCTGCTCGGCGAGCTCGAGTCGCGGCTGCCGGAATTCACCTGGCGCCGCGGCGCCGATGTCCGGCACTGGTATGTCCGCATGCCGCTCGTCGATGCGACGCCGAGCCTGGGACCCGCGTGGCTGCACGGCCGCTCGCTGACGCCGTTCTTTCCGCAGGACCCCGCACACCGCCGCTGGCGCCAGGCGATGACCGAGGCGCAGATGGTGATGCACGGCGCTGCGCTCAATGTCGCACGCGAGGCGCGCGGCGCACTGCCCGTGAACGCACTGTGGATCTGGGGAGGCGGCCGTCCGCCGGCGGCGACGAGCACCGATCTCGTGCTCGCCGTCGGCCGCGATCCTCTGCTCGCGGGCGCGGCCGCGATCGCGGGCGTCGCGCATGCGCCGGCCTGCGACGCCGAGCGACTCGCCGCCGCGCTCGGGCGAGGATCCGTGCTGATACAAGCGGGTGCTCCTTTCGCTGTAGAAGGCGAGTCCGGCGTCGTCGACGATGCGAACGCCGGCGCTGAACTCGCGTGGTCGGCGCTGCTGCGCGGGCAGGCCGCGGCGGTCGAGCTCGTCGGCGAAGGCCTGCGCGGCCTCGTCACGCGCGCCGCGCGCTGGCGCGTCTGGCAGCGGCGCATGCCGGGCGCTTTCGGTGACTGCCACGCGGTGCCGAATCCATGATCTCGAACGGCCCTCGTATCGCACGCCGGCAGTGCGCGAGCGCCGTGCCCGGCCTGGACGGCCTGCATCCCGTGCTACGCCGCGTGTATGCGGCGCGCGGCGTGGCCTCCGCCGCGGACGTCGATCACTCGCTGCGCGGCCTGCTGCGCACCGAGGCGCTCGGCGGCCTGGAGCGCGCGACGGCGCTGCTCGCGGCCGCGCTGCGCGAGGACCGGCGCATCGTCGTCGTCGCCGACTTCGACGCCGACGGCGCGACGAGCTGCGCCGTCGCGATCCGCGGTCTCAAGGCCTGCGGCGCGCGCCACGTCGACTACGTGGTGCCGAACCGCTTCGAATACGGCTACGGCCTGACGCCGCCGATCGTCGAGCTCGTGCGCGCGAAAGGCGCGGATCTGCTCATCACCGTCGACAATGGGATCTCGAGCCTCGAGGGCGTCGCGGCCGCGAAGGCGGCGGGTCTCGCGGTGCTGATCACCGATCACCATCTGCCGGGCGCCGAGCTGCCCGCGGCCGATGCGATCGTGAATCCCAACGTGCCCGGCGACGCCTTTCCGAGCAAGGCGCTCGCCGGCGTCGGCGTGATGTTCTACGTGCTGCTCGCGCTGCGCGCGAAGCTGCGCGGCGAGGATTGGTTCGCCGCCGAAGGGCTGGACGAGCCGAACTTCGCGGAATTGCTCGATCTGGTCGCGCTCGGCACGGTGGCCGATGTCGTCACCCTCGACGCCAACAACCGGCGCCTCGTCGCCCAAGGGCTCGCGCGCATCCGCGCCGGCCGCGCCTGCGCCGGCATCGACGCCCTGCTGAAGATTGCGGGCCGCGATCCCGCGCGCCTGTACGCGAGCGATCTCGGTTTCGCGGTGGGCCCGCGGCTCAACGCGGCCGGCCGGCTCGCCGACATGTCGCTGGGCATCGAATGCCTGCTGTCCGAGGATCCCGCGCGCTGCGCGCGGCTCGCGCGAGAGCTCGACGCCCTCAATCGCGAGCGGCGCGCGATCGAGCGCGACATGCGCGAGCAGGCGCTCGATCAGGTGCTACAGTCTCTGCCGGAGACCGGCGAGCTGCCGCACGGGATCTGCGTCTTCGATCCGGCCTGGCATCAGGGCGTCGTCGGCATCGTCGCCGGGCGCGTGAAAGAGCGCTATCACCGCCCGGCGATCGCCTTCGCGCTCGCCGATGCGGACGAGCTGAAGGGCTCGGCGCGCTCGATCCCCGGCGTGCACATCCGAGACGTGCTCGACAGCCTCGCCGCCCGCCATCCGGATCTGCTGTCCCGTTTCGGTGGTCACGCGATGGCGGCCGGGCTGTCGCTGCGGCGTGCGAACTTCGATCGCTTTGCCGCGGCCTTCGACGCCGCCGTCGCCGCCAGCGCGGCGCCCGAGCTGCTGACGCAGGTGCTCTACACCGACGGCGCGCTCGAGGCGGCCGACATGACGCTGGAGCTTGCGCGTCTGCTCGCGAGCGCCGCGCCCTGGGGTCAGGCCTTCCCCGAGCCCTTGTTCGACGGCGAGTTCGAGGTGCGCCAGCGGCGCGTCGTCGGCAGCGATCATCTGCGCCTCGATCTCGCCTGCGGCGACAGCCCTTTCGAAGCCATCGCCTTCAACGCCGCGGAGGCGCCCTGGGCCGGCGCGCACGCGATCCGCGCCGCTTACCGCCTGGCGGTCAACGAATGGCAAGGCGTCGAGCGCCTGCAGCTCGTGATCGAGTACGCCGAGTCGATCTGAGCGGCGATCGGCATCGCGTGCGATCGTCCAGGCTACGGAAAACGCGTGCCGTCTCGATGGCGAGGCACGCATCACCCGCCGTCGTGAAAAAAGGATGTGGCGGGCGCGAAGATCCCGGATTCCGCGCCGCTGCGCGGCGCTCCTTCCGGGCTACAAGAGACGATCTTCGTAGCCCGGAAGGAGCGCAGCGGAATCCGGGTTCGGCGCGTCGGCAGCCCAAGCTACGGGTCGCCACCGCCGATCACGGCTTCGACAGCGCGACGATCTCCCGGATCAGCGTGTCCTTCATCTCGTCCGCGGTCTCGTTCGGTCCCTGGCAGGTGCCGGCTGCGCGGTGGCCGCCGCCGCCGTATTTCAGCATCAGCTCGCCGACGTTGATCGGGTTGCTGCGATCGAAGATCGACTTGCCGACGGTGTAGACGGTGTTCATCTTCTCGCGGCCCCACATCACGTGCATCGAGATGTCGCATTCGGGGAACAGCGCATAGACGATGAAGCGGTTGCCGGCGTAGATCGTGCTTTCGTCGCGCAGATCGAGCACGACGAGATTGTCGTGAACTGCGCCGACGCGGTTCAATTGATCGCGGAACAGCTCGTGCTGCGAAGTGAAGGTGTCGACGCGCTCTTTGACGTCCGGCAGCGCGAGGATCTCCTCGATCGTCAGGCCGCGGCAGCAGTCGATGAGCTTCATCATGAGCTGGTAGTTCGAGATCCGGAATTCGCGGAAGCGCCCGAGGCCCGTGCGCGCGTCCATCAGGAAGGACAGCAGCTCCCAGCCTTGCGGATTGAGCACGTCCTCGCGCGTGAAGCCGGCCGAGTCTGCCTTGTCGACGGCGTTCATCATGTCGTCCGAGATGCCGGAGAAGGTAGCCTTGCCGCCGTAGTAGTCGTAGACCACGCGGGCCGCGGATTTGGCATCGTGGCGCAGCACATAGCCGGGCGTCGCGCGACCGTCGTTGCGCAGGACCTCGCTCTCGTGATGATCGAAGCACAGCGCACAGCCTTCGACATAGGGCAGATTGGTCAGGATGTCGCGGTCGGTGACCGCCACCTTGCCGTCCTGCACGTCCTTGGGATGACGGAAGGCGATTTCCCCGAGGATGCCGAGCTCCTTCAGCAACACTGCGCATACCAGGCCGTCCATGTCGCTGCGGGTGAGCAGGCGGTACTTCGTCACGAGGGGTTGATTCATCGAAACAGGCTCTCCAGGCAGATTGACGCGCGGCGCGCCGGGCAGGCGGCGCCGATGGAGCCTATAGCGACCGCGGGCGGCGCCGGTTGAGCCCGCGGTGCCGGCCGCCGGCCGCGGCGTGTCAGCCATGCGCCTATCCCTGCGAAGCCCCAAATCGACTAGCGTAAGCGCAGTGTCCAGGGCAGGACGCGCGCGCTCATCCCCTTCCACAGGAGCAAACACCATGACGTCGCGATATTTCGTCCTGCCGCCCGAGCGCTATCCCCGCGCGCTCGACGTGGTCGGCACCAAGATCACCGTGCTCGCCTCGCGCGAGACCACGAACGACTACGGCATCACCCTGCAGTGGGGCGAGGAGGGCATGGGCCCGCCGCCGCACCGCCACGACTGGGACGAGGCCTTCTACGTGCTCGACGGCGAAGTGCAGTTCGTCTGCGACGGCGACACCCACGTATGCGCGCCCGGTACCGTGGTCCACGTGCCGGCCGGCACTTTGCACGGCTTTCGCTATCAGGCCGGCGGCGGCCGCATGCTGGAGTTCACGGGACACGGCACGCGCTCGGCGGAGATGTTCGCCGATGTCGATCGCAGCATGCAGCCGGGGCCGCCGGACATTCCGCTGCTGCTCGAGGTGCTCGCGCGCAACGGCGTGACGGTCGGCTGAGCCTTCACGCCGGCGTCGCGGCTTCCTCGTCGCGCTGCTGCAGCGTCCACATCTGCGCGTACTGCCCGTCGCGCTCGAGCAGCTCGGCGTGGCTGCCCTGCTCGACGATGCGGCCGTCGTCCATCACGAGGATGCGATCGGCGTCCATCACGGTCGAGAGGCGATGCGCGATGACGAGCGTCGTGCGCCCGATCTGGATGCGATCGAGCTCGGCCTGGATCGCCTGCTCCGATTTCGAGTCGAGCGCCGAGGTCGCCTCGTCGAAGATGAGGATGGCCGGGTTCTTGAGCAGCGCGCGTGCGATCGCGACGCGCTGCTTCTCGCCGCCGGACAGCTTCAGACCGCGCTCGCCGACCGGCGTGGCATAGCCGTCGGGCAGACCGGCGATGAAGTCGTGGATGTGCGCGGCGCGCGCCGCGGCCTCGACCTCGGCGGCGCTCGCCTCCGGCCGGCCGTAGCGGATGTTGTACTCGATGCTGTCGTTGAACAGCACCGTGTCCTGCGGGACGATCGCGATCGCGGCGCGCAGGGACGCCTGCGTCAGCGCGCGCAGATCCTGATCGTCGATCGTGATGCGGCCGGCGTCTACGTCGTAGAAGCGATAGAGCAGACGCGCGAGCGTCGACTTGCCCGAGCCCGAGTGCCCGACGACGGCGACGGTGCCGCCGGGCGGAATTTCGAAGCTCACGCCCTTCAAGATCTCGCGGCGACCGTCGTAGGAGAAGTGCACGTCCTCGAAGCGCACGCGCGGCCGCGTGACGACGAGCGGCCGCGCCTCCGCGGCGTCCTTGACGTCCTGCTGCTCGTCGAGCAGGCCGAACAGGCGCTCCATGTTGGTCAAGGCCTGTTTCACCTGGCGGTAGACCATGCCGAGCAGAAACAGCGGCATCGAGAGCTGCAGCAGGTAGGCGTTGACGAGCACGAGATCGCCGATCGTGAGCTTGCCGGCGACGACGCCCGCAGCGGCGCGCCACATCATCGCCGTCACGCCGACGGCGATCACGGTGGTCTGGCCGAGATTCAGGAGCGCCAGCGTCTTGACCGAAACCACCTGCGCATCCTCGAGGCGGCGCAGCCTCTCGTCGTAGCACCGCAGCTCGTGCTCCTCGTTGCCGAAATATTTGACCGTCTCGTAGTTCAGCAGCGAATCGACGGCGCGCTCGTTGGCGCGCGTATTGGCGTCCACCGCCGCGCGATAGTAACCCGTGCGCCATTCGGTGATCGCGATGGTCCATCCCGCATAGGTCGCGAGCGTCGCCAGCGTGATCAGCGCGAAGCTCCAGTCGTAGTTCCACACCAGCACCACCGTCACCATCAGCACTTCGAGCGCAGTGGGCAGGATGGAGTAGAGCGTCCAGTCGAGCAGCTCGCCGATCGAGCTCGCGCCGCGCTCGATGTCGCGCGCGACGCCGCCGGTGCGGCGCTCGAGGTGGAAACGCAGGCTCAGCGCGTGCAAATGCCGGAACACCCGCAGCGTGAGATCGCGCGAGGCGCGCGCCGTGACGCGGGCGAAGACGATCTGCCGCAGCTCGGTGAACAAGGTCACGCCGATGCGCGCCGCGCCGTAGGCGAGCAGCAGTGCGACCGGCAGCGTCAGCGCCTGCGCCGGCAGGTTCAAGCGATCGACGAGCTGCTTGAGCGCCATCGGGACGTAGAGGTTCGAGAGCTTGGCGACGAGGATCAGGCCCAGCGCGACTGCGATACGGCCCGCGAAGGGGCGTAACCACGGCAGCAGCTCGCGGACGACGGAGAGATCGCTGCGCGCCGCGGCCGGTTTGGCGGTTGCCGCGGGGCGGGAGGAGAGCTCGGCGGTGTTCGGAGGCGGACGGTTCATGGCTGACAAGGTAACCGAGATCGAGAGAAGGGGCGGCGCCGCGCGTGCGCCCTGCGGGACTCGGGCGTAACGAAGCGCCGTGGCTGCCATGCAGCTTACCGCGATCTCGACGCCCGCCGAGGAAGGCGCACGGAGATCTTCGAGGGCAGCCGGCCTGCAACGGCCAAGACACCGAGGGCGGTGAAAGCGAATCTGCACGACCGATGCGGGGGCGGCACCGCGGTCCGGAGATCGATTCCGACTGATTCCTCCGATCGCCCCGTAGCGCAACACCACGGACGACCATGCACGATGAATTCGAAACGCTCGCCGACACCATCGAGCGCGCGAGGAGCGCCGCTGCGGGTCGAGTCGCAGCGGCGCGCAATTGTACGCGTACGTACGGTCTGCTAAGTTGCCGCGAACCCTCTGCTGACAGGCCGACATGATCGATCGCGCGCTTTTCAGCGCCGAGCATGAGCTCTTCCGCGAGACGGTGCGGCGCTTCATCGCACGCGAGATTGCACCGTTCCATGCCGCGTGGGAGGAAGCGGGCGTCGTACCGCGCGAGCTTTGGCGCAAGGCCGGTGCCGCCGGGCTGTTGTGCTGTACGGTAGCGGAGGAATACGGCGGTGCGGGCGCGGATTACCTCTACGACGTGGTCGTCCTCGAGGAAATGGCCCGGGTCGGCGCGACGGGGCCGGGCTTCATGACTCACACCGATCTCGTTGCCACCTATCTCCAATCATTCGGCACCGAGGCGCAGAAACGCCACTGGTTGCCGAAGATGGTGGCCGGCGAGGCAATCGGCTCACTCGGCATGGCCGAGCCGCGCGCAGGCTCGGATCTCGAGAACATCCGCACGCGCGCCGTGCGCGACGGTGACGACTACGTGATCAACGGGCAGAAGGGATTCATCCCGAACGGTCAACTCTGCGATGTGCTCGTGCTCGCGACCAGAACCGATTTCGCAGCGGGTGCGAAAGGGATCACGCTCTTTCTCGTCGAGAGCGACCGGCCCGGCTTCAAGCGGGGCCACAGGCTCGAGAAGATCGGGATGAAGGCCCAGGACACTTCCGAGCTGTTCTTCGAGGACGTGCGCGTACCGGCTCGCAACATGCTGGGTGGCGAGGGAGAAGGCTTCGACCTCGTGATGGCGAAGCTTGCTCAGGAGCGGCTCGCGCAGGCGATCGGCAGCGCGGCGGTGACGGAAGCGGTGATCGATTGGACGGTCGAGTACACCGCGCAGCGCCAAGCGTTCGGCCAGACCCTCGCGGACTTTCAAAACACGCAGTTCAAGCTTGCGGAGCTCAAGACCGACGCCGTTGCCGGCCGCGTGCTGACGGATCGCTGCATCGAGCTCTTCGTCAAAGGCGAACTCGACCCCATAGACGCGGCAATGGCGAAGATGTTCCTGAGCAACCTGCATTGCCGGGCGGTCGATGAATGCCTGCAGTTCTTTGGCGGCTGGGGCTATATGTGGGAGCTCCCGATTGCGCGCGCCTATGTCGATGCGCGCGTCGCGAAGATCTCGGGTGGCTCGACCGAGATCATGAAGGATCTGATCGGCCGCGAGCTGTTCAAGCGTCACGAGCGGCAAAAAACCGCCTGAGCGAAATCGCGCGCAGATGAATCGGGACGGAACCGCATCGCCGCGCTCTTAATTCCGGGCGGTCAGTCCATCGATGAGACGTTCCGCGTGGACTACGGCGCCCGCAGTTGCGCGATGCGACTCGTGGGCTCGCTGCGACGCCGATTGGGGCGGCGATGCCGGCCGGATCAAGGCTAGTCGTAAAGACGGCCGATGATGCCGATCGCGGCTACCCCATTGAACGTCACGCCGCCGAGGTTGTGGCTCAGTCCATACCGCACCTTGGATAGCTGTCGATCGCCGGCGCGGCCCAGCAACTGAAGGTAATTCTCGTAAATCATCCGCAAGCCGGACGCCGCAATGGGGTGGCCGAAGCATTTGAGACCGCCATCCGTCTGGCAGGGCAGTGTGCCGTCGGCATCGTAGACGCCGTCGAGAATATCCTTGACCGCCTCACCGTCTCTGGAAACGCCCAGATCCTCCATGGTGACGAGTTCCGTGATGGAGAAGCAATCGTGGACCTCCATCAGGCTCAATTCTTCGCGAGGCTTCGCGATCCCCGCCTCCTCGTAGGCGCGCCGCGCGGCGTTCCGAGTGTTGGGCACGCCGCTCCCGTCCCATTGACCGGTCGACGCCTCGCGTCCCGCGCTGACCGACAACTGCAGCGCCTTGATGGTCACGACATCGTGCTTGCCGAGCCCGCGCGCAATATCGGGCGTGGTGACAATCGCGCAGGCAGCGCCATCCGATACCCCACAGCAGTCGTAGAGACCCAGGGGCTCGGCGATCATCGGTGCGCGCAGGATATCGTCCAATGCGACTTCCTTGCGGAGGTGTGCCTTCGGACTCTTTACGCCGTTCCTGTGGCTCTTCCATGACACGCGGGCCATGGCCGATTTGAGGTCGATCTTTGAAATGCCGTACTTGGTGCGATAGGTCGCGGCGAGCTGGGCAAAGCCCGCGGGAGCGGACCCCATCGGCATCCAGGCGCTGTTCAGCGTTCCCTTGAATGGCACCGGCAGGCCGCCATAGCCCGTGTCCTTCAGTTTTTCGGCGCCGATGGCCAAAGCGATATCCGTGGCGCCGGCAGCCACCGCGTAGGCAGCGCCCCGCAAAGCCTCCGTACCGCTTGCGCACATGTTCTCGACCCGAGTCACGGGGATACCCTCGAGCCGCAACGCCGTGGCGGCCGGGATCGCCGAGTTGCCGACGTTCACCGAATCCATACAGGACCCGTACCAGGCCGCTCCAATCTGCCGGCGTTCGATGCCCGCGTCGGCCAGGGCTTCGCGGAAGGCCTCGACCAGCAGATGCTCGGTGCCGGCCTCCCAGCGCTCGCCGAACTTCGTGCAGCCCATTCCAATGACCGCGACTTTGTCGCGTATTCCCGTCGCCATGTCTCAAGCCCCTTGCGGCGCGACGGGCGCCGCTTTCCAGAAGTAGCGGTGGAAATGTCGCTCGCCGTCCTTGCTCTTGATACGGAATACCATGCGCAGCGGCGTGCCGACTTCGAGCTGGTCAGGCGCGACATCGACCATTTCCATCAGCACCCGCGCGCCGTTGTCGAATTGTACGAGACCGAAGTACAAGGGAGGAGCCGGGTAATATTGCAACCAGTCGGCGGTGTAGCTGAACACCGTGGCCGGCTCGTCGCACAGGCAGTGCGGCGAAAACGGCTCCATCGCGCCGCAATTGACGCAGCTCGCGAGCTGGGGAAACTGGATGTTGCCGCAGGAAAGGCAGCGTCCGGCGGTGAATCGCGCAATCTGGTCCCACGCCCGGTATTGCTGGGTCAGGGAGATCTTGTCGCCGCCTTCGGCGCGCATGCCCCAGTCGAGGCGCAGGGCGCCCTGAAAAGACAGCAGCTTGGTGTAGTGGAGCTCGCTGCGTCCGCCCGCCATGGCCGCGGCTATGCCGCGCGGCGGATGATAGTCGGCCACGGCGTCGGTCGCTTCGAACACCAGCGCATCGCAACCGGCGCCGAAACTCAGCACGAGTATCCTGTCGCCGGGCCGTGCCCGCTCGAGCGCGCCGGCGAGCATCAAGAGCCCGTGAGCCGTCCCGGTGTCACCGCAACGGGCCGAATAATCGTCCGCAACCGCGCCTGGATCGATGCCAATCTTCTTCGCCGTCGCTTCGATGACACCGGTCAGGCAGCTCGGCAGGCAGAAATGCCTGATATCCGCAGCCGACACACCGGCGTCGGCGAGCGCCGACTTTGCCGCCGCGACGGCAAGCTTTCCGTAGCCCTCCTCGCGCACCCAGCGCTCTTCCCAGTAGTAATCGTACGGCTCGCCGGCGGCACGAAAGTGATCGATGAAACACTCGGCGCGAGTGGCGGCGCCGATCAATCTGGCGATGAGGCGATCGCGGCCCACCGCCACGGCGACGGCCCCGGCGCCATACTGCAGCTCCTGAACGCTTCCCGGCCTGGCGAGACGTGCATCGGAGGCGATGACGAGCGTCGACCGGTCGTCCGCGCTGCGCAGCGCAGAGAGCAGGGCCGACGTGCCGGCTCGCAGCGATCCACCGGTATCCATCGTCGTGACCGAATCGGCCAGCCCGAGCGCGGCAGCGATCACGCTTGCATTCTGCAGGTCCGCAAAGGGCGGGCTGGTGGACGCGAAGACGATGGAACCCACATCGCTACAGTCGATGCCCCGCGCGGCCTCCACGCCCATCGTGATCGTGTCCTCGTCCCAGCTCGCGAGGGCGCGACATCCTTTGGCCAACCCCTTCAGCGATGGAAAAGACCAGCTATGCGCAGCGGCGATGGCGGCTCGCTCCATGCGGAGATGGGGCACATAAGCCCCTAATGCAGTGATGCCACGTTCCATTTCAATCCTCGATGTCGCGTCTGCGACGCTTGCAGCCCGCCTGCGAGCCTCATCTGCGACGTAGCCCCGGGATTCGTGCAGCGGCTTGCGTCCGCGCGGGCGCCGGGGCAGCGCGTGCGCTACCGTATGCGGTACGGCCTTTCGCGCAGAACCCCCGAAAGAGGGGCCATGCGAAAGGAGGCTGCGATCGAAGGTGGGATTGGCGGCACCTCACTCGAATCGGCACCGGGCAGTGGCGGTCGGCGCGGAAACGCCGTTGTGGGGCACGGTCGGATGGACTACCCGAGCTCGCGCAGCAAATCCATCTGTCGCGCGCGGTGCACGGCCAGTGTGCGGCTGCTGACGCCGAGTTTCCCGTAGATGTTCTTCAGGTGCCATTTGACCGTTTCGGTAGCAAGCTTCAGGTTCTCGGCAGCTTCTTCGTTGGAAAGCCCCTGCGCGATCAGCGTCAGCACCTCGCGTTCGCGCTGACTCAAAGCTTCGCTCAGATCGGACGCCGCTTTCGGGATCGGACCGGTTTCGCGCACTGCTTCATCGAGCTTCAAGGCGTTACGCAGACGGCCGAACCAGGGCGACCGGAGCATCGTCGCCGGGATCCGTCTGGCCGCAGTGAGCTCCCCGATGAGAGCGGCCGCCGCGTCGCCTTCGTCGCCGATCGAGCGAATCATTTCGGCGGGTCCCGCGCAGTCCAGGGCGAGCGCCGTTTGCTCGAGCGCCGCTTTGTCCTGATTGCCCTGCTTCAGGGCAATCGCGAGCAGGATGCGCGTCCTGACCGCGGGATACGGGCGACTGGCCGGATTTTCATCGTCCATGATCCCGCGCAACAATCCGATCGCCGCGGCCGCGTCGTGCCGGTACAAGTGCATCCGCGCACGGGCCACGCAGCGCAGACGCCACGTCTCGGATGCGGCACAGGGGACGGCGGGCGGATGGGGATCGGTCATCGCTTCCAAGCGTTTCAGGGTACGCTCGGCATCGACGACACGGCCCTCGATCAGCCACAGCCGGACGTGCTCGGCCAGGGCGCTCGCTGCCAAGCGCAGCCAACGTCGGCGGCTGGCCACGACTTCGGCGCGTTCCAGGAAACCGTGCGCGGCCGCGAAGTCGCCGCGTACGCCCGACAAGCGGGCGAGCGCGACATAGGCGGAGCGTACGGAATCGAGGAAACAGGCGTCGTCGATCAAGTCGAGCCGATCGGCGAGGAGCTGGTCGAGCTCGTCGAGCTCGTCCCATTCGTAATGCAGGGCGGCGAGCGAGCAGGCGACGAGTGTGGCCGCAGCCGAGCAGCGCCCGGCGTGGGATTCAGCGAGCTCGAGTGCTTGACGCAAATGCCGCGCACCGTCGAGCAGGCGGCCTTCCTGAATGTCGCAGCCGGCCAGCACACAGGCGCGGTAACTCGCGGTGAACAGGTTGCGACGCGGGTCGTCGAGGACCGGATAATGCTCGGGCTGAAGCACCGCGCGGGCCCGTTCGAGGTCGCCGCCGAGCATGTAACAGTGCGTCATGCCGTTGAGCAGCGCCTGGTATACCCAGACCGCATGCTCGTCGGCCGAGGGCGTGCCGGTGATCCAGGGGCGGCACTGCTCGCCGATGGTCAGCGCTCCGGCCGTATCGTCGCGCAGCGCCGTGATACAAAAGCGGAGGGAAAGCAGTTCGGCATCGATGCCTGTGGCGTCCCCGGGCGGCAGTGATCCCTCCGTCCGGGCGCGCGCGAGGTCCTCGACGACGGTCGCGGCCTCATCGAGCCGGATGGTCAGCAGAAGCGCCCAGGCCATTGCAATGCGAAGCCGCGTTCCGACCGCCGCGTCGGGTAACTTGCGCACCCAGGCCAGCAGGTCGTGCACGCGGCTGTCCTCCACCTCGCGCATGGCACACCGTTCTACCCATAGGCTCGCAAGATCGATCCGCTCGGCGGCCAACGCGTGCCGCACCGCCTCCGACCACAGTTCGTGATCTGCAAACCACTGCGCGGCGAGCGCGTGCAGAGGCTTGAGCTGCTCGGGATGCCGGTGCGCCAGCTCATCGCGCAGAAACTCCGCGAACAGCGCGTGATACCGGAACCAGCGGCCCTCGGAGTCCAGCACCTGGATGAAGAGACTCCGCTCGGCAAGCCGCTCCAGCATCTGCTTGCCGTCCGCAACGCCGGTCAGCGCGGTGGCGAGCGACCCATTGAGCCGCTCCAAGATCGAGGTGTGCAGCAGAAAATCCGCTTCATGGCCCGCGATGTGCGGGAGCACCGCCTCGGCCAGGTAGTCGTTCACGGCGCGATGCGTGCCGGAGAAGGATTGAATCACCGCCGTCGTGTCGGCCATGCCGCGCAAGGCTATCGCCGCCATCTGCAGCCCGGCGGCCCAGCCCTCGGTGGCTTCATGCAGCGAACGGGTCTGGCTCGCATCGAGGGTGAGGCCGCAGAACTCGTGCAGGAATCGGCGCGTGTCCCGGATGTCGAAGCGCATGCTCGAGGCGTCTATTTCGACCAGCTCGTCCCTGGCCCGAAGATGAGCGAGCGGCAGAGAAAGTTCCGTGCGCGTGGCCACGACGAAGTGAAGATTGGGTGGGCCGCGCAGGATCAGAAAGGCGAGCAGGTCGAGTATCGGGCCGTGATGAACGCGATCGGCATCGTCGAGAATCAAGGTGATGCCATCGGAAATCCGTTGGAGCGCATTCACGAGCGAGGTCAGCGCCACCTTCGGGGAAGCGACCGGATCGTGGTTCAGCAGCTCTGGGATCTCCTCCGCGCGCGGCCCGAGCGCTTCGGCGAACGAAGTCTTGAGATAGGCCACGAGCCTGCTTGGGTCGTCGTCTTCGGCGTCGAGCGACAACCAGGCAACGATGTGTTTGTCGGCAATCAGATGTTCACGCCAGTCCGTCAGGACGGTGGTCTTGCCAAACCCTGCCGGCGCGCGCACGACGCACAGTTTGCGGTCGCCGCCCAGCGCCAGCGTGCTCAGCACGCTGGCACGTCGCACGATGTGGCGCGGTGAGCGAGGCGGCGCCAGCTTGGTACGAATGAGGCGCGTGGTGTCGGAGCTCGCGGGGTATCGCTTGGCCGGCATCTGCGTCTGCCTTTTCGTGCTGTCGGGCATCAAGCGAAGAGGTCGGGCACCTAGGTCGTGGGCACTGCGGAATCCCGTCGTTCCGCGGGGAACAGCTCACGTCCGATGATTTGCTTCATCACCTCGATGGCGCCACCGGCAATCCGCACGATGCGTGCGTCCGCGTAGGCACGGCCGATGGCGGAATCCATCAGGTAGCCGGATTCTCCAATCAACTGGAGGCATTCATCGACGACTTTACAATGGGTCGTCGTGACGAACATCTTGGCCATGGCCGCGTCGGTGGGCGAGAGGCGGCCGGCCATGAACTGCTCTATGCAGCGATCCGTCATGACCCGGGCAGCCGCGGTGTCGGTCGCGAGTTCGGCAAGCTTGAACTGTATGTGCTGGAGGAAGCGCGCTTCGTCATCGCCCATCCGCTCTCGGAGCCGGGATATGGTCTGGTCTATGCTGGACTCGCAGACCGCGGCGGAGCGGATGGCCTGCGCCAGGCGCTCCTGCGCGAGCTTGTGCATCATCACGCTGAAACCGCGGCCTTCATCGCCGATCAGGTTGGAGGCCGGCACACGGACGTCGGTGAAGAACAGCTCGGCGGTATCCTGTCCCTGCAATCCCAGCTTCGGCAGTTTGCGACCCTTGACGAATCCGTCGCGCGTCGCTTCGACGAGAAACAGGCTCACGCCTTTCGCGCCTGCTGCGCGATCGGTCTTCGTCGCCAGCACGACGAAATCGCACAGATGGCCGTTCGAGATGAACACTTTCTGGCCGTTGATGACGAAGTCGTCGCCGTCGCGCACCGCGCGCGTGCGGATGGCCTTGACGTCGCTGCCCGCGTGCGGCTCCGTGATTCCCAAGGCACCAATGGCCTCACCCCGCACCATCCTGGGCAGCCACTCGCGTTTCTGGGCCTCGGTGCCGAAACCCGCGATATACGAGGCCACCATGTCGACGTGGACCATGAAGCCCGGCGCCGTTGCCCCGGCTCGGGCCAATTCCTCGAAAAACACCACGTCGTACAGATAATCCAGACCCGGGCCGCCGTAGTCGCGGGCGATCGTGCAGCACAGGAAGCCGGCGTCGCCGGCCTGGCGCCAGATCTGGCGGGGCACTTCTCCTCGCCTTTCCCACTCCCGGTGGTGAGGAACGATCTGGCTGGCGATGAAATCACGTGCCCGCCTCCGGAATGCCGCGTGCTCATGCGAGAAGAGAGTGCGCTCTAGCATGATTGCTGGCTCCTTCGCTAGCGACGCCGGAACCGGCGGAAGTCCGGCTTGCGCTTCTGCATGAACGCGCTTGCCCCCTCGGTTTGTTCGGCATTGCCTGCCATGTGGATCATCGCCTGCTTGGTCATCTCGAACGAGGGCGTGATCATGTCGAACCAGACGTTGGCGCCGATCTTGCTCAGTTCGAGATAGGAGGGACTACGGTCCAGCAGCATGTCGCACCACGCCTGCACGGCTTCGTCCAGCTCGTCCGAGGGCACGACCTTGTTGATCATGCCGAGGGCCAGTGCTTCCTGCGCCGAGTATTGTTGACACAGGTAGACGACCTCACGCGCCTTTTTCTCTCCGATCGTCAGGGCGAGCAGGTTCGTGCCGCCGAAGAACGGGGAGCTGCCGATTTTCGGCCCGACTTGCCCGAAGGTCGCGTGCTCTGCCGCGATGGCCAGATCCGCGCACACGACGATTTCATTGCCACCCCCGATGGCGGCGCCGTTCACCGCGGCGATGACGGGCTGACGGATCCGGCGCATCAGCCCCAACGCCTGCACGGCGGCATCGAAGAGCTTACGCGCCTTCTCGGGTGAAAAATCCTGCAGATCGGCCAGATACCCGCCCGCGCAAAATGCCTTGTCGCCGGCTCCTTTTACCACCACGACACCGATCGTCGGGTCTTCGTGGCAAGCCTGCAAGGCCTGGCCAAACTCCGCAATCATTTCATGATCGAAGGCATTGCGCCGCTCGGGGTGGTTGAAAGTGATCTGCGCGACGGCAGCGCTGCTCTCGAACAGAATGTGTTTATAGTCCATGTGCGCGGTCCTCGGATGACTTGAATGAGCGTCTGTGGCGGTCGCCCGCCCGGAGTGTCGGGTCACGTGCGTGCCGGGCTCGAATGGCGTTGCCCGGCGATCATTCGAATTGCGGGTGGCTGGATGAGCGCTCGGCGGCCGAAAAACCCCGGAGCCTTCGCCGCTGCGGCTTTCAGCGCATCGAAGGAAAGCCGCCTCTCACGCATGGAGGGTGACTACGCCGTTATCCACGGCAACGACGTCGCGCTCGACCGCGCGGGTGCGGAAGGAGATCGTGCGACCGTCGACCCAGATCGATGTTGACAGGCGTTCGCCGGGATAGACGGGCGAGGTGAAGCGTACGGAAATCGAAGCGATCCGTTCGGGGTTTCCGCCGCAGGCCCCTTTGAGCACCGCATAGGCGGCCATGCCGAACGTGCCGAGCCCGTGAAAGATCGGGCTCGTGAAGCCGGCGCTCTTTGCGATCTCCGGATCCGCGTGGAGCGGATTGTAGTCACCGCTCAGGCGGTAGATCAGCGCTGCGCGCGGGTCGATCACGCTGTCCATGGACAGATCGGGCTTGCGCTCGGGTATCCGGTGCACGGGCGGCGCTCGATCGGTGGTACTGCCGCAGCCGCCATTGCCACGCAGCACCAGCGTCTGGCCGAGCGTGGCCAGCGGCGCGCCGGAATCCGCGTCGGTCAATTCGCGCTCGAGGTAGAGCAGGGCGCCTTTGCCGGGTCCCTTGTCCACGATGTCGCGCACGCGGGTCAGGCCGACCACCCGGCCGCCGATCGGCAACGGCCGATGCAGGTGCAGGCGCTGCTCGCCGTGCAGCATCTTGACCCAGTCGATACCCGCCTCCGGCTTGCGATACCACGCACCCGGCGAGCACAGGACCACCGGCATCGTCGGCAGCGTCTGCAGGCCCGATTCGTAGGTGAAGCGCAGCTCTTCCGGACTCAGCGGATCGCTCGGCAGGCCGAGCCCCAGTGCGTAGAGTATGGTGTCGCGAAACCCGTAGCTTTGCGCCACGGGTTCGAACGGCCAATCCAGCAGCGTGCGGGGATTCAGCATCGGTCTCACCCGCTGGTCAGAGTTTGATGATTTCACCGCGCTCGTGGCTTTGCTTGGGACGCGCGGCGGCCACGATGCGCCGGACTTCGGGGCCGATGAGCGCAGGATCTTCCTGCGCCTCCATTTCGGGACCGTGGGTGTAACCTTCCAGCACCGCGAACCGGATCCCCCAGGCTTCGAAGATCCGGCCGTTGACCTCGCGCGATTCGGCGCTGGCGAGCCAGGTGGCGAGTGACGCGATCCAGGTCGGACTGCGTCTTTTCAGCACCTCCTCGGTGTAGGTCATGCCGGCGGTGAGCCGGGTGTTGGCCCGCGGAGCCAGCACGTTGACCGTGACGCCATAGCCGGCCGTGGCCATCTCCTGCGCCAGCACCAGCGAGAAACTCGCAATGCCCGCCTTGGCGGCGGCATAGTTCGTCTGGCCAACCAGGCTGCCGAACAGGCCGGAGTGCGAGGTCGTATTGAGGATGCGTGCGTCGTTGGACTTGCCGGCCTTCTTGTTGGCACGCCAGTGAGCCACCGCGTGAAAACAGGGCGCTGCAGTGCCCTTGAGGTGTACGCGTACGACTTGATCCCAGTCCGCCTCGGTCATGTTGACGAACATCCGGTCGCGCAGGATCCCGGCGTTGTTGATGAGGACGTCGAGCCGGCCGTAGACGTCCAATGCCTGCTGTACCATTTGCTGTGCCGCCGTCCAGTCCGAGACGTCGCCTCCGTTGACCACCGCTTCGCCACCGCAGGCGCGGATTTCGTCCACGACCGCTTGCGCCGGGCTCAGATCCGCGCCATTGCCGGCCGCGTCACCGCCGAGATCGTTGACGACGATCTTTGCGCCGTGGCGGGCCAGCATGAGGGAGTAGTCACGTCCCAGTCCGCGGGCGCCGCCGGTGACGATGGCGACGCGGCCTTCACACAGTCGATTCATGAGCTGTCCTCGATAAGGATTCTGTTGCAGTGTGTGTGCTAGCGCCCGGTCCTGTGCCGGCGAGCCGCTTCGTCCGCCAGCAGGACGCCGGCGCGTACGCGATCCCAGGTGGCCGGATTCGAAGCGCGCTCGCGAAGCAGGTTCTTCTGAATCTTCTCGGACGGTGTGCGCGGGAACTCGGCCATGAATTCGAGGTAGCGCGGCACGGCGAAGTACGGCAGGCGAGGCTCGCACCAGCGGATGATGTCCTCGTGACTCGCCTCGTGACCGTCCTTGAGGACGATGCAGGCCTTGATCTCATCCTCGCCCCCGGATTCGGCAGGAACGGCGACGACGGCCACATCCGCGACCGCGGGATGTTTCCGGATCGGCGCCTCCACCTCGAAGGAGGAGATGTTCTCTCCACGGCGACGCAGCGCATCCTTGTAGCGATCGACGAAATAGAACCATCCCTGCGCATCGCGTTTGAGGGCGTCACCGGTGTGGAACCAGAGGTTGCGCCAGGCCTCGGTGGTCTTGTCCGGCATGCCGACGTAGCCGGCGTTGATGGTCCAGGGCAGTTTATGGCGAACGAGCAGTTCGCCGATTTCGCCGACGCCGACTTCTTCGTCCGTCTCCGGATCCACGAGCTTCGTCTCGAAAAATTGATCGACCATGACGCCCATCGCGCCCGCGGGGCGATCGTCGTTGTATTCGAGCGGCGAGATGAAAGGCAGGCAGATCTCGGTCTGGCCGAAACCGGTCGTGACATGGCGCACCCCGAAGCGCTTCTTGAATTCGTCGAGGATGCCGTCCGGGACCGGGGCGGCGAGGATGGTGCGCAGCTTGTGCGTGGCATCGAGGGGCGTCGGATCCTGCGCGTACACGAAGGGAAGCATGACGCCGATCGAGTTGATGACGGTCGCGCCGCTGGCATGCAGACGTTCCACCCACTGCGTTGCGCTGAAGCGCTCGTACATGACGCAACTCGCACCGCCGATCAGACAGGGGTAGATACTCAGCACCTGGGCATTGGCATGAAACAGCGGGAAGTCCGTGCTGTAGCGATCGTCCGGCCTGAGGCTCGTCACCTGCATGCCGTTCTCCGCAAACAGATAGCATTGGGCATGCGGCATCAATACGCCTTTCGACAGGCCGGTGGTGCCGGAAGTGAAAATAATCGACGCGATGTCCTGCGGGCGGACCGCCGCGACGGGATTTGCTTCGTCTTCGCCATAGGCCGCGGCGAACGCGCTCACCGTGCAAGCGCCGAGCTCAGGCAGGGGTTCGGGCATCGCGCCGCGGCGCGACCATACCAGCACGTGATCGATGCCCGGCATATGCGGCAGGCTCTCGCGTACGACCTCCAGCAAATCGATGTCCACCGCCAACATGCGCGCGCCGCTGATGTTGACCTGGTGTTCCAGGAACCCACCCTTGTAGGCCGTATTGATCGGCACTTCGGTGGCGCCGAGTTTGTTGAGGGCGAACCAGCAGAACACGAAGTCGAGGCTGTTCGGCAGCAGCATCGCCATGCGATCGCCGTGGCCGACGCCCAGTGCCCGCAGGCCGTGGGCGAGCCGGTTCGTCTGGCGGTTCACTGCGTCGAAGCCGAGGAAGGGCGTGTCGTCGCCCCAGCGCAGGAACGGGCGGTCGGGGATGACGCGGGCCTGATGCTCGAGCACGGCCGGCAGTGTCCACTGCGCGGCCGGAAACCGTGGCGTGAAATGTGGCGCGGTGAGCATGCTGAGCGTACTCCATCGGGCTGTGTGTCATCCGGCGCGCGCGCCCGCCCCTGCGCTGCAGGGACTGCGCGACGCATGCGCGCCGGCGTGAAGGAATGCTGGCCGTTCTTGCATCTGCGTGCGGTCTAAATCTCTTTCATCTCCGGAGCGCGTCGAGACGCGCGAGCACGCGTTCCGGTATCGCGTCGACCGGCACTTCGGCGTACCGGAGCACACCTGCCTGCGGTGCGGGTGCGCGGTCGTCTTCCCAGAATTCCGGGCCGAGCGCCTGAGCGCGGCAGGGCCGGCCTGCGCAGGCCGGTCCGATCACGAAATCGATGCCGGGATAGGTCATGCCGGCGCGATCTCCCGCCGGCTGGCGCAGTCCGATGCCCCACCGCAGGTGAGCGGCGACGTTGAGGACCGCCTGATACAGCGCAAGCGCCTCATCAGTGGCCGGCGCGCTGTCCGGCGATTCCTCGAGCAACAGCAGCTCGATGCCCGCTTCGCCGAAGGTGCGCAGGAAGTCGGCCAGGTACATCGCGGCGGTATCGACGTCATCGGCACAGTATTCGGGCGTTCCACCGAAGGCGTTGCGATAGGCGTCGAGCAGTCCCCGATGCGGCGAGGGGGCGGTCAGCGCCAGCGGCAGGCCCGGATAGCTGGCGCGCAGGCCGGTGAGGACGGCGAGCAGATGGGCGCGCAGCAGCGGATCGGCCAGCAGATGCTTGAACGGTGCGACGGCGCGCCGGCTCGCTTGCATGCTCCTCAGCGTGCTTGCCTCGTGCGCCGTCCAGGCGACGAGAATCGGCGTGATGTTGACGGCGGCGATGCCGGGCTCGAGGAGGGCAAGCATCTTGCGGTGCCAAGCGATGTATGCCGAGCTGTCCAGCCATGGGGCTGCGTCGCGTGCGAGCAGACGCGCGGCATAGGCATCCGCCTCCAGCCACAGCGGCGAGGCACCCGTCTCGATCAAGGCTTCGAGGCGGTTCACGCGCGCTCCGCCGAGCCCGTGAGCGCTGCGATACGGGCTTCGAGCTCCGCGATGCGCACTTCGCGCGGATCGGGTAGCCAGACCGGCTGTATGTCGTCGCCGCGCATGACGATCCGGCTGCTGCCGCTGCCCGCGTAAATCACCGCGTCATCGCCCCAGGATCCAAAATAAGGGAGCTCCGGTGGCGGTTCCGGTTTGACCCATGCCGCGACGAAATCCTTGAACGGCTTGCCGCGCGCCTTGCGCGCGGCCCGCTCCGCATCGCGGGCAAGCGCGGTGGCGGCGCGATCGACGCGACGCGTGCCCCGCTCATAGACGACCTTGAAGATGCGCTCCGCCGTTTCGTCGGAGAGCAGATCCTGATTCAGATCCTGCATGACGAGCTCGGGATCGCGTTCGAGCACGTCGCCGTAACCGCCACCCGATCCCTGGCACATCATGTAGATTTCGCCTTCCGTGGTCGGCTCGAAAGTCGTGCCCGGCGAAGTCAGATAAACGCCACCCTCGATCGGACGGTCGTTCATCAGCGCGACGATGCTGTACGGGAACCGCTCCGCATTGCCTGGCTTCTTGAGCCATTCGAAGACGTTGATGCCCTTGACTCGGCACAAGGGGTAAGCGGGCGAGGAATAGCCGCCGAAGAGCCCGGGCGCGGAGCAGAACTCCGAGCCCGTCTGCCCGGTCATGAAGCCCCACATCGGCGTGCCGCGCGAACTCACCATCTGCTCGTACCCGAGGCCGCCCCGATATTTGCCCCAGCCGACTCGGTCCTTGGCGAGCACCTGGGCCACGAGGCGGACCATCGGCAGTTCTTCCTCCATCAGCTCCTGTTCGCCCGTATCCGACATGAAGACGAAGCAGCCCGACAGCGCATGCTCGCCGTCGCGGTTCGAACGCGCCCCCTGGCCTGCGCCATTGATGTCGGCGCAGAAGTTGCCCGTGATCTCGAGATGCTGCGTCACGCCACCGTAGATGAAAGTGGCGGGCTGGTTGTACTGGGCGGCAACGACGACGGTCTGGCGCGCGCGTGCTTCGAGCGGCACGCCGTACATCATCTTGTTCATGATCTGGCCGGGCTTGATCAGATAGCGAAATGCCACCTGGATGGACATCGGCATCGGCGCATCGTTGTCGCAGTTGCAGAGCGAGCGCTCGTCGGCCTCGAAGCCGAAGGCCGAGAATACGGCCTGGTTGCGCGGCAGGTCGGGCCACATCTGCTGCACGAGGCCGGTCAGGATAAAGGCCTTGAGCGAAGATCCGAGACAGTTGATGGCGCGATTATTGAGCTGCGGCGCGCTGCCCTTGAGCATCCATGTGGCCCGGTCGCCTCTGATGTGCAGTTCGCAATTCGTCTTCAGCAGGACGGGCTCACGCAAAGTCGAATCGGCCCAGGACGTATAGCGCACGATGCCGTCCGGCATCTCGCGGATGCGGCGCTTCACCTCCGCCTCGGTGTCTTCCAGATTCACGCGCAGGAACGCAATCAGCGCATCCACGCCGAATTCGGCGATGATGGCGCGCAGACGCTCCGTGATGCGCAGGCAGGCGAACAGCTTGACGTACACGTCCTCGTACTGGAGTTTCGGATCGCGCACGGAGTTCTGCAGGAAAGTCAGCAGATCGCGCCGGACCTTGTAATCCTCCACGATGCGGAAAGGCGGCATGCGCAGGCCTTCGTCCCACGGCGAGATCGCGCTGGCCGGCATGCCACCCGGTTCACAGGCACCGTTCTCTCCTTCATGCACGGTGGACGAGACCCAGCACACCAGTTCACCGTCGTGATAGAAGGGCATGATCATCGACTGATCGGTGTTGTGGATGTTGCCGTACCGGGAATCGTTGTGAATGAAGCCGTCGCCCTGGCGCAGGCCGACCGTAGGCTCCGTCGCCCAGTACTTCTTGATGAACTTGATCGGGTACGGCGAGACGGTGGCGAAGGCGACGATGCCGGCGGAAGATTCCGACATGTCGCCGCTCGCGGTGAACACGGCCGTCACGAGATCGCCCCACTTGGCACCCGGAGCCGAGCCCATCTGCTCGACCATGCGGAAGCTCTCTTCCATCGCCGAGATGATGCGTCCGCGCACCTGATTCAGCCGATGCAGATCGTTGACGCGCTCGATCGCCGCTTCTTCGCGAGCGCTTCGCGGCTCCAGGGCATGACTGCGCAGAATCTCCTGATCCGGCGCGTAGAACAGGCGATGTTCTTCGAGGAAGTCCTTGAGCAGTTGCTGCTCGGGAGCGCTCAGCTCAGGCGTTGTGTTCAGGTTGCCCATGAGGATTCCCCCGGCCGGCCTGCGGGCGAACGAGCCAGACCGCGCGCTGCGCGGCGGCCTCGAAGCGCCAGCCAGGCTCGACCAGATAAGTGGTGTGTGGAGTCGTCACGACGGCGGGGCCCTCGAGCGCGACGCCGTGCACGAGGGCCCGCTCGTCGTAGATCGGCGTCTCGATCGGTGCATCGAGCCCGACGAAATGGCAGCGGCGAAGGCCGATCGGCGCGGGTGAGGGCGCCGAACGCAGGCCGGGGCCGATGTCGGCAAATCGCACAGCCTCGACTTCCACGTAAGAACAGACGCGTATCGTGTTGATGCGCACGCCTGCCGCGGGGGACTGGCTGCCCTCGCCGAAGCGATCGCCATAACTGCGGTGGAACTGGTCGATGATCCGCGCCACGTCGTGCAGGCTCCTCAGCCGTCTGAGGTCCGTCACCACGGAGGTCGTGACCCGCTGATTGCCGTAGCGCATGTCGAGCTCGAGGCGGTAACGGATGTCGCGTTCGGCGAAACCCTGACGCAGCAGATCTTCGTGACCGCGCCGCTCGAGCGCCGCGACCATGTCGTTGAACACCTCGTAGTCGGTGAACAGCGTCTTGGTCTTCGGCTGGAACAGCACCAGGAAGGTGCTCATTTCGTGGATGTGCATCTGATCCAGCGTCCCGGCGCCGCAGGCCGAAAACACCGCGGCGAACGGGGGCGCAAGTATCCTGTCGATGCCGAGGTTGTGAGCGATGCCGCACGCATGCAGCGACCCATTGCCGCCATAGCTGAGCAGCGTGAACTCGCTCGGGTCGTATCCGAATGCACGCAGCTCGGTGGCGACGCCGTTGGCCATGTCCGCATCGACCGTACGCTTGATCAGCTTGCAGGCTTCCACGGCGTCGATGTCGAGCGGATCGCAGAGCTGGTCTTCGACGGTCTGCCTCGAACGTCGAGGATTGAGCTTGATGTGGCCGTTCGCATAGTTGTGCGGATCCAGATAGCCGAGCAGCAGATCGGCGTCCGTCACCGTTGCCTTCAGGCCTCCGCGGTCGTAGCAGGCGGGGCCGGGGTCCGATCCGGCTGATTCGGGGCCGCACTTCACGGTCTTGTACATGCCGTCGTACGTCGCGATGGAGCCGCCGCCGGATCCGAGCGTCACCAGATGGACCATCGGCACGGTGACGAGCCAGCGCTCGATCACGGGCATGAAGTCGTAGAATTTGACGCCGCCGTCGACCACGAGTCCGATGTCGTAGCTGGTGCCGCCCATGTCGGTGGCGACGACGTTGCCCAGATTCGCCTGGCGGGCGAGGTGCTCGGCAGCCGCAATCCCCGACACCGGGCCGGAATGCACGGTCTGTAATGCGTCGGTCGAATTGAGCTGCGCCATACCGCCCGAGTTGTGCACGACCAGCATCGGCTTCGTGTAGCCCGAGGCGCACAGATTGAGCTCGAGCGCCGAGAGGCCGAAATACATCGCCTTGTGCAGGAAGGCATCGAGCACCGTCGACATGGTGCGGATGTACTCGCCTTTGCGCCCGGCGACCTGATGCGACAGCAGCATCGGCACGGAGCCGAGCATGTGCTCCGGATAGTCCTCGACGTAGATTTTCTGGATCAGCAGCTCGTGCTCGGGATTGACCACGGCGTTCGCCAGACAGACGACCAGGGCTTCGGCGCCGGCGTCGACCAGCTCGCGCAGCCGCACGCGCAGATCGCGCTCGTCCAGCGGCATCAGCACGGTGCCGGCGTAGTCGATGCGTTCGCGGATCTCGCGCACCATCTCCGGACGGACCAGCGCCTCGGGACGATCGGCGTTCGGCATGTCGCGTTGCTTGGCGAAAGAAAGGCCTTCGCCGTAGGCACGCCCGCGGCCGATGTTGACGGTGGATCTGAAACCGACGGTGGTCAGGAGACCGATTCGAGGCCCTTTGCGCTCGAGCAGGGCATTGGTGCCGAGCGTGGTGGCGTAGCGCACGCTGTCCACTTCGGCGAGCAGCTCGCTGCGCGTAAAGCCGAGCGTGCTGCAGGCTTCATCGAGCGCCTCGTTGAAGCCGAGCGCGAGATTATGCCTTGTGGTGAGGGCCTTGGTTTCGATGTACCGATCGTCCCAGACTACGAAGCAGTCGGTGAAAGTGCCGCCGATATCGACTGAAACGCGTTTCACGGCGACTCCTTGGTCCTAACGATCGTGGCTGTGCCGATGCTTGTGATCGCGCGCGCGCCCGAGCGGCTCGCCGACGGCAAGGTGCACGGTCATTTCCGTGCGACCGGCCCACTGCGCCTTGAGCGCATCGATGTCGAGCTCTATGTCGTGCACCGGCGGATGTCCGGGGACGACGTACTCCACTTCGATCATCGTGCCGCAGCTCGGACAGTAGTACTCGAGGATCGCGCACCAAGCCGGATTCGGCGCGAACGTGTTCCGGTACAGCTTGGGATCGAGCAAGGGCGGGTGAATCTCGGTGGGATCGCGATCGTAGACCAGGAGACCCTCCTTGTAGTTGTGCCGCGCCGGGCCGATACGGTGGCTGCAGACGCGGCATTCCCATTCTTCCGTATCGAGATTGATCCGGAGGTACTCCGTTATCAGTACGTTCACGCTCGGCGTCTCCTCTGTCCTCGGCTCAACTCACCCGTTTCAGGACGACGTCGCGGTTGGCGTCGATCCGAAACCGCCAGCCGCTGTCGATGCGTCCGGTGAAGTAAGCCTCCTCGAGGATGCAGGGCCCCATGCCGGCGGCTCCCGGAGGCTGGTTCTCGAGCCGATAGACCGGCAGTTCGAGCTCACCCATCGCCGGCGTGAACAGCACGCGCGTGCCCGAAACGATGGGCGCAGCCGAAGTACTCCCGTCGTCCGCCGTGAGCTCGGGATGGTGGATCCCGCGTACGACGCGCAGGCGAAGCATGAGGCGGGTGCCGGCCGGTGCGGACGGCAGCGCCTGACCCGGGATCCACGCCGCGACGGATTCGTCTTGGCCGCGATCGATGGCTAGCTGCCACTCCTGCCGGCATTCGTCGAGATCGAAGCCTTCGGCGAACATGTCGCGTCGCGCCCGGCGCAGCAGCTCCGCGGCGACTGCCGCCTCGTCGAGCTCGGATACCGGAGCCTCGTAGCGTTGCGCGATATCCGAGAAGCCGATACCGAAGGCCGAGAACACGGCGGCCAAGCCCGGAATGATGACGCTCTCTATTCCCGACGCTTCGGCGATGGCGGTGATCACGAAAGGTCCGGCGCCGCCGAAAGCGGCAAGCGTGGTCTTATGCGGGATGATTCCGGTGGGCGATCCGGTGTCGTAGCACCTCAGGCTCGCAGAGACCTTCTGAATCCACGCACGCTCGGCAGCTATCGAGGCATCAGCCACATCGCAGCCCAGCGGTCGCGCAATATGGGATTCGACTGCGGCCCGTGCGCGATCACGGTCGAGCGGCATGCTGCCGCCGAAGTAGGTCGTCGGATCGATGAGACCCGTCAAGAGGAACACATCGGTGATCGTGGCGTCTCGACCTCCGAGCCCGAAGCAGGCGGGTCCCGGTGCGGCACTTGCTGACTCCGGGCCGACTTTGAGCCGACCGGCGCTGACGGTGATGAGCGAGGAGCCGCCGACGCCGGTGCTGGCGACGTCGCAAAGCGGTAGAGAAACGACCGCGCCGCCTATCGTGCCGCGCTTGTGCGAGCGCACTTCGCCGCCTTCGACAAGGCCGATGTCGGCCGTCGTGCCGCCGATGTCCATGGTCAGGAGGCGCTGACAACGATGCTGCAGGGCGAGGGCGCGTCCGCCTTCCATGCCGCCGCGCGGGCCGGAGCTATAGGTCTTGATGGCCACGGTGCGGGCCACCCGCGCCGAATCGCCGTCGTTGCCGAAGATGAGCAGCGGACGCTGATGAAAGTGCTCGCGGAGAATGGCTTCGGCGTTGTACAGGAAGCTCTCCATCACGGGATGCAGGAACGCGTTGAACAGTGCGCTCCAGGCGCGACGCATGAAGTCCGTGTCTTCCACGAGATCGCCGGCGCAAAGCACGGGCACGACACCGAGCAAGTGGCGTGGAAACCTGCGCAGTGCCAGCTCCTTCAAACGCGTTTCAGCCGCGCGGTAATCGGGGCCGTCGAAGCAAACCACGATGCGATTGGCACCGGCGGCCGACAACGAGGTGAGCGCGGCCGTCAGTTTCGCCTCGTAAGCCGGACCCTGCAGATTCACGTCGAGGTGTGCCAGGCGTTCGCCGACCAGCTCGGAAAACAAGTCCGCTTGGACCTGACGCAGCGCGGTGAGATCGGCGCCTTGCCCAAGGATCAAGCCGAGACGCGGTCCCTTGCGTTCGACCACGGCGTTCGTGCCCTGGGTGGTCGAGTAGCGGATGTAATCGGTGCTCAGCAGCAGATCGTCCAGCCGGTTCTCGTCGCCGTAGATCTGCCGCGCCGTCTTGCGCAAGCCGTCGATGAAGCACTGCGACAGGTCATAGGGGGTCGTCACCGTTTTGGTATGCAGGACGGTGGTCCCGTCAATGACACAGATGTCGGTCAGGGTGCCCCCGTTGTCGATATTGATGAGCTTGCCCAAGAGCGGGATCCTGCCGTGCCTGCGTATGGGGCCACCTTATGAACTGCCCCGAGCGGGCGGAACCCTCGAAAGGGTGGGTGGGCGGGCCGTTCCACCCGCCGCTCCACCGACACTGCCTCCTCGGACACCGACGGAGGCTAGGCCGCGAGGACGGCAGACCGCCTGTCCGCCGGTCTCGGACCATCTTGTCCACGGCGCACACATGGGGTGTGCGGACGACACAGAAAGGGAGTTCCACGATGAACAAGGATCAAGTGGCGGGCAAAGCCAAGGAAGTCGGCGGCAAGGTGCAGCAGAAGGTCGGTGAGGCGACCGGCAACGATTCGCAGCAGGTCAAAGGCCTGAAGAATCAGATCGAGGGCAAGGTCCAGAAGAAAGTCGGCGATTTGAAAGAAGCGGTCGACGACGCCACGGATGATTGAGCCGGGGCGCGAACGCGCGGAATACTTCCAGGGGACTACGTAGCGGGAGGACATCAATGATCAATGCGCCGAAACTGCTCGCCGTCGCGACGATGGCGCTGGCGCTTCCGATCGTCGGTTGCGATCGCAACGATACGCCGACGGAGCAGGCCATCGAAGGAACGAAGGACGCGCTCGACATGCGCGAGCACGAGAAGCTGAAGGACGCCGGCGAGGACGCGGCCGATGCGATGGAGAATGCCGCCGAAGGGATCAGGGACGAAACGAACGGGCGTTGATCGGTGACAGGCGAGCCGCTGCGCGCTCACCCGGGTGCGCGCTTCAGCGCGGCCGCGAGCGCGTCGGCGAAAGCGCGCACGCGCGGCGGCACCAGCCGATGGCTGGGGTAGACCAGCGAGATCGGCGTCGGCGCGGGCCGATACTCCCGTAACACTTCGACGAGTGCTCCGGCCTGCAGCGCCGGTTCCGCGATGTAGTGCGGAAGCTGGATCACGCCGAGATCGGCTGCGGCGAGCTTCAACAGCGACTCGCCGTCGCCGAGCCGCATGCTGCCTTCGGGCGTCCACTGGATGCTGCGCTTGCCGCGCCGGTATTGCCAGGGCCGATCGCGGCCGGTGGACGGCAGCCGGAACAGCAGGCAGCGATGCCGCGTCAGATCTTCGGGCTTCTTCGGCGCGCCGTGGCGCTGCAAATAGCCCGGGCTCGCGCAGGTCAACAGCGTCTGCTCGTCGATGCGCCGGCCGACGAGCCGCGAGTCGGCGAGCGGGCCGATGCGTATCGCCGCGTCGAGCCCTTCCCTGATCAGGTCGACCACGTGATCGGAGAAGCGTGCGTCCAGCTCGAGCTGCGGAAAGCGCGTCAGCAAGGACGCCAGCACGGGCAGCACGACGCCGTGTCCGTAAGCGACCGGCGCGTCGATGCGCAGCGTGCCGCGCACTTCCGACTTCGCGCCTGCTGCGGCCGTCTCCAGCGCATCGACCTCGTCGACGATGCGCGCGCAACGATCGAGCATCTCCTGGCCGTCGGGCGTGAGGCTCACCTGTCGCGTCGTGCGATGAAACAGCCGCACGCCGAGCTCTGCTTCCAGTCGCGCGACGTTCTTCGCCACCGCCGAGGGTGAATGACCGAGCTCGCGCGCGGCGCCGGCAAAACCGGCGTGTCGAGCGGCCGACACGAAGGAAGCGAGGAGGTCGAGGCTCGGCATCGGCGGCTCCTGAATTGACGACCCTGAGTCGCCAATATTATGACCGCTGCGGCGGTTCTGGCTTCGTCTGGAACGACCGATACTGCGCTCGCCGGCAAGGGACACGGTTCCGCGCCGGACCCCGGTCATCAACAGAGGAATCTCCCGATGAGCATCATCCACCACGCCGAACTGCCGCACGCCACCCTGCCCGGCATCGATCACATGACGCTCGCCGCCGGCCATCTCGGCTTGCAACGCCTCTCCGTATGGAAGCAGCGCATCGATCCCCACCAGGCGACGCCGCCGCATCGGCACGATTGCGAAGAGGTCGTCGTCGTCCTCGGCGGACGCGGCGAGCTGCACATCGACGGCCGCGTCGAGTCCTTCGGCCCGGACAGCTCGCTGGTGCTGAAGCCGAACGTGCCGCACCAGATCGTCAACGTCGGCGACGAGCCGCTGGATCTCGTCGCGGTGCTGTCGATGACGCCGGTGACGGTCGAGTTCCCGGACGGCAGCCCACTGCCCCTGCCGTGGCAGTCCTGAGCCGCATCGCCGCTCCGCGTTTTTGTAGCCCGGGTGGAGCGCGCAGCGCGTAAGCCGGGATCGGCGCTTCGAATCGGCGCGGATCCCGGGTTCCGCTACGCTGCACCCGGGCTACGGGGCGCCGCCGCTCGGCGCTTTGGTCATCCGCAACGATGTGCCACGCTTCGCGCGTGACAGTGCGCGGCGTTCGCCGCTATCGTGCCGACGTTCCCATCGCAGCCGGAGCCCCGCATGCCGAAGGCCTATTGGATCAGCGCCTATCACGCGATACACGACGAACAGAAGCTCCTTGCCTACGCCAAGCTCGCCGTCCCGGCCGTCACGGCGAGCGGCGGCCGCTTCCTTGCCCGCGGCGTGGCGGCCAAGGCCTACGAGGCCGGCAAGCTCCAGCGCACCGTCATCGTCGAGTTCGAATCCCTGGAGAAGGCCATCGCCTGCCACGACGGCCCGGCTTATCAGGCGGCGCTCGTCGCGCTCGGCGACGGGGCGACACGGGATCTGCGGGTGGTCGAGGGGACTTGAGCCCGCCGTCCCGGACTGCGCCGCGCTGCTTTCGGGGCAGGGCACGGAGAACCGCCGACTGGCAATCCCGCTCCCCCGGCCCTATATAAGCGGGACACCACGCAAACGGAATCGCATTCGATGGCCACCGGCTGGGCAAAGGACGGCGCCGTCCAGGATCAGATCGACGCGAGCATCGCGGACGCGGTCCAGCGCGCCCGCGCCCAGCTCGCGCAAACGCGGGGCGAGAGCCTCACCCACTGCGAGGACTGCGAGGAAGAAATCCCCGAGGGACGCCGGCAGGCGGTACCGGGCGTGCGCCGCTGCGTGCGCTGTCAGGAAGCCGCGGACGCCGAGCAGCGTTTTCGCGATCCCGTCAACCGCCGCGGCAGCAAAGACAGCCAGCTCCGCTGAGCGGCGTCGCGGCGGTGTCGCCGCAGCTCGGCGCGCCTTACAGCCACGGCTCGACCTTACCGCGATCCCCCTTGCCATCGCCGCGGCAGCAAGGACAGCCAGCTCCGCTGAGCGGCGTCGCGGCGGTGTCGCCGCAGCTCGGCGGCCTTACAGCCACGGCTCGACCTTACCGCGATCCCCCTTGCCATCGCCGCGGCAGCAAGGACAGCCAGCTCCGCTGAGCGGCGCGGGCAGTTTCGCCGCCCCGCGGCCTGCCTTTACAATCCGCGGCTCGCCCTCATCCCGAGCCCGCCTTTCCATGGAACTGACCGGTACCCTCACGCGCCTCAAGGATCTGCAACGCCGCCTGGACAGCCTCAGGGGGTATCTTTGACTTCGACACCAAGGCCGAACGCCTGATCGAAGTCCAGCGCGAGCTCGAAGCGCCGAACGTCTGGGACGATCCCGCCCGCGCGCAGGCGCTCGGCAAGGAGCGCGTCACGCTCGAGCGCATCGTCGGCAATCTGCGCGCGATCGGCGCCCGGCTCGGTGACGCGCAGGAGCTGCTCGAGCTCGCGGCCGAGGAGGACGACGAAGGCGCCTTCGCGTCCGTCGTCGGCGATCTCGACGCCGCCGACAAGGCGCTCGCCGAGCTCGAGTTCCAGCGCATGTTCGCCGGCGAGATGGACCTCAACAACGCCTATCTCGACATCCAGGCCGGCTCCGGCGGCACCGAGGCGCAGGACTGGGCCGAAATGCTCCTGCGCATGTATCTGCGCTGGGGCGAGCAGCGCGGCTTCAAGACCGAGCTCATCGAGTGCTCGGCCGGCGAAGTCGCGGGCATCAAGAGCGCGACCGTGCATTTCGTCGGCGACTACGCCTACGGCTGGCTGCGCACCGAAACGGGCGTGCATCGCCTCGTGCGCAAGTCGCCGTTCGACTCGGGCAATCGCCGTCACACCTCCTTTGCCGCGGTGTTCGTCACCCCGGAGGTCGACGACGACATCCAGATCGACATCAATCCGGCGGATCTGCGCATCGACACCTATCGCGCCTCGGGCGCCGGCGGTCAGCACGTCAACAAGACCGATTCCGCGATCCGCATCACGCACCTGCCGACGAACATCGTCGTCCAGTGTCAGAACGAGCGCTCGCAGCACAAGAACCGCGACATGGCCTTCAAGCTGCTGCGCGCGAAGCTCTACGAGCTGGAGATGAACAAGCGCACGGCCGAGCGCCAGGCGCAGGAAGACGCCAAGACCGACATCGCCTGGGGCCACCAGATCCGCTCCTATGTGCTCGATCAGTCGCGTATCAAGGATCTGCGCACGAACATCGAGACCGGCAATACGCAGGCGGTGCTGGACGGCGATCTCGATCCCTTCCTCGAAGCGAGCTTGAAGCAGGGGCTCTGAGCATGAACGACACGACCCGCGACGACGCACAGCAGAGCACCGAAGAGCAGATCCTCGAGCAGCGCCGCGCGAAGCTCACCGCGCTGCGCGCTCGCGGCAATCCCTACCCGAACGATTTCCGGCGCGACGCGCTGGCCGCGGACGTGCTGCGTACCTATGCGGACGCGGGCAACGAGATCCTCGACGCGCAGCCGGTGCGCGTGGCCATCGCCGGCCGCATGATGACGCGGCGGATCATGGGCAAGGCGGCCTTCGCGCATGTGAAGGACATGTCGGGCTCGCTGCAGATCTACGTCAAGCGCGACGATCTGGGCGAGGAGGCCTTCGACGCGTTCAAGACCTGGGATCTCGGCGACATCCTCGGCGTGCAGGGCCGCGTGTTCCGCACGCGCACCGGCGAGCTGTCCGTGCACGTGGAGAAGATGCGGCTGCTGACGAAGTCGCTGCGTCCGCTGCCGGAGAAGTGGCACGGGCTCACCGATCTCGAGGCCCGCTACCGCCAGCGCTACGTCGATCTGATCGTCAACGACGAGGTGCGCCAGGTATTCCGCGTGCGCTCGCGCGTGATCGACTGCATCCGCCAATTCCTGCAGGCGCGCGGCTACCAGGAAGTCGAGACGCCGATGATGCAGGCGATCCCGGGCGGCGCCGCCGCGCGGCCCTTCGTCACGCATCACAACGCGCTCGACATGCAGCTCTACCTGCGCATCGCGCCGGAGCTGTATCTGAAGCGGCTCGTCGTCGGCGGCCTCGAGCGCGTGTTCGAGATCAATCGCAACTTTCGCAACGAAGGCCTGTCGCCGCGGCACAATCCCGAGTTCACGATGCTCGAGTTCTATGCCGCCTATGCCGACTATCGCGAGCTGATCGATCTGACCGAGATGATGCTGCGCGAAGTGGCGCGCACCGTGCTCGGCAGCACCGAGATCGAGTACCAGGGCCATCGCTTCGATTTCGGCCAGCCGTTCCGGCGCATGACGGTGCGCGAATCGATCCTCGCCTTCAATCCCGGCGTCACCGCCGAGGAGCTGGAAGACGAGGCCCGCGCCCGCGCGCTGGCCGGCCTCCTGCGCGTGCACCTCGAGCCGTCCTACGGGCTCGGCAAGATCATCACCGAGATCTTCGAGAAGACCGTCGAGCCGAAGCTGATCGATCCGACCTTCATCACCGAGTATCCGGCCGAAGTCTCGCCGCTCGCGCGCCGCTCCGATCGCGATCCCTTCGTCACCGATCGCTTCGAGCTGATGATCGCCGGGCGCGAGATCGCGAACGGCTTCTCCGAGCTGAACGATCCGGAAGATCAGGCCGATCGCTTCCGCGCCCAGGTCGCGGCGAAAGGCGCCGGCGACGAAGAGGCGATGCACTACGACGAGGACTACATCACCGCCCTCGAATACGGCCTGCCGCCGACCGCCGGCGAAGGCATCGGCATCGACCGCCTGGTGATGCTGCTGACGAACTCGGCCTCGATCCGCGACGTGCTGCTGTTCCCGCTGCTGCGGCCGAAGGCGGAGTAGCGTCGGTGCCAGCTCAAAAGCCCTTTGAATCTAGCCACGGAGAACACAGAGAACACGGATAAGAAAAAATTTTTGGATCGTAGGTTGGGCTGACGAAGGAAGCCCAACATCGGGCGCCGACGTTGGGCTTCCTTCGTCAGCCCAACCTACAATCCTCCTACCCATCAACCCTCTTTTCTCCGTGTTCTCCGTGTTCTCCGTGGCTAGATTCAAAAGGCGCTCCAGCAGGCGCCGAGATCCCCATTAACCCCGGGTTCACGCAGCGCGCCGGACAGTGACGCCCACCGCGGGCGGCAAAGGCCGCTCGGGTATGCCAGAATCCGGGCTCCGTCGCGCGCGCGGCGGGCCATCAGCGAGAGGAGCAAGCGAGATGCAGAAGAAGCCTGAACTGAAGTCCGTGGCCGCGGCGCTTTCCGCGGGTTTTGCGGTCAGTCTCACCGCCGTGTCGGCCGCACGGGCGGCGGACAATCCCTTTGCGGTGACGCAGTTCGAATCCGGCTACATGGTCGCGGCCGAGGGCGGCTGCGGCGGCGACATGGGAGCGGAAGGCGGCTGCGGCGCGGCGAGCGAGGAGACCAAGGCGGACACCGCGGCGGAGGGCGGTGAGAAGGCGGCCGAAGGTTCCTGCGGCGGCTCGAAGTCGGCCGAGGGCAAGTGCGGCAATTGAGCCCGCGGCCGTGAATGCGCCGTCGTCGTCGACGCGCCGGACCCTCTCGCACGGCGCTCTGCAGGGGAAAGGACTCGGGCTCCGGCGCGGTCTGATGAGCGCGCTGGAAGCCGATTTCCCTTCGGCGATCGATTTCTTCGAGGCCGCACCCGACAACTGGATCGACGTCGGCGGCCGCGCGGGCCGCCGCTTCCGGGCGCTCACCGAGCGCCTGCCGCTCGTCTGCCACGGCCTGTCCCTGAATCTCGGCGGCACCGCGCCGCTCGACGACGCCTTCCTGCGCCGCGTGAAGCAGTTCCTAACGCAGCACGGCGCCGTGCTCTACAGCGAGCACCTGAGCTTCTGCGCCGACGACGGCTATCTCTACGATCTGCTGCCGATCCCCTTCACCGAGGAAGCGGTGCGCCACGTCGCGGCGCGCATCCGTCGCGTCCAGGAGGTGCTCGGCTGCCGTCTCGTCGTCGAAAACGCGTCGTACTATTGCGCGCCCGGCGCCGAAATGCGCGAGCTCGAGTTCATCCTCGCCGTGCTGAACGACGCCGACTGCGAGCTGCTGCTCGACGTCAACAACGCCTACGTCAACGGCGTCAACCACGGCTACGACGCCGCGGCCTTCATCGCCGCCTTGCCGACTTCACGCATCCGGTACCTGCACGTCGCCGGCCATCTGCGCGAAGCAGACGATCTCGCGATCGATACGCACGGTGCGCCGGTGGCCGATCCGGTGTGGGCGCTGCTCGCTCATACCTACGCCGTGCACGGCGTGCGCCCGACGCTGCTCGAACGCGACTACGCGCTGCCGCCGCTCGCCGAGCTCCTCGATGAGCTGGCGAGCATCGGCCGACTGCAGCGCGCGGCCGCTGCCTCGGCGCTGGCGCAAGCATGAAGGAAGCGCCGGGCTACGCGGCGATCGAAGCGCGCTTCGCCGCCTATCTGCGCGACCCACGAGCCGCTGCGCCGCCCGCCGGCGTCGATCCCACGCGCGCGGCGGTCTATGCGCGCCTCGTCCATCACAACGTCGATACGCTGCTCGCCCAGTGCTTTCCGGTCCTGAAGAGCGTCTGCGAGGACGCGCGCTGGCAGGCCCTGATCCGCGATTTCCTCGCCCGGCATCGCGCGCATACGCCGCTGTTCCCGCGCCTGCCGCAGGAGCTCGTGAGTTTTCTCGCGGCCGGCACGCGCGAAACCGATCCCGCCTGGTTCGCCGAGCTCGCGGACTACGAGTGGCTGGAAATGGAATGCGCGCAGGATCCGCGCGAGCTCGACGAGCTCGCCTGCGTCGATGCCGATGCCGATCTGCTGGAAGACGTGCCGATCCTGAACCCGCTCGCCCGCGCCCGCGCTTATCGCCATCCCGTGCATACGATCGCGCCGGGCCGCGTCCCGGACGCACCGTCCCCCGAGCCCGTGTGGCTGGTCGTCTATCGCCGGCGCGACGATCGCGTGTCTTTCCTCCACTTGAATGCCGTCAGCGCCCGCCTCGTCGAGCTGCTGTTGCGCAACGCGGATCGGCGCAACGGCCGCGCGCTGCTGCGCCAAATCGCCGACGAGCTCCAGCACCCGCGCCCCGCGCAGTTGATCGAAGCCGGCCGCGGCGTCCTCGCCGATCTCGCCGCCCGCGAATTGCTGCTCGGAGCTAGTCGTGCCTTCGTTGGGCCTGAATAAGGCCACAGAGAACACAGTGTCGTAGCCCGGGTGGAGCGCGCAGCGCGTAACCCGGGATCCGGCGCCCGTCGTCTCTCATGCATTCGAGAAGACTCGGCGCGGTGCCCGCCGCGCAGGGCCGAAAGTCCTTGCGTATCGGGCATGCCGGATCCCGGGTTCCGCTCCGCTGCACCCGGGCTACGAGAACGGGGTCGCCCCCTCTTTCACGGCAACTTACGGTTGCCATCCACCCTTTCTGTCCTCCGTGCCCTCCGTGTCCTCCGTGGCTAGATTTTCTTCCCCGGCACCGCTCACGCTGCGCTCATCGGGATCGGCCGCGTCGGGCCGGCGAGCGGGCCTTGGAGGAAATCGACGCCCATGCGGCTCAGCAGCTCGCGGGCGGCGAGGGTGCCGACACCGTCGGCGACGATCTTCACGTTCATCGTGCGCGCGACGCGCGAGAGGCCGAGGACGATCTCGTAGTCGACCGCGCTCGCGCCGAGGCGGCGCACGAAGCCTTCATCGATCTTCACGTAGTCCGGCCGCAGCCGCTTCAGGAGTTGAAAGGACAGGCCGTCTGCACCGTAGCCGTCGAGCGTCACGTGGCAGCCGCGTTGGCGCAGGATCTCGGCGAACGCGGCGCAGCCTTCGATCTCTTCGGCGGGCACGGTAGCCGGAATTTCGAAGGCCAGACGGTGCGCCACCGGCGTGCCGCCGGCGAGCAGATCCAGCACGTAGGCGGCGTAGCGCTCGTCGGCGAGCGAGGCGGCGGAGACGTCGACGGCGAGGATGTCGTCGGCGCTCAGAAAGGAACGATCGGCGCGCAGCGCGGCGACGGCCGCCGCCACGCGGCGCCGGTCGAGCTCGGTCGCGAGCCTCGTCTGCGCAGTGCGCAGCTTGTCGCCGACGTGCGTCGCCTCCCCCTCGAGCTGCGGCACGAGCTCGGCGTAGCCGGGCTGCACGATCCGATCGTCCAGCGGCCGCGTCGGGGCGATCGCGAAGGCGATCCGATTGCGCTCCAGCGCCGCGCGCAGCGCGCGCGGATCGACCCCGCCGTCGCTTTCGATGCGTCCGCCGCCGTCTTCGGTGAGCGCGCGCACGCGGTTGCCGCCGGCGCGCTTGGCGAGCGTGCAGGCGAGCCGCGCTCGCGTCAGCGCCGAGCGCTGCGCAGCGTCGCGGCTCGAAATTTCGGCGACGCCGGCGCTCGCGCGCACGCCGATCCAGCCGTGCTGCCAGGGCACGCGATGCCTTTCGATCGCCGCGCGCAGCGCATCGGCGGCCGCCGTCGCGCGTTCGAGCGTGTGGTTTTCGAGACAGACGCCGAACTCGTCCTCGCCCGTGCGGGCGAGCAGATGCGGTGCAGCCACTTCCTCGCGTAGCACCGAGGCCAGTTCGCGCAGCACGCGATCGCCGGCCGGCAGCCCGTAGAGCTCGTTCAATTCGTCGAAGTCGTCGAGATCGAGGATGCAGACGGCGTGGTGGGCGAGATCCTCCGCGGCGGCGGCGAGATTCGCGATTTGGGCCTCGAAGCGCGTGCGATCGGCGAGCGAGGTCAGGCCGTCGTGCGTCGCGCACCAGGCGAGCACCTGACCTTCCTCGCGCGCGGCGGTGACGTCGCGCAGCGAGAACACGAGGCCGTCGAGACGGTGCTGCGCGTCGTCGACCGGCGCGACGCTGCACTCGACGGCGAGGACGCGGCCGTCTTGTCGGCGCAGCCAGGAATGCGCCGGACCCTGCTGCGCTCGCCCGGTCGCGAAGCACTGTTCGATGAGATGAGCGGTCAGCTTGTCCTCATCCTGGGCAGCGAGATCGAGCACCTCCTGCACCGGGCGGCCGAGCGCGCTCGCGTAGCGCCTGCGCGTGAGCCTTTCCGCCGCGCGGTTGAGATACACGACGCGACCGCCGCGATCGACGCGCACCAGCGCATCGGTGATGGCCGTCAGCGTCGAGGTGGCATGGGCGTGATCGTCGAGCGCCTGCGCGAGCGCGGCGAGCTGGCCGCGCACGGCCGCGGGATCCTGCGGATCGACCGGCACGGCGAGGCCGTGGCCGCGGGCCCGCACATGCAGGCGCGAGATCTCGCGGCGAAGATCGGACAGCTCGGCCGCGAGCTCCTGCTGGCGGCGCGCGAAGAGCACGAAGAGCGGCAGCACGAGGCCGCCCCAGGCCGCGGCTAGTCCCGGATCGCGATTCGCGAGCAGCCAGGTCGTCGGCGCGAAGAAGCCTGCCATCAGCGCGATCCAGCTCGGCGCCGCAAGCGCCATCATCGGCACGGTCGCCCCGATCGCGGCGGAGCCGGCGATCAGCAGCACGAAGAGCGCGGGCAGCGCGAGCGTGGCGCCGATCAAGCCGACGCCGACGCCCCACACCACACCGAGCACCGCGGCGAGCCCCTGCGACAGCGCCGCGCGCTCGTCGGGCACGCGCCAGTGCAGGACGAAGGCGGCGCCGAGGAGATTGAGCGACAGGCAGATCAGCCAGCCGAAGACCAGCGCGGGCGGCGCCGCGGACAGCGCGGGCAGCACGACGCCGGCGGCGCACAGCGCGTTGAACGCGAGCCAGACGGCGGGATGGACGGGATGATCGTACCGCCGCTCCGCCGTCACGGCGGGCGTAGGCAAGGTCAGGGGTTCGGGTTGCGTATCGACACGCCGCGCCATGCAGTTTCCTTCTGCGTGTCCAGCGGCCGCGATGCTCGATCGGCGTTCTCCCGCTGGCGTTTCCTTATCGAATCGGCCGTCCGCTCGTCGCGGGGCCCAGTCTCCTCGCGAGCGATCCGCTGCCGCCCGCGCCGCCGGCGCGCTGGCCGGCGCGTTCGGCCCTCAACATGTATCGTGAACGCGGGTCACACTGTGACGGCCGTCACAGCTCGGGGACGTCCACCGCCGCCGCGGCGGCACACGCGCGCGTGCATCGGGCGGCGGAGCGGGGTTTCCTCACGAGATTTCGTGGTCGTGCGGCCGTTCGATCGGCGGAGTCTTCGTCGCTCCCGCCGGCGGTGTGCCTCCTGAATCAAGCGCGGCCGTCGCGCTTGGCCTCCACCCGCATGCGCAGCGCGTTGAGGCGGATGAAGCCGGCGGCATCGGCCTGGTCGTAGCTGCCCGCGTCGTCCTCGAAGGTCGCGAGCACGCTGTCGAAGAGACTGTCGCGCTCGGACTTGCGCCCGACGACGATCGCATTGCCCTTGTACAGCTTCATGCGCACCACGCCGTTCACGCGCTGCTGGGAGTCATCGATCATTTTCTGCAGCAGCCGGCGCTCCGGACTCCACCAATAGCCGTTGTAGATCAGCGACGCATAGCGCGGCATCAGATCGTCCTTCAGATGCGCGACCTCGCGGTCCAGCGTGATCGATTCGATCGCGCGATGCGCCTTCAGCAGGATCGTGCCGCCCGGGGTCTCGTAGCAGCCGCGCGACTTCATGCCGACGTAGCGGTTCTCGACGAGATCCAGGCGGCCGATGCCGTTGGCGCCGCCGATCTCGTTCAGCTTCGCGAGCAGCGCGGCCGGCGCCAGGCGCTTGCCGTCGAGCGCGACGGGATCGCCTTGCTCGAAGCCGATGTCGAGCATCGTCGCCTTGTCCGGCGCCGCTTCGGGCGCCACGCTCCAGCGCCACATGGCTTCTTCCGCCGGCGTCCACGGATCCTCGAGCACGCCGCCTTCGTAGGAGATGTGCAGCAGGTTCGCGTCCATCGAGTACGGCGACTTCGCGCCGGTCTGGAACTCGATCGGAATGCCGTGCTGCTTCGCATACGCCAGCAGCGTCTCGCGCGAGCTCAGATCCCACTCGCGCCACGGCGCGATCACGCGGATGTCGGGCATCAGGGCATAGGCGCCGAGCTCGAAGCGCACCTGGTCGTTGCCCTTGCCCGTCGCGCCGTGCGAGATGGCGTCCGCGCCGGTCATGCGCACGATCTCGATCAGGCGCTTGGCGATCAGCGGCCGCGCGATCGAGGTGCCGAGCAGATATTCGCCTTCGTAGATCGCGTTCGAGCGGAACATCGGGAACACGAAGTCGCGCACGAACTCCTCGCGCAGATCGTCGATGAAGATTTCCTTCACGCCCATCAGCTCGGCCTTGCGCCGCGCCGGCTCGAGCTCCTCGCCCTGGCCGATGTCGGCGGTGAAGGTGACGATCTCGCAGTGATAGGTCTCCTGCAGCCACTTGAGGATGACCGAGGTGTCCAGCCCGCCCGAATAGGCGAGCACGACTTTCTTGACGGGGGCTTGGGCCATGGGAGTTCACGCTGCGTTGCGGGGAGGCGCGCATTGTGCCGAGGCCCGCGCGGCGAGGCAAACGGACCGCCGTCCCCGCTCGTGGCCCGGAAGGAGCGCGGCGGAATCCGGGCTTGTGTGCCAGCGCGTATGCCGGATAAATCTAGCCACGGAGGACACGGAGAAGAGAAAAGTGGGCCGTGCCGGTCCGGTGATACGTGGACGGCGGTGCCGCAGCCCGGGTGGAGCGCGCAGCGCGTAACCCGGGATCGCGCATGCCCGATACGCAAAGGCTTTCGGCCCTGCGCGGCGCGCGCCGCGCCGAGTCTTCTCGAATGCATGAGATAACGGCGGGCGCCCTCTTTCACGGCAACCTACGGTTGCCATCCATCCCTTTCTTCCTCCGTGCCCTCCGTGTCCTCCGTGGCTGGATTCCTTCAGCGCATGTACTGGCACACAAGCCCGGATTCCACCGCGTGGGCGTCAAATCGCCAGCGCGTCCTCCAGGGCGAGCATGAATTCGGCCGGCGCTTCGGCGTGGGGCCAGTGGCCGCCGTGGGCGACGGTGTGGAGGCAGACGTGCAGGAAGGCCGGCTGCATCGCGGCCAGCGTCGCGCTCGTCACGCGCTCGGAGCGGGCACCGCGGATGACGTGCACGGGGCCCGCGTAGCGCGCGTCCGCCGGCACGGGGAGGGCGTCGATCAGCGCGGGCATCGCCGCGCGCAGGCCGTCGAGGTTGAAGCGCCAGGCACCGCCCTCGGCGCCGGGCAGGAAGTTCTGCAGCAGGAAGAGCCGCACCTCGCGATCGGGTACGGCGGCGGCGAGCGCCTCCTCGGCCTGCTGGCGGCGCCGGATGTCGGCCAGCGGCAGCGCGCGCATCGCGTCGATGATCGCCGTGTGCTGATCCGGGGTCGCGAGCGGCGCGATGTCGACGACGATGAGGCGCGCGACGCGGGCGGGCTCGAGCAGCGCGAGTGTCATCGCGGTCTTGCCGCCCATGCTGTGGCCGAGCAGCGTCACCGGGCCGAGCCTAAGGCGCTCGATCAGCGCCGCGACGTCCGCCGCCATCAGCCGATAGTCCATCGCCGTCGTGTGCGGCGAGCGGCCGTGATTGCGCGCGTCGACGGCCAGCACGCGATAGCGATCCGACAGCGCGCGCGCCACGCTCTGCCAGTTGCGCGCCGAGCCGAACAGGCCGTGCAGGATGAGCAGCGGCGGGCCGGCGCCGAGCGCGTCGTAGGCGAGTTCGACGGGCTCGCTCACGACGGCTCGCCGCGCAGCGCCGCGGGCAGCTTGGCGAGGTTCAGCTTCTCCAGCGGCCAGATGCCGAGCAGGCGGATGTCCTCGTCGATGCCGTCCATCACCGGCAGCGCGAGATGCTCGCCGGGACCGAGCCAGGCGTGATCGACGTGCTCGTGATTGAGCGCGACGCTGCCGCAATGCCAGCGATAGTGGAAGAGATGCAGCTCGTAGCGGCCGCCCCACAGCGTGTCGCGCAGCGGCCCCAGACGCCGCAGCTCGCTCACGACGTGCGCCTCGCCGATTTCCTCGCGCAGCTCGCGTCTCGCACAGTCCTCCGCCGTCTCGCCGTCCTCGATGTGGCCGGCCGGAAAGCCCCATTGATCCGGACCGAGCGGTCGGTCGTGGGCGCGCAGCAGGAACAGGAGACGCGAGGCCTCGTCCTCGAGCACGCAGATCGAGAACCGCGCGAGCGGCGGCGCAGGCTCGCTCACGCGACCCTCAGAGCAGCAGCTCGCGGAGATCGCCGAGCGCCGCGCCGAGGAAGCGCGTGAATTCGGCGGCGAGGACGCCGTCGATCACGCGGTGATCGTAGGACAGCGACAGCGGCAGCAGCAGGCGCGGCTCGAAGCCGCCGTTGCGCCACACGGGTTTCATCGCCGCCGGCGAGACGCCGAGGATCGCGACCTCGGGCGGGTTGATGATCGGCGTGAACGCGGTGCCGCTGATCCCGCCGAGGCTCGTGATCGTGAAGCAGCCGCCCTGCATCTCCGCCGGCGTCAGCTTGCCGTCGCGCGCCTTGAGGCCGAGCGTGCGGATCTCGCGGGCGAGCTCGAACACGCCCTTGCGATCGGCGTCGCGCAGCACCGGCACCACGAGCCCGCGCGGCGTGTTCGCCGCGATGCCGAGATGGCAGTAGCGCTTGTAGACTAGCGATTCGCCGTCGGGCGTCAGCGATGCGTTGAAATCGGGAAATTTCGCGAGCGCGCTCGCCACCGCCTTGGCGATGAAGGCGACGAGCGTGAGCTTGGTGCCCGCCTCTTCCGCCGCCGCGGCCTTCGCCTTGCGGAAGGCTTCGAGCTCGGTGACGTCGGCTTCGTCGAACTGCGTGACATGCGGAATCGTCACCCAGCTCCGATGCAGGTTCTGGCCGGTCAGCTTGCGGATCTTGTTGAGCGGCTGCGTTTCGACCGGGCCGAAGCGGGAGAAATCGACGGCCGGTGCCCCCGGCAGCGCGAAGAGGCCGCCCGCCGCCGCGCCGGCGCGGCGCTCGCCCATCGCGCGTTTGACGTGGGCGACGACGTCCTCGCGCTGGATGCGGCCCTTGCGCCCGCTGCCCTGTACCTCGTGCAGATCGACGCCGAGCTCGCGCGCGAGGCGGCGCATCGCGGGACTCGCATAGACGTGCGAGATCTCCGCCGGCGCCTGCGGCGCGGCGGGCGCGTCCATCGCCGGATCGAGCGCGGGCATCTGCGCCCCGGACGGCGCGGCTGCCGGCGCCGCGGCCGGCTCGGCGCCCGCCTCCGCCGCGCTTTCGAGCTCGACGATCGGCGTGCCGGTCGACACCTTGTCGCCGGTCTTCACCAGCACGCGCTTGACCGTGCCGGCGTAGGGCGCGGGGATGTCCATCGTCGCCTTGTCGCTCTCGAGCGTCAGCAGCGGCGCCTCGACGCCGACGACGTCGCCGGGCTTGACGAGGATCTCGATGACGTCGACCTCGGGGAAATCGCCGAGATCGGGAACGCGCACCTCGCGCACGCTGGGGCCTGCGCTCGCGGGCGGCTTCGCGTCCGCCGGCGGCGGCGCAGCGGCGGACGGCGCCGCGGCAGGCGCAGGCGCTGCCTTGGGCGCAGGCGCTGCGTCGGAAGCAGAAGCTGCGGGCGCAGCCGCTGTGTCGGAGGAAGCAGGCGCTGCGGGCGCAGGCGCCGCCGGGGCCGCTGCGCTCGGTGCCGCCGGCGCGCCCGCGTCGTCGACGTCCAGCATCAGGATGCGCGCGCCTTCGCCGACCTTGTCGCCGATCTTCACGCCGATGCGGCCGACGCGGCCGGCGCGCGGCGCGGGGATGTCCATCGTCGCCTTGTCGCTCTCCAGCGTGATCAGAGGATCCTCGGGCGCGACGACGTCCCCCGGCTTGACGAGAATGTCGATCACGTCGACCGCGTCGAAGTCGCCGATATCGGGGACGAGAACTTCTATTTCCATGCGTGACTCGCTTTCTGCGCCGCTGGCCCTTGCCGTCGAAGGCCCGCAGTATAAAAGTTGGTCGCAGGCATTAATGACCGAAACCGGCCGCACAGGACCGGCGCCGCGCATTTTTTCGCTCGCCGCGGCGCTGCTTCGCGTGCATTCCTGCCATGACCGTCGTGCCGCTCGCGCTCAGACCGTGACGGGATTCGGCTTCTCCGGATCGAGGCCGTACTTCGCGATCGCCGCGGCGACCTTCGCCGCGGCGAGCTTGCCGTCGTCGGCGAGGGCCTTCAGCGCGGCAACGACGATGAAGTATCGATTGACCTCGAAGAACTCGCGCAGCTTCTTCCGCGAGTCCGAACGGCCGAAGCCGTCGGTGCCGAGCACGCGATAGCGCGCGGGCACGAATTCCCGGATCTGATCCGCATAGGTCTTCAGGTAGTCGGTGGCGGCGACCACCGGGCCGGTCTCGCCTTCGAGCTGCAGCGTGACCCAGGGTTTGCGCGGCGCCGCTTCGGGGTGCAGCGTGTTCCAGCGCGCGCAGTCCAGGCCGTCGCGGCGCAGCTCGTTCATGCTGGTCGCGCTCCACACATTGGCGGCGATCCCGAAATCCGCTTCGAGCAGCTCGCCGGCCGCAATCACCTCGCGCAGGATCGTGCCGCTGCCGAGGAGCTGGATCTGCGCCTTCTTGCGTTCCTGCAGCTTGTACAGGCCCTTGACGATGCCCTCCTCGGCGCCGGCCGGCAGCGCCGGGTGCACGTAGTTCTCGTTCATCACGGTGATGTAGTAGAAGACGTTCTCCTGGCGCTCGAACATGCGTTTCAGGCCGTCGTGGACGATCACCGCGAGCTCGTAGGCAAAGGTCGGATCGTAGGACACGCAGTTCGGAATCGTCGACGCGAGCAGATGGCTGTGGCCGTCCTGATGCTGCAGGCCTTCGCCGGCGAGCGTCGTGCGGCCCGAGGTGCCGCCGAGCAGGAAGCCGCGCGCCTGCATGTCGCCGGCCGCCCACGTGAGATCGCCGACGCGCTGGAAGCCGAACATCGAGTAGAAGATGAAGAACGGGATGATCTGCAGGCCGTGGTTCGCGTAGGCCGTCGCGGCCGCGATCCACGAGCACATCGCGCCCGCTTCGTTGATGCCTTCCTCGATGACCTGTCCCTTGATGTCCTCGCGGTAGTACATCACCTCGTCGCGATCGACGGGCTCGTAGAGCTGGCCGACCGAGGAGTAGATGCCGAGCTGGCGGAACATGCCTTCCATGCCGAAAGTGCGCGCCTCGTCCGGCACGATCGGCACCACGCGCGGGCCGATCTGCTTGTCGCGCGTCAGCGCCGTGAGCAGGCGCACGAAAGCCATGGTGGTCGAGATGTCGCGATCGTCCGTGCCCTTCAGCATCGCGTCGAAGATCGACAGCGGCGGAATGGCGATGGGCTCGGCGCTGCGCCGGCGCCGCGGCAGGAAACCGCCCATCGCCGCCGTGCGCTCGCGCAGGTATTTCATCTCCGGGCTGTCTTCGGGCGGCCGGTAGTACGGCGCATTGGCGAGCTCGGCGTCGGAGATCGGGATGTGGAAGCGATCGCGGAAGTGGCGCAGCGCGTCCTCGCCCATCTTCTTCTGCTGGTGCGTGACCATCTTGCCTTCGCCGGCCTCGCCCATGCCGTAGCCCTTGATGGTCTTGCACAGGATGACGGTCGGCTGGCCGGTGTGCTGCATCGCCTGCGCGTAGGCCGCATAGACCTTGTGCGGATCGTGGCCGCCGCGATTGAGGCGCCAGATGTCCTCGTCCGTCATGTTCGCGACCATGGCCTTGAGCTCGGGATACTTGCCGAAGAAGCGCTCGCGCACGAAGGCGCCGTTCATCGCCTTGTAGGCCTGGTATTCGCCGTCGACGGACTCCTCCATGCGCTGCAGGAGCAGGCCCTTCGTGTCGCGCGCGAGCAGCGGATCCCAGTACGAGCCCCAGATCACCTTGATGACGTTCCAGCCGGCGCCTCGGAAATCGGATTCGAGCTCCTGGATGATCTTGCCGTTGCCGCGCACGGGCCCGTCCAGGCGCTGCAGGTTGCAGTTGATGACGAAGATGAGATTGTCGAGCTTCTCACGCGAGGCGAGCGAGGCGGCGCCGAAGGATTCGGGCTCGTCCATCTCGCCGTCGCCGACGAAGGCCCAGACCTTGCGGCCCTCGGTGTTCACGAGCCCGCGGTTGTGCAGATAGCGCATGAAGCGCGCCTGGTAGATCGCCATGATCGGGCCCAAGCCCATCGACACCGTCGGGAACTGCCAGAAGTCCGGCATCAGCCACGGATGCGGGTATGAGGTGAGGCCCTTGCCGTCGACGTCCTGGCGGAAGTTGTCGAGCTGTTCCTCGCTGATGAGCCCGAGCAGATAGGCGCGCGCATAGATGCCGGGCGCGGAGTGGCCCTGGATGTAGATCAGATCGCCGCCGTGCGCGTCGCTGGGCGCGTGCCAGAAATGGTTGTAGCCGACTTCGTACAGCGTCGCCGCCGAGGCGTAGCTCGCGATGTGGCCGCCGAGCTCCCGGTTCTTGCGGTTCGCCTTCACCACCATCGCCATCGCGTTCCAGCGATTGATCGAGCGGATGCGCCACTCGAGCGCGGGATCGCCGGGCGTGTACTGCTCGAGATGCGGCGGGATGGTGTTGATGTAGGCGGTGTTCGCCGAGTAGGGCAGGGTGGCGCCGGAGCGGCGCGCCTTGTCGATCAGACGTTCGAGCAGGTAGTGCGCGCGCTCGATGCCTTCGCGTTCGACGACGGCCTCGAGGGCTTCGATCCATTCGCGGGTTTCGGCGGGATCGCGATCGTTGTTCAGGGGGGGCTGGACGGGAGTCGACATGAGCGCACGAGTCTCCTGCTGGGGGGAGTCGCCGCGTAGGGCGGCGGCTTCCGCGGGTCATGGCCGGATCGCGCGCCTTCGTCACGGCGCGGATCCCTCGCTTCGTAGTGTACCGTAGACCGTGCGCCGCGCGGGCCGCGGCGAGCTCTGCGCGCGGCGAGGGTCGCGTTGCTGCCGCGCTGCGAGTTTCGCAGGCTCGCAAACGGCGCGCGCTGCGTCGCCGGTCTTCGAGGGTCCATCACGGGAGATAGAGCCGCATGCCGAGGATTCCTGCCACGATCGAGGCCGCGCTGTCGGGCAGCGAGCAGCCCGTCACCGAGACGCAGGTCGACGCGGTCACCGCATGGATCTGCGTCACGCCCGAAAAGCCGCGCTGGCGCGGCGTGCCGCACGCGCGCACGCTGGCGCTGCGCCACGCGCGGCAGCCGGGCGTCGCGGTCAGCGAAGCCTGGGCGACGGATCTGCCCAATCGCCGCTCCACGCGCGCGGTGCATCTGCCGCTCACCGCGGAGGCGAGCGTCTTCGAGCTGCTGACGGCGGCGCGCCGTGCGATCGAGCTCGCGCTCGAGCACAATCCGAAGGAGCTGCTCGTGAGCCTGCACGGCTGTCCGCCCGGCGAGGCCGCGGCGATCGCCGAGGCGCTCGCGAGCGCCGCGCTCGCGCGCCTCGTGCCCTTGCCCGTCGCCAAGCGCACGGCGCCGCCGGCAGCGACGCTCGCGCGGATCAGGGTCCACGGCAAGGGCGTGACGCTCGATGTCCCGCGGATCCGCGCCGAGGCCGAAGGCACCGGCCTCGTGCGCCAGCTCGCGGCGCTGCCGCCGAACGAGCTCACGCCCGGGCGCTATCGCGAGCGCGTCGCGCAGCTCGCGGGCGAGCGCGACCTGCGCTACGAGTTCCACGATCTCGCGGCCCTGAAGCGGCGCGGCGCCGGCGCTTTCCTCGCCGTCGTACAGGGCAGCAGCACGGCCGACGCCGGCATCGTCCATCTCGGCTACCGGCCCGCCGCGGCGCGACGGGGCATCCCGCGGATCGCGCTCGTGGGAAAAGGGATCTGCTACGACACCGGCGGCGTGAACCTGAAGCCGGCGCGACAGATGTTCGGCATGCATCAGGACATGACCGGCAGCGCGGTCGCGCTCGCGACGCTGTTGACGCTGCAGCGCTTGGCAGTCCCCTTCGCCGTCGACTGCTGGCTCGCGCTGGCCGCGAATCACGTCGGCCCCGACGCCTATCAGCCGAACGACGTCGTCCACGCCGCCGACGGCACGAGCATCGAGGTCGTGCACACGGACGCCGAAGGCCGAATGGTGCTGGCCGACGCGCTGCTGCTCGCCACCGCCGGCAAGCCGACGCTGACCATCGACTATGCGACCCTGACCGGCACCTGCATCTACGCGCTCGGCAAGTCCTACAGCGGCGTGTTCACGAACCGTCCCGCATTGCTGAACCTGTTGACGGAGACGGGGCGGGCGAGCGGCGAACGCGTTTGGCCGTTTCCGTTCGACGCCGACTACGACAAGCTCCTCGAGAGCGCCGTCGCGGACATCAAGCAGTGCGCGCTCGACGGCGAAGCCGATCACATCCTCGCCGCGCGCTTCCTCGGCCGCTTCGTGCAGAACGGCGTCCCGTGGATCCACCTCGATCTCGCGAGCGCCAACCGCAAAGGCGGCCTCGCCCACGTCGCCAGCGACGAAACCGGCTTCGGCGTGCGCTACACCTGCCGCCTGCTGCTGGAGCAGAAAGTGCTCGAGCGGCTCGGATGAGGAGAGTTTAAAGCGAAGCGTCCCGTAGCCCGGGTGCAGCGTAGCGGAACCCGGGATCCGGCATGCCCGATACGCAAGGACTTTCGGCCATGCGCGGCGCGCACCGCGCCGGGTTTTCTCGAATGCATGAAAGGACGGCGGGCGCGGATCCCGGCTTACGCGCTGCGCGCTCCACCCGGGCTACGACACCGCCGTCCACGTTTGATTGGGGGTGATGCGCGCGCCTCATCACCGTTGGGCTGATACGCCTGTGCCCGCTGCGCTCCTTTCGGGCTACGAGGCTCCCTTCTTGTAGCCCGGGTGCAGCGAAGCGTAACCCGGGATTGGGCGCCGGTTCTGGCGCTCACGCCCGACGACCGCCAACCCCCGGATTCGCTGCGCTCATCCGGGCTACAAGAGCGACGCGTTCATCGAGCCGCTCTGTGTTCTCGGTGGCAATAGCAGCCTTCAGTCCGGCTCCTTCGCGGAAGCGGGCACGGACGTCGAAGGACACGGCTCCGTCCGCTCGCAGCGCGAGCCGTTTTCGTAGACGAAGCGGATGAAGTCGCCGCCGGACATGTAGCGCTCGGCGAGGGAGCCGGCGGCGGGGCCGCGATCGATTTCCTTCAGGTAGCACTCGAGGGCTTCGGGTGGGCCGCTGCACGCGAAGTCGAGCGGGCGCACCTGGCCGGCGTTGGTGGCGAGCACGTAGCCGCCGTCGTAGCGCGCCCAGCTCTTCGCGAAACGCTGATGGGCACAGTCGCAGGCGAGATAGCGATCGGCGAACTCGATCATCTTGCCGACGGTCATGCCCGGCATCGCCTCGTCCGCCTCGCGCGCGTTGACGAGACGCGCGGTGAGGAGCTCGCGCGGCGTCAGCGAGGGATCGACCGCGGGCTGCGCCACGGCGGGCGTCTCCTTCTCGCGCTCGAGGAAATCGGGTTTGAGATCGGGCGCCTTGCAGCCCGCGACGGCGAGGCCGACGGCGAGCAGCGGCGCGAGGCGCAAAGGGGTGAATCCTGTCATCGGAACAATCCTGGCTGCTGTACTTCAGCGCGCATCGGGCGCGGGCCCCAGCTCGCGCTGGAACGCGTGTTTCTCGCGCTCGAACAGAATGCGCGCGACGATGATGTCGAGGATGGTGTGCACGCGCCGCTCGAGCGGCCGGCCGGCACGATAGTCCGCGGCGGCGAAATAGTCGATGCGGTTCGCGCGCGCGAGCTCGCGACAGACTTCGAGCGACTGCGGCTTGCCGGGATCGTGCACGGCGACGGCGAAGCCGCCGTTGTTCTTGGTCACCGTCATGCACGGCACGTCGGTGAGGCCGTCGCCGATGTAGAGCATGTGCGCGAAGGGAATCGGCCGCGCGGCCTCGGGCATGTACTCGTTGATCGACTCGCGGGTCTCCTCGCGGCCCTTGTTGATCCGGAAGAGATACTGCGTCTTGCTCGTGTCGTTGATGACGATGGTCGGGAAGCAGGCGACTTCGTGATGGTTGAAGTAGTACTGCGAGGCATAGATGCGCTCGAAGTGTCGCTTGATGCTGATCCCTTCGAGGATCTCGCTCAGTCCCGCCGAGACGATGTAGTGCTTGACGCGCACCGCCCCGCCGGACGCCGTGTGCACGTAACGGTTCACGCGCTCGAACCAGCTCTCCACGCCCGGGAAGTAGCGAATGCCGCGCGCGAGCGAACGCAGCGACTTGCGGCTGACGTGCGCCTTGTTCGCTTCGATCTTCTCCACCAGGAGGCGCATATAGGCCAGGATCGCGTCGCCGCCGGTGCGGCGGACCTCGGCGTTGACCTCGTCCCAGAAGTCGGCGGCGGCGATGCCGAGCTGCGGCAGTACCGTGTACTCCTGCATCGGCTGCGGCGTCAGCGTGCCGTCGAAGTCGTAGATCAGCGCGAGCGTATTGCGCGCGAACAGGGGTTGCCCTTCGCGCGGCGCCCGCCGGCGTTTCGTCATGGAGTGCTGCGCGCGCGCCGCCGTCATCGCGATGCTCAGGGTTTCCCCTGGCCCAGATCGACGACGGCCTGCGCGAAGCGCCCTTCACTGCGGGCGGCGCTCAGCCGATCCAGGCGCTCGATCGCGAGCTCGGGCTTCTTCGCCTTCAGCACCGCATAGGCGTCGAGCACGGCGCTCATCCCCGCCTCCGGATCGTCGCCTTGCTTGCGCGTGATGAGCTGGGACTCGAGGTTGCCGCCCATGTAGGCCGCATACAGCACGGCCTGCGCGTCCGGCGGATAGTCCTTGTACATCCAGAACAGGAGATTGCTGTTCAACACCGTGTGCACGGCGCCGCCCTGCATGTAGCGCAGGAAGATCGGTGCGTCCTTGAGGTGCTCCAGCGGCGCGGCCTTGAAGCTGTGCCAGGCGGCGAGCGCCTCGGCTTCGCTGACGGCGGGCGGCGCGTCGGTCGCGGACTGCGCCGCGAGCGGCGGCGCCAGGATCGCGAACAGGATCAGCAAAGCGAGGAACACAGAACGGCGAGCTTGGAAGGACATTCGGACATTCACCTCGGTCAAAGGACCATGCGCAAGGCGGGATCAGGCGTCGAGATTCAATAAATGCCGCACGCGGCGCGCGGCGTCCTGCATCGAGGGCAGGACTTCGCGCACCAGCGCCGCGAGCGCGGCGCTCGGCGGTTTCAGATCGGGCACCATCAGCGTCCACATGCCGGCGTCGACGGCGGCGCGTGCGCCGACTTCCGAATCCTCGATCGCGATGCACTGCGCGGCCGCCACGCCCAGCGCCGCCGCGGCGCGCAGGAAGATGTCCGGGGCCGGCTTGCCGGCCGTCACCTGATCGCCCGTGATGCAGACCGGGAGATACTCGATGAGGCCGGCGGCGGCGAGCGCGGCCTGCGCATGGCCGCTGCGCGTGGAGGTCGCGACCGCCATCGGCACGCCGCGCGCGCACAGCGCCGCGAGCAGTTCCTGGACGCCGGACTTGCTGCGTATGCCGTGCGTCCCGACGTCCTCGCGATAGAGCTGCTCGAAGCAGCGTCGATACTCGCCCAGCGGAAAATCGGCGCCGAAGGCCGCGAGCAGCGCGGCCTCGAGCTGCGCGCCGGGCAAGCCCAGCAGATCGGCGTACAGCTCGTCGCTGAGCGTGCGGCCGAAGGGAAGCGCGGCCTGCTGGGCGGCGCGGCGGATGATCGGCTCGGAGTCGATCAGCACGCCGTCCATGTCGAAGACCACTGCGCGCAGCATCGTCATACGCTCCCGTGGGCCGCGCGATCCTGCACGGCGCAGGCGCCGAGCAGCGCCTCGAGCATGCGCGCCGGCTGCGCGTGGATGATGAGCCGATCGAGCTCGATCGGATCGAGGAAGCCCTCGGTGACGCTATGCTCCAGCGCCGCGAGCCAGGGTTGGAAATAGCCGTCGACGTCGAGCAGCGCGATCGGCTTGTCCATCTGGCGGAGCTGTCGCCAGGCCATCACCTCGAGCAGCTCGTCGAAAGTGCCGATGCCGCCCGGCAGGGCGACGAACGCGTCCGCGATCGCCATGATCCTCGATTTGCGCTCGAAGAGATCGGAGGTCGTGTAGAGGCTCTGCAGTCCCGGATGCAGCAGCTCGCGCGTGTTCAGGAAATGCGGAATGACGCCGGTCACGTGCCCGCCGTGATCGAGGCAGGCCTGGGCGACGACGCCCATCAGCCCCACGCGTCCGCCGCCGTAGACCAGCCCGCAGCCTTCGCGGGCGAACAGCGCGCCGAGCTCGCGGGCGAGTTCGACGTAGCGCTCGCGCACGCCGAAGCGCGCGCCGCAGAAGACCGCGATCTTGCGCATCGCCGTCATTCGCCCGCGACCCACATCAATTCACCGCTGAGCACGGCCCAGGTCGTGTTGACGCGCGCGAGCCGGATCAGGCGCCCCGTGCCGCAGGTCGGTCCGCACGCGAACTCGACGTAGACCAGCGCATTCGCCTGCGCATCGTCGAGCGCGACTCGCGAGACGCTCAGCAGTCCCGGCGCGTGCGGAAAGCGCTTGTGGAAACGCTCCCAGCTCGCGGCCGGATCGTCGCCGGCGAAAAGCTTCGCGCGCAGCGCCTCGTCGACGAGCTCGACCTTGGCCTTCAGCGTGAACTTCGCTTCGAGCGTCGCTGTCTCGCGGTTCAGGCTGGTCCAGAAATAGAGCAGCGCCGGCGTCGTTTCCAGCTTGGTCGCGAGCGCCTGCAGATCGGCGCCGGGCGGCACGACCGTTTCGGGCTTGCCCGTCGTCCTGGCCGAAATCGCGATCGTCTTCGTGTCCGGCGGCAGGCCGTGGCCGATCACGGCCGACAGCACCGCGTACTCCTCGGCGGTCGGCGTCAGCGCGTGCGCGTAGAGCCCCCAGCCGCAGCAGATCGAGACGAGGATGTAGCGCCATACGGCACGCGCCGCCGGCCTCACGTGATGAGGCTCGGCTGCGCGTTCGGTGCCGCGCCGGCGGCGGCCGGGAAAAAGCGGCGATAGGCAAGGGCGAGCGCGATCGAAGACACCGGCAGCACCCAGATCAAACCGACGATCACGAGCCCGCCGAGGGCGAGCAGCAGGCCCAGCGCGAGCAATAGCCCGGCGCAGCGGAACCAGCGCGGATGGGCGGCGGCGAGCGAGGTCTTCATGGCCGCGACCGCGCCGAGCCGGCGATCGACGAGCAGCGGCAGCGCGAACATCAGCGCGACCGATAGATAAAAGCCCGGCAGGATCAGCAGCGCGAAGCCGAGGGCCGTCGCGAGCGTCAGCAGCGCGCCGAGCAGGATTGCTTCGCCGAGCCGCACGCCGTGCGTCCACGCGTCGGCGGCCCTGATCGGCAGGCCGTCGACCCGGCGCAGCGCGAGCACCATCACGCCGGCGAGAAAGGGATAGATCGCGGCGGCGAGCAGCACCTGCCACAGCAGTCCCGCGAACGGCGTCGTCCCCACCAGCGCATCGAGGCCGAACGCGCTCACGACGATCGCCTGCGCGAGCCACAGCACGCCGAACAGCGCGGCATAGAGCGCGAGAAAAGAGGCCTTGCAGCCCGCCGACAGGCGCCAGGCCTCGGCGAGGACCTCGCCGATCGCGAAGTCGCCGGTGCCGGGGACGATCGCCGGCGACGGCGCGGGCCCGGACGGCGGCGGGGCATAGGGATTCGGCGTATTCATCGGCGTCCTTCCTCCGCGCGGACGAGCGCGGCGAATGCGTGCAGATCGGGCGCGCGATCGAGCGCCATCACGGCGTCGTACAGCCGCGTCGCGCGCGCGGCGGACACCGCCCGCGTCGCGTTGTCGCGATACTTGGCGAGGATTTTGGCCGGCGCGAGCGGATTGCCGGCGGCGCCGCGGTTCACCTGCTCGCGATGCGCGAGGCGGCGTCCGTCGCGCAGCCGGATCTCGAGCGCGCCGCTGTAGCTCTGCGGATAGGCCGAGTCCGGATCCGGCCGGTAGCGCACGCGCGCGGCGAGGGCGCGGATCGCGGGATCGCTCAGTGCGGCCTCGTCGAGCTCGGCGAGGCCGAAGCGGCCGCGCATGAGTGCGGCGGCGACGGCGTAGTAGAGGCTGAACTGCGCGTCGTAGGCATTGCGCGGGCCGCGCTTGGCGTCCTGCGGCTCGCAGACGATCGCGATTTCGTCGGGATGGATCGGGGCCTCGATCTGCGCGATCGCGGCGGCGTCGAAACCCGCGGCAAAGCAGGCGTCCGCGCGCAGCGCGAGCGCGCAGTCGATGAACGCATGCAGGAAATGACAGGCCGGAAAGGGCTTAAACGCATTGTCGAAGACGGCCCAGCGCGTGCCGAGCTCGGCGAGGATCTCGTCGCGATCGATCGCGACGTCCGCGCCGAGCAGCATGCGATAGAGCCCGAAGCGGCCTTCGAAGGGCAGGCTCGGACCGAGGAAGCCGGCGCGCGCGAGGCTCGCCGCGGTATGGCCCGAGACCGCCGCCCAGCCCGGGTGCAGGCGCTTGGTCCAGGCGCCGTCGGCGAGGAACTCGAGATTGCCGCTCGCCATGCTGAGCGTGATGCCGAGGGCGTGGGCGATCTGCGGCGCATCGGCGCCGAGCAGGCGGCCGGCCGCCGCCGCGCAGCCGAAGGCGCCGACCACGCCGGTCGGATGCCAGCCGCGTTTCTGCAGCGTGCCGCGCGCGACGCGCCCGATGCGCGCATCGAGCTCGAGGGCGAGCACGTAGGCGGCGAGCGCCTCGCGTCCCGCCGTCCCTCGCGCATGGCCGACGCCGAGCACCAGCGGCAGCGCGCTCGCCGAGCAGTGGCAGACGCTGTCGCCGTGCGTGTCGTCGAAATCGAGACCGTGCACGAGCACGCCGTTCAGCAGCATCGCGTCGCGCAGGTTCAGGCGCTCGGCGCGCCCGAGCAGCGGACTGTCGCCGGGCTCGCCGATCGCGGACAGCCCGCGGGCCGTCGTGTCGGCGAAGTCGTAAGTGCTGGCGGCGAGCCCGATGCCGACGGCGTCGAGCACGTTCAGCTTCGCGCGCTCGAGCACCTCGACCGGCACGGCCGCGGCGTCCAGCCCGGCGGCGAACGCGGCGAGCTCGCGCGCGAGCGGCGTCCCGCTGTCGCTCATGCGAAGGATCGCGGCGCGGGGCGGCGCGAGGCGTGGGGTGCTGACATCGACGAGAGATCTCCGGGGGCCGGCAGCGCTACTGCGCGCGGTGTCGGAACTTCAGTAGAATCCGCGCGCGCTGCCATTACACGAGCCGACCCGGTCAGCGTCAAGGTCGGTGCGCGTGCGCCTCGCGTCACGCGTAAAGCGGCCCGGAGGACCGCGGCCCCTAGGAACGACGACAGGCATTCGGAAAGGCGGTCGAGCGCGCTGCGGCGGCACCAGGAGGGGCCGGCAGCGCGTCGCCGCGGAACATGACGCGCACGCGACGACTGCTGCCACGCTGGCTGCTCCCGCTCCACTGTCTAGTCCTCGCGCTGGCGACGCCCGGCGCCTGGGGCTGGAGCACGGTCGAGAACTGGGCGGACGTGCTGATTCTGCAGATGAAGGAGCAGCAGCCGCTGCCGGCGCTGTCCGCGTACGGCGCGAGCCTGAGCCTGCCCGACGCCTACGAAGTGCAACGCCTGCTGGTGCGTGAATTGAGCAAGCAGTCGCCCGTCGTCGGCTTCAAGGCCGAGCTCACCACGCCGCTCGCGCGCGTGAAGATGCACGGTGACGGCGCGGTGACGAGCGCGATCCTGAAGCGCGATCTGCTCGCGCCCGGCGCCGAGATCGGGCCGGCCGGGCCCGGCGAGTACAGCATTTCCCCCGCGATCGGCTTCATCCTCAAGCAGCGCATCGACAAGCCGGTCATCGACGCCGCCGCCTTGCCGGCGCTCGTCGACAAGGCGGTGCCGGTCGTGATGGTGCTCGATCGGCGCTTCGAGAATCGCGCGGCCGTGCGTGCGCCCGATCTCGTCGCGGCCAACGGCGCGCACACGCACCTGATCGTCGGCAAGCCGTTTCCGCGCCCCGAGCCGACGATCGTCGACGCGCAGTTCATCGAGGTGCTGCACGAGGGCAATGTGATCGATCGCGCGAAAGCGACGAACGTGCTGGGCAGCCAGGCCTACGCGCTGCAGTGGATCATCAACGAGCTGGCGCGCCGCGGCCTCGCGATCCTGCCGGGTCAACTGCTGGTGACCGGCCCGCTCGCCGAGCCGATGCCGATCTCGCCCGGCACCTACACCGTAGATTTCTGGGAGCACGAGCGCATCCCGCTCACTTTGACGAAGCCTTGAGCCGCGGCGCTTTCGTAAAATCCTTCCCGGGCTTACACGCCGCTTAATCTAGCCACGGAGGACACGGAGGGCACGGAGAGGAAAACCGATTGGGCGGGGCACTGCAACGCCTGTGCAATTCTTCCGTGTTCTCGGCGGCAGCGCTTTGTAGCTTGTAGCCCGGATTCCGCTGCGCTTCTTCCGGGCTACAAGAAGGGAGCCGCGCAGCGCTTTCGTAGCCCGGGTGCAGCGGAGCGGAACCCGGGATCTTGGAGCGCGTGGACGAAGATCCCGGGTTACGCGCTGCGCGCTTCACCCGGGCTACGGCACGGCGCGCCCGCCAGGCGAAAAACGCCTCACGCCGCCGCCCATCTCGCATATCCATACAGCAGCGCGACGCCGATCCCGTAGCCGAGTCCCACGTAAGCCAGGTTGAAGCGCAGCAGATCCATCGTGCGCAGGCCGAAGCGGCCCTGGAACACGAGGCTCGTGCCCGAGAACGGTGAGATCACGAGCCCCAGCCCCCAGGCGAGCAGGAACACCGCGCCGAGCAGGTTGCCGTCGTAGCGCGCGAAGGGCCACAGGCCCGCGAGTACCGAGATGCAGACGACGGGATGCACGCCGATCACGGCGAGCAGGATCAGCGCGGCGAGCAGCACGGCCGCGGTGCCGGGCCCGAAGCTCGTGGGCGCGAGGACCACGTCCGTCAGGCCCATCGCCGCGCCGATGCCCGCCGTCATCACCGCCGCGCCGAGGAACATCGCGAACTCCCCGCGCATGTCCGGCAGCCGCTCGCGCACGTGGCGCGCGAGCAAGGCGCCCGTTTCACGCGGCCGCCGCAGCAGCAGGACTGCGAGCGTCACCCCCAGCGCCGCGCCTTCGATCAGCACGAGCACCGACAGCTCGGGCAGCAGCGCATGCCCGCTCAGCACGCAGGCCGACAGCAGCACCGGCGGCCACAGCGCGCGCCAGTGCAGCGGGTAGCCCGTGAAGTCCGCGGCGCTCGGATCGCGCGTCAGCGTCACGGCGCAGTAGGCCATCATCAGCGCCGAGGCCGTGAAGCCGAGACCGGAAATGACCGGCAGGCGCGCGTTCGGCACGTAGTGGAGGATCAGCGCCATCGCGATGAAGAACGGCGACCACATCGAGGCCGCGACGAAGGCGCGGCTGATGGTCTTCGCCTGCAGCGGCGTCATGCCGCGGCGAGGCGCGATGCGTTCGCCGACGAGCACCGGCGCCGAGATGTTGATCACGGCGCCGAAGAGATGGGTCGCCGCGAGCGTCTCGAGCACGGCGCGGCGGCCGCGCGGCAGGGGCTCATCGCTGACGCCGGACGCCGTCACGGGGCGCAGGAAGCTGACGGCGGCGAGCATCGCGAGCAGGGCATGATTGCCGTCGCGCAGCCCCGGCCACCAACTGCGATCGCCGTGCGCGCCGGCCCAGGCGATGCCGAGGATGCCGACGAGGCTCATCAGCGCAGCCTGCATGGCCTGGAAGCGCGTGAGGGCCGGCAGCAGCAGCGCGCCGGCGAGCCAGGCGCAGGCGCCAGGCCACCATGCCGGCACCGGCAGGCCGATGCCGCCGGCGAAGGAGCCGATCATCATCGCGGCGACGGCCAGGCCCGCCGCCGTGCGTCGCGCGGGCATTCTTCAGCGCAGGCCCATGTCGCGCACGATGGTCGACGCGATTTCCTCGATCGAGACCGTCGTCGTGTCGAGATAGGGAATGTTCTCGGCCTTGAACAGCGCCTCGGCCTTGGCGACCTCGGCGCGGCACTGGGCGATCGTCGAGTAGGTGCCGTGAGGGCGCCGTTCGTGGCGGATGCGGCTCAACTGCTCGGGCACGATGGTCAGCCCGTAGAGCTTGGGGCGGCACTTCGCGAGCGCCGGCGGCAGCTTGCCGGTCGCGAAATCGTCGTCGGTCAGCGGGTAGTTCGCCGCGCGCAGCGAGTAATGCATCGCGAGGTAGAGACAGGTCGGCGTCTTGCCGCTGCGTGAGACGCCGGCCAGCACCACGTCCGCCTCGCTCAGATCGCGGGTGCTGACGCCGTCGTCGTGGGCCAGCGTGTAGTTCAGCGCGTGCAGCCGGCGCTCGTAGACCGTGACGTCGCGGATGCCGTGCATGCGGCCGGCGGTGTGCGAGGACTCGGTGCCCAGCGCGTCTTCCAGCGGCTCGATGAAAGTGCCGAAGAGGTCGAACACGTAGTCGTTGGCCGAGCCGATGATGTATTGGGTCGTCGGATCGGTCAGCGTGCTGAACACCAGCGGCGGCACGCCGTCTTCGGCGCGCGCGGTGCGGATGATGTCCGCCGCATGCTGGGCGGCGACCTGATTGGTGACGAAGGGCAGGGTGCGGGTGACGAACTCGATGTCCGGAAACTGCGTGAGCAGGCTCTGGCCGAGGGTCTCGACGGTGATGCCCGTGCGATCGGACACGAAGAACGCCCGCCGTTTCATTTTTTTGGGCTCGTTGATAAGACGTACCTCGGGAGTCGGTTACAATGCCGGCCCGCAGCCGCAGCAGCGCGGACGGAGCCCCTCAAGAGAAGCATGCATGTCTGATTATATAGTCACGCTCGAAAACACCGGTATCGACGACATCGAGCGCGTCGGTGGCAAGAACGCCTCGCTGGGCGAGATGATCCGCCATCTGAGCGCGGCCCAGGTGCGGGTCCCGGGGGGCTTCGCGACCACGGCCCAGGCCTTCCGCGATTTCCTCGCGCAGAACGGGCTTGCGGCGCGCATCGAGCAGCGGCTCAAAGGTCTCGACACGGCCGACGTCACGGCGCTGGCCGCCGCCGGCCGCGAGATCCGCGGCTGGATCGTCGATACCCCGCTGCAGGCCGATCTCGAGACCGCGATCACCGAGGCCTACGGCCGCATGGCCGCGAGCGCGCCCGAGGGCTTCTCCGTCGCCGTGCGCTCCTCGGCCACCGCCGAGGATCTGCCGCACGCTTCTTTCGCCGGGCAACAGGAGACTTTTCTCAACGTGCGCGGCCTCGAGGAAGTGCGCCGTCGCATCAAGGAAGTGTTCGCCTCGCTGTTCAACGATCGCGCGATCTCCTACCGCGTCCACCACGGCTTCGAGCACGAGAAGGTCGCGCTGTCGGCCGGCGTGCAGCGCATGGTGCGCTCGGACACCGGCGCGAGCGGCGTGCTGTTCACGCTCGACACCGAATCCGGTTTCCGCGACGTCGTCTTCATCACCGCGAGCTACGGGCTCGGCGAGCTCGTCGTGCAGGGCGCGGTGAATCCGGACGAGTTCTACGTCTACAAGCCGGCGCTCGCCGCCGGGCGGCCCGCGATACTCCGCCGCAATCTCGGCAGCAAGCACGTGCGCATGAACTACGCGGACGATGCGAAGGCCGATCACGGCGTCGTCACCCGCGACGTCGACGAGGCGGATCGCCGCCGCTTTTGCATCGGCGATGCGGAAGTCGAAGAGCTGGGGCGGCTGGCGCTCGCGATCGAGCAGCACTACGGCCGGCCGATGGACGTCGAATGGGCCAAGGACGGGCTCGACGGCAAGCTCTACGTCGTGCAGGCGCGCCCCGAGACGGTGCAGAGTCGCGCGGGCCAGATCATCGAGCGCTATGCCCTGGGCGACCGCGGCAAGGTGCTCGTCGAAGGCCGCAGCATCGGCCAGAAGATCGGCAGCGGCGTCGCGCGCATCATCACCGACATCTCCGAGATGGCGAAGCTCGAAGAAGGCGACGTGCTGATCACGGACATGACCGATCCCGACTGGGAGCCGGTGATGAAGCGCGCGGCGGCCATCGTCACCAATCGCGGCGGCCGCACTTGTCACGCCGCGATCATCGCGCGCGAGCTCGGCGTGCCGGCCGTCGTCGGCTGCGGCAGGGCGACGGAAGACGTCGCCGACGGCGCGCCCGTCACGGTGTCCTGCGCCGAGGGCGATACGGGCTACATCTACGACGGCAAGCTGCCCTTCGAGCGCCGCGAGATCGAACTGAGCGCGATGCCGGCGCTGCCGGTGAAAATCATGATGAACGTCGGCAATCCCGATCGCGCCTTCGCGTTCTCGAATCTGCCGAACAAGGGCGTCGGCCTCGCGCGCCTGGAGTTCATCATCAACCGCATGATCGGCATCCACCCGCGCGCGCTCGTCGACTATGCGCGGCTCTCGCGCGATCTGCAGGAGACGATCGAGCCGCTGATCGCAGCCTACGCGAGCCCGCGCGAGTTCTTCGTCGGGCGCCTCGCCGAAGGGATCTCGACCATCGCCGCCGCGTTCAATCCCCATCCCGTGATCGTGCGCCTGTCGGACTTCAAGTCGAACGAGTATGCGAACCTCATCGCCGGCAACGTCTACGAGCCGGACGAGGAGAACCCGATGCTCGGCTTCCGCGGCGCCTCGCGCTACATCGCCGAGACCTTCCGGCCCTGCTTCGAGATGGAATGCGAGGCGCTGAAGCGCGTACGCGATCAAATGGGCCTGACCAACGTCGAGGTCATGGTGCCCTTCGTGCGCACGCCGGACGAGGCGCGGCAGGTCATCGAGCTGCTCGGCGCCTGCGGCCTCGAGCGCGGCAAGAACGGCCTGCGCGTGATCATGATGTGCGAGCTGCCGTCGAACGCATTGCTCGCCGAGGACTTCCTGCAGTACTTCGACGGCTTCTCGATCGGCTCCAACGATCTGACGCAGCTCACGCTGGGCCTGGATCGCGACTCGGGCCTCGTCGCCCATCTGTTCGACGAGCGCAACCCGGCAGTGAAGGCGCTGATGGCGCGCGCGATCGACGCCTGCCGGGCGGCCGGCAAGTACATCGGGATCTGCGGCCAGGGGCCGTCGGATCACGAGGATCTCGCGGCCTGGCTGCTCGAGCGCGGCATCGAGAGCATCTCGCTGAATCCGGACACGGTGGTCGAGACCTGGATCGATCTCGCCTCGCGCCACGGCGGGCGCTGAGGCGCGCGCTTCACATCACGCGTAGCTGCTCCTCGAGCACGCGCCGTTCCTGTGCCGATAGCGTGGGCTCCTGCAGGCGCGCGAGGATCAGCTCGCGCGGCACCAGGCCCTTGATGATCAGCCGCCGCTTTTCTTCCGGCAGGATGTTGTCGCGGAAGAAGATGTCGCCGACCGGCACGAGCCGGCTCTCGACGATCAGCAGCACTTCGCCGAGCAGCGCGCGGAAGCCGCTGTGCGTATTGCGCAGCCGCTGCTCGACGAACTCGAGCTGGGCGACGCCGTCGCCGTAGATCGAGCGCATCTCCTTTTTGTAGCGCTCGATGATCAGCGAGTTCACCGTCGCCTCGATGCGCTCCTCGATGCGCTTCAGGCGGTTCACGAGCAGATACTGCATGATCTGCTGGTGCCAGGGATCCTTGACGACGGCGAGATAGATCGCGAGGACGTCCTTGATCCCCAGGCGATCGTAGAGATCGATCGTGAAGTATTCGTTGCGGGCCTGAGCGAGCGCGTCGTAGCTCGAGAAGCCGAGGATGGTGACGACGTCCGGCAGATCGCGGATGTGCGGATTGAAGCCGACGGCACAGATGAGCTGGCCGTGAGTCAGGCCGAGGCGCCGCGCGATTTCGCGCGAGCGCCGGCCCTGCGCCTGGCGATCGCGGTTCGCCGCCGTCTTGAAGATGAGCTTCAGCAGGTTCTCGGCGTCGGCCGTCAGGATTTGTTCGAAGACGGTCATCGGGGGCGGGGTCTCGCGGTTCGCGTCCTGCGGCACGGGCGGTGAGCCCATTGTAATGCCGAACGCGGGCCTGGCCACCCGCCTGTCCGCCGCTGCCGGCCGCGGCGCGGCGGGCTCAGCGCGTCGCGAGCATCTCGCGCGCGAGCGCGAAGACTTCCGGCGCGTCCAGCAGCCGCTCGTTGGTCTCGAACAGGCGCGCGATGCAGGCGCGATGGAGCTCGAGCTTCAAGCCGCCGAAACCTAGCGCCCCATAGCAAATCTTGCCGTGACGCTCGACGCCGCGATCGCTCATCTCGAGGCCAGCGATGCCGAGCGGCGGCGTCGCGTTCGCGTCCATCACGAGCTCGAGCGTCGGGTGTGAGGCCCACTGATCCTCGGCGAGCAGTTGCACGCCGGCCGCACCCGTGCTCAGCACGATGTGCGCCCCCTCGAGGCAGGCGGCCGCGGATGCCGCGTCGCTCGCGGCGCCGGCTTCGAGCGCGACGCCGAAGCGCTCGGCCATCGCCGCGCAGGCGGCCGCGGCGCGCTCCCGCTTGCGCGAGGTCACGAGCACCGACGCGCCGAGCTTTGCGAGCAGCACCGCCGCGCGCTGGCCCACCGGCCCCGTGCCGGCGAGGATCACGGCGCGCTTGCCGGCGGGCTTGCCGTGCTTCTCGACGTAGGCGACGGCCGAGGCCGCGGTCGTGTTCGCGCCGTTGCTGTCGAGCATCATCGACACGCGGAACTTGCCGAAGAAGCATTTTTTTACCGCGTCGAACAGCGCCTGCCCTTCGCCGATGTCGCTGCCCGTGACGAACAGCGCCGTGTACTTCTTGCTCGAAGGAGGGCGCGTGAAGATCGTGCCTTCGACGATGCGCGCGACGTTCGCCGGCGTCATGCCGGCCACCCGGATCACGTGATCGGCCCCGCCGTCGTAGCCGGCGATCGTGTCGAAGGCGTTGGCAATCGCGTCGGTGTCGAGTTGGAACAGCAGCTTCTTCATCGGTCTACTCCCGTGCCTGGCGGCGAAGCAGGACGGCGCACGGTAGCCGCCGCCCGCAAGCCCCGCAAGAGGCGCGGCGCGAGCGCCTCGAAACGGCCCGCGTTGCTCACATGCGTGATTTGTGGGGATATCCAAGAGCGGAGCGGAACCCGGGTAAGGGACGCCGGCGGTGCCTCCGGCGTCCCGGATTCCGCGCCGCTGCGCGGCGCTCCTTCCGGGCTACGAAGCTCGATGCATGGGCATGACGGAAGGAGCGCGGAGATTTCAGGCCGTCATTCCCGCGCAGAGGCGGGAATCCAGCGGCCGGTGGCGTGCTGCCAGCGACGCCTCGTCGGCGATACGGCGTCTCCTCGGGCCCATCGCTATACTGGCCGCCCTTCAACGCCCGCCGCCGAGGACGCCGTCGATGATGATCAAGGACCTTACTCTGCAGACCTTTCTGGATCGGCTCGCAAGCGGATCCTCGACGCCGGGCGGCGGCAGCGCGGCGGGCGTGATGGGCGCGATCGGCGCGGCGCTGGTCGGCATGGTCTGCAACTTCACGGTCGGGCGCGAGAAGTACGCTGCGGTCGACGCGCAGATGCGCGAGGTGCTCGCCGCGGCGGAGTCCGCGCGCGCGCGACTGACCGAGGCGATCGCGGCCGACGTCGCGGTCTTCGATCGCGTCATGGCCGCCTACGGCCTGCCGAAGGCGAGCGACGGGGAGAAGACCGCGCGCAGCGCCGCGATCCAGGAAGCCCTCGAGCAGGCGACCGAAGTGCCGCTCGCCTGCGCACGAGCCTGCGTCGAGGTGATCCGCCTGAGCGCGGAAGCGGCCGCGCACGGCAACCCGAACGTCGTCAGCGACGCCGGTGTCGCGGTGACGGCCGCCTACGCCGGCCTCAAGAGCGCAGCGCTCAACGTCTACGTCAACGTCGGTGCGATTAAGGACGCGAGCTTCACGGCCCCCCGCGTCGCCGAACTGGAAGCCCTGCTCACCGAAGGCGAAGCCGCCGTCGCCCGCATCTACGAGGCAGTACGCGCGAAGCTCTGAGCACCGCGATCCTTAGTCTCGTGATTTTTTGTAGCCCGGATGAGGCGCAGCCGAATCCGGGGCGAGGCCTTTCCACCAACGAACGACTTTGCGCACCGCGAAGAGGCCCCACCCCGGATTCGCTGCGCTCATCCGGGCTACAAGAAGGAGCCCTTAGGACCGTAGGTTGGGCTGACGCAGGAAGCCCAACGGGAAGTGGCACTGCGCGCTGCTGCGTGTGCGCACTTGGGCCCGCTCGGTGACGTCACGACCTGCTTCCGGCGCTGAAGCCCCCCATGTTGGGCTTCCTGCGTCAGCCCAACCTACGGCTCTGTTGTAGCCCGGATGAGCAACGCGAATCCGGGGTTGGGCGATCGTCCGGCGCAGGCGCATGAACCTGGCGCCGGATCCCGGATTCGCGTTGCTCATCCGGGCTACAAGAGGGAGCTCTCAGCGCGTGACGATGCGCATCGACAGATCCGTCGCGCGCACGTGCTTGGTCAAGGATCCGACGGATACGAAGTCGACGCCCGTTGCGCCGACCGCCGGGAGATCGGCGAGGGTGAAGCCGCCGGAGGCTTCGAGCTTCACGCGGCCGGCGGTGAGCTTCACGGCTTCGCGCATCGTGCCGTAGTCGAAGTTGTCGAGCAGCAGCATGTCGGCGCCGGCGGCGAGCGCGGGCTCGATCTGATCGAGGCGTTCGATCTCGATCTCGATCGGCAGCCGCACGCCGGCCGCGCGCAGCGCTGCGATCGCGGCCGTCACCGAGCCGGCGGCGGCGATGTGGTTCTCCTTGATCAGCACGCCGTCGTAGAGCCCCGCGCGGTGGTTGTAGCCGCCGCCGCAGCGCACGGCGTACTTCTGCGCGCGGCGCAGGCCCGGCAGGGTCTTGCGCGTGTCGAGCAGCTTCGTCGCGGTGCCGCGGAGGGCTTGCGCATATTCATGCGTGAGGGTCGCGGTGCCGGACAGGGTTTGCAGGAAGTTGAGCGCCGTGCGTTCGCCGCTGACGAGGCTGCGTGCCGCGCCTTCGAGCGCGCAGACGAGCTCGTTCGCGGCCAGCGCGCTGCCGTCTTCATGCCGCCATTCGATGCGGACCGCGGGATCGATCTGTCGGAAGACTTCGTCGAACCAGGGGCGCCCCGCCTGCACGGCCGCCTCGCGCGTGATGACGGTCGCGGACGCACGCGTGTCGGCGTCGATGAGACGCGCCGTCGCATCGCCGCTGCCGAGATCTTCCGCGAGCGCCGCGGCGACGGTGGCTTCGATGCCCTCGAAGAAGTCGATGTGGGTGGCGCTGCGGTCGAAGGGCGTATGCATCGGGGCCTCTCGATTGCGAATGTCGGCGAATGGCGCGGCTGCAAGCGCCGCCGGCGGGATCGGAAAATGACGATGCTATCATGCCGCCCCGGCCCGACCCGGAGAACCCTGCCGTGAGTCCGCTGACGAAGAAGAAGCTGCAGCCCGTTCAGGTGCCACCGTCGCGTGAAGTCCCGTCGCTGGCCCAGGACGTGCTCGCGGGGCTCTTCAGCTCGCCGCGCCAACTGCCGCCGAAATACTTCTACGACGCGCGCGGCTCGATGCTCTTCGACCGCATCTGCCGCACGCCCGAGTACTACCCGACCCGCACCGAGACCGCGCTGCTGAAGCGCCATGCGGGCGACATCGCGCGCCTCGCGCGGCCGACGACGATCGTCGAGTTCGGCAGCGGCAGCTACGCCAAGGCACGGCTGATCCTCGGTGCCTGCGCGGAGCAGGGGCTAGAGCCCGTGTACGCGCCCTTCGACGTCTGTGCCGATGTGCTGACGGAAAGCGGCGCCGCCTTGCGTCGCGAGTTTCCGTGGTTGGAGATCGAGCCGCTCGTCGGCGACTTCACGGCCGGCCTCGAGCACGTGCCGCTGCAGCCGGGCCGGCGGCTGCTGATGTTTCTCGGCGGGACGATCGGCAATTTCGACGAGGGCGATGCCGAGGCCTTCCTCACCGAGGTGCGCAGTCTGATGCGTCGCGAGGACTGCCTGCTGCTCGGGGCGGATCGCGTGAAGTCGCCGGCGGTGCTGCACGCCGCCTACAACGATCGCGACGGCATCACCGCGCAGTTCAATCTGAACGTGTTGGCGGTGCTGAACGCCGAGCTCGGCTCGGACTTCGATCTCTCGAACTTCGAGCACCGCGCGCTGTACAACCCGGACGCCGAGCGCATCGAGATGTATCTCGACAGCGTCATCGATCAGCGCATCGGCTTCCGGCGCCTCGGCCGTACGCTCGAGCTCCAGGCCGGTGAATCGATCCTCACCGAGATCAGCCGCAAGTTCACCACCGCCTCGCTGCTCGCGATGCTGGACGCGGCGGGCTTGCGCGCGTTGCGCCACTTCGAGTCCGACGGGCCGCTGTTCTCGCTGGTGCTCGCGGCGCGCGCCGACGTCTGAACGGCCGTCGATGACGCCGCCCCGCTCGTCATTCTCGCGCAGGCGGGAATCCAGTCGGCCTTTCACGCTGCGCGATCCAATTGATCCCGCCTGCGCGGGAAGGATGCGAGTCGAGCCTCCGTTGGCGCGCTTCGGCGCGCGATCTTTTGGATCCGAATGACGGCGGCCGCCGACGACGCGCCGCGCGCGGGCTGGCTGCCCGGGCTCGTGCACGTGCCGTCGCCGAACTTCGATGCGCGACCGGCGGGCACGGTCGTCGATTTGCTGGTGATCCACGCGATCAGCCTGCCGGCCGGGCGCTACGGTGGGCCGTGGATCCGCGATCTCTTTCTCAATCGGCTCGATCACTCCGCCGATCCGAGCTTCGCGATGCTCGTCGGCCTGCGCGTGTCGGCGCACTTCCTCGTGCATCGCGACGGCACGACGATCCAGTTCGTCTCCATCGATGAACGGGCCTGGCACGCGGGCGTGTCGCGCTTCGGCGAGCGCAGGGCCTGCAACGATTTCTCGGTCGGCGTCGAGCTCGAAGGCTGCGACGCGGACGTCTTCACCGAGCCGCAGTACGCGGCGCTCGCGGCATTGACGCGCCGCCTGCGCCGCGCCTGTCCGGCGATCGCGCCGGATCGCATCGTCGGCCACGCCGACGTCGCCCCCGGTCGCAAGACCGATCCCGGGCCGCATTTCGATTGGGGGCGTTACCGGGGCTCGTTGCTGGACTGAAACGCAGGATCCCGGATTCGCTGCGCTCATCCGGGCTACGAAGAATGGGTCGTAGGGACCGTAGGTTGGGCTGACGCAGGAAGCCCAACGGTCATGACCCGCGCGTTACCCGTAATCATGATGTGTGGTGAGCGCAGCTCCCGGATTCCGCGCCGCTGCGCGGTGCTCCTTCCGGGCTACAAGACCAGGATCTTCGTAGCCCGGAAGGAGCGCAGCGGAATCCGGGATCGGCGCCTCACCAGATCTCGTCGCCCGGGTGGAGCGCGCAGCGCGTAACCCGGGATCCGCGCCCGCCGTCCTCTCATGCATCCGAGAAGAAAGCTGTCGCGTATCGGGCACGCCCGATCCCGAGTTCCGCTCCGCTGCACCCGGGCTACGAGAAAGGGAGCTTTGTAGGAGCGGTAGCGGGCGAGGAGACCACTAGCGCAAGGCGAGCGCGGCGGGGACATCGAGCAGGCGCAGGCCCTCGTCGTCGTGCACCAGCACGTGACCGGCCTCGTACCAGTCGCCGAGCACGCAGCGGCGGGCCGGGCGGGCATCGAGGGCGAAGGTATGGATCGCCGGGCGGTGCGTGTGGCCGTGGACGAGCAGCGTCGCTTCGTGCTCGCGCATCACGCGCAGGACTTCGGCTTCGTCGACGTCCATGATCTCCGCCGCCTTCTCCGCCATCGACGACTGCGTGCCTTCGCGCGTCTGCAGCGCGATGCGGCGGCGCTCGGCGAGCGGAAGATTCAGGAACTGCTGCTGGCGCGCCGGATCGCGCACGAAGCGGCGAAACTCCTGATACTTCAGATCGCGCGTGCAGAGCAGATCGCCGTGCGTGAGCAGCGCGCGGTCGCCGCCGAGCGCGATCCGCGTCCAGTCTTCGAGCAGCTCGGCGCCGGTCGCGCGACGGAAGCCTTCGCCGAGCAGGAAGTCGCGGTTGCCGCGCGCCACGTAGACGCGGCAGCCCGCATCGACGAGCCGCGCGAGCCGGGCGAGGAGATCGCGATGCAGCGGGGCATCGTCGTCGTCGCCGGGCCAGAACTCGACGACGTCGCCGAGCAGATAGAGCGTGGCGCGCCAGCGCTGCACGGCTTCGAGCAGCGCCGCGAAGCCGGCGATCTGCGCGGGGCGCTCGGGCGCGAGGTGCGTGTCGGACGCGAAGACCGTGCGCATACGGCGGGCGCGCTCAGAGCACCTTGGCGCTGAGGATCTCCACCGTCTCGGCCGGCACGTCCTGCATGCCGCCCGCATTGCGCGTCGGCACGCTCTTGATCGCTTCGACGACGTCCATGCCGGCCGTCACCTGACCGAACACGCAGTAGCCCCAGCCCTGCATCGTCTGGTTGCGATGATCGAGGAAGTCGTTGTTCTTCACGTTGATGAAGAACTGCGCCGTCGCCGAATGCGGATCGTTGGTGCGCGCCATCGCGATGCTGCCGAGCGCGTTCTTCGCGCCGTTGCCGGCCTCGTTTTGAATCGGCGCGCGGGTCGGTTTCTGGCGCAGGCTCGCGTCGAAGCCGCCGCCCTGGATCATGAAATTGTCGATCACGCGATGGAAAATCGTGCCGTCGTAGAACCCGTCCTTCACGTACTGGACGAAGTTCGCGACCGTGGCCGGGGCCTGGTCGTCGAAGAGTTCGAGTTCGATCGTGCCTTTGTTGGTATCGAGCGCGACGCGTGTGCCGGCCATGGGCGGAATCCTCATCGATTTGGAAAGTGAAGGACGGGCACCGCGGCACCCGTGGCAGCCGGCATGGTGCGCGACAGCGCCCGCTCGTCGCAAGCCGCCGGCGGCGCGATGCACGCCCCCTCCGCGTTGATTCCGGCCACGGCGGTGCGTATCATCCCGCCTCTCGACGATTCGACCGTCTGGCGCGAATTCGGGGCATAGCGCAGTCTGGTAGCGCACCTGCTTTGGGAGCAGGGGGTCGGGGGTTCAAATCCCTCTGCCCCGACCATACGGCGCCCCGGGACGAGGCCTGTCACGAGCGCCTGTAGCTCATCCGGATAGAGCATCGGCCTTCTAAGCCGAGGGTAGCAGGTTCGAATCCTGCCAGGCGCGCCATCGCCCGCCTGGCGCAGCCGGGCAGCCGGTCGATCGAGAGGCAGAAGGGTTCTACGGCGGGCGTAGCTCAGTTGGTAGAGCACAGGATTGTGGCTCCTGGTGTCGTGGGTTCGATCCCCATCGCTCGCCCCATCTTTCTGTCGCCGCATTCGCTCGAGATTCGCAGACGGGCCGTTAGCTCAATTGGTAGAGCAGCTGACTCTTAATCAGTAGGTTCTAGGTTCGAGTCCTAGACGGCCCACCAAAATTTCGAACCGCTGAGGATGGATGTCTCGGCCGCAGCATCCGTCAAAAAGTTCTTGCGCCTTTCGGCGTACTTCAAATAGCGCGAGCCACCGGCCGTTGGTGCTCCTTCGATCCCGTTCATAAACGCGGAGTCGGATGTCGGTGAAGCGCCTTTTGCGCATCCGATGAATCCCGACGCCCATCGGATCGCAGGCGTAGAATCGCTCCAGCGCACGACGCGGGTGCGTATGCGCGGCCGCGCCTGCGCCTGTCGGCAGCTTCGCTGTAGGCTCGAATATCACGCCCTCCGTACTGCAGCCGACCGTCAATGGCTCGGCTGACTGGCGGCACGCGGTGCGCGCGCCGGCCACAATCACCTCACGCCATTTCCAAGGAAGATTCCGGTGGCGAGGCCGCAAAGGATCTGCGGCCGCCGAATGCGGCCGCTGCGCTCCGGGTTCAGCGCCCGGAGCGCAGCGCTCACGTCTTCAGGAGGTCGCATGGACTTGTTGTTGATGGCGGGAGGCATGGTGGTCACGGCCGTGGTTATCTTGTTGCGCAGCGA
>DAOKZI010000020.1:77492-82017 GCA_035325705.1 Gammaproteobacteria bacterium
GCGCAGCGAATCCGGGATCGGCCGTTCACGCACTCGCCGTCGCCATGATCTCGCCTGGCGTCGAGGTCGGATCGAGACGCCGCAGCGCGGCGAGCAGGGACTCGGCGCGCGTCTGGCTCAGCGCCTCGCGCGTGAGCTCGAAGAATTTCGCGTCCTGCGCGGCTTCCGGCAGCGGGTTCTCCGCAGTGCCCAGCGGATCGTCGACGAACAGATCCTGCGTGCGGCCGTCGCTGAACTCCAGCGTCAGATCGGCGACGAAGCGGCCGGGATAGCGCTCGTCCAGCGCCGGCACGACTTCGATCTCGAGCAGCCGCGTCGTTTCCATCACCGCCGCCATATCGAGCGCGCCGCGCAGATAGTCGTGGTGCACGCGCGCGCCGTTGCCGAGGCCGAGCAAAGTGAAGGCGAGCTGGATCGGCAGGCTGAACTGCACGTGTTCGATGTTGTGCGGCGTCCAGGCGTGCGCATTCGCGGTGCCGACGATCACGTTCGCCGAAGGCTGGATGCGGACTTCCACTTTGCGAATGTCCGCATGCCTGCCCGCATAGGGCATGAGCGCGTCGATGTAGGCATGGATGCAGCCGCAGCAGCAGTAGGGCTTGAGCCAGATTTTATCGATCTGGAAACCGTGTGAGGCGTTGAACCACTCGCCGGCGCCGGGGCCCGCTTCGCGCTGCAGGAAAGTGCGGTAGAAACCTTTCGCACCGGAGAGAAAGGCGCGCGGACCGGTGATGCCGGCGCGCGCCATCTCCGCGGCGAGGACACGATCGCATATGCCTCTTCGATGGAAGGCTGTCCGGCGCGTGCATGGCGCTGCAGATCGCGACGTCTTCGTTGCCGGCGAAGGACGGCTTCGCGCTCGGCACATTGATCGGCCCCGGGGCGGCTTACACAATGCGGACGCGATCGACGCCACGCAGCGGCACCTTAGCCCCGGGTCGATGCCGGCTCAAGCGCCTGCTCCCGTAGCCCGGAAGCAGCGCCGCGCAGCGGCGCGGAATCCGGGATCGGCATCGACGCTGTCTCCATGCGGATGAAATGAGCGCGACATGATTGCTCGAAGCAGACTGCCCGGCACGCCGCCGCCGCTGCACGTTTGGACCACGGCCGAAGGCCTGCGGCTCGCCGCGGATGCCCGGGGCCCGGAAGACGGCCCACAGGTGCTGCTGCTGCATGGCGGCGGCCAGACGCGCCATGCCTGGTGCAGCACCGGGATCACGCTCGGCGAGACGGGCTATCGCGCGGTGGCCTTCGACGCGCGCGGCCACGGCGATTCCGATTGGTCGCCGCGCGGCGACTACGAGCAGGATGCTTTCGTGCGCGACCTCGTCGAGGTCGTGCGCCGCCTCGGCGATCGCCGCCCCGTGCTGATCGGCGCCTCGCTCGGCGGCAACGCCGCGCTCGCGGCGGTCGGCGAAGGCGCGGTCGAGATCAGCGGGCTCGTGCTCGTCGACATCGTGCCGCAGACCGAGCGCGCCGGCTTCGAGCGCACGAAGGCCTTCATGTCGCGCCATGCTCGCGGTTTCGCCACGCTCGAGGAGGTTGCCGAAGCGATCGGCGACTTCCGTCCCGGCGCGAAACGCAGCGCGAATCCGGAAGGGCTCGCGAAGAACCTGCGCCAGGGCGAGGACGGGCGCTACTACTGGCACTGGGACCCGCGTTTCCTGGAAGGCCGCGAACGCGATTTCGCAGTCCGCCACGCGCGGCTATCCGCCGCGCTGAAGCAAGTGGAAGTCCCGGTGCTGCTGGTGCGCGGCGGCAGCTCGGACGTCGTCAGCGAAGAGGGCGTGCGCGAGTTCCTCGCACTGTGCCCGCACGCGGAGTATCTCAACGTCCTCGACGCCGGCCACATGATCACCGGCGACTCGAACGCGCGCTTCGGCGAGGCGACGATGGCCTTTGTCGCGCGCTGCCTGCGCAGCACCGATGCCGCTTGATCGCAGGCCGCCGTCGAGGCGTTGGCATTCCGCGGATTTCAGTCCACTATCGGTGCAATGACGAGCGCCGATCTTCACTCCACGCCGCTGGCGGCCCTGCATCGCGAGCTCGGTGCGCGCCTCGTGCCCTTCGCCGGCTATGAGCTGCCGGTGCAGTATCCGCGCGGCATCAAGGCCGAGCACCTCGCGACGCGCGCGAGCGCGACGCTGTTCGACGTCTCGCACATGGGGCAGATCGCGATCGAGGCGACGGCGGCAGCGCTCGAAGCCCTGGTCGTCGGCGATCTCGCGGCGCTCGCGGTCGGCGCACAGCGCTATACGCTGCTGACGAACGCGGCGGGCGGCATCGTCGACGACTTGATGGTGCTGCGCCTGCCCGAGCGCTGGCAGCTCGTCGTCAATGCCGCACACAAGCACGAGGTCGCCGCCCTGCTGCGCGCAGGACTCGGCGCGAGCGGTCGCGTCGAGCTCGACGACACGCGCGCGCTGCTCGCGCTGCAAGGCCCTCGCGCGGCCGAAGTGCTGGCACACCACTGCCCGGCGGCCGTCGCGCTGCGCTTCATGCACGGCGGCGAAATGCCGATCGACGATATCGCCTGCCTCGTCACGCGCAGCGGCTACACCGGTGAGGACGGCTTCGAGATCGGCTGCCCGGCGGCGGCGGTCGAGCATCTCGCGCGCCTGCTGCTCGCCGCGTCCGAAGTGACGCCGGCCGGTCTCGGCGCGCGCGACACGCTGCGCCTAGAAGCCGGCCTGTGCCTCGCGGGCGCGGACTTCGACGCGACCACGACGCCGGTCGCGGCGGGCCTGGGCTGGACCGTCGCGCGCAAATACCGCGACGGCAGCGCGCCGCCGCGCTTTCCCGGCGCCGCTCGCGTGCTCGCCGAATTCACCTCGCCGCCGCCGCAGCGGCGCGTCGGCCTGCGGCCGCTGGGCCGCGTGCCGGTGCGCGCGGGCGCCGAGCTGCACACGGCGGCGGGCGTCGCGGTCGGCCGCGTGACGTCCGGCGGCTACGGCGCGAGCGTCGATGCGCCGATCGCGATGGGCTATGTCGCGCGCGAGCTCGCCGCCGCCGGCACGCGGCTTTTCGCGACCGTGCGCGAGCGCCGGGAAGAGATCGAAGTCACGGCGCTGCCCTTCGTGCCGCATCGCTATCACGAGTCCTGACAGGAAGCGTTCCATGAGCACTTTGAAATACACCCGCGATCACGAATGGCTGCGTCCGGAAGCGGACGGCAGCGTGAGCCTCGGCATCACGCAGTACGCGCAGGAGCAACTCGGCGACATCGTCTACGTCGAGCTGCCGGAAACGGGCAGCCGGATCGATCCCGCGCGCAACGTCGTCGTCATCGAATCGGTCAAGGCGGTCGGCGAAGTGAAGCTGCCGGTCGGCGGCACCGTGCTCGCGACCAATGCCGCGCTCGCCGAGCGTCCCGAGCTCGTCAACTCGGCGCCCGAAGGCGAAGGCTGGCTGCTGCGCGTACGGCTCGACGACGCGGCCGCACTCGACGGCCTGCTCGACGCGGAAGCCTACGCGGCCTACGTCGCGACGCTGTGAGGCAGAGGAATTCGCCATGAGCCTGCACATGAGCCTCGCGGAGCTCGAAGCGCGCGGCGATTTCGTGCGCCGTCACCTCGGCCCGACGCGCACGCAGGTCGGGCTGATGCTATCGGCGCTGGGCCTGGAGTCGCTGGAGGAACTGATTGCACGCGCGGTGCCGGACTCGATCCTCGCGCGCGCGCCGCTGGCCCTGACCGAGACCGTCAGCGAACGCACCGTGCTGACGCACCTGGACGCGATGCGCGCGCGCAATCGCGTCAACGTGTCGATGATCGGCATGGGCTTTTACGGCACGCTGATGCCCGAGGTCATCAAGCGCAACGTGCTGGAGAATCCCGGCTGGTACACGGCCTATACGCCCTACCAGGCCGAGATCAGCCAGGGCAGGCTCGAAGCCCTGCTCAATTTCCAGCAGATGGTGCTCGACTTGACCGGCATGGAGATCGCGAACGCCTCGATGCTGGACGAGGCGACGGCGGCGGCGGAAGCGATGGCGATGGCGCGGCGGCTCGCGAAACCGGCGAGCATGCGTTTCCTCGTCGATGCCGACTGCCATCCGCAGACGATCGCGGTGGTGAAGACGCGCGCCCGCCACTTCGGCATCGAGGTCGTCGTCGCGGCGCCGGAAGCCGCGCTGCAGGACGGCGAGTGGTTCGGTGCCCTGGTGCAGTATCCGGGCTCGAGCGGCGCGGTGCGCGACTGGAGCGCGTTCATCGCCGCCGCCCACGCGGCGGGGACGCTCGTCACCGTCGCGGCCGATCCGCTCGCGCTGGTGCTGCTGAAGCCGCCGGGCGAGATGGGCGCCGACATCGTCGTCGGCAGCGCGCAGCGCTTCGGCGTGCCGATGGGCTACGGCGGGCCGCACGCGGCCTTCTTCGCGACGCGCGAGCGCTACGTGCGCTCGATGCCGGGGCGCGTGATCGGCGTCTCGCGCGATCGCGAAGGGCAGACCGCGCTGCGCATGGCGCTGCAGACGCGCGAGCAGCACATCCGGCGCGAGAAGGCGACGAGCAACATCTGCACCGCG
>DAOKZI010000021.1:0-80140 GCA_035325705.1 Gammaproteobacteria bacterium
GGCCGAATAAGAAGGGGGAGGAGTCCATCCCATCAGATGAGCGTAGCGAATCCGGGGTTCGGCGGATCGGTGCGAGCAGGCGCGATCTCGCGCTATACGCCTTCGACCAGCACGCCGTTGCAGAAACGGGGATGGATCAACCAGCGCTCGCCGGTCACGCCGGGGACCGGGGGTCGAGGAATCGGCTTCAGGCCCTGCGCCTCGAGCTGCGCGCCCGCGGCCGCGACGTCGCGCGCGATGACGGCGAGATGGAAGAAGCCTTCGCCCTGCTCGGCGAGCCGGCGCGCAAGCGGATTGTTCATGTCGGTCTTGTCCAGCGGCTCGATGAGCTCGATCGACATCTCCTCGCGCGTGCCGCCGGGCGACAGCAGACAGGCCTTGATGCCTTCGCAGTCGGCGACGTAGTCGAGATAGCGCTGCAGGCCGAAGTGCTCGCACCACGCGCGCGCCGCCGCGTCCAGGTCGTGGACGAGGATGCCGATGTGACTGATTCGTTCGAGCATGCGGTCCTCCGCGTCACGCCAAGGCGCGACTGGTGAGACGCCGAGCCGCGGCGACGACGTCGGCCAGCGATGAACCGGGCGGATAAGCCTCGACGCCGCGCTCGGCGAGGCGCGTCACCATCCACGGCGGGATGATGCCGCCGGCGAAGACGGGCATGTCGGGCAGCGCGTCCCCGAGCGCATCGAGGATGCGCTCGACGACTTCGATGTGGCCGCCGACGTTGAGCCCGATCAGATCGACGTCCTCGTCCGCCGCGACGCGGACGATCTGGTCCGCGCGCACCATGCCGGCGAGCACCACTTCGAAACCCGCGTCGCGCAGCGCGTGGGCGACGAGATTCACGCCGCGCCAGTGGCCGTCCAGGCCGGTTTTCGCGAGCAGCACGCGGCGGTGGCGGGTATCGTTCATCGCCCTACTCCTTGATCGTCACATCGAGATCGGAACGTGCCAGTCGCCGTAGCAGTCGCGGAACACCGCGCCGATTTCACCGACCGTGGCGTCGGCGTCGACCGCCGCCATCATCGCCGGCATCAGATTGCCGTCGCCGCGGCAGGTGCTGGCGAGCGTCTTCAGCGCCGCGTCGGTCGCGCGCTGGTGACGCCCTCGGCGCAGCGCCTCGAGACGCGCGCTGGCCTGCTGCCAGGCGTCGCTGCTGCCGCGGAAGCCGTCGATCGGGAAAGGGCTGATGTCGTGGTCGAAATCGTTGACGCCGACCACGGTGCGCGCGCCGCGCTCGATGTCGTCGAACAGCGCCTGCTGGTTCTCGGCCGCGCGCTCGTGCAGCCAGCCGCTGTCCAGCGCGGCCAGGAAGCCGCCCTGGCCCTCGATATCGGCGATGAAGCCGCGTGCGCGCTCTTCCAGCGCCGCGCCCAGGCTCTCGATGAAGTAGGAGCCTCCGAGCGGATCGGCCACCGCGGTGAGATTCGCCTCGTGCTGCATGATCTGCTGGATGCGCAGCGACATCTGATGCGCGTGCTCGGAAGGGATCGACAAGGCTTCGTCGTAGCCGGAGACGCCGAGCGACTGCACGCCGCCCAGCACCGCCGCGAGCCCCATCAAGGTGCCGCGCACCAGATTGTTCAGCGGCTGCTGATACGTCATCGCCGAGCCGGCCGTCACGACGTGGATGCGCAGGCGCGCGGCGCGCTCGTCGGTGATCCCGTAGCGCTCGCGCAGCAGATCGCTCCACAGTTTGCGCGCGACGCGCAGCTTCGCGATCTCCTCGAAGAAGTCCATCGCGACGCGGAAGCTGACGCCGCCGACGCCGCGCGCCGCCTGCTCGAGCGAGATGCGGCCGCGCGCGCGCACGTCGTCGAGGTATTCGATCGCATTGGCGAAGGTCGCGCCGAGCTCCTGCCAGGCGTTCAAGCCGGTGTCCGCGCCGTTGTAGCCCGCAATCGACACCGGCACCCAGCGCGGCAGGTGCTCGGCGCAGAACTCGATGATGTCGGAGCAGAAGCGCAGGCCCGCGCGGGTCGGCACCTGCTGCTTCGGAATACAGCCCAGATAAGTGAGGAAATAATCGCTCTGGCCCGTGCCCGAGAGCTGGGCGAACGGAATGCCGCGTCGCTGCGCGACCGTCCAGTAGCAGGCCAGCGCGAAGGGCGCATGCTGCACGACGCCGCCGCCCGGGTGGCCGTAGGTGCGCGCGAGATCGATGCCCTCGAGCACCGTCTCGTAGTCGCGCACGCCCATGATCACCGCGCCGGTGAGCCCGACGTCCTCGCGTCGCGCCAGCACCTCGGGATGATCGACGTCGTAGAGATGATCGGCCGTGTTGCGATCGTGCTCCATGATGAAGCCGTGCTCGCCCTGCTCGAGCAGGAAGCGGATCCGCGCGTTCTCGTCGGCCGGATTGCCGAAGCCGCTGAGTTGGAAGATGCGCCACGGCTTGTCCCGGTACATGCCGGGATAGGCGCCGCGCAGATAGGGGGCCTCACCCGGCCGCGTCGCGGCCGCAGCGCGCGCGCTAGCCGGGAGATCTTCGGGGCCGTAGCAGCCGGCGAGCGGGAGACCGGACACCGTGCTGCGCGAAGGACGCTCGTTCGTGGCCATGGCCGCCGCTCCGTACCCACACTAGGCGTCGAGCCTAGGCCGCGTCATTGGGCGCGGGCTTGACCTGCGTCACTGTGAGCGTCGATCGCTGCGCGCGGATTCCGCCGCGCTCGTCTCGGGCTACGGACCGGCGGCACATGGTCGAGACGCTCATGCCGGCGCGAGCCGCTGTGCCCTCATCGTCCGGCATCGTCGTCATCGAAGCGCCCTCGCCCCACAGCACGGCGACGTGCGCGGACTCGTCGGCGTCGAGCAAGGCCGCGGCCAGCGCTTCCGCGCTCGCCGGATCCATCGCGTTGCGCGCTTCGGGGCGGCTGTGGATCACGGTGGTGACCGAGCCGTTTTTCTCGACGCGTACGCTGCTCGCCTCACTTGCCGAGGCCCGGCGCGATCGGATCGCCGCTGCCGCGCTCGCGACGCCGGCTTCCTCGGATCAACCGTAGTGGATGATCATGTATTCGTCCAAGCGGATGCGCTTGTCCGGTGGCACCACCAAAGTCGTCATCGGATCGCGCACGATCGCCGGCCCCGCGATGACGTTGCCGGGCTTGAGCTCGCTCATCTGCCACACGGCGAAATCCCGCGGCCGGGCGCGATGATGGACGCGGCGGCTGTGCACGTAGGCGCTGTCCGGCGGCTTCATGCCGGACAGGGTGTGACGCGGCACGCGCGGCATCGCCTTCGGCACCACTGCCTTGATGTACAGCTCCGAGATCGCGTAGCCCACGTCCGGAAAGCGCGCGCCTTCCGGATAGATCTGGGTGTACATCGACTCGAAGGCCGCGATCAAAGCATCGCAGTCGGCGGTGGCCGCGGCGCTGCTGCAGGTGAGCGGGGTGTCGAAGCTCTCGAGCTGGCCGATGTAGCGCGCATAGAGGCCGTACTGAAAGCGGATGTCGGACACCTCGGCGCCCTCTTCGCGCATTTCGCGGCGCGCCGCTTCCTCCATTTCGACGAACAGCGCCGCGATCTCGCGCCCGATGCGCGCCTTGTGCTCGGCGCTCGCGTCGTGGGTGACGGTCGCGACATAGCCCTTGTGATAGCGGTGCATGTACTCGGCGCAGGACGCGCCGAAGGCGGAGAAGGCCGCGGCGTACGGCACGGTGATGATGTCGGCGACCGCGAGGCCGGCGGTGAAGTCCCACATGTGCACCGGGCCCGCGCCGCCGTAGACGAGCACGGTGAACTCGGCCGGGTTGTAGCCCTTGGCCAGCATCATCGTGGCCGCCGCGTCGCGCATCTGCGTGCCGATCACTTCGAGGATGCCGGCACCGGCTTCGTAGCGATCGAGGCCGAGCGGACGCGCGACCGTCTCTTCCAGCGCGGCGACGGCGCGATCGTAGTCGAGCTTCACCTTGCCGCCGAGGAAGTAGTCCGGATCGACATACCCCAGCGCGACGTTGACGTCCGTGATGGTCAGGCGATCGTAGCGGTAGCAGCAGCCGACGTCGGCACCGGCGCTCTCGGGCCCCACGCGCAGGCGCTGGTACTTGTCCAGCCACACCGCCGATCCGGCGCCGGCACCGACGGAGTCGAGGGCCACCATCGGCAGCGCGAGGCGATGGCCGGCGAATTCCGGATCCTTGCGGATCGGGATCTGCTGGTTCAGCACCAGGCCGACGTCGAAGCTCGTGCCGCCCATGTCACAGCACAGCACGCGATCGAGCCCCAGCACCTTGGCGAGGATCTGCGCGCCCATCATGCCGCCGATCGGGCCCGAGATGACGGTCTCGTAGAGTCGCGGATAGCTGACGTTGACGGCCCCGCCGTAGGACAGCAGCGTCAGGAGCTGACCCTCGTAGCCGTCGCGCTGCGCGGCGCGCTGCACGTCGAGCAGCGCGGCGCGCGTGGACTCCGCCGCCGTGCACTGCAGGAGCAGGCTCTTGACCCGGTTGTTCTCCTTCAGCACCGGCGCGATCTCGCAGGAGGTGAGCACCGGCACCTGCGCGCCCGCGGCGCGGATCGTCTCTTCGGCAACGGCTTTCGCGCCCAGCTCGTTCGCGGGATTGATGAAGGAGTTCAGGAACAGGATCCCGATCACCTCGACACCTTCGGCGAGCAGGGCTTCGACCGCGCTGCGCACCTGCGCGGCATTGAAAGGGATCAGCACCACGCCGGGGGCGATGTGCTTGTCCATGAAATACGAGCCGCCGCAGGTGCGTTCGAGCACGCCGTGCACGTGACGCCGCTCGATCATCGGCCGGGTGTGCTCGTGGAGCTGGTTATGCAGAGCGTCCTTCTGCGCCTGTCCGAGATAAGTGAGCCCGCCCTCGATGACGGTGATGTCCTCGAAACCGCGCGTGACCAGCAGCCCGGCCTTGCGTCCGCCGCCGGTGAGGACCGTGTTCAGCATGCCGGTGCCGGCGTAGATCGACACCGCCGCGCGCGCGTGCACCGCGGCCGAGCCCAGGCCCAGCGTCTGCGCGGTGTCCGCGACCGACTCGAGATAGCTCTGCGCCTCGTCCTGGCGATTGGTGAGCGACTTGCCGATCCTGAAGCTGCCGTCGGGCAGCACCAGGATGGTGTCGGTCATCGTGCCGCCGGCATCCAGGGCGAGGATGCAGTCCTTGCGCGCGCGCGCCTGCGGGGCGCCCGTGTTCATGCGCGCGGCTCCGTTGCGGCCGCCGCCCATTCGGCGGTGCGGCTCGCGGTCAGATCGCGGTACCAGCCCGGATCCTCGTCCGGCAGCGGCAGGCCGAGGAACTCGCGGTAGTAGCGATCGAGATCCGGCAGCACTTCGAAGATGAACGGATAGCCGGGCGGCACGACTTCGACGGCGAGCTGCGCATAGCAGCCGGGGCAATAGAATTCGCGGATCTCGTTCCAGCCGGGCTCGGGCGCGGCGGCCGGCGGATGGTAGATGGCCTCGAACTCCGGCAGCGTGGTCTTCACGCGGAGCTGCGCCGCGGTTTTCCAGTTGCAGCGGTAGTCGCCGAATTCCTGGCCGCAGTCGCATTTCACGACGCGCGCGCCGTCGCTCGCGCGCCGGACTACATAGAGATGATCGGAGATGCGCAGCAGGATGCGATCGGGCCAGGGCACGCGCGCCTGCAGGACCTCGAGATAGAGCGCGAAGCGCTCGCTGTCCTTGTTCTCCATGCGCAGCAGCGTGCGCGCGTCGTGATGCGAGATGCGGCCTTCCACTAGCTGCTGCATCAGCGCGCGATCGATCTTGGACATGCTCGACTCCTCGTCTATATCGCTGAGCGCAAATGTCGATCGCGGGCGCCGACGTATCCGTCATTCCCGCGGAAGCGGGAATCCACGCCTGGCACTGCGGTCTCCATCATGCGCGTCTTCTGCTGCACCTCACGCCGAAGCGATGCGTGGATGCCCGCCTTCGCGGGCATGACGACGGAATCTTCTGCGCAGGCATGAGGCTGTCGAACGGCCGGTAGAGCACATTTGCGCTCGGCCGTTCAGATCACGAACTGTTCCGGCAACTGCCAGAAATCCCGGTAATGCCGCTCATAGGCCGCGAAGCTGGTCGAGCTCCGATACATCTCCGCCACCGGCTCCGGCAGATCGCCGCTCATCACGCGTTGCCGCTGCGCCTGCCACCAGTCGCGCGCGGGCTGCGAACGGGCGCGCCGCTCGGCGCGCAGCGCCGCACGCCGCTGCGCGGTCGCCTCGACGTCGAGCTCATAGCCCGCGGGTGTCGCGCGCAGCACCACGCCGTAGAGCTGGGCGGAGAACTCGGCGGGCACGAGCGCCGCGTTCGCGTCGGCCAGCACGGCCGCGGGATCGCGTTCCAGCGGATCGCCCCAGCCGCCGCCGGTGCCGGCGATCTGCGCCCACAGGTCGTTTTCGGCGAGCTCGCGATCGGGTGCATCCGACTTCCAGGTTTCCAGGCGCTCCGTCTCGAGCTCACCGCTGGCGGCGAGATCGACGACTTCCTGCAGCGTGGTCGGCGTCACGCCGCGCTCGATCAGCGCCGGCAGATTGGTGCCGTGGGCGACGACCACCGCCGCGCCCGGCGAGGGATAGCCGCCCATCATGCCCTGCGCCACCTCGGTGTAGAACGCGCAGGCGCTGCCGGCACGCGAAGCGGTGAGGCGCTGACCGGGCTCGACCACCCAGTGCACGGTGGTGAGACCGATGCCGCCGCGGTATTTGCCGTGCCCGCAGTAGCCGGGCTGCAGTTTGCGGCCGAGGTGGAACAGCGGCGGGATGAGGTATTCGAACTCCTCGGAGTTGCCCATGTTGCAGAGCTGGCTGGCGATGAACCACACGGCGGGCTCGCCGTCGCGATAGGCGAAGGCGCCCTGCGCGCAGGCGCCCAGCAATTCGAAATTGGTATAACCATAGGGCGTGCCGTCGGCCAGCACGCCTTCGCCCTGCACCGAATCCCAGGGCGCGCTGACCGTGTAGGCTTCCTCGAGGTAGCCGCGCATGAACTGCGCGCGGATCAGCGCGTTGTAGGCCATGGTCGTGACCTGCAGCATCTGCGCCCAGGCGTTGGAATGCGCTGCGATCTGCGTGCCGGGGTTGTAGATCGAGCCCTCCGGCAGATGGCCCGTCACCGCGTAGTTGCCGCCGGCCGAGAACTTGGTGTTGTAGGCCAGCGCGCCCGCGAGCCCCAGCATGAAGGCGACCTTGACGCCGCCGGGAAACGCGTTGAACGCGTGATAGCCCCAGCGCGAGCTGCCTTCCATGTCGTTGAGGATGCGGCCGCGGGCGTCGATGGAGGTGCGCATGTGCATGTGGATCACGGTGTCGACGTCGGCGCGCGCCCACAGCTTCTGCAGACCCTTGAAGCGGCACACGCGAAAGCCGCACTGCTCGTAAGTGCCGGGCACCATCCAGTTGCGGATGTTGTCCATCACCACGCGGCGAGTCTCTTCGATGACTTCGCGCGCGGCCTGCTTGAAATACTCGACGCCGAACTCGGCGACCACCTCGTGCACACTGCGCAGGATCATGCCGGCGCCGGCCAGGCGCATCTTGTCGTCGAGGATGTTCATGGTTCCGGCGCGCGTGCGCCGTTTCCACATCTCGTCCCACCACGCGTACTGCCGCAGATTCTCGCCGGTGCGCGTCGGCGGGCACACGAAGCCGTCCATGTAGGTGTCGACGCAGAACATCGCCCAGCTACCCGCCTGCGGCGCACCGACCTCCATGATGTGGTTGATCGCGCAGGCCCAGGCGATCACCTCGCCGTCGATCACGATCGGCACATAGGTATAGGTGTCGCCGGGATGCGGCGCGCCGCAGGTATAGCCGTCGTCGGAGACGTAGACGTCGCCGTCGTGGAAGCCGGGGTTCTCCTCGTAGCCGTGCTCGATCATGAAGCGGATGGCGACCGGAAAAGCGGCCGAGTGCGCGACGAAGCCCTCGGACAGCGCGATCGAGTCGCCTTCTGCCGTCGCCAGCGCCCACACCGCCTCGCCCATTTCGCGGCCGCCCGGCGACGCTGCGACGAAGCGCGCCACTTCACGCGCCGCCATGCACGCCGACTGCAGACGGGAGTAGAAGCGTTCGAACTTGAGCGGATCCGACTGCTTGAGGCTCAGCTCCGTGACGCCCCAGTAGTGACCGGTGCTTTCGGTCAGGCGTTCGTACTGTTCGATCTTTTGCCGCACCGTGCGCGCAGGGACGGGCTTGACCGCCATGCTCGCGAGCTCAGACATGTCGACTTCCTCCTCGGTGCCGCACTGCGGCGAAGACGTGCGAATCAAGCGCGGCGCGGTGGACGTGCACCATCGCCGCGGACGAAGCGCGGGGCGTGATGGAGACCAAGGCGTCACGAATGGCGATCGTGCGATTGGAACGAGGCGCATCGGCCATCGGTGCATGTCCGCCCGGACTCATCGCCAGCAGCGCGCCCGTGGGGACAGTTTGCGCGGCGGCGGACGTCGCGCGCAATGACCGATCGCGAAAAGAAGCTGACGAATCGCGTCATGCCGGCGCGTGCACGGAGAACGGCGCTCGACTACGCGGACGTCGTGCGCAGCCGCCTGCGCACGATGGTGCCGATGCCTTCCTTGAGCCGGCTGGCGGCCTCCTTGCGCCTGTCCGAACGCAGCCTGCAGCGGCGTCTCACCGCTGCCGGCACCTCGTTCAGCGAGCTGCTGCGGGAAGTACGCCTGGAGCTGTCCCGACGCCTCATGCGGCGCGAGCGCATGCCGCTGGAGGAGATTGCCTGGCGCCTAGGTTTCGAGGATCCGATCGCCTTTTCGCATGCCTTCAAGGAGTGGACCGGCCAAGCGCCGCGCGACTATCGCCGCGCCTTGGTGGGCCAAACCGCGGGCATCGGCCTCGTCTAGCGCGCCGTCCTCGCGCGGCCCGCGGGCTGCTCATCAGACACTGGGTTCGCAAACGCGGGGACGCGGCATTTCGTCGTTGGCGGCGGCGCGCGCGCGGGACAGGATGCCGACCGTTTCGTCGTTGGGGCAAAAGGAGAAATCCGCCACCGCGCTCGAGCCTTCGAGCGCGGCATCGCAACGCGCGACCGCCGCGCAGCGCTCGCAGGCCGACATCTGGCGGCGAGCCGTGTCGGCCGGGACGTGATCGAGATAAGCGGCCGCGCCGACGCCGCGCCGCGCGAGCATGCGGCCGAGACGCAGGCCGGCCAGGCGGCGGCTCAGCGCGGCGCGCACGCGCAGCGTCACGGCCGACTCCGACTGCCGCATGATCCTCAGCGTGATCGCCACCACCCCCGCGAGCAGCACCCCGCAGGCTGCCAGGGCCAGCATCTTCAATTCCAAGGCCGCGCACTCCCGTTTCGTGGATCTCGCAACCGGCTGCATCGCAGCGACACCGGTCGCGTGTCCTTCGCATCGTCTTGGTGGAATCGACACGTTTGCCTGATCCAGATCAATTGTCTTGCTCGAAAGCTTTCCCTATGGTCCGAACCCGGGTGCGGCAAAGCCTTGCATCCGGATCCCTTCGCGATCGCGGCCACGACGCCGCGGGCACTCGCTACACGCGCGGCCCGGCGGCGGTGAAACGCGAGCGAAGGAGCCGCCGGCGGGCAACAGCCCGCCGGCGCGCGAACATAAATGAATAAGTGAGCACCGCAGACGGGATCGCGATGCGGCGCACGGCGACCGCCGCGCGAGACGCACCCGCACTGCAGGCGCTCCAGGCTTGAACGGGAGGCGAGAATGCGGTTGTGGGGGAGCTGGCGCGCGCTGCGCCAGGGTGGGCTGCTGTGTCTCGCGAGTGCGCTCGCTGCGCCCGCCTGCGCCGAGATGCAGATCAACTTCCCGGAGCCGGCGTCGGCCGGCGCGCGGGACATCTACGACATCCACATGCTGACCATGCGCATCACCTTCGTGCTGCTCGTGCTCATCTATGCCGTGGTCTGCTACTCGCTGTTCGTGCACCGCAAGAGCCGCGGTGCGGTGGCGGATCAAAGACTCCATCTCGGCAAGTTCGCGCGCTGGTCCTGGGTGCTGGTACCGATCATGGTGCTCGGCGTCGATCTCACGATCGCCGGCAGCGCCGAGAACGTCCTGCATCGGCTCTGGCTGGTGCCGAAAGACGAGGACATGCTCGAGGTCAAGGTCGTCGGCCATCAGTGGTGGTGGGAATACGAGTACCTCGATCAGAAGCTCAACGTCGAGAGCCGCGCGCTGCCGCCGGAAAAGGCCGGGGAGCACTACCTGCGTGAGGTCGACCACCGCCTCGTGCTGCCGACCCACACCCGCATTCGCTTCCTGCACACCTCGGCCGACGTCAACCACGCTTTCTGGGTGCCCGAGCTCGGCATGAAGAAGGACGCCATCGCCGGCTATGTGACCGAGACCTGGGCCGTGATCGATCGCGAAGGCGTGTTCCGCGGCCAGTGCGCGGAGCTCTGCGGCACCTGGCACGCGAAGATGCCGGTGGTGGTCGAGGCAATCAGCCCGGAGAAGTTCTCCGGCTGGGTCGAAGAGCAGCGCAAGCTCGCTGCGGTGGCCGCCGCGGAAGCGGCGTCGGACAAGGTGTGGAGCAAGGAAGATCTGATCGAGCGCGGCCGCGACGCGTACAACAAGAGCTGCGCGGCCTGCCACCAGCTCGACGGCAAGGGCTTGCCGCCGGCCTTCCCGCCGCTGATCGCGGGCCAGCCCTTCCCGGCCAGCGCCGATCTGACCAAGCCGCTCGCGGATCGCGGCTTCTTCAAGGACGGCAAGATCGTGCTCGGCACCGTCGAGCATCACCTCGACATCATCCTGCGCGGCATTCCCGGCACTGCGATGCAGCCGTGGGCGCAGTTGAACAATCTGGACGTCGCGGCGATCGCGACTTACGAGCGCAATGCCTGGGGGAACGACACGGGCGACGTCGTGCAGCCGGCCGACGTCGAAAAGGCCCGCGCCGCCAGCCAGACCGCCGCCGCGCAGTGAGCGCGCGTCAGCCACCCGCCCCGAAGGAGATCCAAGCCATGTCCACCGTCACGGTTCACGACCACGATGTCCAGGATCACCATCATCACGCGATGCCGAGCGGCTGGCGCCGCTGGCTGCTCAGCACCAATCACAAGGACATCGGCACGCTGTACATGATCTTCGCGCTGGTGATGCTGTTCACCGGCGGCTTCATGGCGATGCTGATCCGCGCCGAGCTGTTCATGCCCGGCATCCAGCTCCTGCAGCCCGATCTCTACAACAACATGGTCACCAATCATGCGCTGATCATGGTGTTCGGCGCCGTGATGCCGGCCGCGGCCGGCATGGCGAACTGGATGATCCCGCTGATGATCGGCGCGCCGGACATGGCGCTGCCGCGCTTGAACAATCTGTCGTTCTGGATGCTGGCCGCGGGCGGCCTGCTGCTGATCTGCTCGATCCTCGTGCCTTTCGTGCCAGGCGGTGGCACGCCGGTCAACACCGGCTGGACGCTCTATCCGCCGCTGTCGCTGCAGGTCGGGATGTCGATGGATCTGCTGATCTTCACCGTCCACCTCCTCGGCATCTCTTCGATCCTGGCGTCGATCAACATCATCGTCACGCTGTTCAACACGCGCGCGCCGGGCATGACGCTGATGAAGATGCCGATCTTCTGCTGGGCCTGGATGGTCACGGCCTTTCTGCTGATCCTCATCATGCCGGCGCTCGCCAGCGGCGTGACGATGCTGCTCTTCGATCGCCATTTCGGCACCAGCTTCTTCAACGCCGCCGGCGGCGGCGATCCGGTGCTGTTCCAGCATCTGTTCTGGTTCTTCGGCCACCCCGAGGTCTATGTGCTGCTGCTGCCGTCGATGGGCATCGTCGCGCACATCGTGCCGACCTTCTCGCGCAAGCCGCTGTTCGGCTACACCTCGACGGTCGGCGCGATGATCTCGATCGGCGCCATCGGCATGCTGGTGTGGGCGCACCACCAGTACACGATCGGCATGTCGCTCGCGGCGGTGACCTACTTCATGATCGGCACGATCCTCATCTCGATCCCGGTCGGCCTCATGATCCTGAACTTCATCGCCACGATGTGGCGCGGTGCGATGAGCTTCGAGACGCCGATGCTGTTCGCGATCGCGATCATCCTGCTGTTCACGTTCGCCGGCATGACGGGCGTGATGCTGGCCGTGATCCCTGGCGACATCCAGTATCACGACTCCTATTTCGTGGTCGCGCATTTCCACTACGCGCTGATCCCGGGCGCCCTGTTCGGCCTCTATGCCGGCGTCTTCTACTGGCTGCCGAAATGGACCGGCCACATGTACGACGAGAAGCTCGGCAAGCTCTTCTTCTGGCTGACGATGATCGGCTTCAACCTGACCTTCTTCCCGCAGCACTTCCTGGGGCTCGCGGGCATGCCGCGCCGCATCGTCGACTACAACCTCGTGTTCACCGAGTTCAACATGCTCTCGAGCATCGGCGCCTTCATCTTCGGCGTCTCGCAGATCCTGCTGCCGATCATCATCATCAAGACGATCCGCGGCGGGCAGAAGGCGAGCGCTCGCGTATGGGAGGCGAGTGAAGGGCTGGAGTGGATGCTGCCGTCGCCGCCGCCCTTCCACAGCTTCAGCGAGCCGCCGGTCATCAAGTAAGCCTGGCCGCGAGGAACGAGCCGTGGACGAGAAGCAGCCGACCAGGCCCGCAGGCGCGCGCGGCGCCCTGCTGCTCGCGCTGGTCCCGCTCACGATGTTCGCGCTCGGCTTCGCGCTCGCGCCGCTGTACTCGATGATCTGCGAGGCGGTCGGCATTCAGAGCGCGGCGGCGGCCGTGGCCGGCGCGCGTGAGCTTGCGGCTGCGCCGCAGGATCGCGTGGTGACGGTGCGCTTCGACACCAACGTGCCCAGCGATCTGCCGTGGGAGTTCGTCGCCGACGCCGGGCGCCTCGAAGTCCGGCCCGGCGTCATGCAGGAAATGAAATTCCGCGTCCGCAACCGCTCCGACCGGCCCCTCGTCGGCCGCGCCATTCCGAGCGTGGTGCCGTGGCAGGCCGAGCGCCATTTCCTCAAGACCGAATGCTTCTGCTTCCGCGATCAGGCCATCGGCCCGGGCGAGAGCAGGGAAATGATCCTGCGCTTCCAGCTTGCGCCGGCGCTGCCGGAAGAGATCGATGCGCTCACGCTGTCCTATACCTTCCTGCGTCACGACACTGCCGCGCAGACCGCGGCGGCGGACGCGACGCTCAACCCCAGCAAGGAATGAGTCGAGCCATGGCCCAGTCCGCGAACAAGTACTACCTGCCCGATCCGAGCCCCTGGCCGATCCTGATGACGATCGCCGTGTTCAGCCTGCTGCTCGGCACCGGGCTGTCGATCAACGGCCTGTGGCCCGGGACCGTGCTCGTCGTGCTCGCGCTCGCGCTGTTCGCCTACCTGCTGTTCGCGTGGTTCGGCGACATCGTCCGCGAGAACTCGGAAGGCCTGTACAACGATCGCGTCGACAGCTCCTTCCGCCAGGGCATGGTGTGGTTCATCGCCTCGGAGGTGTTCTTCTTCCTGGCGTTCTTCGCTTCGCTCTACTACCTGCGCACCGTCGCCGCCGACTGGCTGACCGGCAAGGGCTATCTCGCCGGCACCCACGAGCTGCTCTACAACCAGTTCTTCTCCGAGTGGCCGCGCACGGGCCCGGGCATCAAGGAAGAGTTCGAGCCGATGGGCGCCTGGGGCGTGCCGGCGCTCAACACCGTGATCCTCTTGACCAGCGGCGCGACCGTCACCTGGGCGCACTGGGGGCTGAAGACCGGCAACCGCGGGCTGCTGATCAAGGGGCTCGCGTTGACCATCGCGCTCGGTCTGCTCTTCGTCGTCATGCAGGCCTGGGAATACCAGGAGGCCTACCAGCACATGCACCTGACCCTCAAGTCGGGCGTATACGGCTCGACCTTCTTCATGCTGACCGGCTTCCACGGCTTGCATGTCACCATCGGTTCGATCATGCTGGCTGCGATTCTCGGGCGCAGCCTCAAAGGCCATTTCACCCCGCAGAACCATTTCGCGTTCGAAGCGGTGGCCTGGTACTGGCACTTCGTCGACGTGGTCTGGCTGGGTCTCTTCATCTTCGTGTACATCATGTAGCAGCGCTCCGGCTTGTCGCCGGAGGAAGGAAGAAGAGGATGGACAGCATCGTTTTCAAGCTTCCGGCTATCGTGCTCATGGTCCTGACGGCCGGTGTGTTGATCGAAGCCCTGTATTTTCTGGCGCGCGATCACGGCGACGTCGACAAGACCCGCGTCGCGCGCGCCTTGTCGATCCGCGTCAGCCTGGCCTTGGCGCTGTTCGTGATGCTGATCGGCGGCGCCTTCGTGGGGCTCGTCCAGCCGCACGGCCTGTGAGCCGATGCCGCTGCGAGCCCCGGCGCAGCGGCCGACGCTGTTATTGACGCTGGTCGCGATAGCCATCGTCGCGACCTGTCTGCGGCTGTGCTGGTGGCAGCTCGAGCGGGCGCAAGGAAAGCGCCGCCTGCACGACGCGCTGATCGAGCGCAGCCGCGCGAGCCCGCTCGCTTTGAACGCCGCGTTTCGATATCGCGAAGCGCTGCGCTTTCGCGCCGTCACCGCGCGCGGCTTCTTCGAGCCGGGCGCTCAGATCTATCTCGACAATCAGGTTCGCGACGGCCGGCCCGGCGCGCTGCTCGTGACGCCTTTCCGGATCGAGCACGGCGGACCGCGCGTGCTGGTGTTGCGCGGCTGGGTGCCCTGGTCCGCGGATCGGACGAGACTGCCGCCAGCCCCTGCGCCGGCCGGCCTCGTCGAAATCGCGGCCGTGCTCGATGCGCCGCCCGCGCACAGCGGCGTGCTGGGCGATGCGCCCGCCGCGGCCTATGCCGGCGCGGTGTGGCCGTGGCTGGACGAGGCAGCGATGCAGCGGCGCGCCGGCGCCTATGCCGCGGGCTTCGTGCTGCGCCAGAGCGGCGCGGACGAGGCGCCGCTCGAGCGCACGCCGGTCGTCGTCGAGGACAAGCGTGCAATGCACCTCGCTTACGCCGTGCAGTGGGCCGCGCTCGCGCTGCTCGCCGGCCTCATCTACTTGCGCCTGCTGCGCGGTCCGCGCGACGCAGGCGTCGCGCGGGCAGCGGAAGACGCGGCGTGAATGCGAGCCCCGACACTGCGCGACTCGCCGCCGGCCGGCGCTCGCTGCTCGCGCTGGTGCTGGTCTGCGCCCTGCCCTTCGTCGCGGCCTGGCTGCTGATGGCTTTTCCGGACTGGCGGCCCGAAGGCCGCTCGCAGCGCGGTGAGCTTTTCGATCCCGTGGTGCCGCTCGCCGGCGACGTTTTCCACGATCTCGCCGGCGCGTCGTTCGAAGCGCAGGCATTGAACGGCAAGTGGACCCTGGCCTGGCTCGCCACCGAGCCTTGCGACGCTGCCTGCGATCGGCCGCTCGGAGTGTTGCAGCGCGTTCGACGCCTGCTCGGCGAGCACACCCGCGACGCGCAGGTGCTCGCGATCCTGCTCCAGCCGCCGGCCGATCCGGCCTGGCGCGCGCGGATGCAGGCCGATCGGATGACGCGCGTGATCGCCGGGCCGCCCGCGACGCTCACGGCGCTCGCGGCGCAGCTGCGCGCGGACACGGCGTCCGCGCGTTTCTTCATCCTCGATCCGCGCGGCCGGCTGGTCCTGCGCTATGCGGGAGACGCCCCGTGGCGCGAGATGCTCGAAGACCTGCAGCATCTGCTGCGCTACGTGAAGTTCGAATGAAGGCGCGGCCCACGCGGTCGGCACGGCGATGAACGATCGTACCCGCGCATTGCGCATCGGGCTCGTGTCGGTCAGCGATCGCGCCGCGCGCGGCGTCTACGAGGACGCCGGCCTGCCCGCACTCGAGCAGTGGCTGCAGACCGCGCTGCGCTCGCCCTATGCGATCGAGCGTCACCTGATCCCGGACGAACAGGCGCTGATCGAATCGACGCTGATCGAGCTGGTCGATACGCTCGCCTGCGATCTGGTGCTGACCACCGGCGGCACCGGCCCGGCGCCGCGCGACGTGACGCCGGACGCGACGCTCGCGGTGGGCGATCGCGTGATGCCGGGTTTCGGCGAGCAGATGCGACAGCTGAGCCTGCACTTCGTGCCGACCGCGATCCTGTCGCGGCAGGTCGCCGTGATTCGCCGGCAGGCGCTGATCATTAATTTGCCGGGCCAGCCGAAGTCGATACGCGAGACGCTGGAAGGTCTGCGTGGGCAGGACGGCGCGCGCGGAGTCCCCGGGATCTTCGCTGCCGTGCCCTATTGCCTGGATCTGATCGGTGGGCCTTACGTGGAGACGAACGACGAGATCGTCGCGGCGTTCCGACCGCGCAGCGCGGCGAAACCGGGCAGCGCCTAGCACTCAGCGAGTGCGCCGCAATAGTCGAGCGCCGGACCAGGCGTCACCTTTGCATTCGGCCAGGGTATCGATCAGCGCGATGATGCGCTGCCAGCACTCTGCCGTTGTCGTGCTATTGAAAATCCGATCGCAGCCGCGCAAGTAAGTGCCTTTTAAATCCGCCACCTTCGAAACGCGCCGTACCGAGATAGCGTCCAGGTCGATGCAATCCTTTGCAATCGCTGCCTAGCGCACTGACGGGCAGAACGTTGAACATGTCCGACGCCGGCCGGGCAATAGGCGCATACCGGAGCAGCGCGAGGGGCTCCTGCGTGCATCACGTCACATCGACGAGCGGATTTGCGTCAAATAAACGTCCATTTAGCTGTTATGTTTCATTGAGATTTCTGAGATGAATCGCTGGCTCCAAGCGCTGACTGTACAAGACCTGATCTCTGAAGCCCCGCAACTGTCCATTATGGAGCTCGGAGGGAAATACTCTCTAGAAGACATAGCTGATTTCGCCTCGGCGGAATCGCCCCCGGTTTTCGCCTCAATACCGCATGACATCAAAGAAAGACTGCTGCGCGGCGAATTCTTCACCCGGGCACAACCAACTCAGTCGACAAAGCCGAGCAAAGCCTGGTGGCCACTCATAAGGGCAGAGTTTGACGATTTCCTCTGCACCGATAGCGAGAAGTACTTTGCACTCCGGGATAAGGTTCGTGCCGCGAGCGGGCACTCGGGAACCCTGATCATCAGCACGATCTCTGCGGGCATTGCCGCCACCTTGGGATTTCAGTCAGCTGTAATCAGTAGCTTCGTCGCCATTTGCCTTTATGCTCCGTTGAAGTTCGGCAAAGAAGCGTACTGTCGTAGCCGCCATGAAACATAACCAGCCGTTGGAGCGGACGCCTCCGCGCTGCGCTCTCCGGCGCCGCTCATCGGCACGTTAGATTGCACCTAAAGGCCGAGCATGGACATCGCCTGCTTCGATGCCCGTCCGTTTGCGCCCTACTATCACGCCGGAGCAACCGCCGCCGCACGCTTTTCAAACGCTTGCCCACAGGCTTTAATCCTCAAAGGCCCACTGAGGAGGCAGCGGTTATGACCATCAACAAACAAGACCGCCGAGGGTTTGTTAGATTGTGGCTAGTTCTGTCTGCGTGTTGGCTTCTTGCGGGAATCTACCCCGTGTTGTGGCGCCCTATCTCCCTGTCGATGGAGCGTTGCCAGCCTTCGATGCGCTTCATCTCAGGCACATGTCAGCTTCCCCTCCCATCGATGTGGTCTAGGTGGCAACAAGACGACGCAAAGGTGGAGCTGGCACGGGCTGGCTGCGCCATTCGGGAATGTGACTGGCCGAATGACCTGATCTCCGATCCAACGGTATCGCAAGGGTCATCGTTGGGGGGGCATTTCTACGAGCCAAACGGAATAGCGCTTCTTTCTGTCTTCCTGCGCATTCTGGTGTGGATAGGGCCCACAATTGCGCTTCCGCTGGTCCTCTTAATGGGCGCACGCGCGGTCAACTGGGTACGCGCAGGATTTGGGCCTGAGCCGTGAAGGAACCCGTCCGCAGCGCCGAATACGGCGGTGTGCGTACAATCTAACCAGCCGTTGGAGCGGACGCCTCCGCGCTGCGCGCTCCGGCGCCGCTCAACGGCACGTTAGGCCGATAAACGCATGGAGACAGGCGACGTTTTGAACGACCAACAAGCACATGATCCTCGAACGCAGAAGGTCGTTCGGCTTGTCAACTATCTGCTAAGACTAGCGACCCTGCGCACAAAGCTGGTCCGCGACATTGCCGAATACCAGCAAGTGCTTTGGTTGTCGGACATTCCGCATGAGCGGGGATGCTTCACGCAGGCTTGGGGTCGTGATGAGGAACACGAACGGGACGAATGGCTGGAAGTGCAAAACAGGCGAGAGCCGGAATTGCCAACCGTGCCCCCTCCCTGCAAAGACTGGGTGAACCTATCGGCACTCCGAAACAAGGACGACTTGCCCGAACTCCTTCCGCAAATCACGCGACAAATCCAGAATCCCGATTGGCGCGAGGGAGCTGACCAGCCGGAAACCATACCCCACAGCGAACGTCTTGAGGAGCATCCAGAAACTCAACGAGCCTGGAAAACCTATGTCGAGAACAAGTGGTTGCCGTGGACGGAAGAACACAGTGCGTGGGAGAGGGTTCACAAGGTCTATTCCGCACTATTTGGTATCCACCAAGAGTTACTCCGGCTTGGCGAGGAGTACGAGCTCGTCCTTGGTCTGGGACTGCTGACATGGCAGACGCCAACCGGGCAATGCGCCCGACGACATTTGGTCGTCGCCGACGCCATTCTGGAGTTCGAGGCCCGCTTGGGCAAATTCACCGTCCGACCACATACCGAAGGTGCCAAGGTACGCCCGGAACTCGATATGCTGGACATCGAAGAGCAGCCGGCGCGCGCAGAGGAAACTGCGAAGGCTTCGCTCGCTTCAGCAGAAGACGATCCATGGGAGAAGGGGTGCGTTGAAGGTGTTCTTCAGTCTTTGGTGCATTCGATCAACTCACAAGGAGATTATGACGGTTCGCTGGAAGCGAAAACCATCCGTGCTTCGGTAAAACCCATCGTGGAGTATGCCTCCGCCCTGATCCTGCGAAAGCGATCCGCCAAAGGCCTTACCGAAGCCTTGAAACGGATCAAGGAACAGATCGAGAACGGCGAAGCCATCCCCAGCGAATTTGCGGACCTTGCGGAAACCCGCTTGGCAGATGGCCGCGAGCCGCCTGACGTGCCGGAAGAGGTAGGTCCAGCATTTGATGCCGAGGTCTTCTTCCCCAAGCCCTCGAATAATGAGCAACGCCGGATTGTAGATAAGATTCGCGCGGCAAGCGGCGTGCTGGTCCAAGGACCGCCCGGCACCGGCAAATCCCACACTATCGCCAATCTGATCTGTCATCTGCTAGCCACGGGGCAGCGCACACTCATCACGGCGAAAACACCACGAGCTCTTCAGGTTCTTGAAGGGCTTGTACCAGATGAGTTGCGCCCACTCTGCATCAATCTGCTTGGTAGCGGACTCGAAGAACGCCGCGCGCTCGAATCCAGTGTTGGCGGCATTCTCCGCAAGAATGGCGAATGGAACGAGAATCGCGCCACGCGTGAGTGCACGGAGCTTGAAGGGTTCCTGCGAAAACTCCGTGAGGAGAAGGCCAAGGTCGCACGGCGGTTCCGCGACATCCGGGAATCCGAAACGCATACGCAATCCATAGCGGAGGGAGCTTATCGCGGGACGGCGGCCAGAATCGCTGAAGCCATGAACCGCGACCGCGCTGCCTACGAGTGGTTCACGGATTCGGTTCCCTTGGACAAAACTTGCAAAGTGTCCGGAACCGATATGGGAAGCGTTCTATCGGCCTTACGTCAATTCACGCCAGAGAAACGCAAAGAATTGGCCCTCGTGTGGCCCGAGGCGCTGCCATCCCCTGAGCGCTTTATCAATCTCGTAGGGAATGAGATAAGCGCGAATGAAGAAGAGCAGAACTCAGCCCACGGGGCCGACGAGCGTATGGCCGATTTGTTGGCGAGAGACAACCCTCCGGTCATCGAGGCGATTCGTGACGCCTTTACAGCTTTCCGGGACACTCGCAGGAGGTTTTTCGCAACGCCGTATTCATGGATGAACGATGCTTTGCGCGATATCTTGGGTGGCAATTCATCCTTGTGGCATCAACTTCTACGTGTTACAGGAGAGGTTATTGCGTCAATTGAAAGTCTCGCTGCGGTCGCCGACGAGACTCGAATCGAATGCCCCGAAACCACCGATATCAGATTGTTGTATGAAGATGCCCGTAGACTGAAAGAGCACATGGAGAATGGCGGGAATTTGGGTTGGGGTATCATCCGGCCCAAACCAGTGAAAGAGCGGCTCTACGTCATAAAGTCCGTGAAGATAAGTGGGCGCCCATGCTCCGCCGCCGAAGATTTCTCAACCCTTGCTGATGTTCTGTATGTCCGCATTGAATGCGAGAAGGCATGGGGCTTCTGGAAGCGGAAAGCTGAAAAGGTGGAAGGACCGTACAGTCTCCAGCTGACCGCTCTAAAATCGTTGCGCGATGCGCTCGGAAGCGCCTTGGCTCTCGAAGAACGCGTTGCCTTATGCCGTGAAGCGCTTAAGCAATGTCCCGGCATAGATGAACCACTATGGACTGACGATTCTGAGATTGAAGGGGTCATCTCATCGTGTCGCCTTGCATTGGCTCGTATCCGCAAGCGGCGTGCCGTCGATGAAATCCAAAGCGTTGAGGCTCCGATTTCTCGCATGGCTGCCAGGAGCGGCGCACATCCGGTGACAAGCGATTTGATGAGCGCCATTCGTGGCCGCAACTCGGATAAATTCGCACAGTGCGTGGGTACGATTCAGGACATGGAGAAGCAGCGTCAGCGCCTTCAGAAGGTCGACGAATACCTCTCGAAATTGCGCCATTTGCTTCCGCAGCTCACGAAGTCCTTGGAAGAGACCTGCAACGAGCCATATTGGGAAGAACGAGTCCAGCGCATCACTGATGCCTGGCGTTGGGCGCAGGCGCGGTACTGGATCGAGGAATACATCCGTCGGGAAGACGTTCCGGCGCTTGCCAAGCGCGCCAAGCAGATCGAGGGCGAGATAAACAGCATCATCGCGAAGCTTGCCGCGCTTCACGCCTGGTCGTTCTGCTTCTCCCGGCTCAAGGAAGACCATCGGCGTCACATGGAAGCCTGGCAACAGTCCATGCGGCGACTTGGCAAAGGGACTGGTAAACACGCCCCACGTCACCGGCGCGAGGCTCAGGCGCACCTGAATGCGTGCCGCGAGGCGGTCCCTGCATGGGTAATGCCACTACACCGCGTCTGGGATACGGTGTATCCCGCGCCCGGCATGTTCGATGTGATTATTGTTGACGAGGCTTCGCAATGCGGAGTCGAGGCGCTCCCTCTGTTCTATCTCGGCAAAAAGATACTGATTGTTGGTGACGACAGGCAGATCAGCCCGGATGCTGTAGGTTTGTCTCGCGACTCCGTGCATCGCCTGATGGAAGAGTTTCTTCACGATTTCAGATTCAAGTCGTCCTTCGATATTGAGAGCAGCTTCTTCGACCATGGGAAACTTCGTTACGGCACGCAGAGAATCACCCTTCGCGAGCACTTCCGTTGCATGCCGGAAATCATCCGTTTCAGCAACGACCTGTGCTACTCGGATACGCCACTGATTCCTTTGAGGCAGTACGGTCCAGACCGGTTGCCTCCACTTGATCATGTCTTTGTGAGTGAAGGGTATCGCGAAGGCTCGAATAATCGCGCGATCAATCGCCCGGAGGCCGAAGCCATCGTTGAGAGGATCTTAGAACTCTGCAGCGACAGCCGTTACGATGGCAAGACGATGGGGGTGGTGGTGCTTCAAGGCGAAGCACAAGCTGCTTTGGTCGAGAATCAATTGCTTGAACGGTTAGGTGCCGAGGAAATGGAGCGCCGCCGCCTGGTCTGCGGCAATCCCTACAGCTTTCAGGGAGACGAACGCGACATCATGTTCCTGTCGCTCGTTGCGGCGAGCAATGAGAGAATTGGGTCTCTCACAAAGGCGGCGGACGAGCGACGTTTCAATGTCGCGGCCAGTCGCGCCCGTGACATGATGATACTTTTTCATTCTGTCACCTGTAATGATCTTAGCGCCTCGTGTCTTCGGCGCCAGTTGCTTCATTTCTTCGAGAACACGAAGCCTCAACAAATTGCCGGAATCGAGCGGGACGAGCTTGAACGGCGGGCGACGCAGGACAATCGGCGCGTTGTGAGCCCTCCGGCGCCATTTGAAAGTTGGTTCGAGATCGACGTTGCCTTGGAACTTCTTCGTAGGGATTTTACCGTGCTTGCCCAGCATGAAGTCGCGGGCAAACGGATTGATCTCGTGGTTGAAGGCGGCCAAGCGCGGCTCGCGATCGAATGCGATGGCGATAACTGGCATGGCGCTGACCGCTATGAAGACGACATGCAACGTCAGCGGCAATTAGAGCGCTGCGGTTGGGAATTCTTCCGCGTGAGAGAGTCAGCCTTCTATGCCAACAAAGAGGACGCACTTGCGGGGCTTTGGGGAGTGTTGGAGGAACGAGGCATTGTCCCGAGATCACAACGTGCAGACCCATCCCGAGAGGCTAACTTGGGAGGAAAGGGGTGGCGCGCATCCTACATTGACCCTACTGCACATGACGGTGGCGACGGCGAGGGAGAGGGCGAGGGCGAGGGCGAGGATGAAAACTATTCGTCGGATGATTCGGAAAGTGACTTCACGCAATCAGGCCGTCGAGTAGAGGAGATAACCGCAACGGAGATACAGGATGCTATTCTTAAAGCCTTATCGAAGTGCCCGAATCACTCCTGCACCTTGCATTCTCTTACCGCCCGCGTACTCAGAGAAGTCGGCGTGTTGACTCGTGGAAAGCCTCGTGAGGCCTTTGAAAGGCGCACTATGCGGTGTGTTAGCAATCTGGAAAAGCGTGGTCGTGTCGAGACTTACAAAGCAAAGAATCGGAGATTGAGACTTATCCCTCAAGAAACGGCCTAACAACAGCATGCAGCGGACGGGATAGTTCCTTCGGTTTAGTGGACACCCTGAACTAACGATTCAGGAATGTTCAAGAATGCCAAAACCCGGCCCTAGAACGACCTACAAGTACAGCGACGAATTCAAGGCGACGGCGGTTCACCTGAGTCAGCTTCCAGGGGTTCAAATCCAAGAGGTAGCTGCCTCGCTTTACATTCATTCCTTCATGTTGTCTCGTTGGCGTGAGCAGGCACGAGAGGGTTTGATCGTGGCTCGCAAGGTCGAGATTGATAAAGCGACGGTCGCGGTAGGGACGGCGATTGCTCGCCGCCCCCCGCACAGATCCGTACGTGCGGCACTCCCGCATACGGCTCCTGCCTCAAGTCATGACGCGAAGCGCTGATGCGGGTACGGGTGCAGTACTCGTGCCCGCGGAAGGTAACGATCGACCAGCACGGCGAACCGCGACCAGGGCATCCGTCCACGTTGACCACGCCGCCGCAGGGCATGCAACCACGCCCTGGTCACTTCCTTACGGAATGCGTCCAAGCGGTCGACATTGCCCGGTACAGCGTGGTAACTGAAGTAGCCTTGGACCACACGACGCAGCCAAAGGCCAACCGTGTGGATTGGCTCGTGCATGCGACGCATCAGCGCCTGTCGAATCGCCTTGAGGCTGGCGCGCATCCGCTTTGCCGAAGTCAGCCGCTTCAGTTGGAACCAATCATTTGACCGGGACTTCCCACAGACGTGAGTGAACCCCAGGAAGTCGAATGTCGGCGGCTTGGGGAGCCCTTGCCGCGCACGCGCCTGGGCCGCGAAGCGACCGAACTGTAGCACACGCGTCTTGTCCTCGTTCAGCGTCAATCCGAACTGGGCGAATCGCTCCTTCAGGTCCTCAAGGAATCGGTCCACATCGGCCTTGCTCTCGAAGCCGAGGACGCTGTCGTCGGCGTACCGAACGATCATCACGTCGCCTCGGGCGTGTCGCCCACGCCATTGGTGCGTCCACAGGTCAAAGACGTAGTGCAGGTAAATGTTCGCCAGCAGCGGCGAGATCACCGCGCCTTGTGGCGTACCTACCCGTACGTCGATCTTCTGCCCATTTTCGACAACCCCGGCCGTGAGCCACTTGCGGATCAATCGCAAGACTCTTCTGTCGCCGATCCGGTGCTCGACGAAGCGCATCATCCAGCCGTGCTCGACAGTGTCGAAGAATGCCTTGATGTCTATGTCGAGCACCCAGTTCACGCGCTTCTTTTGCATGCCCACCACCACAGCGTCCAGCGCTTGATGCTGATTTCGCCCAGGGCGGAAGCCATATGAGAAGCCGAGGAAGTTCGCCTCGTAGATCGGGGTGAGCACCATCAACACAGCCTGCTGGACGATCTTGTCTTCCAGTGCCGCGATGCCAAGGGGACGCTGCTTGCCATCCGCCTTGGGGATGTACACCCTGCGTGAGGGTTGCGCCCGGTAGCGACCAGACTGCACCGCATCCCACAGCTTGCCGACACGCTCGTCGAATCCTTCCTCGTACTCGCGCCACTTCACCCCATCGACGCCGGCCGCCGCATCGCGCTTCAATTGCTTGAAGCTGTCGCGCAGTAGCGTGGGCGTGACGTGGTGCAGCAGCGCCGTGAACCGCACCTCCTTGCCCGCAACCTTGGCGGCTCGGGCTGCTTCACGTACACCGTCGAGCCCCCTCGACGCGCGGGTCCGGCGCTGAGTCCGGGGCGCGGGAGGCGTTTCAGTGTTCCTCTTGGCTGCTCGCCTTCCCTCCCGGCCCTCCGCCTGCGCCGGTTTGGAGGCGGCGCCGTTGTTCGAGTTGTTCATCGGTACTACGCAAGCATCCGACTTCTCACCGGCTTGGATGTCGGGCGTACGGCCATCAGCCTTCCCCGACCCGCCCACCGCCCACTTCGCGGCGGGCGCCGACGAGATCTCACAGTTCCTGTTCGGAAAGCTTCTGCGCATGCTCAGGGTCTTCGACCGCGTGGGACTCGGTGAGGACTCGCGTGTAGCGCCCTCGCCAATGTGGCCTTCCGCTTCGCTTAACAGCGTCGGCGTCCCAGACTGCCTGATTTCGCGGCTCAATGGCTGGCCTGCGCTCGCCCCTGTCAACGCTTCGATGTCGCCCTCACGGGCGCTACCGCATGACTCGGGGTCAGGGCGGTTCGCTACTCCTTTCCTGTATCGAACTTTCATCGACTACTCTCCGACAGTCTCCTGTCGCACTAAGCGCTCCATAATCTCCGTGCTTCCGCCCGACTGTTTCTCCTGCGAGGGTGTGTCCTCCATCAGCGCGGAGGGCATGCCCGGATGTCATCGTCGAAGTCGCTATCAACCCGCCAGCGGTATTGGCTGGCTCATCTCCAGACATGCACACGGCAGGGCGCGTCACTCGCGGCCTATGCAAGCGCACAGGGCCTGAAGGTCGGCGCGCTCTACGAAGCAAAGTCGCGCCTGCGTCGACTGGGTGCCTGGCCGCCGCCGGGTGCGCGCTTCGTGCGCGTGCAAGCGGCGGGGAGCAGCGTTACGGATGCCCCGCGTGCGCCCCTGCTGCGCGTCTCGCTGCGCAACGGCGTGGTGGTGGAGATCGCCGGCAGCGAGGTGTCGGCAGTGCTCGAAGCGGCGGCGCGCCTGCCGTGATCCGGCCGTCGAACACCCTGAAGGCGGTCTACCTGTGCGTTGAGCCGGTCGACTTCCGGCTGCAGATCAACGGCCTGTCGCTGTGCGTACAGGAGACGCTCGAACTCGACCCGCTGGGCGAGCAATTGTTCGTGTTCACGAACCGCCGCCGCAACCGGGTGAAGATCCTGTATTGGGAGCGCAATGGCTTCGTGCTGTGGCAGAAGCGGCTGGAGCGGGATCGCTTCCACTGGCCGGGCGGCGACAGGGCGACGGTGAGCCTGAGCGGCCAGCAGTTGAACTGGCTGCTGGATGGCTTCGACCTCTCGCGCTGGCGGCCGCACGCGGCGCTGGATTACGCGTTCGTTGGGTGAGGGCGCCAGGGCTTTACAAGCACGATGGCGAGGATCAGAGTCGTGCCCATGACGACACTGAGCGAGGAGTGGCTGCCGGATGAGCTCGATTCGTTGAAGTCGATGGTCGAGCATGAGCGTTCGAAGCGCGTATCGGCGGAGCAGGAAGTTGAGCGACTGCGCGCGCAAGTGCGCCTGCTGCTGTCACAGCGCTTCGGATCGAAGGCCGAGCGAGTGGCGACGGAAGAGAGCCCGCAGCTTGGCCTGTTCAACGAAGCGGAAGCCGAGAATGAGGAAGAAGCCGACGAGGCGGTGACAGCGGTCGCCCCGCACACGCGGCGTCGCGGTCATCGGCAGGCGCTGCCGTCGCATCTGCCGCGCGAAGAGGTCGTTCACGACCTGGCTGAAGCCGACAAGGTGTGCCCGCATGACGGCACGCGGCTCGAGGTGATGGGCGAGGAGACGAGCGAGCAATTGGACATCGTGCCGGCGCAGGTGCGGGTGTTGCAGCATCGGCGGTTGAGGTATGCGTGCCCGTGCTGCCGGCAGCACGTGGTGACGGCGGCGATGCCGCCGCAGCCCATTCCGAAGAGCCAGGCAAGTGCGGGCCTGCTGGCGTCGGTGGCGGTCGCGAAGTACGCGGATGCGTTACCGCTGTACCGGCAGGTGGAGCAGTTTGAGCGGGTGGGCTTCGAGGCCTCTCGCCAGACGCTGGCGAGTTGGATGGTGCGCTGTGGTGTGCTGGTGCAGCCGCTGGTGAACCTGCTGCGCGACCGGCTGCTCGAGAGCGGCTACGTGCGGATGGACGAGACGAGGGTCCAGGTGCTGAAGGAGCCGGGCAAGGCGGCGCAGTCGACGTCTTATATGTGGGTGCAGCAGAGCGGCGAGCGCGACCGGCCGGTGGTGTTGTACGACTACGCGCCCAGTCGCGCTGGCGAGGTGCCGCTGGTCCTGCTCGAAGGCTTCCGAGGCAAGCTACAGACGGACGGCTATGCGGGTTATCAGGCGGTGGTCGCGGCGCAGGGGCTGACGGCGGTGTATTGCTTCGCGCATGCACGACGATACTTCACCGATGCCTTGAAGGCGCTGGGGCTGAACCCGGCGAAACTCCCGGACAAACCGCCGGACAAGGCGCGACGACCGCTGCGCGCACTCGGCTTCATCCGCCAGTTGTATGCCATCGAACATCGGCTGCGGGACGCGCCGGCCGAGGTCCGCTACGCGGCACGGCAACGCGAGAGCCTGCCGGTGCTGCAGGCGTTGCGCGAATGGCTCGATGCGCAACGACCAAAGGTGGTGCCCGAGAGCGTGCTGGGCAAGGCGCTCGGCTACCTCGACCGGCACTGGGACGGCTTGGTGCGCTACTGCGACGATGGGCGGCTGGAGATAGACAACAACCGGTGCGAGAACGCAATCCGGCCGTTCGTGATGGGGCGGAAGAACTGGCTGTTCAGCGACACGGTGCACGGCGCGAAGGCAAGCGCGAATCTGTACTCACTCATCGAGACGGCGAAGGGGAGCGGGCTTGAGCCCTACGCCTACTTGAAGCGCGTGTTCACGGCATTACCGGCGGCGACGACGGTCGAGGATATCGAAGCGCTGCTACCCTGGGCTTAGCCTGAGCGCCGGCACCTTTGCAACGACGGGGTTGATGGAGCGGTTACAAAGCGACAGCAGCAGAGCTGAAAGCGCTACGGAAGGTGAAGCGCGACCATGAGCGCCTGAAACTGGTGCATGAAATCCTAAAAAAGCCATCGAGTTCACTTCGCGAACAAAGGCGATGTCTTCGCCTTCATCTAGCACCACCAGGAAGGGTTCCCGATCCGAATAAGGCGCTGCATAAGGCGCTGCGCTTCACTTTACTTCGCGGCAATCTCGATGAAGCGCGTCTTGTGCTCGCTGCGCGGCAGCGCAAAGGGCTCGACCCAGTCGATGACGGGCGTGAACTTCAGTCGCTCCTTCATCGCCCTCACCAGCTCGGCTTCGAGCGCGGGGAGATCCTTGGACGACATCGCCTCGCCGCGTTCGATGCGCAGCTTCAGCGGCGGCACGACGCGCGGCGGCGGCTCGTCGAGCAGGATGCGGAACTCGCCCGTCACGCGCGGCATGAAGCTCGCCACCACGGCGTCGATCGCCGCGGGGTAGACGATCACGCCCTTGACCTTGAGCATGTCGTCGACGCGGCCGATGATGCGATAGCGCAGGCCGCTCTGGCCGCAGGGGCAGGTCGACACTTCCACGCGATGCACGTCGCCCAGCGTCAGCCGCGTCCAGCCGAAACCGCCGCCGACGAGCGTGGTGAACACCGCCTCGCCTTCGGCCCCGTCGGTCAGCGGCACGCTCTCGCGCGTCGCGGGATCGACCAGCTCGTAAATCGCCAGATCGTCGCCGATCCAGTGCATGCCCTGATATTCGGGATGCGCGCAGGACACGCCCAGGCCGGCACCGCAGTCGTAGAGCCGGCCGCCGTAAGCTTCCTCGATCCGCCGGCGGACCTCGGGAATACCCGCCCCCGGCTCACCGCCGCAGATCAGCGTATGGATGCCTAGCGAGGCGATCGGGGCACCGAGGATCTCGGGCGCGCGCTCGATCAGGTGCTCGGCGAGCGACGGCGTGCACATCAGGACGTTGCCGCGGAAGAAGCGCGCGGTCTTCAGGATGCGGGCGGCGCCGGGCTCGGCGCCGATCGGGATCACCATGGTGCCGTCGTCCTGACTGCACTGCAGGGGCGGGACGCCGGCGAGAAACATCGACAGCGCGAAAGCGTGGATCACGCGATCGCCGGGCCGCACCCCGCAGCGCCAGCGCACGCGCAACATGAACTCGCCCCATAGCTGGTCGAGATCGCTGCGCGTCAGCGGATAGGGCTGGGGATCGCCGGTGGTGCCCGAGGTCGCGGCCATGGTCACGAGCTCGCCGAGCGGCACGGGCAGGGTATCGTCGAGAAAGCGGTAGATGTCGTTGTCGCGGGCGTCGACCGCTGCACGATACGCCTGCTTGGTGAACGGCGGCAGCGCGCGCGACCATTCTTCGAGGCTCTTGATGTCCGCGCCGCGCCGCACGCCGTTCGCCTCGAGCTGCTGGGCGAAGTAGGGCGCATGCGCGAGCAGATCGTCGACGCGCCGCTGCAGGCGCTCGAGCTGGATCGCGCGCATGCGCTCACTGCCGAGCAGCGGCTCCATGACCATGTTCCAGTATGGGCGTGCGTTCATCGGCAGTGCTTCCACGTGTTCTGCGTCGTCGGCGCGGCCTCAGCCACTGCGCTTGTCTTCCTCGGCCTCGGCGACGGTCGCCTGGATGAGACCCGGGATCTCGTCGCCGAAGACCTCGCTCAAGCCGTACTGCGTCTGCAGGAAACGCAGCTCCTCCTGGCGATACGGCATCGGCGCGGTCTCGCACAGCATGCCGGCGCGGGTCAGCTCGTCGACGACGGCCGGGTCGCGCGGGAAAGGCTCACCGACGCGATTGAGCGAGAACTTCTGCTCGAAGGGCAGCTTGGGCCGCTGACCGCCGGCCAGCGGATCCTCGGCCGGATAGCCGACCGTCTGCAGCAGCAGGATCTCGCAGTCGTCCGGCATGCGCAACGCACGCCGCAGCTTCTTGCCGGCAAAGGCCGCGAGCACGCAGGTGCCGAGACCCTCTTCGTAGGCGACGAGCGTTGCCTGCGCGATGCCCTGGCCGCAGTCCGTCTCCGTGATGCCGCGATCCTTGATGCCCTCCATCGCGGAGTCGAAGAACGGGATCAGCACCTCGTCGAGGTACTGATGGCTCTTCTCGCGGCTCACGCCCAGCGCGCCGGCCTCGACCAGCTCGTGCAGGCGCGAGCCCTGTTCGCGCACGCGATTCCAGTTGATGAACCAGATGATGATCACGGGCGCCATGCGGAACTGGAAGCCGCCGATCGCGGTGCCGACCGGTAGCGCATCGAGCACGTCCTGCGGCGCGGTGGCGCGCTCGACGACGACCGCGTCCAGCGCCTGCACATTGCCCCAGAACGAGGCCAGGCGCGCAGCTTCGAGCATTTTCTGGATCTTCTCGCGCTCCACCGGCCGGTAGGGGCGCAGAAAACGGATCGAGCGGCGGCGCCCTATGACTTCTTTGAGTTCCACGATCGCTACTCCTCGCTGTGCGAGCCGTAAAGGCGTCGCTGCTTCGTCTTGTCGAGTATCCGGAGTGCGTCGTGCGACCCCGCTGGCGAGGGAAGCTAGCGCAGAGGACTTCACGCGCCCTTGACGGAAGTCAAGGCGCCCGCCATGCCGCGCGACGAAGTTCAGCACTGTGCAAGCCGAGGAGGCCGAGACATGAGCTATCTCGATCTGAATCTCGATCTCGACGACGCCGACATCGCCGTGCGCGAGGCGGCGCACCGTTTTGCGACCGAGGTCGTGCGCCCGATCGGCATCGCGCTCGATCGCCTGCCGGCCGCGGCCGTCGTCGCGCCCGACTCGCCGCTGTGGCGCTTTCTGGGCCAGGCCTACGAGCTCGGCTATCACAAGGCGATGCTGCCCGAGGCGGTCGGCGGCCTCGGCTTCACGCCCTTGCAGGGCCACCTGCTGATGGAAGAGCTGTGCTGGGGCAACGGCGGGCTCGCCGCCGTGCTGCTGCTCGCGGCCTGGCCTTACGTCAAGCTGCTGCACACCGGCGATCCCGAGCTGATCGAAACCTTCGTGCGGCCCTTCTGCGCTTGCACCGACGGCACGATGACGGGCGCGTGGGCGATCACGGAGCCCGATCACGGCTCGGACACGCTGAACGTCGGCGGTGAAGGATGGACCGATCCGGCGATTCGGCTGCAGCTCAGCGCGCGCGCCGACGGCGAGGAATGGGTGCTCAAAGGCCAGAAGTCGGCCTGGGTGTCATGCGGACCGACCGCCAGCCACGCGATGATCAACGTGCAGATCGATCCCGCGCGAGGGCCCGCCGGCGGCGGCGTGTGCATGCTGCCGCTCGATCTGCCCGGGATCAGCCGCGGCCGCCCGCTCGACAAGCACGGCGTGCGCGATCTGCCGCAGGGTGAGATCTTCTTCGACGAGGTGCGCATTCCGCGCCGCTGGATGTTCGTCGAGCCCGCGCACTACGGCGACTGGGTCTGCGCCAATCTCGGTTTCGGCAATACCGCCGTCGCGGTGATCGCGGTCGGCATCGCCCGCGCCGCCTTCGAAGAAGCGCTGGCCTATGTCCGCACGCGCCGCCAGGGCGGCAAGCCGCTGATCGATCATCACGCGGTGCAGGTGCGGATCCATCGCATGTTCGCCCGCGTCGAGGCGCTGCGCGCCTTCACGCGCGCAGTGTGGAACGTCAACGCGCAGATCTTCCCGCCGCTGACCGAGTACGCCTACGCGGCCAAGACCTACGCCACGGAAACCGCCAAGGAAGTCGTCGACGAAGCGGTGCAGTTGCACGGCGCCTGCGGCGTCAGCCGCGAGTACTACGTCGAGAAGCTGTGGCGCGACGTGCGCACGATGACGATCGCCGACGGCGAGAACTCGATCCTGAACCGCGTCGGCGGACAGATCCTCGGCGCGAGCTATCCGCGCGCGAGAATCACGGCGGCACGCTGAGCGGCGCGGTGGCGCCGTCGGTCGCACGCGAGGAGGGTCGTCGAGGACTTTGATCGTTCAGCCGCCCGTGCTCGCCCGCGCAGCGCGGCGCCGGGTGGCGGCTATGCGGTCGCGAACAGCCAGCGTAGTCCGCGTGTGACGGAGCCGGCGATCGTCGACTCGTGGAACTCGCCCGGCAGCACCTCGAAGTTCGCTTCCAGCGACGCATGCCTGGCGCGGAGGACTTGGACGGCCGTGCGCGCCGTCTCGATCATCGCGCAGCCTGCCACCGTCGTCTCGGCTTCTCCCATCGTCATGTAGAGACGGCCCCGCAGCTCGGGGCCTTCCGCCAGCAGGGAGAGGATGATGCGGTCCTGCCACCACACGGACGGGCTCGCAAGCAGGTAGCGATCGAACAGGGCCGGCCGTCGCGAGGCGGCGAACAACGCGAACAGGCCGGACAGTGAATGACCGACGATCACGCGTTCCGTCGCCGTGATTCGATAAGTGTGCGCGAGCAGCTCCAGCACCTCGGCGGCGAGGAATTCCAGGTAATCGGCGCCGCCGCCGGCGACGAGCGGACGGCCGCCGGGCGCCGCGACTTCAGGCGGAAACGCCGCGAGCGTCGGGGTATAGGCCAGCGCACGCGCGACAACGACTTCACGCGTCTGCGCGTAATGCCAGCCGAGACCCGCGACGATCACGCGCGGCATGCGCCTGGCGAGGCCGAGGAGCAGGGCGGTGTCGCTGACGGTGCCCAGCGTCCACTGCGCGTCCAGGCACAGCAGCAGCGGATACGAGCGCGCGTCCCGATCGTAATCCTCCGGCAACTGCACGCTCAGCCTGCGCTGCCGGCCGAGATCGTGCTCGATGCGACGGCCGCTCACTGAACTAGCTCTTCATCGATGTGCGGCGCGCCGGACGCATGGGCTTGCTCGAACACTTTCAGCGCGCACAGCGGCGGGCTGCTCCCGCTGGCCTGTAGCGCTGAAGGCTCGATCGTTCAGGTCTGCCAGGTCGGCCTGCCGGTATGTTCCCACATCTGGATCATGTTGCCGTCCGCGTCGTAGAACAGGAACGAGCGGCCGATGTTCGCGCAGGTCCACACGTATTCGGTCTGCGTCTCGTAGCCGGCGGCGCGGATCTTTTCGAACCAGCCGTCGATGTCTTCCACGAGCAGACCGAGCTCGTGGAAGCCGGTGTGGCCGTAGCGGAGATTCTCCGGCGGCGTCTTCCGGATCGGCGGGTTCTCGCATTGCTGGAGCTCGATCAGCGCGCCCTCGTCGGAGGCGAGCAGCACCATCTTCGAACGCGCGCCCTCGATCTTGAAGATGTCGTCGAGCAGCTTCGGATACATGAACACCTTGGGCCCCGGCGCCTCGCCGTCCGGGATCACGTTGTCGACCATCACCTTGAAGCCGAGCACGTCGCGCCACAGGCGCACGGCCTCGTGCATGTCGCTGACGAACACCGCCATGTGATGAAACTTCATCGTGTCGCTCCTTCGAGCCGGTCCCGGAATCCGGCCGGTGGAGTTCCGCCGCTCTCCGCCGGCCGCGCCGCCTCGGCGTTCAGGCCAGTTTATAGAGTCCCTCGAGCAGAGTTCCGTAGAGTCCCGTCAGCATCGTCTTTATCTCCTCCTCGCTCGCGCCCTTCGCGTCCCAGTTGCTGCTCCAGCATGCGCGCGTCTTGCCGCCCGCGTCTTCCAGCGTCACTACCGCGCAGTAGTTCTCGAAGGGAAGCGCGTCGTTGTAAGTGATGGTATAGGCGAACAGACGCTCGTCGTAAGCCGCGTCCAGGCGCTCGATCACGGTCCCGCCGGCCGTGACCTTGATCTTGCGCAGCGCACCGAGCCCGCTGCCGACGAGCTCGAGAGCATCGATCATGTCCGGCAGAATCTTCTCCAGACCGCCGAATTGGGTCAGGATGCCGAAGACCTGCTTGCGCGGCATATCGAGGGTTCTTTCGACCGATACTTTATACATGCTCGACTCCTTCATGCTCGTGTAAGAATGCGAGACGCGAACGGCGTCCCGGCGGCTGGACCGCGAGCGCGCGTAGCGCACTGTAATCCAGCCGGCCGATCGGAGCGACGATCGGCTCGCGTCGTCGCCGCGCGCTCCGGCGCTGGCCCGGTCGAGAGCGGCGTGCGAAGGAGCCCCGTCCCGCGAGACGGGCGGTGATGCCCAGGAACGAACCCGGCATCAACGCATTGCAGCAGGTCTCCGAGGCCGCCTGCCCCGTCTCTTCGAGGGCTCGAGTCATGCACCGGCCGCCGCGCTAGACCGGCGCGCAGCGAGGCGCGACGAGCGGCGTGTCGCCGATGGTCTGCCGCACGAACTTCGGCGAATATTGGAATCCTCCGGAGTCTGCGAAGCTCCCTCTCCTTCCGGCGGTCCACATGATGCTACCGAACAGGATAATCGCCGTGCTCGCGCTGCTGGTCGGCCTCTCGTCCGCCCTCGCGTTGGCTCTGACCGCGGCACCGGAAAAGGAGGCGCAATCGGCCAGTCTCCACGTCAAGACGCTGGTGCTCGGCTCCGGCTGCTTCTGGGGCGCCGAGAAAGGCTATGAAGCGCTGCCGGGCGTGATCGAGGCGGTGTCCGGCTATGCCGACGGCCGCAATCTCGAGCCGAGCTACAGCGTCATCACCCGGCCCGAGCACCGCTTCGATCCCGACAACTACGCCGAAACTGTGCGCGTCCGGTACAACACCGAGGTGCTCAGCACCCGGGCGCTGCTGCGGCATTTTTTCGAGCATCACGATCCGACGCAGAAAAACCGACAGGGCAACGACGTCGGCACTCAGTACCGCTCCGTCATCCTGTATTCGGACGACGAGCAGCGCGCGACGGCGCTGCAGACGAGAGACGAGTTCCAGGCCCTGTTGAAAGCGGCGGGATACGGCGACATCGTCACCGAGATCGAGCCGCTGCAGGCGTTCCACGAGGCCGAGGCCTACCATCAGGACTACCTGGCGAAAAATCCGCACGGCTACTGCCCGGATCACTCCACCGGCGTGACTTTCGACAGAGCCGCTCCCGAGCCGGCCGACAACACCGCGCTGCTGCGAGGCAAGCAGATCCTCGTGCTGGAAGCCGAGCACTGTCCCTACTGCGCGAGATTCCGGCGCGACGTCGGCGAGCGCTATCGCGGCAGCATTCCGCTCAGCTATCGCCGGGCCGCGCAACTGGACGGCCTCGCGCTGCATACGCCGACCTGGGCCACGCCGACGATCTATTTCCTCGACGAGGGCAAAGAGCAGTTTGGCCACCAGGGCTATATGACGGCGGCGGCGTTCTATCGGGCCTTGGGCGTTTTCAAGCTCGGCGACGGCGAGGCGTATGAGGTCGCCTTCGCCAAGGACACCGACGATCGTTTCTGCCGTCAGTACGAAGAGTTCAAACACACCCCGGACGGCGTATTCATCGACAAGCTGAGCGGCGCGCCGCTGTTCGACACGCGCGATCGCTTCGACTCCGGCTCCGGCTGGCTGTCCTTCACCCGGCCGGTCGACGGCGCCACCGTCGAGGCGCCGGACGACAGCCACGGCATGCAGCGCATCGAGGTGCGATCCAAGAGCAGCGGCATCCACCTCGGGCACGTGTTCGACGACGGGCCGGACGGCAAGCCGCGCTATTGCATCAACGCGACGGTGCTGGAGTTCGAGCCGAGAACGAAATGAGGCGCGCGGGCTGCATACGCAGCGCGCACGGCGAGCAGGAGAGGAGCAAGGCATGAAATTTCCGAGCAGCGAATTCCTCGAGCATCTGGTGGCGACCCTCAACGGCGATGCGGCCTTGGATGCGGCGAGCCGCTGGTCCGACGTCAAGGTTCTGCTGCGCTTCGGCGACGAGGGCTACTGGCTGAAGCTCTACGGCGGCAAAGTCATCGATCACATGCGCTACTTTCCGATGGCGAATCCGCTGGGCTGGGATTACGCGATCGGCGCTCCGCTCGAGACCTGGCAGGCGCTGCGCGAGGGCCGCCGCGCGCTCGGGCATCTGCTGGATCGCGGCGAAATCACGGTCGACGGCAATCTGCTGCAGGCCAATCGCATGTACGAATCGACGCATCTGCTGCTCTCCGCGGTGCGCGATCTGAAGCTCGACTGAGGGAGGACCGCGATGAGCCACGAAATCGTCGGCCGTTACGTCGTCGTCGACGGCACGCGCGCTTATTACGATGAATGTGGCAGCGGCATTCCGCTCGTCTGCCTGCACATGGGCTGGGCCTGCTCGCTGCAGTGGCAGTACTTCATGCCGATCATGGCCGCGGCGGGCATGCGCGTAATCGCACCGGATCTGCCCGGCCACGCCAAGTCCTATCCCGTGAACTGGCAGCCGTTCCGCAAGATGCGCGACTACGCCGAATGGGTCTGGCATTTCATCGAGGCCGTCTGCCCGGGCGAGAAACCCGTGGTCTGCGGCAGCGGCATCGGCGGCGACATGACGATGCAGCTCGCCTGCCATCACCCGGACGGCATTCGCGCCGGCATGCCCTTCGAGTCCGCGGCGAAGACGGGCTCGATCTCCTTCCTCTCCGGCTACGGCGATCCGCACAGCTTCCCGGGCTTCGCGGCGCTGATCGACAACGCGTCGACCGCGGCGATGTACTACCCCTGCGAGCAGCGCAAGGTGATCGAGTCGAAGTGGCAGCATCGCGCGAGCTATCACGCGACCTGCGTCGCCGACATGGACGCCTGGAACGATCACGACGTGCGGCCTTTCCTCGATCGAATCAAGGTGCCGATGTTCTTCTACAAGGGCGAGGCCGACTATCACATCCCGGATCAAGACGTGCTCGACACCATCGCCGCGATCCCGAACGGGCTCGCCGAAGGCGGCATCGCACAGGGCATGGGCCATCTGATCATGATGGAGCAGCCCGAGAAACTGGCCGAAGCCTGTCTCGGCTTTCTGCGGCGGCGGGACATCCTCGCGGACTGAGGGCATAGCCGAGCGGTCTTTGTAGCCCGGGAGATGATGGGCTGACGAAGGACGCCCAAAAACTCGGGACAGGAACGCTCGGGGAACCTCGATCGCACGGAGCGACGGCCGTCGCTCCGTGTCGCAAGCGGCCTCAGCTCATGCGATGCAGCGCGCAGAGTTTGTTGCCGTCCGGATCGCGCACGTAGGCGAGATACAGCTTGCCGAAGCCGCCTTCACGCACGCCCGGCGGATCCTCGACCGAGGTGCCGCCGTTCGCGACGCCGGCCGCATGCCAGGCTTTGACCTGGGCTTCGGAGTCGCAGGCGAAGCCGATCGTGCCGCCGTTCGCAGCCGTCGCGGGCTGGCCGTTGATCGGCGTGGTCACGAGCAGCAGCCCGTTGTTGTGCATGTAGATCAGGCGGCCCTTGTCGTCGGTGACGGCAGGCTTCGCGCCCAGTGCGCCCAGCAGGGCGTCGTAGAATTTTTTGGAGCGCGCGATGTCGTTGCTGCCGACCATGATGTGCGAAAACATGAATCCTCCGGATAGTCGTCGTGAGAGCGAGGCCGGATCCTGACCGAGCGATTGCAATAAGACCAGCATTGCGCGCCGCGCCGATTCGTGCATCGGGCACGAGCGCCGCACCGAGGCTTCGATGCTGCGCTGCGCCGAGGATTATCTGCTGTGAGCGCGAATGCGTGCGTGCATCGTCCATCGGCCGTCGGCCACGCGAATCCGACGGCGCGCGGTGACTTCCGCCGTCACGCCGCTACTGGACGAGCCGCCGGACGAGGTTCAGGCTGCTTTTCCGGACGCGGCGGCCGAGCAAGCACATGTCGTCGAGCACTCTGCTCGCATGAGGCAGCGGTCCCGCGGTTCTCGCGCCGCTTGCGGGCGATGCGCCGGCGCAGAGCGGGCGCGGATTGCGCCACGACGATACGCCTTTAACATGCATCGCACGCGCTAAGAAAAATCCGGGAGGTGGGCACGATGGCGACGATCGATTACGGCTTCATCGGGGTCGGGCGCATGGGATCGCTGATGAGCGCCCGCCTGCTCGCGGCCGGCCACCGCGTGCACGTCTACGACAGCGCCCCCGCGGCCGTCGCGGCCGCGGTCGCGAACGGCGCGCTCGCCGCGGATTCCGCCCAGGCCGTCGGCGACACCGCGGACGTCGTCTTCCTCAGCCTGCCGACGCCCGACATCGTGCACGCCGCGACGCTCGGACCGCGCGGCGTCTGCGAAGGCCGGCGCGCCACGCGCATCGTCGACTTCTCGACCATCGGCCCGCGCATGGCCGGCATCGTCGCCGCCCAGCTCGCCGAGCGCGGCAAGGTCTACGTCGATGCGCCCGTCAGCGGCGGCCTTGCCGGCGCGCGCGACGGCAAGCTCGCGGTGATGGTGTCCTGCGCGCGGCCCGTGTTCGCGGAGCTCGAGTCAATCCTGAGCCTGTTCGGCAAGGTCTTCCATCTCGGCGAGGGCGCCGGCCAGGGCCAGACCATGAAGCTCGCGAACAACCTGCTCGCCGCCGCGGCCCTCGCCGTGACCTCGGAAGCGATGGTGATGGGCGTGAAGGCGGGACTGGATCCGAAGGTGATGATCGACGTGATCAACCTCGGCTCGGGCCGCAACAGCGCGAGCCAGGACAAGTTTCCGCGCGCGATCCTGCCCGGCACTTTCGATTTCGGTTTCCACACCGGACTCTCGTACAAGGACGTGCGCCTGTGCATCGACGAGGCGGAGACCTTGGGCGTGCCGATGGTGGTCGGCGCGGCGGTGCGCGAGCTGCTCGCGGTGACCAATGCGATGTACGGCGGCGACTCGGACTTCACGTCGATCTGCCGGGTGCTCGAGAGCTGGGCGGGCGTCGAAGTCCGCGCTTGAACAGGAGGAGCCCTTCATGTCGTCCATCGCAGCTTCCCGCAGTCCCGATCCCGCGGTAGAGGAAACGCCGGCCGCAGTGCGCATGGCCAGCGCGGCGTGCGCCTTCGGTGCCGCGGATCTCGATGCGGCCCTGATCGACGAAGCGAAGACCTGCCTGCGCGATCTGATCGGCTGCGCCTGCGAGTCGCGCGCGCTGCCCTGGTCGCGACAGGCCTGCGCGACGATCGCGGCAACGCCGGCCGGTGCGAGCATCGTCGGCGAGGCCGGCGCTTATGCGGCCGGCGACGCGGCTTTCGTCAACGCGGTGATGGGCCACGGCCTGGTCCGCGAGGACATGCACGCCGGCAGCATCAGCCATCTCGGCATCGTGGTCCTGCCCACCGTGCTCGCGCTGGCCGAGACGCGCGCCGTCGCAGGCGCCGACTTTCTCGCCGCGATCGTCGTCGGCTACGAGCTCGGGGCCCAGCTCGGGCGCGCGGTGATGAACGCCGAGGTCGCGAAGATCCATCGCCCGACCGGCGTGACCGGCCCCGTCGCCGGCGCCGCGGCCGCGGCGCATCTGCTGAAGCTCGACGTGAACGCCTACACCAGCGCCCTCGCCTTCGCCGCCAATGCCAGCGCGGGCTTCAATCAGTGGGCGTGGACCGGGGGCAGCGAAATGTTCTTCCAGGCCGGGCTCGCCGCGCGCAGCGCGGTGACGGCCGTTGGCCTCGCGGCGGCGGGCGCCTACGGCTCGCCCAGCGCCATCGACGGCGCGGCCGGTCTGTGCGCCGCGCTCGGGCGAGCGGAAGCCGGCGCAAACCTGCGGCCGTTCGCGGCCGAGCCGGAAATCTTGCGCGTCTATCACAAGGCCGTGCCCGCCTGTAACTTCGCGCAGACGCCGGCGCTCGCGGCGCTGCGCCTGGCGCGGACGAAGTCGATCGCGCCGGCGCGCATCGCGAGCATTCTCGTGCGCGTCCCGCGCGCCGGCGCCCTGTATCCGGGCTGCGATTACGCGGGACCCTATGCGAACGTCCTGCAGGGCAAGATGAGCATCCAGTACAACGTCGCCGCGGCCCTGCTCACCGGCGAAATCACCGAGCGCAATTTCGATCTGCTCGCCGATCCCGGCCTCGCACGCCTGGTGTCCGCGACGAGGCTGGAAGTCGACCCGGCGCTGACGGCCGCCTATCCCGGCCTGCAGGGTGGCGAAGTCCTCGTCACGCTAGCCGACGGCACGCAGCACGCCGTGCGCCTCGAGGACGTCGTGCATGCGAGCGCCGAAGAAGTCGCGCGGCGTTTCGAGGCCGCCGCGGCGAAGGTGTTCGGCGCGGCCCGCGCCGCCGAGATCGCCGAGACGATCGACACGCTGGAGCAGCGGCCCGACGCCGGCGCCCTGGCGCGGCTGCTGCGCGCCTGAAGGCGCGGGCGCTTCCTTCGTTCCAATCCGAGGAGATCCATCGATGAACGACGATCTGTTCGACACCGGCCTCGCGATCCGCAAGGCCGTGCTCGGCGCCGAGTTCGTGGACAAGGCGCTCGCCGGCGCCGACGAGTTCACGATGCCGCTGCAGCGGCTGGTCACCGAATACTGCTGGGGCGCCGTGTGGGGGCGCGAAGAGCTGCCGCGCAAGACGCGCAGCATGCTGAACCTCGCGATGCTCGCGGTGCTCAACCGTCCCAACGAGCTCAAGGCCCACGTGCGCGGCGCGCTCGCCAACGGCGTGTCGAAGACCGAAATTCGCGAAGTGCTGCTGCAGGTCGCGATCTACGGCGGCGTGCCGGCCGCCGTCGACAGCTTCCGCGTCGCGCGCGAAGCGCTCGCCGAGATCGAAGGCAAAGCGGCCGTGAAGCCCTGAGGCTGCAGCGCATGGACATTCGGACATGAATGCGGACTGCTACGAAGTCTATGCGGTGAAGTACGGCCATCACGCGCGACGCGCCACCGACAACTTCGTCGGCGGCGATCCGCACGATGCGCCGATGCCGCTCGATTATTACGTGTGGGTCGTGCGCAATGCGACGCGCAGCTTCGTCGTCGATACCGGCTTCAACGCCGAGGCCGCGGCCGCGCGCGGTCGCACGCTCGTGCACGGCGTGGCCGAGGGCCTCGCCACGCTGGGCATCGCCCCCGATGCCGTCGACGACGTCATCATCACCCACCTGCACTATGACCACGCCGGCAATCTGCCGCTGTTCGGCAAGGCGCGTTTCCATCTGCAGGATCGCGAAATGGCCTTTGCGACCGGACGCTGCATGTGCCATTCGCTGCTGAACCACGGCTACAGCGCGGAAGACGTCACGCGCATGGTCCGTCACGTCTTCGATCGCCGCGTCGAGTTTCACGACGGCAGCGCGAGCCTGGCGCCGGGCCTCGAGCTGCATCACATCGGCGGCCACACCGACGGCCTGCAAGCGGTGCGGGTGATGACGCGTCGCGGCTGGGTCGTGCTCGCCTCGGACGCGAGCCATTTCTATGCGCACATGGACGGCGACCGCGCGTTTCCCGTGCTGTACAAGCTCGGGGACATGCTCGAAGGCTACAAGCGCCTGCGCGCGCTCGCGGCGTCGCCGCGCCACGTGATCCCGGGCCACGATCCGCTGGTGCTGCAGCGCTACGAGGCGGCGCGCCCCGAGCTCGCGGGCTGGGTCGCGCGCCTGGACGTGGAGCCGACGGCGGCTTAGGTCCTGAAGCTCAGCCGTTGACGACGGCGTACACCTGGTACTCGACGCGGCCGGACCGCAGCCTGCCCTGCCCCACGCAGACGAGATTGTTCACCCACAGGTAGCGCGGATCGCCGGTTTGCAGCCGCGGGCTGGTGTAGAAATACTGGTCTTCGAACTCCGTCTGGCCCGCGCCGCCGAGCGCGGCCTTGACGGCCTCGGTGAGCTCGATGTGGCCGGTGTATTCGACGTAGATGTACGCGTGGTCGTGGGTCTCGAAAGTAGCGCGCACGTCGAGATGGCCGTAGTCCTCGCTCATCGTGAGCCAGTCCGCACACGCCGCCTTGCGCAGCGTCCCGCGCAGTCGCGGGCCCTCGAAAGCACCGCCGTCGACTTCGACGATGAGGCGGCGGCCGTACGGTCCGGCACCCACCTCCAGCGCCTCGCGCAGCAGGGCATGGTAGGAGAACAGCGGTTCCAGCTTCATGCTCGACCTCCTGAGCGTATCGGTATCGGGAAATCGAGCATACCGGAAACCCGGCCGCCGAATGACCGCGCCGAGTCTCGTAGTCTTCTAGCCCGGAAGCGCAGCGAATCCGGGGTTCGGCGATCCTCGGATGCAGGCGCCCCAACGGAGGCCCGATCCCGGATTCGCGTTGCTCATCCGGGCTACAAGAGGCTCGCTGCTCCCTACTGCGGCGCCGGCGTGCGGATGAGATAGTCGAAGGCCGACAGCGCTGCCTTCGCGCCTTCACCGGCGGCGATGACGATCTGCTTGTACGGCACCGTCGTCGCATCGCCCGCTGCGAAGATCCCGGGCAGGCTGGTCGCGCACTTCGCATCGACGATGATCTCGCCGAACTTCGACAGCTCGATCCGGCCCTTCAGGAACTCGGTGTTCGGCACCAGCCCGATCTGGATGAACACGCCCGCCAGCTCGACGAAGCGCCGTTCGCCGGACGCGCGATCGGTGTAACGCAGGCCGTTGACCTTCTGGCCGTCGCCCGTGATCTCCGTGGTCTGCGCGTTGACGTGGATGCTGACGTTCGGCAGGCTCTTCAGCTTGTCGATCAGCACCTGATCGGCGCGCAGCGCATCGGCAAACTCGAGCAAGGTGACGCGGCCGACGACGCCGGCCAGATCGATCGCCGCTTCGACGCCCGAATTGCCGCCGCCGATCACCGCGACGTCCTTGCCCTTGAACAGCGGGCCGTCACAGTGCGGGCAGTAAGCGACGCCTTTCGTCCTGTATTCCTGCTCGCCCGGCACATCGATGTTCCGCCAGCGCGCGCCGGGCGCGAGAATCACGGTGCGGCTCTTCAGCACCGCGCCGTTGTCCAGCGTCACGCCGACGTGGCCGCCCGGCTGCGGCGCGGGATCGAGCTTCGCGACCCGCTGCAGCGTCATCAAGTCGACGTCGTAGTGGCGCACATGAGCCTCGAGCGCGGCGGCGAACTTCGGTCCCTCGGTCTCGAGCACCGAGATGTAGTTCTCGATGGCGAGCGTGTCCATGGTCTGTCCGCCGAAGCGCTCGGCGACGAGGCCGGTGCGAATGCCCTTGCGCGCGGCATAGACGGCGGCCGCGGCGCCCGCCGGGCCGCCGCCGACGATCAGCACCTCGTAAGGCGCTTTCTCGCTGAGCTTGGCAGCGGCGCGCGCGGCGGCGCCGGTGTCGATCTTGGCGAGGATCTCGCCGAGCTCGATGCGGCCGCTCGCGAAGTCTTCGCCGTTCAAGATCGTCTTCGGCACGGCCATGATCTGGCGGTCCTCGACTTCCTGCTGGAACAGCCCGCCGTCGATCGCGACGTGCCGCACGCGCGGATTGAACACCGCCATCAGGTTCAGCGCCTGCACCACGTCCGGGCAGTTGTGGCAGCTCAGGCTCATCCAGGTCGTGAAGTCGAAATCCCCGCTCAGCGCCTCGATCTGCTCGAGCTGCTCGGCCTCGACCTTCGGCGGATGGCCGCCGGCCCACAGGATCGCCAGCAGCAGCGAGGTGAATTCATGCCCCATCGGCAGCGCGGCGAAATGCACGCCCATGTCCGCGCCCTCGCGGGTGATCTGGAAGGACGGACGGCGCGGGAAGCCGCCGTCGAAGCGCGCGCGGATCTTGTCCGGCGCGATCGCGGCGAGCTCGGTCAGCAGCTCGCGGATGTCGGCGGCCGCGGAGGAATCGTCGAGGCTCGCGATCAGCGCGACCGGCTGCGTGATGCGTTCGAAATAGGCGGCAAGCTGTTGCCGAGTGGCGGCGTCCAACATGGTGGCGTCCTCTCGCGGTCGCGGCGACCGCCTTGAATGCTGTGTTCGGGCCGACGCCGTCCCTGCGGCAAATGCCGCAAGCGCGGTCGACTCGAAATCGATCGGAGGTGGCGCGATGCGAGCGCGCCACCGGCGGAATCGGAGCGGGCTCGCGCCCGCTCCGGGATCCCGTCGCGGCTCAGATCTTGCCGACGAGGTCCAGCGACGGCGTCAGCGTCTTCGCGCCTTCGTTCCACTTCGCCGGGCAGACCTGGCCGGGGTTCTTGGCCACGTACTGCGCCGCCTTCAGCTTGCGCAGCGTCTCCTTGACGTCACGCGCGATCGCGTTGTCGTGGATCTCGGCGGTCTTGATGATGCCATCCGGGTTGATGATGAAGGTGCCGCGCAGCGCGAGACCCGCTTCCGGAATGTGCACGCCGAAGGCGTTCGTCAGCGTGTGGGTCGGATCGCCCACCAGCGGAAACTTCGCCTTGCCGACGGCCGGGCTAGTCTCGTGCCACACCTTGTGCGAGAAATGCGTGTCCGTGGTCACCACGTACACTTCGGCTTCGGCCTTCTGGAATTCCGCGTAGTTGTCGGCCGCGTCTTCCACCTCGGTCGGGCAATTGAAGGTGAAGGCAGCCGGCATGAAGATCAGCACCGACCATTTGCCGCGCAGAGTCTCGTCGCTGATCTCGACGAACTTGCCGTTGTGGAACGCCTGCGCCTTGAAGGGCTGGACCTGGGTGTTGATGATCGACATCGTCTCTTTCCTTTCGATAAGCAGAAAAAATTTGAACGTGCGGCATCTTATCCGCATCGCAACAACGAGGGGATTCGATTGTTTCAATGCTCGCGATAGCGCCGGGCTATCGCGGCCGGCCGGCAGCGCGCGCGGCGATAGGAGACGTCCGGCCGCGCGCGGCGGCGGCCGGCGGGAAGCTCAGGCGTGGACGAGGATGTCGCGCCGCCGTGGATCGTGAGATCCGACTCGGGCGCGCAGCGGCGGCGCGTCCGCTCTTGCGCGCGAGCAGCTCGCGCCGGACCCGCGCGCTGTCCCGGCGATCCGCCTCAGGCCGCCGGCGCGATCTTCAGCGCGATGCGTCCGGCGAGCTCGACTTCTAGCGTCGCCTTGCCCGCGTCATCGGCGCGGAACGCGAGATCCGGGCGGCCCTCGACCGCGTAGTCGAGGCCGGGCGCGAGGCGCGCGAGCTCCAGCTTCTGCCGGCTCGCGCCGTGGCCCGGCTCCAGCACCAGCTCGAGATCGCGGCCGCTGCTCGTCGCCTTCGCGACCAGCACGTCCGGATAGCGCGCGCCCGCGAGCTGCGGGCCCGTACGCGCGCCGTCCGGCGGCGCCTTGACGAAGGAATTGCGGAAGTCGCCGGTGCGCATCAACTTCGATTCGACGGCCCACACATTGGCCAGCGTCGAGGCTTCGCGATAGCTCGTGACGCCGTCGCGTTCTTCGCGGCCGCAGTCCTGATCCATCGAGCGCTGCGCCGCTTCGGCAAGATCGTCGTCGCCGAACTCCCGCGCGCATATCGCGACCGCCGCGTAGGCGAACAGCGCGCCGCGGCGATAGTTGCCGGGATCGATGGTGTCGATAAAGGACAGCGCTGCGGGCGGGATGCTGAGCCGCGGCTTGCCGTCCGCATCGGGCGCGATGCAGAAGCCGAGCTCCTTGCGCCCGATCGCCCACAGCCGGCGCGCGAGCGCCGGCGAGAACACGTTCGCGAAGAACGCGAACCCGGCCTCGCCCGAATAGAACGGGATCTCCAGCCCCGTCCAGTACGAACGCAGCCCGATCAGGGAGCCCTTGCGATCGGTGAACTCGGTCTCGAGCATGTGCAGCCACTGCGGCAGCACGCTGCGCGCGTAGTCGGTGCCGAACACGGCGTCGTGCGCGGCGAGCGAGCCCAGTCCGTACATATTGCAGATGGGATAGACCCAGTTCGGCTCGCAGGGAAAGAGACAGAAATCGGACTGGCGATAGTTCTCGTACACCGACTGCGCGAGCGTATGCGCGTCGTGCGGATAGGCCGTGCGCGCATTCAGCCTGAAGGTGAGGCTGCCGGGCTCGCCGTAGCGGCGATCGCCCGAGCTCAGCATGTACTGGTTGACGTGCAGGCCATACCAGCCCGTCAGCATGATGTTGTCCTTGCGCGCGGGATCGAAGCTCGTGAAGTTGAAGTGGCCCCACATCGACTCGAGCACCCAGTAGTCCCACACGCGCTTGACGAGATAGGTTTCGACGAGATTGCGCTGCGCCTCGTCGAGATAACCCGCGAAGTTCGGCGCGTAGTGACTGCGCAGCATGCCGAGCGCGAAGCCGAGATGGTTGATCTGGTAGCGCAGCGCCGCGGGCTGGAACTGATCGATGATCGTGTAGCCCGCATACTCGCCGACCGGCTGCAGCGCGCGATCGAGGACATAGCGCGCGGCCGCGAGCTGCTCGCTCGTCAGCTCGCGCGTCCCGGCCACCGGCTCCTGCGCGGCGCGCTCGTTGACCTCGAGGCGCGAGCCTTCGAAGAACTGCTGGCGCAGCGCGAAGCGTGCCGCGTCGGCGGCCTCGCGGCGCTCGCGAGCGCGACGGAACCACCAGAAGATGCCGCCCGCCGCGGCCGGCGCCAGCAGCACGGCCGGGGGCCAGATCGCGTCGCCGACGAGCAGCCCGGCCAAGGCGGCGCTGCCCAGCCAGACGAAGAGCGGCGCGACCACCATGCCGGCCCAGAACCAGGCGACGCAGGCGAGCCAGAAGAGCGCCAAAGTCACCGGCAGCAGCAGCACCCAGCCGCCGCCGACGGCGAGAAAGCCGCCGCCCGGCAAGAGCAGCCCGAGCCCTGCCGCCTGCCAGCTCGCCGCGGCGCCCGTCAGCAGCGGCAGGAAGGCGAGCAGCGCGAGACCCGCGTAGACGAGCGCATTGCGGCGATGGCGCGAGGCCGTCACCGGGCCCTTGTTGCCGTGCTGGAATTCCTGGGCGCGACCCAGGACTTCGCTTTCGATCGCGGACATCGGTTTACTCCTCGAGGCTGGTCCTCAGGTGGACGGGGGGCGAGGGACGACAGAGATTCGCCGCGAGCCCGCTGCTCGCAACGAGCATGCGGCCGCCGAATTCGGACAGATGCGCGCGGTGCTGCCAGCCGAAGCCGGCGAAGAACCCGAGCTCGACGAGGACGGCGAGCACCGCGGCGCGGCGCAGGGCCGGTGCGCGCCAGGCGCGCGACGCGGCGACGGGCACGCCGGCGACCCAGGCGCGGGCACGCCGCCACGCATCAATCAGGCGGTACACCATCGCGAGCGCGATGACACAGCAGGCCATGGGCACTCTCCCCTTCGGCATGCGCGTCGTGCAGGACGGCGCGGGATGTGTCCGGACTATAGGAGAAGGCCCGAAACGCTGTCCACCGCGACGATGGCTGTGCGTCCGCAGCATTCTCGATCGCGCCGATTCAGCCATTTGACGCTGCCGATCCCGCTCCTTAACGTGCGCTTCGACCTTCGCTCTCCGCGTATCCACACCGGCGCGTCGCGCGCCCGAGAAAGGATCCTCATGCAGACGATAGGCAAGCTGCTCGCCGTCGACGAGCAACTCACACACCAGATAGTCGACACCTTCGCGACCGTCGCCGAGTCCGATCTGTCGTGGACGGAGAAGCTGTGGACGCCGGTATCGCGCAAGGACGGCAGCCTGCAGTTCGACATGGGGCTGGGGCGCTATCAGAACCGCGACGTCATCGACGGCTTCGCCGGCATGTCGCGCGGTCGCGAGCAGTGGACGCTGCGGGTGAGCCGGGAGCTCTCTTCCGATCCGCTGGCGACCGTCATCGGCCCGCTGCGCTACGACGTCGTCGAGCCGCTGAAGAAGGTGCGCTGGCGGCTCGATCGCAACGAGGTCATCCCGCTGCGCTTCGACCTCACTTTCGAAGCGGCCTTTCCGCCGTACTTCGAGGATCGCCATCTCCAGCGCGACGAACGCGGCTTTCGCGTGGTCTCGAACGTCGTGCGCTATCACCAGGCCGGCGTGCCGCGCGGCTGGTACGAGATCGACGGCAAGCGCGAAGAAATTAACCCCGACGACTGGTTCTGCTATCGCGATCATTCGTGGGGCGTGCGCCTCGACGTCGGCGCGCCGCCGCCCGATCTCCGGCCCGCGCGCGACTTCGGCGAGCGCAAGTTCGAAGACTCGAAGTTCCTGCTGATCTGGTCGCCGTTCCTGCTGCAGCGGCCGGACGGCTCGCGCTACGAATACCACTTCTACCTGCAGGTGCGCGGCGACGAGGTGTTCTACTTCTCGGGCTATCGCAACCATGCCGACGGTCGCCAGGAGCGCATCGCGCGCGTGCGGCCGCAGCTCCGCTTCGACGACGACACGCGGCGCCTCGAGGGCGGTCATCTGTTCATCGACATGCTGGACGGCGCGACCTCGCGCATCGAGGTCGAGGTGCAGGGCGAGTCCGGCTTCTACCTCGGCACCGCACTCTATCTCGGCTTCGACGGCAAGAAGCACGGCAACTGGCGCGGGGCGCTCGATCTGGACGGCGAACGCATCGCCGACATCACTGCGCCGGAGATGCGCAAGCGCCTCGCGACCGCCGTGCGCGACACGATCATCAAGGTGCGCGAAGGCGAGGCCGAGGGCTACGGCCTGCTGGAGCCGATCGTGCTCGGCGATTGGCCGGACATGAAGTTGTCCTCACGGCGCACGCGAGGCTAGGCGATGGCGCGTGATCTCGCCCGCCTGCGCGAGGGCCTGCGCGCCTTCCTCGGCTGCGGGAAAGCGCTGAGCGCGGTCGTGCCGCTGTCGACGGGGCACTCGAACGAAACCTATCGGCTCGACGGCCTCGATCGCATCCTGCGCATGCCGCCGTCGGAGGAAGGCCTGCTGCCGCCCTATGACATGGCGGCCCAGCATCGCGTGCTGGCCGCGATGGCGGGCGCGCCGGACGGCCCGCCGGTGCCGCGCGTGTACGAGCTCTGCACCGACGCGAGCGTCATCGGCGATCCCTTCTTCGTGATGGAGTGCCTGCGCGGCGAAGCCTTCGAGTACGCCGTGCCCGACTGGTTGAGCAGCGCGCCGCCGTCGCTGCCGGACGCGATGTGCGCGCAGTGGATAGGGGCGATCGCGCGCGTCCATCGTCTGCCGCGCGCCGCGATGCCGACGCCGGCGCGGACCGCGCAGGACGAGGCCGCGCACTGGCTCGCCGTCGCCCGCGCCGCCGAGGCGCCCGCGCTGCTCCTCGAGGTCTTGGAGGATCTCCTCGCACGGCCGCCGCGGGCTTCGGGGCCGGCGACGCCGATCCACGGCGATCCGAAGCACGGCAACTGCCTGTGGGATGCGCGGGGCCGGCTGCTCGCGCTCCTCGACTGGGAGATGGCCGGGATCGGCGATCCGCTGCTCGATCTGGGCTATGTGATGCAGTTCTACGATCAGGGTGAAGTGAAGCTCGGCGCCGCGGGCTACGAGCTGCCCGGCTGGTGGTCGCGCAGCCGCACGATCGAGGAATGGGAAAGCATGACGGGTCGGCGTGCGCTCGATCTGCATCGTTACGAAGCGATCGGCGTCGCCAAGGTCGCCGCCATCGTGCAGCTAGGCGCCCACCTCTACGCCACCGGCCGCGCGCCCGACCCGCGCTTCGCCGTGTGGCACACCGTGGTCCCACCCTACGTCGAGCTCGCCGCGCGCTGCGCCGGCGCGTGACGCGGCACGGAAGTAGCTTGGGCTGACGAAGGAAGCCCAACATCCGGCGCCCGATGTCAGTCGTCGTAGCCCGGGTGGAGCGCGTAGCGCGCAACCCGGGGTCGGCGGCTTTCGCTGCGCCGATCCCGGATTCCGCTGCGCTCCTTCCGGGCTACTGAAGATCGTTCTCTTGTAGCCCGGAAGGAGCGCCGCGCAGCGGCGCGGAATCCGGGAGGCGGGCGCGCGCCACGTCTCTTTCATGATTGTGAGTGACGCGGGCTTCATGATCGTCGGGCTGACGAAATAGGCCCAACATTCGGCGCCCGATGTCGGACTTTCTTCGCCAGCCCAAGCGACGAGGCTGGCACCTTTCGTAGTCCGGGATTCGACCGATCGACGCGATAGAGATCCCGGGTTCCGCTACGCTGCACCCGGGCTACGCGTGCGCCGCAGTCTTCGGTTTGCGCAGGCCGACTCGCTCGTAGTCCTCCGCTGCCGCCGTCTTCGCGTTCTTGAACAGCACGATTCGGCAGGGCCCGCCCGTCGCGCCGGCCGGACAGCGGATCGCCGGCCACGGCGCGCCGATGCGCTCGATCGGCATGATCGTGTGCATCACCGCGAGGTGCGTCTGGTAGACGGTGACGTTGCCCTCGTTGAAGGTGATCGGGTGCTTCTCCTTGACGATCGCGAGATCCAGCGGCAGCTCGTGGCAGCCCATGCGGATCTGCCGGCCGCAACTGCCGCAAGGATCCTGGTGCAGCGTGAACTTCTCGTCGTCCTCTTCGAGGCGGAAGCTCGCGAAGTTCGCGAGCATCAGCGCAGTCCAGTTGACGATCCGCACGCGCGCATCGGTCTCGACTTCCTCCATCATCCACGGCATCCAGCGCGCGCCGCTGCTGTGACGCAGGCACTGCTCGAGCGCGTCGATGCCGTACTCGCGGTACACATGGGACAGCAGCAGCGACAGCCATTCACGGTAGAGATCGTGGACATTGCGGAAGCCACGTTCGAGCTCGTCGTAGCGGCGCATGATGGCGACCGCATCGCCGGCGTCGATCAGCCCGTTCATCTCGTCCTTCGCGGAGCGGCTGCCCTGGAGCAGCTCCGCGGGCGTCATCTCCATCCGCATCGCGTGCAGCGCGATCGGATTGATCGAGACCGCCTTGTACAGGCCTTCGTGGCCGTAGCGCTCGTAGAGGAACGCCTGCTCCAGCGCCACCCAGCGATGGTAGACCTGGTGGAAGAGCAGGAAGGCGTCCTCGAGCGCAGCGTACTTCGCTTTCACGGCGGCCCCGTCGCCGTCCGCGAGCACTGCCAGCATCTGGTCGCGTGGCGGCCGGCACAGCGCGTCGAGCTCGGCCTGGGTGAACATGCGTTCCGACATCGAAACCTCCTCGGCAGCGGGTAAGAAGGTAAACGCTCGGCGTAGTCCACGGACGGCGAGTATCGCATCTTCGAACTCGATTTCGAGTTCATCGCCGAGCACCCGTTCATTTCGCCACGCCCGTCCGGGCGGCATCGTGAAAGGCGGCAAGCTGCCAGCATTCGTCTACCAGGTCGCGTGAACGCACTGCTTCCGGCCGCCGCCCGCGCTTCGATCGTGATCGTGCAGCTCGCGCGACGAATCCGCGTTCTTGCGCGCCAAGGCGGACGCTTCACACGTAAGGGGCAATACGGGCACCGAGCCGTCGCCGGCGACGTCGTGCACATAGCCGTTGCGCACGCTCGCCAGATGCGTCGCGAGATATTCGGTCTCGGCCTCCGACTGCAGCCCGAGCACGTAGTATGCGTGCCGCTCGCCCGACAGGCTTCCTGCACGATGTCCTCGGCGTCGGCACGCGAGCCGAGCTTGCGGTAAGCCAGCGCGCGCAGCGGCCGCGCGTGCTCGGCGGCGTAGCGCAGCGCGCGCTCGTCCATGTCGGGCGGGCGCGCATCGTCGCCTTCGGCCGCCCTCGTTCCCGTATCGTTCACGTTCACTCGCCCGTCGCTCCGCTATCGTCGATCTTCGCATGACGGAACGGGCGGGCCGAGTGTGACATCGCTCAGAGCGACTGCAGGAAGGCGATCAGCTCGGCGCGTGAATCGGCATCCAGGTGCGAATAACGGCGTCGGGCGGCATCCGCCTCGCCGCCGTGCCACAGAATCGCTTCTTCGAGCGTGCGGGCGCGGCCGTCGTGCAGGAGAGATCTCGTAGCGCCGGCCTCGCCGTCGAGGCCGATGCCCCACAGCGGGGCCGTGCGCCACTCGCGGCCGCTGGCCTCGCGATCCGGGCGTCCGTCGGCGAGACCGGAGCCCAGATCGTGCAGCAGCAGATCGGTGTAGGCGTGGATGCGCTGGCGGGCCAGCAAGGGCAATGCGGCCTTCTCGCCGGTGAGCAGCATCGGCCGATGGCAGGCCACGCAGCCCGCGTCGATGAAACGGGACGCGCCGCGCTGCACCGCCGGCAGCTCGAGATGCCGGCGCGCCGGTACGGGCAGCGTGCGCAGGAAAGCGATCACGGCGTCCAGATCCGCGGGCGCGATCTCGGGCTCTCCACCGTGCGCGGCCGCCCGACATGCGGGCTGGCGCGCGCCGCAGTTGGACCCGCTCGGCAGCGCGGCGACGAGGCCCTGCTCGGCGCGAAACGCGGCGACGGTCTGTGCGCGCAGCGTCGGATGATTCGCCTTCCAGCCGTAGCGGCCGAGGCGGCGGCGTCCATTCTCGTCGCGGATCCAGTTTGCGCGCCCGGAAATGCCGTCGCCGTTCGCATCGTCGGGATCGGCCGCAGCCAGGATCGCCGCGGCGGGCACGGCCTCCAGCAGCCCCAGGCCCTGCAGGCCGGAAGCGATGCGCGGCGAGTATCGCGCGCCGTCGAGCGGCCCATAGCTCAGGCGCTCGAACGCGTAGTGCGGCACGCGCAGCGTCCACGGCGTGCCGTCGTCGTGGCGCCCCGCGATGGCGCTGTAGTCGATGCGCGGCGCGGCCTCGATCGGCACGCCCGGCACGGCGGCGATGTTCAGCTCGGCGCCGTAGACGGGATGAGCGCCCATGTGCCCGGCGGCGTCGCGTGCGCTCAACTGGAACACCAGCGAGGGCGGCGCCGGACCGGGCCCTGCGATCGCCGGGGCGCGGCGCAGTCCGCGGTGGCAGCTCACGCAGGACGCACTGTTGAACAAAGGCCCGAGCCCGTCGCGCGCGCTGATGGAAGCCTGGGCCGGGACGAAAGTCGTGTTCACGAAGGCTTCGCCGCGCGCGCGCTGGGCGCGCAGCGCCGCGTCGAAGGGCACGGCCTCCTGGTACAGGGCCGAACGCGTGCGGCCGTCGACGGTGAGCGCGCCGCCGCCCGCCCGCGCGAGGAGATCCGCCAGCACGAAGTCCCGGGCCGATACGGGCGCCGAGGCGAAAGCGATCGCGCACAGCGCCGGCAGCAAGCCCGCGCGGCGGCGCGCGTACGCGCTCACGGAGCGTCCGGCAAGGGTCCCGAGATCAATACCGTGAGCGCGGCCTCGCTGCCGCCGCTCAGTTGCAGGGTGTAGGGCACGCCGGGGGCGAGCGGGAATTCGACCCATTTGCGCAGCGCGCCGCATTCGGGACGGCCTTCGAAACGGCCCGCGCTCACCAGCGTGCCGTCGGCGGCGACGACGTCCACCCAGCTCTCGCCGCTGAGCGCGATGCGCCAGCGGCCCGCGCTCGGCACGCTGAAACGCGCGAGGCCGGCGTAGGCGCCGTCGTCGAGGTGACGGCGCTCGGGCGCGGCGACGAAGGCGAAGCCCTGCTGTGGGGACAGCGTCAGGCGATAGACGACGCCGCTTTCGAGCGCCGCGGCCGGCGCCGCAGCGGCCGCGAGCTCGGTGGCCGGCCCCTGCATTGCCGCCACTTCACGCGAGACGTCGACCGTATAAGCCTCGCAGCCGCCGGTCGCCGCCGACGCGTGCGCTGCGACCGCCGCCTGCAGTCCCAGCACCAGCGCTGCGCAGGACCAGATCCGGTAGTGCCGATTCATGTCCGCTCTCCCGCTCAGGTTTCTCAATATTCGATTCGCGCCTTGACGTAGAACGTGCGGCCGGGCTGCGGCAGGCCCCAGGCGAGCTCGTACTCGTCGTCGAAGAGATTGCGCGCGCCGACCGCGGCGTCGAGATTGCGCAGCATCGCGTAATCGACCTGCACGTTGCCCAAGGTGTAGGCCCCGGTCTCGATGAAAGGAAAGGGCGACACGGGATTCGTGTCGACGTCGCTCCAGCGCGAGCTCGCGAGCTCGAGGCTAGGCGTCACCGTCAGCTTGTCGAGCGGCGCCCAGCGCAGGTAGACGAAGCCCTTATGCGTCGGCACGCCGGTCGGCTTCAGGCGCGGCTGCGAGGGATCGGTGACGTCGCGCCGGATGAACGTATAGTTGCCGCCGAGCTCGAGACCCGGCCGCAGGCTCGCGTCGAGCGCGAGCTCGGTGCCGTAGAAAGCGCCGTCGCCGACGTTTTGCGTCTGCGTGGTGCCGGGGCCGATTTGGACGGTCTGGATCAGATCGCGCACGTCGCTGTAGAAGATCGCCGCTTCCGCGCGCAAGCCCTTCAGCAGCTCGTCGCGCACGCCGAGCTCGATGTTCGTCGCGCGCTCCGCCTCGAGATCGGGATTCGGGACTGCGGTGCCGAAACGCGTGCTGTAGAGCTCGAATATCGTCGGGAAGCGGGCGCGATCGGACACGCTGAGATGGGCCTGGCCGCTGTCGCGATAGCGCCAGATCCCGGCGAACTGCCAATTGAAGGCGTCGGCGCCGCCGAGCGGGCGCTCGAAGATGCGCTGCGTGGCGCTGTCGAACTCCTCGGCGTCGTTGACCCAGTATTTGTCGTAGGACAGGCCGCCGACGAGATCGACCGCCTGCGTCACGTGCAGCGTGTTCTCGACGGCGACCGACCAGGTGTCCTGCGACTGCGTCTGCACGGGCTCCAGCGAGCGCGCCCTCGGATCCGAGGGACGGTTCAGGTTGTACTCCTCGTGCACGTCGACGCGATAGTGGAACGCCGCCTTCAAGGTATTCCGCGGGATCAGCTCGGTCGCGAGCTCGACGCTGCCGCCGTAGGCGTGATCGTCGTAGTAGCTGCGAAAGCGGCCGGGACGCCCGCGCGTCGTGTAGCTGATGTCGTCGAAGGCATCGAGCGCGTTCTCGAAAGTGTTGTAGTACAGATTGGTCTTGACCGAGGACGCGCTGCCGAGCTGCGTGTTCGTCAGCAGCGACGTCGACTGCACGTTCCACCACGGCCAACGCCAGAAGCTGTTGCCCGGCACCGGCGGATTGTTGAACACGTTCAGCGGCGCGCCCTTGCGGCCGTCCTGGCGCGTGTAGTTCAGGGTGTATTCGTCGCTGTCGTTGGGGGTGAGGCCCGCCTTCAGATTGATCCCCCAGTCCCGGATGTCGGAGCCCTGGCGGCGTCCGCCGTCCTCGAGCGAACGCGGCACCGGATCGTAGCTCGCGGGCAGCGTCCAGAAGTCCCGATCGCGATAGCTCGCGCTGCCCTGGACGTAATAGCGCTCCTGGCGCGATCCCGCGCGCAGATAACCGTTCCATTCGTTCAGATCGGCGGAGCGGTCGAGGCTGAAGCCGCCCTGCGCTTGCGCCTCGAAGGTCTTCGTCGGCACGCGCGTGACGAGATTGATGGCGCCGCCCATCATGCCGGGGCCGTCGATCACCGACGCATAGCCTTTCTGGATCTGCACCTCGGCGATGTCCGCGGTCAGGAAGCGACCGAAGTCGAGGCGATTGTCGGCCGGCAGGTAGACGCGCACGCCGTCGATCATCAAGGGCACCTGCAGCCGGTTGAAGCCGCGCACGAACACATCGGATTCATTGCGCCGGCCGTTCGCGTCCAGCGTCGAGGACACGCCGGGGGCGACGTTCACCAGCTCGTCGAGCGCGGGACGTTGATAGGTCCAGGCCTCCTCGGCCGAGATCGACACCCCGCCGATGCCCGCCGTGTCCATCTCGCGTTTGCCGAGCACGAGTATCTCGCCGAGGCCGAAGCGCTCGCCCGTTGCCGCGGCCGGCAGCGCCGGCGGGACCAAGGCGAGGCTGCAGCACAGCGTCGCTATATTGATTCGTATATCACGCATTGCAGGCGCCTCGTTGCAGGGTCGCGATCGATGACTAGGGAGTAGCGCGCCGAAGACGATCGAAGTCGCCTGTGCGGGCGACGCTATGTTCGCTTATATATAACGAAGACCGCAAGCCGTACGGCGCCGGCCGGATCAGACGCTGCGCGATCGGAGAAAGCCGGAGAACTCTTCGATGTCGCGCGCGATCGCGCCGACGGCACGGGCCTCCATCGCGCGATAGCGCTTCAGGATGTCATGCCCGTAGGGCGTGACCTCGGCGCCGCCGCCGCCGCTGCCGCCGGTCGCCGCGCTCACCACGGGCTCGCGGAAGCAGCGGTTCATCGTATCGACCAGCATCCAGGCGCGGCGGTAGCTCATGCCGAGCGATTTCGCCGCCGCCGAGATCGAGCCCGTGCGCTCGATCGCTTCGAGCAGATCGGCCTTGCCGGGCCCCATCGCGATCACCGCGCCGAGCAGGACGCGCACGGTGGGACGCGGGGGACGGCGAGCGGTTTTCGCGGCAAGCTTCGGCATGCACGCATTGTAGGCGCAGACGCTGCGACTGCGCAGGCGGCCGCCTGCGCGCCGTGCTGCGCGCCGAATCGCTACACTGTGCGCCGAGAGCCCGAACCGGATGCCCCATGCAGAACCCGCTCCCCCAAGCGATACGCCTCGCGGACTACACGCCGCCCGCATTTCTCGTCGACAGCGTCGATCTCGACGTCGACATCCGGCCCACTCACACTCGCGTGCGGGCGACGCTCGCGCTGGCGCGCAATCCGGCGGCCGCCGGACACGCGCCGCTGGTGCTGGACGGCGATGGCCTGACGCTCGAGCGCGTGCTCCTCGACGGCGCCGCGCTCGCCGCGGACGCCTATACGCTCACGGCGCACGCGCTCACCGTGCCGAATCCGCCCCAGCGCTGCGTGCTGACGACGGAAGTGTCGATCGACCCGGAGAAGAACACGCAGTTGATGGGGCTCTACGCTTCGCGCGACGGCTATTTCACGCAGTGCGAAGCCGAGGGCTTCCGGCGCATCACCTGGTTTCCCGACCGGCCGGACGTGATGGCGCGCTATACGACGACGATCCACGCCGATCGCGCGCGCTTCCCGATCCTGCTGTCGAACGGCAATCTCGAGGCGCGCGGTGCAGAGGCCGGGGATCGCCACTGGGCGCGCTGGGTCGATCCGTTTCCGAAGCCGAGCTATCTGTTCGCGATGGTCGCGGCGCGTCTCGATTGTCTGGAGAGCGAGTTCACGACGGCGTCCGGCCGTCGCGTCAAGCTCGGGCTCTACGTCGAACCCGGCAAGCTCGACCAGACCGCGTTCGCGCTCGAGGCCTTGAAGTCGGCGATGCGCTGGGACGAGGAGACCTACGGCCTCGAGCTCGATCTCGACCAGTACACGATCGTCGCCGTCGGCGACTTCAACATGGGCGCGATGGAGAACAAGGGGCTCAACGTCTTCAACACCAAATACGTGCTGGCCCGCGCCGACACCGCGACCGACACCGACTTCATGATGCTCGACCGCGTCGTCGCCCACGAGTATTTCCACAACTGGACCGGCAACCGCGTCACCTGCCGCGACTGGTTCCAGTTGAGCCTCAAGGAAGGCCTCACGGTGTTCCGCGATCAGCAGTACGGCGGCGATCGCTACTCGCACGCGCTCCAGCGCATCCAGGAAGTGCGCACGCTGCGCGCGACGCAGTTCCCGGAGGACGCGGGCCCGATGGCGCATCCGGTGCGGCCGCCTTCGTACATCGAGATCGGCAACTTCTACACCGCGACCGTCTACAACAAAGGCGCGGAGCTCGTGCGCATGATCCACACGCTCGTGGGCGCCGAGGCCTTTCGCCGCGGCATGGATCTCTACTTCGCGCGCCACGACGGCCAGGCCGTGCGGATCGAGGAATTCCTCGCCGCGATGCAGGACGCTTCCGGCGTCGATCTGGGCCAGTTCAGCCGCTGGTACGAGCAGGCCGGCACCCCGGTGCTCGAGAGCCGCGGCGAGTACGACGCGGCGACGCGCCGCTACGCGCTGCATCTGCGCCAGCACTGTCCGCCGACACCGGATCGGGCCGAGAAGCTGCCCTTCCATCTGCCGATCGCGCTCGGCCTCCTCGGTGCCGACGGGCACGATCTGCCGCTGCGCCTCGCAGGAGAGCCGGCGGCGGGCGGCACCACGCGCGTGCTGTCCTTGACCGCAGCCGAAGCACGCTTCGTGTTCCTCGACGTGCCGGCGCCGCCCGTGCCCTCGCTGCTGCGCGGCTATTCGGCGCCCGTCATCCTGCGTCACGACTACACCGACGGCGAGCTCGCGCTGCTGATGGCGCGGGACAGCGATCCCTTCAATCGCTGGGAGGCCGGCCAGCGGCTCGCGCTGAACGTGCTCGTGCGCGGCGTCGAAGCGCGGCGCGCCGGGCGGCCCGTCGAGTTCCCGGACGATTTCATCGCGGCCTGCGCGCGCCTGCTCGCCGATGCGCCGCGCGATCCGGCCTTCGCCGCCGAAGCGCTGAACCTGCCGCAGGCGGGCTATCTCGCCGAGCAGTTCGAAGTCGCGGATCCGGAGGCGATCTTCGCCGTGCGCACGGCGCTGCGCCGCCTGCTCGCCGAGCGCCTGCGCGCGCAGTGGATCGAGGCCTACGAGACTTTGGCGACGCCCGGACCTTACCGCCCGGATCCCGCGTCGGCCGGCCGCCGCGCGCTGCGCAATCTCGCGCTCGGCTTCCTGATGGAGCTCGGCGATCCGGCGTGGCACGCGCGCTGCCTCGCGCAGCTCGACGGCGCCGACAACATGACCGATGCGATGGCGGCCCTGGCCGCGCTCGCCAACGCCGACTGCCCTGAGCGCCGTGTCGCCCTCGACGGCTTCTATCGCCGCTGGCAGCATGAGGATCTGGTGCTCGACAAGTGGTTCGGCGTGCAGGCCGGGTCGCGGCTGCCGGGCACGCTGGCCGAGGTGCGCGCCCTGCTCGCGCATCCTGCCTTCGATCTGCGCAATCCGAACAAGGTGCGCGCGCTGATCGGCGGCTTCTGCCAGGGCAATCACCTGCACTTCCACGCCGCCGACGGCAGCGGCTATGCCTTCGCCGCCGAGCAGGTGCTCGCGCTCGACCCGATCAACCCGCAGATCGCCGCGCGCCTCCTTCGCGCCTTCGATCGCTGGCGCAAGTTCGATGCGGGCCGGCAGGCGCAGGCGCGCGCCGCGCTGGAGCGGGTCCGTGCGGCCGCGGCGCTGTCGAAGGATAGCTTCGAGGTCGTCAGTCGGGCGCTCGCCTAGGAGGAAACCGCCCGGCGGTCGGGGCGGCGCAAGCCCGTTCGCCGCGCCGTGGCCGCACGACAGAAATGCGCGTGCAAAGCCTCATTCTTGATTATAATGAGAAACATTCTCGTTACTAATCCGAGGCTCTCACCGTGGCTCCGCGCTTACTGATCCTCTCCTGGCTCACGCTCGCTGGTTTCCCCCTCGCCCCGGCCGGCGCGGCCGAAAGCGGGACCGTCGAAGAAGTCCTGGTCGTCGGCCAGGGCTCGCAGGTCGAGCTCGCCGAACCCTTTGCCGGCGGACAAGTCGCGCGCGGCAGCCGCGCCGGACTGCTCGGCAATCTCGACATGATGGAGGCGCCGTTCAATAGCACGGCCTATACGCAGTCGCTGATCCAGGATCAGCAGGCACGCAGCGTCGGCGACGTGCTGCAGAACGATCCCGCCGTGCGAGTGGCGAAGGGCTTCGGCAACTTCCAGGAGCTGTACGTCATCCGCGGCTTCCCGGTCTTCTCCGACGACATGACCTTCAACGGCGTCTACGGCATCCTGCCGCGCCAGTTCGTCGCGGCCGAGCTGCTCGAACGCGTCGAAGTCTTCCACGGCGCGAACTCCTTTCTCAACGGCGCCGCGCCCGGCGGCAGCGGCGTCGGCGGCGCCTTCAACATGGTGCCGAAGCGCGCGGGCGGCGCGCCGCTGACGCGCCTGACGCTGGGCTACGAGAACGACGGCCAGGCCTATGCTGCCCTCGACGCCGGCCGTCGCTTCGGCGGCGGCCTGTTCGGCGCGCGTCTCAACGTGGTCGGCCGCGAAGGCGAGATCGCCGTCGACGATCAGGGCCGTTCGCTGCGCGTGGCCTCGCTGAACACCGACTTCCAGGGCGAGCGGCTGCGTCTCTACGTCGACATCGGCTATCAGGATCACTTCATCGACGACCCGCTGCCGCAGGTCACGCCGATAGGGCCCGCGCCGGCCGCGCCGGACGCTGCGGACAACTTCGCCCAGCCCTGGACGTTTTCGGACGAGCAGCAGCTCTTCGGCGTCGCGCGCGGCGAATACGATCTCACGGACCGCATCGCGCTGTGGCTCGCCTTCGGCGGCCGGCACGGCGAGGAAGAGAATCGCCTCGCCAATCCGAGCGCGATCTCCACCGGCGCCAGCACGGCCTACCGCTTCGACAACACGCGCGAAGACGGCATCCTCTCGGCCGACGGCGGCCTGCGCTTCGCATTCGCGACCGGGCCGCTGGATCATCGCTTTACCCTGTCCGCCTCGGCCCTGCGCTCGGACTTCGACAATGCCTTCGCGCTGTCGAACTTCCTCGCCCCCTTTGCCGGCAATCTGCGCGCGCCGGTGCCGGTGGTAGCGCCAGTCGCCAATTTCTTCACCGGCGGCGTGCTCGACGATCCGCGCCGCACCGAGGCCGTGCGCAACTGGGGCGCCGCCTTCGTCGACACCATCGGCGCCTTCGACGGGCGCGTGCTGGCGACGGTCGGCCTGCGCTCGCAGACGATCGAGAAGCGCACTTTCGACTACAACACCGGCGCCGAGCTCTCGGCCTACGACGAACAGGCGTGGACGCCGCTCGCCGGCCTCGTCGTCGTCGTCCATCCCTCGGTCTCGCTGTATGCCAACTACGCCGAAAGCCTGCAGCCCGGCGAAGTCGCACCGGCGGTCAGCGGCGGCGTCCCGATCCAGAATGCCGGCGAGATCCTGAGCCCCTATCGCGGCGAGCAAGTCGAGGTCGGCGCCAAGCTCGAGCGCGATACCTATGGCGCGAACCTCGCGTTCTTCACGCTGAACCGTCCGAACGCGATTGTCGAGAACGGCATCTTCTCCAGCGGAGGCGAGCAGGAGAGCCGCGGCATCGAGCTGAGCTTCTTCGGCGAGCCCCTGCCGGGCCTGCGCGTGCTCGGCGGTACGACCTGGCTAGACTCCAGCCTCGAGCGCACGACCGGCGGCATCGATCAGGGCAACACGCCGATCGGCATCCCCGACGTCCAGGCCAACGGCAACGTCGAATGGGATCTGCCTTACGTCCCGAACCTCACGCTCGACGCGCGCGTGATCTTCACCGGCGAGCAGTACATCGACACGGCGAACACGCTGTCGATCCCGTCGTGGACGCGCTTGGATCTCGGCGCGCGCTACGCGACCCGGCTCGGCGGCCAAGCGCTGGTCGTGCGCGGTCGCATCGAGAACATTGGCGACCGCGACTACTGGGCCTCGGCCGGCGGCTTCCCGGGCGCGAACTATCTCGTGCTCGGCGCGCCGCGCAGCTTCATCCTGTCCGCGTCGATGGACTTCTGAGCCGCGCTTGCCAGCGATGCCCGCATGAGCCCCGCGACGCTGCGCAAATGGTCGCTGATCCACACCTGGACCAGCCTCGTCTGCACGCTCTTTCTGTTCATGCTGTGCCTCACCGGCCTGCCGCTGATCTTCCACGACGAGATCGACGCGGCCTTGAACCCCGAGGCCTGGACGCCGGCGCGCGCCGGCGGCGAGCTGCTGAGCCTGGATGCGATCCTGGCGCGGGCGCTCGCGGAGCGGCCGCAGGAAGTGCCTCTGTTCATGAGCTTCGACGAGCACAGGCCGGTGGTGAACGTGACCACCGGCCCGAGCCCGGACGCTCCGGCCGCCGCGATGCACTTCGCGTCCTACGATCGCACGAGCGGCGCGCCGGTGCCGAGCGCCGATCGCGGCGAGGCGGTGATGCATTTCCTGCTCCAGCTCCATACCGACATGTTCCTCGGCCTGCCCGGCATGCTGTTCCTCGGCGCGATGGGCCTGCTCTTCGTGCTCGCCGTCGTCTCCGGCGTCGTGCTCTATGCTCCCTTCATGCGCCGGCTGCGTTTCGGCACCGTGCGCGCGCATCGATCGGCGCGCCTGCAATGGCTGGACTGGCACAATCTGACCGGCATCGTGGCCCTCGCGTGGATGCTGGTCGTCGGCCTCACCGGCACGATCAACACGCTGGCCGATCCGATCACCGAGCTGTGGAAGCGCCGCGAGCTCGCGGATCTGGTGGCGGCGCACCGCGATGCGGGCGTCGTACTGGAGCGCGCCTCGCTCGAAGCGGCGGTCGCCGCCGCGGTCGCCGCCGCGCCGGATCGCGTGCTGCAGTTCGTCGCCTTTCCGGGCGGCGCGTTCTCGACGGCGCGCCACTACGCGATCTTCCTGCACGGCGCCACGCCGCTGACCTCGCACCTGCTGACGCCCGCGCTCGTCGACGCCGCGACCGGCGAGCTCGCGGGCGTGCGCGAAATGCCGTGGTATTTCCAGGCGCTCGCGCTGTCGCGTCCGCTGCACTTCGGCGACTACGGCGGCCTGCCGCTGAAGCTGCTGTGGGCCGCGCTGACCGCGATCACGCTGGTCGTGCTCGGCAGCGGCCTGTACCTGTGGGTCGTGCGCCGCGGCTCGGCCGTGTCCGATCCCGCCGCGCGGATCGCGCTCGCCACGGACGCCTGAGGGAAATGTCGCTGCGCGTGTTCGCCGCCCCGGCTGCGATCGCGATCGCCAGCCTCTTCGGACTCCTGATCGCGCTGCTCGGCGACGGCTGGCACGACGTGCTCGCATGGATCGCGCTGGCGAGCCCGCTCGTCGCCGCCGTCTGGGCCTGGCTGCGGCGTCGCGTCTGAGGACGCGGCCCTGGTCCGCGCGCGCCTGAATCGTTGACGCCCGGCCGCCGTGTCGGCGCTGCGCCGACACGGCGCGCGGCTCGGCGCTGCCCCGTCCCGCTTCCCGAACGCGGCGCGGCCTGCGACGATGCCGGGTTGGAACGCCGCTATCGTCGCGATGAAACTGACTCTGAGCCTGATCAGGCGCGCGCTGGGACCAACCGCTTTCCAGCGCGGCCTCGCCTATCACACCGCCGGCAAGGTGCTCGAATTCGACGCGCAGCCGAACGGGTCGACGTGCCGCCTGACGGCCAGCACGACGGGCAGCCAGGGCGAGATCTATCGCCAAGACGTGAAGCTGGTGCAGAAGGCCGAGGACGTCGACATCGACGGGCACTGCACCTGCCCGGTGCTCTACAACTGCAAGCACGTCGCGGCGGCCTGCTGCGCGTGGGCCGCGAGCCAGCTTCCCGGCGCGCGCACGGCGGCGCCGGCGCCGCCAGCGATCGTGCGCTGGCTCGGCCAGGTCGCCCAGGCCGGGGCGCCGGAGCCCACGATCGAGGACGGCGACGAATACCTCGTCTACCTGCTCGACGCCGTCACGCACGGCCGCGGGCTCGACGCGCGCGAGCTGCTGCGGCTCGAGCCGCGCGTCGTCAAGCGCAGCGCCAAGGGCGGCCGGATCAGCCGCGGGCGCGCCGTGGATCTCGACACCTTCGGCATCGGCTACGGCATGGCCTCGCGGGTGACGACGGCGCTGGATCGCGAGATCGCGACGCTCTTGTCCGGCCTCAACGTCTATCACTCCGCCTACGCGCTGCGCGGCCGCGCGGCCTATCACGCGCTGCAGCTCATCCTCGACAGCGGTCGCGCGCACTGGGCCTCGCCCGGCGAGCCGCCGCTCACGCGCGGTCCCGCGCGCCGCCTGCTGCTGCGCTGGGTGCCGGTATCGGCGACGCTGCTGGCGCTGGAAGCGGAGGTCGACGAGGGCGGGCGCTTGATCCCCAGCGAGCCGCCGCTCTATGTCGATCCGGACTGCCACTGCATCGGCGAGCTCGATACCGGCGGGCTGTCCGGCGCGCAGCTCGCGCTGCTGGAAAGCGCGCCGCCGGTGCCGACGGCCGACGCCGAGCGCGTCGCCGCCGCGCTGGTGTCGAACTTCCGCCGCGTGCCGATCCCGCCGCCCGTGGCGGTGGCGATACGCGACAATCGCGGCCATGCGCCGCGCCCGCTGCTGAGCCTGCGCGGCAGTCGCGAGCGCGAACGGGTCCACGCCTGGGCCCTGCTCGACGTCGCCTACGACGAAGACGCGCTGCCCGCGGATCCCGGTCTCACCTCGACGACGCTGAAGACGGGCGAGGGCTACGTCACGATCGCGCGCGACGTCGCCGGCGAGACGGCCCTGCACGAGCGCCTGCGCGGCTTCGGCTTCGAGCGCGCCGGCCGTTCGCCCGATCCGGCGCGGCCGGACGCCACCGCCTATGTCGCCCACGGCGACGACGAGGCCGAGGACGCGCTGCGCTGGTCGGCCCTGCTGCGCGCGCGGCCCGAGCTCGAGGCCGCAGGCTGGCGCTTCGCGATCGCAGAGGACTTCCCGCTGCGCTTCGAGACCGCCGACTGGCTCGCCGAGATCGACGAGGGCAGCGGCATCGACTGGTTCGAACTGTCCTTCCACTTCCAGATCGGCGAGGAGCGCATCCCGCTGCTCGACGCGATCGCGCCGGTGCTCGGCATGGACTGGACGAAGCTGCCGGAGATCGTCGTGGTGCCGATCGGCGCGCAGCGCTACGTCGAGATCCCCGCCGCGCGGCTGCGTCCGCTGCTCGACACGCTCGCCGCGCTCTTCGATCGCGAGCGTCACGGCGCGGCCGCGCGCCTGTCGCGCTTCGACGCCCCGCTGCTCGAAGAGCTCGCGGCGCAGGGGCTCGCGATCGGCGGCGGCCAGCGCTGGCGCGAGCTCGCCGAGCGCCTGCGCGACTTCACGGGCCTCGCGCCGGTCGCGCCGGATCCCGATCTGCGCGCGGAGCTGCGTCCCTATCAGCTCAAGGGGCTTGCATGGCTGCAGTTCCTGCGCGAATACGGCTTCAACGGCGTGCTCGCCGACGACATGGGCCTCGGCAAGACGCTGCAGACGCTCGCGCATCTGCTGAGCGAGAAGCGCGCGGGCCGGCTCGACGTGCCGGCGCTGGTCGTCGCGCCGACGAGCCTGATGGGCAACTGGCGGCGCGAAGCGGAGCGCTTTGCGCCGGCGCTCGCGGTGCAGGTGCTGCACGGGCCGCAGCGTCATTCGCTGTTCGAGGCGGCCTCGCGCGCCGATCTCGTGCTGACGACCTATGCGCTGCTGCCGCGCGACGAGGCGCAGCTACGGCGCATGGAGTTCCACAGCGTCATCCTCGACGAAGCGCAGAACGTGAAGAACCCGCGCGCGAAGGCCGCGCAGGTCGTGCGCCTGCTCGATGCCCGCCATCGCCTGTGCCTGACCGGCACGCCGCTCGAGAATCATCTCGGCGAGCTGTGGGCGCTGTTCGATTTCCTGATGCCGGGCTTCCTCGGCGACGCCGAGTCCTTCCGACGCCAGTACCGCACGCCGATCGAGACGCATCGCGATCTCGCGCGCCAGCAGGCCCTCGCGCGCCGCATCGCGCCGTTCATGCTCCGGCGCAGCAAGCAGGCGGTCGCGAGCGAGCTGCCGCCGAAGACCGAGATCGTCCAGCGCATCGAGTTCTCGCCGGCGCAGGCCGAGCGTTACGAGAGCGTGCGCGTGACGGTCGATCGCCGCGTGCGCGAGGCGATCGAGCAGCAGGGTTTCGCACGCAGTCAGATCACGATCCTCGACGCGCTGCTGAAGCTGCGCCAGGTCTGCTGCGATCCGCGGCTGCTCGATCCGCAGGCCGCCTCGCACGCGCCGTCGGCCAAGCTGGAACGGCTCCTCGAGCTGCTCGAGGAGCTGCACGAAGAAGGCCGCCGCGTGCTGGTGTTCTCGCAGTTCACCTCGATGCTCGCGCTGATCGAGCAGGCGCTGAAGGCCAGGGGCAGCGCCTATGTGAAGCTGACGGGCAAGACGAAGCGGCGCGACGAGGCGATCGACGCCTTCCGCCGCGGCGAGGTCGACGTCTTCCTGATCAGTCTCAAGGCCGGCGGCGTCGGCCTCAACCTGCCCGAGGCCGACACCGTCATCCACTACGATCCGTGGTGGAACCCGGCCGTCGAAGCCCAGGCCACGGATCGCGCGCACCGCATCGGCCAGACCCAGCCCGTGTTCGTCTACAAGCTCATCATCGACGGCAGCGTCGAAGAGAAGATGCTCGAGCTCCAGGCCCGCAAACAGATGCTGGCCCAGGGTCTCTATGCCGAAGGCGGCGTCGACGACGGCCCGCTGCTCGACGACACGAGCTTGGCCGCGCTGTTCGAGCCTCTGAGCTGAGAGACGGGGATAGCGCGCCGCGCCTCCGGAGCTTGCGCCCGGCGGATCGACGCCGGCACCGGGATCCCGCCCGGGAACATCACTGATGGACCATCGGCAGCGTCCGTCACGACAATTCACCTCGACTCTCACAGGACGGCCCGATGCCGCACGACGTCTCGCTGATCGCGCTCATCGCCACCGGCTACTGCCTCGCCTTGCTGCTCGGCCTGCTCGCCGCGCGTCTGCGGCTGCCGCCGATCGTCGGCTATCTCCTCGCCGGCATCGCGATGGGGCCGGCGACGCCGGGCTTCGTCGGCGACATGGCGCTCGCCGGCCAGCTCGCCGAGATCGGCGTGATGCTGCTGATGTTCGGCGTCGGCCTGCACTTCTCCCTGGCCGAGCTCGCCGAAGTCAAGCGCATCGCCGTGCCGGGGGCGATCGTGCAGATCGGCGTCGCCGTCGCGCTGGGCGCGACGGCCGCCCTGCTGTGGGGCTGGACGCCGGGCGCGGCGCTCGTATTCGGCCTGTGCCTGTCGGTCGCGAGCACGGTGGTGCTGCTGCGCGCGCTCGAAGCACGGGATTTGCTCGAATCCGTCAACGGCCGCATCGCCGTCGGCTGGCTGGTCGTCGAGGACCTCGTGATGGTCCTGGTCCTGGTGCTCTTGCCCGCCCTCGCCGGCGCGAGCGGTCGCGCCGTGGATCTCGTTTCGCTGCTGACGACGCTGGGCGTCACGCTCGCCAAGGTCGCCTGCTTCGTCGCCTTCATGCTCGTCGTCGGCAAGCGCGCGCTGCCGAAGCTCCTGTGGTGGGTCGCGAACACGGGCTCGCGGGAGCTCTTCACGCTGTGCGTCGTCGCTGCCGCCGTCGGCGTCGCCTTCGGCGCGGCGAAGCTCTTCGACGTGTCCTTCGCGCTAGGCGCCTTCTTCGCCGGCATGATGCTGCGCGAGTCCGAGTTCAGTCATCGCGCCGCGGACGAGACATTGCCGCTGCGCGACGCCTTCGCCGTGCTTTTCTTCGTGTCGGTCGGCATGCTGTTCGATCCGGCGACGGTGTGGGAGGAACCGCTGCGGCTCGCGCTCGTCGTCGGCATCGTCGTCATCGGCAAGACGCTCGCGGCGATGGCGCTGGTGCTCGCCTTCCGCTACCCGCTCGGCACGGCTTTGACGGTCGGCGCGAGCCTCGCGCAGATCGGCGAGTTCTCGTTCATCCTCGCCGGCCTCGGCGTCGCGCTCGGCGTGCTGCCGGTCGAAGGCCAGGATCTCGTGCTCGCCGCGGCGCTGGTGTCGATCACGCTGAACGTCGCGATGTTCGCCGCCTTGGCGCCGATCCAGCGCTGGCTGCGCGAGCGCCTGCCGAGCAACGCTTGGTTCGAACGCCGCGACGATCCCTATGCCCAGCTCCCGGCGAACACCGACGAGACGCTGCTCACCGGTCACGTGCTGCTCGTCGGCTACGGCCGCGTCGGCCGCCGCATCGGCGACGCGCTCGAAGCGCGCGGCATTCCGTTCGTGACGGCCGAAGGCAATCGCGAGATCGTCGAGCAACTGCGCGCGCGCGGCCTGCCCGCCGTCAGCGGCGACGTCGCCACGGCGGAAGTGCTGATCCAGGCCCACGTCGTGCGCGCATCGATGCTGGTCGTCGCGATTCCGGACACCGTCGACGTGCGACGGCTCGTCGCCATCGCGCGCACGCTGAACCCGGCGATCGAAGTCGTGATCCGCTCGCACAACGAGATCGAGGCCGAATTCCTGCGCCGCGACACGGGCGCCACCGTGTTCCTCGGCGAAGAGGAGCTCGCTCGCGGCATGATCGCGCACGTCGTCGGCCGCCGCGGCGGCGTGAAGCAGACGCACGCGGCCGCCGCCTGAGCGGCGCATTGCGCTTATACTCGCCGCATGTACCGGCCTCCCCACTTCCGCGAAGACCGTCTCGAGGTCCAGCACGAGCTGATCCGGCGCTTTCCGCTCGGCACGCTGTTCACCTGCGGCCGCGGCGGCATGATGGCGAACCACATGCCTTTCCTGCTCCACGCCGCAGAGGGCGAGCGCGGCACGCTGCGCGCTCACCTCGCGCGTGCGAATCCGCAGCTCGCCGAGCTCGGCGAGGTCGAGGAGTGCCTCGTCGTCTTCACCGGGCCGGAGGACTACATCTCGCCGGGCTGGTATGCGAGCAAGCGCGAGCACGGCAAGGTCGTGCCGACCTGGAACTTCGTCGCCGTCCACGTGTGGGGCCGGCCGCGCGTCGTCGACGACGCGAGCTGGCTGCAGCGCCACCTCGAAGAGTTGACGAACTGCCACGAGCGCGCGTTGCCGCAGCCCTGGGCGGTCGACGATGCGCCGGCGGACTTCATCGTGCAGATGAAACGCGCGATCGCCGGCCTCGAGCTGCCCATCGCGCGCAGCGAAGGCAAGTGGAAGCTCAGCCAGAACCGCAGCGCCGAGGATCGCGCCGGCGTCCTCGGCGGCCTGCGCGCGCGGGGCGCACGGGGTGAGGCCGTGGCCGCGATGATCGAAGCGGCGATGCGGCGCGCGGAGTGAGATCGCTCTTCCCGCCCGAATGCCGCTCGATTCGGCGCGGATCCCGGGTTCCGCTACGCTGCACCCGGGCTACGAAAGGCGGTCGCCTCTCGTAACCCGGGATTCGGCGCGGCTGTCAGTGCACCTGGACTTCGATGCGCCGCGGCTGCGCGTGCGGCGCCTTCGGAATGCGCAGCGTCAGCACGCCGTGGCGCAGCTCCGCTTTCACCTGCTCGGTATCGAGCTCCTTCGACAGAGTGAACACGCGCCGGTAGCGCGGGAGCTGCACTTCGGCGTGCGTCGCCTCCATGCCTTCCGGCAGGGTCAGGGCGACCTCGCCGTCGAGGATCAGCGTGTCGCCTTCGATGCGCAGCTCGAGCTTCTCCTTGGTCACGCCCGGCAGATCGGCCTGCATAGTGATGCCGCTCGCATCCTCATAGACGTCGACCGGCGGCAGCAGCGCAGCCTGCGCCTGGCCGTCGCCGTCGCTGCGGGCCTGACGGGTCACCTGGGTGGCGTCGTTCATGGCGGTTCTCCTCTCGGCACTCAGTTGATGGCGATGCGACGCGGCTGGGCTTCGGCGCGACGCTGCACGCTGAGGTGCAGGACGCCGTCCGTGTAGCGCGCGCGGATGCTGTCCGGATCGATGTCGTCCGGCAGGCTGACGACGCGGCGGAAGCGGCCGTCGAAGCGCTCGTCGATGTGGACGGTCGCTTTCTCGGGCGGCGTGTCGCGCTTGCGTTCGCCGGCGATGGTCAGGACGTTCTTCTCGAGCTGCACCTCGATCGCGGCGGGGTCGAGGCCGGGCGCGAAAGCGTAGATCTCGACGGACTGCGGAGTCCCGCCCACGTTCAGCGCCGGAAAGGCACCGCGCGCGAGGCCGCGGATGCTCGATTGCGCGTCGAAACGCTGCTGCAACTCGCGCTGCAGCCGGTCGAACTCCGCGAAGATATCGCGAGGAAACAACGATTGCAGAATCATGGGAACCTCCTGGGGTTGCATGGCAGGCGCAGGGGCTGCCGTCGCTTCGCGATGTGGGGTCGGGCCGCCGCATTTCAAGCGCGAGAGAGTCGATGGGCTGCACCGATGCCGTAACCCCGGGATCTTTCGATGGCGTGCGAGGGCTCGGAGATCCCGGGTTTCGCTACGCTGCACCCGGGCTACGACGGGCTCGTGCGAGCCGGAGGCGTACGCTTTTCGTAGCCCGGGTGAAGCGCGCAGCGCGTAACCCGGGCTCTTCGACGGTGTGCGAGGGTTCGGCTCGGCGCAGCGTTCACTCCGCCCGTGAGCCGAGGAAGCGCAACACGCGGCGCAGCGCCTGGCGCGTGCGCGGAATCTCGATGGTGTCCAGGGTGTTCTTCACGAGCAGCGCGATTTCGGTGTCGCCCTCGGTCAACAGCCGCCGGTTGAAGAACAGCGTGTCCGGATCGGCGTTCTGCGCGACGAGCTGGGCATAGTCCCAGGCGCTGGCGCGTATGCGCAGCAGCGGCTCGCTCGGCCTGGCCGCCGGCACGAAGCGCCCGCCGCGCACGAGGAAAGTGAGCTCGAGTCCCGCGTCCTCCACCGCGATCGCGAACGCGTGACCCTCGAGGCGCTCGAGCACCTCGGGAGGAAACTTGCGCCTGAGCGTGACATTGAGCGCCGCGGCGAAGGCGGCGGAGCTGGAATAGCGCGGCAGCCGGCTGACAACGGCGCGCAGCGGTGCGGCGAGAACGGGACCGGGAGACAAAGTATTCATGCGGGTGACGCAGTGCTCAGCCGCGATTGGCCGGCGCGAGCGCGACGATGCCCGCGCCGCCGTGCCAGTAGCCGTCGCAGGGCGCCGCGGGCATCAAAGGCCGCAGGCGCGCGGCAGCTTCACCGGGATCGAGCGCACCCGTCAGCGCCGCGCGCAGGATCGCGAGCACCTCGCCGGTGCCGGCGGACTGCGGCGAGACGCGCAGCCCCGTGATGCCGGCCGCGCGCACCTCGTCGAGCAAGGGCGCCAGGCTGTGCACGCCGGCGGACTGCGTCTGCACGCCGTTCAGCACCAGGAAGTGCTGTGCGTCCTGGGTATCGAGCGGCAGGCCGTCCGGGTATTCGATGCAGCGGAACTCGCAGTGATCCTTCGTGAGGTTGTGGTAGCGCGCGGTGAAGCAGCGCGCCGAGACCGCGAGCGGCAGGCGTCCGTAGCCGAACACCTCGGTCTCGATGCCGGCCGGCGCTTCGGCCGCGATCGCCGCGATGCCCTCGCGCGAGAGCTCCACCGGCGCCACCCAGCGCGTGGCGCCGAGCTCGGCGAGCAGCGCCAGGGTTGCCGCGTTGTAGACGTTCAGGAACGGCCCGGCGACGAAAGGCCCGCGCCCGGCGAGCGCGTGTACCGCCGCCATGTCGTTCGCCTCGACGGCGAAACGGCCGTTCTCGGCCACGGCGTGCATCGTGCGCAGATCGGCGTCGCTCTCGATCAGCTCGTAGGTCGAGAGCACGACTTCCTTGCCGGCGGCGGCGAGCGCCTCGCCGATCTCCAGCCAGTCCGCGAGCTTGAGCTCGCGGCGGCGCGAGCACACGGTCTCGCCGAGATAGATGGTGTCGACGGGCCAGTCGGCGGCCGCGCGATAGAAATCCATCACCGTCGCGCGCGGCCAGAAATAGAGCAGAGGTCCGAGCGCCAGCTTCATCGCATCACTTCCAGGGGCGGTGATAGGCGCCGAGCGTACATTGCTGGCCTTCGGAGACGTGGGCCAGCGCCTGCTGCCAGGCCGGACGCACGCGAAAGCGCTGCGGCTCGCGCGCGCAGTCGTCGAGGGCTTCGCGCCACACGCGCGTGACGGTCTCGACATAGGCGGGACTGCGCTGGCGTCCCTCGATTTTGACCGCCTTCACGCCCATGGCCTGCAGGCGCGGCAGCAGCTCCAGGGTGTTGAGGCTCGTCGGCTCCTCGAAGGGATAATAGATCTCGTCCTCGACGACGAAGCGGCCGCGGCACAGCGTCGGATATCCCGGATGATCCTGCGCGCCGAAGCGATCGATCAGCACGCCGCCCAGCCGCGACTCCAGCGCCTCCGGCCCCTGCTGCCAGCGCACGGCCTTCGCCGGCGAGCAGCCGCCGTGCGTGTTCGGCGACTCGCCCGTGGCCCAGGACGACAGCGCGCAGCGCCCCTCGACCATGATCGACAGGCTGCCGAAGCCGAATACCTCGATCTCCACCGGCGTGCGGGCGATCGCCCTTTCCACCTGCTCGATGGACAGCACGCGCGGCAGCACGGCGCGGTGGATGCCGAAGTGCTCGTGGTAGAAATTGATGGCCTCGTGGCTGGTGGCCGAGCCCTGCACGGAGAGATGCAATCGCAGCGTGGGATGCGTCTTCGCGGCATAGGCGAGGAGGCCGGCGTCGGCGACGATGATCGCATCGGCGCCGAGCATCGCCGCGCGATCGACGGCGGCCTGCCATTTGCGCCAGGTCCGCGGCTGGGGAAAGGTGTTGAGCGCGATGAGCACGCGCGCACCGCGCGCATGCGCATAGGCGATGCCCTCGCGGATCGCGCGATCGTCGAAGTTCAGGCCCGCGAAATTGCGCGCATTGGTTTCATCGCGGAAGCCGAGGTAGACGTCGTCGGCGCCGCAGTCGACGGCGATTTTGAGCGCCGGCGGCGTGCCGGCGGGGCAGACCAGGCGCATCGGCTGCGCGGTCGCCGCGGAAGACGGAACTGCCTGGGCCATGGACTCCCCGGGACATTGGGCGCGAGATGCGAGGCCGCAGGCTAGGCGCCCCGCCCGGCGCGTTCCTTAACCCAGATCAGGAAATCGCGATTCGCGGGGCCGGCGCAGGCGTTGGCGAAAGAGGTGGGAGTCGAACCCACCAGACGCGCTTGCGCGTCTCACCGGATTTGAAGTCCGGGCGTCCCACCGGGTGACGACACTCTTCCGCTGCCGAGCTTAGCAAAAGCCTGCGCGCGGCTCACGAGGCCGGCGGAGCGCGCTTCAGCGCGCTCGATGCAGCACGCGGCGCTGATTGCCTTCGCGGCGCGTGAGCCCCATGCGATCGAAGTGCTCGAGGACGTCGATGACCGCATTGCGCCCGATGCCGCTGCGATCGCGGAACTCGGCGGGCCCGAAGCGGCCGTCGGGCCGCTCGGCCGCGAGCTCGACGGCGAGCTGCGCGAGCCGATCGATCGTCGCGGGCAGAAAATAGCGCTTGTCGCTGACGCGCACGAGCAGCCCCTGGCGCGCGAACTTGGCGAGATAGGCCTCGAGCACCGGCGCCGTCGTCTTCAGCGCGGCGACGAGATGGCTCACGACCGGTATCTCGTCGTCCGGCACTTCGAACAGCGGACGCAGCCGCAGCCACATGCGCTCGTCGGCCGGATCGCGGCGCGCGACGTGCGCCGGCAGCCGATGCAGGCCGTCCACGCGCAGCACGAGTCCCTGCGCGATCGCGGCCTCGAGCACCGCGCGGAACAGCGGCAGCGGCAGCGTTGCGCCGAGGCCGCGCGTGAGCGCCGCGCGCAGCTCGGCGCGGCCGTGGCCTTCGCGCTCCGGCAGGTCTCGATGGAGCTGCGCGAGCGCGCCGGTCGTCGCCTCGAGCAGGGCCTGCCAGCGCGCCGGATCGAGTGCCATCAGCGCCGGCGCCGTCCCGTAGCGCGTCATCGGCACGCGCTCGAACAGCGCGTTTGCCTCCTCGGCCGTCAAGTTCCAGGCCTGCGCGCAGCGCGCGAGATCGACGCCCTCGGGGCTCGCGCGGAGCAGGGCCGCGAGCGCGTCCTCGAGCCGCGGACTGCGCAGCGCTTCGACGCTGCGCAGCCGATCGGCGCGACGCCGCCGCGTTTCCTCCGGCAGCGGATGGATCACGCTGCCGCCGCCGATCGTGCGCTGCGCGGAGGGATCGCGCAGCACATAGCGATCGCCGCGCACGGCGTGCAGCGGCGCGTCGAGCTGGAGCTGCACCAGCGCCTGCTCGCCGGGCGCGATCGCCGTGCGATCCAGCGGCAGCACGCGCGCGAGCGCATGCGCCGCGCCGAGATGCAGATGCACGGCGGTGCGGCTGCGCAGCGCCGTCGTCTCGCCGGGCAGCAGGCGCAGCTCGGCGTCCAGGCGCTGCGTCGCGAAGGCCGCGCCCGGGGCGACGATCCAGTCGCCGCGCGCGATCTCGGCCTCGCTGCGGCCGACGGCACCGAGCTTGAGCGCGCAGCGCAGGCCGCTGCGCGCGTGCTCGGCGATCTCGTTCTGCGTGTGGATGGCGCGCACGCGCAGCTCGCTGCCGCCCGGCTCGGCGTGCAGCGTGTCGCCGACGCGCGTGCTGCCGGCGAACACCGTGCCGGTGACGACGCGGCCGACGCCCTTCAGCACGAAGCTGCGATCGACGGCGAGGCGAAAATTGCCGCCCGACGCGCGCGGCGGCAGCGCCCGCTTCATCGCGAGCAGCGCGGCGCGCAGGGCCTCGATGCCCTGCCCCGTCTGCGCCGATACCGGCAGGATGGGACAGTCGGCGAGCGTGGTGCCGGCGAGCAGGCCGCGTATCGCGGCCGTCACCTCCGCGCAGCGCGCCGCGTCGGCGCGATCGCATTTGCTCAGGGCGACGATGCCGTGCGCGATGCCGAGCAGATCGAGGATCGCGAGATGCTCCGCCGTCTGCGGCATCGGCCCGTCGTCGGCGGCGACGACGAAGAGCACGACGTCGGTGCCGGCGACGCCCGCGACCATCGTGCGCACGAAGCGCTCGTGGCCCGGCACGTCGATGAAGCCGGTCGGCGCGCCGTCGCCGAGATCGTGGAAGGCATAGCCGAGCTCGATGCTCATGCCGCGCGCCTTTTCTTCCGGCAGCCGATCGGTGTCGACGCCGGTCAGCGCCGCGACCAGCGTCGTCTTGCCGTGATCGACGTGGCCGGCGGTGGCGACGATCATCGCGGCCGCAGCCGCTCGAGCTGCCGCACGAAACCCGCCTCGTCTTCGAGGCAGCGCAGATCGAGCAGCAGCGCGCCGTCCGCGACGCGGCCGATGACGGGCACCGGCAGCGCGCGGAACGCGCGAGCGAGCCGCGCCGGCGCCTGGCCGCCGGCCGCGCGCGGCACCAGGCGCAGCGCGTGGCTCTCCAGCAGATCGACGGGCAGCGCGCCGCTGCCGATCTGGCTCGCGCAGCCGACGATCTCGACGCTCGCCGCCGCGCCCAGCGCCGCCGCGACGGCGGGCAGCACGCGTTTCGCGAGCGCTTCGATCTCGGCCGCCGGTCGCGTCAGCAGGCGCAAGGCCAGCAGCTCGCGCCGCGCGCGCTCGGGATCGGCATAGAGTCCGAGCACCGCGTCCAGGGCCGCGAGCGTGACCTTGTCCACGCGCAGCGCGCGCTTCATCGGGTTGCGCTTGAGAAGTTTCACCAGCGACGCCTTGCCGGCGATGATCCCGGCCTGCGGGCCGCCGAGCAGCTTGTCGCCGCTGAAGCTGACGAGATCAGCGCCGCTCGCGAGGGTTTCCGCGACCGTCGGCTCGTGCGGCAGGCCGTAGCGCGCGAGATCGATCAGCGTGCCGCTGCCGAGATCGACGGCGAAGGGCAGGCCGTGCGCGTGCGCGAGCGCCGCGAGCTCGGCTTCCGGCACGGCGGCCGTGTAGCCGTGGATCGCGTAGTTGCTCGTGTGCACCTTCATCACGAGCGCCGTGCGCGCACCGATCGCCTGCTCGAAGTCCGCGCGGTGCGTGCGGTTCGTGGTGCCGACCTCGACCAGCCTCGCGCTGGCGCGCGCCATCACGTCCGGCACGCGGAAGGCGCCGCCGATCTCGACCAGCTCGCCGCGCGAGACCAGCACTTCCTTCGCGCGCGCGAGCGTGTTCAGCAGCAGCAGCACCGCGGCCGCATTGTTGTTGACGACGGTCGCGGCCTCGGCGCCGGTCAAGCGGCGGATCCGCTCCTCGACGTGCGCGTCGCGGTCGCCGCGCCGGCCCTCGTCGAGCTCGTACTCGAGATTGCAGGCGCCGGCGGCCGCCGCCATCGCCTCGATCGCGACGGCCGGCAGCGGCGCGCGGCCGAGATTCGTGTGCAGCACGGTGCCGGTCAAATTGAACACGGGCCGCAGCGACGAGGTGGAGAGCGCGAGCAGGCGCGTCGCGGCCGCCTCGAGCAGGGCCTGCGCCGTCGCCTGCGCGGCCGTCCCCTGCGCGAGCAGCCGTTCGCGCGCGGCGGCGACGACTTCGCGCAGCACCTGGGTCGTGAGCTCGCGGCCGTGGCGCGCGCACAGCGCCGCGCCGCGCGCGTCGCGCAGCAGCTCGTCGATTGCGGGGAGCTGGCGCAGCAGCTCCTGGGCGGTCTGGCTCATCGTGGACGGCGCGGTGCAGGGGGTCCCTTATCTCACACGATGCCGGCGCGTTTGTCTCGTCCCCGCGGGCATCCGGAGCGCGGCCGGCGAGTTACGTACATTTACGCGCACGCGACGCGCTCGTGACCCGCGCCGGCCGATGGATCGCGACGACGGCGTGCGACCGGAAGAGCTCTTCCGGTGCGCCAGTCAGGAGACTCGACATGAGCATGAGTGTGAGTATGAGCCTCGGCACGGCGGCCGCCGGCCAGGCCTGCGGCGCGCGGGCGCAGGGACCGAAGCCTTCGCGCGAAGACGCGGCGGCGCTGGCCGAGAAGCTGTTCGACAAGCTCGACACGCAGGGCAGCGGCGCGCTGAAGCTGTCCGATCTGCAGGCGGTCGCCGGCAGCGACGCGGAGGCGGCGCTCCAGGCGATGGACGGCGACGGCGACGGCAGCGTCAGCAAGGCGGAGTTCTCGAGCGCACTCGAAGACCTGTTCGCGAAGCTCGACGATCAGATGACGCGAGCGAAGCTCGAGCGCGCCGGCGGTCCGCCGCCGCCCCCGCCGCCCGGCGAGGATCAAGGCCTCAGCGAAGACGAGATCGCGCAGATGCTGGAGGACGGCGCGGGCACGGACGGCAAGCACGGCGAGCTGCTCCAGCGCATCGCGGACGATTTCGCGGCGGCCGACGCCGACGGCAACGGCCGCGTGACCCGCGAGGAAGCGATGAAGCTCGACGGAGAGCAGGGTCCGGACGCCGCCGGCGGCGAGGACCGCATGCTGCAGCAGATCCTGAAGCTGATGTCGACTTACGGGGCATCGCAGGCCACGGCCTCGACGATCGAGGAGACGGCGTGAGCGTCGTCGATTCGGCGCGGTGAAGATCGCGCCATAGCCCGGGTGCAGTAATCGTAGGTTGGGCTGACGAAGGAAGCCCGACATTCGGCGCCCGATGTTGGGCTTCCTTCGTCAGCCCAACCTACGGCCGCGTCTTCATTCGCGGGCGAGATAGCTCCGCAGCGGCATCGGCTCGCTGATCCCGTAGCCCTGCGCGTAGTCGATGCCGATCTCGCGCATTTTCGCTTCGATGGCCGCGTTCTCGGCGAACTCGGCCACGGTCTTGATGCCCATCACGTGGCCGATGTCGTTGATCGACTTCACCATCGCGAAATCGATCGGATCCTCGACGCAGTCGCGCACGAACAATCCGTCGATCTTCAGGAAGTCGACCGGCAGCGTGCGCAGATAGCCGAAGGATGAAAGGCCGCTGCCGAAGTCGTCGAGCGCGAAGCGGCAGCCGCGGCCGCGCATGGCATTGAAGAACTGCACGGCGCGCGACAGATTGCCGATGGCCGCCGTCTCCGTGATCTCGAAGCACAAGAGCTCCGGCGGCATCGCGGCGCGCGTCAGCGCGCCGTCGATGAAGCTCAGGAAGGCCTCATCGCACAGCGAGAGCGCGGAGAGGTTCACCGCGAACAGCGTGTCGCGGCGGAACAGCGCGGGTTCGCGAGCATAGGCCTCGAGCAAGGCCGTCAACACCCAGGAGTCGATCTTCGGCGACAGGCTGTAGCGCTCGGCGGCCGGCAGGAACTCCGCCGGTGAGCGCAGCACCTTGCCGTCGCGGAAGCGCAGCAGCACCTCGAGATAGCGCGGGGCCTCCGGATTCTGCAGCGGGATCGCCGGCTGCACGTAGAGCTCGAAGCGGCTTTCGAGCAGCGCGTTGTTGATGCGCGACACCCACTGCATTTCGCCGCGGCGGCGCTCCATCGTCTCGTCGCCGGGATCGTAGACATGCACGCGGTTGCGGCCCTGCTCCTTCGCGAGATAGCAGGCGGCGTCGACGTGCCGCATGATGTCCGCCATCTGCTCGCTGGTCTCGTCGATCGTCACGAGCCCGATGCTTGCGCCGACGCCGAACACGTGCTGCTCCCAGCGGAAGCGGTAGTCGGCGATGCGCTCGCGCACGCTGCTCGCCACGCGCGTCGCCTGCTGCAGGCTGCAGTGCTCCATCAGGATGCCGAACTCGTCGCCGCCCAGGCGCGCGACGGTGTCGCGCTTGCGCACCGTGTCGCGCAGGACGAGCGCGATCTGGCGCAGCAGCTCGTCGCCCGCGCCGTGGCCGCAGGTGTCGTTGATGACCTTGAACTGATCGAGATCGAGATAGCACAGCGCATGCGTGTCGCCCGTCGCCGCCGCGTGGCGGATCACGCGCGTCAGCCGCCGCTCGAACTCCACGCGGTTGACGAGCCCGGTCAGCCCGTCGTGCGTCGCCTGATAGCTCATCTCCTGCTGCAGGCGCCGTTCCTGCGTGACGTTACGCAGCACCAGCACGGCGCCCCACACCTGTCCCTCGTCGTTGCGGATCGGCGTGGCCGTGTACTCGATCGCATGCTCGCTGCCGTCGGCGGCGATCAGCAGCGAGTCCCCGCGCGAGCTGACGCGCCCGCGCTGCATGCACAGCTCGACCGGGTCGACGATCGGCTGGCGCGTGCGCTGGAGAATCACGCGCACGATCTCGGCCAGCGGTTTGCCGGCGGCCTCCTTGCGCTTGAGCATCAGGAGCTTCTCGGCGGCCGGATTCAGCATCTCGATGCGGCCCGTCGCGTCCGTCGCCACCACGGCGTCGCCGATCGAGGTCAAGGTCACGAGCGCCTTCTCGCGCTCGGCGCGCAGCGCGAGCTCGGCCTGCTTGCGCTCGTGGACGTCGGTCACCGAGCCCGACATGCGCGTGGCGCGCCCTTGCTCGTTCCACTGCGCGACGCCGAGCGAACGGTACCAGCGATAGCCGCCGGCGCGGTGGCGCAGGCGGTATTCGATGTCGAAGGGCTCGCGCGTCTTGAAATGACGGACGATCGCGCGGTCGATGCGCGGCAGATCGTCCGGATGCACGTGCTCGGTGTAGGTCGAATGATCCAGGCGGAGATCGGCGTCCGTCGGATAGCCGATCAGATTCTTCACGCTCGGCGAGAACCATACGCGCCGCTCGGACAGCTCCCAGTCCCACAGGCCGCTGGTCGAGGCTTCGACGGCGCTGCGGAAACGATCCTGCAGGCGCTGGATCTTGGTCAGCGCGGTGACGCGCGCGTCGATGTCCTGCAGCGAGCCGACCAGCCGGCGCGCGCCGCTGCTCGCGCTCGCGACGCAGGCGGCCCGCACGTGGAACCAGTTGTAGCGGCCGTCGCGGCGGCGCATGCGGAACTCGATGTCCATGTCCTGGCCGTGCAGGGCGGCGGCGTCCAGCGCGGCCGCGAGACGTTCGCGATCGGCGTCGTGGAGACGCTCGAGCAGCACCTCGCGCGTCGGTTCGAGCTCGCTGTCGCCGTAGCCGACCAGCTCGAGCGCGCGCGCCGAGGCCCAGAACTGCGGCCGGCTCAGATCCGGCCAGTCGAAAATGCCTTCGCTGGAGCCCGCGATCGCGAGCGTGAAGCGCTCCAGCATCGCCGCCTCGCGCTCGCGCGCGAGCCGCAGATCGGTGATGTCGAGGAAGCAGCCGACCATGCCGTGGAAGCCGCCGTCCGCGTCGAAATAAGGCATGCCGTGGGTGCGCATCCAGCGGTATTCGCCGTCGTGCCGGCGCAGCCGATACTCGGCGACGAAGCGCGAGCGGCTCGCGTAGGCTGCACGATAAGCCTCGTAAGTCGCCTGCGCGTCGTCTTCGTGCAGCAGCGCCGTCCACGCGCGCCCGATGCCCGTGTCCAGCGGAAAGCCGGTGATGCGCCGGAACGCGGCGTTGACGTAGACGAGCGCGAGCTCCTCGACCGCGAAGAACAGGGCGAGGTTCGTCGTGTCGGCGACGATGCGCTCGATGTCACCGAAGCCGGCGAGCTGCAGGCCCGGCGCGGCCGCCTCGAAGACGGAGAGATCGATGTTCACGAGACGCAGCCGCGCGCTTCAGTACAGCGTGGTGCGGTAGTTTTCTTCGATCAACTCGTCGACGTTGCTGACGACCTCGGCGTCCGGCGCGGTCCCCGCTGCCGCGGTCTGTTCGAGGATCATGCGGCCCAGCGTCGGCAGCTCGGCGCGATCGCGCTGCGTCGTCGGATCCCACAGCTTCGAGCGCCTCAGCGCTTTTGCACAGTGGAGATAAGCCTCGTCCACCGTGACTTCGATGCCGAGCCTGGGCGCCTTGCCCTTGACGGCACAGCGCTCCAGCAGCGCCGGCTCGCCGAGCAGCCGCGCGCGACCGTTCACGCGCAGCATGTCCTCGTAACCGGGCACGAAGAACAGCAGCCCGACCCACGGATTCGACAGGATGTTCGTCAGCGAGTCATAGCGGGCGTTGCCCGGACGTTCGGGGATGAAGAGGTGACGATCGTCGAGCACGAGCACGAAGCCCGGCCGATCGCCGCGCGGCGATACGTCCGCGCGGCCCTGCGCGTCGGCCGTGCCCAGACTCAGGAAAGGCGAGCGCTCGATGAACGCGCGGCAGTACTTGTCGAGCGCGGGCAGCGCCTTGCGCACCGCGAGCTCCATCGGCTGGCCCATCAGCGCGCGCAGCGCCTCTTCCGTTTCGTACACGGTCGTCGTCATGGCGTCGGCCCCCTCGCATGTCGCCGGTTCGGCGCGACTATAGCAAAGGCCCGGCGGCGGACTGAACGGGAAAGCGACGACTTGCCGAAATTCGCCGCCCGGATGAGCGCGGCGAATCCGGGATCGCGCTTTGCGCAGCGCGCAGGAGCGTGATCTCGCTCGCAGTTCCGAGCACGAGGCCACCGCGGCCCGGCCGGCTACGAGCCCACCGCAGGCTCTGCAGCCTCCTACGGTCTATGAGGAGGCGCGGCTCATTCGACCTTGAACGCCTCGTCGACCGGCACCTGCATCGCCGTCACCAGCCCGTTGGTCGAGTGCGCCATGCCGATCACGGCGAGGAGCTCGCCGTACTGCGCCTCGGTCATGCCCTTCGCGCGCGCCGCGGCGGTGTGCGAATGGATGCAGTACGAGCAGCCGTTGGCGACGGACACGGCGATGTAGACGTACTCCTTGGTCAGCGCGTCGATCGCGCCGGGCGCCATCACGGCTTTCGCGCCTTCCCAGGTGCGCTTCAACTGCGCGGGATTGACCGCCAGCGCCTTCCAGAAATTGTTGATGAAATCCGTCTTGCGCGTCGCACGGATGTCGTCGTAGACCGCCCGCACTTCGGGGCTCGCCTGTTCGTATTCGATCAGCGTCACGGTGGCCATTGCGTCTGCTCCGCCTGGACATGGTCGCGAGCCTAGCAGGCGTGCGCAGGAGGGGCGAGCGCGACGTTCGGGCGCCGACAGTGAGTCTTCGTAGCCCGTATATGGACTCCTCCCCAAGGTCAAGCGCTGTCGCGGGGTA